>NZ_FOHO01000024.1 GCF_900111675.1 Paracoccus homiensis | reverse complement strand
GGGCGGGCGTGTCGGGGGTGAACATCACCAAGGTGCACGCGGCCTATTCGCTGGGGGCGTCGAAATGGCAATTGCTGCGGCACGTGATCCTGCCCAATTCGCTGCCCGAGATCTTTACCGGGGCGCGGGTGGCGATGGGGGTGTGCTGGGGCACGGTGGTGGCCGCCGAGCTGGTCGCGGCCCAGAAGGGCGCCGGCATGATGATCATCGCAGCCTCCAAGTTCCAGCTGACCGACATCGTCCTGATGGGCATCATCCTCATCGGAATCATCGGCTACGCAATCGACGTCATCATGAGACTCGCAGAACAAAAACTCGTCCCATGGAAAGGACAAGGGTGAGGCGAATGACGAACACAAAGGCGCCGGATCGTGGCGGGCGGGAGGGGCAAATCTGGTGGTCGACGTGGTAGGGCAAGGTCTTAGAACAAGGCGGGGCCCGCCATGTATGTGAGCATTTTTTTTCGAGACGACGTTTGACCATGGAGGCACCAAGAGGCGCAATGTCGGTCGGCTTCGTCGTGCTCCGGACGAGTTGGGTTCCGAGAATTTGGGCCTTCTCCTCGACGAGGCAAAGACCTTGTTGAGGCGTTTGCAGGAAGCGATGGTGCAAGATCAGGTCGGTGAAGCACTGGAAGCTCGCCGGAAATGCGATAGTTGCTGCAAACACCGTGCGATCCATGATGATCGAGGCCGCATTCTCGACACAGTTTTCGGACGTATTCGTGTGAAGTAACCAAGGCTTCGACGCTGCTTGTGCCAACCGGCTGGGACCGAGAACTCCGCGCCACAATCACCCCTTGCCGGGCTGTTTTCTGACCGTGCGACTCCTGAACTTCGGCGCCTGCAGGCTGAATTAGGGGCCAGAAACTCGTTTCGGCAAGCCGCTCGATTGATCGAAATGTTCCTGCCCTGTTCGGCTCAGTCGAGCACGACCGTTCGAAATCGCTTGGGTCGCGTCGCCGACGAGTTGGGCCACGACGACGCAAGCCCAGGAGACGCGGATACGATCGCGTCGCGCTCACCACAGACCGTTTTCCTGGATGGAGCGCACATATGATGTCGGCCCAAATACCAGAAGCGTCACCTGGATGTCGTTGTCGGAAAGGTTGAAAGCCCCAATATGAGCCGGCGGTTTGGCCTCGTGCAGCAAGCCGCCAGTTTCCCTGCGGAGCAGCTCCGACATGACCTGATCGCGCAGGGCTGAGACGGTCTGAGCAAGGTGACCGTGATTTCAGACGGGGAACCTGCACTGCCTAATTTGGCCAGGCGAGCTGTTCGAGGTTCGGTCGCCCACATACTGGACTGGTGGCATATCTCGATGCGGGTCAAGCACATTGAAAATGCGCTGCGGGGACTTCTGAAATCGAGGGGATTTTCAGGGTTGCCGCAACTCTTCGAGCCACCAGCCGATTTACTCCGTTGTACCATTGGCACGGCAAAGTGATGGCAGCCACGACAGTTCTCAAAGTTTTCCAAATCGATTGCGATCGCCTGCACGCCGAAACCCGAGTGTTACGAGAAGCGGCCAGGCGCGTCAAAGCCAGGTGCCAAGACCTCTTTTCGTACCTTCCGAACAACTTCGACGCGCTCGTAGATTACGGTCGTCTACACCGCAGTGGCCTCGCTGTTTCATCCTTCCGGGCAAAAGGCTGTGTTGATGACATCGGCAATACCCGCATGGGAAAGCGGCGGCGCATGAGATGGTCGCCGCAGGGCGCGCATCGGGTAGCCGTCACTCGAGCCGCCGTCTTTGACAGAAGGTTGGATGTCTCCAAGCAGGTCGCTTGACCACCAGCTTTTGCCCACTCCCGGGCATTCCCTACACGGGAACCATCCAGGGTAACCGGTTCTCGCACAGCACCCTTCTGCTTCAGGCCGCGGTCGAGGGCATGGGCATTGCAGTGGTTCCACGCCATTATGTAACAACAGAATTGAGCAATGGATCACTCTTTATGCCGTTTGGTCCCCCTGTTCGGTCCGGCGAGGCGATCTGGATGGTCAGCTCTGAAAGCAAGAGCCAAGATCGACACTCTTTTATCCTGCGGGAATGGTTGCGCCAGCGCCAGACGACAAAAGACACCGCCGAAGACAAGCGCCCATCGTGACATGCTGCCCGGCACCGCAACGCAATGTCCGGGGGCAGTGTCGTGGATGCATCCGAAAGACACTTGAAAGATCTAGAGCCGGTCGACTATCGACATTCCTGGAAAACGCGGCTCGTGCAGTTCCGGCAAATCTCGAGGTCGGCGTCCCGGACACAGGCAGAGATGGCCGAGTTTTTGCTCATGACCAATTTCTCTGCGCCCAGAACCTCCAGTACATGTGTTCGAAGAAGTATCGAAACAACGCCTTCATAGGTTGCCACGATACGCACATTCCCCCCGCGTGCGCGATGGCGTCTGCTCAAGCTTATCAGACAATCCGCGCCCGCCAGATCGATCAGCCCCACGCCACGCAGGTAAAGCACAAGGTTACTGCGCGCGCCAAATCGCTGTTCGATCTGCTGGGACCTCTCTTCGATGGCTTCCAGAGATGCGAAATAGATCGGGCCTTCAACGCGAAGAATCGCGATCTGCGGGCATTGCGAAAGGTTATAGCGGATGGCCGCTCGCAGGCTGCGATGTCCTTGTTCTTCGGAAGGCGTGAGAACCGCAACCAGAGGCGTTGCGCTTTTGCGCAGAAACGCGAACAGTGACGTCAGAACACCTGCGACAATCGCAAATTCCAGTTCGACCGATATGCCGGCAAGAAAAGTTACCAGCAACACCAGCCGATCACTGGTTCGGGCCCCCAGAATATGCTGGATTTCAGCAATATCGACCAAGCGATAGGCCGCGAAAAGAATGATTCCCGCCACGACAGGCACGGGCACATAGGCCACGAATGGCGCCAGTCCAAGCATCATCACGAACAGGATACAGGCCGCAAAGATCGACGACATCGGCGTTTGCGCACCGCTTTCGGCGTTCAGCGCCGAACGCGTGAAGGAGCCTGATCCCGCATAGCATTGGAACATGCCGCCAAGCAGATTGGACAATCCCTGCCCCATGATCTCTGGGTTGGAATCGTAGGGCTCGCCCCGCCGTGCGTTCGTCGAACAATTCTGGCCTACTGTCTCAACTTGGCAGGCGTGCAGGGTGCGCTTTCCCGTGATGTTCACGCCGTCGCCCGCCACATCCGGTATCGCCCCCGTCCTGTTACCTCCCGGATGAGGCCCCGCTCTACCATCCAGTCGATGTTGCGCTGAACCGTTGCCCGATGCGTGCCTGTCAGTTTCTCGGCCATTTGGACCGAGACCAGCGGCCAGCTTGTGAAAAGGTCACGCAGCATCGGCGGCGTCTTGCCCGAAAGCGACGCCATCGTTCGTTCCGCGGCAGCCGACCAGGCCTCGACCTCCTCAAGCCGGCGCAGGGCTGCGAAGGTCGCGCTCTCCATCCCGTTCAGCCAGCGCGCCAACCGGGCCGGCGGGTCCCCGGTTGCGCGGAATCCCCCTCCTCCGCCCATGGCGATCGGTGCGAAGATCGCGCCGGGCGTGCTCCCTGACGGCGTGAGATCGCCGATCGCGACACGCGCCGCTGTCACCGCGGCCTCCAGCGGATCATCGATCGGCGACAGCTCCGCGACGTGCCAGAGATGGAAGCCCATGCAGGCCCGTGTCACAGGGTGGAGGTCTTCGGCCTGATCCATCATCGCGAGCCATCCGGCGGCCCGGTCCTCGAAGGCTTCGCGCTCTGCCATCTCGACGATGCGCGAAGAAGCCTTTGCCTCTTCGAAACGCTCTCCCTGGCCCGGCCGGTCGCGTCGATCAAGGAAGGCCTCCAGGTCGTCCGTTCCGGACCGAAGCGTCAGCAGCGCGGGTCCGCCGGACAGTCGGCGCACGGCCCAGCCGATCCGGTACATGGCCTGCGCATCATCCGTTGCGGTCGACACCCGCAGCGCCATGTAGAGCGACAGCCGGTCAAGGCCGATCCGGTCTTGCGTTAACCAACTCAGGTCAGCAGCCTCGATCAGGGCGAGCCGCTGCCGCCAGCCTGCTGGGCCACGGCGCAAGCGTTCATCGAGGATCCCCAAGCGAGCGGCGACACGAGCAAGCTGCGCCGCCTGCCCGGCCTCGGCTCCTCGCCAAGCATCGACGATTTCAGATTCCCTGGCCTCCGGCGCGGGTCCGGGCGGCAGGTAAATCGGTTCATCCTCGAGCGGCCCGGGCAGAAACCAGAGATCCGCGTTATCCTTGTCCTCGGACGCCTCTAGGTCTTCAAGAGGCATCTTGTCATAGTTTATGTTTGCCGGGAAAAATCGGCTCATGCGCGCATTATAGGGCTATTTTGCGCGCTTGACGATAGAGTTTGAAGGGCTACGTTTCTCTTTACCATAGAGGCGTCCGCGGCTCTGTCCTCTCAAAAACGCTGGAGTGCTTCTCGCGGGCATCAGCCCATCGATACAAGGCTTCCTGAACTCAGCGCGACGAGGGAAACGCCCCTTGCATGCGCCCACAAACGATCATGACCGAGCTGATCTGACGGCGCACACGGGAGAGCCCACGCCAGGCCGAAGCTGCCATCTTTCAATACATCAATGGCTTATATAACACACGCCGTCAGCACTCGGGATCGGGAGGCAAAAGCCCCTGCGCCTTCTAAAGCCAAGTGGCCCAAACGAGCACTGGGAGGGGCCCAAATACATGATAGGTCCATCATGACGACGTTCTCCCTAGTAGCACGAGCAGGTTTTCAGTGGGTCGATACAAGCCCGTGGTTGCAGTTCAAGCTTAGGTGGGCGTTCCTCACAACAGGCATTCTCGGTGTGATTTTACACCTCCGCATCCAGTTCTTCGGTGACGTCGTCAAAAACGCCGGGCGCCATCTCGGCCCAGAATAGCCGGATACGTGTCGCGTTCAGGGGTGACATCCAGCCATGCTTGGTAAAATCGTCCCGCGCCCTTGCATCGCCCAGTTGACTAAGGAACAGACGCCGGTCCGCATCGCGCTGAGTCGGGGTGCGTGAATTGACCAGATCGATGATCCGACGTAGCCGCTCTGCCTGGGGGCTGGTCTTTGGCGGCTCTGATCGTTTCCCCTCATCGGCATCGTTGTTGAAATCGCCATCCAACGCCGCGCTGAGATATCCCACCTTGCTTTTGACGTTCTTGCGCGCCTCGACATAGCTCAGCTTGGCGGCCACCTGATCCTCGCCATGCACGCTCAGCCACTGCTTGGCCAATCGATCACTGACCCCCATCTGCCGCAACCGCGCATAGATCGGGCCGTGACGCATCGCCTCGCCATCGTCGATATCCAGAATGGCCAGTTGCGGATTGTCCTTGATGCGGAAACGGATCTCGGTGACCACCCTGCCCTGCTTTCGCGTTTCCGGCGTCAGTATGATGTTGCTGGTCTTGTTCACCTCGGTGACGGCAGGTTTGATGACCTTGGCGTTCAGATGTTTGAAGGTTTCGTAATAGGCCGACCCATCGACGCCCATCAGCCGCCGGAACAGATCCAAGGGCCACCATCCGGTCGAGCCGGTCCGCACGAAGCGATAGCAGTTTTCGTAAAGGGCCAGCGCATGTCCCGAGGTAAAACGCCGCTGGATATTCAGATTGATCAGCGCAAAGACCTTTGGATCGTGCAACTTTTCGGCCAAAGCGGGTGAATACGCGTATTCGCAGACCCCGCCTTTCAGTTTGGCATAGCTGAGAAGGCTGCTGACGCCCCATTCCTGCTGACCCTTCTCGTCCAGCATGTCCCACTCGGCGACCGTTTCCGCCAACCCTCGCAGCGACTGTTTCAGCGTATCCATGTCGTTGCTGTTATAGCCGATCATCAGACACAATGTCCGCGCGTCGATCTGATGTCGGCTGCGGCTGGTCAGGGTGTCATAGGCGTTCAGCAGAAGCACGTTCGAAAGCTTGCGTTGAAGCAAGGTCAGCTTGCCGGACACGTGGATCGCGGCGACGTGCTTTTTGACCGCGCCGCGCCGCAACGCACCCGACAATCTGTCGCGGGGTATATCTTCCATTTAGCTGCCCGTCCCTCTCTTTTGTCCGCATTATGCCTAACAGGGTACCTTCGATCAACGATCCTATGGGCACCCGTTGAAGGTTGTCCACGATCCCGCAAACAGGTTCCTTTCGCCGGCTCGCCATCGTCAGGGACCCATTTTCGGGATGCGGGGTGATCAAAAATGACGCCCTCGCGCTGAAAATCGCCCGTTTTAGCCCCGTCCCGCAGGTGAATACCTTCAAACCCGCGAATCGGTACCACTTATCCCGGATTCTGGGCCCTCTCATCCCGTAGCTGGGTGCCCTTCAGCCTGTAAGCTGGTACCTTTCCACCATTACTGCATTGAGAATACTGAATTATCTGAACTTAAAGATTCTAAAGTCTCTAAAGCTAATACAAACTTTCTGCTGTCGTCTGGATGAATTTCGGCATGGTTTCGCCGCGAAACCTGCTTTGATGATTCCCAACCCAGGCCTCATGTGCGATAGATGATCCAAAACACATCAGAATGCAGTACATCGCAGAGGGATTGAGATGTCAGGCAAGGAACCCCTTCCACCATATTTCAACATCGATCCGGAGAAAGCCGCGAAGCGCCTGTCCGACCCTATCGGAACCGCGCGATTCGCCAAAGCCGCGGCATTCGCGGCCCGTGGTCGTCAGGATCTTGCAGAACGTGGCTATGCACCGGATGGACGCAAGCGTTTGCGGCGGTTCTCGACATGGGAAGTGTGCAAGTATCTGATCCCTGTCGCGCCTGCGCATTTCCGCCGTGTCTTGCGGAAGTACCCTGCCCTTCCCCAAGGGACCGGGGAAGGAAACTCGAAATGGTTTACGCTCGATGAGGTTTTGCAACTTCGCGATCACTTCGCGACCGAAGGGGCCGCGGATCGGGAATATCGTCCGTGGCGGCCGGAAGGGATGCCGGCAAAGACGATCGCGGTGGCGAACTTCAAGGGTGGCGTCGGTAAGACTTCCACCGCGGCGCATCTGGCAATGTCAGCTGCGCTCGACGGGTACAAGGTCCTTGTGATCGACCTTGACAGTCAGGGCAGCATGACTTCGATCATGGGCGGGCAGGTGCCGGATGAATGGTCCACCGCCTTCCCGCTGCTGGCCAAGGACTATGCGCTGGCGCTTCAGGATGAAAACCGCGTGCGCGAGGCCGCCGGTCAGCCCCCCCTGCCCTTCGATGAAACCCTGACCGAAGCGCTGAAAATCGGGGCGCGAGATGTCATTCAGCCAACGCATTGGCCAAATATCGACCTTCTTGGCGCGCAACTAAATCTGTATTGGGCGGAATTTCAGGTTCCGGTCTGGCGGATGGGTTTGCGCAGTTGGCCATTGTGGGATGCGCTATCGAACAGCCTGCTGAATGATGGGATTGTCGACCAATACGATATTATCATCCTCGATACCCCCCCTGCCCTCGGCTATCTGACGATCAACGCCCTGGCGGCGGCTGATATTCTGTTGGTACCCTTGGGCGCGACATTTCTGGAATTTGACTCGACCGGGCGCTTTTTCGACATGCTCTACAGCACCTTCGCAAGTGTTGAAGATGGCGAGAACGCGGCGCGGCGGCGCGATGGCTTGCCAGAGATGCGGTTTGAATGGGATGCCGTTCGTGCACTGATCACACGTTTCGATGCAGGTCAGCAGACCGATCTGGCGAATGTCATTCAGGCCTATTTCGGCGATTTCATGACGACCTATCGTCAGGAAATGACCGCTATGGTGGGTCAGGCAGGCGAGCAGGTCAACGGCATCTACGAGGCCGATTACCGTGAATTCAATCGTGATACCTATGTGCGCGGCCGCGAGACTTTCGACAGGACCTGGGCCGAAGTTAAAGAGTTGATCATGGGAACCTGGTGGCGCGATCAGCAGATGGAACAGGCAGAGCAAGCCGGCGAGGAGGGTCAGGCAGATGGTTAAGCGCAGAAGGCTGGAGACGCCAAGTCACGCGGATCTTGATCGGATCGAGAAAGAGTTTCGCAGCGAAACCTCGGATCGGCCGATGCCGGCGCGTGGTATTGCGCCCATCGCCCAGGTTGCCGCCGACAGCGCGGCGCAATCGCAGACCGAAGGTGCGGATGCACGCGCTGCACGCGCCAAACTGGAATCGGATGCGGCACGCTTGCACGCGGCACAGCAGCAAGGGCTTCTGATGGTCGAGCTGCCCATCGATCAGATCGACGAAGGTGCCATGATCCGTGATCGCATGACCTTGAATGAAGAGGACATGCACGAACTTCGCCAGTCGATTGCCGCGCATGGTTTGCGGCTGCCGATCGAGGTGTTCGAATTGGAGAAACCGGGCAAGGCGGGGCGGGTCTATGGACTTCTCTCTGGTTACCGCCGCCTCCTTGCGACGCGCGCCTTGCAGGAGATGACGGATGCTGACAAATATCGGGTCATCCGCGCGGTCATTCGACCGCGTGAAGACAGCGGCGGCGCTTTCGTCTCGATGATCGAGGAAAACGAAGTGCGCGAAGAGCTTAGCCAGTTCGAGCGCGGGCGCATTGCCGTGATCGCCGCCGACCAGGGTGCGTTTGCAAATACGGAAGAGGCTGTCGCCAAACTGTTTGCGACGGGTTCGAAGGCCAAGCGTTCGAAGATCCGCTCATTCGCGCTGATCTTTGAAGAGCTTGGTGATATGCTGCGTTTCCCGGAAGGGCTGACGGAACGTCGCGGGTTGCAGCTTGCTTCCGCCTTACGTCGGGGCGCGGAAAACCAGTTGAGAAATGCCTTGTCACAGGCGGGATCGGCGGATGCCGAAGAGGAATGGGCTGTCATCGAACCTGTTCTGCGTCGGTTGGACAGCGATGATCACGAGCCCAGTCGCGGTGGCCGCCCCAAAACAAGGACCGCAGGCGTGATCTGGGATGATAGCGGGGCGGTCCGTGTTTCCTCCGGGATCACCATGCGTCGGGGCACGGATAGCCGTGGGCAACTGCTGCGCTTTGAAGGGGCAGGGGCGACGGACGAGGTGATCAATGCCTTGATGGCAAAAATCCAAGTGGCATTGGAAGAACAGTAAGGTTTCGCGGCGAAACCCAGATCGAGGGGCAGGGCGCTCGCAATAAATGCTTTTGCGCTGCTCCTGCCCTTGCCTATGGCCGCAAGCGGCGCTCGTTAAATTGGTGTTGTCGGGGGGGGCGGCCCCGCTTCAACATTCAATTGCCGCCGCCAGTTTCGGCGATGCTTACGCTTTGCAACGCAGGGCCGTCATGGCGGACTGTATCCGGATCTTTGCCAATGCGTATCTCGACGATGCTCGGGCCAATCTGCTAGTCGCGCCTTCGTGCCACCGGCATGGTACGAGATCGGTTGAAATGGTGCGCCTCGCCACCGCCGAAATCGGTGGTGGCGACCGGAAGTAACTCGATTCATTAAAACTATTATTATAAATCAATATCTTGATCGGCTCTTCAGCCGAAAGTCGCGCGTTGATAAATTGTCATTGCAGGCATTTGCGAAGGGCAATAGGTTATAACATTATATAAGTCTGGCCGCGACGCCGCGCGGCGGGTTCCGTGACATGTTGGCGGGGATATCGCGACGCTGGCTTATATGAGGTCCGAAATCACCGGTGCGACCCTGTTGCATCTGCGGCTGGAGGCGATTGACAACCATGCCTGTCGCAAGTGCCATGTCGATTAGATGGGGGCGCGGATGCTGCGCACCTATCGCGGCAGTGGCACGCAACTGGCGCTGCCGGGGCGAGAGGACAGGCCGCTGGATGTCGCGACAGACAGCGGCCTGCTGATACGTGGCGCCCTGCGACCCGGTGAGGGAACCGAACCGCTGCACCGATCTCCGCCCCTCGAAGGGAGCGGCGAAACCCGCCTGCTGGCCGTCATTGACCCGGCATCAGATCAACAGACGGACATCCACCATACCCACCAAGGTCTATGGGAAACAAAATGGGCAGGGGGCGCACAACCCTGGTGATCCATGCCGGCCGCTGCGAAAGAATTCATCCGCCAGCGGTTTCATGAAATCTGAGCGCATGCAGATGCACGAAGATATCACCATCGCCCGCGCTCGCACGGACCTGGAATCCAAATGGCTTGCAAATACCGGACTGCGCTGTCGGATCGACAGCCTGCGCAAACGCAGCAGCCACAAGCTGGGAACGGTGGTCGTGCGTGGCCACTATACCTTCACCTTCCTGCTTGATGGCGCGCAAACCGTCGTTCCGGCCCGGCTCCCGTTCGCCTTGAGGAAGTAGACGGGCGCGTGCTGACTACCGGCCACCATTCATCGCAATTCGTCTAGATCGGGTGCCGAACGCAGTTCCGGCGGGCGTCAGGCGAAAGCGTGGCCCTTGCCCCGCGTTGCAAGCCCTGCGCCCATCCGCCGGGATGTCAGCAGCAGCTACAGCTTTTCGGGCCGATATCGATCTGAAAGTCTTCGCTGGTCAAAGGCGCGGCCTTTGTGAAGGTGCCGTGGCGGACCCGCAATGCGCTTTCGATCTTTTTCAGCGCGGCATCGTCGATGCCGATCTTGTCCGACTGCCCACGCTCGAACTGGGCGACTTGCCTTTCGGTCAGCCCTGCGAGGCGCGCCAGCTTCGTGCGGCTGACGCCGCGCGCCAGGCGGGCTTCCTTGATCCGTTCGGAATTGAAGTTCTGCATGTCGTTTCCTTCGTCGTCTTGCGCTGTCACGGCCAATTTTCGCGGCAGATCAATGCGTGGTCGAAGCCGTCTTGTGGGCCCGCCTTTGGCTGCAATTTATGCGCAGACGACCCGATGCCGCAACCTGTCACCAAAATCTAGGATCGCGGGCGGAGGGGCGGCCAGATGCGGGTCCAGACGCCATCGCGGCGGATCAGCCCGTGCTGCAACGCCGCGCCGATATGCAGCGCAAGCAGCGCGATCAGGGCCATTCCGGCAGCGTAATGCAGACCCTTGGCGGCATCAGCAAGCGCATCGGATTTGGCAAGCCAGGGCCCCACACCCAAACGATCCAGCAGTTCGATCGGGAAACCACCCGCGCGGACCCGGATAAAACCGCTGATCGGCATGACGATCAGCAGCAGATACAGCAGCCAATGCGACACCGACGCCGCGCTGCGCTGCCAGGCGGGAATGGATGAGGGCAGGGGCGGCGCCGGGTGGCGCAAGCGATAGATCAGCCGCAACAGGATCAGCGGGATCAGGATGACGCCCATATTCTTGTGAAACAGGAACAGCGCATCCTGCAACGGCCGCGCAATTCCCTTTTGGGTCATGATCAGCCCGGCCGGGATCATCAGCAGGACCGCAACCGCGATCAGCCAGTGAAATAGCCGCGCGGGTGTCCGATAGCTGTCTGAATGCCGGGTCATCATCCATCCTTCTCTGAGATCAGTCTAACCTGCGGGAACCGTTCTGCCTAGCGCGACGCAGGCTCTGCTTGACGCCGCACGGGCTTTGCATAGGCTTGGCCGATGTGTGCAACCCGCCCCCTCATGTCCGGTCCCGCACGGCCCGCCGCCCGAATGTTTCCGCTGTCGTTACAGGTGGTTGCCTGCGCGATGGCCGGGCTTGCCGTAATGCAGCTGTGTCGCTTGGCTGGGGCAGCGGGGGATGCAGCGGATTGGTGGATCGCGCAGGCCCTGTATCTGGCGGGCTCGGGCGTTGTTCTGATGATGATGCGCCGCTTCTATCCGTTTTCGCGGATTGGTGGCTGCAACGCGGTGACGTTGATGCGCGCCGCCCTGCTTGCGGCGCTTTTGCCGCCCCTGCTGGCAGGTAACGCGGCGGGATTGACCGTCGCGATCATCGGCGGTGTTGCCCTTGCGCTAGATGGCGTGGATGGGTGGATGGCACGGCGCAGCGGGCTTGCGTCCGCATTCGGCGCGCGGTTCGACATGGAGGTCGATGCCGCATTGGCGCTGATCCTGTCGCTGCATGTCCTTTCGGGCACGGCAGTCGGGGCCGAGATCCTGCTGCTTGGGTTGCCGCGTTATCTGTTCGTGGCCGCAGCTGCCCTTTGGCCGGTCCTGACCGCGGCCTTGCCACAACGGTTCCGGCGCAAGCTGATCTGCGTGGTGCAGCTTGCGACGCTGGTTCTTCTGCAATTGACGGCCCTGCCGACGGATCTGGCGATCCTGTTGGCGCGGCTGGCGGGCGCGGCGCTGCTGTGGTCCTTTGCCGTCGATATCCGCTGGCTCATGAGGCATGCATGACACGTGCCCCGTTCCGTCCGGCGCTGGCTGCCGCCGTTTTATGCGGCGTGCTTGCCCTGCCGCCGACGCGCGGGATCGGTATTCCTGTGATCGAGCTGCCCTTGCTGTTGGCGCTGCTGGGCCTGTTCGGCGGGGTAGGGCGGGTCGTTCTGACGGTGGCGCTGTGGCTGCTGTCGGTCCAGAAAATGGCCGATCTGGCGATGCATCAGGCGCTGGGGCGCAGTTTCAACACGGTGGCCGACATGCCGCTGATCCCGGCCTCGATGAACCTAATTGCGGGCAGCTTTGGACAATTGGCAGCGGTCGGGGCCGCGCTGGTGGCGACAGTTGCGGGGTGCTGTCTGCTGTGGCTCATCTGGTGGGCGACCGGGGTCTGGGCCACCCAAAAATGGCAACCGCACAGACGGCTTACGATGCTGGCCGTCTGTGCGGTCGTGCTGATCCTGCCGCTGGCCGGGCAGGGCGCGGCAGAGAACGGGCGTTATGCACTGTCCAGGGTCCAGCTTGCCCGCCAGACGGTCGCGGATCTGCGAAACCTGCGCCGGGCGGCGGCAGAAGATCCCTATGCAGGGCAGGCAGGCCTTCTGGATCAGATCGATCGCGATGTGCTGGTGATCTTTGTCGAAAGCTATGGCCGGGCCAGCTTCGATGTGGAATTTCTTGCCGAACGCCATCTGGATACGCTGCAACGCGCGCAGGCACGACTTGCAGGGGCAGGGCTGTCGGTTCGTTCCGGTTTCCTTTCGGCGCCCACGCAGGGCGGCCAAAGCTGGCTGTCGCATGCCAGTTTCGCGAACGGGCTGTGGGTCAGCGACCAGACCCGCTATCGCGCGGTGCTGGCCAGCGGGCGTCAGTCGATCTTTCATCTGGCGCGAAAGGCGGGTTTTGAGACCGCTGCCGTCATGCCCGCCATCACCATGCCCTGGCCCGAGGCGCAGCGGATGGGATTTGACCATATCCTGCCCGCCAGGGATCTGGGCTATCGCGGCAAGCCCTTCAACTGGGTCACGATGCCTGATCAGTTCACGCTGACCGCCACCGACCGTCTGTTGCGACAAGACCCGGATCGAGCGCATCTGTTCGCGCAGATCGCGCTTGTCTCGTCGCATGCGCCATGGACGCCGGTGCCGCATCTGCTGGACTGGGACGCCATCGGCGATGGGTCAGAATTCAACGATATGGCGATATCGGGGGACAGCCCGCGCGATGTGTGGCGTGACCGGGATCGGGTGCGACGACACTATCGCGATTCCGTCGATTACGCGCTTCGCACTGCTTTGGAGTATGCCGAACGTCAGGGGCCGGACGGCCCGCTGATCTTTCTGCTGGGGGACCATCAGGCCGCACCCGGTATCGCGATGGATGATGGCCGCGACGTTGCCCTGCATGTCATCGGACCGGAAGATCTGGTTGCGCGAACCGCCGGTTGGGGCTTCACCTTGGGGCTGATACCGCCCGATGAAAGCGAGGCCATGCCCATGGACAGGATGCGCGATCTGATCCTGACCGGCTTTACCAGCGGCGCGGCGCCGTCATGAATGTCCTGCGTGCCGTGATTGCCCTGTCGATGCTGGCGCTGGTGTGGCTTGCGCTGCGAGGCACCGATGCCCTGACGCGTCTGGGCGACATGTCGCCCGGCTGGGCCTTGGCGGCTTTCGTTGCGCTGAACGTGCAGACATGGCTGTCGGCATGGCGCTGGCGGCTGACAGCGCGGCAATTGGGGATCGGGATGAGCGTATCCCACGCGCTTGGGGAATATTATCTCGGTCAGTTGGTGAACCAGATCCTGCCGGGTGGCATGACCGGCGATGTCGGGCGCGCCCTGCGCAGCGCGGTCCGCAACGGCAGGACGCCCGCCGCGCTGGCCGTCATTCTGGAACGGTTCATGGGAAATGCGATGCTGGTGGTCGTGCTGCTGACGGCTGTGGTCGCGGTGTGGGTTTTGCCGGTGGATCAGCCCTTGCCTCCGCATCTACCTGCGATCCTGACCGCCTTGCTGTCAGCCGCCGCCATCGCGGCGCTGATCGTCGCGCGTGCTTCGGGCCGGGCGGCGGCGACACTTCGGCAGGCGTTATCGCTGGGGCTGATGGCGCGCGGCATGCTGTCGCGTCAGATCCTGCTGAGCCTTGGCACCGTTCTGGCCAATATCGCCGCCTTTGCATTCGCCGCCCGCGCCACCGGCACGACCCTGCCGCCCTTGACCGCGCTGATTTTGATACCCCCGATCCTGTTTGCCATGATGATCCCGATCTCGATTGCAGGCTGGGGCGTCCGAGAGGGGGCGGCAGCGGCAATCTTTCCGCTGGCAGGACTTGGCGCAGGTGCGGGTCTGGCCGCCAGCCTGGCCTTTGGTATCCTGTTCCTTGCCAGCAGCCTGCCGGGCCTTGTCGTGCCGATCTTGCGACGCGGCGGGAACGCAAGGGCGCATCGGCGTGTTTGCCCAGCAAGCCCTGCGTCGGACAAACCAAAAACGGAGATCTCGTGATGTCTTGCCCAATCCTCACCCGGCGCGGGATGCTGACGGCGGCGGCCGGTGCCGCCATGCTGCCCTTTGCGCGTCAGGCCGCCCATGCCGCGACGCCGGTCAGCCTGCAACTGTCATGGCTGCATTCCGTGCAATTCGCGGGCAGCTATCTGGCGCAGAAGAACGGCTGGTGGCAGGATGCCGGTCTGGACGTGTCGCTGTTGCAGGGCGGGCCCAACGCCCCGGTCGAACCCCCGGTCGTTTCCGGTTCGGCGCTTGTCGGGATTTCCGCCGCCGATTACACCGCCGCGGCGGTCGCACAGGGGGCAAAGTTCAAGATCATCGGTGTCGCGATGCAGAAGAACCCGTTCGCGATTGCATCGCTGTCGGGCAACCCTGTCACCAGCCCCGCTGAACTTGTCGGGCGGAAGATCGGCATGGCCTTGGCCAATACACCGGTCCTGCAGGCGCTTTGTATCCTGAATGACGTCGATTTCGACGCGATCGAGATCGTGCCGACGCAATATTCCGCGCAACCTCTGGTCTCGGGTGAGGTCGATTGCCTGCTGTGCTGGGAAACGGACCTGCCGGTCGCAATGGCGATCAACGGCATCGAGGCGCGGACCATGCTGATGGCCGATCATGGCTATGCCGTCCATTCCCAGACCTATATCGCGACCGAAGACAGCCTGCGCGATCGCCGCGCCGAACTGGTCGCGCTGATGTCGGGCGAGCTGCGAGGGTGGCAGGCCTATCAGACGGATACCGACGCCGCGGCCGAGCTGACGGTGCAGATGTTCCCGGATGCCGGTCTGGATCTGGCGACCCAGAAACTGCAGGCGGAACGTCAGGTGCCGCTGATGTTTTCCGACCTGACGGCACAGCGGGGTTTCGGCTGGTTCAGCGATGACAGCGTTCAGGCCAATATCAAGACGCTGGCGCTGCTGGGGCGCGAGGTCACGCCCGATCTTTGGGATCGCTCGATCCTTGAAGAAGTCCATGGCTGAGAGTCAGGGCTGCGCCCGAATTGAGTGTACTGGTCTGGGCAAGTCCTTTCCCGGCGCTCTGCGTGCGGTCACGCCGCTTGACGTGACATTCCAGCCGGGCGCCACCACGGCATTGGTCGGGCCTTCCGGCTGCGGGAAATCGACACTGTTGCGCCTGATTGCCGGGCTTGAAGACCCAAGCGAGGGAAAGGTGCTGATCGACGATCTGCCACCCGTCCGACAAGCTGCGCGTGGCGCGATTTCGGTTGCGTTTCAGGATCCGTCGCTTTTGCCTTGGCTGACCGTTCGCGCGAATGTCGCGCTGGCGCGGAAACTGGCGCGACAGTCGCCCGACCCGACCTTGGTGGATGAACTGATCGGGCTGGTCGGCCTGTCCGGGTCCGAGAAAACGCGACCCGCCGCATTGTCGGGCGGCATGCGTCAGCGCGCTGCGATTGCGCGGGCGCTAGCAACGCAGCCGCGAATCCTGCTGCTGGATGAGCCCTTCGGCGCTGTGGATGAACTGACCCGTCGGCAACTGGCCCGCGACCTTCCGCCGCTTTGGCAGTCTCGCGGTACCACGACCCTGCTGGTCACGCATTCCATCCACGAGGCCGTGACGCTGGCGGATCGTATCCTTGTTCTCAGCCCGCGCCCGGCCCGGATCGTCGCGGATATCGCGGTGCCGTTGCCCCATCCGCGCGATGCTCATGGTGCCGATTTCAGGGCGCTGCTGACCCGAACGTCAAAGGCGTTGGCCCAAGGCGATGCCGACAATGCCCCGATGGCGGCACAATGATGCGGGTGGCATCCGTCGGCCCGCCGCTTCTGGGCGGGGTGCTTCTGATCATGGGCTGGGGCGCATTGGCCGCGGTCCTGAGGGGCGGTCATCTGGTTGCAGGTCCTGCCGAGGTCGCGGGCTGGATTGCCGCGAATCCCGGACTGCTTGGGCGTGCCCTGGGCAAGACCCTGACCAATGCCACGCTGGGGTTTCTGGCGGGAAATCTGGTCGCCATCGCATTGGCGGGGGTGGCGATGATCTGGCCGCGCCTTCTGAACCTGATTTCAGGTCTGGCACTGGTGGTGTTCTGCCTGCCGCTGATTGCGACCGGCCCGATCCTGCGCGTTCTGATGGGGCCGGGCGATGGGCCGCAGATCGTTCTTGCCGCGCTGGCCGTCTATTACACGACGCTGATCCCGCTGCTGACCGGACTGCGCGCGACGCCCGCCGTCTGGCTGGATCTGGTCCACAGCTATGGGCGGGGCCGCTGGTCGGAACTGATCCATGTGCGCGCCCGTGCCGCCTTGCCCTATCTGTTCGCGGGGCTGCAGATCGCCGCGCCCGCCGCCTTTCTTGGCGCGATGGTGGGCGAATTCACGGG
The DNA here is from genome assembly GCF_900111675.1 of Paracoccus homiensis. Taxonomy (GTDB): domain Bacteria; phylum Pseudomonadota; class Alphaproteobacteria; order Rhodobacterales; family Rhodobacteraceae; genus Paracoccus; species Paracoccus homiensis. The sequence goes on along the minus strand of NZ_FOHO01000024.1, from coordinate 18,032 downwards.
GGCCGAGCAGGGCATGGGCGTGCTGACGATCCGTTTCATGCGGGCGCTGGACGTGCCTGCGCTGTGGGCGATTGCGGTGGTGGCGGCGGCGGTGTCGATGGTGGTCTATGGCGCGATCGGCGCAGTTGCGCGCATGGTCCTGCATGACCGCCCGCCCGTGATCCTGTCGCCGCCGCGCGGCAAGCCCGTCTCCGGCCTGAGCCGGCTTTTTCAGCCTGCCTTGCTGATCGCGGCGGTACTTGTCCTGTGGTGGGCGGGTATGGCGCTGCCGGGAATGAACCCGTTCTTCGCCAAATCTCCGCAGGACGTTCTGGCCGCGCTGACGACCGCACCGCAGGCCGCCGCGACCCGCGATACATTGTGGACGGCGCTGACCGAAACGGCGGTTTTCCTTCTCCCCGGTTATGTCGCCGGACTGATGCTTGGCGCGGGATTGGCCATCGCGCTGGTGCTTGTGCCGAACCTGTCGACGCTGGTCATGCCGATTGCCGTTGCCTTGCGATCGGTGCCGATCGTCACCACGGCGCCGCTGATCGTGCTGTTTCTGGGACGCGGTGCGCTTGGGACGATTTCGCTGGTTGCGGCGATGGTGTTCTTTCCGACGCTGGTCGCCTGCCTGCACGGGATGCGCCAGGCGCCGGGGCAGATCCTTGACGTGTTCCATATCTATGCCGCGGGACGGCTGCGTCAGATGGCGCATATCCGTATTCCAGCCATGCTGCCCGCGTTTTTCGCCGCCGCCAGGATGAGCGTTCCCGCCGCGATCCTTGCGGTGACCGTCGTTGAATGGCTGACCACCGGTCGTGGGCTGGGCAGCCTGATGGCGCTGTCGGCCTCGGTATCGGATTACAACATGCTGTGGGCTGCGGTCGCCGTGGTCACCACGATCTCGGCCCTGTGCTATGCCGGTGTCGCCGCCATCGAACGGCGCATCCTCTTTGTCTATGCACCCGAACAGGTTCGCCCATGATCCCTTCTGCCTTTGCAATTCCGGGGGATATCGACACCCTGACCGGCGGCTATCTTTACGAAAAACGACTGCTGTCCGGGCTGCGCGATCTGGGTCACGACATGCAGCATCTGGAACTGCCCGCCAGCTTTCCGGATGCCGGGCCGGACGACATGGCACATGCGATCTGCATGTTGCAGGCCATCGACCCGGATCGGCCCCTGATCCTTGACGGGCTGGTTTCCGGATCCATCGACCCCGGCGGGCTGGCTGCTGTCCGTGCGCCGGTCATCGCGATGGTGCACCACCCCTTGGCAGAAGAAAGCGGCCTGAGTGACAAGCGCCGGGCGCAACTGCTGCAGACCGAGAGGGAAAATCTGCGCCTGTCGCGTCATGTTCTGGTGCCCAGCCCGCATACGCGGCGGATCCTGATCGACCGGTATGACGTGCCACCTTCGAAGATCACCGTGGCCCGGCCGGGCATCGACAAGACGCGTCTTCCGCGTGCGCCCGTCAGTCCGCCCCTGATCCTGTCGGTCGGCATCCTGCATCCGCGCAAGGGACATGACGTGCTGATCGCGGCGCTGGGGCAGATCGCGCATCTGGACTGGCAGGCGGTCATCGTCGGCAATCCATGGGACAGGGCCCACGCGTCGGCCCTGCAGGATATGGTGCAGGCAAGCCCGGTCGCGGCGCGGATCCAACTGGCCGGTCGGGTCGGTGAACACCGGTTGCAGGATCTTTATGCCCGCGCGTCGGTCTTTGCCCTTGCCACCAGATACGAGGGCTATGGCATCGTTTTCGACGAGGCATTGCTGAACGGTCTGCCGGTCGTCAGCTGCGACACCGGCGCTGTCCCCGAAACACTGCCCCCGGGCACAAGGTTGCTGACACCGACCGACGACCCGGCGGCATTCGCGGCGGCACTGGATCGCATCCTGTCCGACCAGCCGCTACGCGAACGCCTGACCCACGCAGCCGAAAGCGCTGGCCAGACCCTACCCGGATGGCAGGATACCGCAGCGACGGCCAGCCAGATCATTGCGGCGGTCGCCAGCAGGGGGCGCTAGGCGCGCGACACGTCGGGACGATGACAAGCCCGATGTCGCCTTGAGTGGACAACTGTCGCGGCTGCCCCGTTTCCGTTCCGGTTTTCTAAGAGAGATGCTCTCCTCCACGGAGACAGGAAATGGCAACGACACACAGTGACCAATTCAAGCGGGATGTGGTTGGCGTCGCGCTTGCCAATGGCCCCACATGGCGTCAGGTTGCGTCTGATCCTGGTGTCGGGCTTCCGACACTCGGCAAAAGGATCCGGTCGACGTCCGATAATGCACAAATGCCGGAACGGGACGCCGATCTTCTGCGGAAGAGCGAACGCGGTTCATATGCGGTTGGTGAGGCACTTGCGGATCAACAGCTTGACGTCGCTGTCAATTCCGCAGGTCTTGCGCGCCACGGCGCTGCGCAGGAGACTGCGCAGCGAGACTGTTGGCGGCATGCTTGCTTGCAGCCCTTAGTCGATGCAGATTGTTGCCCGCTTGCCGTTTTCCAGAACTTCGTGGCATCCAAAGTTGCTTTCCAAGGGCGAGCATTGGCCATCTGCCATGCATAGGCCTTCGCACTGGCTGTTGCTTGAGCAGGCTTGTCCTGCATCCGAGGTCGGCATCGAACAGATCTGACCGATCTTGGCGTGCAGCATTGTTCCGCCTGCGGCGGTGCAACTTGCCTCGGATACTGGTGCCCCATCGTTGACCAAGCCATCGCCTGAATCTGCGCGGCAAGCGGCGACGAAAAGGATACAGGCAATTATCAGTGCGTTCTTCATCTTGATGCCTCCAGAACGACGTCAGATGGCTTCAGCGTTTCTGACCGTAAGTCTGGGTTCGCCTGACAGGGACCAGGTTTCGCCTGAAACGATCATCCGGTTCCCCGGCTTCAGGTGATCGAAATCAAAGCTGCTGTCCGGTCCCAGGTTGGGGATGGAAAGAACCGCAGTGTAGGTTTTCCCGGTCTCGTCACGGATCACTACCGTGTTGCCGTCCATTTCCGGGTTCACCGACAGGATTTCCACCTCGACTTCGTGAAGGCCGACGATACCGTCGATCGGCTCATTGTCGGCCTGCTGGCATGCGACAAGGGCGAGCAGCCCCAGTGAAAAGAGCATCGGTTTGGCGAAAGATGTCATGAATATTCCTGCAGGATTTGGTCTTCCGTCGATGCGAAGGCGTATCGACAATGATTTCGCGCACTTAACCGGCGCGTCATGCCCAAGCAACTGAACGTAATGTCGCACTAGGGCGACCCAAGGGCCGTGGTCGACAAAAAGGTTCCGGGGCGCCCTTTCCACATTTGGACGCTGAGATCCCTGACGCTTCGCAGAATGGCGATTTTCTGCGAGATGAAGATCCGGCAGCTGCACGCGCCGACAGCACGCAGCCCTTGGTCACGTTTCAGTCAAGCTGTCAGTCGCAAGCCGATATCGGCTGGCTTGCGCTTAAACAGTTAAACATATATATGATATGATGTTATGCAGACTCGCCCGTGAGGTCCACGGGAAATGATGTCGGGGGCGGAACTGGCAAGCATCTGAAAACGCGATGCCATTTGAATTTTGGGCCGTTTGGGGGAAGCAATTGCAGGACGATCGGTGCAGCGCCGATGATATGGCCCGGCGCGGGGATGCGCCGCGATGACCAACGGCGGGATCTTGAAATACCTGTTGCTGCCGCGGGCATGGTTTGCCGCCGTCACTCCGGTCAGTCTGCGTGCCGATACGCTTGCCGCGTTGACGGGGGCCGCGATCGCGCTGCCGCAGGGGGTGGCCTTTGCGGTCATCGCGGGGCTGCCCCCCGAATACGGGCTTTACACCGCGATGCTGACCCCGGTGATCGCGGCGATGTGGGGCGCGTCGATGGTGATGGTGTCGGGGCCGGCCACCGCGATTTCGGCGGTGCTGTTTGCATCCCTGTCGCAGCTGGCACCTGCGGGCACGCCGATCTACATTCAGCTTGCGTTGATCATGACCATTCTGGCGGGCCTGTTCCAGCTGCTGGCAGGGGTCTGCCGGCTGGGCGGCCTGATTTCCTTTATCTCGCATTCGGTGATGGTCGGCTTTACGGCGGCGGCGGCCCTGTTGATCGCGGCGTCGCAGCTTGGCGATGCCATCGGCGTCACGATCGAGGGCGGCGGCGGCGTGATCGAGCGTATCGCCCGCGTGATTGCCCATTGGGGGCACCTGAACCCGCTGGCCCTTGTGATCGCGCTGGTCACGCTGGTCACACTGGTCGTGCTGCGCTGGCTCAGCCCGCGGCTGCCGTCCTATCTGATCGCGCTGATCGTGGGGTCGCTGCTGGGCGAGGTGACGGACGCGGCCGGTTCCGGCGTCGAGATGTTTCAGAAACTGCCCGCGATCGTCCCGGCATTTGCGGTGCCCGACGTCTCGATCGCGCAGATATTCCAGGTACTTCCGGGGGCGGTGTCGGTCGCCTTCGTGGGCTTGCTAGAGGCGATCAGCATCGGTCGGTCCTTTGCGATGCGTAGGCAAGAGCGGTACGATTCAAATCAGGAAATCATCGGGCAGGGGCTTTCCAACCTCTGTGCGGGCTTTGTTCAAGGACATGCGGGGTCGGGGTCGTTCACGCGGTCTGCGTTGAATGTGGAAAGCGGCGCCCAGACGCCGATGGCGGCGATCCTTGCCGCGCCGTTCCTGCTGGTGCTGCTGTTTCTTCTGGCGCCCTTTGTCGATCACATCCCGAAGCCAGCGATGGCCGGGATCATCATCTATGTCGCGTGGCGCCTGTTCAGCTTTGCCGAGATCCGTCACATCCTGACCAGCAGCCGCAGTGAAACGCTGATCTTCGCGCTGACCTTCCTGTCGGGGGTGGCCACGCAGCTGGAAAACGCGATCTTCGTCGGGGTCGTGACCTCGCTTGCGGTCTTTCTGCATCGCAGTGCGCGACCTCATGTCGCCGCGATCTCGCCCATCGTCTATCACGGGCGCAGGCTACTGCGCGGCGTTGAATATCACGAACTGGACCAGTGCCCGCAGATCAGCGTCCTGCGGCTGGAAGGCGCGCTGTTCTTCGGCTCCGTCGAGCATGTCGAGGCCGCCTTCCGCCGGTTCGAGGCGCACTATCCCGGTCGGCGGCTCAAGATCCTTGCGCTGAAGGGCATGGGCAAGATCGACCTGGCGGGGGTCGATCTGCTGGTGTCGGAATACCTTCGGTCGCGCAAGGCCGGGGGCGATCTGCACATCGTCATCGCCTACAAGGAAACGCTGCTGGCGTTGCGGCGCATGAACCTGTTCGCGGTCGTCGACAAGGCGAATATCCACCCCAACAAGGCCGAGGCGATCGGCACCGTCATGGACCGCGTTGATCCCGACATCTGCGCGACCTGCCGCATTCGCGCCTTCGTGGAATGTGCCGGAAAACCCGCGCCACCCGATATCGGCGGCGACAGCAACCCCCCTGTCGTCGACGCGCTTGGCACCCGTGGCATGAGCTTTCGTGAATAGGGCGGCCTTTCGGTCCGCCGTTTTGAAAAGATGAAAGGACAAGACCCCATGAGCGATTATCCCGTCCTGAAGATGTTGATCGACGGCGTGTGGTGCGACGGCGCGACCGGTGCGACCCAAGAGGTGATCAACCCGGCCACCGAAGAGGTGCTGGCCCATCTGCCCGCCGCGGCACCCGCCGATCTGGACGCCGCGCTGGCCTCGGCGCAGCGCGGGTTTCTGGCGTGGCGCGCCATGTCGCCCTATGCCCGGGCCGCGATCCTTGTCGGGGCGGCCGGCCTGATCCGCGAGCGGACAGAACGTATCGCGGCGGCTGTCACGCAGGAAAACGGCAAGCCGCTGGCCGAGGCCCGGATGGAGGTCGGCACCGTCGTCGATATCCTTGAATTCAGCGCCGAAGAGGGCAAGCGCCTGCATGGTCGCATCGTCGAGGGCCGCGCCGCCGGGGTGCGCCATCACGTCATCAAAGAGCCGGTCGGCGTCTGTCTTGCCATCACGCCCTGGAACTTTCCGATCAACACGGTCGCGAAAAAGATCGGGGCAGCCCTGGGCGCGGGTTGCTCGGTGATCCTGAAAGCCTCGAACGAGACGCCGGCCTCGGCCATTCTTCTGGTGCAGGCCCTGGTCGATGCCGGGCTGCCCGCCGGGGTGGTCAATGTCGTGTTCGGGCCGTCCGCGCGGGTGACCGCGCATCTGATGGCTTCGGATGTGGTGCGCAAGGTGTCGCTGACCGGATCGGTCCCGGTCGGCAAGCAACTGGCCGTTCTGGCGGCCGAACGGATGCAGCGCCTGACGATGGAGCTGGGCGGCCATGCCCCGGTCGTGGTCTTCGACGATGTGGATATCGGCAAGGCGGTCGATCTGCTGGTGCCGGGCAAGTTCCGCAATGCGGGCCAGATCTGCATCTCGCCCACGCGGTTCTTCGTGCAGGATGCGATCTATTCGGATTTCGTCGCGGCCTTCACCGAACGCGCGGCGGCGATCAGGCTGGGCAACGGCATGGCATCCGACACGATGATGGGACCGCTGGCCAATGCCCGCAGGCTGAGCGCGATGGACAGCTTCGTCGAGGATGCCCGCGCCCGTGGCGCGACGATCACGACCGGCGGTCAGCGCATCGGCAATCAGGGGTATTTCTATGCGCCCACGGTGATCAAGGATGCCCCCGATGACTGCATGGTGATGACCGAAGAGCCGTTCGGCCCGATGGCGCCGATGACGCGGTTCAGCTCGATCGACGAGGTGGCGGCGCGCGCGAATGCGCTGGAACTGGGACTGGCATCCTATGCCGTGACCAACTCTCTGGATCGCGCGACACGGATTGCCGATGCGTTGCAGGCGGGCATGGTCGGGATCAATACGGTCGGTGTGGCGATCCCGGAAACACCCTTCGGCGGGGTCAAGGAAAGCGGTTACGGCGTAGAGGGCGGGCCGGAAAGCCTGGACCACTATGTCGTGCCGAAATCCATCGCATTGAAGCCCACGCTTTGACGCCTCTGCCCGCCGCGCATCATCGCGGCGGGCACCGCCAACCGCGTCAACTTTCTATTGATATAAACCTATATATGTTTTACTTTGGTGGAGAGGAGGCGAGTCGGCCGTCAGTTCGTCCAATACTTACAAAATTGTGGGTACTTGAGTTTACGAAGGTGACGCCGGAAGGTCTCGCGCACAGGAACGCAATCGCGTGCTGCCCCGCCAGGGTCAGGTTGCATGTGATCGGTACGGAGGAACAGAATGTCGGAAGCAAAGCAACTTGCCGGAAAGACGGCGGTCGTCACCGGGGCGGGTCGAGGGCTGGGACGGTCGATCGCGCTGGCCTATGCCAAGGCGGGCGCGGATCTGGCAATCTGTTCGCGCACCCTGGCCGAGCTGGAGGCCGTGAAGGCCGAGGCCGAAACGCTTGGCGGGCGCTGCACCATCGCGGCGGTCGATCTGTCGGATCAGGACGCCACGCAGCAATTCTGTAGCACCGTCCTGAAGGATTTCGGCAAGGTCGATATCCTGGTGAACAATGCCGGGGCCGAAATGGAAACGGGGCGCATCGAAACCTCGGATCCGACCAATTGGTGGAAGACGCTGGAGATCAATGTCCGTGGCCCCTACATGGTCACGCGTTTCCTGCTGCCAGGCCTGTCGGAAGGCGCCAAGATCATCAATGTGTCCTCGGGCATGGGGATGCGCGCAGGCAATACCAACAGCTCCTATCACGTGTCCAAGGCCGCGATGAACATGCTGACCGATGCGTTGGCCAATGAACTTTGGCCGCGCAGGATCGACGTCAACAACCTGATCCCCGGTCCCGTTGCGACCAGCATGCTGAACAAGGACAAGCCGGGCGAGCGGCGCACCGCCCCCGAGGAGGTCCTGGAACGCTTCTCGGAAGGGTTGCCGCCCGGATTTCCGGAATGGGAACGCCTGAAACATCCCGACGAGGTCGGCGATCTGGCACTTTACATGGCCACACGGCCGATTGGCGGCCCGACGGGGCAGAGCTTCTCGCTCGCGCGTCGCCCGCTCTGATCAACCCCCACGCGGTCGGGTCAAGACACCCCGCCGGTTGTCGGCGTGGGCCGGGGCCGCGTGACTGCCGGGAGGAGGCAGGCGATGAAACGTCTCATAGCTGTCCTGAACTGGACAAACCTAACGATCTGCGCCGGCCTGCGATGGCTGACCATCCTGCTGATGGCCGCGATCACGCTGAACGTCTTTGCGGGCGTCTTCTGGCGCTATGTCCTCAACAGCTCGTTGCCCTGGTACGAAGAGGCGGGCAAGTACATGATGTTCTGGCTGGTCTTCGCCGCCGCGCCCATCGTTCTGAAGAACCGCGGGCAGATTGCGCTGGACATCATTCCCAACCTTCTGCCGCCGCGCATCCGCAACCTGAACTACCTGATCATCTATCTGGTCGTCCTTGGCCTGATGTGTGTCTTTGTCTGGCAGGGCTACAGCATCGCCTGGGTCGCCCGCAAGCAGCAGCCATCCTCGTTCGAGCTTTCCTTCTTCTGGATCTATTTCGCCATCCCCTTCGGAAGCGCGATCATGGCGCTGATTTCGCTGGAATTTTCACTCAGCGCATTGCTGGGGATCTTCCGCCCCGATGAGGTCGATCTGGAGCCGGGCAGCATGATCGACAATTCCCTGTCCTGACGGCGATCGCAGCAACGCAAACAAATCCGAAAAGCCCGCATCGGGATATTCGGGAGGAGATATGAGATGCCGTTGACGTTTTTCTGGGTCTTTCTTGTTCTGATGGTTTCGGGGATCCCGATCGTGTTCGCGTTGGCGGCGGGTCCTCTGGCCGGGTTCCTGCTGGCCGACCAGGCCGCGTTCCTGAAGATGCTGCCGCAGCGGATGTTCGGAGGGATCGCACAGTTCCCGATCCTGGCCATCCCGCTGTTCATCCTGGCGGGCGAGGTGATGAACGTGTCGGGCATCACCAAAAGCCTGGTCAATTTTGCCAACGTCCTGATCGGCCATGTCCGCGCGGGTCTGGCGCAGGCCAATATCGTGGCCTCGATCATGTTCGCGGGGCTGTCCGGTTCGGCCGTGGCGGATACCTCGGCGCTGGGGTCGATCTTCATTCCCGCAATGGAAAAGGACGGCTATTCGCGCGCCTTCTCGGCGGCGGTGACGGCGGCCAGTTCGGTCATCGGGCCGATCATTCCGCCATCGATCATCATGGTCATCTATGCCTATGTGATGAACGTGTCGGTCGCCGCGCTGTTCCTGGCGGGGATCGTGCCGGGCGTCCTGATCGGGGTCGGCCTGATGGTCGTGACCGCGATCATCGGCAAGAAGCGCAACTATCCCAAGGCGCATCGCCGCGCGACGACGGGCGAGGTCTGGGCCGCGTTCAAGCCCGCCGCCCTGCCGCTGATGACGCCGGTCATCATCATGGGCGGGATCGTGTCGGGCATCGTCACCCCGACCGAGGCTGCGGGCGCCGCCGTGTTGTACGCGCTTGTCCTGTCGATGCTGATCACGCGCACCGTCACCCCGCGCGATCTGGTCGGCATCTTCTATCGCACGGGGCTGGTGTCGTCCTCGATCCTGCTGATCGTCGGTTCGGCCACGATCTTTGGCTGGGCGGCCACCGTGTCGGGCGTGCCGCAAGCGTTGGGCCGCTTCCTGTTCACCATCACCGAAAACCCGTTCCTGCTGCTGCTGCTGATCAACGTGCTGCTGTTGGTCATCGGGATGTTCCTGGATGCCGTGCCCGCGATCCTGATCCTGGGGCCGATCTTTGCCCCCGCCCTGGCGCAGGTCGGTGTCGATCCGGTCCATTTCGCGATCATCATGTGCGTGAACGTGACCGTGGGGCTTGTGACCCCGCCGATGGGGATGATCCTGTTCGTCGCCTCGGGGCTGACGCGGACCGGGCTCGAGGTGATCTCGAAGGAACTTTGGCCCTATCTGGCGGTGCATTTCTTCGTGATCGTCCTGATCTCGATGATCCCCGCCCTGACGCTGACCATTCCACGTCTTTTCGGCTTCATGTGAGCCGCAACCACGGATCATAAAGGGAGGATCCACCATGTCCGTCACAACCAAGCTTGGCCCTCTGGCCGCCGGTTTCTGCAGTGCGATCGCCATCGCATCCTCGGCGGGGGCGGCCGACTACACGATGAAGATCGCCCATGTCTCGGCCACGACACAGCCACTGTCGACCTGCGCCGAGGTGATGAAATCCTATGTCGAGCGGTATTCCGGCGGCCGGATCGAGGTGCAGCACTATCCGGCGGGCCAGCTGGGCACCTTCCGCGAGAATGTCGAGGCGGTGCAGCTGGGCACGCTGGAAATGACGCTGACCTCGGGCGGCGGGATCGCCAATTTCTTTGGCCCGATCCAGGCCTTCGACATCCCCTATCTGTTTGCCGACGATCAGGTGATGGACAAGGTCATGGCCGACCGCGAACTGACCGAGCGTCTGCGCGCCGATGTGCTGGAGGCCACGGGCTCGGTCCGGCTGATGGGCATGACCGGGGGCGTTGGCTGGCGTGATTTCTTCGCCAATGTGCCGGTCAAGACCGCCGCCGATCTGGAAGGGGTCAAGATGCGGACAGTGGAATCCCCGGTTGCGATGGAATTCGCCAGCGCGCTTGGCATGAACCCCACGCCGGTGCCGTGGCCCGAATTGTACACCTCGCTGGCGACCGGCGTGGTGAACGGCACCAAGAACGCGCTGTCGGATGTGGTGGATACGTCGCTAAACGATTACGTCAAATACGCCGTTGCCGATCACCACACGCATAATCTGATCTTCTGGTGGATGTCGGATCCCTGGCTGAAATCGCTGCCCGAGGATCTGCAGGTGGTCGTCGCCGATGGGTTCCACGAACTTGGCAAGACCTGCAACGGTCTGCCGGGGGCGCTGTATCTTGAGAAGTACGAGAAATTCGTCGAATCCGGCGGCGAGGTGCATATCCCGACCGAGGAAGAAAAGGCCACGTTCCTGCCCGGTCAGCAGCCGGTGATCGACTGGTTCGTCGATAAATACGGCAGCGAATATTACGATCTTGTGCAGGCCGCCGTGACACGCGCCGAGGACGAAATCGCCGCCGAACGCGGCAGCTTTGTCGGCAACTGAGCGGCGGACGTGCCGGCCCGGATGTCCGGGCCGGTGACGACGTCACAAGGTCGAGGCGGCGTCTTCGGTTTCGCTGAGCCTGCGCTTCTTGAAGGCGATGCCCCATTCGCGCATCACCGAGAGGACCGGGGCCAGTGATCGGCCGAAATCTGTCAGCTCGTATTCCACGCGGGGCGGAACCTCGGCATAGACGTGACGCTGGATCACGCCGTCTGCCTCCAGCTCGCGTAGTTGCAGGGTGATCATGCGCTGCGTGGCATTGGGCATGTTGCGGCACAGTTCGCCAAAGCGCAGGCGCCCCACCAGAAGGTTGCACAGGATCACCGGTTTCCAACGTCCGCCGATCACGCTGAGGGTTGCCTCGACATTGCTGCCGGTTCGCCAGTCGTATTTTCGCGCCATCGGTCCCGCCTTGTCCTTGGACTTTGGCAGGATGGCATAGGTCAAAGCCGCGAACCCGTCAATTCAGCGTCCTGCAGGTGGCCAGGTCACGGTCCGGCCCGCCGGGCGTCAACTTCGCAAGAAAGGAACCTTCATGAACAGGTTGGACAACAAGGTCGCCATCATCACCGGCGGCGCAAACGGGCAGGGGGCGGTCGAGGCCGAGCTGTTCATCGCGGCGGGCGCCAAGGTCGTCATCACCGATATCAACGCCGAGGCCGGGCAGGCGACCGCCGCGCGGCTGGGCGAGGGCTGCACCTTCCTGCCCCATGACGTCAGTCTTGAACAGGATTGGGCGCGCGTGGTCGAAACCACCCTTGAACTGCACGGGCGCATCGACATCCTGGTGAACAATGCCGGGATCTTCCGCGTGCTGACGCTGGAGGAAACCGATCTGGCCGTCTGGAACCAGTCGGTCGCGATCAACCAGACAAGCGTCTTTCTGGGCATGCGCGCGGTGGCCCCGACCATGAAGGAACGCAAGGCGGGCAGCATCATCAACATCTCGTCGATCGCGGGCCTGACCTCGGCCAAGGCGCATGCCTATTGCGCGACGAAATGGGCCGTGCGCGGCATGAGCAAATCCGCCGCCGTCGAATTGGGCCCGCACAACATCCGCGTCAATTCCGTCCATCCCGGCTTTATCGACACGCCGATGCTGGACGGTCATGGCGTACCGCGCGAACAGTTGGTGGCCAGGGTTCCGATGGGCCGCACCGCCGACGTGATCGAGGTCGCGCGGCTGGTCCTGTTTCTGGCCTCCGAGGATGCCAGCTATTGCAGCGGACACGAGTTCGTTGTCGACGGCGCGATCAAGGCCTGACGGTCTTGTCGTCGGTCTGCCCCTGACGGAACGTTTCCTCCGGCCGTCGGGGGCAGGTCAGCCAGGAAAGAAAAGGGGCCGGATATCCGGCCCCTTTTCTGTTCGTGATGTGCCCGGCTTATGCGAAGGCGCGTTCCAGCGCCGCGACATTGACGCCAAGGCCGGGCTTGTCCGACAGTGTGACCCAGCCTTCGGTCAGGTCGAGGGCGAATACCTCGTCGCGGAAGTCATTCTCGTTCACATCGCATTCCAGCAGGCCCGGTCCACCCGCCGCCGCCAGCAGATGCGCCGAGGCCGCCAGTGCGATCCCCCCGCCAAGGGAATGCGGGCAATAGGTCAGTCCCGCCTCCACAAGGTTGCGCGCGACCGGAAGGCATTCGGAAAAGCCGCCCCATTTTGCGATGTCGGGCTGCACGAAATCCAGCCATTTGCCGTCCGTGACCCGATCGTATTCGGCGCGGGTCAGGAAATTCTCGCCGCCCGCGATGGGAACCGTGGTTGCAGCCTTCAGCGCGTCCCATGCGGGAATGTCGGTATCGACGGGCATCGGCTCTTCGATCCAGCGCGGGCCAAATGCCTCGATCCAGCGCAGGGCGTCGCCCGCCTGATCGGGCGACCAGCCCTGGTTTGCGTCCAGCAGGAATGTTTCACCCGGGCGCAGATCGGCGGCGAGCGCCGCCACATTGTCGCGGTCGGTCTGATCGCCAAAGCCGACCTTCAGCTTGAAGTTCCGATGCCCTGCGGCGCGGGCGCGGGCGACGGTATCCAGCACCCCGGTCGGGTTGATCCCGCTGGCATAGGCCGGGATCCGGTTGGTCCGGGCACCCAGCAGCCTGTGCAGCGGCAGGCCGGCGCGTTTGGCGACCATGTCCCAGATCGCGATATCGACACCCGCAATGGCTTGCGCGATCGGGCCCGGCTCGCCGGTTTGCAGGCGCAGGATATGCAGCTTGGCATCCATTGCGGCATAGCAGGTCCGGGGGTCGGAGAATTCCTGCCCGACGATGCGCGGCCCGATTTCCGTCTCGACCAGTTTGGCACGGTGTTCTGCCCCGCAGACGGGAAAATTGCACCACACCTCGCCATATCCCTGAACGCCCGAGGCGTCCGTCACGCGGACCAGCAGGGTGGGGCGGTCATGCATGATCCCGAACGAGGTCCGCACCGGGGTCGATACCGGCGTGCGGACAAGGCGGGCCTCGACCCGGGTCAGGTTCACGTGCATCTGGGTCATTGTCGCATCTGTCATCTGGGTCACTTTCTGCCGCATGTCTGGCGGGCGTCTTCAAGGATCATGTCGCTGGCTTTTTCCGCGATCATCACGGCCGGGGCGTTGGTATTGCCCGACACGATTTCCGGCATGATCGAGCAGTCGACGACGCGCAGCCCCTCGATCCCGCGGACGCGCAGTCGCTCATCCACGACCGCGCCCTGATCCGCGCCCATCTTGCAGGTGCCGGTCGGGTGATAGACGGTGGTCGAATTGCCGCGCACCCATTCCAGTGCCGCGTCGTAATCATCCAGATCGAGATCCTGCGGGGGACGGAATTCCTCGGTGATCTCGGATGCCAGCGCGGCCTGTCGGGCGATCCGGCGCGAGATGCGCACGCCTTCCACGGTGCGGCGGCAGTCATCCTCGGTCGCCAGATAGTTCGGCTGGATCCTGGGTGCCGCCAGCGGATCGGGGCCGGCAAGGGTGATCTCACCCTTGCTGGTCGGACGCAGCACGCAGACCGTGGCGGTGAATGCCGAAAACGGATGCACGCCCTCGGCGGGGCTGTCGGCCGACCACGGGTTGATGTGGAACTGGATGTCGGGCGTGTCCTCGTCCGGCGAACTGCGCAGGAAGCCCGCGACCATGCTGGCGCCCATCGTCATCGGCCCGTTGCGCTTCCACCCGTAGCGCGCCGCCGTCTTCATCTTGGCGACAAGGCTGCGCACCTCGTCATTGACGGTCTTGTTGCGGGTCTTGAAGGTCGTGCGGGCTTGCAGGTGGTCCTGCAGGTTCTTGCCGACGCCCGGCAGGTGATGCCGGGGCTGCACGCCCGCCTTGCGCAATTCGGTGTCATCGCCGATCCCCGACAGCATCAGGATCTGGGGCGAGCCGACGGCACCCGAAGACAGGATCACCTCGCGCCGCGCGATCAGCCTGCGCACCTGTCCGTCGGCATCCGTGATCTCGACACCGATGGCCCGCTTGCCTTCCAGCACGATCTTGCGGACCTGTGCGCGGGTCATGATCTCCAGATTGGGGCGGCGCCGGATCGGTTGCAGATAGGCGACGGCGGTGCTGCAACGACGCCCGTTGCGGATGGTCAGCTGGTAATAGCCGACCCCTTCCTGCGTGATGCCGTTGATGTCATCGTTCGCCGGATAGCCCGCCTGTTGCGCCGCCTTGATCCAGGCGTCGCAGATCGGGTGGGTATAGCGCGGGTCCGACACCGCCAGCGGCCCATCGCCGCCATGCAGCGCATCTGCGCCGCGATCATTCCCTTCGGAGCGCTTGAAATAGGGCAGCACATCGTCCCAGCCCCATCCGATATTGCCCATCTGCCGCCAGCGGTCATAGTCCTGCGCCTGCCCGCGCACATACAGCAAGCCGTTCAGCGCCGAGGACCCGCCCAAAACCTTGCCGCGCGGCCAGTTGATGACCTTGCGCTTCAGGCCCGGAACCGGTTCGGTCCGATAACGCCAGTCATAGGCGGGGTTGTTCATGGTCTTGAAATATCCCGCAGGCACATGGATCCAGGGATAGCTGTCGCGCCCGCCTGCCTCGATCAGCAGGACCTTGCGATTGGGGTTCTGGCTAAGCCTGTTGGCCAGAACGCAGCCCGACGACCCTGCGCCGACGATGATGAAATCCGCTTCCATATTCTTTTCCCGAAGCTGATGGCCAATGGCCGGGCCCCATGTCGGGGCCCGCCGGTCTTAAAGCTGTTTCAGCCCAAGGATCTCGCGCGCCTCGGCGGGGGTCGCCATCGTGCCGCCAAGGGATTCGACGATGCCGACGCCCTTCTCGACCAGCTGGGCATTGCTTTTGCACAGCTCGCCCTTGTCGATATAGACCGTGTCCTCCATCCCGATGCGGACATGCCCGCCCATCAGATAGGATAGCGCCATCATGCGATAGGCGTTCTTGCCGATGCCGAAGGCGGCCCATTCGCTGTTCTCGGGCAGCTGCGAGATCAGATAGGCAAGCGTCTGGTAATTCGCCGCCGCACCGAAATTGATCCCCATGACGAACTGGAACATGGCGGGCGATTTCAGGATGCCCTTGGCGATGAAATCCTTGGCCATGTTCAGGTCACCCGAATCGAAGATCTCGATCTCGGGCTTGGTGCCGGCCTCATTCGCGATATCGGCCATCACCTTCAGGGTCGGGGGCGTGTTGATGACGGTCCAGGTCTTGTTGACCATCGTATTGAAATCCAGCGTGCAGATCTCGGGGCGCAGCGCCTTGACATGGGCGGATCGCAGGCTGGGGTGACACAGCGTGGTGCCCGGCCCGGCAATGCTGGGGTCCTCTTCACTGGGAACAAAGCGCTGGCCCTCGCCGGTGGTCAGGTTGATCACGATGTCAGAGCCGGCGTCGCGGATGCGGTCCACGACTTCGCGGTAAAGGTTCAGATCCATCGACCCTTTCGCGGTTTCCGGATCGCGCACATGCATATGGGCGATCGCGGCCCCGGCCTTGCCCGCGTCGATGGCGGCCTGCGCGATCTCGGCGGGCGTGACGGGCAGGTTCTCGTTCTGCGACGGCATGGTGCCGTTTCCGGTCACGGCGCAGGTCATGATGGTTTTCTTGGCCAAGGCGATCGTCCTTTTCTTCGCCGTACAAGCACCGGCGTCTGTTGGCGGTTTCTGGCGAAAGGGGCCTGCGGGCCCCGCGCCCTTCAAATTGCTGTTGTTATAAACTACTATATGTTTTAATGTTTGTCAAACGGGCGGAGGACAGGCTCGCCCGGTTTTGAAGCGGGGCGATTGACCGCCCGGCAAGTTTCGCTGATTTCCGGAATGGGAGAAGATGATGACAAATCAACGGGAAGCCGGACGAACCGCGCTGGTTACGGGGGGTGCGTCGGGCATCGGTCTGGCCACGGCCACCTTGCTGGCACAGCAGGGGATTCGGGTTGCAATCAACCACCTGCAGGACGATCCCCAGGGGCCACAGCAGGTTCAGCGTCTGCGCGATTTAGGGCTGGACGTGATTTCGGCGCCGGGGAATGTGTCGGTGCCGGGCGATGCCGAAAAGATGGTGAATGCCGCGGTCGATGAACTGGGGCGGCTGGATTATCTGGTGAACAATGCTGGCATTTCGGGAACGCGAGACCCGATCCCGGCGGGCGATCTGGACCGGATCGACGAGGATCTGTGGATGGCGCTGCTGAACACCAATCTGATTGGCGTCTTTCGCTGTGCCAAGGCGGCGGCGCCTGCGCTGCGCGCGACGGGCGGGGCGATCGTCAACACCGCCTCGACCGCGGGGATGGGGCTGCAAGGCAGCAGCACCCCCTATGCCGCAAGCAAGTCGGGCGTGGTCAGCGTGACGCGGTCGCTGGCGCGCGGGCTTGCGCCGGATGTGCGCGTGAACGCCGTCGCGCCGGGGCAGGTGGCAACGCCCTGGACGCAGAACTGGCCCGAAGAACGCAAGCAGGCGGCGCTGAACAAGATGCTGATCAAGCGGCATGTCCAGGCCGAGGATGTCGCCCAGACCATCGTCTATCTGCTGACCGGTGCGCCAATGATCACCGGCCAGACGATCGTCATTGATGGCGGCATGACCGTCTCGTGACGCCGGCGGTCATTGCCCGGTAAAGTCGATCCGGAACTCCAGCGCGTCACCGGGATAGATCAGGTCCGCGAAATAGATCAGCCGATCCTTCTGATCGTTGACCTTGCGGACCACCTTGAACACCGGAGAGTTCACATCGACCCCCAGCCCCTCGGCCATTTCCAGATCGGCGGATGACAGCGCGACCGTCTGGCTGGCCGAGCCGAGGGCGATCCCAAGATCCTTCAGCGCAAGGACGATCAGTTCCTTGTCGAACCGTTCAGGAGCAAGCTCGTAGATGTCTTTGTTCAGATGCACATCCAGCATGCAGAAAGGCTTTCCGCCGACCTCATGCCGCCGTTTCAGCCGCTTGAAGCGGGTCCCGTCGATCACGACATCCTCGTTGAAGGTGGCATCGGTGCTCAGCACGACTTCCAGAGGCTTGTCGCCCCCCATCAGCTGCGACAGGTCAGAGCGGACCGAAAAGACGCGGCGCGGCTTGATCTCGACCTTCTTGACGAATGTGCCGCGCCCCGAGGCACGCTCTATCAGCCCCTCTTCGTCCAATGTGTTCATGGCCTGGCGCACGGTCAGGCTGGTCACGCCAAAGACCTTGGCCAGTTCCGCCAGCGATGGCAGCCGTTCGCCGGCTGTCAATTCGCCGCTGAGGATCCGGTTTCGCAACAGTGACGCGACCTCGACGTGCAGGGGCACATTCGCCCGGCGCATGGATTGCAGGGACACCAACGCATACCTCGCTCGGCTAAAGAAAAATCAAAACATATATAGGTCTTTGTCGCGTACCCCGGCAAGCCCCTTGGCTGTTGGTGTTTGTTTTGTCGTTTTTGATGGGTGTGTCTGATCGTGGTTGAGTTTCAGAAGATATTGGTAGCCAATCGTGGTGAGATTGCGATCCGTTTGATGCGTGCGGCGAATGAG
>NZ_FOHO01000035.1 GCF_900111675.1 Paracoccus homiensis | reverse complement strand
CGCGGCACCGGGTTCGGGACGCGACAGGCCGACGCTGCCCCGGCTTTCGGGGCGGCAGGAATTGAAGCACAGCAGAAAGCCCGGATAGGGTTCGGGCAACAGCCGCGCCTTGGTGCTTTCGGGGATGCGATAGGACATCGGGTTGAAATACAGCTGGATATTCGGCCCGTCGGTGGCCGATTCCGTCCGAAAGAACCCGCCCGCCTGATTGACGCTGAGGGCCAGCGGACCGCGCCGCGTGGTCAGATAGCGCAGCCCGGCCATCGCCTGACCCCACAGGGGGCGCAGCTGATCGTTCAGCGTCGGGACCGTCGCGCGATAGTAATAGCTGGCGCAGAGATGGTCCTGAAGGTTCTGGCCAACGGCAGGCAGGTTGCGCCGCGTGTCGATGCCAAGCCGCTGCAGATCGCCCCCCGCGCCGATGCCCGATTGCTGCAACAGCATGGGAGAGCCGATGGCCCCCGCCGACAGGATCACCTCGGCCCGCGCATGCACGTCGTGGCGGCTGCCATCCCTGGCACGCAGGGCGACGCCCGTGGCGCGGCCCTCGGCGTCGAACAGCACCCGTTCGGCCTGGGTGACAAGGCGCAGATCCAGATTGGGGCGGCCAAGCGCCGGGGTCAGATAGGTCTTGGAACTGGACTGCCTGCGGCCACGGGCAATGTTGGTTTCATAGATGCCCGCACCCTCGAACCGGGCGCCGTTCATGTCCTCGGTCACGGGCAGCTGGCTTTCGCGGGCCGCCGTCAGGAACCGGTCGCAGATCGGATGGGTCTGGCCCTTCATCGGCGTGATGCCGACCGATCAAAGTGCGCGCGTCTATTCCAAGAACATCGTGCAGGCCGCCCGCCAGCTGTCGTTCCACATCATCTGACACCGTGCCCGGCCCATGAATTTTCGGAATGAGGTCTGCGCCGAAGTCGTTTGCGCAAATCACCCCGTCCGAGAAAAAGCTGGCCCCACAGGCAGGGGGGATCACGCCGATGGATATGGCGATCGGGACAGTTTGGCGGACGAGGCTGACAGCCTTGGCCCCGTGCGCGTGCCTGCCGATGCTGCATGGGGGCACAGACGGCGCGGGGACTGATCCGGTTCGCCAAGGACCTTCGTCTGATGGCCTCGGGGCCGCATTGCGGGCTTTCGGAACTGCGGCTGCCTGCGGTGCAGCCCGGATCCTCGGCCATTCCGGGCAAGATCAACCCGATTCTGCCCGAATTCATGATCCACATGGCGATGACCGCCTGCGGTCGCGCCGCCGCCATTCGCATGACGCAGGATCATGGCGAACTGGATTACAGCCCGTGGCAGTGGGTGGTGATCGTCAACCTGCTGGACATGATGGCGCTGCCGGACAGCGGCATCTCCAGCCTGCGCCGATATCTTCGGCTCTGACGCGGGCTGGCCGCCGGCGGCTATACCAGCGACATCAGCCGCGCCCATCGCGTGGCCGACCGGCTGGATGCGGGCATGGTCTTAGTGAACCGCTATGGCTGCTACGGCCCTTCGGCGGTTTCAAGCAAAGTGGGTGGGGCAAGGACATGGCGATCCATTCGCAGCCATTCGACACGAAGGCCAAGGGCGCCTGGATCAATTGCGGCGACGCCCGATCGTCCCGGCATTACGCGCGACGTCGCGATGTCCGCCGCCCGCACGGCCCAGATGCGCGGCGCCACGCCCGCGCAGGTGGCGCAGGCCTGGGCGCTGCAAAAATCCGAAATGTCCTCGATGCAGGTCGGGGGCGACAGCAAGGATCGGATCGACAGCGCCCTGTCGGCGCTGCGGATCCGTCTTGATCAGGACGAACTGTTTGAGATCGAGCGCAACCATACCCCCTGCGATCCGATCAATGACTACACTACAGGCAAGCGGATCTAACGGGTTGCACGCCTGGCCGCGGGTCGCGGTGCGGCGGCGGACCTGCCCGACTATCAGGGCCTGGCCGAGGTCATCGGCTGAACCGTCGCCAGCCCCCTGGCGATCGCTCGCCGGGGGGCGTCATCGGGAAGGACGACCGATGGCAAGGATCGGTGACGTTCCTTGCCGCCCGCGAATGCACGACCCTTGCTGCGGTCGTCACTGGCGGGCTTCCGTCGCCATTTTCAGCGCCAGACCGGCCAGAACCGTGCCCATGATCCAACGCTGGACCACCGCGAATGAAGGTCGCCGCACAAGGAAGATCGCGATGCTTCCCGCAGTGATCGCGATAAGCGCATTCACCGACACGCTGACAAGGATCTGTATCGTTCCAAGGACAAGCGATTGCACAAGCACGCTTCCGCCTGCGGGGTCGATGAACTGCGGCAAAAGCGACAGATACATCACCGCGATTTTCGGGTTCAGCAGATTGGTAAGGAACCCCATGAAGAACAGCCTGCGCGGTCGGTCCCTTGGCAGGTCGCGGACCTGAAAGGGCGAACGACCGCCGGGGCGGACGGCCTGCCAGGCCAGCCACAGCAGATAGATGGCCCCGGCAAAGCGGATCGCGTCATAGGCATAAGGAACCGCAAGAACGAGGGCGGTGATCCCCAAGGCGGCACAGAGCATATAGAAGACAAAGCCAAGCGCCACGCCGCCAAGCGATATCAGCCCCGCGACTTGCCCCTGGCAGATCGACCGCGAGATCAGGTAAACCATGTTCGGTCCCGGCGTCAGCACCATGCCAAGCGCGATCAGGGCGAAGGCGATAAGCGAATTGATCTCGGGCATCGGGCTTCTCCATCCATAGTGGTGTCCGGACGCGCGATGGAAAAGGCACGGGCCTCGTCTGCCGCGCGGGCAGGACGAACCTGATCGCGATATCCCCTTATATCGGCTTGGCGCAACCAGCCTGATCCCCTTGCCGACAAGGCCGGGCAAAGACGGGACCGGACATCCAGAAATACGAACGCGACCGACGTCATGTCGGTCGCGTTTCAAAAGGGAACCTTGCCTGATCAGGGGAGGGGTCTCAGATAAGGGTTCCCATCCGGGAGGAGGGGCAGATCCGACGGCTTAGTCGTTGCCACTGGAACGGTCGACCTTGCCCGAGGATTTGAACAGGCTGACTTTCAGCTGCTTGTCGGCATCAAAGCCCAGGCGGGTCAATTCACGGTTATTGAACACTTTTCCGGCGTCGACCTTGACGCTGTGTTCGGCGACGGCGGTGGTGATCGGATCGGGGGCTTCGTTCTTCGTGACGGCGAAAGCACCGGTTGCAAAGCTGGACAGCAGGACGGTCGACAGGGCAATGTTACGCAGGTTCATGGTCTATTTCCTTCTCAGAAGATTTGTTTTGTTGGTCTCTGATTAGGAATACGGAGCGACCCGCCCCGAAATTACAGACATCACGGCCTCGTGATGATCGTGTGGCCATGCGCGGCGCGGCTGGGGCAAGGGCCTGTCAGACGGGGTGTCGTTGTCCTGCCTGGTCTTTTTCAGTGTTTTGCGGCGACCCGGAATCCGCAGTTTCCTGTTGAGCTGTCGGGGTCGTTTCTGGTGCGGGAATGGACGTGATAGCGGTCGCAATAGCTGTCGTGGCACAGATAGGATCCGCCGCGCTGTGCGCGTGCGGCGCCCGGGCTGTCGTCGTCATTCACCGGGTCCAGCGGCGGCAGGCGGTTGCCCTGGGGCAGGGGGCCAAAGCGGTCGGCGGTC
>NZ_FOHO01000007.1 GCF_900111675.1 Paracoccus homiensis | reverse complement strand
TGGCGGCGAGATAGCGTGCTGAAGTCGGGCACCGTCCAGTCGAGACCAACCAGCTGCAACAAGCTCTCGACGAACCCGGTCGTCTGCCGGAGCGCCATGCCGAACAGCACCTTCATCGAGAGGCACGTCTGTATGGCGGCGTCGCTGTAGCTCTGCTGGCGGCCACGCCTGCCAGTTGGTGCGGCCTCCCAGCTCATCTCGGGATCGAACCAGATCGTCAGCGATCCGCGGCGCTTGAGCGATTCATTGTAGGATGGCCAGTTCCTGGTCTTGTAGGTTGGAGGTGTGGGTCTGCTCATGGATTCCAGCTACCACGCTGGATTCATGAGATGAATCCCACAAGGGATTTGTGCAACAGAGCTACCCAAGGTAGAACAGGTGGCTACCTACAGCCTATTGCGAATCGCAGGAATCATGATTTTTGACGGAATCCTCGCCTGGTTATCGGAGATCGACGGGAAGTTGTCGGTGTTCGTAATCCCCCTTAATCAACCCCAAACGGGCTTGGATTGGTCGACGATTGTGTCTGGTGTTGTCGGAGGTCTGGCTACTCTTATTGCTGCATTCTGTGTCTTTTGGTTAGGCAATCGAAATGAACGGAAAGCGAGAGAGGACGAAGAACTGAAAGCAGCAGCAGCGAACGCTCTTTCTGGGTATTTCAAACTCGCCAAATGGTGCAACCTCATTGCAAACATCAATCTCCACATCGACAAAAGCTTTCAGGCCGCGAGAGAACACGGCCTATCCTCAAGTGAAGCGTTTGCCGTTGTCGGTCCGTCTGCAGGCGTGTTCACCGAGCCTAGACTGCTTAGCGCAAGTGAGTTCAGCTTTCTTCTCACCAAAGAGAATTTTAAGATTGCTGAAGATGTGGGTTTGGTTGAAGAACGTGCCATCAACTTGCATCACCTTTTCCAGAAATACTCGGAACTGCAT
The DNA here is from genome assembly GCF_900111675.1 of Paracoccus homiensis. Lineage (GTDB taxonomy): Bacteria > Pseudomonadota > Alphaproteobacteria > Rhodobacterales > Rhodobacteraceae > Paracoccus > Paracoccus homiensis. The sequence continues at coordinate 171,660 of NZ_FOHO01000007.1, read as the reverse complement.
ATCGAGCTTCAAATGTGGCTTGATGCTATTCCAGAGTTTAGCCGTAAACTTGACGGACCCATCGCATCGGATCAGATCCCTAATGCCTACAAGGATAGGTTTGATTACAGGGCCGCGCAGCTCAATCAAATCCTTGGTGGGATAATAGATACCTTAGAGGAGGACATGGCATTCTCAATCAAGACGACCCAAAAATTTATTCTGGCCGCGCATGAACGCTACAAGCCTCACTTCCCCAAGTTAGACTTTGGATGAGATCTGTCAGAGCAGCCAAAGTCAGTATGAGTTCTCGGATAAACCGTTCGGCTTATATTTTTAGGTCTTCCACTTGATCGACCAGGGTTTACCGCTTTACTTGCCACCTTTGACAGCGACCAACGAGAGGTGAATATAGCCCGGAACTAATTGCAGACATTCGTGCGGCACGCAGCATCGGTCAATGTGGGCTCGAAGCGGCCATGCGGCGGCGCGGCGGGTCTTGCGCCTGGCAAGCAGCGGCGGCCGTCGCTCGCGGCCCTGACCTGCCGTTCATCGGGCTTGCCATCGCCGCGTCGCACCTCCCCAATGCGGTCACTCGCATTATCGTGCAGCACGACCAAATACGGGAAGGACCGCAACGCGAACAAAGTGGAGGTAGCTAATGAACAATGATCAGCAGACGTATCTAGAGTACGGTCAACGCTTGTTGAAACTGAGACGAGAATCAGACGACCTTATCGATCGCATGGGGGGGTCTTACGACAGACAATTTGGTCGCCGAGTAGTCGAAGAGGGACTCCATGTTGACCCTGTCACTGGAAAGAAAGCTGATCGACCAACGCGAGTGGCTTGTATGTGGGCAGCCGAGGATATCGATCGCTTCAAAATTTTTATTGCGCGCTATCCCAATGTTAAAAAGGTCAGAGGACTCTATGACCGATTTAATCAAGAGGAGAGAGGCGAGGATTTGGACCCCTGCGTGTACATCTACAGAATGAAGAGCCCTCTCTCCGGACAGATATTTGAGCCAAAAATGTGTAAGATCGGCTACGCGAAGGCGGGAGCCGCCGAGAGGGTCGCGTCTCAATCCCAAAAGGCCGCAGTCGGATATATTCCAAATATAGAAATCAAGATTAAGTGCGACAATCCGGAGCGCTTAGAGAAACTATTGCACAAGGCTTTCGAGGACAAACAAATCAAAGTTGCTGGCCGTGAGTGGTTCAACGTTCTTCCTGACGACATCGAAGCAGCACTGGAGCAGTTTGAAAGCGATGGCATACTCTGGCGCAAAGGTGGATGGGTGCATTTCGGAAAGCGGGCAACAAAGAAAAGAAAAGAATGGAGCACAGAAAAGACTGCAGCCTATGTTCTTTACAAGAAAATTCTTCCGAGATGGTATCCACTCGCTAGCGATGACCCCTCGTCCATTCGAATGATAGCGGAGGACAGTGGACTTGGTGAAGATGCGGTAAGGGCCGGACTAGCTTGGTTGATAGAGCATAAGTACTTGTACAGATGGGAGGGCGGGCAGCTTACGCCATCCGAGAAATTCCAGAAAGAGTGGTACAGGAAGCAAGCCGAACTGACACCGGACGATATCTGACGCGAGCGGAATAATGCCAGGGGTAACGACCGACCCGCGAAGATTGGTCGCTACTTATCGACGACAGTTGCCGTCAATCGTTGGAGCCATCGACGGCCTCCGTGCTTCGTCTCACCTTCCGGGATGCTCAGTTGGTGCAGAGGAAGGCATTTTGTACTGAGGTGAAGGTCAAAGAGGCTGCAGTAGATGGAAATCTTTCGGGTGATCCTCAGCTTCTTGCAGACTACATCAACTAGCTGTCCTGCCTTCACTCCATTTGGAAGACAGAAACTTGCAGGGTTGGGCTCTTTTCCGCCATAGGATCGGTCACAGCATTTCAACTCGATGGGCGAAACATCACCGGTAAGATCGGCCCAAAGCCGAACTTCGCCTTCAGCTGAGACGCCGCGCCGCAGCGACACCGAAGCGGCCATTCATGCAGACCGCAGCATAGAGAGTGACCATAGGTCCGCGGTGCGATTTTAACGGCGCACGAGCGGTACTCAGAAGTTTACCGAAGATCGACTAGCTGCTCGGATAGCGCGGTTTTTGCGCCGATCGTTTCAAAGAAGCTTCGAAAGACAAAGGATACGCACCTGTATCCCAGACCAGACGCCAGCCAGACATTACAAACGTCACCACAAGCGCGGCAACCGGATCAAGACCCCGTGCGGCAGGATCAAGGACTGGATACGCGTGGCGAACTACTAACACCGACGTCCGAAGGCCTTCCTCTCGGCCATCGCCCCGGTGGCGCTCAGTCGTCGATTGATTACGAATTCTGACTCTAAGATATGTGAGCCTCCATCTCCGTTAGAGTTTTGCCTTGACCAATCGAGTCCACGTCTCTTCAATCCCTTTGAACAAGGGACATTTGAATAATGCGTCGAATACTTAACAGCTGCGCTAAAGCACTTTCCCTATCTCTCTCCGTGTTCTCTGCTACTACGGCGATCGCGGAAAACGATGCGTGGATTGTGAGCACAGAACAAGCGTTGTGTATCTTGGAGCATTCCAACGCTTACACCTCTTCCGGTTCACCGGTCATTATTATCCATGTAGCATCCTGCCCGAATCCGGATCCCTTTGCTGGCGCTACCGCCGGAAAAAGCAACTATGGCGGCGTGAGCAAGATTCAAAGCACCGGGGACGACACCCTCCTAGACGATGTCATCACTTTTACCGCGGAGCAGTTCAATTGTCTGACCATCGACGGTGTCAGAGTTGAGGACGGCATTGCCTACATACCCAAGAACGGCACATGTGGTCGATGAGGCGTGTTACGGATGTAACGACCATCCTGGCGAATGTGACCGTAGTCATATCACTTTCAATGGCGGTAATTTCATACCTCCAACAGATCAAACAAACAAAGCGAGATACGGCAGTTAGCATGGTCACAGCCTTCAACTCTGGAGACATGCTCGCGATTCAAAGACGGCTTTCAATCGAATTTGCGGAGCTAAAACTCGGACAGCTCCAAGGGCTGTCAGTGAAGCGGGACACTATCGGCGCAATTGTCGAGAACATGGTCGCAACCAGCGCGGAATCAGACGAGACGCAGCAGGATATTATTACACTTGTGAGCAATCTTGATGACATTGCGGTCTGCGTTGAAGCAGAGACATGCGACAGACGCGTAATCGAAGCGAGTTTGGGGGAGACCGCATCAAGGTATGCATGCCTTTTGTTGCCTTATACAGCAGAGCTCAGGCAAGAGCTTCTACTCGAAGGATTGGGTGACAGCCTCCGAGAATTCATCGACTACGAGACGACTTGCTGAAAAACGACATCAATCGCTGATGCAATTCTTCAGGGCCAAGTCGATAATCCTGGGATCGAACTCCGACCCCCACTTCCAGTCAAGAATAGTAGCTTTTGCAAGCATTGCGCGGCTGTCAGCCGCCGGAGATATTGTCACCAGTTTTGCCGCAGGCAAGCTTTCCAATGCTTGACGCGGGACAACTGCGCTGACCAACACTTTGGTGCCCACAGAAACATCGCGCAAGGTTTGCGCATGACCTATCGGATAGGACATCTCCCCAACGTTTAGTTTCGCGCCATTGAACACCGCAGCAATGTCATCATCCGAGTAGCAGAAATCGTCAGAGCACGGTTCTCCTGCTTCGGTCGCATTCGAAAACGAACGCGCGAGGAGGAAGCTCTCGTTGTAGCAGAATGCCCATAGGCCATCGATCTCTCCACGCTCGCCTGTTCGTGCTACCAGACCGGAAGCCAACTGGTCGAGACGCCAAGAATGTTCGGGGTCGACCGTCGTCGCGATACGCAGATCACGGGCCTCTTGTTCAGACGGCTCGAATTTAGCTCCCGGAGCGAGTGACGCCATCTTGGCATAGACCTCGGAGCTTACGTCCATTTCCAAGAGAAAGCTGACGAATAGTCCAATTTCAACCTGCTCTTGCAGAAGGTCTTCACCTGTCAGATTAGTTTCACCAATACTTTTGAGGATCTCAGTCCCGTTGAGGCGATCGAATGAAAGCCGACCGGAAAACTCGTAGTTGAAGGTTTTTAAGCCTGCCAGTCTGTGTGTTCCACCAAGAAACGCAATCGCGCAGGCCTCCATGCAAGCCCCGCCCTCCTTCGGCTCATACCAATTATCGTAGTAGGGAGCCGACCTGCCAATCATCGTTTCCATCCCAGCCGCGCGGATCAATCGAGCCAGTTCCATTGCTGAGGAGATGTTCCCCCCGGTCGAGTTCAACATGATTGGTCCTGTCCCACCCTGCTCGACAAACTTAGAAAATCGCGCAGGTGTTTCGTCAGTAATCTCGCCTTCTGCTAGGATCCAAACGCAACCGTGGTAACAGTTCCCCCCGTTGCTTACGATTTTGAAGTCCATGCCCTCCGCGTGAACGATTGCGCCCGGCAAGAACCAAAGAAATGCAGCAAGAGAAAAACGCAAGTTCATACGCAATTACCCAACACAATTTCATTAAGATTAGGGTCCATTCCGGCAGGAAGTTTAGATGCAACGAACTGTCCCCAGAAGTTGACGTCTAGAACATACGCGTGACCCGGCCAGAAATAGAGATGGTTCGCTTCGGGAACCGCCCTGAATTCGATCTCAGACATCGTGAAGTCAAAGTTAACGTGGAACCCGCTTTCGGGCTCGGACAGGACTCGATTGAACGAAAGTTGCAACGGTCGTGCCTTCGCTTCCGGATACCTCAATTCACTTTCGAAGGTGCCCAGTCTGGGAAAGAAAAACTCGTCAGGTGTTCCTTGTGCATACTCGTTCGTCAATCGTTGAGATCTATCGTCGGACGCATTCATGATCTGAACGTGCACCCGGCCTCTCTCACGCGACAGGCAAAAGAAACGAACTGCTTTCTGTTCGTCCACAGAGCGGGACTCGATCATTAGTCCGGAAGCCAGCGGAAGGATGTCCCAAGGTCTCATCGCCCCCGGATCGTCCACAACCCGTAGCTCCGCCGCCTGTGCTTCCGTCATGTAGGCGAACTCGCCGGGAGACGCCGTGGCAGCGAATGAGAAGACCTCGGTTGATATGTCCATCTCGATAAGATATGAGATGAGTTCGCCCACAACGTATTGGTCTCGCAATCTTTGCACGCCGCTAAAAGCGGGTCGGTCCGCATTCGCAAGTATGTCTTGGTCGTAAAATTGATGAAAACCAAGTTCCCGCGAGCCGCCGATTTCGCGAGTCCGCCCACCTAAAAAGGCGTAAGCACAAGCCGACAAGCATTTCCCGGGTTCTATCATAGACACGTGGCTGCCGTTTTGCGGGTCAGAGACGGTATCTCCAATACTTACGCGAACCGAGTGGGCGCGAAAAAGCTGCCCTAATTCCAAGGCAGCGGCAAGATCATCGCCCCCATTTGAATTGATGATAATAGTAGGTCCGCCTTCGCCACCGGACGGCTCGCCGAATGCGTCTCGGAAAGCCGCTGGCGTATCACTTGTGATGTCACCCTCCGCCGCAAACCAAGTGCACCCGGCGCACACCCCGCCAACGGTCGCTTCTCTAAACGTCATAGGTTCAGCCGAGATCTGTTTAACCGAGGCGGCTAAAAGGACGACCAAGAAAACGAAAAATCTTCGAGCAACCACAATCACCTCAAACAGTAGCTTCAGCACATCCCGTACATTCGAAGTCCCTACAACTTAACAAGCAAAAAGCTTTCTTCGTTGAGGCTAAGATTTGAACACCTCCCTAAGATGTTCAGGAAACTCCAACCGATCAACAACAAAAGTCTGCTTCCGCGCCGAGAAGCATGTCTTTTGGTAAACGTAGCGAACGGCAGCACTCCGCCCCTGGTGTCGATCGAGCGGGCCCCACGCTTGCTTCTTGTCTGGATGACCCTTTCTGCAATCCGGCCGGAACGCCTTCGCGACCGTGGCGAACGACCGCGCTCCAACCTAAATATCGGCGACGGTCCCGCAAACTATCGCCTTGCCAGCTCTGACGTAGTCATTTCCGGCCTGTTGCGCATCGGAAGCCTTCCGACTAGCCTCGCAGCTCGTTTCGCCAACTGTGCTCCGGGGCGAAACCCAGCAGTTCGCGCGCCTTGTCGATGGCATAGAAGGTCTCGGTCTCGCCCATCTCTCGCTTTACGGGCACATCCGGATAGAAGCGCTTTCGCACCTCGGCGTTGCTGATGCCGACTGACAGGTCCGGATTGGCGACGTTGAACACCTGATAGCCAAGCCCGTCCGTTCGAAGGCAACGCTCGACCATCTGGCCCAGATCGCGAGCATCGATATAGGCGAAAATGTTGCGACGCCGCAGTGACGGATCGTCGAGATAGGCCGGGAAGTCCCGAGCGTATTCGTGCGGCTCGATGACGTTGTTGATCCGCAGCCCGTAGATATCCGCACCTGTACGGGCCTGGAAACTTCGCGCGGTGACCTCGTTGGCGACCTTGGACATCGCATAGCTGTCCTGCGGCACGGTCGGGTGCTCCTCGTCCACTGGCAGATAGGCCGGGCGCGTCTCGCCCTGCGCGAAGCAGATACCGTAGGTCGTCTCGGAGGATGCGAAGATCACCTTGGGAATGCCCAGCTTCGCAGCCGCCTCGAGCACGTTGTAGGTCGACATGACATTGACGCGATAGGTCTTGCAGTCAGGTTCGATCAGGATGCGCGGCAGGGCCGCGAAATGCACGATCGCGTCGTAGCGCGGCACGGCGGGCAGATCCAGTTCGTCCAGGCCGGCCAGCGCGCTCAGCGCATTGAACACCTGCCCGCTTTCGGTCAGCTCGACGCGCAGATTGTCCACCCCCGGTAGGTCCAGCGGCACGCGATCGGCATTGACCACCCTATGGCCCCGCTCGATCAGGTAAGGGATAACATGACGCCCGGCCTTGCCGGAACCACCCGTGAAGAAAATCCGCATCTCAAATCCCTCTCCCTGCGCATGCCCGCAGCTTAGTGAAGCACCCGACCGAAACAAGCGCACGGGTGCATCCGCAGCAGAACGCAGCTGGCATAGATAAACTAGGTTTTGAACCACTGAACCCGCATCGGCTTTCATATACTGGTTTGCCGCAAATGCCTGTGAAACCGCTGGCAGCTTTAGAAGGGCCAGAATTTCATCGACAGCGCAAACGGCTTCCACTGGCCCCATGCGGAACAGCCCGACGTCGTTCGCGCGAGCACCAGCCTCGCACCGCTCTCGTGCGGCTTAAAGTCGGCAACTAGCGAAGTCGAGAACCTGCGCGTGGCTCTCGGACAATCCAGCAAACGCTTCGAGATCTGCATTCAGCTTGCGCCATGCGGTTCGACCGGAGTTCCATCAGAAGCAGGACACCCTGAGATCGAACGCGACTGGAAGAGTTCAAAAATTCATATGAATTCATACCCCTAGAAGCTGAACACTATTTCTTCGAAGTCATGAGCTTCAGAGAAACGCGGCTTACAGAGAGCGAGGCGAGGCTTTTTCAGCTATGACCGGTGGTCAGCCCGAACTGCATAACTTTTGAATATAACGAGAAAATTCAGCCCCGGAGGAGCTTGGAGAAAGTTGCATTTGGGTAAGGTGGCGGAGGGGATGGGCCTGATATCCAACCTTCTCCACCAAGCTGACACTGCCTGCCCTGCGCTTAAGTGTATGAAGGTGCGAGATAATATCGTTCTTCCGTCAATTCGTGCTCCTGATCATTCATGGCCATTACTACCGTGACCGTAGAGGTTGGCGTTGGTGTGGGCGTTCCTTTCATTCTCGAATTCGAGGCTGGAATGAGCGATGCCGAAGCGCTCGCTCAGTCGTGCTTTGATCTCGCCCTTGATGGCCTCAATTCTTGTCCATCCATCTTCGGCGACGACCACGTGGCAGTCGAGCGCCGCCTCGTGTTCCTGCATCTGCCATAGATGCACGTGGTGGACATCCGTAACGCCGTCCACGTCCCGCATCGCGGCAATCACGGCCGAGTTGTCGATATCCGGCGGGCTGCCCAGCATCAGTGTCCGGATCGGGCCGCCGATCTCGGTCAGTGCGAGATACAGTATATACAGCGCGATACCGATGGTGATTGCGGGATCGACCCAGCGCAGGTCGTAGAGAATGATCAGCGTGCCGCCGACGATCACGGCGACCGAGGCGAGCGCATCCGAGAGGTTGTGCAGGAAGAGCGCGCGGATGTTCACGCTGCCCTTCTGCATGGACCAGGTGAGCGCCGCAGTCAGAGCGTCGACCACGAGCGCCACGCCGCCGAGGATCACGACGGTCCAACCCTGAACCTCGGGCGGATCGATCATGCGCATACCGCCCTCGTAGATCAGGTAAACGCCGACGAGGATGAGTGTCGTGTAGTTGATCAGTGCAGCGACAATCTCGATCCGGCCGTATCCGAAGGTCATGCGTTCGTCGGCGGGCCGCCGCGCGATCTTGCGCGCCGCGAAAGCGATCACCAGCGACGCCATGTCCGAGAAGTTGTGCAGCGCATCCGCGATCAGCGCGAGACTGCCCGAAACGACGCCGCCCGCGATCTGTGCGACGGTCAGAAGGGCGTTCGCCCAGATCGCGATGGACACGCGCCGGTCACCGGATGCGGGATCGATGTGGGCATGGCCGTGATCATGCGGCACGGTGCGTCTCCTCATGAAGATGGTTCGGGCGAGCGAGGCCGGGGATTTGCGGCACCTTGCCCCGCCTAATTGCGCGCACGCGTCTGTTCATCCAGTGGCGGATGACGTGGCGATAGAGCCAGTCGCGCAAGGCGCCGAAGTCCTGGCGATGCCCCCGGTAGAACTCGTCTGGTATAGCGTATGTTGCGAGATCGCGGGCGATGCCGGTCTTCTGGATATATGTGTCGTCGCCGGTCCACTCGACCGGTGGGCCGCTCAAGCAGTCGGTGCTGGCCCCGTAGCCGCAAAGGCTTTCCATCTCGATGAACGCCCGTTGCAGCGATTTCAGAAAGGGCGGGTCCAGGATGAACCCTTCGAGATTGATCCATCCATTCTCGGTCTCGACCTCTACCCAGGAGTGGAGGATTTCCGCGGGGGCCAGCGGATAAACCCACTCGGGCACGACACCGCGCTGGAGCGCCTTGTGGATGGTGAAGCCATGCAGGCGACACCGAATGCCAAGGCAACGTAGCAACGCCATGAGCAGCGTGCCCTTGGTGTTGCACTGGCCGTAGCCGTCCGACAGCACTTCTGAGGCCGGGATGTCGTCGGCACGATTGTAGCCGAAAGCGATCTCGTTTCGGACGAAATCATAGGCGGCACCGATCCGGTCATGCTCGCCAAAAGCCTGCCAGCCGCGGCCCGCGACCAGATCCGCAATAGGAGCGGCTTCGAAATACAGCAGCCGCGTGGCTGTCAGCAAGGGGTCAACGGCGGGCAAGATGCATCTCCTCGAGTCTGGCGAGGATCTACATAAATGCTCCAGCGACTGTAGCTTCAAGTCCTTTTTCTCAGAAGGCGATCAATCGCTACCGGTCGTCGGCATGAACGGCTTTGTGGTGTTCGCCGTGTGCATCGCGCAGGATGTCGATACCGCCCCACGCCGCGATCCCGGCCACGACCACACCCACGACCAGGTCCGGCCAGTTCGTTCCCAGCCAGGCGACGAGACCGCCAGCCACGACGATCCCGAGGTTCGCGGCGAAGTCGTTCCAGCTGAAGGTGTTCGCCGCGCGGATGTTGACGTCCGGTTCGCGGAGTCGGGCGAGCAACCAGACGCAGACCGCGTTGATCGCCGCGGCGATCAGGGCCATGGCGATCATGATCGTCCCGAGCGGATCTGACCCGCCGATGTAGCGGCGCCATGCATCGTAGAGGATGCCTGCAGCGAACAGGATCAGCAGCCCACCGGAGATGTTCGCCGCTCCGCGTTTCCATTTGCCGGACCGGGACAGCGCAAACAGGCTGATAGCGTAGACGAAGCTGTCGGAAAGGTTGTCGAGGCCGTTGGCGATCAAGGCGCTGGAATCGCCGAACGCACCGGTTGCAAAAAAAGCCACGGCCAGACCGATATTGAGCGCCAGAACGATCCAGAGCGTGCGTCTCTCTTTTGAATCTTGTTCTGCGGCCATTTCTCGTTTTCGGCTCGTGGTTTACGATCGAAGAACTCCTGCGGCTGGTCTAAGTTCCTGCCGCGACATCGGCATGGTCCAATCAGGCCCCAATCTCGTCGTGCTCGGTCAGACATTCAGAATGGTCCCGCAATACCTCCAGCACCCGGCAATCCGCTGTCCGCCCGCCGCTGCACTCGTGGACCATGCGTTTCAGTTCCGTGCGCAGCGCCTTCAGGCGGGCCATGCGCTGCTCCACCCGTTTGAGCTGGCGACGCGCGATGGCATCAGCTTCATCACAGGGCCGATTGGGATGGTCGCTGAGGTCGAGCAGCTCGCGGATCGCATCGAGCGAGAAGCCGAGTTGCCGCGAGTGGCGGATGAAGGACAGGCGATCGAGTTGTGAACCGTCGTAGCGCCTCTGTCCGCCCTCGGTCCGGCCAGGTTCGGGCATGAGCCCGATCTGCTCGTAGTACCGGATGGTCTGCACCTTCGTGCCGGTCTTCTTTGACAGAGTGCCGATCGTGAGCATTCTCGCCTCCAGAAAAAGTATACAGTCCTTGTAGGTTTTGCGGTGTGAGCGGGCAAGTGCGGGATTCACAGGCGCGTGATGTCGCATCAAGGCGCCATCTTCATGCTTGAACCTTCAGTGGCTAGAGGATGTAGACGCGCAGACACACAAGGATCAATGGCAGGCGAACAGGATTGTCTCTTACATCGGCACAGAAGTTTCTTTGGGTTTTGGCAGGCGTGGCAGCGCTTGCCTTCGTATGGCTTTTACTCTGGTCCGACTATCGTGCCGACAGCGCCCGAACTGACGCCGAGCCGCCTTTCTTCGCTGAATTCGAACTGACGGACCACCAGGGTATGGTTCGAACCGAGAAGGACTTTGCGGGGCGCTGGATGCTTGTTTTTTTCGGCTTTACCAACTGCCCCGACGTCTGCCCGACGACCCTATCTGAGGTCGCGGCGGTGATGGACAGTCTGGGCGACGATGCCGCCAAGGTCCAGCCGATTTTCATCACCATCGACCCCGAACGGGACACGCCCGCCGCACTCGCCGAATACGTCCCGCTGTTCGATGCGGGCATCATCGGTCTGACCGGCACGCCGGAACAGATCGCCGCCACATCCGAGACGTTTCCGATCTTCTTTGAACGCGTCGAAGAGGCTGCGGCGCCGGATGGTTACACGATGGGCCACACGTCGCATTTGTTCCTCTTCGATCCCGACGCGGGCTTCGCCGACTCGTGGCCCTACGGCACCTCCGCCGAGGAGATTCTCGCCGATCTGGAAGAGAGGATCTGACCGAAATGAACCGCATATCCGGAGAAACAGCCCTCGGGCTAGCGTGGATCATCGCGCTCGTCGCCTCGCTTGCCGTGCTTTTCATCGGCGAGGTGCTGGGGCAGACGCCCTGTGTGCTGTGCTGGTTCCAGCGCGCCTTCATGTTCCCCTTGGCCATTGTCCTCGGGCTCGGCCTTTGGTGGCGGGACGGCCGCGTGGGGCGCTACGGCATCGCATTGGCGCTTGGCGGCGGCGCAATCGCCCTCTGGCACATGGGGCTGTACGTCGGTCTTGTTCCCGAACGCATCCAGCCCTGCACGGCCACCGGCCCCTCTTGCACCGATGACAACCAACTGGTCTTCGGCATCCCGATCCCGCTGATGGCGCTCGCCGCCTTCGCGCTGATCGGGGCGCTGTCGGCCCTTTCATTGAAGGACACACGAACATGAACCGACGCGGCCTGATCCTGTCCGTTCTCGCCCTCGGCGTCGCCGGTTTCGGCGGAGCCACCTGGTTTGCAACCCGCCCCGGCCCGGTGGCCGAAGCGGAGCCTGTTGCGCCGGAACTCGCGGACGCGATGATCCGCCCCTACTCGCCCATCCTCGGGCCTGCGGAAGCGCCCGTCACGATCGTCGAATTCTTCGATCCGGCCTGCGAGGCCTGTCGCGCCTTTCACCCCTTCTTGAAGGACATCATGGCCGAGCATGGGGATGCTGTCCGCGTCGTGATCCGCTACACGCCCTTCCACGGCGCGGCATCCGAGGAAGCCATCCGCGTGCTCGAGGCGGCGCACATGCAGGACGTTTACGTGCCGGTGCTCGAGGCCGTTCTGCGGGAACAGCCGAGATGGGCGTCACACGGTGCCCCGGCGCCTGGCCTGATCCTTCAGATCGCCGCCACGGCCGGACTCGATGCCGAGGCCGCGCGCACGCAAATGCTGGCACCCGATGTCGTGGCGATCCTGAATCAGGATCGTGCCGATGTAGAGACCGTGGGAGTTCGCCAGACGCCCACATTCTTCGTGAACGGCAAGCCGCTCGATCCATTCGGGGAGGCAGAACTGCGGCGATTGGTGGCTGCCGAAGTCGCTGCCGCGCAAAGCTGAATGGAAAGGGCAGGATCAAAACGATGAAAAAGTATATTTTGACCAGCATACTGGCGGCGCTTTTGACCCTTGGAGGCCTCTCAGTGCCCGCGCTGGCCGGACCCGAGGATGTTGTCGTCGAGAACGCGTGGTCCCGCGCCTCCATCGGGGTGAACCGTCCCGGGGCCGCTTACATGACGATCCGCAACACTGGCGACGAGCCGGTGACGCTGATCGGCCTTACAACACCGCTCGCGATGATGCCCGAAATTCACGAGACGAAGACCAATGCCGAGGGTGTGAGTTCCATGAGCCCGGCGGGGAAAATCGCGATCGCCCCGGGCGAGAGCGTCGCGCTCGAACCGGGGGGCCTGCACGCAATGCTGATGCGGCTGCAAGAACCGATGACGGAAGGGGAAACCTTTCCGCTGACCCTGCTTTTCGACGACGGAGGCGAAGTGACGGTCGAGGTGACGATCCTCGGCATCTCCGCGCGGGGGCCGGAGGACTGATGCGGCGACGGGCGATCCTGGGGTACGGCGCGGCTGGTGTCGGGGTGGTCGCCCTGATGCTCTTTGCCGGTTGGTGGCAGGTCGATGGCCCCGGTGGACCTGAGCCTATCGGGCAGCGGCCTGTGGCTCTGACCGCGATGGATTTCCGTCTGACGGATCATGAGGGCAACGCGGTCGGGCCGGAAACCCTGATCGGGCGACCGACGATGGCGTTCTTCGGCTTCACCTACTGTCCCGATGTCTGCCCGACCACGCTCTCGGACATTTCGGGATGGCTCGACGATCTGGGAGACGAGGCCGACGAGATGAACGTGGTTTTCATCACGGTCGATCCCGAGCGCGACACTGTCGAAACGATGGCCGAATATGTCGGCTACTTCCATCCGGCGATTCGCGGCTGGACGGGGCCGGAGGAGCAGATAGCGCGCGTCGCGGACGGCTTCCACGCCACCTACGAAAGGGTGCCGACGGAGAGCGGCGATTACACGATGAACCACAGCGCGAGCGTCTTCCTGTTCGCAGCCTCTGGGCGGTTCGTCACCATGATCGACTATCACGAACCCAGAGAATTCGCGGTGCCGAAAATTCGCCGCGCGCTGGAAGAAGAAATGGAGGGGGCGACATGAGGCTCAGAACTTTGGCGGCTTGTGTCGCAATTGCGGGGACGGTTCCCGGGGCAGCTATCGCGATCTCCGATCTTTTGTCGAAAGAACCCGTGCCGCCGGAACTTGCCCAGGCAGGTAGCTGGATGCCCCAAGGTCCTGAAGCCCCCCAGAACGTTGACATCCCCGTGATGCTGCCCGCGGCGGCATGGGCAGACGATGCATCCGACCTCAGCCCGCTGCCCCTTCTGCAGGTCGCGTTTGCCGACAGGCCGGTAAGGGCGATCGAGCCACCGCTGTCGACGTGGTCGCGCGACATTGCACCAGGCGAGACGCTCGATTTCTTGCTGTCCGAAGCTGGACTTGCGGCTTCTGACAGAGCCGAAGTTGCCCTCGCGCTTGGCGCGGAATACGATCTGCGACGGCTGCGGCCGGGGCACTCGGTCACTGTCGCTTCGACCATGGACGGCAGCCCCCGCACCGTCTCACTTGCCGTCGAGGACGGGGTTCGGATCGAGGTGGTTTTCGGCGAGCAGTTGTCCACACAGGTCGTGACTCCGGATCCGGAAATCGTAACCCTTGCCGGCAAAGCCGTGATCGACAGCTCGATCTTCGCGGCACTCGACGAAGCCGGCATACCCGCCCGTTTTTCCGTGGACCTTGCGCAGATGCTGGGTGGGACCGTGGATTTCCGCCGCGAGATGGCCGGCGGCGAAGCACTAAGGCTTCTCTGGCGTGAGGCGCGGGTCGGCGAGGACAGGATCGGACAGCCCGAACTCGCCTTCGCCGCACTGGAGATCGGCGGTTCGCTTTACGAGATCGTATGGCCGGACGACGGCAGCGGTCAGGCGACGATCTACGTCGATGGCGAGGTGCTGCGCGTCTTCGCACAGCCGGTCGAGGGTGCGCGCCTGAGCTCGGTGTTCGGACGCCGCACGCATCCGGTCTTTGGCAACGTCCGGATGCACACCGGCGTCGATTTCGCAGCGGCACGTGGGACACCGGTTCAAGCGACGGCACCGGGGCGGGTCAATTTCATCGGCTGGCGCGGCGGATATGGTCGCGTGGTCGAAATCTTGCACGGCTCCGACACCATGACGCGCTACGCGCATCTGAGCGCCGTGCCGGAAGACTTGGCACAAGGCCAACGCGTTGCGGCGGGAGACGTGATCGGCCGCGTCGGCGCGACTGGCACGGCGACAGGTCCGAACCTGCACTATGAGGTGCTCGTGGATGGGCGCCCGACTGACCCCCTCTCTGACGACCGGCTCGCCGAAGCAGCCGAGCGCGAAGCGGATGATACCGCCGCGCTCTCGCGTCTGGCCGAGGCGCGGGCGCTTCTGAATGAAAACCTCGGCAGCGAGATTGCCGAAACGATAACCGAAAGGCTCTGATCCATGAAACGCATGACCCAAGCTCTGGCCATCACGCTCGCCCTTTCCCCGGCGGCACAGGCCCTCGCAGAGGCAACGGCGATCGACGTCCGCAAGACGAACGGATGCGGCTGCTGCCTCTCGTGGATGAACCATCTCGAAGAAAACGGTTTTGCGCCGACCGGCCAGGACATGTTCGGTGGATCGCTGGTTCGCTTCAAGCTCGACAACGGCGTGCCGCAGCGCATGGTCTCCTGCCACACCGCGCTCATTGATGGCTACGTGATCGAGGGCCATGTCCCGGCCGCTGACATCCGCCGCCTTCTCGAGGAGCGCCCGGACGCCGTAGGCCTCGCCGTTCCGGGGATGCCCTATGGCTCGCCCGGTATGGGGCCTGAGGATGACCGCGAAGCCTATGATGTCTTCCTCATCCGCGAGGACGGGGCGACGGAAGTCTTTTCAAGCTACGCCGAAGGATAATCTGGCCCGCCCATGGAAAATCTGTCCACGATAATGCTCGGCTTTCTCGGAAGTCTCGCCGCCGGTTCGCTCACGGCAGTCGGAGCAGCTCCCGTGCTGTTCGGGCGCATCCCGTCCCGGGCCACGCGCGATCTGTCGCTCGGCTTCGCTGCCGGTGTCATGCTGTCAGCCTCGTTCTTTTCGCTGATCATCCCGGCATTAGATGCCGCAGAGCCGATGTTCGAGAACGGCGCGATGCCTGCGGCCATCGTATGCGTCTCGATCCTTCTGGGCATGGGGGCTGTCGCCCTGATGAACGAAAAGCTGCCGCACGAGCATTTCAAGACGGGACGCGAAGGGCCCGAAGCGGCGTCATTGCGGCGGGTCTGGCTGTTCATCATCGCGATCACGATCCACAACTTTCCCGAGGGTCTCGCGGTCGGGGTCGGGTTCGGCTCCGGTGGCATGGAAGGTGGCCTCCCACTCGCCATCGGCATCGGCTTGCAGAACGCGCCCGAAGGATTGGCCGTCGCGGTGTCGCTGCTGGGCGAGGGATATCCGAAGCTGCGCGCCTGGGGCATTGCGGCGCTGACTGGCATGGTCGAGCCGATTGGCGGTCTGCTCGGGGCCGGCATCATCACACTGTCGGAACCGCTGCTTCCATGGGGACTGGCCTTTGCCGCGGGCGCAATGCTCTACGTCATCAGCCACGAGATTATCCCCGAAACCCATCGCAGCGGCTATCAGAACAGGGCGACGCTCGGCCTGGCTGTCGGGCTCGTTCTGATGCTGTTTCTCGATGTCTGGTTGGGGTGAGGCAATGTCACTACCCAAAGTGATCGGCGTCTTTGCCGCGCTTGCTGCGTTCGCAATCGATCAGATCACCAAAGCCATTGTCGTTGCGAATGCCGCCACTTTTAGCGCCGGGATTTCCGTGTTTCCGGGATTCAACCTCGTCTTTTCTCGTAATGACGGCGTGACTTTCGGGATGCTGGGCGGCGCGCCGTGGTGGAGCCTCACCGCTCTCGCTCTTGCCATCTGTGTTTGGCTTGCTGTCATGCTGTTTCGCGTCGAAAATGCGGCCGAAACACTTGCCTACGGCGCGATCATTGGCGGAGCGCTGGGCAATGTCATCGATCGTGTGCGCTATCGGGCTGTAACAGACTTTCTCGATTTCTACATTGGCACAACACATTGGCCTGCCTTCAACATGGCCGATGTATTTGTCGTCAGTGGCGTAGGGCTCTTGCTCGCCGCGCCATGGATCAGCGCGCGGCGTCCGATCAAGTCGTGAAGACGGAAATTCTGAACCGCATCGCTCTGCGCCCCTGTTTGCTTTCGCGGATGACGCTTGGTTTCGCCGCCGGGGCGCTGACGGTTCTGACTTTCCCGCCTCTTTCGATTCTCCTGCTTGTTCCCGTTGCCTATTCCGCGTTGTTTGTCGGGCTTCGCGATCTCTCCTTCGGGCGCGCTTTCCTCGTCGGCTGGGCGTTTGGTCTCGGCCAGTTCGGTTTCGGGATTTCGTGGATTGCAGAGAGTTTCTACGTCGAGGCCGAGCGGTTCGGGGCGATGGCGATCCCGGCCGTCGCGGGATTGTCCGCAGGTCTCGCGATTTTCCCGGCCATTGCCGCCGCGCTTTTCGCCGAAATCGCGCGGCGTGGAGCCATGGGCAGTCTCTTGGCCTGCCTCCTGTTCGCGACCTCCTGGACCGTGGCCGAGTGGTTGCGCGGTCACGTTCTGACAGGTTTTCCATGGAACCTCGCCGGCTACGCTTTGGTCGATTACGCCGCTCCTCGCCAACCCGCCGCCTGGGTCGGAAGCTATGGGCTAAGCTTTCTCACCGTGTTCGTCGCGGCACTTCCCGGCGCGGCTGTCATGGCGTCCGGGCGGCAACGATTGACCGTTTCGCTCATGGCGCTGGCGGGCATCGCGACGATGTGGGCTGTCGGCACGCTTCGCCTCCAGTCGGATGCACAACAGCCACCCGGTGTCGACCTGCGCATCGTCCAGGGCAACATTCCACAAGAGGAGAAATGGGCGCCCGAGAACCGCGAGGCGACCTTCGCGCGCTATCTTGAGCTTTCAACCCAGCCCGGCGATTTCGACGTTCTTCTTTGGCCGGAAACCGCCTCTCCGGGTTTCCTCGATGAGGATACGGAGGCACGGGATCGCATTGCCGCTGCGCTACCAGACGGCAGGGTGCTGCTCACCGGTGTGCCGGACCGTGTACCGAGCGAAGATGGCACCCGATATTGCAACACGGTCTAGGCTTTTGGCGCGATCGGCAGAATCCTGACCGGATACGCGAAACATCATCTCGTACCCTTCGGCGAATATGTGCCATTCCGCGGCTGGTTGCCCATCGAGCGGCTGACGGCGGGGCTCGGCGACTTTACGCCCGGACCGGGCCCACGAACGCTTGCACTTCCGGGTGTGCCGCTGGTCGCCCTAGCGATCTGCTATGAGATCATCTTCCCAGGCCATGTGGTCGACGACCTGTTCCGACCTGACTGGATTTTCAACGCGACGAACGACGCCTGGTTCGGCACCAGCATCGGACCGGAGCAGCATCTGGCTTCCGCACGGATGCGCGCCGTAGAGGAAGGCCTTCCTGTCATCCGAGCCGCGAATACGGGCATCTCCGCGGTCATCGACGCGAACGGAGAGATCGTTGCGCGGCTCGATACCGGCGAAACGGGCATCATCGACGCTAGCCTGCCCTCCGCGCGACCGCCGACACTCTACGCGAGCTTCGGGGACTGGATGCTGCTGGCGCTCATCTTGGCTTCGTGGAGCTGGGCAATGGCGACCAATGCGACGGCGCGCTACCGCCGCATGAGAAACACCGTCATGCAAAGATGTGGATAGGTGTTCCGTCCTTCACCATTGCATAGATGTCCTCGATCTGCCGATCTGTGACCGCGATGCAGCCAGCTGTCCAGTCGCGGACGTCCGTTGGGTCGATGCCGGGTCGTGGACCACCATGGATGAAGATGTCGCCCCCGGGGGATCGGCCCTGCGCCTCGGCAAAAGCGATGTCGGCCTCATTCGGATAAGAGATGCCAACCGAAAGATGATAAGTGCTTTCAGGGTTGCGCTTATCGACAACGTAGTTGCCCTCCGGGGTCCGACCGTCTCCCTCGAATTGCTTGTGACCTTCGGGCGCGAAACCCAGTCCGACCGGATAGGTTTGCAATACTCGATCGGCTCCGTCGAGAACAAGCAAGCGCTGCCCCTTGTAGAGCCGAACACGGGTCACCTCGGGTCCGCCATAGCTGCGGAACTTGCTGGCACAGCCGGACAAAAACGCTGCCAGCCCGCCTAACAGGACGGCGCGGCGGGGAAATCGGATGGTTTTCACTGCTCGATGCCTCTTTCGTGAGGTCTGATATGGACATTACGTTACCTTGCAAATGCTGCGTGATCAATGTCCGTGGGCAAGCGCGGCCTTTGCCATTTGTGGGCCAACCTGTTCACCGCCGGACGGCGGCGCCTTAGCCTCTTGGCTGTTCAGCAGGCGCAGGGCGTTGGCCACCACCAGCAATGACACTCCTACGTCGGCTGCAATAGCGCCCCACATCGATGCCACTCCAAACGCGGTAGCGACAACGAAAACGCCCTTGGTCGCCAAGGAAATACCGATGTTCTGATGGATAATCGACATTGTCCGGCGCGAATGACCGATCAGCCAAGGCACCTTGCCGAGGTCGTCGGTCATCAGGGCAATATCCGCAGTCTCGATTGCCGCGTCCGAACCAACAGCACCCATCGCGATGGCGTAATGCGCCCGCGCCATGGCGGGGGCGTCGTTCACCCCGTCGCCGATCATGGCCACCATGTCATGCGTTTCGACCAGTTCTTCGATGGCTGTCACTTTGTCTTCGGGCAGAAGCTCGGCGCGGACCTCGTCGATGCCGACCTCGGCTGCAACGGCGCGCGCCGTCCGCTCGTTATCGCCCGTCAGCATGACGATGGTCTTCACGCCTTGCGCGTGGAGCTGTGCCACGATGCCCTCGGCGTCGGGGCGGATACGGTCGCGCAATTCCAGGATGCCGGTCACGCCGGTGTCGTCGCCCACGGCAACAAGGGTGCTGCCAGCCCCTTCGATGCGGTCGCGCAAATCCTTCGGAATGGCGTCGCCGAAACCCTTCTCCTCGGCAAACCGGTCCGACCCTAGCCAGATCGACCGGCCGTCAGTGCGTCCTTCAAGTCCCCTACCAGGAACGGTTCGGGTATCTTCTGCGGCGGACACCTTGATGCCGTCGGCTTCTGCCCGCGCGAGAATGGCGCGCGCCAAGGGATGCGAGGAACGTGCCTCGAGCCCCGCGGCGAGGCTCATCAGATCCTGCGCCGATGCTCTACCCAGCGGATGCACCGCCGCCACCTCGGGCACGCCCATGGTGATCGTGCCGGTCTTGTCCATGGCCAGTGCAGTGGTCTTGCCCGGTGCCTCAACATATGCACCGCCCTTGATCAGCACTCCGGCCCGCGCTGAGGCGGTGAGTGCGGCGACGATGGAGACCGGTGTCGAGATGACCAGAGCACACGGGCAGGCGATCACTAGCAGTACGAGTGCATTGTAGAACCAATAATCCCAGGCCCCACCGAAAATGAGCGGCGGCAGCAGGGCAATTGCAATGGCGAGAGCCATGACGATAGGCGTGTAGATGCGGGCGAACTTCGCCACCCATTGCTCCACCGGCGCGCGGCGGGCATGGGCGTCGCCGACCATGCGGATGATCTTGGCCAAGACGGTGTCCGAGGCGGCCTTCGTGGCGCGCACCGTCAATGTGCCTTCGCCGTTGATCGTGCCGGCATAGACTTCGTCGCCTCGTTCCTTTGGGACCAGCGCACTCTCTCCGGTGATTGGCGCCTGATCGACCGCGCCCGCGCCGTCCGTCACCTCACCATCGAGGGGGATACGGTCGCCACCGCGTACTATGAAGCTTGAGCCTACGGCGACTTGAGCCGCCGGAACGTCGGCCTCGCTTCCGTCTTCGCGGATCACGCGCGCCGTCGGTGGTGCAAGATCCAAGAGCGCCGAGACCGCATTCCTCGCACGCCCGACGCTCCAGCTTTCGAGGTAGAGCGAGAGCGAGAAGAAGAACGCAACCGTCGCCGCCTCGAAGAATTCGCCAAGCCCTATGGCACCGGCCACCGCGACCACCATCAGCAGGTTCATGTCGGGCGACAGCCTCCGTGCGGACGACCATGCCTTGGGTGCCACGAGCCAGACACCGAACAGGATCGCAACCGCGAATAGCCCTGCCTCGACCAGTGGCATCGGCGCTTCGCCGTGCCCTGCGAAGAGGCCGAGTGCCCCCCCCATGCCGGTCTCGATGATGTGCCACAGAAATCCCGCGGCCCAGAAGCCGCCACTGAGCGCCGTAAACAGCCGCTGTCGTGCAAGATGGGCCGCCTGGTCGACCGACGCGTTTTCGGCATCCCAGGGCTTGGCGGTCATGCCGGTGCTTGCGACCAGTTCTGCAATTTCGCCGTCCGATACACTCTTGGCGCTGTCGAGAATAGTCATCCGTCCATTGATCACGTCGAACGCGAGATGCTCGGCCCCGCCGATCTTCGGGCCAACCACCTTGTTCAGGATCGCGACCTCCTCGGCGCAATCGAGGCCGGACACCTGAAAACTGCGCCCGCCCGTCGGCGCGGGCGTCGTCGGCTCGATGTCGCCGCACGTTCCCGCGCTCCCGCAACAGTTGCCGCCGTTTGCCTGGTCGTCTTCGGCATGATCGTGATCGTGGTGATGGGTGTCGGACGGCATGAATGGACCTCTGGATTCGGGTGCATCACCATGACATAGCCCCTACAGTAGCTAGAGCTTCAAGAGCAAAATACGGTGGTATTTCAGTTTGTATTTTTGCTAGAAAGTGCGGTGATCCGTGCGGTTTTAGCACTACCCATGAAAACCGTCGCGAGGAGTGGCATAAGCGGAAGGAACAACAATGCTGAGTATTACTCGGACACGGATGAAGATGGCTGTCGTCGCACTCTTTCTGACCGCAAGCTGCGGCTCGCAGGAGGTCGGCCAGTTGCCTGCCACTGAACCCGAGTCCGGCGTTCCCGAGATCGTTCTCGAATTGGCGGCGGACGGTCAGGATCTCTCAACCGTCCGCCTGCTGCCTGACGACGGGTGTTACTGGTACGAGCATCGCGGTCAGGTCGAGACAACGCTCCTGCCACTTCGGGCAAGAAACGGAGCGGCTATCTGTCGGCAGGCGCAGGCCTGACGAATGCGAACGGCAGCATCCGTCGCTCGGCGCGCATCACCACAGGTCGCCAACCTCTGGTGCCGCAAGGCTGCCTTCCGCCGAATAGAGATACGCCGTCGAGCCGATCTCGACACGTGGATAGAGACTGTTGATGTGCGCCATCACCATCCTGACGCAACCCGAGCTGGCTCGGCTGCCGATACTTTGCGGAAACGGGGTACCGTGAATCCGCAAATATGTGTCGCGATCCCCGACGTAGAGGTACATGGCCCGCGATCCGAGCGCGTTCTCGGGCCCGGGTTCCACACCACCCTCGAACTGCGCATAAATCTCCGGTTCCCGCTCGATCATGTTCTGGGTCGGGGTCCAGTGCGGCCACTCGACCTTGCGCTGTATCGTATAGATACCCGGTTCGTAGAGGTCGCCACGCCCGATCGCCACGCCATAACGCATAGCGGTTCCACCCTCCTCGATATGGTAGAGATATCGCGCGACCGCATCGACATGGATATCTCCCGGTACGAGACCGTCCTTCGCGACGACTCGTTGCGGCAGGAACCGCGGGTGCAGACCCCAAGGATTGGAGGTTTCGGGGACATAATTTGGAGGCGTCACCTGTGCATCCCAGGCAGCCTTCTGCGCCTCGGTGGGCCAGGTATCGGCGAGGAGTGGGCCGGAGACCGACGCTGAAAACAGCGCTGTGGTTGATCGAACGAAGTGTCGTCTTGTCAGCATTTGGCAGCCTTTGTTCTGGGCATTTGCGCAGGCTCGCGAGGCACGAGCAGCGCTTTCGTGTCTCGATATGCAACCTCCACCAACTAGAGCTTCAAGGCATTTCTTTCCGCTAGCGCCGCACAGGTCAAAGGGGCGTGTGCAATCCCGTTGTTGCCGCTCAGCCGATCTTCGCGCCCCAGAACGAGGTGTGGTCAGCCGCGAAGTAGCCGTCCGCGACCCGGAAATACCCCTGCAACTCGACGGTGTCGCCCGCAGTGAGCGGGACCATGGTCTGCAGCCAGATCGCGGTGGCTAGCGAGACATGGGTGGCGGAGATTTCGCCGAGGGAGCCGCGGATTTCCGTCGTGCCGTTCAGCACGAGCCGCCCGCGCATGCGGGCCGTGGCGCTGGCGTTGATCTTGTAAAGCAGCGTCGCGCCGAAGAGGTAGGTGCCATCCGAAGGCGCCACGAAATGGTTGTTCGCGGCGTCGAACGCCCCCTGATCGTTATAATCGGTGTTGTTCAGGCCGATCTTCGTCCAGGTTCCTACGCCGACATAGTTGTCGTAGTTGGTGTACGCCTTGAACCGCGGCAGCCGCGGCTGGTCGACGATGCCGGTGGCGTTGTCGACGCTCAGCCCGTCGAAGAAGGTACTGCCGTCGGCCGAGACGGCGAGCCGGAACCTGTCCGAGCCGAACAGCCCGACCAGCGCCTTGGTCACGAAGCCGGTCTGGAGGGTCAGCCCGAGATCGCCGCCTGCCGCCTCCTTGTTCATGGTGTAGAAGAGATCGCCGGTCCCGCCCTCGGCCACGGTCCTAGCGGTCCAGAGCGCGGCGTTCAGCTTTGCCGAGAACGGGTTCGACGCATCTGCCGTCGTCCCCAGCCCAAGAAGCGCAAGGTTCTGCAGCACGTCCGGCGTTGTCCCGATCCAGCCAGACCCGTCGTAGACGAGCAGCAGGCCCTCGTCCTCGACCCACGCCCGCCATCCGGTGCGAGGAGGCAGGCGCAGCCAGGCACCATCCGTGAACAGAGCCACGTTTAGATCCCAGCCAGCCCAGTCGCCGGTCGCGCCCGAGCCGACGATGTAGCGGTCGCCATCGGCGGGAGAAGCCGGCGGCGCGGTCAAATCCCGGTCTAGAACGGAGAGCTGGACGAGCCCGTCTAGGATCCGCAGCGCCTCGTTGTGAGTGACATGCTTCTGGGCCTGCGCCGCGAGGATGTAGGGCAGCAGGAGATGGGTCGTGGCGTCGGACATGGGATGGCCTCAGAACGTGAGGGTGACGGTTTTCGGCGCGCCCCGCCCGACGAGGGCGGAGAGCTGGTAGATGCGGATGTTGACGGTGTCGCCGGGGGCGAGCGGCGCGCCCCAGTCGGCGCTCTGCTGGGCGGCGGTGTAGACGGCGCTGGTGGTGGCCGCGCTCAGCACCCGCTTCACGGCTGCGCCGTCGAGGATCTCGACCTCGTAGGTTTCCAGTTCCTCCGCCAGCGGCACCTCCAGCCCGCCCCAGCTGTCGGCGGAAAGAGCGCGGGACCGGCGCGTCCAGCGGATGGTCAGATCGCCGGGCGTGCGTGGGCGACGCCACGGCTGCTCGACATGGGCGACAGAGAAGGGCCGCAGTCCCGCGCCCGCGGGGGTAAAGGTCTGCGCCACATAGGTCTCGTCGCTGACCGGGCGGCTGGCCGGGCCGATGCGCCAGTTCCACGGGATGCCAAGATCGGCCTCGGCGATCGGCAGCGACGCGAGGCTGTCGTCCAGCACCACCACCCGCGCGCCGGCGGGCGCCGGGTTGCCCATGGCACCTTCCGTGCCGCGCTGTCCGCGCAGAAGCCGGGTGAGCCGATATCGACCGGGCGCGAGCAGCTCGGCCGCGCCGGCCTGCACGATCTCCCAGACCCCAGGCGCGCTCTCGATGGCAAGCGCGTTGGCGCCCCCGAACAGGGTCAGGTCGGTGACGCTTTCCAACGTGCCGGTGAGCAGATCGACCACAAGCGCATTTCCGAAATCGAAGCGCGAGGTGGGGCCCGCGTAGAAGTCGGAGACCAGCTGGCCAATCCGGGCGCGACTGCCGAACGTCGTCAGCAGCTCGAAGCCATCCGTGGAGGGGCTGCGGAAAACTGCCATCTCGCCGGGCCAGGGAACCGCGTGCGCCGCAATAAGGGGCCGATGCGCGGGCTGGTCCTCGGTGAGCTGCGGCAGGTCCAGCAGCAGCGCATCCGGCGCGCCGAACACCACGGCGCGCGTCAGCGACGCCGCGCGGGGATCGCCGGGCGGCAGGTCGTAGGTCGCGCGATCCTGGCGGACCGCCTCGATGCCGCGAGCCTCCGCGTCGGCGATGGAGACGAGCCGCAGGTCGACCAGCCGCCCGTCATGGGCGAGCCGGATCGGGTCCGCCGGATCGAGCGCGAGCCGCGAGGGCGGCAGACGGAATGCCGCCGTCTCGCGCCCCACCCACGCCTCCATCAGCGCGCGGCGGCAGCGCCGCTCGGCTTCCTCGGGCGGCACCGCCATCGGGAAGCTCTCCGAGGCGATCCGTGTCGTGTCGACGGTGATGCGCCGCGCCTCGACGAGGGCCGCGTCGTAGTCCTCGTCGGCCCGCGCGACCTGCCACTTCAGCGCCTGCGGCAGTTCGGTCTCCTGGCCGCGCGTCAGTTCCAGCACGTCGCCCTCTCGGGCCGCCACCAGATCGTCGGGCGCGAGGGTCGCGACAGAGGCCCGGCCACGCATGATGAAACGGATCACGCCCTCGGTCTCCACGGCGTCGAAGCCGAAGTGGCGCGACAGCGTGGTGATCGACGCGCGCGGACTCTCCAGCGCCGTGATGGCGTAGCCCTCGACCGCGCCCCAGAGGCCGATGACGTCGATCCGCGCCTCGGGCAGCCCGGCGCGCAGGCAGAGGTGCCGCACGAGGGCCGCCAGCGACACAGCGCCGAGCCGCCCCGTCAGCCAGTGGCCGAGCCGCCAGTTCGCGCCGTCCGTCCAGACGTCGGTCAGCGCCGGGAAGAACGGATAGGGCCGCGCGTCCCAGGTCCAGGCGGCGCATTCGGGGACGTGCACCATCCGGCCGCCGTAGTCCGATGACACCGGGTTGTTCGCGGCCTCGCCCCACCAGAGATACGTGGCCTCGAGATAGGCGCGCTGAATGGCGTCATCGCGCCAGCCCCGCGAGAAATGCGGCGTGAAGCTCTCGGATGACTTCGGGTCGAAGAAGACGTTGGGCTGGTTGGTGCCCCGGTCGATGGCCGGGCAGCCGAGTTCGGTGAAGCGGATGGGTTTGGATTGCGGCACCCATGCTGTCGGCGTGCCGCTCTCCACCCCACCGGGGCGATTGTAATGCGGGTTCGACCACCAGCTGCGCAGATCCTTGTAGCGGAAGACCCATGGCTTGCCGGCGGCGCCATCGGCAATCGGCGTCCGGACCTGTGCCGACCGATCCGTCGCCGATGCATAGAACCAGTCGAAGCCTTCGCGGCCCGCGATGTTCGCCTGCAGATAGGCCCGGTCATAGATCGCGGGCCAGCCCTCGGCCGCGTCCGCATGATCGAACCCGTCGCGCCAGTCCGACAGCGGCATGTAATTGTCGATCCCGACGAAATCGATCTCCGGGTCGGCCCAGAGCGGATCGAGGTGGAAGTACACGTCGCCCGAGCCGTCGCCCGGCTGGTGCCCGAAATACTCGCTCCAGTCGGCGGCATAGCCGATCTTCGTGCCGGACCCGAGGATCGAGCGCACATCCGCGAGCAGATCCCGGTAGGCCTGCACCGCCGGATAGGTGGCCGCGCCCGAGCGGATCGTCGTCAGCCCCGGCATCTCGGTCCCGATCAGGAACGCATCGACCCCGCCCGCCGCCGCGCAGAGATGGGCGTAGTGCAGCACCATGCGCCGCAGGCCCCAGTCGCTGGATGGCCCGGTCCAGCTGACGCTCTCGCCCGCCACGCTGAAGCTCGCAGGTGTCGCCGCGCCGAACAGCGCCGCGACCTGGCTTGCCGCCGTGGCCGTCTTGTCCACCGATCCGGCGTAGCCAGCGGCCGGGGAACAGGTGATCCGCCCCCGCCAGGGGAATGCGGGCTGGCCGGTCTCGGCGGCGCTGTCGGAATACGGGTTCGGCAGCGTGTTGCCGGGCGGCACGTCCATCAGGATGAAGGGATAGAAGGTGACACGCAGTCCGCGCGCCTTCATCTCCTGGATCGCCTGAACCACCGCGAAGTCGGACGGCGTGCCGCCATAGACCGGGCGATCCTGATCGTCGCGGCTGACCAGGAAGGCATTGGCGCGGCTCACGCCGTTCACCGACCAGCTGGCGGGCGTCGTCGACTTGGCCGAGACCTCGACGCCGGGGCGCAGCTTGCAGGAGCCCGCGCGCAGATCGTCGCCGAACCAGGCCACGACGAGGCTGACGCTTTCGACCGCAGGCGCCATCGCCTGCAGCCGGTCCAGCGCCTCCACCATGTCGGTGGAGTCGGCCAGCGCGTTCAGGTTCTCGGGTACCGTCGCGCCGCCATCGGTCTTGCGGATCGCCTGCGTCGCATAGGTAAACTCGCCCGAGGCCGGGATCATGGTGACGGCGCGGGTCAGCCCCTCGGCGGTGTCGGGGTCGGCCAGCGGGCGGAACACCTCGAAGGAGAGCTGTGGCAGGCGGTTGCCGTAGGTGGAAAGCGCCAGTTCCTCGAAGACCACATAGGCCGTGCCGCGATAGGCGGGCGTGCTGGCCGCGCCCATCTTCGCGGCGATGAACGGGTCCACCGTCTGCGCCTCGTCGCCCGGATACCAGCGCCAGGTGACGCCGGAGAGGTCCATCGGCTTGCCGTCGGCCCAGATGCGGCCGATCCCGGTGATCGGGCCTTCGCAGAGCGCCACGGCGAAGCTGGCATAGTAGAGATACTCGGTGGTCTTGACCTTGCCGCCCCCACCGCCCTTGCCGCCGCCCTGCGTGGTCGTCTTCGTCTCCTCGCGGAAATCGGTCGCCCAGATGATGTTGCCGCCCATGCGCATCCGGCCGTAGAGCCGCGGGATCACCGCGCCCTCGGTGGCCGAGGTGATGCGCAGCGTATCGAGCCGCGCGCCCTCGATGCGCTGGGTGGGCGCCAGCGACGAGATGATCCAGCTGTCGACGACCGAGCCGATGGTGGAGCCGATGAAGCCGCCGATGGTCGCGGCGCTGACGCCGAGGATCGCCCCGCCGATCGAACCGCCAATGGCGGCGCCAGCGGCACCGAGGACAAGCGTTGCCATGGTCGGGTCTCAGCGTTGCGGGAACAGGAAAGCGAAGGCGATGCGCCGCCGCCAGCATGGAGTGAGCGGTTCCTCGATCACGCCGAGCCGCTCGTATGCATGGAGGAAAATGTCTGGGCCGGTCAGGATCCCGACATGCTTGGCGATGGCGCGGGGCTTCATGCGGAAGAGGATCAGCGCGCCGGGGCCTGCCTCGGCGGGCGACACCTCGATCATCATCCGGCGTGCGCTCTCGGCCAGAACCTCGCGCGGCCCGGTCTCGCCCCAGTCCCGGCTGTAGGGCGGGATCGGGAACGGCTCGGGGCCGACGACCTCGCGCCAGACGCCCCGCGCCAGCCCGAGGCAATCGCAGCCGACACCGCGCAGGCTGGCCTGATCATGATACGGCGTTCCGAGCCAGGACCGCGCAATGGTGATGACGTGCTGGGGATCAGCGGCGTTCACAGCACCGACCCCTCGTGCCCGCCGTCCTTCGTGGCGTAGCGCAGCACGGCATCCTGGCCCGGGATGTGCGGGAAACCCCGGAAGTTGACGGTGTTGGCGAACTTCGCGCCGCAGGTCTCCATACGCTTGTCGCAGCCCGCGCGGATGGTGAAGGCGTCGCCGTCGGCGATGGACCGCACCGGCGCCTCGAGCAGCGTCAGCACCGCGATGCCGTCCGTCACGTCATGGCCCAAAACCTCGGTGCGTCGTCCGGCGTTCGCTCCGCTCGTCCAGTCCAGCGTGCCGAAGGTGAACCAGCCGGAGGCGAAGCCGCCGAGGCCCGAGGCGGTGAAGGACCGGTCGCGCAGCAGATCGATCACTGCGCCCGTGCCCTTGTAGGCCGGGCCCTCCAGATCGACGCCGCAGCGTGCATCGCCGAGCGCGGCATCGCAGGTCGCCTGAAAAGTCCGCCCGACCGTCTGGCCGAGCACATGCGCAAGCGAGCGGACCTCGGCAACGAAGGCCAGCCGCCCGCGCCGGATCTGGCCGATGGCGCCGCGCCGCATCAGCACGCGCTGGCTCGTATCGGTCCAGTTCACCCGCCAGACCTCGACCTCTCCATTGTCCCAGCGGCCGTCGAGAATGTCGGTCTCGGTGATCCGGTCCGAGGTCAGCACACCCTCGGCATCCTGCGCGTCGACCGAGAGGTCCGAGCCCGAGCGCACCTCGGACGCAGTGAGCCCGCTCTCGGGTTCGAAGTCCGTGCCATCGAAGCTGAGCGTCCGGTCGTGATCGGTGAAGCCGAAGCTCACGCCGTCGACGCGGGTGATCCGCCAGCACCAGGCAAGAGTTGTTGTGCCGTCGTCGAGATGGGCCTGAAGGGCGGGTGAGAGGGATTTCATCGGCAGGTTCCCGCCATGCGGTCGTCGAGATCGGCGATCCAATTCGCCCATGCGTGCGGCACCTCCGCGACGGTCTCGGCAGCTGGCCGGGCGAGCCGCGCCTCGGCATAGGAGGCGCAGCCCGCATCACCACTGCCCATCGTTGCGGCGCAGCCGCTCAGCAGGATCGCCAGCGCCGCGGCCATCGCGAACCGCGTCGCGCCCGCGCTCGACGCGCTTGCTGTTGTCTTCCATGGCATCGCGTTCCGCCTCCCGTTTGCCCGCGCGCTTCCCTTCTGCGCGCCCCCAGCCCCGGCCGAGGACAACGCCCCCGATCGCGCCGAGAGCTGCGACCAGCCAGATCAGGAACTCAGCCATCGTCCCGCTCCCCGTGCGCGGCGGCGACGCAGAGGGCTGCGACGAAGACCCCGAGGCAGCCGCCCACGACCAGACCCGCGAGAAACTCAAGCATCGCCGCGGAACCCGCGCTCGATCCGGTCGCGCAGGCCGATCAGGCCGAGACCGAGGAACATCAGCCCCGCTGGCGAGGCATCGCCAGAGCCGGCAAGCAGCGCGACGAGCCGGGACAGTTCCCCGAGCGGCCCGGTGGCGGGCAGCGCGAGGGAGGCGATGCCGGTGAGCATGGCGAGAAGTCCCGCCCACCAGGTGAGCGAATTGGGACGAACGTAGCGCATGGGGATCAGGCCCTCCGGATCAGGGTGGAAAAGAAGGCGGCCAGCCGGGCGAGCCAGCTGGTCGGCGCGGTGGGTGAAGGGGCGAGGACCGGAGGCGTCGGCGACGGACCGCGAGCCAAGGCCAGGGCCTCATCCTCGGTCAGGCGACGGATCGGCCGCGAGAAGTCCACGCGGCCTGTGCGATCCACCGACCAGACCGGGATCGTACCGCCGGGATAGCGGCCATGGCGGAACAGGTCGCGCTCCGCCTCCCGGCGCGGAATGATCGACGCCGGTCGCCGCCAGTTCAGAAACGCGTCGGCGGCCGCAACGCGATTTCCGGCATTGAGATGTCGGGTCAGCGCGGCCTTGGAGATGCCGCCGGTGTTGTATTGGAAGCTGACCAGCGCATCGAATTCATGCGGCGCCAGCGGCACCTTCACGGCGCGCAGGACGGCCGCCTCGTAAGCAGCCAGGTCGGCGCGGAATACCCGGAAGGCCTCGCGGATGCCGGCGTCGAGATCGGCGGACATGCCTCGGGGCATGGTGGCCGGATCAGGGGGCCCGGCCGCGGCCGTGTGGCCGATGCCGAAGGTCCAGACCTGTTTCACATCGAGATAGGGCCCGGGCACGAGTCCTTCGTGCCGGACGAGGGCCAGCAGGCCCCGGTCGGTCATGTGCATGAGATTACCGGAGAAGCGAGAGGATCAGGATCAGCGTCGCGACGGCGAAGCCTACCGCCAGGCGGTGGCGGAAGGCCTGCCGGGGATCGGTGGGTTCGCAGCGGAGGAAGCGCGCGAGGCGGAGAAGCTCATTCATCGCCGTCGCCTTCGTTGGCGCGGCGTAGCCGGGCGAGCAGCATCTCGATGAAGGCCGGCCCGAAGACCCCGACGAGATACGCCGCCGAGCCCGCCGCCCCGCCCGCAGGGATCGCCTCGGGCGGAAGGCTGAGCCAGGCGGTGATCACGGCCATGGAGAGGCTCCCCATCCCGGCCGCGATTAGCCCGCCGAGCAGGATGTGCCGCAGCGCATCGCGCAGCCGCATCCTCGTGGTCAGTGCGTTCGTGGCGCCGCCGAGCGCGCCCCAGGCGGCGAGGATCACGGCGGTCGAGGCCGCGAGCTCGCGCAACACGGCGGCGACGAAGCTGCCGGTGTCGTTCATCGCCGAATCTCCAGAAGCGGAATGGAGGTGATCGAGCCGAGCCGCTCGAGGTCGAGCGTCACGTCGAGCGCATCGGTGTCGAAGCGGACCGGCACGTCGAACTCGAAGCCCGCGGTGATCGCGACGCCTGCGCCCGGTGCCGCGCCAAAGCTGACGACACCTGTCGTGGTGTCGACCGACCAGCCGGAGGGTTGATCCACCCCGCCGAGGGCGATGCGCACGGTGCCCGCCACCGGCTTGGCGATGGCGCGCGCCCAGGACTGCGCCCCGGAGGCGTAGCGCTTCACCAGCTGGAAGGCGGTCGTTGCGCCGTCGCCGGTGCTGATCGCCTGGTCGGTGGGCGATGCCGTGCCCGAGGGTAGACAGGACTTGTGGTCGCCCCAGTCCTTGAAGCGGAAGCCATGGAGCCGACCGTTCCGCGCCTCGAAGAAGGCGACCACGGCCGCCAGATCGTCCGCGCGGCGGATGCCATAGGCGACGTCATAGCGGCGGCGCGAATTGGCCCAGCTGGCGTTGCGCTCTTCGTCGCCCGACGCAAGCTCGACGATCTGCGTGCGCCGCTCCGGCCCGCCGCGGGCACCGCGGCTGATGTCGTCGGGAAACCGGACCTCGTGAAACGCCATCACATGCCCCTCCGCCCGAGCGAGACCGCACGGGCGATGTCCGCCGCGACCTGCGTGCGCGATTGCCGGAAGCTCTCGGCGTCACGCGCCATGATGGTGACGTTGACCCCGCCGCCCGCGCCGTAGCTCTGAGCCTCGCGTCGAGACAGAACCCGTTCGCCCCGCTGCAGGATCGCGGGCACCTCGTCGTGGCGAAGTCCGGCCATGCCGCCGCCATGCATCCGCGGCGCGGCGGAGAAGGCCGGGGCCGGAACCAAGCGCGAGGGGCCGGCCGATCCGACCATCCCGCCCGCATGCAGGACGTTTGCGAAGATGCCGCCAGCACCGGAGAACACGCCCGAGAGCGCATTGGCGATCGGCCCGAGGATGAACCGCCGCGCCGCGAGCTGGGCGAGATCGGCGAGCAGCGAGGTGACGAGATCGCGGAAGTTCAGCTTGCCGGTCTTCACGAACTGGCCCACCGCGTTCTCGGCCGACTGGAAGGCGCCAACGAGGCTCTGGCCGATATCGCCGCCGATCTCGCGCGCCTTGCTGGCGTAATCTGACAGCGCCGCCGTGACGGCCTGCCAACCGGTGACGGCAGCTTCGGTCACGGGCTCTGCTGCCGCAGCAGCAGCCCCGGCCGCCGCGCCTGCACCTGTCGCCGCGCGACCTGCATCGCCGAGCGCCGTCTCCAGTCGTTCGGCCGCACCGGTGGCCTCGGTCAGCGCATCGGCTCCGTCCTCATCGGTGCCGCGCACCGCATCGCGCAGGGCCTGCCAGCTTTCGAGGGGCGCACGGGCCCCCTCCGCCAGGTCGCGCGCCGCGCTGCGGTAAAGGTTGGCGGACTCGAGCGCCCTGTTCGCCGCCTCGGTCAGGCCGAGATCGGGCGCGGTGAGCGGGTTGTCCTCGAACGCCCGGTCAAACGCCGTCTGCGCGGCGGTGGTCGCGGCCGTCGCCGCACCCTCGAAGCGGTTCTCGATCTCGCCGAGGTCGAGGTCCGGCACCAGCGCGATGCGGCGCTCCGACCCCAGCGCTTCCAGCCCCTGATTGATGCCGCCGATGAAGCTGTTGATGCGCGCGACCACGCCGTTCAGCATCGCCTCGACGCCGTCGACCAGGCTGTTGGCCGCTTGGAACGCCAGATCGCCGATGGCGGCGGGCAGCAGACCCCAGATCGCCTTGATCGCCTCGTAGGCGCCCTCGAACGTGTTCGCGGCGGTGTTGCCGAAACCCACGACGCTCTCGATGGCGCTCTGCATGCCCGAGGCGGCGTCCGCCTTCAGGTCGAAAAACATCGCCGTGGCGGCCGCGCCTGCAGCCGCTGCGCCCATCCGGGTCCGCTCCCAGACCTCGACGGCGACGTCCTTCAAGAGCGACATCGCTTCGCCAAACCCGCCCGCGCCGGAGACGAGGCGGGTGAACTGATAGACCAGCTCGCCCGCGCCGACGATCAGCGCCCCAATGCCGGTGCGGATCAGCGCGCCCCGCAACACGACGAGCGCGGTGGCGAGGCCGCGAACTGACAGGGCCGCAGCGGCCATCCCCGCCACCCAGCGTCCCGCGAGGAAGGCGGCGAAGGTGGCGGCATAGGTGGTCAGGCGACCGATGTTGTCGAAGAGGCCGCGGATCGCGATGCCAAGCGGTCCGGTGCGGCTGGCGACCGCCGCCATGGCGCTGGCGACGGCTTCCAGCGCAGGCGCCGCGGCGACGGCCAGCTGGTTCGCCAGCCCGCGCCAGATCAGCCCGAGCCGGGAGATCGCATCGTTCGTCCGCTCGATCTGGTCCGCGTCCTGCTCCGAGACAACGACGCCGAAGGCGAGGACGTCCTCCGTTGCCTGACGCAGCGTCGCGGTGTCGATCCGGCTCATGGCGATGGAGCCTTCCTCGCCGAAGAGCTGGCCGGCGACGGCCGCGCGCTCCGCGACGGGGACGAAGCTTTCGATCGCGGCGTTGATCGCGCCGACGCGCGCGTCGAGCGGCAGCGCGATCAGGTCGGCGGCCGAGAGGCCGAGCCGGTCCAGCGCGTCCGCGGCGGGGCCGGTCCCGGCGGCAGCCTGGCTGAGTCGCCGCGTCAGGTCCTTCGTCGCCTGCTCGATGCCGGACATGGACACACCAGCCAGCTCGCCCGCGCGCTCCAGCGTCTGGATCGAGGCGACGGTGGTGCCGAGGGACTGGGCGAGCTTGGCCTGCGCATCGACCGTCTGCAGACCGGAGCGGATCATCGCCACGCCCGCCGCGGCGGCAGCTGCAACTGCGGCGGCAGCGGCTACGGCAACGCGACGGGAAAATGCCGCTAGCCTCGCGTTCGCGGCCTCCATCTCCCGGCTCAGCCGTCCGAAGCCGCGCGACCCGGCCTCGCCCACGCCTTCCAGCTCGGCGCGCACCTGCCGTCCGCCCACGGCCGCGAGGCGGACGCTGACCCTCTTCTCAGCCATGGGAGTGCTCCATCTGCTCGTTGAGCTTGGCGACCATCACCGCTTCGATGACAGGCAGCAGTTCGGCCATGGCGAGCGGCGGCACGCCGAGTGCGTCACCGAGCGCGAGCGCCGCCGACATGTCCCAGCCGGTCACCGCGCCGGGCAGGACACGCAGTTGGCCGCCGAGTCGGCCGACAAGGTCCCAGACCTGCCAACCCTCTGGCGTTGCCGGACGGTTCAGCCGCGCCGGGCAGTCCGGGCAGGCTTGCTCGCGGCCCTCGTAGGGTGCGCATGCTTCGCAGTAGCGCTCGCCCCCGCCAAAGGACCATTCGGCGAGAGCGCGGAGGCGTTTTTTTCCTGTTCCAGCAGCAGACCCTTCGAGACGTAGGTCAGCTGGAAGGCTTCGAAGATCGGCCAGACATCGAGCAGCGCGTCGATGGCCTCCGGGCTCGGGTCGATCACGTTGCCATCCGCGTCCCCGATGCCGTCCCAGGCGAGCACGGCACGCCGCGCGAG
Source organism: Paracoccus homiensis (assembly GCF_900111675.1). Lineage (GTDB taxonomy): Bacteria > Pseudomonadota > Alphaproteobacteria > Rhodobacterales > Rhodobacteraceae > Paracoccus > Paracoccus homiensis. The sequence goes on along the minus strand of NZ_FOHO01000007.1, from coordinate 137,438 downwards.
CGCCTTCGCGAAAGCGACGGCGCGTTCCTCGTCCGAGGCTTCTTCCGGAACTGCCTCGACGGCGGGATCGCTCCGGGTCGCCACCATTAGCGCCGTGGTCAGCGGGCGCAGCTGCACCCGGACGCCGGGGGCGACGTCGTGCCAGCGCGGCGCGTTGGTCAGGTCGAGCGTGAGCATCAATACGTCTCCACTTCATTCACGAGGGTGGCGGTGCACATCCGGCCGACGACGCTGTCGCGCGCGGCCTGCCAGTCGAACGTCGCCTGGACGCCCTGCGGACCCGAGATCTCGATGCGCGGGCGCGGCAGGTAGACGGCGTGCACGGTGAAGGTGAAGCTTTCGCCCGAGGGGAGGACGTAGGCGAATTCCATCTCGCAGGCCTCGCCGTTGATGGCCTGCGTCACCAGCGTCTGGTCGGCGAAGCGCACCTCGATCCGGCCGGTCAGCGCGGCGATGGACGGGTCGGCGCCGTCGATGCGGCCGTCCGAGCGGATCGTCTCGATCCGGTCGAGGTTGTTGGCGTAGGTGATCTCGGCTGAGACCACGTTGCCGAGGGCGGACCCGTTGCGCGTGATCGCCCCGTTGAAATGCCCGAAACGCTTCAGCTCCAGCGCGGCGGGTGTCCCGGCGCTGGTGGTCGTGCCGACCGTCTCGCCCTGTGCGACCAGCCGCGCAGTTGCCGTCAGCAGGCCGGAGCGCTGCATCTGCCAGGTGATCTGGTCGAGCACGCAGCCGGAATACATCGCGTAACGCGGCACCTCGGGCATGCCGGTCTCGATCGACATCGAGGGCAGCGTCCAGGACCGCGACTGGAACTCGTGCGTCCAGGGGCCGGTGCCGGTGGTGGTCGGTGCGCCGAACGCCGCCTTCAGCCAGAAGCCGAAGGCCTCTGCGTCGAGCGGCACCACGACGTCGCCGTCAGCCGTCACCGCGTCCTTGATCGGCGCCAGCGGGTCGCGTCCGTAGCCGAGAAGCTCGGAGTTGAGGAGCGGCTGCTCCGCGCCGAGCGATGTGCTGGCGAAGGGCATGCGGGTGAAGCCGCTGGCGGGCGGCGTTCCATAGGTCGTTTCGAACGCAAGCGCCATCAGCGCCCGCGCCCCTTGGGCTCGTGCCATGTTCGTCTCCTGTGGTCGGTTGGGTCAGGCCAGCGGGTCGGCCGTGGAATAGTGCAGCACCACCGGGATGACGGCCGCCTTCAGGCTCGCCGCGCCTTCGACCGGCAGATCGACCGGCCGCGGCGCTTTCGCCTCGACCCAGTCGCAGAGCCCGCCCAGCGTGCGGTCGGCGGCAAGCATCGAGCCGACGCTGGCGGTCAGCGTGTCGAAGGCGGCGTCACGGTCGGCGCCCTGAACGACCGCCTCGATCTCGGCGCGGTGCTGATAATGGTAGTGTAGCGGCGACAGTGTGACCTCCGGCTCCCCTGGCTCGCCATCGCGCAGGATCAGCAGCCCCTCGGCCGGCACGCGCTCGGGCAGCACCTCACCGCGCAGGGCGGTGGCGGGCAGCACCGAGAGCCGCGCGTGCAGCGCGGCGAGGATGGTTTCGCGCGGGGTGGGCATGAAAGTTACACGTCACCAGAGGCTGTTGCTGCGGCTACCTTCTGGCCCCAACGTCCAGCTTGTCGCGCAATGGCCTCCGACTTTGCAGATGGCCAACTAATCTCTTTGAGAAATTCGTTAAGAAGCTCTGTTGGCTCGTAAGCATCCAGCGCGCGAGCGTCATTCCAACTAAGCGCATGCTTCGGCGCAATCCGCCTAACTTGAGTTTCGAGAGCGTAGAGTTCTGTTTTCGAACAATGTTGCAGAGGCATACCGACTGCACTGCAATATCTTCTCGAAAACATACGTCGAAGCTCTTTTGCAGCGCGCCCGTCTCCAGCATGTGTAAACAGGTCGCCCCGCGTGTGAAACATGCGCCCCGCATTGTATATCGTGGAGAACTTGTGGCTATTTCCATCTCCACCAACATGGTAGTCATGGATCCGCCTTCTCAGACCCATCTCTGTCACTCCGATGTAGCGGGCCACGCCTTCATGATCGTACAAGGCATATATGCCCTGATCGGTAGGCAACGCGTTCAATCTGACCGGGGGAGATTCAAGCAATCTCTCGAGAACAGTTTCTGACCTCATGGATAACTCCGCCATTTCTTTCGGCTTAGGCCATCTACAGCCTCCCCTCCACCCAATTCGCCACGATCAGCCCCGGCACGCTGTTCAACGTCCGGTCTGCATCCCGCGCGAGGTCGAGCCGCTTCGGCAGCTTGACCTGCGGAACCAGCAGGAAGATCGGCGCGGTGACCTTGCCGCGCCCGGTCTTCGAGCGCGACACCACCGCCTGACCCTTCGTGTTCAGCCGCCCCTCCGCCACCAGCAGGCTCGGGCCGGTGCGGCGATAGACGAAGCGCAGGCGCAGCCCGCGGCGGCGCTCCCATTCGCCGGGCGTGATGCGGCTGCCGCGCAGGGATTTGCCCGCCGCGGGCAACGGGATCGCCAGCCAGAACCCGTCTTTCGAGCGGATCAGCGGGCCGGTGTCATGCGCACCCACGATGACCGGTGCTTTCGACCAGACCAGCGCCGCGGCTTCCAGGCTCTCGCCCGACCTCGGGAAGTTCTGGCTTCGGATCGAGTTGGCGAGCCGGGGCCCGAGCCCCGCGCCAGTGATCTGCAGCCGCCACGCCGTCTTCAGCCCGGGACCGGCCTCGCGCATGGCGGCCGTGACAGCGCGTTCGCCCGCCGCGACTTCGGCCGCCATCATCGCGACGATGTCGGGATCGATATCGAGCTTCAGTTTCACGCGGGCCTCAGATCGACGGTCCAGACCAGCCGCTCGCGGTCACGAACGGGCTCGCCCTGGATGAGGAAGGCATCCCCGTCGATCTCGATGCGGTCGCCCGCGCGCGGGTTCGTCACCTCGGCGACGCGCAGGTCGACCCGGGTGGTCTCGGACCAGAGACGCGCGTCGCCGAAGTCGGAGACGACATCCGCACGCCGGGCGACGCCGCGCACCAGGACGGGCGCGCCGCCATCGGCGATGTAGATCGCGTCTCGGCCGATGTTGGGATCCGCGAAGAGCGCGCCCACTGCGGCGGCGAAGGCGCTCATCAGAAGGCCGCGTTCAGGCGCACCCGGCCGATGGTGTCGCCGGCGCCGCTCGCCACCGCCTCGGTGGCCACGCCGATGAGAGTGTTGTCGGTCGCTACCGTGGTGCAGCGCTTGTTGGTGTCGTCCCAATAGACCTTGGTGCCGACCGTCCAGGCCTGCGAGCCGATCTTGGTGATGTCGAAGACGCCGACGAGCGCGGTCTCGACGGGCTCGCCGAGGGTGGCCGCTCCGGCGGCGATGCCGAAGATGGAGCCGACGAGCAGGCCATCGCCGGAGGCGACGGTATAGGGCGCGGTCAGGGTGATGGTGTTGCCGGGCTGGACGTAGTTTTTCATGGGGAGGATCCTTTCTCAGACGTGCTGATTGGTCAGGTGCTTTCGGATGCGGCCCGTCTTCAGGGCGGCGACGTGGCTGACGGTGACGCCGAACGCCCTGGCCACCTCGCGGCGGGAGAACCCCGCACCGAGGCAGTCGAGCATCCGGCTGCATTGATGATCGGTCAGGCGCGAGAGATGCGAACGGTCGCCGCAGCACATCGTGCCGTGGTCGCGCTTGTGCCCGATGTTCTCGCGCTGCGTGACATAGGCGAGGTTTTCGACGCCGTTGTTGGACTTGTCGCCGTCGAGATGGGCGACGACCAACCCCTCCGGTCGTGACCCGAGGAACGTGGTCGCGACCAGAATGTGCAGGGCGATCCTCTGGCGGCTGCCTGCCGTTTCGCGGACCAGCGTGTGGTGCAGATACCCCTCTGGGTCACGCCACGGCCGCCTCAGCGTCCAGTCGCGGCGGTCCAGCCAGCGAGAGCACGCACCGCGAGGGATCCTGCCCTTGCGATGCGCGCTCCAGACCCGGCCGGTCAGGTCGACGTGGTATCCGGGGAAACCGGGGATCGGCACCGCGCCCTGTCGATCATCGATCGTCATGGGAGCCAGCCGGACCTACGCCCCAGGATTTTTGTAGAGGCCGCGCCAGTCGATGGCCTTGGCGCCGAAGTCGAGGCGGCACTTGATCTCGACGCCATCGACGTCGAAGCCGTTGCGCGTCTCGATGTAGGCGCCCTGCTGACCCTCGAGGTAGGCGTACTCGATGGTGTCGATCTGGTTCGGGCTGGCCGCCAGATACCAGGCGGTGGCGCTGGCGGCATCGAGGCGCGGCTCGCTGATCGGCGAGAGAGTGCGGATCGACTGCGGCACCACGCTGGAGGTCGCGGCGGGCACGAGGTTCTGGGCGACCAGCTGCTCGGCCTTCAGTTCCAGCGCGGCGGGCACGATCAGAAAGGCGGGGCGGATGTTCAGCACCGTCTTCTTGTCGAGGCCGGTCTGTAGCGCCATCGCCGCACGGGCCGCGCCCACCGCATCGACGGCCAGCGCTGCGCCAGTGCCCGCAAGGTTCTTGTGGTTGGCGTGGAACAGCGCCGTGCCATCGGCCATGGCCGGGTTGGCGGTGATGATGCCCCAGACGACGTCACTTTCCAGCTGGGCGATGGAGTTTCCGTACATCGCCGGGATGCGGGTGAAGGCGTCGAGATCGTCGTTGATCAGCACCTGCCGGGTGATGGCGACCACCCGGCCATAGGTCTTGACCTTGTAGCTCTCCTTGCTCTCGCCCAGCGTGCCGCGCTTGAACTCGCCGCTTTCGCCGACCTCCAGCAGCTGCGGCGCCTCGCCCAGCTGGACGCGGTGCATGGACTTGAAATCGGTGGCCAGAACCTGGCGGCAGAAGAGCGCGAAAGTCCGGGGATAAGCGTCATAGGCCTGCCGCAGGGTCTTGTTGGTCACCGCCGACAGGATCTCGGGGAAGTCCGAGGTCGAATGCAGTGCCCGCGTCGCCACCTCGTCGCGCGAGAGGCCCCGGGTGTTCACGCCAGCGTTGCCGAGGCTTTCGCGGGCGAGTTCCAGCAGCGTCATGCCGCGATACTGCCGGGCGGCGTCCTCCAGCTGGAACAGTGTCGGGCTGTAGCGGTGCAGCAGCGCGTTCGCCACCGCGTCGCGGCGGGTGATGAGCTCGTCCCGGCCGCCGAGGGGGACGGAAACATGGGGGAAGGTCCGGGTCTCGTCCGACTTCGCCGCGACCTGGTCGAGGATCAGTCGGCGGGACTCGTCCATGCTGACGCCGCGCTTCACCAGATCCTCGGCGAAGCCGCGCTCGAGGTTCAGCCGCCCGGCCAAGTCATAGATGGTGGAGACGCGGTCGCGCTCGGCCTCGCGGGCGCGGGTGGCGACCGCCTCAGTGTCGGGCGCGCTGGTCTGGGCGGCGTGGGGCTGTGCCCGGGTTTCGACTGCAGCGACCTTGGGATCGGACGCAGCCGCTTTCGGCTCGGTCATGGGGGTGTCCTCGGTTTCGACCGGCTCGGTCGGCTGGTTGGTGGTGGGGTTTGCGGCGTCGCTCGCCGGGGTTTCCGTCTTGTCCGTCATCGGGATCGGTCCTTTCGTTGTGGAAGGGGCGTCCCGGCGGTGGAGGACGCAGTCGTGAAGGGGGTGCTGGGCGCGGAAACCGGCGGCGGGGTCGGCGCCGACCGCGACGGCGGAGACCTCGAAGGGCGTCCAGTCCACGGCCCGCCAAAGCTCCCGGGCCGCCTCGGGCTTCGAGACCTCGAAGCGGTGGACCTGATAGCCGATGGAGACCGCGCGGATGTGCCCGGCCTGGATGTCGCGCCAGATCGGTTCGACATCGGCGCGCTCGCTGATCCGCACCAGCGCGATGCCGCGGCCGTTCTCGATCCGCGCCGAGCCCGGAACGACCGAGCCGATCACCGCATCCAGCGTGTCGAGCTCGTGCACCTTGAGGAAGGGCGCGCCCGCGTTCAGCCGGTCGAGGCGGACATGGGCCGGGTCGAGGCTCAGCTCCTCGTCATAGGGCTCGCCGAAGAAGGTGGCGCGGCGGACGCGGGCCCCGGCCGACCAGACCACCTCGACGGTGCGGCTGTCGGCATCGGCCGTGTTCGGCGCAAGCTCCGCCGACCGGCGCATGGCCGGCAGTTCGATCATCGTGTCCATGGGGTCAGTCCTGTTGGTCGGCCTGCGCCGGGTCATTGTCCGCGTCGGCAGCTGGGTCGTCGGCGGTGGTGTCGTCAGCGGCGGGATCGTTCGCCGGATCGCCGGTCTGCGCGCTGCCGGTTTTCGTGACGCGGCGCGGATCGCTGTCGAGCACCAGCCCCAGCGCATCGAGCTTGGCGTTGGTCGCCGCGATCTCGGCCAGCACCGCATCCGGGTTGCGGCCCTGTTTCGCAATCACCTCGGCCAGCGTCATGGTGCCCGAGCGGATCGACAGCAGGTTCGCCATCGCGTCCTTCTGCGGATCGACCGCCTCGAACTTTGGCGGCGACCATTCGACCGGCACGGTCGGCGACGGGATCTGCCCCGCCGCCCACGCGGCTTCCGTGAACCAGCGCCAGACGGGTGCGCAGAACATCGGAATGAAGAGCTGCCACTGCACGGCGTCGATCTGGCGGCGGAACTCGACGAGCCCCGCCCGGATCGAGGAATAGTTGACCTGGCTGAGGTCGCCGGTCAGCAGCTCGTAGGGCACCCGGAACCCGGCCGAGATCGTGTGCAGGCTGGCGCGCTTGTATTCGCCGTAGCCACCGGTGGCGGAGGGCTGGTTGAACCGGATGTCCTTGCCGCCCCGCGCATAGGCGATCAGCCCCGGCTCGAACTGCTCGACCCGGTTGCCATCGGCGTCGACCACCGAGGGCGCGATGCCCTGCTGCGCCTCGTCGTCGCCAAAGACGATGGCGGTGACGCAGGCCTCGGTCTTCTTGCGGACCAGTTCCGCCACCTCGTAGTCGTCGAGATCGCGCAAGGACCGGATCACCGGCGCGCCCCACGGGACGCCGCGCGCCTGCGTGCGCTGCTTCTCATAGATGTGGGCGATCTCGGTCGCCGGGACCGGGCGGCTCTGCAGACCGTTCTGCAAGGCGCCATAGGCATCGCCCGGATGTTCGGCATGAAGCCAGTAGGCCCGGCGCTTGCCGACCGGGTCGAACTCGATCCCCTGCACCAGCCGCCCCGCGCCGAGGGCGCCGGATTTGGTGGCGTCGAGGAAGTCGGCCTCCAGCACCTGCAATTGCAGCGGCACCGGCAGTCCGTCGCTCGCTCGCCGCAGACGGCGGCGCACCAGGACCTCGCCCGCCTCGACCATCTCGCGGCAGATCAGCGTCTGCAGGCCGTAGAAGTCGAGCTGACCATCGGCGTCGCAGTCCGCCGTCCAGCGCTCGAACAGCGTATCCACCTTCCGGTCCAGCGTGTCGTCGCCGCTGGCGGCGCGGGGCATGATGCCCGCGCCGACGATGTTGTTCACCAGCACCGCCACGGCCTTCGCCGCATGCGGGTTGTTGCGCACGAGGTCGCGCATCCGGTCACGCAAGAGCGCCCCGGCCACGCCGATCTCGGTGTCGGCCGAGGATCCCGGCGCGCGCCAGCCTTCGGTGCGCCGCCCGCGCGCGGCGCCGTCATAGCCCCGCGTCAGGGTCTCGAAGGCCTGCCGGGCCATAACGCGACGTGCGGCCATGCGCGGCGCCACCGATGCGATGGCGTGGTCGAGCCAGGTCGCCGACATCACTGATCCCCGCGCGAGAAGCCCGCGAGCCCAGCCACCGGCAGCGGTCGGGTTGTCCCGGCGATGGCGCGCTCGATGGTGCGGATGCGGGCGAGCAGATCCTCGGCCGAGCCGTAGTCCACCGACTTGCCGTCATAGCTGACCCGGGTCGTGCCGCTGGCGTAGGCCCGGCGAAGCGCCGAGAGCTCCGTTTCCGTCCAGTCGGTCATGTCAGAACCATCCTCCGCGTCGACCCAGCCAGTCCGACTGCCGCTTTCCCTGGGGTGCGGATTGCGGTCGGTTGACCCGCCCTGCGCCATCCATTTCCGTTGGCGCCGCCCCGAGCTGATCCTCGAGGTCGCGCCATTTCTCGTCGGGCCAGCGATCCGCGCCCGCGATCCAGGCGGCGGCGCGGGCATAGACCCGGCAATCCAGCGCTTCGTTGCGCTCGCGCAGCTTCTGCCATTCCAGCCGGGCGAAGCCGCGCTTCGTGCGCACCGTTACCAGCTGTTCGGCGACGAACTGCTTCAGCCATTCGTTCTCGACCCAATGCGGCAGATGCACCGTGCCGGGCGAGAACGCCGCGCCCTTGGCCATATCCTCTTCGGTCGGCCGTTCGAGCCGAAGGAACCGATAGGTCTCGGCCTTGAAGGTCGACACCGCCACGGTCCAGAGCCGCGCGCCACGCCGCAGGCGTTTGCCGCCCTCGGTCGCATCGACGAAGGTCGGACCCGACACCGGGCTCGAGCGGTTGAACCCCTCGACGCCCTTGACCGGCGACACCTGCGCGAAGCCTTGCGCCCGCGACCAGGAATAGACCGCCGGGGCCTCGTAGCCCGTGTCGATGGCGAGCCGCGCGATCCTGAGATGCGCGCCGCGTTCGTGCGGCCAGGATCGGTCGAGCAGCGCAGTCAGCTCCGACCAGGCGTCATGCCGATCCGGCCCGCCCTCGATCACGACGTGATCGACGAGCCAGCTTTCGAGCCCGCGGCCCCAGGCCCAGACATCGACCTCGATCCGGTCCTTCTGCACGTCGGCCCCGGCGGTCAGGAACAGCCCGCCCGCGGGCACTGTGCCGGATGTCCAGCGTTCGCGCCGGTCATAGAGCCGCTGCCAGTCCGGCGCTTCGCCGGTCTCGACCCAAGTCTCGCCGAGGATCGTGTTGCGGAACGCCTTGATCGCCTCGTCCGAACCCTGCGCCGCGTCCCATGCCCGCACGATCCGCTCCCAGCTCAGCCAGCCGATCGGCGAATAGAGCGCCGAGAGGTGATACCCGACCGTGGTCGGATCGGCGGCCGTGGCGGTCGCCCGCCATGCGCCGCCCTCCAGCATCGCCGTCTTGTGGTGTTCCGCGATTGCCGCGTCGCAGCCCTCGCAGTGATACTCCGCCGTCTCCGGGCGGCCCTTCTGCCAGCGCAGCCGGTCGAACTTCAGCCATTGCATCGCGCCGCAATGCGGGCACGGCACGAAGAACCGGCGTTGGTCGGACGCATCGTATTCCCGTTCGATCCGGCTCAGGCCACGGATGGTGGGCGTCGAGACGAGCAGCACCTTGCGCCGGTGCGCAAAGGTCAGCGACCGCGCTTCCGCCAGCGTGACCGGATCGCCTTCCTCGTCGGCCGAGGCGGGATAGGCATCGACCTCGTCGAGGAAGATGTAGCGCGCCGGGGTCGAGCGCAGCCCGACCGCCGAGTTCGCGCCCGTCATGATCAGGATGCCGCCGGCGAACTCCTTCGACAGCATCGTGTTGCCCGCGTCGCGGGACCGGGCCGGTTTGACCCGCTCCCGCAGCTCCGGACTTTCGTCGATCAGCGGATCGATCCGCTGGCGCGAGTTGCGTTTCGCCAATTCCACCGTCGGCTGGACCGCCAGCATCGGTCCCGGCGCCTGGTGGATCGCGAACCCGATCCAGTTGTTCCCCGCCTCGGTCGCGCCGACCTGTGCGGCCTTCATGAACACAACCCGCTGCGTGGGATCGCCGGGGCTCAGCCGGTCCATGATCTCGCGCATGTATGGCGTGCGAACCGTGCGATACCGCCCGGGTTCGGCCGAGGCGCGACCCGAGAGCATCCGGTGCCGATCGGCCCATTCTGAGACGGTCAGGTCCGGGTCGGGCCGCAGCCCGTTGCCCCAGGCGCGCAGGATCTCTCCCGCGCCGTCGAAGTCCGTCAGGCCATCGCCGCTCTCACCGGAAGTCGGGCCGGACCTCGGCGAGTTCGTGGAGGTGGGCGCGTACATGTTTCTCCAGGACCTTCTGCATCGCGGCTGGCTCCACGGTGATCTGCTGGCCCGTCGCGTCGCTGCACGAGGCCGAGAGTTCTGCCGCCATCAGCGCCGCCGCGCGCGCGGGCCAGTTCACCCACGCGTCCCGTTCCTCCCGCGCCAGGCGGAACACCAGCGCCAGCGCGCGGGCCCGCTCGATCAACTCCCCCTTCAGCTTCTGCAGCCGTACGCGCCGCTCCTGCGCCTTCAGCACCTCGTTCGCGGTCTTCGCCTGCAGAAAGGTCGTGCCGCTGCCGACCGCGGGGACCGCCAGACCCTGTTCGCGCAGCGTGTCGCCGACCGCGGCCACGGCCGCCTCGGGGACGGGCTTCATCTTCGGTGCGAGCGGCTTGCGGGTCTTGGACGGGTCCGTCGTCTCGGCACGCCTGGCGTCGCTGGCGGCCGCGTTGATGCTGCCGTCGGGATAGAGGACCAGCCGCTCGGCCGTCTTCGCCTTCTGGATCGCGCCCCGCGACAGCCCGACATGGGCGGCGTACTGGCGCTCGCTCATGCCCTGCATCGGCGGCTCCGATTATCATTCAAGATCATGCGCTTGTCGAGTTGATAAGCGCTGCGGAGAGAGCGAACGTCACTCCAGCGAAGCGATGCAACTCACCAAGGAGCCACCACGATGACCACGCGCCTGAACCCGATCACCACCCCGCGCCACGAACTCCGCGCCGAGAAGGCGCGCCGGAACAAGGAAGCCGCGCTCGCGGCCTTCATCGGCAAGAAGGCCGAGATCGACGAGATGCTCGCCCGCCTGCAGGCACTCAGCGACGACCATTTCAAGTGCGCCCCCGACGAGGCGGGCTGGGCCATGGTCGGTACCCTCGAACACTACGCCAGCCTCCTGAAGCGCATCACCGACAGCGCCTTCGGCGAGGGCGAACACGCCCGCTGATCTCCGGCGCTGCCGGAACTCCCGCCGCGCGCCCCGCGCGGCTCGTGGTCGTAGAAGGCGCCGCATGACGCGGACCCGAATACGGAGACGACCCCATGACCAAGCTTTCCGACACCCAAGCCATCATCCTCAGCTCTGCCGCACGGCGCGAGGACCGCAGCGCCCTGCCGCTGCCCGAAAGCCTGCGCGGCGGCGCTGCCGCCAAGGTGGTCGGCGCGATGCTCGCCAAGGGCTTCCTGCAGGAGGCCGACGCGGACATGCGCAAGGGCGAACCCGTCTGGCGCGAGACCGGTGACGGCCACGGCGTCACGCTGGTCGCCACCGACGCAGGCCTCGCCGCCATCGGGATTGAGTCCGAGGACGCGAACACCGCGCCTGCGGGCGCGACGGACGTGCCGAGCGAACAGCCCGCGCCGAACACCCCCACTGAACCAAAACCCGCGCCCAAGGCGCGCACGCCCCGCGAGGGCACCAAGCAGGCCACGCTGATCGCCATGCTGCGCGCGCCGGACGGCGCGACCATCGAGGAGATCATGGCCGCGACGGGCTGGCAGTCTCACACGGTGCGCGGCGCGATGGCCGGGGCGCTGAAGAAGAAACTCGGGCTCGAGGTGACCTCGGAGAAGGTCGAGAGCCGGGGGCGCGTTTACAAACTCCCCGCTGCCTGACGCGCCGGACGCCGACAAGTCGATGGCCGCCGTCCCGCCGGGGCGGCGGTCGATCATTTGGCGGTCCGCATCCGGATCGCCTCGAACACCCGCCTCAAGGCGAAGGAACGCGCTATCGACACGATAGTGAAGATGGCGCCCATCTTCAGGTTCTGCGCCAGCGTCGTGTGCAGGCCGAAGATCGGGAAGATCAGGATCTGCGTCATGACCGCGACGCCGTAGCCGACGATCACGTTGGCGACGAACTCGACCAGAGACATGAAGCGTGACTGCTTCATGCGGCGGACTTGCGCTTTCGCGCGGGTTCGGGGGCTGCGTCCTTTGCTGGCGCATCGGCCGGGGCATCGGCGTCGTCGCCCAGCCGCTCGGTTCTCACCTCAGCGAAGGTCCGTCCATCGCCATCGAGGATCGCGTCGCGCCCGGTCTCGGCCTGCCAGCGTTCCACCGCGACATCGACATAGGCCGGGCTGATTTCCATCGCGAAGACGCGGCGGCCATTGGCTTCGCCCGCCATGATCTGTGAGCCCGAGCCGGAGAACGGTTCGTAGCAGAGGCCGCCGCGCGCCACATGTTGGCGCATCGGGATGCCGAAGGCGTCGAGCGGCTTCGGCGTCGGGTGGTCGGGGCGCTCGTCCTTGGCGAAGGACGGCATCTCCCAGGTCGAGGGCAGCGTCTGCTCGGCCACCTTCGGCGGGCGGTTCGGACGGCGCCAGCCCATGAAGCAGGGCTCGTGCTTCCAGAGGTAGTGCGAGCGGGTCAGAACCCCGCGGTCCTTCACCCAGATGATCTGCTGATGGACGAAGGCCCCGGCCTTTTCCCAGCAGGCCTCCAGCATCGCCTGGCGGCGCGAAGCGTGCCAGCAGTACCAGGCGGCATCCTCGGTGATCGCCTCGGCGACAGCGGCCGCGATGAAGCCGTCGTAAAGCTCGGCCCCCTGCGAACTGTCATCCCAGGTCGTGCCGTAGGACGCAGACCAGTCCTTGTTGCGGGTCGGATGGTTCGAGCCGTCGTAATCCACAAGATACGGCGGGTCGGTGGCGAACAGGATCGCCCGCTCGCCATTCATCAGGCGGCGCACATCGGAAACGCTGGTGCTGTCGCCGCAAAGCAGTCGGTGATCGCCGAGGATCCACAGGTCGCCCGTTCGCGATGCCGGATTGCGCGGCGGCTCGGGAATGGTCACCGGCGGCACGGAGCCCCCGGCGCCACCTTCTTCACCGTCGTCTTCCGCGACGTAGGCCAGCAGCTTGTCCAACTCGCCGTCGGAGAAACCGACCAGCGACAGGTCGAAATCCTCGGCCAGCAGGTCGTTCAGTTCGGCCGACAGCAGCGCCTCGTCCCACGTTCCGAGTTCGGTCAGCTTGTTGTCCGCGATGCGGTACGCCCGCCGCTGCGCCTCGGTGAGATGCCCGAGCACGATGACCGGCGCGTCGGTCAGTCCAAGCTGGGTTGCCGCCAGCACGCGCCCATGGCCCGCGATCAGCTCGCCGTCCTCGCCGACGAGGCACGGCACGGTCCAGCCGAACTCGGCCATGCTGGCGGCGATCTTGGCGACCTGGTCCGGCCCGTGCGCCTTCGCGTTCTTCGCGTAGGGCTGGAGGCGCGAGAGCGGCCACGTCTCGATCACGTCCGGGGCGAAGCTCAGCGTCATGGTGGGCAAGGTTCCTCGATCGGGTGGATGCCGGTGGCTTCCGGACTCCGGATGCCGTGCTGGACTCCACACGGGGTCCAGCGGCTACCAGCGGTGTCCGGTCGGAAGGCCAGCATTCATTGGTGTTTGCGCGGGGCACGGGTGGCTCCGGCTTCCGGGTGGCTTCCCAAAAATCCGGCCCTGTCGCTGGCGATGTCCCGCGCTTCGCCCGCCAGCATACGAATGTCGCCAGGAAGGAACCGGAAACTGCCTCGGGCTGGACCCCGGCCGGACCCTTGCTGGATACCGGGGTCCAGTAGGTCCCCGTCAACGCAAAGGGGAGAGCGGGCTTTCCAGCGCACTCTCCCCATCTTGCCTTCGGAATAGCACGATCATGTTGCAGATGTCGAAGGAAAAAGTGTTGCAACACATTGGAGTCACTGCGCATTCAGGCGCGCAGCGATCTTGGTCAGCGCGAGCTGCCAGCGCCGCCATGCGGTCGTGCGGTCGCACCCCAGCTCACCGCTGATCTGCTTCCACGGCACACGGGCCGCGCGGGACCAGACGAGCTTGCGCTCCGCCTCCTCGATCCAGAGCACCCAATCGAAGGTCTGCTCGAGCCGGGTGATCGCGGCGGCCGAGGGCCAGACCCGCATCGGCTGCGGCTCCATCGCCGCGATCTCGCGGCTGGTCCGCACGATGTCGGGCCAGGTGTTGAAGTAGCCCTGCGCCTTGACCGGCGGCAGCTTGCCCAGGGTGCGGAACGCCTCCTCGAAATGATCGGCGACGCAGTCGGCGGTCCATTCGCGATCAGCCATGGCGCGCCTCCCTGTCGGAAGGGCGCGGGCCGTAGAGCTTTTCGCCCAGCTGGCGGACCAGTTCACGCTCGGGCCAGGTGAGGCGGTCGTCATCGGCGGAGACCGCGAGGACGCCCTGTTCCTTCCAGCCCTCGCGCTTGACCTGCTCGGGATCCCGGCGTCGGCCGCCGTAGCCGTGGGGATGCCATCTCATGCGACACCTCCCTTCGTCTCGATCGCCCAGAGCAGCAGGGCGATGGCATCGGCCTCGTTATCGTCGGCGGGGCTGAAGCCGCGGGCGCGGACGGCGGCGATCATCGCGGCCTTATCGGCGTTGCCCTTGCCCGAGGCGTGGCGCTTGATCGTGCCGACCGGGACGCCCTCGTAGGGCACGCCGCGCAGCTCGGCCCATGCGGTCAGCGTGGCCATGAGCCCGCCGTAGATGTGGCTCGCGTCGGTGCCGGCGTGACGGCGGACCTCCTCGAACCAGATCGCGGCGACGGGCCCCGACAGCCGGTCGATCTCGGTCAGCCAGTTGGTGAAGCGCAGGTAGCGCATGCCGCCGCCGTCGAAGCGGCCGGGGCGCAGCGAGACGGTGCCGCTGGTGATCAGACCGTCATGGCCGCGGATCGCCCAGCCAGTCGAGGTGCCGAGGTCGAGCGCGAGGATGCAGCGGTTGCGAGGGGTGTCGAGCGGCAGCGATTCAAACCTTGCGCCGTCGCAATTGGGGATCAGAGTCGGCTGAGCCATGATGGGTCTCCTTTGCCGGTGGCCTGTGGTGGTGGAAGACGACGGCGGTCTGGTGCTTGGCGGTACGGGGCCGCCGTCGTCGGATCGGGAAGCACAACAGACCGTCACGGCGGCGCGCGCGGCTGGCCCGGACGTATGGGAGGAGTGGCCAACCCTGTGGGGTGGCCCTCCCATACGTAGTATGGGGGTTTGACACCTAACTGTTTCGAGGTGTTCAAGTAACTGAAATCATTGCGGAATAAGACTTTATGAAGTCTTCGGGCATGAGTTAGGGACCTGACTCTTATTTCCCCGCAACCCATTGATTTCGTTGAGTGCACAGTTGGCGCTGTCATATGAGTCAGGCCTCACTCATATGAGTGAGGTCGTCCTCGAGCCCCTCCGGGTAGACCCAGACGGCGGGGTTTTCGACCTGCAGGCAGAGCCCGGACTGGGGGCATTTGAAGTGGCTGGGCAGGACCGGACGGGCGGTTGTGGTGACCTCGCCGGTGGCCGGATCGATCTCCTCGACGGGCGTGCCGAACTGCATGCCCTCCACGCAGAGGTAGCCGAACCGCGACCGGGTGATGGGGAAACCGAACCCAGAGGGGTCGCGCAGGAACTTCACGAAGCCCTTGGTCGCCAGCACGCTGAGCCGCTCGCGGATGGTGTGCTTGCTGCCCAGGCCGCCCCGGTTCTCGAAGGTCTCGGCGAACTGCATGGCGGTGTAGAGGCGCTCGCTTGCCGCCTCATCCAGCAGCATGCCGAGGATGACATCGTGCTTGCGCAGCCGTTCGGCATCGAGCCTGGCGCCGACCTCCTTGCGCACCAGGCGCTCGTTCATCGGGTTCAGCTCGACCCACTCGCCCTTCACCTTGTCGATCAGCTTCCCTGGCAGCGCGGGCCCGTTTCGAAGCTCGATCTCCAGCCTGCGGACGGTGCTGTCCTCGTCGGGTCGGTGCATGAGCAGCCCGGAGGTGTAGAAACCCCGCAGCGCGCTGGCGCCGGAGAGGGCGAGGAACGGGTCGTCCTTGACCTGATGCTTGCTGGCCTTGCGGGTGTGGTGGGCGAGGATGACGCCCGCCTCCGGATTGACCGCCTCGCGCAGTAGCTCCACCCGGTCCTTCAGGAAGAACATCATGGCGGTGTTGTCGTTCTCGCCGCCGCCGTCTGGTCCACCGTCGAAGAGGTTCCGGATCGGGTCGATGACGATGATGTCGGGCGGCGCGTCGGGGAATGCGACCCGGATCGGGTCGGCCACGCGGGCGACGCCCTCGGCGTCGAGCAGCAGCTTCAGCTTCGGGGTGGCGATGAAGGTGTCGCGCGCGGCGGCGATCACGGTGGCGGGCAGCGCGATCTGCTGCATGCGCTCGCGCAGATAGTGATACTGGATCTCGGCTTGAAGGTAGAACACGCGCAGCGGCCGGGGCGGCGTGAAGCCGAGGAAGGGCACGCCTGCCGCCATGTGCACGAGCCAGGAGATCAGGAAGTCGCTCTTGCCGACCTTGGGCGCGCCGCCCAGCACCAGGAGCCCGCCAGGTGTCAGCACGCGGGGGCCGATGATGTCCTCCGGCATCGGACTGGTGTCGTCGAGCAGCGCGCCGAGGCTGAATGTCGGCAGCGGGCTGGCCGGAGCATCGATGTGGGCTGCGCGCAGGAGCGGCGGACCGTTGCGCTTCACATGCAGCGCCCAGAGCCGTTCGGACTCGGCCTTCAGCCGATCAAGCGGCCAGGACGGGCGCAGCATGGCGGCGTTGTAGCCGCAGATCGCCTCCCAGCCCGCGAACGGGTCGAGGCGACCCTCGTGCACGAGGCGCACGTAATGGCCGATGGCGGCGCTGGCCCCCTGGAACCGGGACCAGTCGTCAACCGCGCCTTCGCGCACCGGCGTCGTGAGCACCGCGTCGATGCCGGGCTTCGCGGTCGGCGCGGCAACGTGGCTCTCGAAGCCCACACCGGGCAGCGGCGGCATCTCGGCGACCTTCTCGGCGAAGTCCGCAAGGTCGACTTCGACGTCACGCTGTTCGCGGATCTGCACGAGGCGCTGGTGGCCGTGCTTGTGATAGACGGTGCCGGGCACCCGGATCGGCTGGTGCGCCGAGCGGAAATGCGTGTCGCCGCCGACCTTCACGGCGATCTCGCCGCGCAGGCGGCAGAGGGTGGTCAGATCTTCGCCCTCGGCGGGTTCGGTCAGTTTCCACCAGACATGGAGCTTGGCCGCACCCTCGGGCGTCCGCCCGCCGCTCTCGATGATCAGCGTGGGCGCGCCTAGGTGGCGGGTGACATGGTCGAGCTTGGCCGGGATATCGCCCGCGTCGAGATCGACGACGATGGCCTGCATCTGCAGCACGTCGGCGGCGCGTGCCTGGCCCTGTTCCTCGACCGTGCCGGGGATGACATAGACGGCGGCACCCTCGCGGTTCGCCCATCCGGCGAAGGTTGCGAGTTTCTCGGGCGCGCTGTCGTCGCCCGGGATCCAGATGTTGTGCGGCTTGCCGTCCCGGCCCTGACCCTTGTCGACGAAGCCGCGTAGCGGGATCAGCCCCTCGCACCAGCTGAACACGGTGTCGAGGAACACGGCGATCTGCTCGGGATCAGGGTCGCAGCCGAAGGGGTTCTCGGACGGTGGCCCGTCGTTGAAGTCCATCCACGGGTTGAAATGCAGGATGCCGTCGTCGCTCATGCCGGCAGCCTCCAGCAGCGCTCGGACCAAGGGCAGAAGCGGCAATCGAAGAAGTCGGGCGTGGTGGCGACGCGGGGCAGCAACTCGCCCGCATCGGTCGCCTGCAGGATCCGCACGCCCCGGTCGGACATGCGCTGCGCGAGATCGGCGTCGAAAGGCACCAGCTCATGGTGCATTTCGGCCGTGTCCTTGTTGATCGCGGTGAAGAGCGCGGGCGCGGCGCTGATGCCGGGCACGCTGGTTTCCATGTAGGCTTGATAGACCGCGATCTGGGCGGCATAGACCGGCTTCGACTTGCTCACGCCGTCCTTGACGCAGGCGCGCCAGTTCTTGGCGTTCATGGTCTTGCATTCCCAGAGCGCGGGAACGGCGAGACCGAAGCCTTCGGGCCCGGCCGCGATGATGCCGTCGACATGACCGCGGATGCGTCCGCCCGCGACGGAGAAGCCGAACTGGCCGCCATCTGGCCGGTTGCCCTTGCGGGTGTAGAGGTCGAAGCCCGCGCCGCGCAGCCAGGCGACGGCCAGATCCTCGAGCGCATGGCCGATGGCGAAGATGCGCAGCGACTGGCCCGAGAAGTCCTGGCCCTCGTCCTTCGGCGTCGCCGTGAACTCGAACTGCAGGGCCCGCTCGCAGGCATGGCCCAGGCGTGAGCCTCCGAGATAGTCGCGGGGCGGCCGCATGGCCTGATCGGCGGTGAGCGCCTGATCGACGGCGGCGTTGACCCGGTCAGCGAAGCTGGGGCGGCGGTTATAGTCCAGCATGCTGTCCTCCCTCGTAGCTGCGGTGGGCGAGCCCGTGGCAGGTCGAGCAGAGCCATTCGACCGAGAGCGGCGCGTCATAGTCGTGGTGATGCGCTTCGAGGTCGGTCACGCAGCCACATCGCTGACACCAGACCGGCACGACGATCCGACAAGCCTTGACGGCACGCCTGACGATGCTGTGGGCCCGATATTTCTCGGCGTGGCGCAGGCGATAGCGACGCTGCGCCTCCCGATGCTTCTCGGGATTGCGGAAGTTCTGCGCATAGGCACGCTGGTATTCCCGGCGGCAATCCCGGCACCAGGTCTGCCGACCATCGGGACTGAGCCGGCGGCGTCCGAACTCGCAGACGTCCTTCTTGACGCCGCATTTCGTGCAGAGCTTGGTCAAAACGGCACCTCCGGCGTCTGCGCCCGGGCGATGTCGGACATGGCCTCGCGGAAGCCCTCGACGGCTTCCTCGATCAGCGCGCGCACCTGCGCCTCGGTCAGTTCGCCGAGCGGTGTGGCCCAGCCGATCTCGTCCATCAGCAGCGCCATGCGCTTCATGGTGGCGGTGATCGCGGCGCGCTCCTCCTCGGTCAGGTCAACCATGGCGAAACGCTCCCGCGCCAGACGCGTCCAGAAGGACTGGCAGGACATCGAGCAGAACCAGACCGAAGGCCGGGGCTGCTTCGACCGGTGCGGATCGAACCAGCCAAAACCACGGGTGGGTTGCCGGCAGACAGCACAGAGCGTCCCACGCGGATGCCAGAGCCGCCGCCGGTCCTCGGCCGTGATGGGGGTGGAGGAGGTCATGGATCATGCCGCCCTCCGTTCGGGGCTGGCCGAGTTGTCGATCAACTGGCGGATAGCGCGCTTGTTGAAGCCGAAGGTCATCAGCGCGGAGGCGCGGTAGCGCGTCAGGCCGAAGTCATGCCGGCACTCGGGCGGCAGGTACTGCAGCTGCTTCTCGGTCGGCGGCTGGCGCAGCCAGGACCGGGTCTTGAAGGCGCTCTCGTCGGTCTCGTGGGTGTTCAGCCAGTCGTCTGCCTGCGCGAGGCAGACCGTGCGCTCGCCGACACCCAACAGGTGAGGGCGTTCGCCCTTCGCCCCGCCGATGGCGTACCAGACCCCATCCAGCCAGAAGATGCCGCCCCAGGCCGCGAAGCCTGTTGCCATTAGCGCATCGTCGGTGCCGTAGAGGTCGACCCACGCGAAGCTGGACCGCTTCAGCAGGTCGATCTCCGTCATCATGAAGCCCGAGAGCGGCGCGGCGTCCCCGCCTTCGCCCGCATCCAGATCCTCGCGGGGGAACGCCTCACCGCAGAGCGGGCATTCTGTGGCAGCCAGCGGGATCTCCGCCTCGCAGGCAGGACAGGTCTTTGTCGGCGCCGCGCCGGTTTCGGTCTTGCCGTCGAGATCGACATCCTGTTCCAGCGTGCCGTGGATCAGGCTCGAGGTGCCGAAATCCAGCACGATGCAGTCGGTCTTGACGATTCCGGGATGTTCCTCGGGGTCGACGGTGCGCAGGCCGCGCCCGACCATCTGGATCATCGTGGACTTGTAGGAGCTGGGCCGCAGCAGCACGACGCAGGAGGTGGGCGGATGGTCCCAGCCCTCGGTCAGCACCGCCACGTTGACCACGACGCGGATGTCCCCCGCGGCGTAGTCGGATAGGATCGCCTTGCGGGTCTCGGCCGCCAGATCGCCGTGGATCAGCGCGGCGGAAACGCCCGCTGCCCTGAACGCCTCAGTGACGTGTTCGGCGTGCGCGACGGTGGAGCAGAACACCACGGTCTGCCGGTCGCCTGCCTTCTCCTTCCAGTGGCGGATCACCTCGTCGGTGACGGGGGCGCGGTCCATGATGCCCGCCACCTCCGCCATGTCGAAATCCGACATCGTCTTGCGGACCGAGCGGAGCTCGTCCTGCACACCCACGTCGATGACGAAGGTGCGCGGCGGCACCAGATGGCCCGAGGCGATCAACTCGCCCAGCCGCACCTGATCGGCGACATTGTCGAAAACCTCGCGCAGGCTCTTCCTGTCGCCACGGTTCGGCGTCGCCGTGACCCCGAAGATGCGGGCGTCGGGATTGGCTTCGCGCACCCGGTCGATGATACGGCGATAGCTATCGGCGACGGAATGGTGCGCCTCGTCGACAACCAGCAGGTCGAGACGCGGCATGTCGGCGAGGTTAGAGGCGCGCGCCAGCGTCGGCACCATGGCGAAGGCGACCTGGCCGCCCCATGACTTCTCCGTGGCGTCGATGACGGAGGTGGCGACGCCAGGCACCACGCGCTGGAACTTGGCGCGGTTCTGCGCCGTCAGCTCGTCGCGATGGGCCAGCACGCAAGCCTTGGCGCCGTCGCCGATCATCTCGCCGGTGACCGCCGAGAGCATGATGGTCTTGCCCGCACCGGTGGGCGCCACGCCCAGCGTGTTGCCGCGGGAGGCGAGCGCAGCCACGCTGCGCTCGACGAAGGTCTTCTGGCGGGGGCGCAGGCGCATGATCGGTCTCCCCCTTACTGCGCCCAGCTCGGCCGCCCGGCGGCGCCGGGGGCGGACGCGGGCTGACTGGGCTGGGTGGCCGTGGCGGGCTGCTGCGGGGCGTGGCCCTGCGCCGGGGCGGCAGTGAACTGCGGCGCGGCCGTGCCCATCAGCGCGGCGTAGTCGCGGTGATCGGGGGTGACAGCAGCGCGGATCTCGTTCTTGTCCTCGCCGTTGGTGTCGGTGCCGATGTCGATGCGGGCGATGAACTCGACCCCGTCGAGATCGCCGAAGCCGTTGATGCGGCGGCGCGCCTGCGCCTCGGGCGAGTTGTCCTTGTCGGACACGCCGCGCGCCGAGTTGAGGATGCCGCGGATCAGGCCGCGCCCCATGTTCGCCCAGTCGGGGCCCTTGGGGCTGTAGAGGCCAATCAGCGACCAGACCTTGCGCCGGGCATAGGGACCCTCGACCACCGTGTATTCGGCGTCGAGATAGACGGCGCCGGTGGCGGCGCGGCGCGCCCAGCCGCCGGTCCAGCCCTGCGAGGGGTCGTCGAAGCCGCCGGGGCGGAGCGTCAGGCGCACCTTGGCGAGCGTGCCCTTGGGGATGACGTTGGTGTTGGATTGGGCGGAGTTGAAGTCGTTCCAGGGTCCGGACATTGCGCGGCTCCTTATCTGTTGCAGGATGGGACGCGCAGCGGCGTCAGAAGGGGAAAGCCACCCCGGCGACCGGATCGGGACACCGGGCATGGCGAGATGCGCTCAGCCATGGCCGGGCTCCTGCGCGGGCGCGGGATCGGCCGGGGTCACCGGCGGCCAGGTCAGACGTTCGGAGGCAGGCGCCGCGGGGCGCTGGATCTTCTCCATCAGCCGTCCGAGATGCGGGGCCTCGACCCTGTCGAGGCGACCGGAGCGATCCTTGGCCGGATAGCCCCAGGGGTTCAGTGTCTGGCAGACGAAAGTGCGCTGCGGCTGGCCGCCGGGGTCCGGGATGTCGGCCATGGTGATGACCTGGTCGACGATGCCGGGCAGCTCGAGCCCGGTCTTCGAGCCGTCGATCTGCGGCTGGAAGACCTTGCGATTGAAGTCGTCGAGCCGCTCGTCGAGGATGCCGACGAACCAGACATGCTTGCCGCGCGTGTGCTGCAGGTGGGTCAGCCAGCCGATCATCTCGCGGCCATGCAGACCGTAGGCGCCGCGGATGTCGGGCTTGCCGGTCTTCTCGGAGAACGCTTCGGGCTGCCCACGGCACCACTGGAAGCAGAGCCGCCCGGCCACGGTGATCGAGTCGATGAAGACGGTCTCGTATTTCCCGATCACCGCCGAGTCGCCGTAGCGCCCGCAGACCTCGTCGAAATGCGCCTGGCTGTAGGGCTGGTCCTCGCGCAGCGCCGGGTTCGGCCCGCCGATGAACACCGCGAAGTCGCGGCATTCCTTCCAGGTGCGGGGCCGGAGCGTGTCGATCTCCAGCCCCTCGACCGCCAGGTCGCCAGCCTCGAGATCGAGGAAGAGCGTTGTCGAGGCGTTCAGCGTCCAGAGCAGGCTGGTCTTACCGATGCCGGACCGGCCGAAGATGACGCCCTTGATGCCCTTGCGTTGCGCGAGCCGTTCGTCGGCGCCGATGATGGGAAGGGCCATCACTGGCCCTCCTTCTTCATCACCGCCGTGGCGGCGCGATCGGCGCCGATGCACCCCGCCTCGCGGGCGAGCTTGTAGAGCCGCTTCAGCGCATCGGCGCGTCGGTAGGCGGCCGTGCTCTCGCGCTCCGCCTCCACGATCGCGAAGGCGATCTCGTCGACGGTCGCCTCGGCGACCGGCAGCGGCTCGCGCGGCTCGTCACCGGGGCGTTGCGGGAAGGCGATGGTTTCGGGGAGGTCTTCGAGGGCGTAGCTCGCCGCGCGAAGACGGGTGATGTCGTCCGGCTGGTCCGGCATGGCGGTTCTCCGTGGGATGAGGTGATCGAGGAGGCGCATCAGGCGGCCTCGCGGACGTCGGGCGCGGGCTCGGCGACGTAGATCGCCAGGAGCGGCGTCCCGTCGGCGTGGGTGCCGGCGTCCTCGATCTGATAGTTGCGGTTGGGCTCGCAGACCTCGGTCAGCTCCCAGCGGCGATAGAGCCCCGGAAGACGCCTGAAATCCTCGAGCGACAGATCGGCAGTGCGGTTCATGCGTGTCTGCTTTCGGTTGGAGGGAAGGCGCTCGGGGCGCTCGAATGGGAAAAGCCACCAGCGGCGCCGGATCGGGACATCGGCTCAGGGGATTTCCTGGAGGGCGTCGTGCAGGCGGCGCATCGCGCGTTGGTACCGCTTGCGGGCTGCGGCCTCGGTCAGGCCCAGTTCGGCTCCCGCCTCGGCTTGCGAGAAACCCTCGATCGCCACGCGGATCACCAGCAGGGCGTCATCGCCGAGCAGCTTCCGCACGGCGCCGTTCAGCCGTGCGTACCCGTCCGCGCCGATCCCGCTGTCGCCGCTGTCCGCCACCTCGTCGGGGTCGGCGCCGCTGGCGAGCTGTTCGCGTGCCTGGTCGCGCTGGCGCACGCGGATCATGTCGCGCTCGACGTTGCGCAGCACCGTGGCCGCGATCCAGTTGACGCGGCCGAGGTCGAGTCCGCGGACAGCCTCGGTGGTGCGCGCCAGTACGTCGGACGCGACTTCGTCGGCGCTGCCGAGCCTGCGCCAGAGCGACCGGCGTCGTATGGCGTCGAGGCCGGGCCAGAGCGCCAGCAACAGCAGCGTCAGGGCGCAGTCGGACGCGGGCCCGTCGCCCTGAGCCGCCCCGACCAGCGCGGAGAGGATCACGTTCTTTCGGGCCGGATCGCCGGGCGTGCGGTGCAGCCCGTCCAGCAGGGCCGCCGGATCCCGGAACGGTGCGAGGGCGGTCTGCGCACGCCGGACGGCGTCGAAACTGCGCTGGAAGTGAAGGTTCGTGGATGAATGCATGAGGTGATCACGGATCTCGTGCCACGCGAAGGACATCGGACGCCTGCCTTGCGGCCAGGCGTCCGGCGCCTTCTCGTGGCCAGGTCAGGACGTCGCGCGTCTCTGCGATTTCAGGGGGTTGGGTGAATGTGCGCCTCAGCGCGCGGGTGCGGTCGCGTTGTTCAGCGTGCCGCAGCCGCGGCAGGTGGCCTGAACCGGGAAGCCCACGAGATACTCGTGCCCCCGCGCGAAGCGCAGGTGCATGCGGCCGTCCCGGCAGACGCCGAGCAGCTTTTCACAGCGCGTGCAGCGCCATTCCGAGTTGGTGGTGGTGGGTTTGGTCGTCGCGGCGCCGGCCCAGCTCGTCGGGGCTGCCTGGCGCAAGGGAAAGGGAGTCGGCATGGAAGTGCTCCTCTGATGTGGAGCCCTTCCAATAATCAGCGGTTTGTTAGACCGTCCCGCCCGAAACCCTAGATGAACTCTAGATCACGCGGTGTCGGTCGCCTCGCCGAGACGCCAATAGCGATTGCTTGAGCCGTGCCGGATGTAAGTCGGATGCGCCTTCGCCCATGCGCCGGAAGAGAACAGCTGTCTGGGATTGTCGGACCCCATCCCGTCCATCAGGACCTTGGTCAGCCGCTGGCCTGTGCCATCGGTCGCCGCTTCAACAAGGCTTTCGAAGAGTTGGATCTGGCCCGCGCCGTCGAGCGGGAGCGGCTCGAGACCAGGGATGATGAGCGTCGCAGAGCGAGGCGTGTGTCGCACAACCTGAGCGACTTGCGCAGAGGTCGCCAGCGTTCGGTTTGCCTCGAAGCGCCGGGCCATTTCCTCTCGGTCCAGATCGCCGAGGCTTCCGTCGTTCAGCAGCAGGTCGCGCAGCGCGATAACGACGTTCGGCCCGAGGAATTGCGGCGGCTCATCGGAAACGGCGAGTACGAGACCGGGACCCGCTGTATGCCGCGACCGAAGCGTAGTCTCCACACTCTCGCGGGCTTTCAGATCGGCAAGGCGGCGCGCGAGGTAAAGCGGGACCTTTCGCTCACCCAGTGCCATCGACCCAAGCGAGACGAGGAACTCATTGATGGTTTCGATGTTCCTGATGCCGAGAGAGCCAGCTATCGCCTTGAGGATGGTTTCGGCGAGCCATGCTCGATCAATCCCGTACTCGATCGCATTGGTGTCAAGACGCAATCCGTCCGCCTCCCCAAAGGAACCGGTTTGTCGAACCGTCCCTGGCTCCGGACCCGTTTGCTGCTCAACTTCGACAACCTCATCGTCATCCTCGGCGAGCCCAATCACCTGCCGCCCTTTGCGGGCAATCAATCTCGCACTGACCAGGCGCGCTGGATCGACGCCCGCGGAGTTGAAGAAAGAACCTGCGACAGTGTCGCCGGGCAGGTCGTACAGCGACAGCAGAAAGCCGAACCACTGCGCCCGTTCCTGATCGGTGAGTGTCCGCAGGTTCTGCGTAAGACCCCAGTGTTCGAGCAGTCGGAACCCGAGGTCCCGAAGGAACGGATCGCGCATGCTCTGCACGTCCGAACTGCTGCCATCCGAGATCGAGACCCGGAAGGTTCCCTCCTTTCCGTCCGATCGACGGGTGTAACCAATTGCGATGGCGATTTTTGTGAAGCCGAAACTCCGGATTAGGTTGGCTGAATTGGAGACGTATTTCCGGACAACGTCCTCCATCTTGTCCTTTATGGTCACCTTGATATTCAGTCTTCGGCCCCACGAGCCGAGGCGGACCTCGGCCTCGACTACCGCCGCCATCGTGATCTCGACGTCCTCGAGATCCGGACAATCCAGATCGAAGGAAGACCTGAAGCGTTCGAGGTTGAATTCCCGGCGGGTCAACGGCTTGGCCGACGGCGGGCGCCCTAGAACGACCTCCGCGAAGACCTTAGAGGTCTTTTCGCGAACGTCGCTGCTGGCAGACGCGACCTCGATTTTCTTCAGCTGGGGTGTGTAGATCAGGACAGCCTCATGCGAGGGCCTGTAGTAATGGACGGTCCAGCCCCCTTCCTCGCGATGATTGTCGATACTCGACAGGGGCCCGGGATGGCGCAGGGCGACCATGAAGGACGGCGGATAGTTGGCGGTCTCGGGCAATTCGAGGACGGACGCGGTGACCTTGCCCTTCAGTCCCAGAGCTTCCTGAACAGCGTCACAGAGCTTCTCGTCAGGAATTCCGTCTGTGTCGGCAACAGAAGCGTGGTCGAAGTCCACTTCG
Organism: Paracoccus homiensis; assembly: GCF_900111675.1. Taxonomy (GTDB): domain Bacteria; phylum Pseudomonadota; class Alphaproteobacteria; order Rhodobacterales; family Rhodobacteraceae; genus Paracoccus; species Paracoccus homiensis. The sequence goes on along the minus strand of NZ_FOHO01000007.1, from coordinate 111,747 downwards.
CAGCATGTGTAGTACGTCCGCCGTTCTCGATAGCGCCGCGCGGCATAGAAGCTCTGGGCGTCGTGGAAGTGCATCGGGAAGACCGTGCGCATCCAGATGCTCTTACACAGCAGGTCAGGCTGGGACTCATACTGGTCGTAGTCGACATTCTGCAGCCGTTGGCCCGCAACCGTTTCGAGTGAGGTCGCTCCCTTGTCCTGGCCCATGTCGAGCAGAGCGCCAGCGATGCCCTCAAGTAGCCCGATGATTTCCTTGTCCTCCGAACGCAGGTACGCACTCAGCGCTGCCTTGCCCTGATCATCGGTCGTGCCCTCAGTGATTTCGGGGGGAGCGAGAAGAGTGTCGTCGGGCCGTTTGAAGCTGGCGAGAAACTGCCGGACCAGCGCAGCGGGGGCGCCCTGAAGGATACTCCCGAGGTTCGGTCCGAATTCGCTCTTCCTCCGCGCCATGAACTCACCTCAATGAACAACTGCTCTCGATTGATTCAACCCACGATAATCATGGACATATCCGTGATCGGCAAGCCCTGATGTTCTCTCCCTGTTCGCATTTCTGCATTCCGTTCGTCTGAGATGTCCTGTCCCGGGCGGCTGGGTGGCTTTTGATCGGTAACGACACCACCGAGCATAGCCACCGAGACATGAAACGCCCGAACCCGCTCCCTCCCGACCACATGACGCCCGCCGAGCGCCGCGCCGAGCTCTGCGGCCTGTTGGCGCTCGGGCTTGTTCGGTTGCGCATGCGGGAGAAGGGCGAAGTATCTGACGATACTGGAGAAAGTTGCCTACACTATCCGCCCGACCAATGCCGTCATGCAACTCCAACTCAACGGAGAAACGCATGAACAAGCCCGATCCCATCCCCGCGCGCCTCGCCGCGCTGAAGACCACGCCGACGCCCGACCTGAAGAGCCAGTGGCGCGAGCTTTTCGACAGCGAGCCGCCGCCGTTCAACCGGCGCTACCTGGAAAGCCGCTTGGCTTACCGCATCCAGGAACTGGCCTATGGCGGGTTGAAGCCCGAGACGATCCGGCGGCTGGAGCGGCTGGGCGAGGAACTCGACGGCGGCGAAAAGAAGAAGCGCGGCATACGTCTCGACCGCGACCGCCCGATCACCGGCACGCGGCTGCTGCGCGAATGGCAGGGTGTCGAGCAGGTCGTCACCGTCACGACCGACGGCTTCGAGTGGCAAGGTCGGCCGTACAAGTCGCTGTCCGCCATCGCGCGCGCCATCACCGGCACGCGCTGGAATGGGTGGACCTTCTTCGGGCTGAAGAACCACAGGGGGCGGACATGACGAAGTCGCCGGAAAAATCGAAGGTCGTCCGCAAGCTGCGGTGTGCCGTCTACACCCGGAAATCCTCCGAGGAAGGACTGGAGCAGGAGTTCAACTCGCTCCACGTCCAGCGGGAGGCCTGCGAGGCATACATCGCCAGCCAGCGGTCCGAGGGCTGGGTGCTGGTCCGCGATCAGTATGACGACGGCGGCATCTCGGGCGGCACGCTGGAACGGCCCGGCCTGAAGCGGCTGCTGGAGGACATCGAGGACGGGCTGGTCGACGTGGTCGTGGTCTACAAGATCGACCGCCTCAGCCGGTCGCTCGCCGACTTCGCCAAGCTGGTCGAGGTGTTCGACCGGAACGGCGTGACGTTCGTCTCGGTCACGCAGTCGTTCAACACCACCACGTCGATGGGGCGGCTGACGCTGAACATCCTGCTCAGCTTCGCCCAGTTCGAGCGCGAGGTGACTGCCGAGCGCATCCGCGACAAGGTCGCCGCCAGCCGCAAGAAGGGTATGTGGATGGGCGGCGTCCCGCCCTACGGCTATCGCGTCGAGAACCGGAAGCTGGTCATTGACGAAGAGGCCGCCGCGCATGTGCGTTGGATCTTCGCCCGCTTCCTCGAGATCGGCTCCTGCACGGAACTGGCGCGCGAGGTCGGTGCGCGCGGCATTCGGACGCCGCGCGGCAACCGCATCGACAAGAAATACATCTACCGGATGCTCAGTAACCGCGCATACATCGGCGAGGCGGTCCACAAGGGCGACAGCTATCCCGGCGAGCATGACGCGATCATCGATCGCGAGACGTGGGACCGGGTGCACGCGATCCTGCAGGAAAGCCCGCGCAAACGCGCGGCCCGCACACGCGCCGAGACGCCGGCGCTGCTGAAGGGGCTGCTATACGGGCCAGATGGCGCGGCCTTCTCGCCGACGCACACGCGCAAGGGCGACAGGCTCTACCGCTACTACGTCAGCCAGACGGTGCTGAAGCACGGCGCTGGATCTTGCTCGGTCGGCCGCGTGCCCGCAGGCGAGATCGAGGCGGCCGTCATTGATCAGTTGCAGGCCGTCTTCCGCCAGCCGGAGATTGTTGCAGGGACATGGAAGGCAGCGCGTACCCACGCCGACGACATCACCGAAGCCAACGCTCGCATGGCCTTGCAGCAGCTCGATCCGCTGTGGGACGAACTCTTCCCCGCCGAGCAGGCACGCATCGTGACATTGCTGGTCGAGCGCGTCGACATCGGCACAAACGGGTTGAACGTCCGGCTGCGCGTCGACGGCCTCGGCGGTCTAGCACGCGAGATGCTGGTAGGTGGAATTGGAGAAGCTGCGTGACACGCGGCGCGCCAGTCCCCAACACCGTGACACTCCACGTCCCGTTCCGCATCGTGAAGCGCGGCGGGCGGAAGGAGATGCAGTTGCCGGAGGGTGCCGCGCAACCGCGGCGAACGGACAACACGCTCGTCAAGGCGCTGGCACGCGCGTTCCGCTGGAAACGGATGCTGGAGTCGGGTGAGTACGCTACCATCGCCGAACTGGCCGAGCGGGAGGGCATCGCGCCCTCCTACATGACCCGCGTCCTGCGCCTGACACTTCTCGCGCCCGACATCGTTGAGGCTATCCTGGATGGGAAGCAGGGGCCGGAGTTGACGCTGGCGCGCGTGCTGGAACCTTGTCCTGCAGCGTGGAACGAGCAGCTTCAGCGCCTTCAGGTCGACACCGACGCTTGAACTCCACCTGAAAAGTTCACGCGAGGGGTTGATCGCCAAAATTCGTATAGTTTATATACCCATCATCAAACGATTCTGGTGGGCGCTCTCGTCCCACCTGCTCAACGAGGACCTGCAATGCGCTGGGGTGTCGAAAAACGGTTGGAGTTCATTGAATTCCGCCTCTTTTGGGAGGGGGGGATCAACCGTGCCGACATCGTGGACCAGTTCGGCGTGTCCGTGCCCCAGGCCTCAAAGGACCTGACACTCTACGAGGAGAAGGCACCGGGAAATCTGATCTACGACAAGAGCGCCAAGCGCTACAAAGCGGCGGACGATTTCAAGCCTGTTTTCATGCAGCCCAATGCATCCACGTACCTCGCGCATCTGCGCGAGACTAACGGAGGAGCGTCTGGTGTAACCGAAGCCTGGCTTGCATCGGCGCCCGAGCATGATGCCCTGCCTATCCCACACCGGCGCGTGGAGGCCGACGTCCTTCGCGATGTGCTCAAGGCCATTAGAGAAGGCCATTCCATCGAGGTCTTCTACCAGTCGATGAGTGCCAAGAAGCCCAGCCCCGAGTGGAGGCGGATTTCTCCCCACGCTCTCGGCAATGACGGACTGCGCTGGCATATCCGTGCCTTCTGTCACATCGACCACAAGTTCAAGGACTTCATCCTCTCGCGATGCATGAAGACCCGAAAGCAAGGACTATCCGGCGCGTCCGCGAATGACGACAAGCTTTGGCATGATCGCTTCGTGGTGGCGCTCGCACCGAATCCAGCCCTGAGCGAGAGCCAGCGATCGATCATCGCTCAAGATTATGAAATGACGAACGGGCGCACCGAAGTCATGGTGCGAAAGGCGCTGCTCTACTACTTCCTGAAGCGTCTCCGTTTAGATGTCGCAGACAAGCTGGACAACCCCCACGAAGTCCCGGTCGTGGTCGCCAACCGCGCTGCCTTTGACGCCGCGCTCGCGGAGGCAATGGCATGAAGTCTGTCAATTTCGAGATCCTTCGTGACGGCTGGCCTGAACTTGCAGGTCTTGGCGCCTTTGCAGAAGCATATGCTCACGCTGATCCTGCCAGCGCACTCGTCAAGCTTCGGCTCTTCGCAGAAAATCTGACGAAGGATATCTACCGCGAGCTCCGGCTGCCAAAGCCTGACTTGCCCACATTCGTCGATCTCTTGAAGAACGACGCCTTCATTGCAATCACGCCGAAGGTTGTGCTCGACAAACTCCACGCTTTGCGGATGCACGGCAACAAAGCCGCGCATGGCGAACCTGTAAGGAGCCAACACGCGCTATGGCTGCTCAAGGAGGCACACGATCTCGCTCGCTGGATGTGTGTTCGGTATGGGAAAGCGAAAGCAGACCAACTTCCCGTCTTCCAGCAGCCGGCCATTCCCGGTCAGGTTGAGGAGCGGGAACGGCGCCAGGTCCTCGAAAAACTGGCGGCGCAGGAAGCGCAGATGGACGCGCTGCTTTCGGAGCTCGAAGAAGCGCGCTCGAAAGCAACCGCCGCCCAGAAGAAAGCGGCTGAGCTCAAGCAGCTAGCAAGCTCGGCACAGGCAGCGGCCGATGAACTTCAGTTCAGCGAGGCAGAAACCCGAACGCGCCTCATCGATAGCATGTTGGCGAGCGTCGGCTGGGATATCGCAGAAGGCGTCAAGAACACGACCCAAGTGGGCAAGGAAGTCGAGGTCGACGGACAACCTACGGCTACGGGCATCGGCTACGCCGATTACGTGCTGTGGGATGACAACGGGAACCCGCTGGCCGTGATCGAGGCGAAGAAGACCTCGACCGATGCCGAGCTTGGTCGGCATCAAGCGAAACTCTATGCCGATAGCCTTGAAAAGCGGTATGGGCACCGCCCGGTCATCTTCTACACGAACGGCTTTGACATCTGGATTTGGGACGACGCGCAGGACTTTCCTCCGCGGAAGCTCTATGGCTTCTACTCCAAGGACAGCCTTCAGCATCTGGCCAACTACCAGCGGCACAACAAACAGCCCCTCGACACAGTCGCGATCAGCGATCAGATCGTGGATCGGCTGTACCAGCTCGAAGCGATCAAAAGAGTTTCTGAGCGGTTCTCACAGAAGCACCGTCGGGCGCTGGTGGTTCAGGCCACTGGTACAGGCAAGACACGCGTTGCGATCGCGTTGACGGACCTTCTGATCAAAGCCGGTTGGGTCAAGCGGGTCCTCTTCCTCTGCGATCGCAAAGAACTCAGGAAGCAGGCCAAGAACGCCTTCAACGATTTCCTTTCGGAGCCCACGCGGATCATCACATCACGCGTGAGGACGAACGCCAGTGAGCGCGTCTTCCTTGCGACCTACCCCGCGATGCAAAAGGTCTTCCAGTCTTTTGACCCTGGCTTCTTCGACCTCATCATCGCGGATGAATCTCATCGAAGCATCTACAACGTCTACGGAGACATCTTTCACTATTTCGACTGTCATCAGGTGGGGCTTACCGCGACGCCGGTCGACTTCGTTACGAGGAGCACCTTCCGCCTCTTTGGGTGCGAAGGGCAGCTTCCCACGTCGAATTACGATCTCGAACAGGCGGTTCAGGAAGGCTACCTGACCCCATTCGAGGTCTATGAGCACACGACGCAGTTTCTCCGCGACGGCATCACCCTCGATGGCCTGTCGCCGCAGCAGATCCAGGAGCTCGAAGACCAGGGGGAGGACCCGGCGCAGTATGACTTCTCGTCAGAGCAGATCGACAAGGTCATCTACAACAAGGACACCAACCGCGCGATCCTCCGAAACCTGATGGAAAACGGGATCAAGGATGCGACCGGACAAATCCTAGGAAAGAGCATCATTTTTGCACGCAACCATCAGCATGCGATGCTGATGCGTCAGCTCTTCGATGAAATGTATCCGCAGTACGCCGGCAAGTTCTGCCAGGTGATCGACAACTACGATCCGCGTGCCGAGCAGTTGATCGACGATTTCAAGGGCGAAGGTACCAACAACGATCTGACCATCGCGATCTCGGTCGACATGCTCGATACCGGGATCGACATCCCGGAGATCGTGAACCTGGTTTTCGCGAGGCCCGTCAAATCGCCAGTGAAGTTCTGGCAAATGATTGGCCGAGGCACGCGTCTCTGTCCGGACCTGTTCGGCCTCGGCCAGCACAAGACCGTGTTCCGCATCTTCGACCATTGGGGCAATTTTGCTCGCTTCGAGATGGGCTATCGCCCTGCCGAGCCCACGCAGGGCAAGCCGCTTGCTCAGTTGGTCTTCGAGGAGCGGCTGAACGTTGCGGAGATCGCCCTTCAGAAAAGCGAAATCGCGGCCTTCGACGCTGTCATCAAGCTGGTGGAGCAAGACATGAATGCCCTGCCGGAAGAATCCATCGCGGTTCGGGAGAAATGGAAGGAGAAGCGCGCGCTATCTCGTCCTGAGGTATTAAAGGCATTTGCCCCAGCGACGGTCGCCAGGCTGCGCCAAGAGATCGCCCCGTTGATGCAATGGCGAAACATTCGTGGCTTTGGTGACGCCCTTGCACTCGACCTACTTATCGCGCGCATGCAGATTGCGGTGCTTCGTGGCTCGGGTGAGATTTCCGATCTGAAGATCGAACTCCTTGACCGCCTGGCATCTCTCCAGATGCACTTGAACCCGGTGCGCGAGAAGGCCGAAGTCATCAAGCGCGTGAAGTCTGATGTCTTCTGGCAGGATGTAACGGTCGCTGATCTGGAGGATGCACGCCTCCAGCTTCGTGAGATCATGCATCATCGCGCCAGGGGTGGCTCGAAGGGCATTCCCCCGAAGGTGGTCGATATTACCGAGGATGCCGGGCAGATGCAGTACGCTCGTCGCTCGGCAAGCCTGAAATCTGTCGACATGAAAGCCTACCAGCAGATCGTCGAAGCGGAGCTCAAAAAGCACTTCGAGACCAACCCGGTCCTCAAGAAGATCCGCGCCGGCGAGGCCGTGTCCGACCGCGAAATCGACTCGCTCGTGTCGCTCATTCTGACGCAGCACCCGGACGTGCGGCGCGAGCACCTTGAGGAGTTCTTCAGCGAGACCGCTGGTCCGCTCTATCTCGCTATCCGGATGATCGTCGGGATGGATCCCGAGGCGGTGCGAGAGAAGTTCACCGCCTTCGTCCAGAAGCATCCAAAGCTGAGCGCGAAGCAGACACGCTTCCTCGCACTGCTTCAAAACCACATCGCGCGGTACGGCACCATCGAGGTCGAGCGGCTCTACGACGATCCTTTCACTGTGGTCGACGCCGACGGACCGGACGGCGTGTTCGAGGACGAGGCCGACCTCACCGATCTCATCAACATCGTGCGCTCCTTCGGCCCTCTGGCCGAGGAGCGCCCGGACGACAACCCGAACGAGAGGAAATCATAAATGGTCACGGGTGAGCTCAAGCGGCGCGTCGACGCGCTCTGGACGGAATTCTGGCAGGGCGGGATAACCAACCCGCTGACGGTGATCGAGCAGATCACGTTCCTGATGTACGCGCGCCTCCTCGACATCAACGAGGCGCGGGACGAGAACCGCCAGAAGCGGACGGGCAAACCTTTCCAGCGCCGCTTCAAGGAGGACGAGCAGCACCTGCGCTGGTCGCAGTTCCGGCACCTGGGATCCGAGCGGATGCTTCCCCTCGTGCGCGACAAGGTTTTCCCGCACTTCCGCACCACTGTCGCCAGCGGCACGGCCTTCGCCGAGTTCATGAAGGACGCGCAGCTGATGATCCAGAAGCCCGGACTTCTGGTGAAGGCCGTGAACATGATCCACGAACTGCCGCTGACTGAGGGCGACACGAAGGGCGACCTCTACGAGTACCTGCTCAGCAAGCTGACCACGGCCGGCATCAACGGGCAGTTCCGCACGCCGCGGCACATCATTCGATTGATGGTCGACATGCTGGAGCCCAAGCCGACCGACGTGATCGGCGATCCCGCCTGCGGCACCGGCGGCTTCCTCGTGAGCGTCATGGAGTATCTGCTCGAGACCTATACCTCGCCCGAGGCGGTGATCGAGGAGAAGGACCCCGAGACCGGCGCGGTCGAGAAGATCTTCACCGGCGACCTGCTCGAGGACCAACGTGAGCACATCCGAAGCAGCATGTTCCATGGCTTCGACTTCGACGCCACCATGCTGCGGATCGCGGCGATGAACCTCATGCTGCACGGTGTCGACGATCCTGACATCCACTATCAGGACACGCTGAGCACCGGCTTCACGGACAAGTTTCCGAGGCAGGCGAGCGAGGGTTTCGACGTCATCCTCGCCAACCCGCCCTTCAAGGGCAGCCTCGATTTCGAGGATGTGCACTCGGGACTCCTCCGTCAGGTCAAGACGAAGAAGACCGAGCTGCTCTTTATCGCGCTGATCCTACGTATGCTGAACACCGGCGGCCGGTCAGCGACCATCGTGCCCGACGGTGTCTTGTTCGGCTCCTCTGGCGCGCATCGTCAGCTGCGTCAGCTCCTGGTGGACCAGAACCAGCTGGAGGCCGTGATTTCGCTGCCCAGCGGCGTGTTCAAGCCATATGCAGGCGTGTCCACCGGCATCTTGGTCTTCACCAAAGGTGGGCGGACCGACAATGTATTCTTCTATGACCTCAAGGCCGATGGTCTATCCCTCGACGACAAAAGGGAACCGGTAGCAGAGAATGATCTGCCGGACTGCCTCGCCCGCTGGCGGTCTCGTGATCCTCAAGTTGATGGGGATCGAAGCTCGCAGGCTTTCTTCGTGCCTGCAGACGAAATTCGCCAGAACGGCTATGACCTATCGTTCAAACGGTACTTTGACAGGCCGCATGAAGAGGAGGAGCGTGAGGCACCGCAGTTAATCCTCGATCGAATCATCAAACTGAACGAAGAAATTGCGTCAGAAATTTCTGATATCGAGGCGCTGCTAGTATGAAGAGTGTCCCCATTCTTGACGTTGCGGATGCCGTAGCGAGCGGACCAGCTGAGTTCGCTGGCACAAAGCAGTACTTTGCTACTGCAGACGTCAACGGATCTGACCTCCTAGACGGGACAGAGGTAACGTTCGATGGTCGCCCATCTCGTGCAAACTTGGTTGCACAGCAAAATGATGTTCTGTTTGCAAAGATGCAAGCGACCGACAAAGTGGTGCATGTGAACTGTAGGACCGAAAGCGCCATTTTTTCAACTGGCTTCTTCAATCTCCGCGCGAAGCGAGATGTTCTGGATTCCAGATTCCTTTTCTGGTTCCTAAGAAGCCCCCAATTTCAATTCGAAAAGGACAAACGTTGCACCGGCGCAACCCAAAAAGCGCTTACACTTTCAGGGCTTAGGGAAATTCTGCTTCCAAGCATCCCGGATATTGGGCAGCAGAAACGCTTAGCAGCAATCCTGGACAAGGCAGATAATGTAAAGCGGAAACGCTCACTTTCGCTTCAGTCTCTGCATGAATTGATTGTGTCAGAGTTCGTTTCCAGATTCGGAAATGCCGCAACAAATCCCAAGAAACTGCCGACCGCGCCGATCAAAGAATTTGGGAAAGTAGTCACGGGAAACACCCCGCCGCGAAAGAACCCATCGAACTTTGGCAAAAATATTGAGTGGATTAAATCTGACAACATCAATACTCCGAGCCATTTTTTGACGCCCGCAGAGGAGTGGCTCAGCGAAGTCGGGCGAAAAATTGGTCGGACAGCTCCAGCTGGCTCCACTCTTGTGACGTGCATCGCTGGGAGCCCTAGTGTGATAGGAAATGCCGCGTTGGCCGACAGAGAAGTCGCATTCAACCAGCAAATTAACGCTGTGATCCCAGGCCACGAGACTGATCCCTTCTTCCTCTATTGTCAGTTCCTTGTCTCGAAGAGCCTTGTTCAGGCTGCTTCGACCAACTCGATGAAGGGAATGGTGAGCAAGGGGAAGTTCCAAGAGATCAAATTTCTTAAACCGTCTCCCGAGGAGCAGCGTGATTTTGGGAACTTCTTTTCGCGAACGACGTCGCTTGGCGGGCGCTTGGAAGAGTCACAGAGAGATTGCAACGCATTTTTCGACTCGCTCATCACGAGCGCTTTTCGTGGTGAGCTTTGAGGGTCGGTCATGCGTTTCACCCGGATCGAGATTGAGAACTTCAAAGGCATCGGGGTGCGGCAGAGGATTGACCTGCGGCCCATTACATTGCTCTTCGGCCCAAACAGCGCAGGTAAGAGCACGATCCTTCAGGCGCTGCACTATCTGCGCGAAATCCTCGAACGCGGAAACGTTGATCCCGATCGGACGATCGCTGGCGGGCTCATCGACCTGGGAGGCTTCGCAACGCTTGTCCACAACCACGAGCTCGACCGCCCCGTGATCCTAAAGGTCGTTCTTGACCTCTCGGATGAACAGGGCTCCGACATCCTGCCGCTGAACGCCGGTCTCTCGATGGGAGATGCCGAGTTCGGCGAACTCCCCGTCCGTTACCTGATTGGCGAAAGCGACGATTATCGCGACTACGCCATCGTCCAGGACGTCGGCCTTGAAGTCGACATCCGCTGGAGCGCGCTCGAGCAGGCGGCTTACGTCTCGCGTCTCGCGATCGAGTTGGACGGCGAACCTCTCGCAGCCATCGTTTCGCCCCCTATAGAGGGCCGGGCACAGCTGACCGACTTCAACTTTGCCCACCCGCTCCTGCGGCGCGCCGTGCTTCCGGACGATATGCCCGAGGACGGCGATGAAGACCTCTCCATGGGATCCCCACTCGAGGACGAGATCTGGTCGCTCGCACGCGAAGCCGCCGCCGACCGTTCGACGCCAGACACGCCCGATGACCAACTGCGCATCGCCGTTGGCACCGAGCAGGGCGCACTGCCTCCGCTGGATCGCGACCTCATCCTCGATATCCGCGACCCGGACGTGAGGAAGGCCGAGCTGGAAGAGCGGACGCCGCGCGTCAACGGCCTACGGGCGCTTCTCTCCGAAATGATCCTCGGCCCGGCTCGGCTTGTCCGCGATCACCTGATGCAGATGACCTATATTGGCCCGCTGCGCGATATCCCGACCCGCAGCTATCGCCCGCAGGTGACGCCGGATGAGGCTCGCTGGGCGCATGGTCTGGCTGCTTGGGATCTGCTCTACAACGACCGTCGCGGCGATCTCATGGACGAGGTCAACGCCTGGCTCTCCGGAGAAGAGCGGCTGAGAACCACATACCGGCTGGAGCGGGTGGAATTCAAAGAAATCCCGGTCCCCAGCGCCATGCACCAGATGTTTGAGCGCGGCCTCAACGACGACGACATCGGCGAGTTGCAGGAGCTTTACCTCAGCCTCGCTACGCGAACAGAGATCGCACTGCGGGACTTCGAGAAGGGTATCCTGGTTGCACCGGGCGACGTGGGCGTCGGCATCTCGCAGATGGTCCCGGTGATCGTCGCTTCATTGCGGAAGCAGGACGGCGTTCTCGGGATCGAACAGCCGGAGCTTCATGTTCATCCCGCCATCCAGGTTGGCATGGGCGACCTGTTCATCAAGGCCGCGACTGGCGACGAGGACAAGCTTACCTCCGGAAAGACCCTGCTCATTGAGACACACAGCGAGCACATCATGCTGCGGCTTCTTCGCCGCGTGCGGGAGCAGACCGAGGGTGAGGTGCCGCCCGGCGTGCTCGGACTGACGCCCAACGACCTTTCCGTGATCTACGTCGAGTCTTCGGTTGAGGGTGTGCGCTTCCGGCCCCTTCGCGTGAGCCCAGACGGTGATTTCGTAGACCGATGGCCGCACGGCTTCTTCGCGGAACGGGCCGAGGAACTGTTCTGATGCTGTCGGAATACGCGGTAGAGCCTGCAGCCATCGGCTCGGACTGGCGAACCTTCAAGGACCTGATCGATCGCTTCGGTGCTGACAAGGGTCGGCTAATCTCTCGCCTCCCAGCAAAATGGGAAAGGAAGGTCATACAGGCAGCACGAGAAGCCGGCGTTCCCGACGTTCGAATGACTGACATTGTCGAACGTTTGCGCGACTCGAAGCACAAGGTCGTCGATTTCAACCGCACCTATGACCACGATGCGGACTGGTTAGGCAACGCCCTACGCGAACACGCCAATCGACCCTTCAAGGCGATCATATGCGACGCTGGCAGGACGGCCTGCGCCGAGGCCATGCAGCCAGACGATTGCTCAGATGGGCATCCGCTCTTTGGAGCAGTGACCAGTTGTGACGTGATCAGGACGGCAGATGAAATTGCCGGCGCCCTTTACACCATCACTGCGGTGTCCAAGGAGGTCGATATCGTCGACCCGTTTTTCGACCTTCGACCAACGGAGGGCAACTATCTCGCTCCACTGGTCTGCCTGCTTGCTCGGCTTGCCGGTGGTTTTGGGTCGTCCAAGGCGATCAGAATCCACTTCCGTGATCACAATTCTCGTCCCCCGCCTGCGCTCCTCGCCCGAGACGGAGCCGCTCAAGTTAAGGGACTGCTACCACCCGGCTATTGTTTGGAGCTCTATGCATGGTCGCAGATACGAGGAGGTGAAGACTTCCACGACCGCTTCGTTCTGACAGACCTTGGCGGGATAATGATCGGCGCAGGTCTATCGGCGGATGGTCCCACGGAGTCCGCTGCATTCACCCTGCTGAATTTCGAACACTCTCAGGGGATCCGGAGGCGGTTTGCAGACGGATCAACGGCTTATGCTCGTGCTGGATCGGCTGTGCGCATCCGCGACGACGGAAGTACCGAACTGTTCTGATGGTACTAGTTCGATTTATGTTCCATCTTGCGAATGCCACCGGCGTCGAAGTGTCCAGCACTGGTCTCGGAAAAACTTCGCTATTCCAGATGCTTGAAAGCTATTCACCAAATTCATGCAGTCATGAGGTCCGGAGAAGATCGGCCCTGAGAGACCCCTTTCGGGCCACGTGCCCTTGGCTTCGGTGCTCAGCCCCTCCCGCATAACCCTCGAAAACAACGGAAAAATCCGGCCGCAGCCGGATCGGGAGAACGCTTTCGCGAGGGCAAGTGGCGGAGCGAGAGGGATTCGAACCCTCGAGACGGTTTCCCGCCTACACACTTTCCAGGCGTGCGCCTTCGACCACTCGGCCACCGCTCCGTCTGCGTTGGTCTAGCCTGTGCCTGCGGGAACCGCAAGGTCAGAGCTTGGAAATCCTTTGTTGCAATTCCGCAAGCTGACGGCGGATTTCCTCCATGTCCTGCGCCTCGGTCGAGGGCTCTTGCGACGCAGGTGTGGCTGCGGGCTGATCGGCCCCCTCTTCACCTTCGAATTCGGGACCAGATCCGGTGCCGCGCCAGCCGCCCATCATGGCGCGCAGGAACATCTGTTGCTGTCGCTGCATCGCCTCGAAGCCCGGAACATTGGACATCGGGTTCGGCATCGAGGCCATGTTTTCCATCAGCTTCGACTGGCTGTTGCGCAGCATCTCGAAGCTGGCGGCCAAAAATTGCGGCACGACCGAATTCGCACTGGTGGTATAGCTTCGCACCAGATCGGTCAGCACGTCGATCGGCAAGACATTCTCGCCGCGGCTTTCATGCTCGGCCACGATTTGCAGCAGGTATTGCCGCGTCAGATCGTCGCCCGATTTCAGATCGACGATCTTGACCTCTCGCCCGTCGCGGATGAAGGTCGAAATATCCTCCAGCGTCACATAGTCGCTGGTTTCCGTATTATAGAGCCGCCTGCTCGCGTAGCGCTTGATCAGAAGCGGCGCATTTTCCGTGGCCATCGGGGCCCCTTTTGCAGTTCATTGACGCAGATGATGGGACCCAAACCAAGAAAACGCAAAGGAAAAAATCCGCATCCGTGATTTGCCCGCCCTTTGCGATGCCGGATGACGGGGCCACACACGCATTTGCGGCAGATCCGTGAAATCCGGTTCGATTATTCTGATTTTCAATAGACTGCCTATCGCTGTCGCCCGCTCACTTTGCGGCAGGGATCGGTTATCAAGGGGCCAGCGTGAATGACAAAGGGGCTGACCATGCCGGGCTATCTGACCACCCATGTTCTGGACACGGCGCGGGGCACACCCGCGCAGGGGATGGAGGTCGTGCTGTATCGTCTTGTCGGCGATCAGCGGCACGAACTTGCGCGCCTGCACACGAATGAAGACGGGCGCACCGATCGCCAGATCCTGCCCGAGGGCGAGTTCGCAACCGGTTGCTATGAACTGGAATTCCACGCCGGAAAGTGGATGGACACAACCGGCGTCGCCCCCGAAAGCCCGCGGTTTCTGGACGTGATCCCGATCCGTTTTGGCATGTCGCAGCAAGATCACTACCATGTGCCGCTGCTGATTTCGCCCTTCGGCTATTCGACCTATCGCGGCAGCTAGGCCACAGATGCAAAAGGCGGCCAATGCCTGGCCGCCTTTCGGGTTCGGATCGCGGCGGTCACATCAGTGGCCGCCGTCTTTTTGCCGCAGGCCGGCCCCGTGCCCCTGCAACCCGCCCGAGACTTCTTCGGTCGATTCCTCGGCCAGTTCCTCGGGCAGCAGCAGGTTCAGCACGATCGCGATCAAGGCGGCGGGCAAGATCCCCGAAGCCCCCAGCACGCGCAGCGTTTCCGGCAGATGCTGCAACGCATCGACGCCGCCGGGCGCGGTTCCCATCGCCTCAAGCTGCAGGCCCAGCCCGATGGACAGCGCGACGGCAAAGATCACCATGTTGCGGCGATTCCATGTCACATCCGACAGCATCGAGATACCTGACGCGACGACCATCCCGAACATCACGATCACGCCGCCGCCCAGCACCTCGATCGGGATGGTGCGGATCACGCCGCCGATCTTGGGAACCAGACCACAGACGATCAAGAAGATCGCGCCGATGGTCACGACATGGCGGCTCATCACCCCGGTCATGGCGATCAGGCCGACATTCTGGCTGAACGAGGTGTTGGGCAAGCCGCCAAAGGCCCCTGCAATGGCCGTGCCGACCCCATCGGCATAGGTCGCCCCGGCGATTTCCTTGTCGGTGGCTTCGCGCCCTGCCCCGCCCTTGGTGATGCCCGACACGTCGCCGACCGTTTCCACCGCCGAGACGAAGGCCATCAGACAGAAGCCGATGACCGCCGCCAGCGAGACCTCGAACCCGTATTTGAACGGCGTCGGCAGCGCGAAGGCGGCGGCGTTCTGCCAGCTGCCCGAGATCGCCTCGACCGGCAGTTTGCCGACAAGGATGCAATAGACATAGCCGACGAAAATCCCGATCAGCACCGCTGAAATCGACAGCATCCCACGGGCAAAGAATTTCAGCCCCAGCGTGACAACGATCACCAGCAGCGCGACCGACCAGCTTGCCAGATCGCCATAAGCCTCCGAGCCCTGCGCCTTCAGGGGCACCCCGCCTGCGGCATATTCGATACCCACCTTGACCAGCGCCAGACCGATCATCGTGACCACAAGCCCCGTGACCAGTGGCGGCAGGGCAAAGCGGATCTTGCCGATCACAGTTCCCAGCAGGGCGTGAAACAGCCCACCCAGAAACACCCCGGCGAACAAGGCAGCCAAACCGTCGACGCCCTTTCCGGCCACCAGCGGGATCATGATCGGGATGAAAGCGAAGGATGTCCCCTGCACGATCGGCAACGCCGCGCCGACCGGGCCAAGCGTGATGGTCTGAAACAGCGTCGCGATGCCGGCAAACAGCATCGACATCTGGATCAGATACAACAGTTCCGGGAAATCCGGGCTGTTCGAGCCGAAACCAAAACCCGCCGCACCGGCAAGGATGATCGCGGGGGTGACATTCGACACGAACATCGCCAGCACATGCTGAATTCCCAATGGAACCGCCTTCCACAGCGGAGGAGTGAAGTTCGGATCGCGCAATTGTGCGGGCGTGCCGAGGGATGAATGGCTCACGGGGATTCTCTCTGTTGTCAGGCGGGCGGTGGCCGGTTGGCGGCTTCTGTTGCCCGGTCTAGGGTCATGACTTGCGTCGATTTTTCCTGTCACAATTATGCCGTGCGAAAGTCGAAATCTGTCAAGGTCGTTCTGGGGCAACAGCGCGGCGAGGCCCTTGATCCGTCGCGGCACCGGGCAATGCTGCCGCCTATATGAAATGGTAGTGACCTGAAATCAGGCACAATCGCGCGGCGTTGCAAGACCTGTCCGCGGGTCAATCGCCTTTGCATTTGAAGCTGCTTCAACCGACGCCTGAAAGCATTTTCCGGCTTGCCGCGGCGGCGCCACATCCGCAAGAACGGCACCGAACCAAAGGGAGAAGACAGATGCCCCAGCCCAGCCGCCGCCGTGGCCGCCCCCGCAGCGGCGCCGACAGCGCAGGAACGATTCAGTCGCTGGAACGCGCGCTGGATATTCTGGACATGCTGGCCGGGCATAGCGGCCTGACCCTGTCCGAGGTCGCCGACAAGATGCAGCAATCACCCTCGACCGTGCACCGGGTGCTGCACACGCTGGCCTCGCGCGGGGTGGTGGAAAGCGATCCTGCGACCCAAAGCTGGCAGATCGGACCGGCGGCCTTTCGGCTGGGCTCGGCGTTCATGCGCCGCTCGGGGATCGTCGAACGCGCCCGCCCCGTGCTGCGCGCCTTGATGGAACATTCCGGCGAAACCGCGAATCTGGGCATCCTGAACGGCGAGTGCGTGCTGTTCATCAGTCAGGCCGAAACACAGGAAACCATCCGCGCCTTCTTTCCGCCGGGCACGCGTTCCCCGCTGCATGCCTCGGGGATCGGCAAGGCACTGCTGGCTTTCGGACGGCCGCAAACTCTGGACCAGACCCTGGCCCAGGCCCCATTGCAGCGTTTTACCGACAAGACACTGACCCAGCCGCAGGAATTGCGGGACGACGTGGCCCGCATTCGTGCCCGTGGCTTTGCCTTTGATGACGAGGAACGGACCCGCGGCATGCGCTGTATCGCGGCACCCGTCTTCGACCTGACCGGCGAGGCGGTGGCGGGCATTTCGGTCAGCGGCCCGACCCATCGGATCGGGTCCGAACATGTCAAGACGCTTGGCGCGGTCGTGGCTGCGGCGGCGGCCGATCTGACCCAGAAGATGGGCGGCTGACCGTCAGCCGGTCCGCACGCCCAGCGTTTCAAGCGTGCGCAGCGTGCGTTCCGTCGCAAGGGGGGCGATGCGCGCGTGGCAGGGGGTCCGCGCACAGGTGTCCCACCACCTGCGGAAATAGGCGAAATCCGCCGGCCTGATACGCGTGACGCTGCCCAGAACCAGCTCGGATTCGCCGCGGTGATCCAGATGGTCGCTGATCGCCTGCTCCAGCTCGGGCGTCAGGTGCCAGCGGGTGGGCTTGGGCACGCGCCCGGCATAGTGAATCACTGCGGGGCGGCGCACGGCCCGCGCCCGGCCATCGGTCTCGCTGGAAAAACGATGGTTATAGCGGTCATGGGCCCGTACATAATGGCTGCCATGGGTCAGTGAGAACAGCCCCTGATCGCCAAAGCCCAGACCCTGCCCGCTGGCCCATTCCGCGGCCTTCAGATACTGTGCCATATCCACGTCATCCCGGCGCATGGCAGCCAGATTGACCACGATTGACCCACTGTTGATTATCCCGCGCGAAACCTGCCGGATCAGCGCATCTGGCGCCCAACGCTGATGGGCACGCTGCGCCGGGCCGATCAGAACGGGCGGCAGGTGGACCAGCTCGCGGCAGGCGACAAGATATTTTCCCATGAAGGGATGGTGCATCATCGGCATCAGATCATCGGCAACGATAATGTCCAGGGCATCCAGATAGATCACGCGGTCCAGATCGGCAGGCAGGTGACGATGCGCCGCAAGCCACAGAAAGCGCGCGCTGTCTGGCTTGCCGCCCAGCTTTCGCAGCTGGTCGAAAGCCTCGCGATCCGCCACCTTGATGACGTTCAGCGTGACATTGGGCAATTGATCGCAGAACCGGGACAGCGCCTGAATATCCACGGCGGGCACGCGCAGTTCCAGCAGCCAGAACATGATATGATCCTGCGCATGCGTCTCGGACAGGGACTGCAAAAGCACCTGCACCACATCCAGATCGCGACCGCCATACGAGGTCATGACATCCAGCCGTCCCGGCCTGCGGCGTCCGGCGCGTGCGCGGGCATAAAGATCCACACCCGCCGTCCAACCGCTGGGAATGCGGCTATAAAGCCCTGAGATAGCGGCCAGAGAAGGCGTCGAAAAGGTCAAGCTGGCACCTATGCGTGGACTGTCTTGGCAGTCTTAGGTGCCTGGACGTCTGCGGGCAAGCACGCCCTGCGCGCGCGCCGCGAAACGTCGGCAAACGGCGCCGGGCCTTTGCCCGACGCCGCGTTTCCTGCAGGATCAGTGGCTGCCGAACAGCGCGAACTTGACCACGAACAGCCCCGCGACGATCCAGGTTGCGGCGTGAACCTGTTTCGCCTTGCCCGTCAGCAGCTTGATCACCGCATAGCTGATGAAGCCGAAGGCAAGGCCGTTCGCGATGGAATATGTCAGCGGCATCGCCAGCGCGGTCAGCACGGCGGGCGCGGCCTCGGTCACGTCGTCCCAGGTGATTTCAGCCAGTTCACGCATCATCAGCGTCGCGACATACAGCAGCGCGGGCGCAGTGGCATAGGCCGGCACCGCGCCTGCCAGCGGCGCGAAGAACATCGCCAGCAGGAACAGGCCCGCCACGACCAGCGCGGTCAGCCCCGTGCGTCCGCCCGCCTGCACGCCCGATGCGCTTTCGACATAGGCAGTAGTCGAAGACGTACCCAGCAGCGACCCCGCCGTGATCGCGGTGGAATCCGCCATCAGCGCCCGGCTAAGCCCCTTGTTCTGATGCGCCGGACCTTCGCTAAGCAGGCCCGCGCGTTTGGCCACCCCGATCAGGGTGCCGGTCGCGTCGAACACCTCGACCAGGACCATCACCAGAATGACATGAAATATGCCATAGCTTAGCGCCCCGACCAGATCCAGTTGCAGCAGCGTCGGTATGATCGAGGGCGGCGCCGACACGATGCCCGTGAACTCACTGACGCCCAGCGTGATCGCGGCAAATGTCACGACCAGAATACCGATCAGGATCGCGCCCTTTACCCGCAGCGCGTCCAGCGCGACGATCAGGAAGAACCCCGCGATGGTCAGCAGCGTGCCGGTATTGGTCAGATCGCCCAGCCCGACCAGCGTCGCCGGATTATCAACCACAAGACCCGAGCTTTGCATCGCGATGATCGCCAGAAACATGCCGATCCCGGCGGCCACGCCGCTACGCATCGAGGTCGGGATCCCCGCAATCAGCCATCGCCGGATGCCGGTGATCGACAGGATCAGGAAGATGATCCCCGAAATGAACACAGCGCCCAGTGCCTGCTGCCAGGTGAAGCCCATCGCGCCCACGACGGTAAACGCAAAAAACGCGTTCAGCCCCATGCCCGGCGCCATGCCGATGGGCCAGTTGGCCCAAAGCCCCATCACCGCCGACCCGATCGCCGCCGCAAGGCAGGTCGCGATGAATACGGCGTCGCGGTCCATGCCCGTCGATGACAGGATGTCGGGATTGACGAAGATGATATAGGCCATCGTCAGGAATGTCGTGATCCCGGCGATCACCTCGGTGCGGACATTGCTGCCATGTTCGGACAGCCTGAAAAATCTTTCCATGGGATACCTCCGTGCGGCGCGGCGCTGTTCGGCCACTTTGGCGTCAGCTTAGGGGGCCAGACCAAAAGCGGACAACTTGGGCCGCTCGGTAAGTCTTTCAACGGAAAATTGAAAGCACCAGATGATCTTTGCCGATTTCATGAAACACCATTCTGCCGTTCGCGGCTTGTCGTGCGCGCGGAACAGGGGTCTTCTGCATCAAACCGACCGACAGGAGCAAGCCGATGCGATACAGCCGCGACATGCGAGGATATGGCGAACGCACCCCGGACCCGAAATGGCCCGGAGGCGCGAAGATCGCCGTTCAGATCGTCATGAATTACGAGGAAGGCGGCGAAAACAGCATCGAACACGGCGACGCGGCATCCGAGGCATTCCTGTCCGAAATCATCGGCGCCCAGCCCTGGCCCGGCCAGCGGCACTGGAACATGGAATCGATCTATGACTACGGCGCGCGCTCGGGCTTCTGGCGGTTGCACCGGATGCTGAAGGATCTGCCGATCACCGTCTATGGCGTCGCGACCGCGCTGGAACGCGCACCCGAACAGGTGGCCGCGATGCAAGAGGCAGGCTGGGAAATCGCGACGCATGGCCTGAAATGGATCGACTATCGTGACATCCCGCGCGAGGTCGAGGCCGACCACATCGCCCGCGCGATCCAGCTACACCGCCAGATCACGGGCGAACGGCCCTATGGGTTTTATCAGGGCCGCACGTCGATGAACACGGTCGAACTGGGCTGCGAGGAAGGCGGCTTTGCCTATCTTGCCGACACCATCGCCGATGACCTGCCCTATTGGCATGTGCATAAGGACCGCCCGCAGCTGATGGTGCCCTATACGATGGACGCCAATGACATGCGCTTTTCCAGCGGTCAGGGCTTTGGCACCGGGGTCGAGTTCTTCGATTATCTGCGCGACAGTTTCGACGTGCTTTACGCCGAAGGTCAGGCCGGCGCGCCCAAGATGATGTCCATCGGCCTGCATTGCCGGCTTGCGGGCCGGCCGGGCCGCGCCAGGGCGATCCAGCGGTTTCTGGACCATGCCCGCGCACATGAGGGCGTGTGGTTCGCCTCGCGGCTGGATATCGCGCGGCACTGGGCCGAAACCCATCCCTATCGGCCGCGGACCCGCCCCTCGCAGATGGATCGTGCGGAATTCGTGGCGGCGTTTGGCGGGATCTACGAACATTCGCCCTTCATCGCCGAACGGGTCTGGGACGCCGAAATGGGCGCGGTCCATGACAGCGCGACGGGCTTGTCGATGCGGATGGCGCAGATCTTTCGCGCGGCTTCGGACACCGAACGCCTTGGGGTGCTGACGGCGCATCCCGATCTTGCAGGCAAGCTGGCGCAGGCCAAACGCCTGACGGCGGACAGCAGTTCGGAACAGGCCAGCGCCGGACTGGATGCGCTGACCGATGCCGAGCGCGCCGAATTCACCCGCCTGAACGATGCCTATACCGCCAAGCACCGCTTTCCCTTCATCATCGCCGTGCGCGACCATGACAAGGCCGGCATCCTTGCCGCCATGCAGGCCCGCATCGACAACGACACCCCGACCGAACGCGCCGAGGCGGAACGCCAGGTCACCCGCATTGCCGAACTTCGCCTGAAAGAAGCCCTGAAATGACAGACAACCGCCCCGCAGGCGCCCCGACCGGCGATCCTGCCACCATCATCCAGCCGCAGCAGACTTCGCCCTATGCCGGTCCCGTGGCGGGCCTGCCGCCGCAGACCGGCCTGACCACCGATACCGCCGTCTTTACCGAAGCCTATGCCGTAATTCCCCGCACGGTGATGCGCGACATCGTCACCTCGTTCCTGCCGGGCTGGCAGGGCATGCGCATGTGGATGCTGGCGCGTCCCCTGTCGGGATTTGCCGAAACCTTCAGCCAGTATATCGTCGAACTGGCCCCCGGCGGCGGCAGCGACCAGCCCGATGACGACCCCGAGGTGCAGCACGCGATCTTCGTGACCGGGGGGGAACTGCGCGTCACCATCGACGGCCAGTCGCATCTGCTGATGCCCGGCGGCTTCGCCTATGTTCCCGCGGGAACGGCGTTCAGCATCCGCAACGACAGCGACAGCGAGACCGGCTTTCACTGGTGGCGCAAACGCTGGCAGCCCGCGCAAGGCGTGGACCGCCCCGACCCGATCGTCACGCATGAACAGGATATCGCGCCCTCGCCCATGCCGGACACCGATGGCGCATGGGCCACGACGCGCTTCATGGATCCCGCAGATCTGCGCCATGACATGCATATCACCGTGGTCACGTTCCAGCCCGGAGGCTCGATCCCGTTTGCGGAAACGCATGTGATGGAACACGGGCTGTTCGTTCTGGAAGGCAAGGCGGTCTATCGCCTGAACCGCGACTGGGTCGAGGTCGGCCCCGGCGATTTCATGTGGCTGCGCGCCTTCTGCCCGCAGGCCTGCTATGCGGGCGGGCCGGGCCGGTTCCGCTATCTGCTGTACAAGGATGTGAATCGCCACGCGACGCTGTGGCCCAATCGCTGATCTCGGGCGCGGTCCCGGTCGCAGGGCGCCGGGACCCGTCCCCTATGCCTTGGTGGCGTTGACGGGCGGGGTCTGCGTTCGGGCGCGCTTTTGCGCCTCGCGCCAGGTGATATAGGTGATCGCCCCAATCATCAGCCCGCCGCCCAGGATGACCCAGCCATCCAGCGGTTCGTGGAACACGAAGACGCCCAACATGCTGGCCCAGATCAGTTGCAGGAAAGTGACCGGCTGGGTCACCGTCAGCGGCGCGGCGGCAAAGGCGCGGGTCATCGTATAGTGACCCAGCGTCGCAAAGACCGCGACCAGCCCCAGCCAGCCGATCTGTGACAGGCTGGGCGGCTGCCAGACCGCGATGGCCAGCGGCAGCAGCCCGATCGCCACGGTCAGCGACATCATGGCGACGACGACCGATGCAGGCACATCATCGCTAAGCCGCTTGGCCACCAGATAGGACGCGCCAAAGGCGATCGCCGCCCCGACCTGCGAGATATGCCCCGGATCCAGTTCCCGCAGCCCGGGCCGCAACACGATCAGCGCCCCGCACAGCGCCACCAGAACCGCCGCGATACGCCGCGCGGCAAGCTTTTCGCCCATGAACAGCGCCGCGCCGACGGTCACCATGATCGGGTTCAGAAAGCCGATGGCCGTCACCTCGGCCACGGTGATCCGCGACATGGCATAGAACCACGCCGTCACCGCGATCACATGCAAGCCCCCGCGCAGCGTGAACAGCCCCCAGACACGGCGCGAAAATCCCCGGCGCAGCGCGGGCGCAAGGACCGGAACCAGAAAGACAAGGCCAAAGACAAAGCGGATGAAGGCAGCCTGCGGGGCGGGCAGCGCCCCATCAAGACCGCGCACGATGCCGTTCACGGCGACAAAGCAAAGCCCCGTGATCAGCATCCAGCCGATCCCGATCAGGTCGCGGCGCGTTTCCAGATCAAGTTGCATATGCTGCATATCGGCCGATTTTGCCGACAGGCGCAAGCCCCCTCATCCCAAAGCCAGCTTTGCCGCGATCAGCCACATCACGCAGCCCACCGCGAATTCCAGCCATTGCCAGGATCGCGGCCGCGCAAAGACCGGTGCCAGAAGCCGCGCACCATAGCCAAGCGAAAAGAAGAACAGGAAAGATCCCACCATCGCGCCCGCGCCGAACACCCAGGGCTGCGCCCATTGCGCCGAAATCGCCCCCAGCAGAACGACCGTATCCAGGTAGACATGCGGGTTCAGCCATGTCAGCGCCGCAATCGTCAGCAGGGCCTTGCCCAACCCGTGCCCATTGGCATCCGGGCGCAGCGCCTCGCCCCCGCGCCAGGCCGCAAGAAAGGATCGTGCGCCATACCACAGCAGAAACGCGACGCCACCCCAGCGCATCGCGGGGGCAAGCCAGGGCAACCGCTGGCCCGCGACCTCCATGCCGCCGACGCCAAACCCGATCAGGATCGCATCCGACAGCGCACAGAACAGCACCACCGGCAACACATGCCGCCGCATCAGTCCCAGCTTCAGGACAAAGGCGTTCTGCGCGCCGATCGCCATGATCAGCGACAGCCCCGTCCCCATACCCGCAAGAAAAACCGTCATACGCACCTCCGGTCTTGCTGATGGCAGGCGCGCAGATTTAAGTAAAATTAATTCGCCTAACGTTGATGAAGCTTGCCTAATGCTGGACTACCCTGCCCTTCTAGCCCTGTCCGAAGTCCTGCGCCGCGGCTCGTTCGAAGCCGCCGCGCAGGCGCTGTCGGTCACGCCTTCAGCCATTTCGCAGCGGATCCGGGGGCTTGAAGATCGCCACGGCACCGCGCTTGTCGATCGCGGCCCACCCCTGCGCGGCACCGAAGCCGGGTTGCGGCTGGCCGCGCATCTGCAACAGGTGCGCCTGCTGGAAACGCAGCTGTCCCCGGCACCGCGTTCCGGGCCGCCGGTCATCGGCATCGCCGTCAATGCCGACAGTCTGGCGACATGGGCCCTGCCCCCTTTGGTGCGGACGCCGGGGCTGATCGACCTGATCATCGACGATCAGGACCACGCTCAGGACTGGCTGAAATCCGGTCAGGTCAGCGCCGCCATCACCAGCGACAGCCGCCCCGTGACCGGCTGCGATACCGTGCCGCTTGGCAAGATGCGCTATCGCGCGACCGCCTCGCCCGAATTCATGGCGCGGCACATGCCGAACGGGGTCGATGCCGACAGCCTGTCGCGGGCGCCCTCGCTCAGCTTCAATGCCAAGGATGGGCTGCAAAACCGCTGGACGCAGCAACTCGTCGGCCGCAGGCTGGCGCTGCCACTGCATCGCATCCCCTCATCCCAGGCCTTCGCCGAGGCCGCCCGGCTTGGCCTTGGCTGGGGCATGAACCCCGAGGTGATGGTAGCCCGCGATCTGGAAAGCGGCAGCTTGATCGACCTCGCGCCGCAACTGCCGCTGGACGTGCCGCTGGTCTGGCAGATCGCCCGCCTGACCGCGCCGGCCCTCGCCCCGCTGACGCAGGCGATCAAAAAAGCCGCCCGGAACCAGTTGCGGTCCTAGGCGGCGTCCGAACGGATCTGGCGCGACATCGGGGGGAATCGCGTCAGCGATCGGGGGGCTGGCCCCCCGCCACCGCCCCCGGCAAGGCGCCGCGCAGCTTACAGCTGTGCGGCCACCGCATCGGCCAGATCGAAATTGCCGGTGACATTCTGCACGTCATCGTCATCTTCCAGCGTGTCGATCAGCTTCATCAGCTTCTGCGCCGTTTCCAGATCGGTGATCTCGGTCGGGGCCTGCGGCTTCCAGATCAGCTTGGCCGTCTCGGATTCGCCAAGGCTTGCTTCCAGCGCCGTGGACACCTCGTTCAGATCGGTATCCGCGCAATAGATCCAGTGACCCTCGTCGTCGCTTTCGACATCCGATGCCCCCGCCTCGATCGCGGCCATCATCACGTCATCCGCATCGCCCGCAGAGGCCGGGTACATGATCTCGCCCACGCGGTCGAACATGAAGCTGACCGAACCGGACTGCCCCAGATCACCGCCCGACTTGGCAAAATAGCTGCGCACATTCGACGCGGTGCGGTTGCGGTTGTCGGTCATCGCCTCGACGACCAACGCGATCCCGTTCGGGCCATAACCTTCGTAGCGGATCTCTTCGTAATTCTCGGCGTCACCGCCCTGCGATTTCTTGATCGCGCGGTCGATCACGTCCTTGGGGACCGAATTCGACTTGGCCTCTTTCACCGCCAGACGCAGACGCGGGTTCTTTTCGGGATCGGGGTCACCCATCTTGGCCGCGACCGTGATCTCCTTCGAGAGCTTGGAAAACAACTTCGAGCGCGCGGCATCCTGCCTGCCCTTGCGATGCTGGATATTGGCCCATTTGGAATGACCTGCCATGGTCGTCGCCCTTCGCAATTCATGAAATCCGGATTCGGCTGCTTGTAGTCCACAGCAGCGCCCCATCGCAAGCCGAACCCGGCACCCTTCTGTGGCGTTACAAGGGGATTGAGGCCAGAATAAGGCCTGACAGGACGCGGGACAGCATGAGTATCGACCAGATCATCCTTTTCGCCATCTTCGCCGCCATCATGGGGCTGATGTTTCTGGGGCCTTGGCGCCACGATCTGGTGGCCTTTGCCGGGCTGATGGCCGCGGTGCTGCTGGGCGTCGTCCCCAAGGAACAGGCCTTTTCCGGTTTCGGCAATCCCACGACCATGGTCGTCGCGCTGATCCTTGTGGCGACCGCCGGGCTGACCCGATCGGGGGCGGTGTCGTCGATGGCCCGCCTTCTGGCCGATCGCGACCGATCCGTCAGCCGTCACATCGCGGTGGTCGGCGGCGTCGGCGGGCTGCTGTCGGGTTTCATGAACAATATCGCGGCGCTGGCCATGCTGATGCCCATCGACCTGCAAGCCGCCCAGAAGGCCCGCCGACGTGCCGGCCTGACGCTGATGCCGCTGGCCTTCGCCACCATCCTTGGCGGGATGCTGACACTGATCGGCACGCCCCCGAACCTGATCGTGTCGGGCTATCGTCAACAAGTGCTGGGCGAACCCTATCGCATGTTCGATTTTCTGCCGGTGGGCAGCGCGGTCGCGGTTGCGGGCATGGTCTTCATCGCGCTGATCGGATGGCGTCTGATCCCGCAATCGCGACAAGAGGGCGCAGGCGACGCACCCGAACGGCCCCGCCGTTATCTGGCGCGGCTGGTCGTGACCGAGGCCAGCAGCCTGACCGACGAACCCGTCAGCCAGATCCGCGAACAGGCGCTGAAAGCCGGGGCACGGCTGGTGGGTGTGATCCGCCACGGCCACGCGCTGGAAGGTCCGCTGGACGACCAGACCGTCACCGCGGGCGATGTGCTGCTGTTGCGGGCCAATCCTTCCGCGCTGGATGAGTTTCGATCGGCCAGCAAACTGTCCTTCCCCGATGGCCGGCTGGAACCCCGCGCCCGCAAGGATTCCGAAGGCCAGTCACTGATCGAGCTGCTGGTCCCGGTGGGCGCGGATATCATCGGCCGCAGCGCGCAATCCTTCGGGCTGGTCAACCGCTATGACAGCGTGCTGATCGGCATGCGCCGGCGCGGCATCGCCCTGCGCGAGGCCCTGCCCCGGCAAGAGATCGTCGCGGGCGACCTGCTGCTGGTGCTGATCCCCGAAAGCCGGGTCGAGGATGTGCTGTCAGCCTCGGGGCTGCTGCGTCTGGATGGCGGCAGCCTGCCGGTTCAACGCGAAGGCCATATGCGCACCGCCATCGGGTTGTTCGTTCTGGCGGTTCTGGCAACCAGCCTTGGCTGGGTCACCATGCCCATCGCACTTGGCTGCGTCGTCATCGCCTATGTGCTGACCGGGGTGCTGTCGATCAATGAGCTTTACGACCATGTCGATTGGCCGGTGATCGTGCTGCTGGGCTCGATGATCCCGCTGGGTCTTGCGCTTGACAGCACGGGCGGGACCGCGCTGATCGCGGGATGGATCGCCAGCCTGACCCAAGGCTATCCGGCCTGGGCGGGACTGGCGCTGTTGATGGTCAGCACGATGTTCATGTCGGATATCCTGAACAACAACGCGACCACGATCATTGCCGCCCCGGTGGGCATTCGCCTGGCCGAACAATTGCAGGTCGAACCCGACGCCTTCCTGATGGGCGTGGCGGTTGCGGCGGCCTGTGCCTTCCTGACCCCCATCGGACATCAGAACAACACCCTGATCCTTGGCCCCGGCAACTATCGCTTTGGCGATTACTGGCGGATGGGCCTGCCGCTGGAAATCATCGTGCTGGTCGTCTCGATCCCGATGCTGCTGATCGTCTGGCCGCTATAGGACGCCCCCCCCCGATACGCAAAAGGCGCGCAACCTTGCGGTGCGCGCCCTTGCGGATGGATCGTCAACGCCCTTACAGGGCCGAGTTGACACCCATGATGCGACGAACCTCGTCCTCGCGCGAAACGCCGCGCTTGGCCAATTCTTCGTCGGACGTCTGGCTCAGCTGATTCAGCTGACGCATGGTGGGGCTGGCTTCAGCCAACAGCACCAGAAAGCGGAAGGTCGCCACGAACGGCGCTGCCAGAATTTTGCCCAGGCTGGGGGCGGTGTTGGAAACGGTTGCGGTTCCGGCCATGTGGAAACTCCTTGTCAGACACAATTTGTTTCCTCCCTTGCGTCCTATATCGGGGCAATGGCGGCAGGCGACAACCTGCAATGCTGCATGGCAGCATTGCAGTTGCAGCAAGCAGATTGACCGTCACAGGGGCCAGAAGATCGGGATCACCATCGAGGCCACGACGGCCATCAGCAGGTTCAACGGCAGGCCGACGCGGATGAAATCGGCAAAGCGATAGCCGCCCGGACCATAGACCAGCGTGTTCGTCTGATAGCCGATGGGCGTGGCGAAACTGGCCGATGCGCCCATCATCACCGCGATGACCAGGGGACGCGGATCGACGCCCAGTTGGGTGCCAAGCGAAATCGCCACCGGCGTCACGATCACCGCGACGGCATTGTTGGTCACCGTCTCTGTCAGCGCGGTCGCCAGCAGATAGACCGCCAGCACCAGCCCCCAATGCGGCACCTCGGACAGCCAGGGCGCGACATAGGTCACGATCAGTTCGACCGCGCCGGAATTTTCCAGCCCCGCCCCAACCGCCAGCATGGCAAAGATCAGCGCCATCAACCGCCCATCGACAAAGCCAAGCGCCTCGTCCGCGTCGATGCAGCGTGTGCCCAGCACGATCGCCACCCCGACAAAGGCCAACAGCAGGATCGGCGCAACCTCGAAGGCGGACAGCGCGACCACCCCGACCAGCGTCGCGACCACGATCGGCGCATGTTTGCGGCGATAGGCACGGTCCGAAGGCTGGCTGACCTCAACCATCTCCATATCGGCGGCCAGCTTCTGGATATCTGCCGGGGCACCTTCCAACAACAGCGTGTCGCCGACGCGCACGACCAGATCGTCAAGCTGGCGGCCGATATTCTGGTTCCGGCGATGGGCCGCCAGCACATAGACGCCATAGCGCCGACGCAGGCGCATCGAACCAAGGCTGCGCCCGACCATGTGGCAACCCGGCGTGATCAGCACCTCGACCGTCGAGGTCTGAACCGAGCTAAGCTTGTCGACCATGCGCAGATCCTTGTGGGTCTGCAGGCCCAGAACCTCGGACATGGGGGTGCGCAGAACGACGCGATCGCCCGCCTCAAGGCGCACCGAGGACAGGTCGCGGCGCAGCGAGGCATCGCCGCGCAGAACGTCGATCACGCGCGCCGTGTCGCGGGTGAAGATGTCCACCTCGTCCAGCGCCTTGCCGATCAGGGCCGAATCCTCGGGGATGGCAACCTCGGTAAAGAACTTGGCCTTGGACCGCCCCGACATCAGCTGGGACATCGAGTCGCGTTCCGGCAACAGGCGCGGCGCCACCAGCAGCAGATAGATCACGCCGACGATCGCCATTGGCAGGCCGACAGGCGTGATCTCGAAGATCGAGAACGGCTCCATCCCGCTGGAGCGGGCAACACCATCGACCAGCAGATTGGTCGAGGTGCCGATCATCGTCATCGTGCCCCCCAGAATCGACAGATAGGACAAGGGGATCAACAGCTTCGAGGGCGAGCTTTTCATCTCATTGGCAAGCTGCATGAAGATCGGCATCATCACCACGACCAGCGGGGTGTTGTTCACAAAGGCCGACATCGCGCAGACCACGCAGGACACCAGTCCCAGCGTCAATAAAGGCCGCGCGCCTGCGTGGCGTGCGGCCCGTTGCCCGATCCAGTCAAGCGCGCCGGTTCGCACCAGCCCGCCGACGATGATGAACATGAAGGCAATGGTCCAGGGCGCGGGGTTCGACAGCACCCCCGCCACATGCGAGGGTTCCAGAATACCCACCGACAGCAACGCCACGCCACCCAGAATCGCCGTCACTTCGGGGGGATAGGTTTCGCGGATGAAAAGGGTCAGCATCCCGGCGATAATGAAGATCGTGGCGATCGCCGCCGGGGTTCCGCTTAGTTCAATTCCGAACATTCAGCTCTCGCAAAATTGGCCGCCGGGGCGGCACATTCGGCGCATCATGCGCAGAAACCGCGACGGCAAGCAAGCATCGCCACGGGGCCTTCGCGACGCGGTGGCCGCGCCGCGTCAAGGCGCAGGGATCAGGCCGGATGGGTCTGGGCCAGACGCCCGCCGTCGCGCACCGCCTCGATCCGGGTGGCCGCACCGCTGCGGTCGTCGGTTTCGACCAATACCCCGCAGATCGTGGCCTCTTGTTCGGCCGGGCTGAACCGGTCGCGGACCATGCCGGTGACGAAGCGGCGCAGGGGTTCGGTCTTTTCCATGCCGATCACGCTGTCATAATCGCCGCACATCCCGGCATCGGACAGATAGCCCGTGCCGCGCGGCAGGATCTGCGCATCGGCGGTGGGGATATGGGTATGGGTGCCGACCACAAGGCTGGCCCGACCGTCGCAGAAATGCCCGACGCCCATCTTCTCGCTGGTCGCCTCGGCATGGATATCGACCAGCGCGGCCTGCACCAGCCCGCCGCGCGGATGGGCCCGCAGCACGGCATCCAGCGCGGAAAACGGATCGTCATAGGGCCGCGACATGAAAACCTGACCCAACGCCTGGGTGACCAGAACCTTGCGCCCGCGCGCATCCGCAAAGACGCCGAACCCCTTGCCGGGCGCCTCTTTGGCGAAATTCAGCGGGCGGATGATCCGCGGCTCTTTGTCGATATAGGCCATCATGTCCTTCTGATCGAAGGCATGATCGCCAAGGGTCAGGCAATCGGCGCCGGAATTCAGCAGCAGTTGCGCGTGACCGGTCGTGATGCCGCGGCCACCGCTGGTGTTTTCCGCGTTCACAACGACAAAATCGGCCTTCAACCGGGCACGCAGCCCGGTCAGCTTTTCGGTAATGGCCCGGCGTCCCGCCCGACCCATGACATCGCCAAGGAAAAGTATCCGCATGGCCTGTCCCTATGACAAAGCCGTGACACGCTCAAGCGGGTTCGGGTCATGAAAAAGGCCCGCACCTTTTGGTGCGGGCCTTCATCTCACGATATCCCTGATGGGATCACTTGATGATTTTCGAAACCACGCCAGCGCCGACGGTGCGGCCGCCTTCGCGGATGGCGAAGCGCAGTTTTTCTTCCATGGCGATCGGGGCGATCAGCTCGACCTCGAACTTCAGGTTGTCGCCCGGCATCACCATCTCGGTGCCCTCGGGCAGCTTCACCGTGCCGGTCACGTCCGTCGTGCGGAAGTAGAACTGCGGGCGGTAGTTCGCGAAGAACGGGGTGTGGCGGCCGCCTTCTTCCTTGGTCAGGATGTAGGCTTCTGCCTCGAACTGGGTGTGCGGGGTCACCGAGCCCGGCTTCGACAGGACCTGGCCACGCTCGACGCCGTCACGGTCGACACCGCGCAGCAGCGCGCCGATGTTGTCGCCAGCTTCCCCACGATCCAGCAGCTTGCGGAACATTTCCACGCCGGTGCAGGTGGTTTTCTTGGTGTCGCGGGTGCCCACGATTTCCAGTTCGTCACCCACGTTGACAGCGCCACGCTCGACGCGGCCGGTCACGACCGTACCACGACCCGAGATCGAGAACACGTCTTCGATCGGCATCAGGAACGGCTGGTCCACGGCGCGCTCGGGCGTCGGGATGTAGCTGTCGACGGCTTCCAGCAGCGCGCGGATCGACTTCTCGCCGATTTCCTCGTCGCGGCCTTCCAGAGCGGCCAGCGCCGAACCCTTGATGATCGGAATGTCGTCGCCCGGATAGTCATACGAGCTCAGCAGCTCGCGGACTTCCATCTCGACCAGTTCCAGCAGCTCTTCGTCATCCACTTGGTCGACCTTGTTCAGGTAGACGACCATGAACGGAATGCCGACCTGACGGCCCAGCAGGATGTGCTCGCGCGTTTGCGGCATCGGGCCGTCGGCAGCGTTCACCACCAGGATTGCGCCGTCCATCTGCGCGGCACCGGTGATCATGTTCTTCACGTAGTCGGCGTGGCCCGGGCAGTCGACATGCGCGTAGTGACGGCTTTCGGTCTCGTATTCCACATGCGCGGTCGAGATCGTGATGCCGCGTGCCTTTTCCTCGGGCGCGCCGTCGATCTGGTCATAGGCGCGGAAATCGCCGAAATACTTCGTGATCGCAGCCGTCAGCGTCGTCTTGCCGTGGTCAACGTGACCAATCGTCCCGATGTTGACGTGCGGTTTCGTCCGTTCAAACTTTGCCTTTGCCATAACTGGCTCCTTCTTGAGTGACGGTGCGTGCAGGCACGCACCCTACGGGGGGTGGTAGGGTGCGCGGACCGCGCACCGCCCTTATGCGTATTTCTTCTGGATCTCGTCCGAGATGTTCTGCGGAACGCCTTCATAATGCGAGAATTGCATGGTGAAGACCGCACGACCCGAGGACATCGAACGCAGGTTGTTGATGTAGCCGAACATGTTGGCCAGCGGCACGGCGGCGTCGATGACGTTCGCGTTGCCACGGCTGTCCTGGCCGCGGACCATGCCGCGACGGCTGGTCAGGTCGCCGATGATCGAACCGGTATATTCTTCCGGCGTCACGACTTCGACCTTCATGATCGGTTCCAGCAGCTTTGCACCTGCCTTGCGAAGACCTTCACGCATTGCTGCGCGCGAGGCGATTTCGAAGGCCAGCACCGACGAGTCGACGTCGTGGAACGCACCGTCCAGCAGGGCGACCTTGAAGTCGATCACCGGGAAGCCTGCCAGCGGACCCGAGTCCATGACCGACTTGATGCCCTTTTCGACACCCGGGATGTATTCCTTCGGAACCGCACCGCCGACGATTTTCGACTCGAAGCTATAGCCTTCGCCCGGCTCGGTCGGATCGATCTGCAGCTTGACGCGGGCGAACTGACCCGTACCGCCGGTCTGCTTCTTGTGGGTGTAGTCGATCTCGGCCGGCTGGCTGATGGTCTCACGGTAGGCCACCTGGGGCGCACCGATATTGGCCTCGACCTTGAACTCGCGCTTCATCCGGTCGACCAGAATGTCGAGGTGAAGTTCGCCCATGCCCTTCATGATCGTCTGACCCGATTCCAGATCGGTTTCGACGCGGAACGAGGGGTCTTCGGCTGCCAGGCGCTGAAGGGCCAGGCCCATCTTTTCCTGGTCGGCCTTCGACTTGGGTTCCACGGCGATCTCGATCACCGGATCCGGGAAGGTCATGGTTTCCAGAACGACCTGCTTGGACGAATCGCACAGGGTGTCACCGGTGGTGGTCTCTTTCAGACCGGCCAGCGCGATGATGTCGCCTGCGAATGCTTCTTCGATCTCTTCGCGGCTGATCGAGTGCATCATCATCATACGACCGATGCGCTCGCGCTTGCCCTTGGTCGAGTTGATGATCGAGTCACCCTTCTTCAGAACGCCCGAATAGATGCGGCTGAAGGTCAGCGAGCCGACGAACGGGTCGTTCATGATCTTGAACGCCAGCGCCGAGAACGGCGCCGAATCGTCTGCCGGACGCTCGATGTTGCGGGTTTCGGTCTCGTCATCGGGGGCAAAGCCCTTCAGGACCGGAACGTCGATCGGCGCGGGCAGAAAGTCGATGACCGAGTTCAGCAGGGGCTGCACGCCCTTGTTCTTGAACGCGGAACCTGCAGTGACCGGGAAGAACGACAGCGACAGGGTGCCCTTGCGGATCAGCTGACGCAGGGTCGCCTCGTCGGGCTCGTTGCCCTCCAGATAGGCTTCCATGGCCTCATCGTCCTGCTCGACGGCCAGCTCGATCATGTTCGAACGCCATTCGTCGGCCAGGTCCTTCAGCTCGTCGCGGATGGGCTGGCGAACCCAGCTTGCGCCCAGATCTTCACCGATCCAGACCCATTCTTCCATCTTGATCAGGTCGACGATACCTTCCAGCTTGTCCTCGGCGCCGATCGGGAAAGCGATCGGGCACGGGGTGCCGCCGGTACGGTCCTTGATCATCTTCACGCAGTTGAAGAAGTCGGCGCCGATCTTGTCCATCTTGTTGACGAACACGATCCGCGGAACCTGATAGCGGTCAGCCTGACGCCACACGGTTTCGGTCTGCGGTTCGACACCGGCATTGGCGTCCAGAAGGCAGATCGCGCCATCCAGAACGGCCAGCGAACGTTCCACCTCGATGGTGAAGTCCACGTGACCCGGGGTGTCGATGATGTTGAAGCGGTATTTGGTGTCCGAGGTGCCGTCGGCAGTCGGATCTTCCTGGCGCTGCCAGAACGTGGTGGTCGCGGCAGACGTGATCGTGATGCCGCGCTCCTGTTCCTGCTCCATCCAGTCCATGGTCGCGGCGCCGTCATGCACTTCGCCGATTTTATGCGACTTGCCAGTATAGAAAAGGATGCGCTCGGTCGTCGTCGTTTTGCCGGCATCGATGTGCGCCATGATGCCGAAGTTGCGATAACGCTGCAGCGGATAATCGCGTGCCATGGATGGTGTCCTTTCGCTTTACCAGCGGTAATGGCTGAACGCTTTGTTCGCGTCGGCCATCTTGTGGGTGTCTTCGCGCTTCTTCACGGCGGTGCCGCGGCCGTTGACGGCATCGGCCAGTTCGCCGGCGAGGCGTTCTTCCATCGTGTTTTCATTGCGGTTCTTCGCCGCAGTGATCAGCCAGCGGATTGCCAGCGCTTCACGACGGGTCGGACGAACTTCAACCGGAACCTGGTAGGTGGCACCACCAACGCGGCGCGAACGAACCTCGACCGAGGGTTTCACGTTGTCCAGCGCTTCGTGGAAAACTTCGATCGGTTCGCGCTTCAGGCGGCCTTCGACGCGCTCCAGCGCGTTGTAGACGATGCGCTCGGCAACCGATTTCTTGCCGTCAACCATCAGGTTGTTCATGAATTTGGTCAGCACGCGATCGCCATATTTGGCGTCGGGCAGGATTTCGCGCTTTTCAGCGGCGTGACGACGGGACATCGATGTCTCTCCTTACTTCGGACGCTTGGCGCCGTATTTCGAACGACGCTGACGGCGATCTTTGACACCCTGGGTATCCAGCACACCGCGCAGGATGTGGTAACGGACACCCGGAAGGTCTTTCACACGGCCGCCGCGGATCAGCACGACGCTGTGTTCCTGCAGGTTGTGCTTTTCGCCCGGAATGTAGGAGATGACCTCGAAGCCATTCGTCAGGCGGACCTTGGCCACCTTACGCATAGCGGAGTTCGGCTTCTTCGGCGTCGTGGTATAGACGCGCGTGCAGACGCCACGCTTCTGCGGGCATCCCTGCAGGTGCTGCGACTTCGAGCGCTGCACCTTCGGCTGCCGCGGCTTGCGGATCAGCTGTTGAATCGTCGGCATTCGGTTCCCCGTCTTGCTCTGTCAATACTCGCAGCCTTTCGGCTGCGCCACTTCTCGACGGCATCTTGCGCGAATCGCAAAACGCCAAACCCATCCGGCCCTTACAAGGGTGGATGGGGAAATTCCAGAGGATCGAGGCATGTTTAGGGCCCGGATCGTGACCACATAGGTTCTGGCATATCAAGGCAGTTACCCGCCGAGTGACGGGCGTATAAGAGGATTCCGGGACCGTGTCAACAGAACCGGCGACCTAGCCCGGCAATGCCCGCGCCGCCTGTTCAAGCCCGTCGCGCCGCAGCCGAAACCGCTGCCACAGCTGCCTGTCGATCTGTTCCGGCGTCATCTGCCAGCCCTGCCCCGGCCCCATATCGCCGGAATCGCTGTCCCCGTGGATCGAGCGAACAAACATCAGCGGCTTGGTCACCGCGACGCCGGGCATCCACATCCCGATCTTGGAATGGTCGAAATGCAGCGCGGTTTCGGGCGCGTCGGGCCGCAGGAACACCGTCAGCGCCACCCCCATGTTGTGACACAGACGCGGCGTCACCTGCATCCCCTGCCCGTCCAGCCGCATCATCAGGCCGCGCGAATAGTCCAGCGACAATCGCCCCTCGGCCTTCCACAGGCCCTTGACCTTGCGGAAATCGCGCCGCGTCCGGTCGATATAATCGACCGCGACCGCATCGTCGTCATCATGGCGGAAATGGCCGATAACATCGGCCGACCGGTCCAGATGCGGGGCAATCGCCGCGTGGCAGGCCTGCAGATGCCGTTCCATAGGCGGGACCAGTTCCAGCCGCAGTTGGGGCATCTGTTCGCAAAGCTGCTGCAGGCGCGACAAATAGGGCTCGGGCAGATCCGGCCCGGTCATCACAACCAAGGTGAAATCGGCATCGCTTTGCGCCTGCCAGGCGGGCAGCGCGACCTGGGTGAACCAGAACCATCTCCTTGCAAGCCGACCCGGTTCATACAGATAGGCCCGTCTTTCGTCATAGCTGTCATGGCGGGTCTGATAGCCACGCAAGCCCACATAGGAAAACCGGCACAGACCCAGCATCTGCACCCGCATCAGAACGCGCCTTGCAGGATCACGGCGGATCTTGGTGACATGACCTGACCTTTCCTCATGCGCAGGTTATTCGGGACAGGGCCCCTTCCCCGCAAGCAAATCCGTCAGCAGCCTGCGGTCAAGGCCAAAGCGCTTGCCAAGCGCGGCGTCGATCCTGTCCTGCGGCATATCGACCAGCACGGGACGGTACCTGTCGCGCGGGCTGTCATTCGTGCCATGCACGCCACGCACCCACATGATGCGGTTCTGGATGCTGATGACATCCGCCAGCCGCCACAGCCAGTCGTGCCGATAATTCATGATCGAGCGGGGCCGGTCATTCGGGAAATACATGGTCAGCCCGCAGCCCCACAGCCGCGCCAGCTCACACCGCAATTCATGCTGGTCGCCCTGCTGGGTCAGGGTCAGGCCGCGCGCATAATCGACGGCAAAGACGGCATCCCTGCCCAGACCGGGACCAAAGCGGTGATAGTCCCGCCGCACCGTATCCACGTAATCCGAGGCCACGGTGTCGTCATCGTCGATGCGGAACTGCGCGACGATATCGGCACCCGGCTCGGTATGTTTGGCCAGAAGTTCGGAACAGACCTTGCCATGCGGACCGGGGGCGACCTGCTCCAACCGGATCTGGGGAACCGCCGCCGCCAGGTCCTGCAACCGCCCCAGCCACGGCTGCGGAAGATCCTCGCCGGTGGCAATGATCAGGGTGAAATCCGGGTCGCTTTGCCACAACAGCGGCGGAAGGCACAGGTTTTCGAACCAGCGCATCCGCAAATCCATCCGGGCCGGATCGTAAAGGATGCGACGGTTCTCCGTCAGATCGAAGCCGGTGGTCTGAAAGGAATTGGTCGACAGCAGGGAAAACCGGCACAATCCCAGAACCTGAACGCGCATCACTTCCCCCGTTGCCACCAAAAGAAAAGGCCCGGCATTCTTGCCGGGCCTTTCCAATGTTTTCAATGGGTCGCGATCACGCGTCGCCGTTTCCTTCGGGCATGTCGATGACGACACTGTCCGTTGCGGGCGCGCTGTCGGTCATGTCGGGCGCGGCAAGGGCTGCGGCGGTTTCCGCCTCGGCCTTGCGGGCCTGAATGACCTCGTTGTCACGCTCGGCGGCGATGCGACGCACGCGGGTGGTCGCGCCACCGGTACCAGCCGGGATCAGACGGCCGACGATGACGTTTTCCTTCAGACCGACCAGCTTGTCACGCTTGCCCTGAACCGACGCCTCGGTCAGCACGCGGGTCGTTTCCTGGAACGATGCGGCCGAGATGAAGCTGCGGGTCTGCAGCGATGCCTTGGTGATGCCCAGCAGCACCGGCTCGCCCGTGGCCGGACGGCCACCCTTGGCTTCGATCTTGGCGTTCTCTTCCTCGAACTCGTCGCGCTCGACATGCTCGCCCTTAAGCAGGGTCGTATCGCCGCTGTCGATGATCTCGATCTTCTGCAGCATCTGGCGAACGATCACCTCGATGTGCTTGTCGTTGATCTTCACACCCTGAAGTCGATAAACGTCCTGCACCTCGTCGATGAGGTAATCGGCCAGCGCCTCGATCCCCATGATCCGCAGAATGTCGTGCGGAGCCGGGTTGCCGTCCATGATGTAGTCACCCTTCTGCACGAAGTCGCCTTCCTGCACCGGGATGTGCTTGCCTTTCGGCACCATGTATTCGACCGGGCTGCCACCCTCTTCCGAAGGCTCGATGGCGATGCGGCGCTTGTTCTTGTAGTCCTTGCCGAAGCGCACATAGCCGTCGATCTCGGCGATGATAGCGTGATCCTTGGGGCGACGTGCCTCGAACAGTTCCGCCACGCGGGGCAGACCCCCGGTGATGTCCTTGGTCTTGGCGCCTTCACGCGGGATACGCGCGACGACATCACCCGGACGAACGTCCTGACCGTCTTCAACCGACAGAATGGCATCGACCGACATCGGATAGCTGACCGGGTTGCCCTGATCGTTGCGCACCGGCTCGCCATTGGCGTCCATGATGATGATCTCGGGCTTCAGCTCGTTGCCTTTCGGCGCGCTGCGCCAATCGGTCACGATCTTCTGCGTCATCCCGGTCGCGTCATCGGTCTCATCGCGAACCGACAGGCCCGTGGTCAGGTCGACAAACTTCGCCACACCGCCCTTTTCCGCGATGATCGGCAGGGTATAGGGGTCCCATTCGTACAGCTTGGTGCCGCGGATGACGCGCTCGCCTTCCGTCACGAACAGCTTGCTGCCGTAGAACAGCTTGTGGCTGGCGCGTTCCTGCCCCTGTTCATCGACGATGACCAGCTGCATGTTGCGCGACATCACGACCATTTCGCCATTGGCGTTGGTCAGCGTGCTTTCGTTGCGGAACTCGATCTTGCCTTCCTGGGCCGCAGCCTGGAACGACTGCTGACCGCCCTGTGCAATACCGCCGATGTGGAAGGTCCGCATCGTCAGCTGGGTCCCCGGTTCACCGATCGACTGCGCGGCGATGATGCCGACAGCCTCACCGATATTCACCAGCGTGCCGCGTGCCAGGTCGCGACCGTAGCACAGCGCGCAGACGCCATCCTCGGATTCGCAGGTCAGGGCCGAACGGATGCGGACGGTCTGAACGCCGGCCTGCTCAATCGCGTCGGCCTTGCGCTCGTCCACCAGTTCGTTGTGGCGCACGATGATCTCGTCGGTGCCCGGAACGAACACATCCTCTGCCGCGGTACGGCCCAAAATACGCTCGGACAGGGGCGAGATGACCTCGCCGTCATTGACCGCCGCGGATGCGGTGATCGACTGCTCGGTGCCGCAATCATGCTCGCGGATGATGCAGTCCTGCGCGACATCGACCAGACGACGGGTCAGATAACCCGAGTTCGCCGTCTTCAACGCGGTATCCGACAGACCCTTCCGGGCACCGTGGGTCGAGTTGAAGTATTCAAGAACGGTCAGACCTTCCTTGAAGTTCGAGATGATCGGCGTCTCGATGATCTCGCCGTTCGGCTTGGCCATCAGGCCGCGCATCCCGCCCAGCTGTTTCATCTGGTTGGTCGAACCACGCGCGCCCGAATGGGCCATCATGTAGACCGAGTTCGGTTCCATTTCGGCGCCGTTCTCATCGGTCTTGGTGGCCGAGATCGTCGACATCATGGCCTCGGTGACGCGGTCGTTACATTTCGACCACGCATCGACAACCTTGTTGTACTTTTCGCCCTGGGTGATCAGGCCGTCCAGATACTGCTGTTCGAACTCTTTGACCTGTTCCTGCACTTCCTCGACGATGGTCCACTTGTTGTCGGGAACCACCATGTCGTTCTTGCCGAAGCTGATGCCGGCACGGAAGGCTTCGCGGAAGCCCAGACCCATGATCTGGTCACAGAAGATGACCGACTCTTTCTGGCCGCAATAACGGTAGACGGTGTCGATGACGTTCTGGATGTCCTTCTTCCGCAGCAGACGGTTCACCAGCTCGAACGGAGCCTTGGCGTTCATCGGCAGCAGCGCGCCCAGACGGACACGGCCCGGCGTGGTTTCAAAGCGACGCACGACTTCCTGACCGTCATCGTCGATCTGACGGATGCGGGCCATGATCTTGGCGTGCAGATGCACCTCGCCTGCGGCAAGCGCGTGTTCGACTTCCTCGATATTCGAGAAGGCCATGCCCTCGCCCTTCATCCCCTCGCGCATCATCGAGGTGTAATAAAGGCCCAGAACCATATCCTGCGACGGAACGATGATCGGCGCGCCGTTGGCGGGCGACAGAACGTTGTTCGTCGACATCATCAGAACGCGGGCTTCCAGCTGCGCCTCAAGGCTCAGCGGGACGTGAACTGCCATCTGGTCGCCGTCAAAGTCGGCGTTGAAAGCCGAACAGACCAGCGGGTGCAGCTGGATCGCCTTGCCTTCGATCAGCGTCGGTTCGAACGCCTGAATGCCCAGACGGTGCAGCGTCGGCGCACGGTTCAGCAGGACCGGATGCTCGCGGATCACCTCGTCCAGGATGTCCCAGACCTCGGGGCGTTCCTTTTCGACCAGCTTCTTCGCCTGCTTGACGGTCGAGGACAGGCCCTTCGCCTCAAGGCGCGAATAGATGAACGGCTTGAACAGTTCGAGCGCCATCTTCTTCGGCAGACCGCACTGATGCAGCTTCAGTTCGGGGCCGGTCACGATGACCGAACGACCCGAAAAGTCGACGCGCTTGCCCAGAAGGTTCTGACGGAAGCGGCCCTGCTTGCCCTTCAGCATGTCCGACAGCGACTTCAGCGGGCGACGGTTGTTCCCGGTGATGACACGGCCACGACGGCCGTTGTCGAACAGCGCATCGACCGATTCCTGCAGCATCCGCTTTTCGTTGCGGACGATGATGTCGGGCGCGCGCAGCTCGATCAGGCGCTTCAGACGGTTGTTCCGGTTGATCACGCGGCGATACAGATCGTTCAGATCCGAGGTCGCGAAGCGGCCGCCATCCAGCGGAACCAGCGGACGCAGTTCCGGCGGAATGACCGGGATCACGGTCATGATCATCCATTCCGGACGGTTACCCGATTCCAGGAAGCTTTCGACGATCTTCAGGCGCTTGATGATCTTCTTCGGCTTCAGCTCGCCCGTGGCTTCCTTCAGATCCTCGCGCAGCTGCTCGGCAGTTGCGGCCAGATCGATATTGGCCAGCATGGCGCGGATCGCCTCGGCGCCGATATCGGCGGTGAAGGCGTCGGCACCGAAGTTGTCCTGCGCGTCCAGATATTCTTCCTCGGTCATCAGCTGACCATAGGTCAGGTCCGTCAGACCGGGTTCGATCACCACGTAGTTTTCGAAATACAGGATGCGTTCCAGATCGCGCAGCGTCATGTCCAGCATCAGGCCGATGCGCGAGGGCAGCGACTTCAGGAACCAGATATGCGCGACGGGCGCGGCCAGCTCGATATGGCCCATGCGCTCGCGGCGGACCTTCTGCAGCGTGACTTCCACGCCGCATTTCTCGCAGACGAGGCCGCGATACTTCATGCGCTTGTATTTGCCGCACAGGCATTCGTAGTCCTTGATCGGACCAAAGATGCGCGCGCAGAACAGACCGTCACGTTCGGGCTTGAACGTGCGGTAGTTGATGGTTTCGGGCTTCTTCACCTCGCCGAAGGACCAGGCCAGAATTTCTTCGGGCGAGGCCAGCGAGATCTTGATTTCATCGAACTGCCGCGGAGGAGTCAGCGGGTTCAGGGGATTTGTGGCAAGTTCCTGGTTCATTTTTCAATCCTGTTGAAGGGCGCGGGGTGGGCGGAAATGAGGGCCGCAGCCCTCACTCCTCTTCCTCCGCATCCAGGAGTTCCATGTTGAGGCCCAGACCCCGGACCTCCTTGACCAGCACGTTGAACGATTCCGGCACGCCGGCCTCGAAGTTGTCTTCGCCCTTGACGATCGATTCGTAGACCTTGGTGCGGCCCGCGACGTCGTCCGACTTGACCGTCAGCATTTCCTGCAAGGTGTAGGCGGCGCCATAGGCTTCCAGCGCCCAGACCTCCATCTCACCCAGACGCTGACCACCGAACTGAGCCTTACCACCCAGCGGCTGCTGGGTCACAAGGCTGTACGGACCGGTCGAACGGGCGTGCATCTTGTCATCGACAAGGTGATGCAGCTTCAGGATGTACTTGGTACCGACGGTGACTTTCCGGGCGAATTGCTCGCCCGTCCGGCCATCGAAGACAACCGACTGACCCGAACTGTCAAAGCCCGCGCGCTGCAGCGCATCGTTCACATCGGCCTCTTTCGCGCCGTCAAAAACGGGCGTGGCGATGGGAACGCCGGTGCGGACAGTGCCCGCATGCTCGCGCAGCGTCTCGTCATCCAGACCTTCGAAGGTTTCGGCATACAGCTCATCGCCGTAACCGATCTTCATTGCCTCGCGCACCGGGGTCATGTCGCCGCTGCGGCGATACTCTTCCAGAGCCTCGTCGATCTTCAGACCCAGGCCGCGCGATGCCCAGCCCATATGGGTTTCCAGAATCTGACCGACATTCATACGCGAAGGCACGCCCAGAGGGTTCAGCACCAGATCGACCGGGGTCCCGTCCGCAAGGAACGGCATGTCCTCCATCGGGACGACCTTGGACACGACACCCTTGTTGCCGTGACGACCGGCCATCTTGTCGCCTGCCTGCAGCTTGCGCTTCACGGCAACGAACACCTTGACCATCTTCATCACGCCCGGCGGCAGGTCGTCGCCCTGACGGACCTTCTCGACCTTGTCCTCGAAGCGGGCTTCCAGGGCCTTGCGCTGCGCATCGTACTGATGGTTCAGCGCCTCGACTTCCTTGGCGACCTCTTCTTCGCTGACGGCAAGCTGCCACCACTGACCGCGCGACAGGGTGCCCAGCAGATCCTCGTTGATCTCGCTGTTCGCCTTGATGCCTTTCGGACCCTTCACCGCGGTCTTGCCGAGGATCAGCGTCTTCAGACGGGCATAGATGTTGCGGTCCAGGATCGCCTGCTCGTCGTCGCGGTCGCGTGCCAGACGCTCGACTTCCTCGCGCTCGATCTGCAGCGCGCGTTCGTCCTTGTCGACACCATGACGGTTGAAGACACGCACTTCGACGATCGTGCCATAGGCACCCGGCGGCAGACGCAGCGAGGTGTCGCGGACATCCGAAGCCTTCTCACCGAAGATGGCACGCAGAAGCTTTTCTTCCGGCGTCATCGGGCTTTCGCCCTTGGGGGTGATCTTACCCACCAAGATGTCGCCCGGCCCGACCTCGGCGCCGATATAGACGATACCGGCCTCGTCGAGGTTGCGCAGGGCTTCCTCGCCGACATTCGGGATGTCGCGGGTGATTTCCTCGGGCCCAAGCTTGGTGTCGCGGGCCGCCACTTCGTATTCGTCGATATGAATCGAGGTGAACACGTCGTCGCGGTGGATCCGCTCGCTGATCAGGATCGAGTCTTCGTAGTTATAGCCGTTCCAGGGCATGAACGCGACGACCACGTTGCGGCCGATGGCCAGTTCACCCTGATCGGTCGAGGGACCGTCGGCGATGATCTGGTTGCGGACCACGGTGTCGCCGACCTTCACGATCGGACGCTGGTTGATGGTCGAGGACTGGTTCGAACGCTTGAACTTGCGCAGACGATAGATGTCCACGCCGGCATCGCCCGCTTCCAGACCTTCATTGGCCCGGATCACGATCCGCTGTGCATCGACCTGGTCGATCACGCCGCCGCGACGCGCCATGATGGCGGCGCCGGAATCGCGGGCCACGGTCGCTTCCATGCCGGTGCCCACGAAGGGGGCCTCGGCGCGCAGAAGCGGCACGGCCTGACGCTGCATGTTCGAGCCCATCAGAGCGCGGTTGGCGTCGTCGTTTTCAAGGAACGGGATCAGCGCCGCAGCGACCGAGACCAGCTGTTTGGGCGACACGTCGATCAGGTCGATCGCATCCACCGGGTTCAGCATGAAGTCGCCCGCCTGGCGGGTGCTGATCAGTTCGTCGACAAAGTTGCCCTCGGAATCAAGCGTCGCGTTCGCCTGGGCGACCGTGTGACGCATTTCCTCGGTGGCCGACATATAGACCACGTCATCGGTCACCTTGCCCTCGATCACCTTGCGGTACGGGGTT
The DNA here is from genome assembly GCF_900111675.1 of Paracoccus homiensis. Classification (GTDB taxonomy): domain Bacteria; phylum Pseudomonadota; class Alphaproteobacteria; order Rhodobacterales; family Rhodobacteraceae; genus Paracoccus; species Paracoccus homiensis. Next base: position 68,229 of record NZ_FOHO01000007.1, on the reverse strand, counting down.
TCGATGAAGCCGTATTTGTTGACGCGGGCAAAGGTCGCGAGGCTGTTGATCAGACCGATGTTCTGACCTTCCGGGGTTTCGATCGGGCACATCCGGCCATAGTGGGTCGGGTGAACGTCGCGAACCTCAAAGCCTGCGCGCTCGCGGGTCAGACCGCCCGGCCCAAGGGCCGACAGGCGACGCTTGTGCGTCACTTCCGACAGCGGGTTGGTCTGGTCCATGAACTGCGACAGCTGGCTGCTGCCGAAGAATTCGCGAACCGCGGCCGCCGCCGGTTTGGCGTTGATCAGATCCTGAGGCATGACCGTATCGATCTCGGTCTGCGACATCCGCTCGCGGATGGCACGCTCCATACGCAGCAGGCCGACGCGATACTGGTTTTCCATCAGTTCGCCGACCGAACGGACACGACGGTTGCCCAGGTGGTCGATATCGTCGATCTCGCCCTTGCCGTCGCGCAGTTCCACCAGACCGCGGACACAGGCCACGATATCGGCGGGACGCAGCGTCCGCTGGGTGTCCGGCGCATCCAGATTCAGACGCATGTTCATCTTGACGCGGCCCACTGCGGACAGGTCGTACCGCTCGGCGTCGAAGAACAGGCTGTCGAACAGGGTCGAGGCGGCCTCGACGGTGGGCGGCTCGCCCGGACGCATGACGCGATAGATGTCCATCAGCGCCTGTTCGCGGTTCATGTTCTTGTCGGCCGCCATCGTGTTGCGGATATAGGGGCCGACATTGACGTGATCGATGTCCAGAACCGGAATGTCGGTGATATCATTGTCCAGCAGGGTCTTCAGCAGACCGCCCGACAGATCGCCTTCCTTGTCGTATTCCGCAGTGATCTCGTCGCCGGCCTCGGCATAGATGAAGCCGGTTTCATCATTGACGATATCCTTGGCGACAAAGCGGCCGATGACGCGGTCGAACGGGATCAGCAGGTTCACCTGCTCGCCCGATTCCTGCAGCTTCTTGACCAGACGCGGGGTGACCTTTTCACCGGCCTTGGTGATCACTTCACCAGTTTCGGCATTGACCAGATCATAGGTGGGACGGGTGCCGCGCACACGCTCGGGGAAGAAGCGGGTGACCCAGCCAGCCGAACGACCCTCGCGGCGCAGCGAGTAGTCGACGGTTTCGTAGAAGGCGTCCATGATGCCTTCCTGATCCATGCCCAGGGCATAAAGCAGCGTCGTGACCGGCAGTTTCCGGCGACGGTCGATCCGTGCGAAAACCAGATCCTTGGCGTCGAATTCAAAGTCCAGCCAGCTGCCGCGATAGGGGATGATGCGGCAGGCGAACAGCAGCTTGCCCGAGGAATGGGTCTTGCCGCGGTCATGGTCGAAGAACACGCCCGGCGAACGGTGCATCTGCGACACGACGACACGCTCGGTTCCGTTCACGATGAACGTACCGTTCTGGGTCATCAGGGGCATGTCGCCCATGAAGACGTCCTGTTCCTTGATGTCCTTGACCGACTTCGCGCCGGTATTTTCATCGACATCGAACACGATCAGGCGCAGCGTCACCTTCAACGGTGCGGCATAGGTCATGTCGCGCTGCTGACATTCTTCGACATCGTATTTCGGACGGTCGAGTTCGTATTTCACGAATTCAAGCGTCGCGGTCTCGTTGAAATCCTTGATCGGGAAAACCGACTGGAAAACGCCCTGAATGCCCTCGCCATCGTGATGGCCGGTGCCCTCACCCGAATTCAGGAACAGATCATAGGAGGATTTCTGAACCTCGATGAGGTTCGGCATCTCCAGAACTTCGCGGATGTTGCCATAATAGCGGCGGATGCGCTTCTGGCCGACATAGGATTGCGCCATGGAGTCTCGTCACCTTTCGTCATCGCGCGCATTCCAGGTCGGGGCCCCCGGAACGCGGACTACGAATGCAGGGTGAGGTTCCATTCCTGTCGCCCGTCCCACCGCGCGACTCCCGAACCTCGAACATGCCCTGAAGGAAGGTCTGCAAAGCGGGCCTTGCCCAAACCGCCCTTCAAGACAGGTTCGGCAGGGACCGGAAAATCCGGACCCTGCCTCAATCAGTCAGCTGTAAAGCTGATTACTTCAGCTCAACCTTGGCACCAGCCGCTTCGAGCTTTTTCTTCATTTCTTCGGCTTCGTCCTTCGACGCGCCTTCTTTGACTTTGCCGCCGGCTTCGACCAGGTCCTTGGCTTCTTTCAGGCCCAGACCGGTGATGCCGCGCACTTCTTTGATCACGTTGATCTTGTTGGCGCCGGCGTCGGTCAGAACGACGTCGAATTCGGTTTTTTCTTCGGCAGCTTCAGCTGCACCAGCAGCCGGACCAGCCATCATGACGGCGCCGCCAGCGGCCGGCTCGATGCCGTATTCGTCTTTCAGGATGGTTTTCAGTTCCTGGGCTTCCAGCAGGGTCAGGCCCACGATTTCTTCGGCGAGTTTCTTCAGATCAGCCATTTTTCCGTTTCTTTCAGTTAGTGTTCCAACGTCGGGTCTTCAACCACCAGTCGGGAAAGGGTTGCTTCAAGCAGCCTCGCGCTCTTCCAGAGTGCTGAGGATGCCCGCGATGTTGCTAGCAGGCGCGCCAATCGCACCGGCGATGTTCGAAGCAGGTGCACCGATGCAGCCGACGATCGAAGCAATAAGCTCTTCACGCGACGGCATAGCGGCGACAGCTTTCACACCGGCCGGATCCAGCGCCGAGTCGCCCATCGCACCGCCCAGGATCACGAACTTGTCGTTCCCCTTGGCGTATTCGTCACAGACCTTGGCCGCAGCCACGGGGTCTTCCGAATAGGACAACACGGTCATGCCCGTCAGGTAGTCAGCAATGCTGGCGCACGGCTTACCCTCGAGGGCGATCTTGGCGAGCCTGTTCTTGGCAACACGCACGGCACCGCCCGCTGCGCGCATGCGCGAGCGGAGGTCCTGCATTTGCGCAACCGTCATTCCCTCGTAGTGGGCAACCACCACGACGCCAGAGCTTTCAAAGATCTGGCCGAGTTCTTCGACCACCTGTTCTTTTTGTGCTCTATCCACGGTTTCACTCCAATGTGGGGGTTTCCCCCCGGCTCTCACTTTGTCCCGGCTCCTGGGAACCGGGGCGAGTCCGCAAGGGACAAGACCGCCCGAAGGCCGAGCCTTCGGAAAAATGCTTGTTCCCATCTCAGGCAGGAGATTAAGCTGACACGTCAGCACCCGCCGTCTCGGACGAATCGATAAACGCGCAGATCGTGACCTGCGCGCGTATCAAGCCGGTCTTCTACATATCTTGCCGAAGATTGTGAAGAGCAAAGATGCCAAGTTCTGTCGGGTGCACACATAAAAAAACGCACCACCTGACCGCGCCGATCCACTAAGCCTGCAAACACGCGCCCTTTACGTCACAAGGAACACCCGGTGTCACTGGAAGCGATCAATCTCTACAAGATTTATTACGACGAGGCGTCCTTCAAGGCCATCGCCCCACCCTACCTGCCGCTGGACAATCGAAACGGCTGGTTCGAGCTGATGCCGATCCTGAATTTTCTGGAAACGCACGAACTTGACCCCAAGGCGTGGTATGGCTTCGTGTCGCCCAAGTTTCCCGAAAAGGCCAATCTGGAACTGGCAGATGTGACCGCGCTGATCGCCGCCGATCCCCAGGCCGATGTCGCCTTGTTTTCGTCACGGTGGCTGTATCTGCTGTGGTTCGACAATGTCTGGACCTAGGGAGAGGCGTTTCATCCCGGCCTGATCGACAGCGCCGAACAGTTCCTGCGCAGCCTTGGGCACCAACCGGATCTGCGCCGCGAGATCGGCGATTTTCGGGATTCGGTGTTTTCCAACTTCATCGTTGCAAGGCCTGCATTCTGGCAGGAATGGCGACAGCTTGCGCGCGCCTATGTCGATTATACCCGCGCGCAAGGCCCGGACGCGGCAGATAATCGGGCGACCTTCTACATCGGGCCCGCGACCCACTATCCGCTGAGAACCTTCGTCCAGGAACGGCTGGCCTGCTGGATCCTCAGCCGGGGCAAATACAGCGTCGTTCATCCTGACTATATCGCGCAGCCGATTCACAACGTCGATCCCAACGATCCGGCACGCGGATTGCGGCGGCTGCTGCGCCTGACCTATGCCAGCAAGAAACTTGCCAAGGGATCAGGGCGTGCGGGACGGCTTGGTTTCAAGATTGCGCGCAAGCTGGCGGTGCTGGCGCATGGCCGGAAACAATCCGCGTTCAAGGGCGCAAGGACCGACTGACCCCCGGACATGAAAAAGGCGGCGCAAATGCGCCGCCTTCGAATTGCCTGCAAAGGAATGCAGATCAGGCCTGGGTTGCCGACAGAACGTCAACCGACACGCCCGGACCCATGGTCGAGCTGATCGAGACCTTTTTCATGTAGGTCCCTTTCGCGCCCGAAGGCTTGGCCTTGTTCACGGCATCCACGAAGGCGCGCAGGTTCTGCACCAGCTTGTCTTCGTCGAAGCTGACCTTGCCGATACCGGCATGGACGACGCCGGCCTTCTCGGCCTTGAACTGGACCTCACCGCCCTTGGCAGCGTTGACCGCGGCGGTCACGTCCATGGTCACGGTGCCGACCTTGGGGTTCGGCATCAGGTTGCGCGGGCCCAAGATCTTGCCCAGACGGCCGACCAGCGGCATCATGTCCGGCGTCGCGATGCAGCGATCGAAGTCGATCTTGCCCGACTGGATGGTTTCCATCAGGTCTTCCGCACCGACGATATCCGCACCGGCAGCCTTGGCTTCGTCAGCCTTGGGACCACGGGCGAACACGGCGACGCGAACGTCCTTGCCGGTGCCTGCGGGCAGGGTCACAACGCCGCGGACCATCTGGTCTGCGTGACGCGGATCGACGCCCAGATTCAGCGCGATTTCGACGGTTTCGTCGAACTTGGCCGAAGCGGCGCCCTTGACCAGCTTGACCGCGTCTTCGACGGTCAGGTTGTCCTTGCCCGCGAAGGCAGCGCGCGCGGCAGCTTTTTTCTTGGAGATCTTCGCCATGGCTTAGCCTTTCACCTCGATACCGATCGACCGGGCCGAGCCGAGGATGATCTTCATTGCCTGATCGATGTCATTGGCGGAAAGATCCTGCATCTTGGCTTCGGCAATCTCACGAACCTGCTTGACCGTCACGGTACCAGCAGTTGCGCGACCGGGCTTTTCCGAACCCTTCGTGCGGTTCCGCTTGCCGACCGGCTTCAGACCGGCAGCTTTTTTCAGCAGGAACGACGCCGGGGGCGTCTTCGTCACGAAAGTGAACGATTTGTCGGCATAGTAGGTGATCACGACCGGAACGGGGGCACCCTGTTCCATTTCCTGCGTCTTGGCGTTGAACGCTTTGCAGAATTCCATGATGTTGATGCCGCGCTGACCCAGTGCGGGGCCAACGGGGGGCGACGGGTTTGCCTGACCCGCCTTGATCTGCAGCTTCAGCTGCCCGACGACTTTCTTGGCCATAGGGCCTTCTCCTTCATCATCACGCCCCGCCCGTGATTGGGCTGCAGGGCCGACTTAGCGGTTCGGTCCAAACGACCTCCCGCGACCAATCACGCGGTCTTGGCGACCTGCGTGAATTCCAGTTCGACCGGCGTGGGCCGGCCAAAGATCGACACGGTGACCTTGATGCGGGCCGCCGCCTCGTCAACTTCTTCAACCATGCCCGAAAAGCCCTCGAACGGCCCGTCGGTCACGTTGACCTTCTCACCCACGTCAAAGCGGATCAGGTTGCGCGGAGCAACCTCGTCCCCTTCGCCGGTACGGTGAAGGATGGTGTTCACTTCCTCGTCGCGCATCGGCATCGGCTTGCCCTGCGCGCCCAGGAACCCGGTGACCCGATTGGTCGAGTTCACCAGGTGATAGGTCCGATCCGACATGTCCATGTGGACCAGAACATAGCCCGGCATGAAACGACGCTCGGACGTGACCTTCTTGCCGCGGCGGATCTCGATGACCTCTTCGGTCGGGACCAGCACCTCGTCGATTTCGTCCTCTAGCCCCTTCTCGGCGACCGCCTGGCGAATCGCTTCGGCGACCTTCTTCTCGAAGTTCGACAGGACGCTGACCGAATACCAACGTTTTGCCATGTCTCGATCGACCCCTGCTCGTCTGGAAGGGAATCGCACCAGCAAAGGTGCTAACCCATTGAATTCAGATTGAACCGACAAAATCGAAATCGGCGCGCATGCGCTTTCGATGCACGCCGTCTGCCGGATAGTCCGCGCCAATTACCGTCGCGGACCGCGAAATGCAAGCCCCGATCAGCCCGCGATCGCCTGCAGACCCTCGGTGATGCCAAAGCGGATCACCAGATCGACAAGGAAAAAGAACACGCTGGTCAGCGCGGCCATGATGAACACCATGATCGTGGTGGTCATCACTTCACGGCGGGTCGGCCACGTGATCTTTGCGGCCTCGGCACGCACCTGATTGATGAACTGAACGGGATTGGCCACGGACGGCTCCTTCGCGATTGCAGCGTTCATCTAACCAAGCGGGGGCCGGCTTTCAACCCTGCGCCGCATCGCCATCGCCGGGGCGCAGGAAATCGACCTTCGGCAGGGCGGCGATCCGGTCGCAATCCCGATCATAGGTCGCGGCGCTGCGGTCATGGACCGCGTCATCCAGAAGGCGCAGCCGCTGATCCGGCCTGCGTTGCGGATGCTGCCGCAGGGCCATCTCGGCCTGACGTCTGCGATCATCCTGCGAGGCGCCCTGCCCCGCCTTTTCCAGATGCCGATAGGCCGCAGCCGACAGACCGACCCGCAACGGCGGCGGGTTCGGCACCAATGCGGCCAGTTCCGCCCCAAGCATCCGGGTCAGCAGCCGGTCCCGGACGCGGGCGGTATCCTCGAAGCGCCAGATGGTCAGCCGCCCCTGCCCCATGACCGACAAAAGCCGCATGACCAGCGGCTGCCATTGCGCGGTGCCGACATCGAAATCGCCCAGATAATCCTGCAAGCTCCCCGCACCGCCCTGGCGGGTCAGTTCGCCGTGCACCGAGGTCACGAAGCTGGCCGGCGCGCGCAGCGCCAGAAACAGATCCACATCCCGCGTGCCCAGCAGGTCCAGCAGATTGCCCAGCCGCATCTGCGCATCGCGATAGAAGGACCCGTCGTCGGCCAGCATACGTTCCCGCCCAAGGCCGCCCAAAATCAGCTCATCCGACAAGGTCAGCGCCGCATGTTCATCGCGCAGGCTGCGCAACAGATCGCGCGCCAGCGTGGCGCGTTTCGGCGTCGCCTGAGGCCTGTTCAGCAGCGCGCGCAAATCCAGCGGCGCGTCGCGCAGGCTGTCGGGGCCCAGAAAGATGCGGTCGGCATCCAGCAGGTCTTGTTCGATACGGCGGACGGAATGCTGCAGATGCGTGGTCGCGGTCTTGTGGACACCAAGATGAATGGAAAGTGTCATGGTGCGGCGACCGTTCATTCAGACTGACGTTCCCGAAGGAACGGGCCTGGCAGGGGCAGAGGGACTCGAACCCACGACCCTCGGTTTTGGAGACCGATGCTCTACCAACTGAGCTATACCCCTGCAGCCCGGCCCTCATATGGCTTGCGCCGCATGGCGTCAAGCGGTCAATCCGCCACTTCGCGCGCCAGCCCGCAGTTTCCGCGGGCAAAGGCCGGAAACCCCGGCGACCCGGCGATCGTCGCGGATCTCAGCCCATGCGCTCGGACGCGTATTCGTTCGGGCTGGCGGGAAACACGATGGTCTTGTCGCCGCTGACAAAGACGCGGCGATGGATATGGGCATGGATCGCGCGGGCCAGCACCTGGCTTTCGACATCGCGGCCAAGGCTGACATAGTCCGAAGCGCTCTGCGCATGGGTGACGCGCACGATGTCCTGTTCGATGATCGGGCCTTCGTCCAGATCGGCGGTGACATAGTGGCTGGTCGCGCCGATCAGTTTCACGCCACGTTCATAGGCCTGCTTATAGGGGTTCGCGCCCTTGAAGCTGGGCAGGAACGAGTGGTGGATATTGATGATCCGGCCCGACATCTTCTGACACATCTCATCGGAGAGAACCTGCATATAGCGTGCAAGCACGACCAGATCGGCCCCCGTGTCGCGCAGAATACGCATCTGTTCGGCCTCGGCCTCGACCTTGTTGTCCCGTGTCACCTTGATGCAGTGAAACGGGATGTCGTGGTTCACCACCACCTTCTGGTAATCCATGTGATTGCTGATCACCGCCACGATCTTGATGGGCAGCGCCCCGATCCGCGACCGGTACAGAAGGTCGTTCAGGCAATGCCCGAACCGGCTGACCATGATCACCACCTTCATCTTCTCGCAGGGATCGTGGAAGGCATGGTCGATCGACATGCCCTCGGTCGCCGCGCGAAATTCCTGATCCAGCTGATCGCGCGTCTTGCCCTGCTCCGACACGAAGCTGAGCCGCATGAAGAAGCGGTCATTGTCGAGATCCGTGAATTGGGAACTGTCATGAATGTTGCAGCCCGCCGTCGCAAGAAACGAAGATATCGTCGCCACGATGCCCGTCCGCACGGGGCAGGATACTGTCAGGATCAGATGGGGCATGGGCACGGTCCTTGTCGCCTGCGCTTTCGGGAAAACCCACCGGCCAGGGGGACGGCAGGGCATGGCGGTCATGACCGCCCTAGGCCACCACCCCTATCGCGAAGCCCCCGCGCCCGCTTGAACATTTGCGACGCGGGACCAGCAGCTTTGCGTCAGCCCCCGGCCTGCCGCAGCGCCTGTGGCGTCTGCCCATAGCGGCGGCGGAACATCCGCCCAAGATGCGACGAATCGCAGAAGCCGCATTCCAGCGCGATCTGCGAGATCGACCGCTCGCCACTGGTCACAAGGTGATGGGCCAGCGACAGCCGCATGTCCAGGAACGCCGCCTGCGGCGAGGTGCCAAGCGCGGCCTGAAAGTGGCGTTCCAACTGACGCTTGCTGTGGCCGATGCGGCGCGCGATCTCGGTCACGGTAAAGGGCTGTTCGATATTCTGCTGCATCATCAGCAGCGCCCGCAGCACCATCGGGTCGCGGGTTTTGAAGTTCATCGTGATGCCCGGCTGCGGTTTGTCGGCCTGCAACGGCTCGTCGATAATCATGATATGCAGGCTTTTGCTGGCCTGCGCGCGGCCGACATGCTTGTCGACCAGATAGGCCGCCAGATGGGCCGAGCTGGCACCGCCCGAACAGGTCAGGCGGTCGCGATCCACGACGAAGATCTGATCGGCGACCGGGTCCAGCCCCTCGAACTGTTCCAGAAATTCGGGGTGGTGAAACCAGCTGACGCAACAACGATAGCCGCGCAGCAACCCTGCCCGATGCAACAGGAACGCCCCGCCACAGACCCCGACCAGCGGCACGCCCTGCGCGGCGGCGTCATGCAGGAACCGGTGATAGGCGGGGGGCAGCGTGGCTTCGTCCTCGATCAGCCCGCCGATCACGACGATATAGTCGAACCGCGCCGGACTGCCCAGGCGCTCTTTCGGATGAACACTGATCCCGCAGCTTGAGGTCACCGGCTCCATATTCTCGGAAAGGACCGTCCAGTTACACAGGATCGGGCGGCTGCGATCCCCTTCATCCGCCGCCAGCCGCAGCACATCGACGAAATTGGCAAAGGCACACAGGGTAAAGCGCCGCGCCAGAATAAAGCCCACCGAAAGGCGCGGCTGGTCCGGCAGACGACGCGAACCGCGCGATGCCGGGATCCGGGGTGATGCGGGAAGGGACACGATCGTCATCGGCGGCAGGCAACCCCAGATATGCGTCTGCCCCCTGTGGTAGCCCCGATGCGGCGATGGCGCAATTTTTCTGTCGCCATGCCCCGCATCACCTTGCCGCGGTTACCGACCGGACGACTGATCGCCGTCGGGACGGGCGCTGCGGATCTCGCCCGGTGTCATGCCACGCTCGGCCTTCAGGGACCGCGCCAGATGCGGCGCATCGCAAAACCCGCAGGCCAGCGCGATTTCGGTCACCGTCTGATCGGTGCGATGCAGCCGCGCCGTCGCGCGATCCAGCCGGATTTCCAGATAGATGCGGCGCGGCGACTGGCCCAGATCGGCCTGAAACCGGCGCTCCAGCGTCCGCCTTGCCGTACCCAGTGCCTCGGCAAGGTCGTCGATACCCAGCGGCACCTCGATATTCTGCTGCATCTTCAGCACCGCGCGTTTGACGATCTGGTCGCGTGCCTGACGCGCCAGCATCTGCCCCGGCTGGGCGCGCTGGCCGCCCAGCGCATCTTCGATCATCATGATATTCATGCTTTTCGCCGCAGCCGATTGGCCGACATGGCGCTGCACCAGAAAGGCCGCCAGATGCGACGCCCCATGCCCGCCCGAGCAGGTCAGCCGATCGCGATCTACCACGAAGATCTGGTCCGATACCGGCGTTTCATTGTCGAACCGGTCGATGAAATCCTGATGGTGAAACCAGCTGACGCAGCAGCGATAGCCTTGCAGCAGGCCCGCCGCCTGCAGGGTAAAGACGCCGGTACACAGCCCCACGATCGGGATACCCCGCGCCGCCGTGTCGCGCATGAACGCAATCGCCTGATCGCCAAACATCGCGCGGTCGCTGATCAACCCGCCCACGACGGCAAGATAATCGAACCCGCCCGCGCGGCGCAGCGGCAGATCGGGCTGCACCCGAACCCCGCAACTGGACCGCACCGCATCCATCCGGTCCGACAGTACCGTCCAGTCGCACAGGATCGGGCGCGACTTGTCGGCGTCATCCGCAGCCAGCCGCAGCACGTCCACGAAATTCGCAAAGGCCGACAAGGTAAACTGATCCGCCAGAAGAAAGGCGACACGCAGGCGTTTCTGGGCGGTGGCGGCAGGCATGGTCATGACGCGATCCTACATGATGGCTGGCGCAATTCTACAAACAGCGCAGGTCATGAAACCGTAATGTGACGGCCAGCTTCCAGGAAGAGGGCCAACCCCATGCAACGTTTCTCTGCCATGTCCCTGCTAAAGAACGCGCTGACGGGTCACAAGAACTGGCGCGAACAATGGCCCGACAGCCAGCCCAAGGCCGAATATGACGTGGTGATCGTCGGCGCGGGCGGGCACGGGCTGGGCGCGGCCTATTACCTGGCCAAGGAACATGGCATCACCAATGTCGCGGTCATCGACAAGGGCTGGCTGGGCGGTGGCAATACCGGGCGGAACACGACGATCATCCGGTCGAACTATCTCTATGACGAAAGCGCGCGGCTTTACGATCACGCGCTGGATCTGTGGGAAAACCTGTCGCAGGATCTGAATTACAACGTCATGTATTCCAAGCGCGGCGTGATGATGCTGGCGCACAACGTCCATGACGTGCAGTCGTTTCAGCGCCATATCCACGCCAACCGCCTGAACGGCGTCGACAATCGCTGGCTGACAAAGGAAGAGGCCAAGGCCTTCTGCCCGCCATTGAATATCAGCCCCGATGCCCGCTATCCGGTGATGGGCGCGGCCTTGCAGATGCGGGCCGGAACCGCGCGGCACGACGCCGTGGCCTGGGGCTATGCCCGCGCGGCGGCGGCGCGGGGCGTCGATATCATCCAGAACTGCCCGGTCATCGCGATCCGGCGCGGCGCGGATGGCGCGGTCGAAGGGGTCGATACCGCCAAGGGCTTTATCAGGGCAAAGAAGGTCGCCGTATCGGCAGCGGGCAATACCAGCGTCGTCATGGACAGCGCGGGTGTACGGATGCCGCTTGAAAGCTATCCGTTGCAGGCGCTGGTCAGCGAACCGGTCAAGCCGATCTTTCCCTGCGTGGTCATGTCGAACACCGTCCACGCCTATATCAGTCAGTCCGACAAGGGCGAATTGGTGATCGGGTCGGGGACCGACCAGTATACCAGCTATAGCCAGCGGGGCGGCCTGCCGCTGATCGAACACACCGTCGCCGCGATCTGCGAGGTGTTTCCGATCTTCAACCGCATGCGGATGCTGCGGAAATGGGGCGGCATCGTCGATGTCACCCCCGATCGCAGCGCCATTCTGGGCAAGACCCCGGTCAAGGGGCTGTATGTCAATTGCGGCTGGGGCACGGGCGGGTTCAAGGCCACGCCGGGCGCGGCCCATACCCTGGCCTGGACCGTCGCCAGGGACGAGCCCCACCCGATCAACGCCCCCTTCACCCTTGAACGCTTTACCACCGGCCGACTGATCGACGAAGCCGCCGCCGCCGCCGTCGCGCATTGAGGAGCCAGACCCATGTTGCTGATCCATTGCCCCTACTGCGATGAAACCCTGCCGGAAGTGGAATTCGCCTATGCGGGCGAAGCCCATATCGCACGCCCCGCCGACCCCTCGGCCCTGACGGATGAAGAATGGCGCGACTACCTGTTCATCCGCACCAATGCGCGCGGGCCGCATTACGAACGCTGGCGGCATGTCCATGGCTGCGGCCGCTTTTTCAACGCGCTGCGCGACACGGTCACCGACCGCTTTGTCACAACCTACAGGATCGACGAACCGCGTCCGGTCCTCACCCCCCTGGAGGCCGCGGAATGAGCCGCTATCGTATCCCCGGCATGGGTCGCGTCGATCCTGCCGCCCCGGTCAGCTTTACCTTCGATGGCCGCCGCTATACCGGCCTGCGCGGCGATACCGTCGCATCGGCCCTGCTGGCAAATGGCGTGCACTTGATGGGGCGATCTTTCAAATACCACCGCCCCCGCGGCCCGATCAGCGCCGGGTCCGAGGAACCGAATGCCCTGATCGGCACCTCGCGCGGGCCGGGCCGGTTCGAACCCAACACCCGCGCCACCGTGCAAGAACTGCGCCAAGGGCTGGTCACCGAAAGCCAGAACAAATGGCCGCGCCTGTCCTTTGACATCGGGGCCGTGAACGATCGCGCCTATATGCTGTTTTCGGCCGGTTTCTACTACAAGACCTTCATGTGGCCGCGCAGCTTCTGGGACAAGGTCTACGAACCCTTCATCCGTGCCGCCGCAGGTCTGGGCAAATCGCCGACCGAAGCCGACCCCGACACCTATGCCTCGCGCTATCTGCATACCGATGTGCTGGTGGTCGGCGGTGGTGCGGCGGGCATTGCGGCGGCGCTGGCCGCGGCGCAGTCGGGCGCCAAGGTCACGCTGGTCGACGAAAACCCCGAAATGGGCGGCGCGCTTTTGTCCGATCCCTCGGTGCGGATCGACGGGCGCGGATCCTGGGCCTGGCTGGCCGATCAGCTGTCGCAGCTGCGGGCGGCGGGCGTGACGCTGATGACACGCACGACCGCCATCGGCTATTATCACCAGAACATGGTCGGCCTTGTCGAACGCCTGACGGACCATCTGGACCAGCCGCCGCAGGACGCCCCGCGCGAACGGATGTGGCGGGTCCGCGCACGGCAGGTGATCCTTGCGCAGGGCGCGCTGGAAAAGCCGCTGGTCTTTGACGGCAACGATCGCCCCGGTGTGATGCTGGCGGGTGCGGCGCAGACCTATCTGAACCGCTATGGCGTGAAGGTGGGCGACAATGCTGCCGTCGTCACCTGCCATGACAGCGCCTATTACGCCGCCTTCGATCTGGTCGATGCGGGCGGGCGCGTCGCGGTCATCGTCGATACCCGCGATCAGGTTCGGCCCGACCTGGCCGACGCCGCCCGCAGCCGGGACATCCAGTTGTTGACGGGCCACACCGTCACCGCGACGGGCGGTCGCCTGCGCATCAGCTCCATCCGCGTGAACCCTGTCCGCAACGGACGCGTCGGCAGCGGGCGCAGGATCTCCTGCGATGCGCTGCTGGTGTCGGGTGGCTGGACGCCGTCGCTGCACCTGTTCTCGCACACCAAGGGGTCGCTGACCTGGGATGCCGACAGCCAGACCTTCCTGCCCCGGCACAAGACCGAAGCCTGCCAGATCGCCGGTGCGGGTCGCGGCCTTTGGGGCTATGCCGAGGTGCTGGCGGATGGTGTCACCGCCGGAATGGCCGCCATCACCGAAATCGGTCGCAGCGCGGTCGCCACCTCTGCGCGGGTCGAAGGCGATCGGCCCGGCACCGGCAGCAGCCAGAAAGAACTGCCCACCGACCGCAGCGCGGGCAAGGCCAGGGCTTTCGTCGACTACCAGAATGATGTGACGGCAAAGGATATCCGTCTGGCCGTGCGCGAGGGCATGCGCTCGATCGAGCATGTCAAACGTTACACGACGAACGGCATGGCCACCGATCAGGGCAAGATGTCGAATATCAATGGCCTGATGATCGCCGCCGACGCGCTTGGCAAGGAACCCCCGCAGGTCGGGCTGACGACCTTCCGCCCGCCCTATACGCCGACCAGCTTCGGGGCCTTCGCGGGCTATCACCGGGGCGCCACCTTCGAACTGACGCGAAAGACCCCGATCGACCCCTGGGCCGAGGCACATGGCGCGGTGTTCGAGCCTGTCTCGCTGTGGCGCAGGGCCTGGTATTTCCCCCGGCCGGGCGAGGACATGCATCAGGCCGTGGCCCGCGAATGCCGCGCGACCCGCGCATCGGTGGGGATCTTCGACGCCTCGACCCTTGGCAAAATCGAGGTCGCCGGCCCCGACGCGGTCGAGTTCATGAACCGCATGTATACCAACCCCTGGACCAAACTTCCGCCGGGCCGGTGCCGCTATGGCCTGCTGCTGGGCGAGGATGGTTTCATCCGCGACGACGGTGTGATCGGCCGAATGTCACCCGATCTGTTCCACGTGACCACCACCACCGGGGGCGCCGCGCGGGTTCTGAACATGATGGAGGATTATCTTCAGACCGAATGGCCCGATCTGAATGTCTGGCTGACCTCGACAACGGAACAATGGGCCACCATCGCCCTGAACGGCCCCAATGCCCGCAAGGTGCTGGAACCGCTGGTCGAAGGGCTGGACCTTTCGGACGCCGCCTTTCCGCATATGTCGGTTGCCGAATGCAGCGTCGCGGGACTGCCCGCCCGGCTGTTCCGCCTGTCCTTCACCGGTGAACTTGGTTTTGAAATCAACGTCCCCGCGCGTCACGGCCTGACGCTGTGGAACGCCTTGATGGAAAGCGGCAAGGCCTATGACATCTGCCCCTATGGCACCGAAACCATGCATGTGCTGCGGGCCGAAAAGGGCTATATCATCGTGGGTCAGGATACTGACGGCACCGTCACGCCGCAGGATGCGGGGCTTGGCTGGGCCATCGGCAAGGCCAAGGCGGATTTCGTGGGCAAACGCTCGCTGTCACGGCCCGATATCGTCGATCCCAACCGCAAGCAGCTGGTCGGCCTGCTGACCGAGGATGGCAGCAGACTGGAAGAAGGCGCCCAGATCGTGCTGGATCCGAACCAGGACGTGCCGATGAAGATGGCCGGACACGTGACCTCGTCCTACGCATCGGACGCGCTTGGCCGCCCGATCGCGATGGCGGTCATCACCGGCGGCCATGGCCGCATGGGCGAAACCGTGCATATCCCCATGCCGCAGGGCACGATCCGGGCGCAGATCACTTCGACCAATTTCTATGACCCTGACGGCGAACGGCTGAAAGCCTGAGGAGCGCGCCATGACCACGCATGACCATGATTTCACCGCCGCCCCGTTCCTGATCGAGGAACGGCCCTGGTCCCCGCGCCTTTCGCTGCGTGTGCGCCCCCAGCACCGCGAAACGCTGGCCCGATCCCTCGGGCTGGACCTGCCGTCCCGCATCGGCCACCGCAGCGTGACCGACAAGACCGAGTTGTTGTGCCTTGGTCCAGATGAATGGCTGATCCTTGTGCCCGCGCAGGGACGCGATGACCTGATGGCGGCAAGCGCCGAGGCCTATGCGGCCACGCCCCATAGCCTGTGCGAGATCAGCGACCGCGACATCACCCTGCGCCTGTCGGGGCCGCAGGCCCTGACCGCGCTGGCGGCTGGCTGCCCGCGCGATCTGGGATCGCTGCCCATCGGGAACGCTGCGCGGACCGTTTTCGACAGCGCCACCGTGATCCTGTGGCGCGACGGACAAGACAGCTTTCGCATGGATGTCTGGCGCAGCTTCCTGCCCCATGTCCGCGCGATTCTGCACAAGGTCAAGGCCGAGCTGTCATCAGGCCTTTAGACCTGCACCGCCGGGGCGCGTCAGCCCCGGCCTGCGACAATCAGCCAAGCCGGGTGCCGCCACAACAGGGCGGCAAACGGCACTTTATTCCGCCGCGTCCAGATCCAGAAAACCACCGGACTGGCGGCTCCACAGCCGCGAATAAAGCCCGCCTTGTGCAAGCAACTCGGCATGGGTGCCCTGTTCGACAATTCGTCCCAGATCCATCACGATCAAACGGTCCATCGCGGCGATCGTCGACAGGCGATGGGCAATCGCGATGACGGTCTTTCCCTGCATCAGCAGGCTCAGACGCGACTGGATCGCGGCTTCGACCTCGCTGTCCAGCGCACTGGTCGCCTCATCAAGAACAAGGATCGGCGCATCCTTCAGCGCAACCCGCGCAATCGCGATCCGTTGCCGCTGACCACCCGACAGCTTGACCCCCCGCTCGCCCACATGGGCATCAAGACCGCGCCGCCCATAGCTGTCCGACAGCCCCGGCACAAAGCCATGCGCCTCGGCCATTTCAAGCGCATCGGCAATCTGTTCCTCGGTCGCATCGGGCCGACCATAGGCGATATTGTCCCGCACCGAACGGTGCAGCAGGGAACTGTCCTGCGTCACCACCCCGATTGCGGCGCGCAGGCTGTCCTGCGTCACGCGGCTGACATCCTGCCCGTCGATGGTGATCTGCCCATGTTCAATATCGTGGAAACGCAGCAGAAGGTTGATCAGGGTCGACTTGCCCGCCCCCGAACGACCAACAAGGCCAACCCTTTCCCCTGCCCTGATCTGCAAGGTCAGATCGTCCAGAACGGCCAAGGGCTTTGCCCCCGCGACCCCGCCATATCGAAATGTCACATGGTCAAAGCTGACGGCGCCGGGACCGCTCTGCAATGGCGTGGCATCAGGCGCGTCGATCACCTGACGCGGCAGTGACAGACTGGCGATCCCGTCCCGCACCGTGCCGATATTTTCAAACAGGGACGCGAACTCCCACATGATCCAATGTGCCATATTGTTCAGGCGCAGGGCCAGGGGCACGGCGATCGCGACCGCACCGACCGCGACATGACCGGCCGACCAAAGCCACAGACCGACCCCGGTCACCGACGCGACCAACAGCACATTGATCAGGTTCAGCGTGATATCCTGGATCGAGCTTAACCGCATCTGCCGGTATACCGTTTGCAAGAACCCGTCCATGCCGTCGCGCATCCACTGCTCTTCCCGGGTCGAATGCGAGAACAGCTTGACCGTCGCGATATTGGTATAGCTGTCAACGACGCGCCCGGTCATGGCCGAACGCGCATCGGCCTGATCCTGAGCAACCTTGCCCAGGCGCGGCACGATCTGCCACAGCATCACGCCATAGGCCGCGGCCCATGCGGCGAACGGCAGGGCCAGACGCCAATCCTGCGACGCCGCCAGGGCCAGCGCACCGACGAAATAGATCAGGACATAGCTGCCCACATCCATGATCTTCATCGCCACCTCGCGCACGGCAAGCGCGGTCTGCATCAGGCGTTGCGCGATGCGCCCGGCGAACTCGTCCTGGAAATAGCCGATGGATTGGCGCAGCAGATAGCGATGTGCCTGCCATCTGATCCGCTGGGGAAAGTTCCCCATCAGCGACTGGTGCAGGATCAACGAGCTGACCAGGTTCAGCAAGGGCAGACCGATCAGCAGCAGCACGGCCATCATCGCCAGACGCCGGCCTTCCTGTGACCAGAACAGCTCTCGCGGGGTGTCGGAAAGGCGATCAACCAATTCGCCCAGCCAGCCAAACAGCATCACCTCGATCACCGCGATCAGGCCCGAACCCAGCGCCAGCAGGATCAGCCATGGCAGCGCGCCATGGCTGTAATGCAGCACAAAGCGCAGCAAAGTCCTTGGCGGCATCGCGGGCGCATCGTCGGGGTATGGGGCAATGCGCCGCTCGAACCAGGCGAACATGTGGGACCTCGGGGCAACGGGATAGGGCAGAGTGTGATCCGTCTATAGGCCACTCTGCCCGATCTTCGAAGGCCCATTCGACGCCGCCCCAGATCGGCCGTTGGCGCCACACATGCACTACTCGATGATCAGTTCGGCGTGCAGCGCACCTGCCGCATGGATGGATTTCAGGATGTCGATCATGTCGCGCGGCCCGACGCCAAGGGCATTCAGCCCCTCGATCAGATCGCTCAGCGAGGTTTCATCGGCGATCTCGGCAAAACCGATGCCGGGCTCTTCCCGGACCTCGGCAAAGGTCCGCGGCACGGTCACGGTTTCACCTTCGGCAAACGGGTTGGGCTGTGACACGACCGGCGCCTCGCTGACACGCAGGGTCAGATTGCCCTGCGACACCGCAACACGCGAGATGCGGACGCGTTCGCCCATGACGATCGTTCCGGCCTTGTGGTCGATGACCACCTTCGCGCGATCCTCGGGCTGCACGGTCAAATTCTCGATCCGGCCCAGCACCCGCGCAGGGTTCACCTCGCCCAGATCCTGAAATTCGACGACCACGGTGCCGCTGTCCTGCGTGACGGCAAGCTGTCGGTTGAAGTCGCGGTTGATGGCATCCTCGATCCTGGTCGCGGTCGTGAAATCGGGCGTGCGCAGGGCAATGCGGATGTTCTGGATCTGCGAAAAGTCGAAATCGACCTCGCGTTCGACCCGCGCGCCTGACGGGATGGCGCCGCCGGTGGGCACGCCTTCGACAACACGCGCGGCCTCGCCTTCGACCGCAACGCCGCCCGCGATGATCGAGCCCTGGGCGACCGCATAGATATTTCCGTCCGCCGCCTTCATCGGGGTCATCACCAGGGTTCCGCCAAGAAGGCTGGACGCATCGCCAATGGTCGAGACGCCGACATCGATACGGCTACCCGACCTTGCGAAAGCAGGCAGCACGCCGGTCACCACCACGGCGGCAACATTCTTCGACCGCAACGCATCATCTGTGACATTCACGCCCAGACGCTCCAGCAGGCCAGCCAGCATTTCTTCGGTGAAGGGGGCGTTGCGGAAACTGTCGCCCGTGCCGTCAAGACCCACGACCAGACCATAGCCGACAAGATCGTTGCCACGCACCCCGTCGAAATCGGCCATGTCCTTGATCCGAACCGGCGCGGCGGCAACGCTGCCGGCAATGCACAGCGACAGCAGCAGGACAAGCCAGCGCCTCACCGCAGATACTCCACCAGCTTCAGGTTCGAAAGGCGGGCGGTGATGGCGTAGATCTGTTCCAGCTGGCTTTCGGTTTCCTTCAGCGCCAGCGAAGTTTCGTAAGGATCCGCGCTGCGAATTTCGTTCCGGGCGATCGTCAGGACCGAACTGCTGGCCGCCGTTTCGGTCTGACCGTTCTCGATGCTTTGCTGCGCCTGCGCGACGCTGGAGACCTCGGACAGAAGCCGCGTTTCATTGTTCAGCAGGGTTTCCGCACCACGGGACATCAGCTGTAGCTGCTGATCATATTGACCGGCCAGAATACCCTTGGAAACAAGCGCGCCCATCGCCATCCCCTTCAACGCATCGCGAACACCCTGCGATGCGGCGTCCGTGGAAACAGAGACCTGACGATTTTCGCCCACGGTGATCTGACGCTCGGCACCGACGGTGCCGTGATAGGCATTGTCCAGAAATCCGCCGCCGCCCACAGGCGCGTCGAACCAATCGCTGACTGCCTGTGCGACATCCGCCGCGGTTGTCAGGCCTGCGGTCAGCGTCACCAAGCTGGCCAGCATCGCTTCGCTGCTGTCCAGCGGCGCCTGTTGCGTGTTCAGGCCCGAAAACAGGAACTGACCCGCGACCTCCCCATTCAGACGACTGACCGTCGTCGCAAAACTGTCGCCAATCTCGGCCGAACGGGTGGCCAGCAGGTCGGGGGTCGGGGACACAGGTTCGGTCAGCAAAGCCACCGCAAGCGCCGAAGTATCGCTGTGCAGCTTTCCCAGAACATCCTGCAGCCCCGTTGTATATGCCGCGATCTCGGCGCCGTTCTGCCGCATCTGCGCAAGTGTCGTCAGCCGCGTTTCGATCTGGTTGATCGCCTTGGTATTGCCGCCCAGACGTTGTCCCAGATCGGCGACCTCGCCACTGGACAATTCCTTGGTCAGCACATCCAGCTGATTTTTCACGCGGGTGGTCGCGGTTTTCATCGCGAAGGCACGCGCCTGATCTCCGATCGAGTGTAGTGCCATGTTCACAACCTCAGAATCTGATCCATCATTTCTTCGATCGCCTGAATGACGCGCGCATTCGCGGCATAGGCCTGTTCGTATTCCAGAAGCTTTTGCATCTCGGCATCGCTATCGACGCCATCGGCCATGAACCGCCCCGAGATCGTCTCGTACCGGCTGTTGCGGATGGCGCTGTCTGCCTCGACCGAGACACGGCGGGTCGAAGTCAGCGATTCAAGCCCTGCGATCCGCTGCGCCAGGGTAGCGTTTCCCAACAGGACCCCGGTCGCGGGCGCAGCCTGCGCCTTGTCCAGCGCCGCAGTCAGACGGTTCAGCTGCGCAGTATCGCCCGCTGGTCCGGCGGTGGCGGCCCCGGTGCCACTGCGGATACGCCACAGATCGCCACCTTGGGTCGGATCCAGCGCCGCATTGACCGACAGCCGGCCCGCCAGGCCGACCACCGTGGACAAATCCGCGCGGCTGCCGCCATCCGTAAAGAACCCCGCGCCGCCCGCCCCGATGGTCGGATCCGCAGCCGCGCTTGCAAGGCGGTCGTGCAGATCCAGTGCCAGCGTATCAAGTTCTTGTTGCAGCTGGGGCGCAAGCTCATCACGCACCGAAAAATGCCCTTGCAACGAGCCGCCTGCAAACAGCCGCATCTGGCTGGCCGACAGTTCCGCGCCGTTGACGACAAGACGGCTCATCAAGGAATTGTCCGGCGTCTGTCCGGCCGCGATCTGCGGCATTTCGGCAAAGCCGAACTGTGCCGGGGTGCTGCCGTCCAACAGCGTCGCGCCTTCGGTCGTGAACAGCGCGACCTTGCCATGTTCCCGTGCGATTTCCTGCACGGGGACAATCGTGCTGATCTGGTCGATCACGGCCTGCCTTTCATCGACCAGAGAAGACGGATCGTTCCCCTCGGCGGTGATGATCGAGATGCGCTTGTTCAGATAGGCCACCCGCTCCAGCCCCGTGTTCAGGGCTGCGACATCGCGGGCAATGGCATGATCGGCCTCGCCGCGCATGGCCTGAACGGCATCGGATGCCGCATTCAATCGTGACGCCAGCCCCTGCGCCGAGGACAGGACATTCGCCAGACGCAGTTCGTCATCCGGACGCGCCCCGGCTTCAAGCAACGCGGATTGAAATCCCGACAGCGCCGAACCCAGGCCGCCGGCCTCGCCCGGCAGACCGATCAGGTCCTCGGCTGCGTTCAGAAACTGCAGCCGGGTCGCGGCTTCGGCCTGCGCGGAACCGGCGGCACGCATTTCTGCCATCAGACCGGCATTCACGACCCGCGTAATGCCGTCGATCCGCACGCCGCCGCCAGCCCCGCCCATGGTCTGGGCACTGACGGCCATTTCGCGCCGCGCATATCCCGGCGTCATGATATTCGCCAGGTTCGAGGCGACCGTTTCTGTCCCGCGCGCTGTCGCCGTCAGCCCCGAAACGGCATTCGATAACGCCTTCGCGATGCTCATATCCGTTGTCCTCTTGCTTCGGGCTTAGCGCTTGATATTGGTGGTTTCCTGCAACATCTCATCGACCGTCTGGATGATCTTGGCGTTCGAGGAATAGGCCCGCTGGGTCTGGATCAGATGGGTCAGTTCCTCGGCCACATCGGTCGTCGATGCCTCGCGCGCGTAGCCCTGCACCGCGCCGGTCGGTCCATCGCCCGCATCCCACAGGAAGAAATTGCCCGAGGTGGGCGAGATCTTGAATGCCTGCCCGTCGACCGACATCAGGCCATTGGGGTTCGGCACATCTACCAAAGGCACCTGATACAGCGTCTTGATGAAGCCGGTGTCATAGGTTGCGTTGATATAGCCGTTCTCATCGATTTCGACCGCCGTCAGATTGCCGACAGGCGATCCGTTCTTGGTGATGTTGGTCGGTGCGAAGCTGGCGGAAAGCTGGCGCAGGCCCGTGGTGCCGCCGGGCACGCCGATGAACAGGTCCATCGGTCCACCCGCGACATTCAACGCCAGATTTCCGGTCGTCGCATTATAGCCAAGCGGCGGATTGACCGACAGGATGCTGCCCCCACTCGCCATCGATGAATCGAATTCGATCTGATAGGTACCGATCAGGTTCGCGGCCGGATCGGACGCGGAATCGCGAATTTCCAGCGTCCAGGTATGCGACATGCCCGTCGGATCAGAGGTATCGGGGATAAAGGTGATATCCAGCGATTCCGAGGTTCCGAGATTGCCGAAATATTCGACCTTCAGGGTCAGGGGGTCGCCGGATGCCGTCGGTTCGGTTTCCGTCGCAGGCAGGTTCACACCCAGATTGACGCGGGTCGTCGGGTCGCCTGCGGTCTGGTTCGCGGCAATCTGCACCGGTTCCAGCGTCCCCATCGTATCGCGCGGCATCGTGGGGACGCTGCCATCCGCCTGCGCGGGCCAGCCCAGCAGAACCAGCCCGGATTCGGTCCGCAGGATGCCGTCCGAATCGGTGCGGAACGACCCCGTCCGGGTCATCATCATCGGCAGCGTTTCAAACCCGTTATCCAGATCAACGGCCGAGGTCACAGGCAGCATACCCCGACCCGAAATCGCGATATCCATCGGATGCGAGGTCGGCACCAGGGCGCCATCCTCTTCGATCACGCGATGGGTCGAGGCGCGGACACCGCCCGCCGAATACAGCCCCGCCTGCCGGTTCTGGTTCAGCACGAAACTGTCGAACTCGGTCTCCATGCGCTTGTAGCCATAGGTACCCGAATTCGCGATGTTGTCAGAGATCGTGGCAAGCCGGGTAGAGTTCGCGGCCAGACCAGAGACACCGGCGCTCATCGCGGAAGACATCGACATAGAAGCGAACCTTTCTGAATGAATTCTTGGTCCGATCCTTGCCTGCGACAGCTTAAGATTCGCCTAATGGCGGCCCCGGCTCCAATGCTATCTCAGTAAAATCACTTCTATCCGGTTGTTCGCGGCATCCATCGGATTGCCCGACCGGTTCTTGCGATCGGCATAGCCGCTGACCCGCTGAACGCGCTGGTCCGGCAGACCACCGCGTTCCAGAAGGTTGCGGACCGTATGGGCACGCGCATCCGACAAGGCCCAGACCGGCGAGGATTTCAGGATCTCGGGGAAAGAACGCACATGACCCGATATGGCAAGATCATTGCGCGTATGGGCCAGCACACGTGCCACGATTGCGGTCAGTTCCTTCAGGGCCGGATGTGGTTGGGCGGTGTCATCCACGAAAAGCGGCGCGTCGGTCAGATCGCCCAATTCGATCACCAGCCCCTCATCCGTCATGCGGGTCACGACATGGCGCAGGATATTGGTCATCTGCATCGATTCGGCGCCCGTTCCGGTCAGCTGCGACTGGATCTGCCGGGCGATATCGTCGAACTCGGCCGCGCGTTGCGCGTCGGTCAGGTCCTGCCGGACCGCGTGACGCACACCGGCCTCGACCCCGTCCCCCGACGCGCCGGGTTGCTGGACCACGGTGGGATTGAAATAGTCGGCCAGCCCGGAACGCTGCTTTTCAGTGGTCGCGTTCAGCAGCCACATCAGCAGAAAGAATGCCATCATCGCGGTCACGAAATCCGCATAGGCAACCTTCCAGGCCCCGCCGTGATGACCGTGTTCGCCGCCACCCGTGCTGCGCTTGATGATAATGGTCGACCCCTGAGGGCCATTTCCCGCAGCCATGATGTCCCCCGCGATTCCAATGTGACCCTGAATGTCGCGGCACCGCGGAAATGAAACAAGTTAACGCATCAAATGCGCCCTATTCAGTCATAACTGCGGCGATCCTCGATCACCTTGCCATCATTGGGCAGGCTGCCGGGCGGCACGATCTGGACGCGCCCCTTCATCTTCAATGTATCGGCGACGCTGGCGGCATAGGCATCGCCACTGTCGGCGGGGGATTCCAACTGCACCGTCAGCACGTCCATCTCGCCCTCGCGGTCGGCGATCACGCGGGCGCGGGCGATTTCGGGATGGCGCGATACCAAGGCGGCGACCTGTTCGGGGCGCACGAACATGCCCTTGATCTTGGTCGTCTGATCGGCGCGGCCCATCCAGCCCTTGATACGCATGTTCGTGCGCCCGCAAGGGCTGTCGCCCGACAGCACCGCCGACAGATCGCCCGTCGCAAAGCGGATCAGCGGATAATCAGGGTTCAGCGTGGTGACCAGAACCTCGCCCACCTCACCATCGGGAACCGGATCGCCGGTGCCGGGGCGCACGATCTCGACGATCACCCCCTCATCGACGATCATCCCGTCCACCGCATCGGTCTCATAGGCGATATTGCCCAGATCCGCGGTGGCATAGCATTGCCGGGTCACGATCCCGCGGTCGGCATAGGCCTGACGCAGCGACGGAAACAGTGCACCGCCGCCGACCACGGCCTTGGTCAGGGACAAGGATTCGCCCATCTCATCGGCGCGATCCAAGATCACCTTCAGGAAATCGGGCGTCCCCGCATAGCAGGTGGTGCCGATATCGACCGCGGCGCGCACCTGCAGCTCGGTCTGGCCGGTCCCGGCAGGCAGCACCGCCGCATCGACCGCCCGCGCCCCGCTTTCAAACATCATCCCCGCCGGTGTCAGATGATAGCCAAAGCAGTTCTGGACGATATCGCCCCGCCCCACCCCCGAGGCATGCAGAAACCGCCCCAGCCGCCACCAGTCCTGATCGCGACGACCCGGTTCATAGATCGGGCCGGGGCTTTGAAAGATATGATCGAATTCCGACGCTCGGCGCGTGGCATAGCCGCCGAAAGGCGGTGACTTCTTTTGCGCCTCGGACAGTTCGGCCTTGCGGATCACCGGCAGCCGCGCCAACGCGACCCGGTCGCGGACCTGATCGGGCTCGACCTCGCGCAGCAACCGCGCCAAGGCCGGGGCCATGCGCGCCCGCTGCAACGCAGCCGGCAGATCGGATGCAAGAGCCTTGGCCCGTGCCTCGTGGTCACGGGTTTCCAGTTCGTCGAAATAGGTCATGACGCGTTCCTCAGGCCAGCCAGCGCTTGCGCCGGCGATAGCTGCGCACATCGCGGAAGGATTTGCGGCCTTCGTCGGACATGCCCAGATAGAATTCCTTCACATCGGGGTTCTCGCGCAGCGCAGCGGCGGGACCATCCATCACCACACGGCCATTTTCCAGGATATAGCCGTAGTGGGCATAGCGCAGCGCGACATTGGTGTTCTGTTCCGCCAACAGGAAGGTCACGCCCTCGCCTTCGTTGACCGCCTTGACGATCTCGAAGATCTGCTCGACCAGCTGCGGGGCAAGCCCCATCGAGGGTTCGTCCAGCAGGATCGTTTCCGGCCGCGACATCAGCGCACGGCCCATCGCCACCATCTGCTGTTCCCCACCCGAGGTATAGCCTGCCTGCGACTTGCGGCGTTCGCGCAGCCGCGGGAAATAATCATAGACCATTTCCAGATCGCGCTTGATCGCCGCCTGCCCGTCGCTGCGGGTATAGGCGCCGGTCAGCAGGTTTTCCTCGACGGTCAGATGCTCGAAACAATGGCGGCCTTCCATCACCTGAATGACGCCCCGCTTGACCAGGGCGGCGGGGTTCAGATCGGCCACACGGCTGCCGCGATAGGTGATGCTGCCCTTGGTAACCTCGCCGCGTTCGCTGGCCAGAAGGTTGGAAATGGCCTTCAGGGTCGTGGTCTTGCCGGCACCATTGCCGCCCAGCAGCGCGGTGATGCCGCCCTTGGGGACCGACAGGCTGACGCCCTTCAGGACAAGGATCACGTGATTATAGATCACCTCGATATTGTTGACTTCCAGCAGCGTCTCGCGGGACTCGGCGTCGAACATGGCGGATCTCCGGTTCATGGGTGCCACCGGCGACGGATGCCGCCGGTGGCCGGGTCTCAGCAATCGCGCGGCGTGATGCCGGATTCAGCGGCATAGGCTTCGCTGTCCTGCTGGATCAGCGGCGCGATGATTTCCTGATCGGGCTCGGTGAACTCGGTGATCAGGTTCCACTGCTTGGCGCTGGCGTCCCATTGCTGCAGACGGGCCATGCCGCTGCCGCCGTGGTTGTCGCAGCTCATCTTGATTTCGGGGCCAAAGTCCGGCAGCCCGATTTCCGCCAGACGTTCCGGCGTGATTTCAAGCTGTTCGAAACCCTCACGCAGCTGTTCGGGGCTGATTGCCGAGGTGCCGGCGACTTCCTGTGCCTTGCGGATCGCTTCGGAAATCACGACCGCCGCATACATGCCGCGCGAATACAGCACCGAACCGACATGCTCGCCCCCTTGCGAGGCCTTGCCGGTCTCGATCAGGTGGGTCTTGATGTCGTCATAGACCGGATAGTCCATGCCCACACCGTTGAAGGTCAGCGCCTTGTAACCATTCGCCTTTTCACCCACCGGCAGAACATCGACCTCCGAACCGGACCACCAGATGCCGATGAAATTCTCCATCGGGAAGCGGATATTGGCGGCCTCCTGGATGGCGGCCTGGTTCATCACGCCCCAGCCATACATGATGACGTAATCGGGCTTGTCGCGGCGGATCTGCAGCCATTGCGACTTCTGTTCCTGGCCCGGTGCATCGACCGGGATCTGGCTCAGTTCGAAACCATGCTTTTCGGCCAGGCCTTCCAGCGTGCGGATCGGCTCCTTGCCATAGGCGCTGTTGTGAAAAACCAGCGCGACCTTCTTGCCCGACAGATCTCCGCCATTTTCGTCCAGCAGATACTTGATCGCGACCGACGCCCCGTCCCAATAGTTCGCGGGCGCGTTGAAAACCCATTCGAACACCTTGCCATTCTTGGCCGAGGTGCGGCCATAGCCCGGCGTATACAGCACCTTCTTGTCGACGCTGACCTTCGGGATCAGCTGATAGGTGATGCCGGTCGACAGCGGGTTATAGACCAGCGCGCCACTGTCCTTGGTGGATTCGTAACATTCGACCCCCTTTTCGGTATTATAGGCGGTTTCGCATTCCGGCACCTGGATCATCTCGCCGCCGATGCCACCGTCGCGTTCGTTCAGCAGCGCGAAATAGTCGTTGAAGCCATCGGCATATTGGGTGCCGTTCGCGCCGTAAGGCCCGGTGCGATAGCTGAGATTGGGCACGACCAGATCGGCCATCGCGGGGGCCGCAGCCATCATCCCGGCTGCGACAAGGGCAGTTAGCTTGGTCTTCATTCGGGTCTCCTCCCCAAGGTTCAAATGCGCCGGTTGCCCGGTCTTTTTCAGCTTCAGTGCGGGAACGGCCACAGCCGCAGCTTTTCCTTCGTCAGCGCCCAAAGGCGTGCCAGCCCATGCGGCTCGACGATCAGGAAGATAACGATCAGCGCCCCGACGATCATCAGTTCGATATGCGCCGCCAGATCGGTCGGCCAGCCAAGCGAACCAACCAGCACATTCTTCAGCAACACCGGCAACATCACCATGAAGGCCGCCCCGGCAAAGGCGCCAAAGATGCTGCCCAGCCCACCGATGATGATCATGAACAGCACCAGAAAGCTCTTGTTGATGCCGAAGGCCTCACCGACTTCGGCGGCGCCCAGATAAACCGCGAACAGCAGGGCCCCGGCGACGCCGATGAAGAAACTGCTGACGGCAAAGGCGGACAGTTTCGCGGTCAAAGGGTTCACGCCGATGATCTCGGCCGCGATGTCCATATCGCGAATGGCCATCCATTTCCGACCCAGCGTCCCGCGCGTCAGATTGCGCGCAACCCAGGCCAGTGCCACCACAAAGCACAGGCAGATCAGATATTTCGCCGTCGCACTGGTCGCGGGCCCGGTCACCGCCCAACCCAGCACCGTACGTTCAGGCGCGTTGATCTGGCCCGAGGCGGAATAGTTGTAGAACCACGGCACCTTGTTGAACAGCCAGACCAGAAAGAACTGTGCCGCCAGTGTGGCGACCGCCAAATAGAACCCCTTGATCCGCAGGCTGGGAAGGCCGAACAGCATTCCGACAATGGCCGTCACGCCCCCCGCCAGCAGGATGTGGATCACGATGCTGACATCGGGAAAAGCGGTCATCAGCTTGTAGACGGCATAGGCCCCAACCGCCATGAACCCCCCCGTCCCCAGACTGACCTGACCCGCATAACCGGTCAGAATATTCAGTCCCAGGGCCGCGACCGCATAGATCAGGAAGGGTACAAAGACCGCGCTGGCCCAATAGTCGTTGATGATGAAGGGAATGATCCCGAACGCCACCGCCAGCACGATATAATATCCCCAGCGGTCCAGACGGATCGGAAAGGTCTGTCCGTCGTCGCGGTAGCTTGTCTTGAAATCCCCTGCCTCACGATACAGCATCGCGGCGCTCCTTTTCAGCGTTTCGCACCGGGGGCTTCGCGCCCCCGCACCCCCGCGGGGTATTTTCCCAAAGAAGAAGCGCGCTGGGGCCAGAATTCTTCTTTGTCCAAATACCCCTGCCGGAGGCATCATAGGTTCCCATCGTCACACCCGTTCGATGATGCGCTCGCCGAACAGGCCTTGGGGCCGGAAGACGAGGAACAGAAGGGCGAGCACATAGGCAAACCAGTTCTCCGTCGCGCCGCCGACCATCGGCCCGATCAGGAATTCGAACAGTTTTTCACCCACCCCGATGATCAGTCCGCCGATGATGGCGCCGGGGATCGACGTGAAACCGCCCAGCATCAGAACCGGCAGCGCCTTCAGTGCGATCAGCGACAGACTGAACTGCACGCCCGACTTGGTGCCCCACATGATCCCCGCGACCAAGGCGACGAAGCCCGCGATCGACCAGACCATGACCCAGATGAAACGCAGGCTGATGCCCACCGACAATGCGGCCTGGTGATCGTCGGCCACGGCGCGCATGGCTCGGCCTTGTTTCGTGTATTGCGAGAAGGCGACGAGGGCGGCGACCAGAAGGGCGGCGATGATCGTGGCCCAGATATCCAGTCGGTCGATGAAGAAGCCATAGCCGAACCATTCGCCGGTGACAGCCTCGATGCCGTCCGAGATGCCCTGCGGAAGGCCGACATCCAATGTCTTGATATCCGCGCCCCACATCACATCGCCCAGTCCTTCAAGGAAATAGGCAAGGCCGATCGTTGCCATGAACAGGATGATCGGCTCCTGCCCGACCAGATGTTGCAGCACCAGCTTTTCGATCAGGAAGGCCAAAAGCACCATCACGCCGGCGGTCAGCAGGATCGCAAGCAGCGCAGGCACCGTCCAGCCGAAGCTGCTGATATGGGTGCCCAGCATCGCGTTGATCAGATGGGCGAACGGCACCTGCCCCTGCTGAATCCCGACCAGGGTCAACGCGGCGAACAGCGCCAGCACGCCCTGCGCGTAGTTGAAGACACCCGAGGCCTTGAAGATCAGAACGAAGCCAAGCGCGACAAGCGCATACATCACCCCGGTCATCAGACCGTTCAGAAACACCTCGGCGGCGAAGACAAGTTGATCCATCACGCCATTCCCTTCCTAGTCATGGGACACCCCCAGATAGGCGTCGATGACTTCCTGGTTGTTGCGCACCTCGTCAGGGGTGCCGTCGCCGATCTTGCGGCCATAATCCATCACGACCACCCGGTCGCTGAGGTCCATGACCACGCCCATATCGTGTTCGATCAGGGCGATGGTGGTGCCGAATTCGTCGTTCACATCCAGGATGAAGCGGCTCATGTCCTCTTTTTCCTCGACATTCATGCCGGCCATCGGTTCGTCCAGCAGCAGCAATTGCGGTTCGGCCGCCAGCGCCCGGGCCAACTCAACGCGTTTCTTCAGGCCATAGGGCAAGCGGCCGACCGGGGTCTTGCGGATGTTCTGGATTTCGAGGAAGTCGATGATCTTTTCGACCTGTTCGCGATTGGCGATCTCCTCGCGCTCGGCCGCACCCCACCACAGCGCCTGCGACAGAAACCCAGCCTTCATGCGATTGAGTCGCCCGGTCATGATATTGTCCAGCACACTCATCCCGTCGAACAGGGCGATGTTCTGGAAGGTCCGGGCGATGCCCAGCCGGGCGACCTCGTAGGGTTTCATCGGGCCGCGGCGATAGCCCTTGAACCAGACCTCGCCTTCCTGCGGGACATAGAAGCCCGAAATCACGTTCAGCATCGAGGATTTGCCCGCCCCGTTCGGGCCGATGATCGCGCGGATCTCGCCCTGGCGGATGTCGAAGCTGATATCCTTGATCGCGACCACGCCGCCAAAGCGCAGGGTGATGTTCTTCATCTCCATCAGGGTGCCGCCGATCTGGCGGCCATCCGCGGTGACGTAACCTTCCTCTGTTGCAAGCTGGTTCATTCTGCCGCCACCTTCTGCTGTCCGGCATCGCCGAAGACCTGGACATCGGCGATCTGCAGCGTCGCCTTGATCTGGCCCTTGCGGCCATCCTCGTAGGTCACCTCGGTTTCGGTGTAGATGCTGCCCGATCCGTCATAGAGCGCGTCAACGAGATCGGCGAATTTCTCGTTGATGACCGCGCGGCGCACCTTGCGGGTGCGGGTCATTTCGCCGTCATCGGGGTCCAGTTCCTTGTGCAGGACAAGGAAACGGTGGATCTGGCAGCCCGCCAGCATCGGGTCTTCGGCGACGGATCTGTTCACCGCCTCGACATGGTCCCTGATCGTGGCATAGACCTGCGGATGGCCGGCAAGCTCCTGATAGCTGGCATAGGCGATGTTGTTGCGTTCCGCCCAGTTGCCCACGGCGTTCAGGTCGATATTGATCATCGCGGTGCAGTAATCGCGACCATTGCCCAGCACGACGGCCTCAAGGATGTTGGCATAGAACTTCAGCTTGTTCTCGACATATTTGGGCGCGAACATGCTGCCATCGGCCATCTTTCCGACATCCTTGGCGCGGTCGATGATGCGCAGATGGCCGGTCGCCTCTTCGAAGAAGCCCGCATCGCCTGTCGCGACCCAGCCTTCGGGGTCCTTGGTGCTGGCGGTGCTGTCGGGGTTGTTCAGATATTCGACGAAGGTGCCGGGGCTGCGATAGAACACCTCGCCATTCTCGGCGATCTTCACCTCGACGCCGGGGCTGGGCACGCCCACCGTATCGGAACGGACCTGCCCGTCCGGCTGCTGGGTGATGAAAACCGAGGCCTCGGTCTGGCCGTAAAGCTGTTTCAGGTTGATCCCGAGGCTGCGATAGAAATCAAAGATTTCGGGGCCGATCGCCTCGCCCGCGGTATAGCCGACGCGGATGCGGCTGAAGCCCAGCGTGTTCTTCAGCGGGCCATAGACGAACAGTTTGCCCAACCCATAGGACATCCTGTCGGCGAAACCGACGGGCTTGCCGTCCAGAAGATCGGGACCGACGCGGCGGGCGACATTCATGAAGCGGTTGAACAGCCAGCGCTTGAACCGGCCCGCATCCTCCATCCGGATCATCACGGTGGTCAGCTGACCTTCGAAGACGCGCGGCGGGGCAAAGAAATAGGTCGGGCCGATTTCGCGCATATCGGTCATCATCGTATGCGCGCCCTCGGGGCAGTTGACGGTGAAGCCCGACCAGATCGCCTGCCCGACCGAGAAGATGAAATCGCCGACCCACGCCATCGGCAGATAGGCCACGATTTCTTCGCGATGGGTCAGATGGTCGAATTCGGCGGTATTCTTCGAGGTTTCGATAATGTTGCGGTTCGACAGCACGACGCCCTTGGGCTTGCCGGTGGTGCCGCTGGTATACAGCATCACGCAGGTGCTGTCGTAATCCAGCGCGGCGATGCGGGCGTCCAGTTCGGGGGCCAGACGCTGCGCGGCGGCGCGGCCTTCGGACTGCACGTCCGACAGCGCGTTCATGCGGGAATGGTCGTATTTCCGCATTCCGCGCTTGTCGGTATAGATGATCTGGTCGATGCCTGTGACGGTCTCTTCGACCTCCAGCACCTTGTCGACCTGTTCCTGATCGCCGCACAGGACAAAGCGCGCGCCGCAATGGCCCAGCACATAGGCCATCTCTTCGGCGACGGCGTCCTGATACAGCGGCACGGGAATCGCGCCGCACATCTGGGCCGCGATCATGCCCCAGTAATGGGCGGGCCGGTTGCGACCGATGATGGCCACGTAATCGCCCGGTTTCAGCCCCAGTGCCAACAGGCCCAGGGCCAGGGCCCGAATCTCTTCGGCAGCCTGCGCCCAGGTCCAGCTTTGCCAGATCCCGAATTCCTTTTCGCGATAGGCGGGCCGTTGGCCGAAACGGGCCACGTTCCGCGCCAGCAGCGCGGGTATGGAATGCAATTCGCCCTGCGGCGCCTGCGGGTCCGTCATGTTTCCTCCCCTGTCGCGGGTCGTTGCCCGCGTCATCCGGGCCACCTCCTCCGTGTCCCGAATACCTTGACCTTTGCCGCCAATCTTTGCCGCAGTTTTGCCAGAATCCAACGAAATGTTTCAGCGCTTTTGCCCCGCTGCGCCCGATGCTAGGCAAGACGGGCAGCAGGAGGCATCAGATGGAAACCGACGGGTGGCGATGGTAGGGGCGCGTGATCCAAGCGCGGAGCTGATGCGGTCAGGCATCAATCTGATCGGTCAGGCGCTGTCGATTTTCGACGCCGACCTTCGACTGGCGGTGGCCAATCGTCAGTACCAGGCGATGTTCGACCTGCCCGATTGCCTGACCCGTCCCGGCACCAGCTTCGAAGAGACGATCCGCTATCTGGTCGCGCGTGGCGAATACGGTCCGCAGGACGACCCCGATCAGGCCGTGACCCTGCGCGTCGATCAGGCCCGCGCCTTTCAGCCGCATTATTTCGAACGCCAGCGTGCCAATGGGCGCTGGATCGGGGTCGAGGGCGCACCGCTTGGGCAAGGCGGCTGGATCACCGTCTATACCGACATCACCGATATCAAGCGGCAGGAAGCCTTGCTGCGCGCACGCTCGGCCGAACTGTCCGAGCAGGTTCTGGAAAATGCCGAACGTCTGGCCGCCACCAACAGGGAACTGGCCGCCAGCAACGCCGCCCTGCAAGAGGCGCAGCGCGTCCTGACCCGGATCGAGGCGCGTACCCGGCAGGTCACCGAAATGGTCCCCGCCCATATCGCCCATATCGACCGCGATTATCGCTACAGCTTTTCGAACCGCAGGCTGCCCTCGATTTTTCCGGGGGCGTCCGATCCGATCGTCGGGCTGACCGTCGAACAGGCGCTTGGCGCATCGACATGGGCCACGCTGAAACCCCATATCGACGCCACCCTGTCGGGCGAACCGCAGGTGTTCGAGATCACGCATCCCACA
Organism: Paracoccus homiensis; assembly: GCF_900111675.1. Classification (GTDB taxonomy): domain Bacteria; phylum Pseudomonadota; class Alphaproteobacteria; order Rhodobacterales; family Rhodobacteraceae; genus Paracoccus; species Paracoccus homiensis. The sequence continues at coordinate 34,881 of NZ_FOHO01000007.1, read as the reverse complement.
TCGGGGCGGCGCATCCGCATCGCGCTGACGCCTGACGGGGCCGAACATGGCGTCTATGTGCTGTCCACCGATGTCAGCGCCGAGGTGCAGGCCCGCGAGGCGCTGTCCCATGCCGGCAAGCGCAGCCTTGCCGCGCAGCTGACATCTGGCATGGCGCATGATTTCGGCAATCTGCTGACCATCATCCTTGGCCTTCAGGGTCGGCTGGCTGCGCAAGACCTGCCACAGGGCGCGGCCGAGGATGTTCAGGCGACGCTGGCCGCCGCACGGCGCGGGGCCGATCTGCTGAACCGTCTGGCACAGATCAGCGGCGCGCGCGACGTGTCGTTGCAGCCGACCGATCTGCCCGCGCTGCTGCGCGATCTGGCGGTTCTGGCGCGGCCAAGCCTGGGCGATGGTGTCGTGCTGGACATGCGGATCGACCTGCAATCGGACCCTCTGCTGCTGGATCCCGGCGCTTTGCAGGACAGCGCGCTGAACCTGATCCTGAACGCCAACGCCGCGATGGCCGGACCGGGGCGGATCACGCTGACCGCCCGCATCTCGGGCGAATGGATCGAGCTGCTGATCGAGGATACCGGCCCCGGCTTCACCCCCGAGGCGCTGCGCCGCGGGACCGAACCGTTCTTTTCCACCAAGAAGGGTCAGGGATCGGGGCTGGGGCTGTCGATGGTCTATGACCAGACCAAGCTGGTGGGCGGCACGATGCGGCTGGAAAACGGCGACACCGGCGCGCGGGTCACGCTGCGCCTGCCGCTGCGCCCGGTCAGCCGTCAGATGGTGCTGCTGGTCGAGGATGACGATACCATCCGCGCCGATGCCCGCGACATGCTGATCGCGCTTGGCCATGCGGTGATCGAGGCCGCAAGCCTGGCCGAGGCCCGCGCCCTGACCGACCTGCCGGGGCTGACCCTAGTCCTGTCCGATATCCAGCTGGGCGACGGTCTGGGTCTGGATCTGGCCGCCGATCTGCCCACGGTGCTGATGACATCGCTGCCGCCGGGCGATCCGTTGCGCGAACGTGCCACGGGTCCGGTGCTGACGAAACCCTTCACCCCCGCGCGGCTTGCCACCGCCCTTGCCTGCGCCGCCAAGGATGCCCCATGACCGATGCCCCGCTGATCGCCATTCTGGATGACGAACCCGAAATCCGCCGCCTTCTGTCGCAAGCGCTGGAACAGGCGGGCTTTCGCACCCAAAGCTTTTCGCGCGCCACCGAATTCGAAGCCGCGCTGCGCCGCATCACCCCCGAAGCCTGCCTGATCGATCTGGGCCTGCCCGACCGCGACGGGCTGGCGCTGGTGCATCGGCTGGCGACGGAATCGGGCGCGGCGATCATCATCATCTCGGGACGGGCGCAGGTGCAGGATCGGGTGACCGGCCTGGAACTGGGCGCCGACGACTATATCATCAAGCCCTTTGAACCGGCCGAGGTCGTGGCCCGTATCCGCGCCCGCCTGCGCCGCCCGGCCCAATCCCCCCGCAGCGGTGCGACCACCCTGCGCTTTGCCGGATGGACCGCCGATTTCGACCGCTACAGCCTGACCGCCCCCGATGGCAGCGAGACCCCCCTGTCGCACGCCGAGGCCGAGGTGCTGCGCATGTTCACCGACAATCCCCGCCGCCTGATCACCCGCGCCCAGATGCTGGAAACCCTGGGCGGGGCGGCGGGCGACAGCTTTGATCGGGCAATGGATGTGCGTATTTCGCGCCTGCGCACCAAGCTGCGCGAAGATCCTAAAAACCCGCGCCTGATCAAGACGATCTATGGCGCAGGCTATATTTTTCTGGCCGAAATCCAGTAACCCCGAAGGAATATCAAAAATTAGCGGCGACAGGCCCGGGTTTCGATGTATAGAAGCCCCCGCACATGACAGGATGAAATACTGCCCCGATGGTTTCTGCCGCCCCCCACCCGCTTCAAAGCGAGCGTCTTGCCGCGCTGCGCGCCTATGAGGTGCTGGACACCGATCCCGAGCGCGAATTCGACGAGATCGTGCGCCTTGCCGGGGCGATCTGCGGCAAGCCGATCACCCTGATCAGTCTGGTGGACAAGGATCGGCAGTGGTTCAAATCCGAACAGGGGCTGGGCGTTCCGCAGACGCCACTGTCGCAGTCGATCTGCTCGCACGCGCTGCTGACCGACGATTTTCTGGAAATTCCCGACACGCTGGCCGATCCACGGACCGCCGACAACCCGCTGTGCCAGGGCGAGGACGGGCTGCGCTTTTACGCCGGCGCCCTGCTGATAACCCCGGACAATCTGCCGATCGGAACGCTGTGCGTCCTGGATCGCAAACCGGGTGAACTGACACCGTTGCAGCGCGACACATTGCGGGTTCTGGCGGGACAGATCATGTCGCGGCTAGAACTGCGCAAGGCGCTGAACCACGCGGCGATGCTGCGCCACGAGGTCGATCACCGGGTCAAGAATTCGCTGCAATCGCTGTCCTCTCTGGTGCGGCTGGCATCGCGCCGCGCCAAGCATGAGGAAACGGTCGAGGCGCTGTCGACGCTGAATTCCCGCATCGATGCCGTCGCGCGCCTGCACGAGGAACTGTATCGCACCGATGCCGGGCCGGTCGTGGATCTGGGCCATTACATCGAGAACCTGACCCGGCATCTGGCCAAGCTGGCGCCCGCGAATGTCGCGGTGAAGGTCCAGACGGAAAAGCTGCCCGTCGCCTCGGCACAGGCGGTCGCGGTCGGCACGCTGATCAATGAATTCGTCGCGAATTCCTTCAAGCACGCCTTCCCCGACGGGCAAGAGGGCACCGTGCGCGTGACCGCCGAACGCGGCAGTCAGGACGATACGATCTGCCTGATCTGCGAGGATGACGGCATCGGCCTGCCCGATCTGGCCGACAGCAGCGATGGCGGGCTGGGCATGCAGATCGCCGCCGTCATCTCGGCCGAGTTGCAGGGAGAGTTGAACATCCACACCAATGCCGACGGTCTGCGCATCAGCATCGAATTCACCATCGCCGAGCGCCACCGCCAGGGCGGCTGACAAGACGCGTCATGGTTGGGCAAAGGATGTCTAGCGGCGTCCGCGGCGGCGCGGACGTTCGTCGCGCCGCGAGACGACGATCATCACCGTGCTGAGAAGGATCCACAGATCCAGCCCGGTGTCGCGGTGCTTTTGATAGATCAGGTCGATCTTCATCTTGGCCGGCAGGCAGCGGCGGTAATAGGCGGCCTCGGTTGCCTCGGCGCTGCGGCAATCGGCCAGAATGCGGTCCTCGTGGCGATGATAGATCAGCGTCGCCAGCCCGGTCACACCCGGACGGCTTTGCAGAACCTGACCATAGATCGCGGGAAAACGCTCGACATATTCGCGCAGGGGCGGGCGCGGGCCGACAAAGCTCATGTCGCCGCGCAGGATATTGAACAGCTGCGGCAGCTCATCGATGCGCGAACGGCGCAGGAACCGGCCGATCGGCGTGATCCGCCAATGTTTATGTGCGCCGGTGGCGCCAAAATCATCTTCCTGCAACAGCATGGTGCGGAATTTCAGCTGTTTGAACGAATCACCCGGCGATTTCATCCGCTCGGCGCTGTAAAGGATGGGGCGACCCTGCGCGACCAGCAGGATCAGCGCGACCCCCAGCATGACGATCGACAGCGGAAGCAACAGCAGCGTCGCAAAACACACGTCAAACAATCGCTTAGACAGCGGCATGGCCGTCACCTTGCCACCTGACGCCTCACCCATGAACCATGCCATCTTCGGCATTTGCAGAGTAGTCAGGCGCGATGCCTCGGCTTTGTCCCAGTCATGGTGAATCGTCACAATGCCATCCGGTCAACGAGTTACAGCGCGTCAACGGGGCTAACACATCGGCCGGCGCAAGTGAACAGACCGGCCCGCGGCATGCGCAATCTCTTGCACAAGCATGGCAATTCGGCCACTGTCCGACGAAGAAACAAGCTTTGGGAACCCTGTGGGAACACGCAAATTCTTGGTGCTGCTGGATGACAGCCGCGAATGCCTGAACGCGATGCGCTTTGCCGCGATGCGGGCCGCCAATACCGGAGGGGCCGTGGTCATCCTGTCGGTCATCCCGGCCGAGGACATCCAGCACGGCTTTGGCGTCGCCGATGTCATGCGCGCCGAGGCACAGGAACGGATCGAGGCGCATTTCGAGGTGTTCGCGAAATGGATGCGCGCCAAGCCCAAGGTCGAACCCGAACTGGTGATCCGCGAGGGCGATCCGGCCGAGGAACTGATCTCGCAGATCTCTGACGACCCGCAGATCGGCGTCGTCGTTCTGGGCCTGAACAGCGACAAGTCCGCGGCAAACCCGGTCCTGACCCGGCTGATGCGCGAGGCCGGAACGCTGGCCTGCCCGATCACCATCGTTCCCGGCGAAATGTCCAAGGAACGTCTGGAAGCCATCACCTGAGGCCCCGCCCCGGCGCGGCGGCCGTGCTGCTTGACCCGGCAGGGTCCGATCGCCATATCAAGCGCAAAGGAGCGCGCCATGTTCATTCAGACCGAAACCACGCCGAACCCGGCGACTTTGAAATTCCTGCCCGGCGAGACCGTTCTGGGCAGCGGCACCGCCGATTTCCCCAATGCGGACACGGCTGCCAAATCGCCGCTGGCCCGCCGCATCTTTGCGGTCGAGGGGGTGAGCGGCGTCTTTCTGGGCCGCGATTTCGTCACCGTCACAAAGGCGGATGATACGCCCTGGGATCACCTGAAACCCTCGGTCCTTGGCGCCATCATGGAGCATTTCCAGTCCGGCGCGGCGGCCATCGAAGGCGATGCCGGGCAGGACAGCGGCGGCCACGCCCATCACGAAGGCCCCGATGCCGAGATCGTCGTGCAGATCAAGGAATTGCTGGACACCCGCGTCCGCCCCGCCGTTGCACAGGACGGCGGCGACATCACCTTTCACGGCTTTGATCGCGGTGTCGTCTATCTGCACATGCAGGGCGCCTGCGCGGGCTGCCCGTCCTCGACCCTGACGCTGAAGATGGGGATCGAGAACCTGCTGCGCCACTATATCCCCGAGGTCGTCGAGGTCCGGCCTGTTGCCTGATCGCGTCGCCCTGGGCTTTGACACATCGGCCGCGCATTGCGCGGCCGCTTTGCTGTGCGGCGGGCAGGTGCTGGCAGAGCGCCTTGAGCACATGACCAAAGGTCAGGCCGAGCGGCTGTTCCCGATGCTGGAACAGATGCTGGCCGAGGCCGGTCTGGCATGGGCGGATCTGGATGTGATCGGCGTCGGGACGGGACCGGGCAATTTCACCGGCATTCGCGTGGCCGTTGCCGCGGCACGCGGGCTGTCCCTGTCCTTGGGATGCCCCGCCATCGGGATCAGCGTGACCGAGGCCACGGCCTGCGATCTGCCCCGGCCGTGCCGCGTGGTCATCGAAGGCCGTCGAGATCAGGTGATCTGGGAAGATTTCGACGCCGAGGATTGTCCCGAACGGGCGAGCCGGCCACAGCAGGCTGTGACCGGCCAGCTGCCGCCCGGCCCCGCGCCGGCTGCGCCGGCGGTTCCGCTGGCCACGGGGATCGCGCGGCTGGCGCTGTCGCGCATGGACCGCCCGCAGCCGCGACCGGCGCCGATCTATCTGCGCCCTGCCGACGCCGCGCCCTCATCGATGCCCGCCCCCGTCATCCTGCCCTGACCCGCCATGACACCTGACGACCTTGCCGCCCTGCACGCGCGTTGCTTTACCGTGCCGCGCCCCTGGAACGCAGATGAGTTCGCGGAACTTCTTGCCTCGCCCCGCTGCTTCTTGCTGACACGGGGCGCGGGGTTTCTGCTGGCCCGGGTGATCGCGGACGAGGCCGAGCTGCTGACTCTGGCGGTCGCGCCCGAACATCGCCGCGACGGGCTTGGCCGGGCGCTGACAGCCGAATTTGCCGCCACGTCACGCCGGATGCAGGCCTGCGAGGCCTTTCTGGAGGTCGCCGCCGACAATGATGCGGCCAAGGCCTTGTATCTGGCCCAGGGCTGGCGCATCGCGGGACGGCGACCGCGCTATTACGGACCGACGACAGATGCGCTGATCCTGCGGCTTGGGCTTTGAAATCACGCAGAAGACGGTTGACCACCCGAGGTCGATGCGCCCTAATCGGGCCATCAGCGCAGGCGGCTTGAATCGCCTGCTCAAACAGGATGAGGCTGACCATGACCTTGAAAAAAACGCTTCTGGCAGGATGCGCCGTGACCGCCATGACGGCAGGCGCCGCATTGGCCGACCCGGCCCTGATCTTCGATCTGGGCGGCAAGTTCGACAAGTCCTTCAACGAGGCGGCATTCAACGGCGCGACCCGTTGGGTCGAGGAAACCGGCGGAAGCTACAAGGAACTGGAAATGCAGTCCGAGGCACAGCGCGAACAGGCGCTGCGCCGACTGGCGGAAACCGGCGCGAACCCGATCGTCATGACCGGATTTGCCTTCGGTGACGTGCTGAACAAGATCGCACCCGACTATCCCGACACCAAATTCGCGATCATCGACATGGTCGTCGATCAGCCCAACGTGCAGTCAGTCGTCTTCACCGAGGAACAGGGCAGCTATCTGGCGGGCGTGATGGCCGGCATGGCGTCGGAAACCGGCGTGGCGGGCTTTATCGGCGGCATGGACATTCCGCTGATCCACAAATTCGAATGCGGCTATGCGCAGGGCTTCAAGGCGACCCAGCCCGAAGGCAAGGTGCTGATCAACTATACCGGCACCACCCCGGCCGCGTGGAATGACCCGGTGAAGGGCGGCGAACTGGCCAAGGCCCAGATCAGCCAGGGCGCCGATGTGGTATATGCGGCCGCAGGCGGCACCGGGATCGGCGTGCTGCAGGCCGTGGCCGATGCGGGCAAGCTGGGCGTCGGTGTGGACAGCAACCAGAACCACCTGCATCCGGGCCAGATGCTGACCTCGATGGTCAAGCGTGTGGACAATGCCGTCTATGACGCCTTTGTCGCAGGCACCGACATGGTGCCGGGCGTGAAGATCATGGATCTGGCCGCCGACGGTGTGGGCGTCGCCATCGACGAGAACAACGCCGATCTGGTCACCGCCGAAATGCAGGCCGCCGTGGATGAAGCCAAGGCCAAGATCGCCTCGGGTGAAATCGCGGTCCATGATTACATGACCGACAACGCCTGCCCGGTCGAATAATGGCTGCCGCAGCGAAACAGGGGGGGCGGCCGGAAACGGCTGCCCCCTATGCCATCGAGTTGAAGCGGATCTCGAAATCCTTCGGGCCGGTGCAGGCCAACAAGGATATCGACCTGCGCGTGCCGCGCGGCACGATCCACGGCATCATCGGCGAGAACGGCGCGGGGAAATCCACGCTGATGTCGATCCTGTACGGGTTCTACAAACCCGATGCGGGCCAGATCCTGATCGATGGACAGCCCATCACCATCGCCGACAGTCAGACCGCGATCCGCGCGGGCATCGGCATGGTGTTCCAGCATTTCAAGCTGGTGCAGAATTTCACCGTCCTGGAAAACATCATCCTCGGCGCCGAAGACGGCGCGCTGCTGCGGCCCTCGCTGTCGAAGGCCCGCGATGTGCTGAAACAGCTGGCCCAGGAATATCAGTTGAACGTCGACCCCGATGAGACGATCGACGAATTGTCGGTCGGCCATCAGCAGCGCGTCGAAATCCTGAAAGCCCTGTATCGCCAGGCCGATATCCTGATCCTTGACGAGCCCACCGGCGTTCTGACCCCGGCCGAGGCGGACCACCTGTTCCGCATCCTCGAAGGCCTCAAGGCCGAGGGCAAGACCATCATCCTGATTACGCATAAATTGCGTGAAATCATGGACATCACCGACAATGTCAGCGTGATGCGGCGCGGCCAGATGGTCGCCTCGGTCAAGACGGCCGAGACCAGCCCCGAAGAACTGGCCGAGCTGATGGTCGGTCGCAAGGTCATCCTGAATGTCGAAAAGGCCCCGGCCGCGCCTCAGGCACCGGTTCTGGAGGTGCGCGACCTGAAGCTGGTCGATGACGAGGGCGTCGAACGCCTGCGCGGCATCGGCTTCGACATCCGCGCGGGCGAAATCCTCGGCATCGCCGGGGTCAGCGGCAATGGCCAGACACAGCTGCTGGAACTGCTGGGCGGTTACCCCGAAAAAGGCGCGACGGTCAGTGGCAGCATCCGCATGAATGGTCAGGAACTTGACCTGACCGGCACCAGATCCGACGCCCGCACCCGTCGCGAACGCGGCATCGGCCATGTCCCCGAAGATCGTCAGGTCGAAGGCCTGATCATGGATTTCGCGGCCTGGGAAAACGTCGCGTTCGGCTATCACGATCAGCCCGAATATCAGGGCGGCCTGCTGATGGACAACGCCCGCATCAAGGCGGATGCGGAAAAGTACTTCGAGGATTTCGACGTCCGCCCGCGCAACACGCATCTGGCGGCACGCAATTTTTCCGGCGGCAACCAGCAAAAGATCGTCGTCGCCCGCGAGATCGAGCGAAACCCCGATCTGCTGCTGATCGGGCAGCCGACACGCGGCGTCGATATCGGCGCGATCGAATTCATACATAGACGCATCGTCGAGCTGCGCGATGCCGGCAAGGCCGTGCTGCTGGTCAGCGTCGAACTGGACGAGATTCTGGCCCTGTCGGATCGCATCGCGGTGATGTTCGACGGACGCATCATGGGCGAACGCCTGCCCGCCGAAACGACGACCGGCGAGCTGGGCTTGCTGATGGCCGGGGTGACGGATACGGAAAATCACCCTGCCAGCGACGGCATCCCGCCCGAACAGAACCATGTCGAAGACCTGCCCAAGGAGCCGCGCTGATGGACAAGATGCCGAAATGGGCCGATGTCATCCTGACGCCGCTGATCTCGCTGGTGCTGGCGATGGCGATCTCGGCGCTGGTGATCCTGGCGATCGGGGAAAGCCCGACCGAGGCCCTGAAGACGATGGTCGATGGGGCGCTTGGCTCCAGCTATGGCTGGGGCTTCACGCTGTACTATACCACCAATTTTATCTTCACCGGTCTCGCGGTCGCGGTCGCCTATCACGCCAGCCTGTTCAATATCGGCGGCGAGGGTCAGGCGATGCTGGGCGGCCTTGGCGTGGCGCTGGTCGCACTGGCGCTGCCTTGGCCGCATTGGGGCATCGCCCTGCCCGCCGCGATGATCGGCGCGGCCCTGTTCGGCGCGCTATGGGCACTGATCCCCGCCTGGCTGCAAGCCAAGCGCGGCAGCCATATCGTGATCACGACCATCATGTTCAACTTCATCGCCGCCGCGTTGCTGAACTATGTCCTGGTCAACATCCTGCGCCCCGTGGGCAGCATGGACCCCGCCTCGGCCCGTTTTCCCGAGGGTGCGCACCTGCCCTCGCTTGCCGACATGGCAGCCGGGCTCGGCATCGAATGGGGCAAGAACACGCCGGTCAACATCACCTTCTTCATCGCGATGCTGGCCTGCGTCCTGGTCTGGCTGCTGATCTGGCGCACGCGTCTGGGCTATGAGATCCGCGCCTTCGGCCGGTCCGAACCCGCCGCGCGCTATGCGGGCATCAACCCGGTTCGCATCATCGTCATCACCATGCTGATCTCGGGCGCGCTGGCCGGTCTGATGGCCATCAACAATGTCATGGGCGAGGCCGAGCGTCTGGTCCTGAACGCGGTCGAGGGTGCGGGCTTCATCGGCATCGCCGTGGCGCTGATGGGCCGCAATCACCCGTTCGGCGTGTTCCTTGCGGCGCTGCTGTTCGGCTTTCTCTATCAGGGCGGGGGCGAGCTTGCGCTGTGGACCTCGATCCCGCGTGAACTGATCGTCGTCATTCAGGCTCTGGTCATCCTGTTCACCGGCGCGCTGGACAACATGGTGCGCATGCCTCTGGAACGGATCTTCCTGTCGATGCGCAAACTGGGGAATGGCTGATGGATTTCCCGACGATCATCCAGATCCTGGATTCCGCCGTCCGCCTGATGACGCCGCTGCTGCTGGCCTGTCTGGCCGGGCTGTATTCGGAACGCTCGGGCGTGTTCGATATCGGGCTGGAAGGCAAGATGCTGATGGCCGCCTTCACCTCGGCCTCGATCGCCTTTGTCACCGGCAGCCCTTGGCTGGGTCTTCTTGCGGGGATCGGCGGGGCAATGCTGCTGTCGCTGATCCACGGGCTGGCCTCGATCACCTTCCGCGGCAATCAGCTGATCTCGGGCGTGGCGATCAACTTTCTTGCCTCAGGCATGACGGTGCTGCTGGGCATCAAGATCTTCGGCCTTGGCGGGCGGACCCCGGCGCTGACCGGGGGCGGCCGTTTCGGTGAAATCACCCTGCCCTTCGCGGAAACGCTGCGCGATGTGCCGCTGCTTGGACCGATCTATGCCGACCTGATCTCGGGTCACACGATCCTGGTCTATGTCGCATTCCTCTGCGTTCCGCTGACATGGTGGGTGCTGTTCCGGACCCGGTTCGGCCTGCGCCTGCGTGCGGTCGGCGAAAACCCCGCATCGGTCGATACCGCCGGTGTCTCGGTGACGCGCCTGCGGTTTGTCGCGGTGATCATCGCGGGCGTGCTGTGTGGCCTGGCCGGGGCCTATCTGGCAACCGGCCTCTCGGCGGGCTTCGTCAAGGAAATGACCGCCGGTCGCGGTTTCATCGCCCTGGCCGCGCTGATCTTCGCCAAATGGCGCCCGGTCAGCGCACTTGGCGCGACCTTTCTCTTCGGCCTGCTCGAGGCCATCGCCAACCGCTATCCCAATCTCGATCTGGGCGTCATCACCATCCCCTCGATGTTCATGAACGCCCTGCCCTATATCCTGACGGTCATCATCCTGGCCGGTTTCGTCGGACGCGCCATTCCCCCGCGCGCCGGAGGAGAGCCCTATGTCAAAGAGCGCTGAGCTTGCCCAACTGATCCGCGACCGCGCCGGATCGGACGCCCCCGAATACGGCCTGATCCTGGGATCGGGCCTCGGACACCTGTCCGCCCAGATCGACGGCGTCGCGATCCCCTATGACGATCTCCCGGGCTTTCCGCATGCAGGCGTGTCGGGCCACGTGCCCCAGCTTGTCATCGGCACACTGGAAGGCCGCCGGGTGGCCGTGTTCGGCGGACGGTCGCATTATTACGAATCCGGTCGCGCCGACGCCATGCGCCTCCCGCTCGAGGTGCTGGCCGCGCTTGGCACCGACAAGCTGATCCTGACCAATGCCGCCGGATCCCTGCGCCCCGATATCGCGCCGGGCGATCTGATGCTGCTCAGCGATCACATCGCCTTCGCCGGAACCAATCCCCTGATCGGCGAAAGATCCGACGCGCGTTTCGTGCCGATGACGCAGGCCCATGACAGCCAGATGCGCGACGCGCTGACCGCCGCGGCCCTGGCTGAAAACATTCAGCTGCCCGATGGCGTCTATTGCTGGTTTTCAGGCCCCAGTTTCGAAACCCCAGCCGAAATCCGCGCGGCCCGCACCCTTGGCGCGGATGCGGTCGGCATGTCCACCGTGCCCGAAATCATCCTTGGCCGCTTCCTCGGCCTGCGCTGTGCCGCGATTTCCGTGATCACCAATATGGGCGCGGGGCTCAGCGACGAATCGATCAGCCATGACCATACCAAGGCCATGGCCCCGATCGGCGCGTCGAAACTCGAGGCCGTGCTGCGTCGTTTTCTCCGCGACGGCTGACCGCTTCTTCTTTGCCGAAATACCCCCGCCGGAGGCCCTGCCCCGGCGGTTTCGCATGTCAGCCGCAGATCACGCGCGACATCGCGCCTTCGACCTGCCCCGCCGCCGCCTCCAGATCGCGCAGATCATGCAGGCGCACCACGGCCTTTTCCCGCGCGGCATAGCGGGACCGATGCCGCAGATAGCGCGGGTCGTAATGCATGCGCATCAGATCTTCGGCCAGTTCGCGCCACGCGCCCTCGCGGGCCAGATCCTGCCAGGCGTCGATCCTGTCGCGCGGATGCAGTGGCGCCAGTAACGCAATGATATCCTGCAAACGTGCCGGATCGGCCGCAACATCGGCGTAATCATGGGCCGAATATTCGGCCCGCGCCTCGACCGGAATTTCCAACCGGATCCGCGGCGCCTCGCATAGCGATTTCCACACCGCCTTCGGCACCGTCACCTGCCCGATACGACTGCTTTCCGCCTCGATCACCACAGGTCGCGCCGGGTCCAATTGCTGCATCGCAACCGCCAACCGACCCTCGAACATCTTCTGGCTGGGCTGACCTCCCTCGACCGCGCCGAACAGACTGCCACGATGCCGGGCCAGCCCCTCCAGGTCCAGAATCTGGACGCCACGCGCCGCAAGGCGGTGCAGGATCGCGGTCTTTGCGCTACCGGTATTGCCATCCAGTACCACCGCCGGCGCGGCGATCGATCCGTTCTGGACCAGATCCACCACCAGCCCGCGCCACGCCTTGTAGCCACCCTCCAGCCGCTGCACGCGCCAGCCGATCTGACCAAGGATGGTGCTGAAGCTGCCCGACCGCTGACCGCCGCGCCAACAATAGATCAGCGCCTTCCAGCCGCCATCGCGATCCGCCAAGGGACCCGCGATATGCCGGGCCGCATTTGCTGCAACCAGGGCTGCGCCGGCCTTGCGCGCATCGAAAGGCGAGACCTGTTTATAGATCGTGCCCACGCACGCTCGCTCTGCATCATCCAGCACCGGCAGATTGATCGCGCCGGGCAGGTGATCTTCGGCAAATTCGGACGGTGCACGAACGTCGATAATGTCGTCGAACCCCGCGAATGCGGGGTCCGTGACGCTGCTGACCTTCAAGCCCGCCTCAATAAACGTAGACGGGCGTGCCGACCGGCACCTTGTCATAAAGGCTCATGACAGCCTCGTTGCGCATCCGCAGGCAACCATTCGAGACCGCGCGGCCAATCGAACCGGGATCGGTCGTGCCATGAATGCGGATCGCGGTATCGCGGCCCTTGGCGTCATAAAGATACAGGGCGCGCGCGCCCAGGGGATTGCGCGGACCGCCGGGCATCCCATTGGCCCATTTCGCATAGGCACCGGGATTCCGTTCGATCATGGACTGCGTGGGGGTCCAACCCGGCCACTCGGTCTTGCGGCCAATCGTGGCCTTGCCCTTCCAGACCAGCTCATCGCGGCCTACGGCCACGCCATAACGGATAGCCCGGCCCGGCGCGATCACGTGGTACAGGAAGAAATCCTTGCTGACGACCACGATACTGCCGACTTCAAAATCCTTGCGGATCGAGACTTCGGTCGGGGCATAGGGATCGCGGGTGGCGGCGGCCTGAGTGACCTGTTCGACCTGCGCAAGCGCCAGCGACGGGGCTGCGATCAGCGGCAAGGCCAGCGACATCAACTGACGACGGTTCATCGGATTGTCCTGCTAACTACTCGTGTTCCTGTTTGGTCCATAAATACCGCGAATAGCGGTCAGATGGCAACTCAACCGCAACAATGCCGGACAGTTCACGCCAAGTTGGGTGCGATCAGGTCACAATCCCGCGCGGGGCTGCGCGGCGATCCGGGAACCGCCGCGCCGGAAATCAGTGATCCGCGTGGCCTTCGTGGCCCTCATGCCCCTCATGGGCCGCGTGATCGTCATGCGGCGTCTGCGCGTGATCATCCGCACGCTGATTATCGACCGGCACATCGATCTTCTGCGTGCCGCAATCGCCGAAATCCAGCGTCAGGGCGACGGTCATGCCATCCTCAAGCGGTGCGGTCAGGCCCATCAGCATGACGTGATCGCCACCACGCTGAAGCGCGTGCTTTGACCCGGGCGGCACCTCGATCCCGCCTTCGATCGCATGCATCTTCATGACGCCCTCGACCTCGGTATGGGTGTGCAGCTTGGTCTTGGCCGCCGCGTCCGAGGACACACCGACCAGCGTGCAGGCAACCTCGCGGTGGTTGTCCAGAACCATGAAGGCGGCTCCGGCCTTGGGATTGGCCCCGCGCGCATAGGCATCGACGACGTCGATGGCATCATGGGCGACGGCGGCGATGGGCGACAGAACGGCAGCAGTCGCCAGAATAGCGAAAAATTTCATCGGTTTCTTCCAGTTCATCAAATCAGGGATATGTCGTCGGGCACCGCAATGGCGGGCGGGCCACGTGCCCGCGAGGACGGAACAGGCCGGGAATGACCGTGATCGTCGCCAAGGGTGAACTGGATGTCTGTCGTACCACGCCGCGCCATGGGCTGCGGCTGTTCGGGCGCCAAACCGGCCATCAGCGCAAGCGCCATATCCGGGCAGACATGGGAAACCGGTGCCGGTGCGCCGGGGATCTGGCGCGTGACCACGCCTTCGCCCGTGCAGATGACCACCCGCCCGCCGATCTGCACCGTTCCACGCGCAGCGCCCAGCCCGATGCCGGTCAGCATCAGGACAAGAATCAGGGAAAGGCGCAGCAGCGGGGTCATCGGTGCAGGCTATCCGATCACAGAGTTTCGGCCAGAAGCCAATCTGCCGCAGCCTGCGTCGTGGCAACGGCGTCCCATGTGATCACCGGCACATCATAGGGGTGCTGCGCCTCGATCAGCGCGACCAACCCGGCGCGGCGAAGGTCGCTGGTTTTCAGAACCAGCTGAACCTCGGCCTCTTCTTCGATCCTGCCCTGCCAGTGAAACAGGCTGACAAGACCGGGCTTGATATTCGCGCAGGCCGCCAAACGCGCATCCAGCGCCGCCCGCGCAAGGGATCGGGCGCTGTCAAGATCGGGGCAGGTCGTGGTCACATGCAGCATCATCGGCGCAGCCTTTCACGACAGGACGGAAACGGCAACACACATGCAAAAGCCCCGCCAAGGCGGGGCGCAATGCCGGTCGTGCCGAAAGGCTTAGGCCTGAAGTTCGGCCGGGCCTTCTTTCTTGGCGATCTCGCGCTTGATCTTCAGGGCGCGATCCGACAGTTCGGCATCTTTCGCCTTTGCCAGAAACTCGTCCAGACCACCGCGGTGATCAACCGAGCGCAGGGCAGCGGCCGAAATGCGCAGCGCATAGCTGCGGCCCATTTTTTCAGAAGTCAGCGTGACCTCGTTCAGGTTCGGCAGGAACCGGCGACGGGTCTTGTTGTTGGCGTGGCTGACATTATTGCCGGTCATCGGGCCTTTGCCGGTCAGTTCGCAGACGCGCGACATGTGATTATCCTTCGTCTCAGCTTGTAACGGGCGTCCCCGGCGGGAGGGTCCAACCCAATGTGAAAGGGCGCCGCGAGGCAGCGCCCGGAAATTCCGTTCGCGGGTGATTACACAAGCCGGTACTGTCCGTCAACCCCGCAATCGCCCGTGGCGGCTTCGGTGCCTTGGCGATACTGCGCCTCGATCTGGATCAGGCGTTCCTTGCGCCACAGCCCGCCGGCATAGCCGGTCATGCTGCCATCCGCGCCGATAACGCGATGGCAGGGGACGATCAATGCCAGACGGTTCGTGGCATTGGCACGGGCAACGGCCCGGACCGCGCCGGGGCGGTCGATTTCCTGCGCCAAGGCGGCATAGCTGCGCGTCTCGCCCGCCGGAATCCGCTGCAATTGCTGCCACACACGTTGCTGAAAAGGGGTCCCGTGCAGTTTCACCGTGACATCAACCTGACCCTGCCGCCCGTTGAAAAAGGCGTCCAGCCACGCCTCGGTTCGGTCGGTCACCGCGCTGCGGCCCAGACCGATGCGCCCCTCGACAAAGCCCGACAGCTTGCGCAGCCCGTCCGGCAGCGCCTTGCGGTCGACGAATTCCAGTAGATGCAGATGCGTCTGATCCGCAATCGCGATCATGCCGCCAAGCGGCGAATCGATCCAGTCGGCGCGCAGATCGGCGTCCTTGCGCAATTCGCATGGCTTGTGGCCGAAAAGCCGGGCGAAGGCCTGACGAAAGCCCGATGCCGATTCGAAGCCCGCATCCAGTTGCGCGTCGATCATGGCAGCCCCCTTCGATACCGTTTTCAACCCCTGCCCCAGCCGCGCGGCCCGCGCCATCTGCAGGAAGCTTTGACCGAATTGCCGCTGAAACCCGCGGCGCACGGTCGATGGGTCCAGCCCCAAATCGCGCAGATCCGCCTCGGACCAGCGGCGACCGGGATCGGCCTCCAGCAAGGGCAGCAGACGGGCCACGCTTGCCTCGCCCAAGGCCGAGGTGCCGGTCGGTGAGCAGCGCAGGCATGGCCGGAACCCTGCCGCGACAGCCGAATCCGCGTCGGGGAACCAGCGGCAGTTTTCCGGTCGCGGCTTGCGGGCCGGACAGGTCAGACGACAGAAGATGCCGGTCGTCGTCACCCCGACAAGCGCCCGCCCTTCATAGGCGGCATCGCGGGCGACAAGCGCCCGATACAGGATCTGATCATCGGGCAGTCCAAGCATGGCGGCCTCCTTTCCATGACCCGGTTTACCCGATCCATGGATGAATGGGGCGCGAAAACGGGCGTCTAATCCGGTTTTGTGACCTGCGTCGATCGCAGATAGTCCAGCATGTCGGCCGCCGCCTGTCCGGGTGCGGCATCGCCACGCGCAACCGCATCGCCCAGATCGGCCAGCCGCGCCCTGGCGTCAGGCCAATCCAGTCGCGCCAGCAATCCGGCGCGAAGTTCGGCCATGAACCAGTGCCGCGCCTGCGCCGCACGATTGGCGTCGAAATGCCCGTGATCGCGGCGCCAATCGGCCAGCGTGGTCATCTCTGCCCAGGCCGTGTCCAGGCCGATCTCTTCGACCGCGGAAACCGGCAGCGCCTTGGGAAACCCTTCGGGATCCTGCAGGCGCTTGCGCAGCAGGCGCAATGCGCCGGCATAATCGGCGACCGTGCGCCGCGCTGTGCCCAGCAGATCGCCATCGGCCTTGTTGACCAGAATCAGATCGGCCATTTCCATGATGCCGCGCTTGACGCCCTGCAATTCATCCCCGCCCGCAGGCGCCAGCAGCAGGACGAACAGATCCGACATTTCCGCGACCAGCGTTTCGGACTGTCCGACGCCGACCGTCTCGATCAGGACCACATCATAGCCTGCGGCCTCGCACAGGCGGACGGTTTCGCGCGTCCGCCGCGCCACCCCGCCCAATTCCGTGTTCGAGGGCGATGGCCGGATGAAGGCCATCGGATTGCGGGACAGATGCTCCATCCGGGTCTTGTCGCCCAGAATCGAGCCCCCCGACCGGGCCGAGGACGGATCGACCGCCAGCACCGCCACCCGCAGCCCCTGTTCGGTCAGCATCGTGCCGAACGCCTCGATGAAGGTGGATTTCCCGACCCCCGGCGTGCCCGACAGCCCGATCCGCAGCGCCTGACGGTCGGGCAGTTGCGACAACAGGTCCACGGCACGGGCGCGGTGATCGCGGCGGGTCGATTCGATCAGGGTGATCGCCCGCGACAAGGCGCGGCGGTTCCCTTCGGTCAGCGGCTGCAGAAGATCGTCCATGACACTCCGTCGCTGTCGGGGCGGCGATGCCCCTGCCCCCCGTGGTTAGTCAGCACGGCGACGATTGCCAAGACCCCGCCCGGTTTCGCGCCTTGCACGCGAATTATCCCGACAATCCGACCCGGATGCAGGCGCGAAATTATCGGCATTTCGTCGCGCTGGAAAAGCATGGCGGAAAAAAATGCGCTATTCCACCAGCTTGCCCGATACCGCAAAGCGATTTAAGTTGCGAAAATGTCAAACTGTTTTGTCCAATACCTTCGCGCTTTCTTTCTGGCGCTGCTGATCGGGGCTGCGGCCGGCCCGATCGCCGCGCGTGCGCAGGCGCCGGACATGACCGTGGCGAACTGGACGGAACAGCCGGTCAGATTGCTGATGATCGATCAGCGGGGCTGCGTCTATTGCGCCAGATGGGACCGTGAAATCGGTCCCGGCTATGATCACAGCAAGGAAGGACGCCGCGCGCCGCTGATGCGCGTGGATATCGACGGTCCCTGGCCCGACGGGCTGGCGCTGGCGCGCAGGCCGACGATGACGCCGACCTTCATACTGCTGCGAAATGGCCAGGAAATATCGCGTCTGGAGGGATATCCGGGCGCGCAATATTTCTATCCGCTGATTGACGACATGCTGGATAGAGTATCACAAGTGAATATGACTAAGGGGTTTGGGGGTTGATCCACGTGCAAGACAGAGCAGAGGCAGAGCACCAACGGGAACCGGCCGATGCGCCGGGGCAGCAATGCGAACAGATCGCCACGGCAGACATGCTTGACCGTGCCGCCGAGGCAGCATCCTTCATGAAGGCGCTGGCCCATGAAGGCCGCATGATGATCCTGTGCCACCTGTCGGGTGGCGAGAAAACCGTGGGTCAGCTTGAACAACTGCTGGGACAACGGCAGGCCGCCGTCAGTCAGCAACTGGCCCGTCTGCGGGCCGAAGGTCTGGTCAGCAGCCGACGCGCGGGCAAGGCGCGGCTTTATACGGTATCGGATCCGCGCGCGGCCGAGGTGGTCGGCCTGATGTATCGGCTGTTCTGCGCCAATTAGCGCAGATCGTCCGCCATCGACCTTTCACACGACAATCGGCATCCTCGGGCTTTTGTCGCCTTGCGCGTTGCGCTAGGCACTGTCCGACCATTTCTTTGCGACGGTGACAGTCATGCATGATATCCGTGCCATCCGTGAAAACCCCGAAGCCTTCGATCGTGGCCTTGCCCGTCGCGGGCTGGACCCGCTGTCCTCGCAGATCCTGTCGCTGGACGCGGATCGCCGCGCGCGGATTGCGCAGGCCGAAACCGCGCAGGCCGAACAGAACAAGGCCAGCAAAGAGGTCGGCGCCGCCAAGGGTCGCGGCGACGAGGCCGAATTCGAACGGTTGCGCGCGCTGGTGGCCCGGAAAAAGGCCGATATCGCCCAGTTGCAGGCCGAAGCCGCGCAGATGGACGAGCGTCTGACCAGAATGCTGATGGAAATTCCCAACCTGCCCCTGGATCAGGTGCCGGACGGCAAGGACGAGGACGACAATGTCGAACTGAAACGCTGGGGCAACCCACGCAGCTTCGATTTCGAGCCGGTCGAACATTTCCAGATCGCGGGCGTCCAGCCGGGCATGGATTTCAAAACCGCGGCCAAGCTGTCGGGCAGCCGTTTCGTGCTGCTGAAGGGCGGCGTGGCGCGGGTGCATCGGGCCCTGGCGCAATTCATGCTGGACCTGCATGTCAGCAAGCACGAACTGGAAGAAACCTGGACCCCGGTTCTGGTTCTGGAAGACATGATGCGCGGCACAGGTCAGCTGCCGAAATTCGGCGAGGACAGCTATCAGACCCGCGAGGGGTGGTGGCTGATCCCCACGGCCGAGGTGACACTGACCAACACCGTTCATGGCGATCTTGTCGAACAGGCCACCCTGCCCCGGCGCATGGTCGCCCACAGCCAGTGCTTCCGGTCCGAGGCGGGCAGCGCGGGGCGCGACACCACCGGCATGCTGCGCCAGCATCAGTTCGAAAAGGTCGAGATGGTCTCGATCACCGACGCGCAAGGCGGGGTCGCGGAACATGCCCGCATGACCGCCTGCGCCGAAGCCGTGCTGGAGGCGCTGGACCTGCCCTATCGCACCATCGCGCTATGCACCGGCGATATGGGCTTTGGCGCGCGCATCACCCATGATCTGGAAGTGTGGCTGCCCGGTCAGAACGCCTATCGCGAAATTTCCAGTGTCAGCTATTGCGGCGATTTTCAGGCCCGCCGCATGAATGCGCGCTATCGTCCCGGCGGCGGCGGCAAGCCGGAATTCGTGCATACGCTGAACGGGTCCGGGCTGGCCGTCGGACGCGCGTTGATCGCCGTGCTGGAAAACGGCCAGCAGGCCGACGGGTCGGTGATCCTGCCTGCGGCCCTGCATCCCTATCTGGCCGGGGCGACGGTCCTGGGCGCCGATGGCCGCCTGATCTGACCGGCTGCGCGGATTCTTGCGGCCCCGCCGCAAGGCCCGCGCAACCTGTTCGACGGGGACGGCGTTGGTCGACATGAAACAGTCGCGCCACATCGTCCACATTGCCGCCTCCGCCGCCTTCATGCTTAGCGGTCTGGGCTTTGGCCTGCTGAACGATCGGCGGGCCGAGGCGGTCATGTCGCCCCCCTCCAGCGCGTCACTGTCGATGTTCAGCGACGCGGGCGGCACGTGGCAGAACGCGATTGATCTGCCGCAACTGTATATCAGTCCCCAGAACCTGCTGATGTGGCTGCTGCTGTTTGCCCTGTGGGCGGTGGTGGCGCTGGATGCGGTGGGCCAGATGCTTGACCCGGCCGATCCCGATCCGAACAGCTCGCCGGTCTGGGCGCCGCTGGTGGCGACGCTGGTTCTGGGCGCGATCTGGCCCTGGCTATATCGCGACCTGCCGCTGCTGTCTACGCTGGTCGCCATCGGGGCGCTTGCGGCGGCCCTGTTTGCCGCGACACAGGCGCGGCGACGGCAGCGTCCGGCAATCAGCTTTCTGGCAGGCTGGACGACCGGGGTGGTGACCGCCGCGATGGCCGGACTGGTCGGCACCATGTTCGGGCTGTCCATCGGCGAAGCCGCGATCATGGCGATCCTGCCCGGCGCCGCGCTTGGCATCGCCGTTCAGGCACAGATCGGTCCCTCGATCGGCTTTCCCGCCGCGATGATCTGGGGGTTCTGCGGGCTGGCCGTGACCACGATGGGCACCAACCCGATCATCGCGCTGGCGGCCATTGCAGGGATTTCCGCAATGGCCATCGTGCTGATTCACGCAGCCAGTTAGCTGCCTTTCGGCTTCTGCCGGTTCTTGTGCTTGGACAGCGCACCCGACTGATTGATCTTGTCGGCCTTGTGCCGATAGGGGTTCACGGTCCCCTGATCGCGCAGGAACAGACGGATCGGCGTGCCCGGCATGTCGAAATCCTGCCGCAACCCGTTGATCAGATAGCGCTGATAGCTGTCTGGGATCTTGTCGGTATGCGTCGCCTTGACCACGAAGGCGGGCGGGCGCGTCTTGACCTGCGTCATGTAGCGCAGACGAATGCGTCGGCCACCCGGCGCCGGGGGCGGATGGCTTTCGGTCATCGCCTCAAGCCAGCGGTTCAGCTTGGCGGTCGACACGCGCCGGTTCCAGACCTCATGCGCCTTCAGGATCGCGTTGTGCAGACGATCCAGCCCCTTGCCTGTCTTGGCCGAAACCGTGACCAGGGGCGCGCCCTTCAACTGCGGCAGCAGCTTTTCAAAGCTGGCGCGCAATTCGTTCAGCTTGTGCGGCTTGTCGTCTTCCAGATCCCACTTGTTCGCGGCGACCACGACGGCACGGCCCTCGGTCTCGGCGAAATCGGCGATGCGCAGATCCTGCTGTTCAAACGGAATCGCCACATCCAGCAGCACCACGACCACCTCGGCAAAGCGCACGGCGCGCAAACCGTCTGCGACCGACAGCTTTTCGACCTTGTCGATGACCTTGGCCCGCTTGCGCATTCCCGCCGTGTCAAAGATCCGCATGGGCGTATCCATGAACTGGGTCGTCACGCTGATCGAATCGCGCGTGATCCCGGCCTCGGGGCCGGTCAGCAGACGATCCTCGCCGATGATCTTGTTGATCAGGGTGGACTTTCCGGCATTCGGACGGCCGATCACCGCCAGTTGCAGCGGACGCGCGGCACTGGGCCGCCAGTCCTCGGCACCCTCACCGCTTTCGGCATCCTCTTCGGACAGTTCGACATCGGTTTCGGCGGCGATGGGCGCGGGGCGTTCCGCCTCGACCACCTCGGCCAGCGGGACAAGCGCGCGATACAGGTCGTCCATGCCTTCGCCATGCTCGGCCGAAACGCGCAGCGGGTCGCCCAGTCCCAACCCGAATGCCTCCATCGCGCCGTCTTCACCGGCGCGACCTTCGGCCTTGTTCGCGGCAAGGATCACGTGTTTCGCGCGGCGGCGCAGGATATCGGCGAAATATTCATCTGCCGCGGTAACACCGGCCCGCGCATCGACGACGAACAGGCAGATATCGGCCTCGTCCACGGCGCGTTCGGTCAGGCGGCGCATCCGGCCCTGAAGGCTATCGTCTTCGGCCATTTCCAGGCCGGCGCTGTCGATCACGACAAAGCGCAGATCGCCCAGGCGGCCCGCACCCTCGCGAAGGTCGCGCGTGACGCCCGGCTGGTCGTCGACCAAGGCCAGCTTCTTGCCCACGAGGCGGTTGAAAAGGGTCGATTTGCCGACATTCGGCCGACCGACGATGGCGAGAGTAAAGGTCATCTGTAAGCGTTCAACTGGCCGTCCCGAGAGACGACGTAAAGGGTCTGCCCGGCCACGACAGGCGCTGCCGCAGCGCCGCCCGGAATGGCGGCCTGCCCGACAAGCTGGCCCGAGGCCGGATCGAAAGCACGCAGGATACCGTCCGAGGATGCGACGAACAGCCGCCCCCCGGCCAGAACCGGCCCGTAATGGGCATAGATCTTGTCCTGACGTTTGGTTTTCTGGTCCGTATAGTATGGAAGCTCGATCCGCCAGATGACTCCGCCGGTGGCGGCGTCCAGACGGATCAACTGCGCTTGATCATTGACGGCAAAGACGGACCCGCCTGCCACGACCACGGGACCATTGGCTCCGTCGCGGCTGTTCCAGCTGCTAAGCCCGTCGGCCATCCCCACGGCGCTGATTCGCCCCGACGAGGTGCCGCTGAACACCTGCCCGCCCGAAATCACCGGATCCCCGGTCACATCGCGGATCAGCGATATGGCGCGGCCGACCCGCTTGCCCGCGACCTGCGCGGTCCAGCGGGTTTCGCCGGTTTCGGTATCGGCGGCAAGCAACTGTCCCGACGAGAAGGGGAAGATCACCGTATCGCCCTGCACCGCGGGCACCGCGACGCCCATGATCCCCGACGAGGACGGCGTGCCCGTCGTCTGCCACAGGACCTTGCCGTCCGAGGCGCGCACCGCCCAGCCGACATTGTTGCGCGCCACGATATAGACGACGCCGTTCTGCACCGCCGGACCGCCACCGATCGGGGCCTCGACCCGCTGGCGCCACAGCACCGCGCCCGAGGCCGCGTCCATCGCGACCAGCTGGCCGAAGCCGGTGGTGACATAGACGCGCCCGCCCTCATAGGCGATGCCGCCGCCCGACACGCTGTTGGCGTTTTCGCCCGCAGGGGTGATGTCGGTCGACCATGCGGTGCCGCCCGACTGCGCGGTCGCGGTCACCGTCGCGCGGCTGTCCAGCGTAAAGACGCGCCCTGCCGCCACGATGGGATCGGCGCTGATGCGATGCCGCTTGCCATTCCCCGCACCGATCGGGGCCGACCAGATCCGCTGGGTGCCCGCGCCCAGGGCAACGTGACCGGGCTGATGCGCGGCATTGCCGCCGCGATGGGTCCATTCGGCATTGCCGCGCGGCGCGGCCAGCGACAGCGCGGTCGAACTGACCGGCGCCGGGCCTTCGACGGCGGGACCATCGGGCGAGGTCACGGCAAGCGGGTCCAGCCGTTCGCCCGGCAGAATGATCTCACGATCTCCGCAGGCGGCCACGGCCAGCAACGCCGAAACAGCCATCGTCAGTCGAAGCGTGGCGGTCATCCTTGCTCTCCCTCGCGTCTTGTCCTTGGCCGTCAGTTCGACGGCAGATTGTCGGTCAGGTCTGGTTCGACACCCAGCGCGATCATCATCTCGGAAAGACGGCGACGCAAGGGCTCGCTCAGGCCCGATTTCTGTTGAATCTGACGGATCAGGCTGATGGCATCCTCGGTCCGGCCCGCCTCGATCAGGGCAATGGCCTTCTGTTCAAGGGCCAGCAGTTCGAACGGGGCCCCGGTGCGCGACAGCTGCGACAGGATCTGGTCACGCTGCGACGGGTCCATCTTGCCGCCCTGCAACATCACCAGTTTCAGCTGTGCAAGATCGCGCAGGACCGGATCGCCCTCGCCCGTGTCGGACAGGTTCTGCAACGCCTCGACGGCGGCGTCGGTGCCACCGGCCTCGGCCCATTCACCGGCGGCCAGAAGCCGCAGCAGGGCTTCACGCGCTTCTGATCCCTGCGGATCGACCTTCAGCAAGGCCGCCGGATCGCCCGAGGCCTCGGCGGCCAGAACCGCATCGCCGAAATCCTGCGCGGCGGCCTTTTCGCGCGCCACGCTGACCTCGCGCCAGATCGCGCCGCCGACAATGCCGACAATCACCACCCCCGCGATCCAGCCATAGCGGCGGAAGGCCGCGAAAAGGCGGTCGCGGCGCAGGTCTTCTGTCACCTCGTCGATAAAGCTGTCATTCTGGTTGGCCATCGGCGCCTTCCGGTCGTTAGCAAGTCGTCCGCCGTCTTATACCGCGTGCGCGTGAATTGCCAATGCCGCAAGCTTTGGCCGCATCAACATCTTGCGCAGGGTTGCCGTCAGCGCATGAAAAGGCCCGCCAACCGACGGGTGGGCGGGCCTGAAACGATCTGGCGATCCGCAATCACATGCGCGATGCGACGTTTTCCCAGTTCACCAGGTTGTCGAGGAAGTTCGACAGGTATTTCGGACGCGCATTGCGGAAGTCGATGTAATAGCTGTGTTCCCACACATCGCAGCCCAGCAGCGCCGTCTGGCCGAAGCACAGCGGGTTCACGCCGTTCTCGGTCGAGGTGACGGCAAGCGAGCCATCGGCGTTCTTGACCAGCCATGCCCAGCCGGAACCGAACTGACCCGCGCCCTTTGCCGAGAATTGCTTCTTGAATTCGTCAACCGAGCCAAAGCTTTCGGCCAGCGCCTTTTCCAGCTCGGACGGCATGGCGGCGTTGTTCGGGCCCATCATTTCCCAGAACTGGGCGTGGTTCCAATGCTGGCTGGCATTGTTGAAGATGCCGTTCTGCGCCACGGCGTCCTTCTGGTAGGTACCTTTAACGATATCTTCCAGCGACTTGCCTTCCCACTCGGTGCCCGAGATCAGCTCGTTCAGCTTCTCGACATAGGCGTTGTGGTGCTTGTCGTGGTGGTATTCCAGCGTCTCTTTCGACATGCCTGCACCGGCCAGTGCGTCGTGGGCGTAAGGAAGATCGGGAAGGGTGAAAGCCATTTTCCTCTCCTTTCTGAAAGGTTTGAGCCTCTGAGGTCGGGCGCACAGTCCCGCATTCGCGCCCTCAACGCAAGGGGGGCACGCAGGTTCCGGCACGCGGACAATCGACCGACCCTTCACCAAGGATTAAACCTTGCACATTACCCTGGCGCCAGATGCGAAGGGGATTACGAATGGCCGCCACAGACATGACGATGCAGGATCATCTGCGCGACCTTCTGAACGCGGGGGAATTCCGGCTGGCGCTAAGCCGCGCCCATGCAGCGCTGTCGGATCAGCCGGGAAATGGCGACCTGTGGTATCTGGCCGCCGCTGCCGCACAACAGCTGGGCGCGGCGGAACTGGCGATGAATTTTTCACTTCAGGCGGTCGCGCTGTTGCCGGACAACGCCGCCGCCCATGCCCAACTGGGTGCGCTGTGCCTGTTGCAGGGTGATCCCAAGGCTGCCGTGCGCTGCTATCGGCAGGCAAGCGTGCTGCAATCGCGCGATGCGGCGCATCATGCCGGGCTTGGCCTGGCGCTGTGGACCCTGCGCGATCTGCCCGCCGCAGAACAGGCCCTGCAAACGGCACGGCGCCTGAACCCGAAAGAGGCCGTGCCGCGCAACCTTCTGGGCGTGGTGCAGGATGCGATGGGGAACAAGGACGCGGCTCTGGCGACCTGGCAGGCCTTGGCAAAATCGGCGCCGCATTATCTGCCTGCGCGGGTGAACCTGATGTCGACATATATGGCGCGGCGGGATTACCCAAGGGCGCTGCGATCCTGCGAACATGCGATCCGCCTGGATCCGCAGGATGACGACCTGCTGACCACCCGCATCTACCTGAAAAAGAAAATTGCCGACTGGTCCGCCCATGACGATTTCCGCGCGTGGCGGGCGGATCGCGCGACCTGCGGCAAGCCCGCCGATCCCTGGTCCCTGCTGGCGTTGGCCGATGATCCCGCAGCCGCCCGCCAGCAGGCCCGCGCCCATGCCGACAGCTTCGCGACCCTGCGCCACAGACCGCAGCCACGCCCGGCGGATGGCCGGATCAGGCTGGGCTATGTCACCAGCGACGTGATGGACCATGCCACGCTGCACCTGCTGACCGGCGTACTGGAACATCACGACCCGTCCCGGTTCGAGGTGCATCTGATCGCGCTGAACGCGCCCGACAATGCCGCGATCACGCGCCGCGCCATGGCTGCGACACGGGTGCATCAGTTGAACGGTCAGTCAGATGACCAGATTCTGGATCTGCTGCGCGGGCTGCATCTGGATATCGCCGTGGACCTGAAAGGGTTCACGCAGGACGCAAGGCCGCAATTGTTCTGTACCGGTATCGCGCCGGTGCAGATCAATTATCTGGGCTATCCGGGCACGCTGGCCGGGTCTGGCTGGGATTACCTGATCGCCGATTCGGTGCTGATCCCGCCAGACTGGCGCGGATGCTATGACGAGGCCGTGATCTACCTTCCCGACAGTTATCAGCCCACCGACAATCGCCGCGCGGCCCCGCCCCTGACCACCAGCCGCGCGGATCACGGCCTGCCCGACACTGCGGTCGTGCTGTGCTGTTTCAACGACCCCTACAAGCTGTCACCCCGCGAATTCGATATCTGGGCGGCGCTTTTGCGGGATAGTCAGAACACTGTCCTGTGGCTGCTGGCGTCGAACCCCTGGGCCGAACAGAACCTGCGGCGCGAGGCGGCGGCGCGGGGGCTGGACCGCGATCGCCTGATCTTTGCGCCCAAAGTCCCGCAACAGGCGCATCTGGAACGGCAGCAGCACGCCGATCTGTTTCTGGACAGTTTCAATTACACGGCCCACACCACCGCCAGCGATGCGCTGTGGATGGGTTTGCCTGTCCTGACGCTGCAGGGTCGCCAATTTGCCGCAAGGGTTTCGGCAAGCCTGCTGACGGCGGCGGGCCTGCCCGATCTGATCGCCGGGTCGGTTGACGACTACCAGGCCAAGGCCCGGGACCTGCTGCGAAATCCAGACCGCCTGCGCGCGCTGCGCGGGCGCGTTTTGACCGCCCGCGACACATCGCCCCTGTTCGACACCGCCCGCTATACCCGCAAACTGGAGGCGGGCTATGCAACGACCGTGGCACGGTGCCGCGCGGGGCTGCCGCCACAGGATATCCGCCCCTGACGGCCCTAGCGCGGGGCCAGCTGGCTGCCCGGAATGGCTGCGTTCCGCAGGATCAGGTGCAGGTAATCCGCGGTCGAGCGGAAGCCGAACACGCGAAACCCGCCCTCGACGCGCCAGAACCCTGCCGCGGTCTGGGCCGCCCGACTGCGACGCAACCCATCCGCGGGCATCGCCGCCAGATCGGCGGGACTAAGCTTTGCGATGACATCATCGGCATGTGGTCCGATCACATCGAACACAGCCCGCAAATCGGACACATCGGCCACCAGGGCATGTTCGCCCGCCAATGCCTGTTCCAGCGCGGTCTGTGCCTCGCGGTGGTCCTGTGCCGGCAGGATCAGCAGCAATTCGTCCGGCGACATCCAGCCCAACCAGCGGCTGCCGTCGGTGGTGATCCGGGTCATGTCCGGCAGGGCAAGTCCCGCCGCGTCGGCGATCGCCTCGCCTGCCCGCGCCAGATCGGCGCGAATGGAGATCATGCCCAGCCCGTCGACACGGGTCACGGTTGCAAGCGCCTCAGCCATTCAGACGGGCTCCTTCCTTGTCGTAGAACACCGGATCGCAGATGCGGCCCTTCAGCACCTCGCCCGAAGGCATGGGGAATTCGATCACCTGCCCCATCCTTTCGGTGCCATGCCGCACCAGCGCCATGGCAATCGGACGGTCCAGCGTCGGGGAATGATAGCTGGAGGTGACGCGTCCCTGCGTCTTGCGCTGGCCATTCGGGTTCACGCCCTCATCGACCGCATAAGCGCCATCGGGGATCACCCGTCCGTCAAGGCTTTCAAGACCCACAAGCTGCCAGCGGGACCGATCCTTCATATGGCTGCGGGACTGCGCGCGTTTCCCCAGGTAATCGGTCTTTTTCTTGCTGATCGCCCAGCCAAGGCCAAGATCCTGCGGGATGATCGTGCCGTCGGTTTCGTCACCGATCATGATGAAGCCCTTTTCGGCCCGCATCACATGCATCGCCTCGGTCCCGTAGGGGGTGATGCCAAGATCGCGCCCGGCTTCGTGCAGACGTTCCCACAATTCCAGCCCGCGACTGGTCGGAACGGCGATTTCATAGCTAAGCTCGCCCGAAAAACTGATCCGATAGACCCGCGCGGGAATGCCCGCGATGTCGCCCTCGGCCCAGGTCATGAAGGGCAGCGCGTCCTGCGACAGGTCGATGCTGCCCGGCAGGCGTTCCAGAACCTCGCGGGCCTTCGGACCGGCAATGGCGATCTGGGCGTATTGTTCGGTCAGGTTGGCGGTATAGACCTGCCAATCCCACCATTCACATTGCAGCCAGTCCTCCATATGCCCATGGATCCGGTCTGCGCCGCCCGTGGTCGTGTGGCACAGCCAGCTGTCTTCGGTCAGGCGCACGACGACGCCATCATCCATCAGAAAGCCGTTCTCGCTGCACATCAGGCCATAGCGGCATTTTCCGACCGGCAGCGTCGACATCATGTTGGTATACATCATGTCCAGGAACCGCCCCGCATCCGGCCCCTTGACCAGAATCTTGCCAAGGGTCGAGGCGTCCAGCGTGCCGACCCCGCGCCGCACGGCCAGGATCTCGCGGTTGACGGCGGCGTGACGGTCCTCGCCACCCTTGGGATAGCAATAGGGCCGCCGCCAATGGCCAACCGGTTCCCAGGACGCGCCATTGCGGGCGTGCCAGTCATGCATCGGCGTCTTGCGCAGCGGCTGAAACGCCTCGCCCCGCGCATCGGCGGCGATTGTCGCCAGCGTCAGCGGCGTATAGGGCGGGCGGAAGGTGGTGGTGCCGGTCTGTGGGATCGGCTGGTTCAGCGCCTTGGACAGGACCGCCAGCCCGTTGATATTGCTGACCTTGCCCTGATCGGTCGCCATGCCCAACGTGGTATAGCGCTTGGTATGTTCGACGCTGGCATAACCTTCGCGGGCGGCCAGTTCGACATCGCTGACCTTCACGTCGTTCTGAAAATCCAGCCACATCTTGGACCGCAGCTTGTAGGGCGCGTTCCGCGGCATGCACCAGACGGGCATGGTCGGCTGTTCGGCGCGTTCCAGATCACCCGCACAGCGCAGATCGCCATTGGCGGCACCCGTGGCGCTGACATTGCCCTGACCGTCGGCCCCCAAGGGCGGACGTTCGGGGTTCGGGCGGAACATGGCCTGCGGCTCGTCCCAGGTCAGCTTGCCGCCGCAATGGCTCCATAGATGGACAACGGGGGACCAGCCGCCGGACATCGCGACCACGTCGCAATCGATGCCGCCGGTTGCCTTGCCCTCGCCCTCGGCGTCGCACAGCACGACGCCCTCGACATGGCGGCCACCTTTGACCTTGGCGATGCCGGTGTTCATCAGCACAGGAATATTGCGCGCGCGGGCCGCCTGCGGCAGGTCGCCATCGGCGGTACGACGGGCATCGATCACGCTGACCTCAAGACCGGCATCGGCGGCGATCAGGGCGGTGCGATAGGCATCGTCGTTATTCGTCACGACCACGACCCGCTGACCCGGCGCGACGCCGTAATCCACGATCATGTCGCGCACCGCCGAGGCCAGCATAACACCCGGCACATCGTTGCAGGCAAAGGCCAGCGGGCGTTCCAGCGCACCGGTGGCGGTCACGACATGACCGGCACGGATGCGCCACAGGCGTTGACGCGGGATGCCCTGATTGGGGTCGTGATCGGCCAGCGCCTCGCGCGCCAGAAGATAGCCGTGATCGTAAAGGCCCGTCGCCATGGTGTTGCGGCGCAGGGTGACATTGCCGCGCCCGCGCAGATCGGCCAGCAGATCGTCGATCCGCGCCTGACCGCCCGGATGATCGACCGGCGTGCGCCCGCCCCAGATGGCAGTCTGTTCCAGAACCAGAACGCTGCCGCCCTGATCGGCCGCACGCTGCGCAGCCAGCAGCCCCGCGATCCCGCCGCCCACGACGACCGTGTCCACATGGGCATAGGCCTGTTCGTAACGATCGGGGTCGGGATCGGTCGGCGCACGGCCCAGACCCGCGCTGTGACGGATGATCGGTTCGAACACATGCTTCCAGAAGGGGCGCGGGTGGATGAAGGTCTTGTAATAGAAGCCCGCCGGGAAAATCGGCGACAGCCAGCTGTTGACCGCCCCGATATCCGCATCCAGCGACGGCCAGCAGTTCTGGCTGCGCAGCATCATGCCGGGCAGCAGCGCGGTGGTGGTGGCGCGCTGGTTCGGTTCGAACCGCCCCCCCTGCCCCAGACCGAACAGGGCGTTGGGTTCCTCGGCGCCGCTGGCGATCGGGCCGCGCGGGCGGTGGTATTTGAAGGACCGACCCATCAGCATCTGACCATTGGCCAGCAGTGCCGATGCCAGACTGTCGCCCTGCAACCCGCGCAGATGGCGACCGTCGAAACGGAACGGAACCTGGAAGGCGCGATCGATCAGGCGACCGCCGCGGGCCAGTCGGAAAGGGGGCGTATGGCTCATTCGGCGTCGGCTCCTGCGGTTTCGGTCCAGTCGGGCTGCCAGTCGGGATGAACATCGCGGATGGCCGCGACGATCCGGGCGGGGGGGTGCGGCGTCTGGGCGGAATAGGTGCCATAGACCTGCAGCGTGGCGGTATCGCGCGCGGCCAGAAACCACTTGCCGCAGCCATAGGCATGGCGCCAGCGTTCGAAATGTACGCCCTTGGCGTTCTTGCGGGCGAACATGTAATCCTCGAACTCATCGTCCGAGCCTGCGGGCCCCACCCGTTTCAGATGCGCCTCGCCGCCCGGTTGCAGTTCGGTTTCCTCGGCCTTAACGCCGCAATAGGGGCATGTCAGGATCAGCATGGCGTCGTCCTTGGGCAAATGGTGGTCGGCGTGCGCGTCCTTGTCGGACGCAGACATGCAAAAGCCCGAGGGCGGCGCCCCCGGACCTTGCAATCATTCGGTGCGGCCGGGCTTGTCCCCGGCGCATGCGGATCAGTTCGACGCGGGTTCGGTCCCCGCATCGGCAGGCGCGGCATCTGCCGGTGCTGCATCTGTGACCGGGGCCTCGGGTGCGGCGTCGATGGTGACATTGGTTTCTTCCGAAGCCGGGGCATCGGCCGCCGTGTCCACGTCACCGCCGGACATGAAGAAGAAAAGAAGCGCCACGACGACGACGATACCGCCGACGATGAAATACAATCCGTTGTTATTGCTGCCTTCGGCCATGAGGGATCCTCTTGGTTGAACATTTGATGTCCGACCAATCCCGAAGGCAGGGGGCAAGTTCCACACGCAGAGGTCATTCGGCGGATCCGTGCCTAATGCGCGACGCCGGCGGCGACGGATTCGTCGATAAAGCGGCCTTCGCGGAACCGGTTCAGGCCAAATTCCTCGGCCAGCGGGCCGGGGCGGCCATTGGCGACCAGTTCGGCCATGGCCCAGCCAGAACCGGGGATCGCCTTGAACCCGCCCGTGCCCCAGCCGCAATTCACATAGATGCCGCCGACCGGCGTCGTCGACAGGATGGGCGAGCGGTCGCCCGTCATGTCCACGATCCCGCCCCATTGGCGCAGCATCTTCAGGCGGCTGATCATCGGAAAGGTCTCGACCAGCGCGCGGACGGTTTCCTCGACATGGTGCCAGCTGCCGCGCTGGGTGAAGTTGTTGAACCCGTCGGTGCCGCCGCCGATGACCATCTCGCCCTTGTCGGATTGCGACAGATAGCCGTGAACGGTGTTCGCCATGACGACCACATCCATGCAGGGTTTGATCGGCTCACTGACCAGCGCCTGCAGGGCGACGCTTTCGATGGGCAGGCGGAACCCGGCCATTTCGGCCAGCTGGCTGGAATGCCCGGCCACGACCATCGCCAGCTTGTCACAGCCGATGCGCCCCTTGCTGGTATTGACGGCGCGGACCTGCCCGCCCTCGGTCTCGACCCCGGTGACCTCGCAGTTCTGGATGATATGCATGCCCATGTCGGAACAGGCACGGGCATAACCCCAGGCCACGGCATCATGGCGCGCGGTGCCGCCGCGTTCCTGATAAAGCCCGCCCAGAACGGGATAGCGCGGCCCGTCCAGATTGATGATCGGCACCAGTTCCTTCAGGCGTTGGGGATCGACCCATTCGGTGCTGACGCCTTGCAGGTTGTTGGCATAGACGGTGCGCTTGTAGCCGCGCACCTCATGTTCGGTCTGCGCCAGCATGATCAGCCCGCGCGGACTGAACATCACGTTATAATTCAGGTCCTGCGACAGGTTTTCATACAGTTTCAGCGCTTTGTCATAGATCGCCGCCGACGGGTCCTGCAGATAGTTCGACCGGATGATCGTGGTGTTGCGCCCGGTATTGCCGCCGCCCAGCCAGCCCTTCTCGATGATCGCGACATCGGTGATGCCGAAATTCTTGCCAAGGTAATAGGCCGTCGCCAGGCCGTGCCCCCCTGCCCCGACGATCACGACCTTGTATCTGTCGCGCGGCTGGGGACTGGCCCAGGCACGCTGCCAGCCTGTGTGCTGTCGCAACGCCTCGCGGGCGATGGCAAAAACGGAATAGCGGCCGGAACGCGGTGCTGTCGGCATGATCACCCCATCGAAACTTGTCGCAACCATGCCGCCCCGCGCGCGACCTGACAACACGTCAAGCGGCCTAATCACGCCAAAATGCGACACCGTCTCGCAGGCTTGTCAGACCCGTTGGGCTTTCGCCGTCGCGTGAAACCGGATAACCCGTGCGCAGACCACGGAGGGCGAATGATGTTCTGGCTTTTCTGCGCATTCCTGACGCTGGCGGTCGGTACCGCCATCGCCGCGCCACTGCTGCGCAGAGCCGCGACCGACGCACAGGATTCGGCGGCCGCCTTTGATCTGCAGGTCTATCGCGATCAGCTGCGCGAGGTGGATCGCGATCTGGAACGCGACATCATCAGCCTTGACGAAGCCCAACGCCTGAAAACCGAAATCGGCCGCAAGGTTCTGGATGCCGATCGCCGCATGGAGACCGATGCCACCCGGCGCCGCACCGGCAACGCGCTGGCCGCGCTGACGATGCTGGGGCTGCTGCTGGCGGGCACCTTTGCGCTGTATCTGCGCGAGGGTCAGCCCGGATCGCCCGACCTGCCCATCGCCCGCCGGATCGCGCTGGCCGAACGGGCCTATGACTCGCGCCCCGATCAGGCCGCCGCCGAGGCCGCCGCCCCGGCCGTCCCCACCCCCGAGGTGGACGAGGATTACGCGACGCTGGTGCAGGATCTGCGCGATGCGGTCGCGGCCCGCCCCGATGATCCGCAGGGCCTGACATTGCTGGCCACCAGCGAGGCGCGGCTGGGCAACATGACCGCCGCCCGCGAAGCACAGCAGAAACTGGTCGATCATCTGGGCGACAAGGTGTCGGCCGGGCAATTGCTGCAACTGGCCGCGCTGATGACCGAGGCCGCGGGCGGGCTGATCACGCCCGACGCCGAAGAGGTGTTGGCACGGGCGCTGCAAAAGGACCCGCGCCTGCCGCAGGGCCGCTATATGCTGGGCCTGTTGCAATTGCAGAATGGCCGTCCCGACCGCGCCTTTCCCGTCTGGCGCCGCCTGCTGGAAGAAGGCCCACCCGACGCGCCCTGGAACCAGCCCATTCAGGCCAGCATCCGCGATCTGGCATGGCTGGCCGGCCAACCCGATTACGTCCCGCCCGAGGCCGCGCCCGCGCTGCCCGGCCCCGACGGCGATCAGATGCAGGCCGCCGAGGACATGTCGCCGCAGGATCGTCAGCAGATGATCGAAGGCATGGTCGCGCGGCTGGAAGGCCGGCTTGCCGAACAGGGCGGCACGCCGCAGGAATGGGCCCGGCTGATCGGCTCGCTTGCCGTGCTGGGCCAGACCGACCGCGCCAGGGCGATCTATGCCGAGGCCCAATCCCGTTTCGGCGACGCCCCCGAGGCGATCGCCCCCATCAACACTGCCGCAGAACAGGCTGGACTGATCCAATGATCTTCGAAGACATCACCGAAATGGCCGAAAACCTGCCCCGGATGGGCGCCCTGGCCGGTCTGGATCTGGGCACCAAGACCATCGGTGTCGCGGTCAGCGACAGCCTGCGCAGCGTCGCCTCGCCGCTGAAGGTCATCAAGCGGCGCAAATTCACGCTGGATGCCGAAGACCTGCTAAAGATCGTGACAGAGCGCAGTCTGACCGGCCTGATCCTTGGCCTGCCGCGCAACATGGACGGGTCAGAGGGCCCCCGCGCGCAATCCACCCGCGCCTTCGCCCGCAACCTGTCGCGGCTGACCGATCTGCCCATCGGGTTCTGGGACGAACGCCTGTCCACCGTCGCCGCCGAACGCGCGCTGCTGGAGGCCGACACATCGCGCGCAAGACGGGCCGAGGTGATAGATCAGGTCGCGGCAGGCTATATTCTGCAAGGCGCACTGGATCGGCTGCGGCATCTGGGCCAAAGCGGTCATGTCTGATCGTCGCGCGATCCCGCCGCACAGCCCGCCCAGCCCCTGCGTGAACATCTGCGTCATGCACAAGACGCGCGATCTGTGCGTGGGCTGTTTCCGCAGCCTCGACGAGATCGCATCCTGGGGCAGCATGGCCCCCGCCGCCCAACGCGAGATCATCGACCAGCTGCCGGCGCGCCGCCAATCGCTGAAGCGGCGTTAGGATCAGGATGCATTGATTTTGGTCGCACGGCGTGATTCACGGCTCAGAAAATGGAGCGGTGACATGAGCGACCTCTACTGGCTGACTGACGAGCAGATGGCCAAGCTCACCCCTTTCTTCCCGAAGTCGCACGGCAAGCCACGGGTTGATGACAGGCGGGCTCTGAGTGGGATTATCTTCATCAATCGCAATGGGTTGCGCTGGCGGGATGCGCCTGCCGCCTATGGTCCGCACAAGACGCTCTACAGCCG
>NZ_FOHO01000020.1 GCF_900111675.1 Paracoccus homiensis | reverse complement strand
CCGCTGAGAGTTTCCTCGGCTTCATGGACATAACATCCATCCGCCTCTGGCTGCGCCTTTTGTCAACATGACCTAGACGCCGCAAGCGAGGGAGAGATGAACTTGGTGGGCGGTGAGGGATTCGAACCCCCGACATCTTCGGTGTAAACGAAGGTCGCGACACGCAGAGGGCGCAAATACCTGCAAACGCACGGTTAATATGCAGCGCCTTTACGGATGTTCGCAGTCGGTTTCGGTCCGTGCAGGTCCCTTGAACCTTAGCGCACTTCTTTTACGCGGGCTGCGTCCCGTTCCGTTCAACACACTAAACAGATAGCCCGGAGGCTGACATGAAAGATAGAATTTATCCCCTGCGGCAGATGCCCGTTGATATATGCCCCAAAGGGGTTCCGGTGCTCGTCTCTGGCGGTATTGCTATGCTCAAGACGGGCGGGGTGTGGGTCACTGGTATGAGCGACCGACCGTTTACCCGTGAACTGAATTGGACGCCCGAATGGTGGGCCAACATTCCTCAAGGGAATGACCCATTGCCCGAGTAGCCTGAAGGGATGGAAGTCCTGCCGGGCCTACCATAGCACTACCGCGACATTGTTTTTCAACAGCTTTTCGGCGTTTTGACCCACGGCAAAAATCGCGTGGTCCACAATGCCGATAGGAGACGATGATGATTGACCGCGCCGTGAATACCATCGCAGAAATGTTCGCCGGATTTCTCGCGGGGCTTCTTGTGATCTGCCTCGCCGTTCTCGCGCTAAACGCGCTGTTTGTTCTGGGTCAGCTTTCCGGGGCTGCCCTTCGCTTCATAGGAGTATACCCATGACCCGCCCCACCGACGCCGAGGTGCGCGAGATGACTACAGTTAGGGCGCTTGAGATTGTTCTTAGTCGGCTCAAGATGGACGACGAAACCGCCCGGATAATGAAGTATCATCTCAACAGTGAGCGCCGCGCCGCCCTCGCCCGTTATCGCGGGGGCGTCACCTCCCCATCGGATCCCGGCTCCTGATCACCCGCGCCCCATGCTGCAGCGTCAGTTCGCAGTCCCGCGCCTCATCCTGGACGGTCGGCCACGCGGCATTCATCGCACGCAGGCCGCCCGCAGCCAAGGTGTAAGGCTCACCTTTGGGCGGATGCGCCCAGATGATGAACAGCGCCGTATCG
The DNA here is from genome assembly GCF_900111675.1 of Paracoccus homiensis. Taxonomy (GTDB): domain Bacteria; phylum Pseudomonadota; class Alphaproteobacteria; order Rhodobacterales; family Rhodobacteraceae; genus Paracoccus; species Paracoccus homiensis. The sequence continues at coordinate 51,830 of NZ_FOHO01000020.1, read as the reverse complement.
TGCGGGAATATCGGGTTATGGATTCGCATCGCTCGATAAGAACGAATGCAGAACAAATGCGCAAGCGGTTAACGCATCACTTCGGCCTGATGATCCGCGCCCAATACGGCCACACCCGCCGCGCCTTCACTTCGCCCCCGCCTTGCGCAGAGCCTCGGACAGCGCGTCAGCCTCCTGCACGGCGTCCTTGGCCTGCCTCGGCGTCCAGATCGCCCGCGTCTTGCCCGTGACCCGCTCGATGCCAGCCCACGCCAGCGCACCCAGCGACAGGATCGCATAGACCGTTTCCGCCGTCACGTCGATTGGCAGCGGGAACGGCAGCCCGATCATCAGCGCGGTCGTGGCGAGAAACCCGACAACGGCCAGCACGAACGACCGATTGGTGAAAGCCAGGGACCATCGCTTATCCGGCCCTGCAAGCGCGTTGGCCTGCTGGATCAGGGCGTTCAGGTCGCGAAGGGTTTTGAAGATATACAGCGGGTTCATCATTTCAGCCCCAGATATGCGGCGACCAGCGCCACGATTGCAGCGATAACGCCCCCGGCAAGGGCGGGCGAATTGGTGGCGGGCGCGGTGATCGTGCGCGACACGGGCTTGTTGAACAGCGTTTGTTCGGCTTTGCGGCGACGGGTCAGCCCCGCCAGCACCTTGCCGCCCGCCTTGTTCCATCGCGGGAACTCAGCAGCCGCCCCGGCATAATCGCCCGCGTTCAGCTTGCGCAGAAGGGTGGACGATCCGAGATTGCCCGCGCCCAGATTGTAGGTGAAGCTGACCAGCGCGGCGTGCTGGTTTTCGTTCAGCGGCACCTTGACCAGTCGGGCCACGTCCGCCTCATATCGGCCCAGATCACGGCGCAGGATTTCGTCGGCTTCAGATTGCGAAAACCGCTTGTTCTTTGTGGCGGCGTGCTTTGGATCGCCTGCGGCGTCAGTATGGCCGTAACAGCACGTCCAAACGCCCACGGGATCTTGATACCAAAAGGGCACAAGACCCTCAAACTCCTTGATCAGCGCAAGGCCATTTTCGTTGATTCTCATGTGTTTTTGCTCCACAAGTGTGTATGGGTTGCAATTGTGAGGTTGAATTGGAAAATTGGCTGCCAGTGGAGGGCAGAGAGGATCTGCTAGAGGTTTCAAACGAAGGAAGGGTGAGGACACTGCCTTCGGTCCGCCAAGGGACGAGGAATGGAAAGCCCAACCCGCAGCGGCGCGCGGGAAAGGTCTTGTCACCTTATGTTGCTGCCACAGGGTATCTGACTGTTGCGCCTAAATACGGGACGACCAGAAAGAAGCTTCTTGTCCACAGGCTGGTAGCGAAGGCATTCGTTCCCGGATGCTTCGAGGGCGCTTCGGTGAACCACATCGACGGAGACAAGATGAACAACAATTCGTCAAATCTCGAATGGGTCACTCTGGCTGAGAATACCGCCCACCAATGGGCGACGGGTCTAATCAATATACGTGGTGAGCGGCACCCGTCATCAAAGCTGAGCAATGAGGATGTGGATGTCATCCGAAGGCGGCTGGCGGAAGGGTCAACACAGGTCGAGCTGGCAAGAGAATACGGGGTAAGCGGATCCTTGATATGGAACATTTCCCACCGTAAGAAGCGCTCGCATTACACCGGGCCGCTTTAGGATCCGCTCGCTTCCCGGCGGCGCTCTCATTTCCGCAGCATCGCCCCCAGCAGCCAGATAGCGTGCATCCGCAGCGTATGATCCGGCTCGTCAAAGTAGCGATCCGCCCAACGCTGAAACGCGGCCCGTGCGCGGCATTCGGGAGCGCAGTGGATCACGCTACAAAGTGGTCGATAACGGCCCGTGACACACAGCCCGAGGATGCAGGATGCGTGCCAGTGGATCATTTCTTGCGCTCCATGATCGACCACAGGTCAAAGCGGTGTTCCAGCTTGTCATGGTCCCGACGCAATTCGACAAACTCCGCACGCAACCGCTCAATCTCGCGGGCTTTTGCTTCGGAATTGGCCCGCATTCCGTTGATCTGGCCCATCAGTTCCGGGAAAGGATCGTGCGATTTCTTGCGCTCGCGGTTCAGCATCGGCACCAGCACGGGCACCAGGATCACGGCAAGGATCAGGATCGTCCCATAAACCGGGCCGAAATCCCCGAAGGCTTGGATTTCCTCAGCACCCATCACGGCCCCTCCAACGCCGCCCCGCATCGATGATGTTCAGCCGCAGAAAGCGAACGCAGGGCCACACAAAGCATGGCAGCGTCCACGACCAGATCACGACGCCAGACGGGGCAGAGAATGACGAATAGGTCAGCAGCAGGAAAAGCACGGTCAGGATCACATAGCCCGCGATCCGCAAGACTGGCGACCATCGCCATCGCCCGTTGATGTGACAGCCATACAGCACCATCAGGGACGCGCCGAGAAAGCCAGCCGCCCATGCCTCGGCCTCGACGTTCTGCGCCATGTGACCATAGACTGACGGCCCCAGCGGGTCGGGCGTGATCGCCATGCCCAGCCAGAACAGCGCCGATGCGGCCATGATCCGAATTGCGAAATCCCATTGCAATGGGCGGTGCTGCATCGGGATCATAGCGCGGCCTCAATCGTGAAACTGTCGGTCATGCTGACGGTGCGGCGCAGAAACAGCGATTGCAGGCCGTCCGGGTTAAGTTCCCATGTGACGGTCATGACGTAATCGCCCGGCGTCAGTTCGTAGCATCGGGGATCGGTCCATGCCAGCCATTCCAGCGTGACAGGCTGCGGCTTGCGGCTGCGGTCGTCGTAATCCTCGCGCTGCAACGGCGATGCGCAGACCCATTCCAGCCCATCGCCAGACGCGCGGCGGATCTTGACGCGCCAGTCTGCCGTGAAAGGCCGGATGATCTCGCGGTCATAGTCCACGATGATCGGCTGACCGTATACGCCGTCATGCACGTCAAGCCTGTCAACGCGGAACCAGAAGCCCGAAGGCACCGCGAAGTTAACCGCCGCGAACAGCAGCAGCGCGATTGGCACCCACAGGCCCAGCTTTTCGTCGGTATACAGCATCAGCGCCGCCTCCCTGTGCCAACAAGGGCGATGACGGCCAATGCCGCGACCGCCAGCGGGCCTTTCGCCACAGCGCCGAGCATGACAGCCGACCAGTCAAGCACGCTGTCCCAAGGCAGGAAAACGCCGCTAATGCCCGCCTGCATTGTCTCGAAGCCCGCGTATCCGATTGCGATGACCACAAGCGGCAGGCCGATCATGCGCAGGCACGCGCCAATGCCGAAATGGGCGACCAGAACAGCCGCCCATGTGTAAGCATCCCGCTGCGCCTCTGGCGTCAGCAGGTCGCGGATGATTTGCGTCATGGATGATCCTTGATTTTTACAGAATCCGAATCACATATTGTAAAGTCATATGGAGGTAGTGATGCGGTTGCTGAGTTTGTTTTCTCGCCTTTTCCCCCGCCAATCCGACATTAAATGGGATTACCTTGGCGAAGGGGGCTTGATGCACGGCGAATATAAGATCGCCTCCGACCGACACGACGGCGTAGTTCAGGTGTTGAAAAGCGGCGAATGGAAAGGGGATTTCCCCAGCCATATCGCCGCTAAATCATGGTGTGAGAAAGACTTACGCCTTTGTGTAGGCCAGACGCCCGCCCGTGACGGAGACGCCAGACGGCAAGGTTGCGCCGTTATCGGTGACGGTGATGCCGGTTCCGGTTAGGTAGTGCGTCCCGCTCGGCCAACGGCTCGTGTCCATGACCTCGACAACCGAACCAGAAGCCAACGTCACTGTCGGCGTACAGGTCGGATCTGGATCGTCGCCGTTGCGCTTGAACCGGCGAAGCTGGGGAAGTGCCGCCGATTTGATTGCCGCGATTTCGAGATAGTAGTCATCAGTCGTGCGCAGGCCGGGGTTTGCAGCGGTTCCGGTGTCAGGGTCGTATTCATATCCATCCCTGACTTTTTCAATGGAGCGGTAGATGAACCTATCCCCTACGACGGGGTTGCCGGTGATATTGTAGAGCGTCGAATAGGTCGGCCCAATTCGGCGCATCTGGCCTGCCTCGTAGGTCGCGCCGCTGATGCTCCCTGTGCCGATTGTCTGGTCATAGAAGAAGTGCCCCCGATAGAGATCATCTTCATCATCGCCGCCCTTGATATCGACCTTTAGGCCGGGGCGGAATGCCAAAGTTCCGTTTACCGTCAGCGTTGGCGAACCTGCGCCATCCCAGCCGGACCAGCAATCTTCGCCCTGAACCTCAAGGCGATCCGTGACGGTGAAATCTGGGCCTAGCAGAACCTCGCAGAGGCCATACGCGGTGACGCTGCCAGACGTGGACCCGGTGAAGGCCAGCCGCCCGCCGCGCACGAGGGCGTTGATATTGCCGCCGCCGACGTGAAGCTGACCGCAGATCGCGACCTCGACCGGGCCGTTGATGTTGTCCGTGGTCAGGTGGCCGCTCGTGACTTGCAGACGCTCAGTCATTCCGGTGATGTTGGTAACATGGGCCTTGATCGTGCCGAATTTTACGTATTGCCCATCCAGATCGACGCTATCGCGATACTCTACCCCCGGCAGGTCCGTCGTGGTCCAGTTCAGGCGGTTGTCCCAGCGGAAGCCTTCGCCCCGGTCATCGGGGCGGAAGGTGACGGACGCAGATGCCGAGCGAGGCGCTGCATAGACCCCGAAACCCTGCTTAAAATACCGATTCACGTCCTGCGCGATGGCCTGGGTGTCACGGCCAAGGCAATAAAGTGAAAACTCGCGGATGGTCGGAGGGTTCAGGCCCAACTCGTCGCGGGCGTAATTCTGGATCGTGGTCTGATCCAGAACAGCCGTGTCTTTGCCTTCGATGTTGCGGTTATTGACGCCCCAACGATATTCGATGGTGTCGTCGTAGTAGTGTTCCGGTTCTCCGGGATAAAGAACCCCGTAGTTCTTTTCAGGCTTTGCCGCGATATCAGCCGGGTCGTTCGGGTCCGACAGGTGGCAAATGATGTTGCCGACGCGCGATATTTGCTTCCCCTCAAATCGAAAGCCCCAATTGTACGCGCCAATTTTTGCCGCAACTCTCTTATAGGCCGATGAAGTCGCGAGGTTATCAAGGTGCAGGCTGTATTGCCCGATGAACCCCCGCCCCTTGTAGTCGCTGCCAAGATCTGTGCACGGGATGTTGTTATCTATGTATAGATTGTCATGCACGAAACCGCCGCAGCGATACATCCCGCCGAAGGACGAATTTTCGGTCAGAATATTATATCGCGCGGTCAGGTGGCGGTCGTTGTCCGCAATATAAAAGCCGTGGCTATACTGAGAAGGCGGCTGCGGTCCTTCGAGGCTCATGTCATAGCGGTATCCGTCAGCCCATCCGCTATGGTAAACCGTGTTTCCGTGAAGCAACAGCCCCATTGCTTCGGCAGAATAAACGCCGCCGCCACGGTTGTTGGAGGCGTCCCACGTTGTCGTGTTGTTCGGGTCCTGATTGACATGCGCCGTCCGCCACGGGAAAGCTAGATCAGTGTCCTTGAGCGTGCAAAGGTAATTGCGTGTCATTTCCTGATCGCCGCCGTCGGGACCGTGCCATTCACAGTTTTCCACAGCAACCATTCGGCCGTCGCGCATGATTGACCCGTGGCTGTGCAGGTCACGAGCGATCAGGTATTGCGGCCCCCGCGATCTGAACGCGATTGCCCGACGGAAATGCGGCTTTGGACCCGTGCCCCATGCGCCGTGGAGAATAGGATGGATCGAACTTTCACCAAGAATATTCAAGCTTTGCGCGAGCGATGTTCCGTCCTGCCCCGCGATGCCTTCGTATTCATACCCGCGTTCATAAAGCCACCAATCCGACCGGCCAAGCGGGGTTGCGATAAAGTGCGGTTGCAGAACCCAATAAAGCTTGTAGGCAAGTTCAGTCGCAAACGACAAGCGGATCGGCTTTGCCTCGGATGCGTATTCCAGATGGGTCAGCATCCATTCTTCGGTGACGGTCGACTCCGACACGCCTGCATCAGCCGCAACTTGAGCCTTGGTCATCGCGGCGGATGACTCGGACACATAAAACTTGCGGTGACGTCGCCCCGGCTCGATGATGAAACGCCCCTGTTCGTCGGTTTCCAGCCAGTAGTGATCGCCGTTGCCCCAGCCGTCGCGCTGCTGTTGCGGGCGCACATCCACCACGCCAACACGACCGCCCGGAATGTCAAACGTCAGGTTTCCGGGACGTTCCTCGGCGGATAGATCCAGCGTCGTCTTACCGTCAGATCGTGGACGCTTGATGCCAGCCGAGAGGTTGGACACATCGACGGACAGGGTCTTAATCCGCCCGCCAATAGCTGGGTAGGCGCGGTGTGCAACCCCCCAGCGTTCGACCTTGGCAGTCTCGCCGCCCTTGCTGATGGTTACATCAGTGCCGGTTTTGAAGTTCGGTTTAATTCTCATGATAGTTCCTCGACACCAAAGTCCATAAGCCCGCGACCGGGAACGACATTGCGCTGATATACCCCCGGCCCGCCCGTCAGGTTGTTCGGGATTTCACCGCTGATCCGCTGAACGCCGTCGAGATAGAACCGCGCTTGATTGCCCTCGACCTCGATGGCAATTTCCATTTCTTGAGGCGTGGTCAGGTCAATGGCGTAAGTTCCGATGGTGGCTATTCCTCCCACCGATGAAAGCGATTTCAGCGACCAACGATTTGAACCAAAAGCATAACCATAGACAGCGTAAACGCCGGACTGCATGGCCTCGACACGCGCAGCGATACCAATACCCTCGGCTACCGTTGACCCGTCGTGGCTGTATCTCGCAACGACGCGATAATCGTTTCCAATAGGGTCGTTTCTTTTAGCCATTCTGTCGCTGCCAGCGCCATTGGCACGCAACATGTTGTTGGTGATCGTAACGTTTTGACCTTGCGGGTCCCAGTCAAAGCCGCTTTCCCCCGTGTAGGTACTCAAAGTCGTTCCATCCGGGGCTGTGAACGTGTCACGCAGCGCACCGGGAACGCTTACGCTGATGGCATTGGAATCCTCAAAGCGCGGGCCGTTTCCATCCGTCGCCGTTTCGCGATAAGTCACGTCCGTTCCCTGATCTGCTGCTTGCAGCGTGTAGGTCAGACCCGTTGCCCCGTTGATCGGCGCGCCGTCGCGATGCCACTGGCCGACAACATTGATCGGCGTGGCGTTGGCGTCATAGACCCACAGCCCTTCCAGATCGACGGTCAGCGTCTCGCCGGAAAGTGGGTTCCCCGAAACGACAGGCGCGACGACATTGACCGGGCCCGTCGCGAAATCGGCATTGGTCACGGTGTAGGTGCCAGCGTATTCAGCCGGATCGGTGACGGTGAAGTTCGTTTCCGTCCCGTCGTCGCTATTGATAACCACGGTCGCGTCAGGATCATATTCCAGTTCCGTTCCCGCGTCCGCCGTGACCGTCCAGTTGATGACCAGATCCGCCGTCAGTTCGCCGTCATCCGCCGTCAGGGTTCCGCTCACGCTTTCCGCAGTTGTCGGGGTGCCGCTGAACACAGCGCCCGTGCGGGTGACGCCCTGCGGCAGCGTGCCGACGAAGGTATAGGTCAAGTTGTCGCCATCGGGATCGGTGAAGGCGGCATTCAGGTTATACGCCTCTCCCACGATCAGCGACTGCGCACCGACGGTCGGCGCAACGGGTGCGCGGTTGGCAACAGCGGCGATGGTGATGGTGTTGGACGTGCCGACCGCGCTGCCGACAGCGTTGTCCCACGTCACCTGCGCCGAGATATCGCCCGGTCGGCCCGTGGTGTCGAACGTCAGGCCCGTGTCGCCTTGCAGAACGGCATCGATATACCACGCCACATCATAGGACGGCTCGGGATCACCCGTGGCCGCACCAACGTCCAGCGTAACGATAGCGCCCGCGTCGGACCCGTCAGCCGTGATGCTGGGCTGCTGCGTGATCGCCGGGGCGGTGCCGACCGTCAGCGTGAAGGTGGCAGTCGCGTCCGGGTTCACGCCGTTCGATGCGGTCCAGACGGCTTCGTAATTGCCCGCCGCTGCGCCCTCGATGGTGTTCGCCGTCAGTTCGCCCGTCACGTCGCTGCCGCCGCGCGTCAGGCTGGTCAGCGTCACGGTTGGCGCGGGGTTGCCGGATGCCGTCGGCGGGGTCAGGATCAGATCGCCGTCAACGAAGGTCAGCGAACCGCCGGACAGCGTGGGGGCGACTTGCGCGGCTGCAACGGTCACGTCGAACGTGTCTGCGACTTCCTGGCCGGTGCTGTTGCGGGCCGTCACGGTGTAAGTTCCAGTCCGTTCTGCTGCCCCGCTCACGGTCATGTTCGTGCCGCTGATGCTGACGCCCTGCCCCGTCGGGGCAAGCTGATACGTCGCTGCGTTAGCGAAATGCGCGGTCAGGTCGATAACCGCATTCGGATCGCCAACCGTCAGCGACACGTCCGACAGCGGGGCCGTCAGCGTCGGCGCAACCGCGTTCACGGTAAGGTCGAACGTCACAGTCGCCGTGCCGCCCGCGTTGGTCGCGCTGGCCGTCAGCGTGGTCTGTGCCATCGTCGCCGTGGGGTTGATCGTGACCGTCGCGCCGCTGATGCTGATGCCCGTGGGCTTCGGCGTGATATCATACGACATGCCGCCGCTGAACTTGGTCGTCAGGTCGATGGTCACAGCCGCAGCGCCCTGCGTGTAGACGCGATCCGCGATGGTGCCGATCACCTGCGGGGCTTCGACGGCCTGCCCGGTCAGCAGGGACACGCCTAGATCATTCACAACGTCGCAGGCAGTAGGGATGCCGTTCGCGTCGGTGATGTAGACCGCGACGACGTTGGCTTTGAAGTATTCCCTCATCTTACACCCCTTTCAAGATGTAGGCCGTCGTCGGGGATTTGGTCGCCAGCGCGTCATATTCGGCCTGCGTCAGCACGACGGCGGTGTAGCCTTTCAGCGCACCTGCCAGCTTGGTTTCGAGCGCCACGTCCTCAATGGTTTTCGGGGTGTCGCTGTGCTTGACGTAGATTTCCGCTAGATCGACCGTTGACCCATCGCCAAAGGTGAACTTCATCTTGTATTTGCTGTCGCCGTTCATGCCCTTGTCGTTCGGCCACAGCGTGACGCTGAAATCCCCGTCGGCCTCGATGACCGCACCATTGACGGTGTTTTTGGCGATGATCTCACCGGCCTCGTAGTCCGATTTGGTCAGCGTAAATGTGATGCCGGTGATGGCCGCATCAAGGTTGCCGGGGGTTTTCACCGACCCCGTGATGGTGGTTTGCGAAATGGGCATAGGGTTCTCCATGCGAAAAAGCCCCGCTGGCGGGGGTCGGGTGAATTTGGGGTGTGGTTAGGGGGCTAGTTGCGCCGCCAAGGCGATCAGGGCGGCGTCAATCTCGGTCGGGGTCGTCGCAGCGTGAACAACCGCCTCGGCACCAAAGCACGCTGCATCAATGGCACCAGCGGCCTGACGCCACAGAGCATTCAAGTTCAGAAACACCTGCGCGACCTCCTCGGCGGTCGTGGCCGTCACGCCGACCTCCGACATGATCAGCGGGTATTCCGCAGGGTCCGGTGACGGGTCCGTCAGATAGACCCCGGCTTCCTCGTATTTCGCCGTGTACAGCATGTCCTGACCCGGCAGGTCGGTGATGTAGGCCAGCCGTGCCTGCCCCCTCATTCGGGTGATCTTGGCGATGGCTGCGGCTTTCGCAGACGCAAGTTCAGCATCCAGATCGGCCTGCGTGCGCGGATCGACCCACTGGCTTCCGTCCCATACCGCCCATTCACCGGGGCGCGGGGGATAATCCACAAATTCCGTGCCGCTCCAATAATGGGTGTCGTCGGATATCTGCCCCGGTTCCAGCACCAGGAATTCCCCCGGTGCGGCCTGCGCACCCAAGGCAGCAGGGTCGCATTGCCCGATACGACGGACCACGCCGTTTGCATCGACAACCGCATATTTTGTCGGGTTATTTGTGGGCATTCAGAACCCTCATAAATCTGCGCCGGAAAACGCGATCCTGGTTATAGGTCCGCGCCCGAAGGTGATATGTCACCGCACCGGTGATGTTCGCCTTGTCGATCACAAGGCCGGGGTTGATGATGATGAGCTTTGGACCGGGGATTGCGCGGAAATAAATTTCAGTCCAAACGCCGCTTTGAACTCGGTAAATCGACAGATCGAAGTCGCCGCCATCATCCCAATCAAGATCCACCTCTATGCTCTGCGGCCCGGTCCTTCCCGGTGTGTAACTCAGCGTCTGGATCGTTTCCCAATTGGTGCCGTGGGCAACCCGGATGCCCCCTGAGGAATAAGAGTATTCCTCTGTCGTGACGGCCCCGTCCGCAAGTTTCAGCCTATCCACGGCAAGGTTCTTGATATGGGCCGTGACGATTTCACCGTTGCCCACGCTGATATTCGCAGAATCTAGAGTGACGAATTGGCCGTTAAGCGCCCTCATCGTCTCAGCGGTAATCAGCGGCGCAGTTATCCCTCCCGGCGTTATCAGAACGGACCCTTCACGCTTGGCGCGGACCACGCTATCGCCAAACCTCGCGTTTCCGGTAGATGCGTCCCTGTCGATGTTTAGCTCTACCTGCCCCATTTGGCAGTTGCTGGGCGTCGTAATAACCGTCGTAAACTTCTTGTTGCCGGTGATAATGGCGGCTGCATGAATCGGGGTTGTCGTTATGCGGTCGCCGTTCTCGTCGATGAAAACAAAGCGATACCAGAAATTGCAGTTCGCGCTGCCTGTAACGACACGAAACTCAACGTGGTATTCCGTATTCCCTTCTGTTGAGAAGCGGCGCGAAGTGACCCAGCCTTGCCAGCCAGATCCGGTTGCCTTGCTGTGGTCGTAAAAGATGGACCCGATGCTGTTGAGGCTGGGGCCAGAGTTGGCGCGTAGGTAAGGACCAAACGGCAGGCCCCAAGCTTCCTCGCTCTGGAATTGGTTGTCAGGCACAAGGTTGTCGGGGTCATAGATGACCAGCTTATCAGCGCCGACCGTGCCGCTCAGAAGGATTTCATCTGCGTCAATCTTGGCAACGGAAACGGACCCCGCCGATCCATCAGCCGCGATCAGGTCCAGCAGAGACACCGATCCCCCCGCCTGCGCCTTGATCAGGTAGCCCGCGCTGGCGTTTCCTTCCAGATCGGCAATCGCGCTTCCTTGGCTGGTGATCGTGGCGCTAGTCCCGCCTGCGTTTACGTTCAACTGCGTCAGCAGCGTGCCAAGCGCGGTGCCCGACAGGTTGTTGACCTTAAGCCCTTTGATATCGGTGATGCCCGTGGTCAGGGTCGCATCAGCCGCCGCCGACGATGCCGCCAGCGTATTGATCGCCGCCACACGGGCGCTTTCCTCGTCAACGATGGCCTGCGCATTGGCCGCGATGCTGGCTTCCAGACTTGCCGCAGCCGAGTAATCCTCAAGCCGCACGCGCCAGAAACGGGCCGTGCCGCCAGTCAGCAGGACAGCCGGTGCCCATTCGTCCGTATCAACGCCGACCGTGAATTGCAGATCGACCTGCTGCCATCCGCCTGTGATCGGGTCAGACTGCGCCAGAACGGTTTGCCCGCCGGGGCCATTGCCCTGCGTCGATCCGATCACCGCGACCCGCGCCGTCTCGCCCGCGTCAACGCTGATCCAGCCGCGCAACCGGAACACGGTCCCGTTGATGCTGGCCCCGCTGTAATATGGCGGTTCATACGCGCCCGGTGCGGCAATCTGGATGCTGGTCCCGGTCTGGCCGGGCGGAACCGATGCAGACGTTGCCGGGGCGGTCGCGCCCGTCATGCCAGCCCATTGCCCGATGCCGCTATCGCCGTCCGTCGTGCGGATGTAGCTGGTATTACTCACCGACAGTTCCAGCAGGTCCATGCGCTGCTGAATGCCCTGATCGGCAGCGTCCAGATCCATCAGTGACCCGACAAAGCCCGACACAAGCGCATCGTGGTCATCACGGACCGCCTGCGCCTTCGCATCGACCGCGATCAGATCCTGACGGGCCTGCGCGGCGTCAGCCATCGCATCCTCGATATCTTCGCGGAGGCCGTTCTCGAAATCGTCCCAGCTAAACTTGACGTCGAAGGTGGTCACGTCCAGCCATGCCGACCACAGCGACTTGGGCAGGATGCCGGAGATCAGACGGGCGCGGACCTGATAAGCCGTGTCGGGCAGGACGTTCTGCAAATGCCACCGATATGGTGGTGAATAATTGCGCGGCACGTCGATGGTGATATCCTTGCCGACCACGCGGGCTTGGATCTGGATATTCGTGACGCCGGCTTCGTCGCCGTCGCAGGATACACGGATAGCGGCGCGGCGGCTGTAATTCGCTTCATCCTCGATGATGACCGGGATCGCCGTGAAGCCGTCGATATCCTGCGCGGGGGGCAGGACGTTCTTCGGGACGGTGATGGTCACGCTGGATTCAAACGACGACGACCAGTCATAGTCCGCCGGGTTCACCTCGCGCAGCGTCACCAGCATGTTCATGCCGGGGGTTTTCGCCACGCTCTCGACCAGGAATTTCTTGTTCTCGTAGCCGTTGCGCGTGCTCGACCATGCGATCACGTCAACGCCAGGCTCTAGCCCATAGGCCTCGGGCGGCAGATAGAACTGGTGCCGACGCATCCGGCGATAGTCCCGCATCTGCGCACGGTTCAGGCGCTGGACCTGACGCCAATAGGGCACAGCTGCGTAGCTGATCGAAGCGGGCAGATACCGGCCCCCATCATCGGCAGTCGCTTCCGCGTCGATGTATTGCGGAGCGTCCTTGGTCGCCCATTTCTCGGCGGGCGCCGGATCGTTCGCGCTGATCGCGTTGAACGTCTCGGCAACCGGATAGAACGGCTGGAACGACTGACCTTCCGTGACGATTACATCATCATCGGTGATCGACAACGCCACGCCTGCGGGCAGGCCGACGACAGGCTTGATCCGCCCGCCGACCTCGGCAAAGCGCATGTTCGCCCCGCGCCGGATCTCGTCCAGAACATCAAGCGGCAGCATGTCGCAGCGCACTTCCATGCCGACGCGGTAACGAGGTTCGGTCCCGCCGCCGTTCAGGTTCACGGTGTCGTCGCACTCGTTTGCAGCTGCGATCCACTCGGCAGACGGCAGACGCCATGCCGAAATGTTCTTGCCGCCGAACACCCATTCATTGCCGTAATAGATGCCGCGAATGATGTTATAGGCGATGACTGCCGGGTTCTCGGTCGGCTGCCAAGTGTTGGGGTCGTTCCACCGATGGGCACCGCTGCCGCCGTTGGTGCTGTCCTTGCGGATATCATAAAGCGGCAGGGGGCGCGGCTCGAACGCGAAATTCGGGTAGCTGGTCAGCGTGTCGCTGTCATACTGAACCGTGATGACGACATAGCTTTTGCCCGTGCCGATGTGATCCGCCCCCCACGGATAATCCGGGTCGCCGTCGCCAATCTCGACCAGCAGCGGGTCGGCGCTTGTCTGCGTGCCGTTGTAGATCTTCACCCAGATGCGCGGATCTGTGGTGTCGGCATCGTCTCGGTAGTTGTTCAGCGGCGTGCCGATATCGATATAGCCCGCAGGGATGCTGCTGGCGTCATGCTCAACGATATCCTTGACGCCGAACGGGTTCAGCGGCGCAACCGTCCCGCGACGGCCCGTGACGAAATCGGCAGCCTCGTCGTTGACCCACATGCCGTCCAGCCCTTGCGGCAAGCTGGAATACTCGATCACCTGCGTGATGAACCGCGTGTTTTTGCCCCACGACTTGACGTATTTACGCTGCCCGCCCGTGGCATATCTTCCCACGCAGAAGGACAGCGGCAGGTCATCGCCGGATTTCAGCGAAACTTCCGCCTCGACCTTCGGACGGTCAGGCTTCGGCGCAAGCGCCGCGCTCAGGATCGACAGGCCCGTGCCGACCACAAGGTTCGCCACAAAGCCCGCAATGGTCGCGCCCAGAACAGGCGTCAGGAACGAAGCAACCGCAGCGACGGCAGGCGCAGCATGTGCAGCATCAGCCGCCAGCGCGAACGCCGCAGCGAAGATCAACAATTTCAGCAAGGCTTACTCCCCGACGCGAAACGCCCGGATCATGGCCGAACGGGGTTTGTGCCCGTGGCCGTTGTTCGTCAGCACCAGAAGGGTGCTTGCATCGACCATGCAAAGCCCCTGCCCGAAGGCGTCAGGTGTCTCGATGATTCCCAGATCCCCGATGCGTGCCTGCGCCGGGTCAATCTCAGGCAGCAGGGTTGCAACGAAGTCGCCCAGATCCGCCGCGCCAGCATCGCGCAGGACCGCCTTGGCGCTGCGCAGGCTGCGATAGGTGCCGCGATAGGGCGCTGCCATGTCCTCGCCCGTCAGCGCCTCCACGATGCCACCAGCGAAGCCAAGGGCGCAATCATGCCCGCCCCACTCGAACGGGGTCAGCCGCTGCCGATCCAGTTCTGCGGACAGGCGCGACCGCCAGTTATCCAGTCGCTTCATTCTTTGTACCAATCCGGGTTCCAGTCCTTCACGATCCCGCTGTATTCGCTGAACTTGTCTACGGCGTTCCGGCGCTTCTGATGCTGGTGCGACGACTTCGCCGGGTTGATCTGCGTCAGTTGCGTCATGATCTCCGACCGAATGGTCAGCGAGACTGACCCATCGCCACCCACGGACGGCGTGTCGATCATCGCGTCATCCACAATCCCGATCCATTCCAGCGAAGGCGTGCTGCTGAACCTGCCGCCGTCCCATGTCGTCGCATGGATCTCGGCATAGGCCAGCCGCGCGTCATAGCCCCGGATCATCTGCTGCACCGGGTCGGCGATCTGCGACATGCTCAGCGTGACGGACTCGTCGGTCAGGTCGGCCACATACGGCAGGCCGTCCATCGCCAGATTGCAGCCGCCGAAATAGGTCCGGCTGGTCAGCCCGCCTTCCGGGGTCTGCACGTTGATCGTGATATCCTCGTCGCCCGACCACACGCCAAGCGGGGCTGCTGCGCCCGTGTCGCGGTTCCTACCGACGACGTGCAGGAAATAGACCGGGGCAATCCCGCCGTCACGCGCTGCGGCAAGGGAATCTGCGAAATCAGCGTCAAGCAGTCTCATGGCTTTTGCAGCACCGTGATAGATGCCCCCTGGCCCCAGCCGTATCTGGTCGATGAAAACGGCGTCCAGCCATTGGGGGGAATGATTGCTTTCATGCGGGGCTTGGCGATCTGCACCGAAGCGCCTACCGAAATGCCCATCGGCAGGTAGGGGCGGATCTCCAACTGCCCGCTGTCGCCGCCCTCTGCCAACTGGCCGAGGTACTGCTTGCCGCCGCCGTAGGCGATGCTGATGTAATCGCCCGCCGTAAACGCGAAGTCCTCATGCAAGCCGCTGAACGCCAACGCGCCCCGGTTCGCGGAAATGCTGGCCACGGTCACGCCCGAATAGTTGGGCGCAGAAACGGCGGGACCGGAATACCACGGGTCAGCCCAGAGGAAGGTTTTGCTCGATCCGTCAAGCGCGTTGATCTTCGCGTTGATCTCCCGCGCGTGCGCCCCGTCCTTGGCATCGAGCGAATATGTCGCAGTCCACAGTGGGCGGGCCAGCTCAACCGACCAGACGCGCCCGTCACCGCTGCCGGATGCCTCGTCGTTGCGGCTCAATTTCAGAGCCACTTCCGGCCCGATCAGGCAGTTGGCGAGGAAGTCCAGCGCGTAGGGGAATGACAGGGCCACTTAGCGCCTCCACGGCTTGTTGTTGATCTGCTGAACGCGGGCGGGCATGGCTTTGTCGTAGGTCGAAATTCCACGCTGCGCTGCCTGTCCGGCCCGCTTGTCCACGAAGGCTTGCAGGTTGCCGTTCTCATCGACGGACACTGTGACGTTCACGTTCTGCGATCCGCCGCCGCCGCTGATTGCGTGGTTCGGAATGACCGTGCTGTTGCGGCCCGGCACGACGATCTCCGGCCCGCGCTCACCGACGACATAAGCCTTGCCCGCATCCACAGGCCCGCCGTTTGCGCGGAACCCGCCGAACAGGCTGCCGATAATGTTGCCGAAGCCGCCCCCGCCGCCACCAGTGGGCGCGAAACTGGATGCCAGGGCCTGACGGATGCCGCTGGACAGGATATCGCTGGCGATCTGCCGGAAAACTTGTGCTAGGCCCTCGCGCAAGCTTTCCCCAGCCACAAGCGCCCCTGCCATGGCGTCCGCGATGCCGTCAACTGCGGCCTCGAATTGCTCCTGTGCAATCTCGGCGCGTTCCAGCTCGGCGGTTAGCTGGCCGAATTTCTGCGCTTGAGCGTCGATCTTCCCGTTCAGTTCGTCATCGACATTCAGCCCGCGCTTCTTCGCCTCGTCCAGCAATTCCCAGCGGGCCTTGAGCGTGGCGACTTCTTCCGACGATTTGCCGACCAGTTCAATCTGACGTTCCAGATTGACCAGATCGCGTTCGATATCACCGAAGAACGGCGTTTCCTGACGGCCAGACCCGCCCGATCCGCCGCTTGACTTGCGCCCGCCGGAACGGCGACGGCTAGAACCGCCGGAAGTTTCGGTAATCTCAGGGATGACAGGTGTGCGGATCAACCCACCCGCGCCGATCTGGACGCTATCACCGAAAGCCCCGGTCGATCCGCCAGTCGAATTGAACGCGCCCAAGGGGTCAAGGCTATTCCCCCGCGCAACTGCGTTCTGGATCTTCTGGTTTGCCGCCTGTGCCGCCGCGCCAAGGTATGCGACAAGGCTTTTCGCCTGACCTACCAGACCGCCCATGACCGCGCTCAGATCCTCGGCTGCGTTTAGCGGGTTGCTGAAATCAATCTGCGCAATGGCATCGCGGAAGTTGCCCGCCTGAATTGCCGCCTCAAGCGCCGCATCGGCAACGTCACCCACGTCACCGACAAGCTGTGCAGCTTTATCGCCGGATATCACCAATTCCTTGTAGAACGCCCGTTGCGCCTCGGTCATGCTCTCGACCGGACCCAGAACCGCGATCATCTCATCCTGCAACTGCCGCGCGGCTTCCGCCTGTTGGGCAGGCCCGTCTGCCTCTCCAACCGCCACGATTGCCTCGCGCAGCGCGATTGCCTGATTGGTGGACAGGCCCAGGCCATTTTTCAGGTCATTGAATGCGTCGATCTGATCGGCGTATGCCGCTGGACCCTGCAATCCGCGAATGGCATCAGCAGAGACAGACGCCAGATCACCGAAGCGCGTTGCCAGCGATGCCATCTGTGCATCAAGAGACTGGAAGGACTCTACCTGCGAAATCTCGACGAGCGCCGCCAGAAACTCACGCGCTGCGCCCGTTGCCGCGCCATACTTCGCCACCAATTCCGATGTTGTGAGGTTGGCGTTTTCGATGGCTTCTTCGTAATCGCGGATCGCGCCGTTCAGCGCGTCCATGCGTTCTTTCAGCGTGCCTGCGCCTTCACCTGCGCCGATGAACGCAGCGGCCAAGGGAACGCCGATTGCCACAACTGCGCCCATGACAGCGCCAAGCGCACCGAATCCGCCGAGAAGCTGCGGCAACTGTTGACCCAGTGCGACAGATGCTGACGTTCCAGCACCAACCTGCGTGGCAAAGTCGCCAACCTGATATGCGACGTTCTGGATGCCCCCGCCAGTTCCAAGTGTACGATACGCTCGATCAACCTGCCCCGCGCCGCGCAGCATCGCACGGTTCGCCGCCTCGCTGTTGCGCTCAAGCCGCTTGAATGCTGCCTGTGCCTGATCATCAACAACGTCATAATAGACGCTCAGGCGGTCAATAACAGCCATTCAGGGCCTCACTTGCTGCCGTGCAGCTTCATAAACAGATCAACCGGGGCGGCTGGCTTGTCGTCTGGGTCGTCATTCGCAGCGCGAACGAGCGACAGCAGATCGGCAATCGACAGGTTCCGCGTATCAATCGACGCGCCGTTTTTCAGTGCGCTGCCCAGAATGCGGTCGATCAGGCGATCCATCTGGTCGTCTGAAACCCGTTCCCCGTCCTTCGCGCCGTCCTGCGGGTCAATGCCGTTCCAGATCGCGCTAAGCACCTTGTGCGCGGCCTCGTAAGCCTTGCGCATCGGGCGGGGCGGGGTCGCGTAGTAGGTCGCGATATCCTCGGCCTCGGAAGGCGACATGCCGCCCCCGATCAAGGCCAGCCGAATAACGGCCTGCACCTCGTCCGGCTCTGCGTTCAGGTGGAATTGGGAAAACAGGGCGAAGAACCCCCGTCCTGTTTCCTTCTTGATCTGCCGCAATTCATCGACGCCGAGGAAAAGGCGTCGCTCACGGCCTTCCCCGATATCCATGCGGATCACGGGCCGTGCCGTCATTACACGACGGTCCCGGTGAATGCGCCGTCGATCATCTCGACCGTGCCGTTTGCGGCCTGGATCTCGATATCGGTCGTGACCAGTTCGTTGTTCGCGCCCTGCGGCATACTCAGGCTGGTCAGCAGGCCCGTCATGATGTAGTGGCGGTGCGTCACAAGGCTGTTGCTGTCGCCGGTATAGGCAATCACGATGACCTTGCGCGGGCCACGGTTGGCTGCAACGCCCGATTTCCAGTTGTCGAAGATATCGAAGGCATCGGAAGTCATCACGCCGGAACCCGAAATCGTCCAGTCGTCAATACCCTCGGCGCGGACGCGGTTGCCAGCTTGGCCGACAGTGCAGGACGCGAATTCGGTTTCAAAGGATGCGTTGCTGCGGGTGAAGGTCCGGCCATTCATGCCGCACGGCTTGCTGTAGGTGTCGGCATCGGGCGCGGTTTCCACCATCACCTCAATGTAGGTAACGCTATTCGAGAAATTGGGATCAGCCATTTGGGGCCTCCTGTGTCACTGATTGGAAGATGAACGACCGGCCCCATGTCAGGCCGTCCGGGTTTTGCGACGTGAAGTCCTCGCAAGAGAATTGCAGCACGGTCAGGTCATCCGTGGACAAGACGGCTGCGGAAAGGATCTGCTGCGCCTGCTTGGCGAGCGTGAATGCCTGCACAGGGCTGGCTGCGGTTTCCTTCGTGGCCTTTGTCCAGACGGATACAACGCCCCGATGACGCTCGGCATAATAGCCATGCCCGCGGATCGGCGTGCTGCTGGTGATGTTCAGGTATCCCACCGGATATGTCGGCGTCTCAAGCCGCGTTGCCCGCCACGTCAGCGACATTCCGGCTTCCAGCGCGGCCTGCACCGATTGCATGAGTTGCAGCGCCTGATCAGCCATTTATGAACCCCGCGCCTGCGTCTATATTGCCTGCATGAACAGACATGGTGTTGATATGAAACTACTTGCCGTCGCCTTCGCGGCTCTCGCCAGCCCTGCCCTGGGCGACTTCTCCGACGACTTGAAAGCCATGCGCCAGTCAGCCGTTGAACGCGGCGACGTGGTGATGTTGGCAAGCTTCGTGATTACCGATTACGCCGAGGCTGCCGGATACTCCGAAGCCTGCGGCGGCGATGACAAGACAGCCTCGCTTGAGCGCATGTCAGCAAACTACGCCAAATGGGCAAAGCCCGGATTCTTCGACTACCTTTTCGGCAAGCGCGGCAAATTGCGCGACCGCACCTTGTCCTCTGCCAATCTGGCTTATGACACCGCCAAGTACTTAGCCCGCAAGGAAGGCTGTGATCGCGCCATGACGCTTGTGCAGCGAAAGGGCATGAAAACCTCACAGATCGCATTCAACGAATACCTGTCGAAGCCTATCCCTTGATCGCCTTCCTGATGTTCTCGCGGATATGGGGCAACATGTCATCGAATGCCGGTCCCAGAGCGGGTCGCGGTGCCATCTTGTCGGTGCCGAATTCCAGCCATACGGCATACTCGGCTTCCACGAACGTCTCGGCGCTGTTCTTCTTGCGCACCTGCGACCCGGCAGATCCGACCAGACGCCCGGTATCCGTGTTCGGCGCTTGACCGGGCAGCGATGGAACGTGCGCCTTACCCGGCCCGCCGCCCTCGTTCACGCGGTCGATGTAATCCGTCCTGACGCGATCAGCGGCTTTCAGCAGCACGTTGGTCAGGTCCTTCCCCTTGGCCCCTTCGCGCAGGTGTCGGGCCATCCTCTGCCCGCCGACAATCCTAGCCATCGACCGGGCTTGCCTGACAGGTCCACATCGCCCGCGCGGGGTCAGTCTCGACGCGGTTGATCGCGTAGCTTTTCCCGCCGACCGTCACAGTGTCGCCCTTGAGCGGGTCAACGCTGATCGAAGTGCCGACGATCATCAGCTTCACATCTGTGCCGGGGATATCGGCCACAGCCCGCAGGTGATCGCTGTAGGTATCCACCATCGCCTTGCACGGGTATTCATCCGGCGCGGCGCTATCGTCCGTCCAGCCGCCACCGCCGACAACGCGCGTCAGTGTGGCCTCGCTGAAAAACAGCGCCGTGTCACCGAACGCATCGCCAATCGCGGCGCGGATATCGTCAAGCACGCTCATCGCCGCACCACGTCACGCTGCACGCCCGTCCCGCACAGCAGGCCGCGCAGCATCGGGAACATCCACGGGAACCGCTTGCCCCCGGCAGCGCCGCCGCGACGGCTGGTGTCCTGGTATTCGACTTCTACCGATCCGGCCTTGTATCGCTTCGCGTCTTTCACCGCCTCAGAGGCCCACAGATCGACCGTGAGCGCCTCAACGGCAAGGCGGGCGGACACATGCCCGACGCGGGCTAGATCGGCATCAGACAGCGCCGTATCGCACCAGACGAGGCTTGCGGACAGCCAGCGGGATGCATTGATCAGCGCGGCTTCTTTTGCTTGCGGTGCAGCAGCCGACCAAGGCGCATTTGCTTCCGCGCCCAGATAGGCGTCCGCATCGGCAAGGCTGATGAATGAATTTGCTGCCGGGTCAGTCAGCAGGTTTCCGACGATCAGGGGCATTGATTATTTCTCCGGTTCGCCGGTGTATGCGCCCGTCATCAGGTTGTGCTTGAACGCCTCCATCAGCCACAGCACGTCTCCGCCATCCTTGAGGCCAAGAGTTGCGCGTGCATCCAGATTGCCGTCCTTGTCCCACCCGATGATCAGAACTTCGCTGAACCCGCCGATTGCCTGTTCCAGCACGTTGTCGGGATCAGTGGCCGCATCCTTGGGATAGAACTTCACAACGTCAGCCATCTGTCACCGCCAAATGTGAGGGAATACGGGTAGCAGGGGCGACCGGAGCCGCCCCGCCTGATTACTTGTCGCCGCCGCCGTTCTTTGCAGCAGCGCCCTTGTCCGACGCGCGTTTTGCAGCGTCCTTGCTGGTGTCGGCGGCTTTGGCAGCATCGCCGCTCATTGCCTCGTCCCAGCTTTTCTTGCTGACATAGTTGTCTTCGTTCGGGGAATGGTTCGCCATGCTGGCCTCCTATCGGTGGTGAACGGGGCCGAAGCCCCGCCCGTTACGCTGCGGCGACGGTCAGGAACGCGATGGGAACCTGCTTGCGGTCGGCGACCAGTTCCCAGTTCGCCGCGTTGGCAAGGTCGGTCCAGCCAGCGGAACGCGGGGTGGTCTCGGTGCCGTTGCCGGTGATCGACGTGCTGGTGAAGTTGAACCCCAGCGGATGCACGATCATGTTGCGGCGGGTCCACAGGGTTTCCGAACCGCCACCGTTGCCGCGTGCCGCCTCGCGCTCGTATTCCAGCGGGGTGCGGGGCATCGCCATGCCATAGGCGAACGCGCCGGGGCCGATCAGGGCCACGACGGGCTTGCCGTTCAGGGTCATCGCAGCGTCGTTCACGATCACGGGCATCCCGTTGACGGTGCGCTCCATAACGTTGGTTTCGCGGTTGCGGGCGACGGTGGCAACGTCTTCCTTGACCAGCGTTGCGAACGCAGCCGAGTTCATGACGTAGCCGCCGATGCTGCCGAATGCGTCACCCATCGTCATCTGGGCGTCGATCAGGCCGTCGAGCGAAATGCCTTCGCCTGCGGTGGCCTGTTTCACCATGCCGGTTCCCTCGGCAATGGCGTCATTCAGCACGCCGCGCAGCGATGCCACGATGCGGCGCTCTGCCTGCTCACGCCAGAAGTTGTCCAGGCGCGAAGCGATGCGGGCCAGAGGATCTTTGCCGGTCAGGTCGGTCACGAAGTCCATCGAGCCGAAACCTTCGTTCAGATAGCCGTTGCGGGCCTTCATCGAGCCGGTGCCGATCTTGCGCGGAACGGCAACGTCTTCGTAAACGTCGTTGCTGTAGTTCGGCTCGACCGACGAATCGATCTTCTGCCAGAAGGGCAGTTCGACAATGCCGGTGTTGGATGCAGCGATTTCCGAGATGATCGGGTTGCTGACGACAAGGCCGCTCTCGAAGAACGGCGTGGTGGTTACGGGGTCGGTGTCCATGTAGGACTGGATGACCTCGTAAGCGGCTTCTCGGTCGGTGGCGAAGATATCGCCAAGGGTCGTGTAAGGCATGGTAGCCCCCTATGCTGATGGTTATTGGCCTTGTGCGGCCTTTAGTTTCCCCTCACGGGCAAGGGCGAGGCGCTCTGCATCACCCATGTCAGACAGCGACTTGCTGATCTGTTTGCCCCCGCCGGGAGCGCCGCTGCCGTTTGCTTGACCAGCAGCCTTGAGGCCCGAGATTTCATCACTCTCGGTCCACTTCTTCACAACTTCGGCCAGTGCATCGCCGCCGACGAATGCCTGACCGTCCTTGATCTCGATCTGGTGATCCGCTGCGAAAGACAGACGCAGCATCTTCTTGAACGCCGGGGCCATTCCCGCAGCGTCAAGGGCGCTGTCGATCCCGCCGTCGATCACCAGCTTGTTGAGTTGGCCCGCAGCGTCGTCGCGTTCGCGGGTCAGCTTCTCGATATCCTTGGCGTGCTTGGCCTCCAACTGCTTGCGCAGTGTCTCCACATCGCCCGCCTTTTCCGCCGCCTCGGTCGCCTTTTCCTCGGCGTCCCGCGCGGCCTGTTCTGCTGCGGCTTCGGCTTCACGGCGCTTGGCACGCTCGGCCTTCACTTCGCTCAGCAGTTCGTCATTCTTCGCCGCCATTGCCTCTTGAGCCTTGGTCAGCTTGTCGATCTGCGCCTGCATTTCTTCTTCGGTCATGGTTTTGCCCTTCGCACAGCGAAAAGGCCGTGTGACACCCGGTCAGCACGGCTTGCATGGTGGTAGTGATATGAGGCTTAGACCTCGGTTATCCTGCCGCCCCGAAGGTAGCAGGCCGCACAGCACAGCACCTTGGCTGGCTTGCGCATCTTACCCTTCCGCAGTTCCACGAACGGGTAAATCTCGACAACGGCTGTCTGTTCCGTACCCTCGGCATGGCAGATCGGGCAGCGCCATATCTCGCCGCCTTCCTGAAACCGCCAGTGTGAACGGTCGTTATCGCCGTTGATGACTTTCAGCGCCGCTTATCCATCGCCCGAAGTTCAGCGACAGTGTATTCCCTGCCGCGCCTTTCGTCAAAGAAGCGATCCAGCGTCAGCCCATCCCGGAACAGATCGGCCTTCGCCTTGCCCAGAATGTCGTCCTGCACTTCCTCCGATTGATCGCGTAGCCATTGGTCATAGGTCCGCTTGCGTGGCGGCGGATAATCGGGGTCGATGCTGACCCGGTTCGACCGGCAGCGCGGGTGTGCTGGCGGCTGGGGGCCTTGGCCGACCTCGTATGTCTTGCCGTCTCTGGATCGGCAGATATCACTTGTGCGCCCGTCCAGGACCGCGTTCCATCGCTCCGTGTCGATCACGCCGGGGTTTTGCTTGTGCCACTCCTGACGCGCCGCAGCGCTGATATGCTTTACCGCCGTGATGCTGATCGTCTCAACATCCCGCGCTGCCTTCACCTCGATCAGCGGGCGAATGCGGGCCGTAATCGTCGGGATGCTCTCGCCCTCGATGAACCCGCGCTCAATCTCGCCCTGCGCAGCCTTGAAATTGCGCTTGATCAGTTCGCTTGCATGGTCCGCAGGCTTGGCCCAACGTAGGTGGATGCCCTGAAACGGCTTCGACATGGCCGCAGCACGGACATTTGCCAGCGGGACCGTCTGAAACGTGGCGTCCAGATCAGCATAAGCTCCGGCGAACATGTCATCCGTGAATTCGGCCTCGTAGTCGGCCAGCTCCAGCAGTTCGTCGGTCATCTGATCGCGGAAATCCGTGACCAGATCGCTGATCCGCGCCCGCACCGTCTTGAGCAGTTCGGCCTGCTGGGTCTTTGTCGGGCCGTCGGGCAGATCCCGCAGCTTGCCGATTATGTCCTTTTCGGCTGATAGCAGCAGCTTGACCATGCGACGGGCAACACCGCCACCGTACCGGTCTAGGTAGATCGCGTGACGGGTTTCCGCGTCATAGATCGCTTCATTCGGATTGGTCGCCATTCACATTCCCGGAGGGGCTGATCTCCACATTTGCAAGTGAGCCTGCGATGAAAATCTTGATGCCGCCATGCTCCATGCCCTGAATTCGATCAAGACGCTGCTCAATAGAGGCGAGAACATCGTCCATGCGCTGGAACAGCTTGATCTCGTCCTCGAAGTCAACAGTCACTTCGAACTTATCAGCCTTCATCGCCATCTCCATCTATGGGCCTGTCAGCAAACCCCGCCACCTCTTCGGCGTGTTCCTCGTAGGTCTTATCGTCGCGGACCTGACCGCCTGCCTTGAGTAGTTCAAAGAACTCCTGCTGCGACATGTAACCACGATCAACAGCCGCAATCGCCGCCGTCAATTCCTGCGCGGTCATTGCAGTCGGCAGGTAATCCGTGTTCAGCCGGAACGACACGCTATCGCTGATGCCTTCCCACTCGCCCATCGTTTCAAGCGTCAGTTCCATGCAGCGCGACACGCTGTCGGCCAGCTTACCCAATGCGCTGTTCTCGCCACCGCGACGGATAGCCAGCGCCTCGCCGCTTTCCGCCTGCGACCCCTCTGGCATCAGCATACGAGCACCCAGCGCGGCCATCTGCTGCTCTTTACGATCCAGCGCCTTTTCCAGACCCGCCAACCCCTCGCTGCCGAAGGATGCGAATTCCAGCTTTGCGCCAACTTCATCGAACGCGAACAGCGTCTTGCTGCCCAGCTTCACGACCTCGTCGTCACCGAACGCGTGCCCCGACACATAGGCCGTGGGCAGGCCCGTGAAGTGCAGCCCGTGTTCCAGATCCACGCTGTTCTGCCAGTGCGACCGGTTGACCTCGATCAGGTCCAGGATCGGCGATTTCTCCGGCTCGTTCTTGACCGGCCCGAACATCACAGCCGGGACATACGGGAACGGCGTGCCATTCGAGCGGCGCAGGAACGTCTCGCTATAGACGGCCCATCCGTCTGCCTGTTGCCGGAATACACGGCACCGCGCCGCACCTTCCACCATGTCGAACACGCGCACCTGCGGGCGGGCCTTCACCGTCCATTCGTCAACGGTTTCTTCCCACGTCTCTGACAGTTTCAGCCAGACCAGTTCGCGCTTGCCGTTGATCTGGCCGTAGCGCCATTCCAGCACGTTCTCGACCGGGTACCAGCTTGCATAGGGGCGCAGGCCCATTTCCTGCTCTTGCCGCCGTGTGGTGACGCCCCGTGGCGTCTCCGGGCGATCCACGACTGCGCAGCCGCCGCCAGTCACCAGCACGTCAAACACAGCGTCACGGGCGAAATCCTCCGCCGTGCTGCCTGCCCCGTCGATGTAGTCGGCCAGCGCGGCCAGACCTGCACCCATTTCCACAACGGGCGGCTTCGCCATGACGAGGCCCACGAGGCTGTCAACCGTGCGCTGCGATGCGTTGAAAAACGCCCCGCGCTGGATGTAGTCGCGAAACTCTTTGTCGTTCAGCCCGGACGGGCGCGGCACATACAGTTCGCCGCCGTCCTTGACCCGGTCCGAACCCTCGACAAAATCGCGGCACTTACGCCAGCGGTTCCGGTTCTCGGCGTAGTATTCGCTCGGTGTATCAACTGCCATCACAGACCTATAATCTTGGCCCTGCTGACTGGCTTGCGCACGGGCATTTCCTTGACGACCATGTAGCCGGTTGCGTCATTGAGGTGATCGAAGCCGCCTTCCTTGTCAGGCTCTCCGTTCTTTCCGTAAGCCTGCTGTTCCAGGCATCGAGCGACTTCCGGCGCGGCTTGCTCATTCACCCACAGCTTGCCGTGCTGAAACGCGCTGTTGACGCTGACGATCCGGTCACGAACCGCCGGGTTGCTGGCATCGGCCACCACGCGAAACCCCGCGCGGCGCAGCATCGACAGGTCCGACGTGCTGGCGTTCACCGTCTTGCGCGATCCGCCCGTAGCATCGGGGTAGATCGTGATCTTGTGCCCCGCATACTTGTCTTGCAGCGTCTCGATCAGCGCCGGGGTGTCATAGACGCCGACCAACTGCGCGACGATGTGCAGCCCGCTTGGCCGCTTCACCGCGATTGACGACGACATGTCCGCGACGTTGAAGTCCTGCCCGATGAATAGCGGCTCACCGGGTCGGATTTCCTCGCGGCTGCTATTGGCCTGCCTGTTATACGCGTTGTAGACCGTGCCCGACTTGAGGTTGACAAACTCGCCTTCGATATAGGCCGCGATTAGTTGCTCTGGATAGGTCGCCCGAAGGTTAGGAACGTAATCCTCCGGCAGGTATGGGTTGCTGTATGTCGGGGCCTTGATGATTGCGTAACGCTCGTCACGCTCCACCACCCACCGCTGATGAACGAAGCGAAAGCCTTCCGGGGTCGTGTAGCACCTGGCCCGGTTCTTCGCGCCCGCAACCGCCGTTTGCCTGTTCCGTGCGATAATCTGCTGCCAGACCCGTTCGGCCTTTTCCGGTTTGAGCGTGTCCAACTCGTCCGCGTGCGCCCCGAAGGTTTCGAAGCCGACCAGCGTGTCGGGGTTTTCCATGCTGCGAAACAGGAAGTCACCGAATCGCGGGTAGTTGGTGTAGATCGCCTTTTCGACCTTATTCAGCTTGTGCGGTATGCCCATCAGCATGAGCATGGCCGAGATGCGCGGCATTGCGATTGTGTTCAGCAGGTCGAATGTCGGTTCATACACGCCGACCAACGCCGAAGCGCTTTGTGCTGCATCCGACACAGCCGACACGACCATTGCCGCCGATTTGCCCGACCCGTATCCCCCGACGAATGCCGGGTATTGGGCATCGCATTTAAGGAACTGGATCTGCGGTCTAGTTAACGGAAACCGCGCTGTCTTCATCGCCGCTCGCCTCGACCAGAACGAACTGCCCGAACGGCTGATCGCTCTCGATCTTGACCTCTTGCTTTTCTCGCCACCCTGCCTGGGTCTTGAGGTAGAACGCAGCCGCACCGACGTTGCCTTCGCGGGCCTGCATCAGTAGACCAGTCGCCACATCAGCGATGGCCTGCGCCTTGCCCTTTTTATAGCGCAAAGCTACGTCTTCGTCGCGTTCCATCAGTGCCGCGAACGTCGGTCGCGACATGCCAAGGTAATCGGCAATCTGATCCTGCGTCAGATAGGCTGCAAGCGCCTCTACCTGCGCCCGCTGCTCATCGTTGATGGTCTTTGGTTTCCGTGGCATGTCATGTCCTTCCGGCTCGGCCAGATGGCTTTGCCCCGCTGGGGCTGGTCAATGTTCGTGATCGCCTTGCGACCCTTCACGCTGAGGCGCAGCCCGTGGGTTTAGCTGCTGCTGTCTGTGTGTGACTGCGCCTGAGGGTGATGGGGATATGAGAAAGCCCGCCAACCGAAGCTGACGGGCAACCCGGATGCTTGCGGTGATCAATCCGCGCAGAGCCGGTGACAAGTTGAGCGCGCAGTCGGTCCAAGGGTGTTTCCACCGCACTTCTCGGACTTGAGCCTTACACCAGCCATAATGGATACCGACCTATGGCATCACCGCGCTCATAAGGTGTGTGGCGGGGATTCGAACCCCAGTCCGCCGCTGCTGTCTCCGGTCTCCCGGATAACGGAATCTAACCGTAACCCACCAAAGGCCACAAACCTTAAAAGCGCACCGTTCTTTTATCCGCCCTCCCTAGAACCAAGCCGTCGAAAGCAATCTAGAGAGGGCGGCTAACGTCACAATCTGCGGCAGACGCAACCGGATAACCGGACCGTGCAAGGATTTCGACCTGCCGCCGCGCGCGCACTTCTTGCGATTATACTCCCTTATATGTCAAGTCTAGTCGCATAGTCAACAGTATTTGCGCACCGTCACTAAATCGGCCAGTCGCCCGGCCTGTAGCCCGCTAGATATGCCTCGATAAGCCGGACGCTGCGACCATCGGGCGAACGCTTGCCTGATTCCCACTCGCTGATAGCAGCCGGGCCACGCAACCCCATAACGGCTGCAAGCTGCCCCTGCGTGAGGGACAGCGTGCGGCGGGCTTCGGATATTTCTGCGGGGGTCATCAGTTGGCGCCAGCGGCATCGCGAACAGCGGTGTAAAGGTCGGCGGCGGTCATTTCGGGGTTCCAAGCGTTGTTGAGCATGTCCGCGAGGTTATCGGCGTCTGCGAAACCATCGGCTTCCAGCATCTCTTGGGCTTTGTTCATCTCAGCCAGTTCAGCAGCGTTGAAGCCTTCGGTGTTTTCTTCGGTCCAGCGGGTCATTTCGGTATCTCCTGCGTTTGGGCCTCTGCCCGTTTCCATGTCTTATATATACGCAAGGCGTAACCGACATGCAAGAGGAAAAATAGCGCTTAGCGTAAAATAATCACCCCGACATCACTTTTCAGCAGAACCTCCGCACCGCACACAGCATATCGCGCATCGCCTCGTCCTTGGCGCTATGGATCGCCTGCTTGGTCATGCCCGTGACGGCCCGCACCTTGCGATCAGGAACGCCGGACGCCTTCATGTAAACCGCCTTCTTGATCCGGCTCTTTGCGCCCTTCCGTGACAGCGCGTGCTTGTGCCAGATGGCAAGCACTGCCTCGGCACG
Organism: Paracoccus homiensis; assembly: GCF_900111675.1. Classification (GTDB taxonomy): domain Bacteria; phylum Pseudomonadota; class Alphaproteobacteria; order Rhodobacterales; family Rhodobacteraceae; genus Paracoccus; species Paracoccus homiensis. The sequence goes on along the minus strand of NZ_FOHO01000020.1, from coordinate 23,081 downwards.
GGTGATCTGCTCTGCGGACGGCTGCGGCGGGCGTGCGTGGCCCGTGGGCATCTCGGACAACTCCCCGCGCAGGTATGCCGCCATGCGCTGCCAGTCGGACACGTCGTCAACGGTATCCGGCAGGCTAGACTTGGACGGATAGCCGACACGCGGCGGGGCGCTGTAGGCGATGCTGGATACCTGCACCGCCTCCTTCATGAGTTCCCACATGGCGTGTTCCGGCTTTGGCTGCACGTCGGATCGGATGTTTTCGACCGCGACGATTTCCGCGTGCTTGATTGCACGGACCCAATCAATGCCGCCGATCATGTCAGCGCCTCCCTTTCGGCAATGAAATGATGCCCGCACAGATGGTGAAAACCGCGACGAATGCGCTAAGAGCGATATCCCAGCCAAACACCCGCAAGGCTTGCCACACTTGCGGCGAAACCATCAGATACGCCATCGGCAAGATACCAACAGCTACGACGATAAATGCCAATGCGCGGATCATGCTTGCACCTGCTTATATGCTCGAAGGATAGAGAGAAGCCATGCGCGGGCGGGGCATGGGCCTTCGGACGAAAATGCTAAATACTGCCCGTTCTCTCGGCTGACTATCATGACGTCATGGGACGCCAATCGACCCCAACGCCACCCCGGTAACAGCGCCTCATGGACTTCCCTTGCATCATTCAGGGATCCGTCGTGAGCGAGGCAAACGGTATCCCAGATGCCGCCGATGCCAAGCGCCCCTTCGATCATCTCAGCAATTCCGGTCGGGTAGAAGTATTCGTCCTCGCCAGTCAGCGTCCCCGCTTCCACAGCCTCGATCAGTGCGTCTAGTGACATATCAGCGGTCCCTATCAATTATGGACATCAACAACGCAATCAGAATAAACTCCACGATTGCCGGGACAGACGACGTGACGCCAAAGGCCAGCGCGACAGCATGATAGGTAAACCACGCCAAAACCATAACGATGACCGCGTGCGCGGCCCTTCTCACCAGTGACATGCCGTGCCTCCTGTCAGTCCAGCCGCGATGACAGCGGCGATTGCGATTGCTGCGGGCGTCAGTGCCGCAAGGGTCGATGCGGTTTCAGCGGTCATGCCGTCGCCTCCTTCCACGCGTCCACGAATGCGGCGTATGCCACGTCAACGCTGATGCGTGGGGACCGGACCTCGCGGCGGATCGTCGGGAAGCTGGGCGCAGTGTCGGCGTGGTCCGTGTCCAGGTCGATGCCGATATCCGGCAGGCTCACGCGGTTCGTGCGCGACATGGCGTTGAGATATTCGCGGGTGATCTTCATGCTGCTCATTTCATCGCCCCTCGCAAAGCATCCTCGATCTTTTGCTGTTCGCCGTTCTCGAACCAAAGTTCCACGACCCTGCGGTTGCGCTTCACATGGCAAGCGAACTTCGAGATTGACGGGAATTTCCGGCCCAGAACTTCGACGGGCTTCGCCTTGACGATGGGCGTTCCGCCAACCGGCAGATTTTTCAGGTGGCCGTCGCTCTTGAGGCGGCGGTTGATCGTGCTGACCGATACACGTGCGGCCTTGGCCACTTCGTCTTTCGTCCGGTAAAGCTTGCCGTTCCATTCAATCGGATCGGCCTTCTTCGGGGCTTCACGCTTGACCCGCTCATATTTGACGCGCAGGTCTGAACGTCGCGCCGACATGCTGGTGTTGCGGATCATGTGCGACCGCAGCCATTCGCAGAATGTGTCGCTGTAGGCGGGCTGGATCTGCCCAACGTCTTTGAAAACAGGAGCAGGTGTCATGCGTTCCCCCATTTCGGGTGGCGGATCATGCGGGGCTGAGCGTGCCAGCTATAGCCCGCCTCGGTCAGCATCGTGCGGGCGTTCTGGCGGGCAATCCCCAGCGCCTCGGCAATTGCCGGGACCGTATGGCCTTCCTTGCCGCGTGCCAGTGCCCATTCCCGCCGTTCGTCGCGCAGGGCTTGCGGAGTCCAGCGGTTCATGCGTCCGCGTAGGTGTTTCGGTGCTGTCAGAGTCATGCGTGTGCCTCCTTGCGGGTGAATGCGCTGTCATCCTCGAAGCGGCTGTAGGTCATGCCGTAGTCGTGGAATTGCAGCTTGGTTCGGCCCGGATTGAATCCGTAAAGCTGGGTTTCGCGGACCTTCCATGTGGTCAGCATCACCCACTCGATGCCCTGATCTTCGTCACGCTCTTTGTGGACGCTGAACCCAAGGGCGGGCTTGTTGAAGAACGCGGCGCTATCGGCAATGTCGTAACCGGTCGGGCTGCGCGGCTGGTCGGTCGGCATCTTGCGCGGGTGCGCGATGACGCAGATGTGCGTGTCATACTGCTGCGCCCATTGCCGGATCTGTTGCAGGGCGAAGTTGATGTAGCTGGTCATGCTCTCGCCGGGTTCGGGCAGGTGTTCCAACTCGTTCCACGGGTCCACGATGATCAGCTTGCAGTTATCCCTGACCGCCAGCGTGTGGATGGTGTCGCGCAGCCATGCGAGGTGGTGCGTGTCGCCTTCCTCGAATGTCCGGTGGACGATACGGAAATGACGATCCGCGAAGTCCAGGAACCGCCCCATCTGTTCGCCGTGCAGATCGTCCCACGGGCTTTGGCAATGCAGGCGGGCAAGCTGGTCTCGCGTCCGGTAGGGGTGCGTTTCAAACCCCAGCATACCTACGCGGATATCTTCGTGCTTTGCGACGTGATAGGCCGCAAAAGTCGTGAAGGTCGATTTACCCGCGCCTGGGGTGCCGGTGCCAACAGACATGGTGCCGACCTCGAACGCCATCTTGTGATTGAACGGCTCCATTCCCATCCGCAGGACGCGGCGGGTCGGCATCGGCGGAAGATCCGAAATGCCCGTGATGAAACCGCCCGGCGGGTCCATTCGCTTTGCCTCGGTCAGGCACTTAGACAGATCGCCTTCACCCAGCAGCACCAGAACGTCGTTCGCGTCCTTGCAGCCTTCCGGCCAGCGCACATACCGCACGTCATGGCCGGGGATGATGTTCGCCACGGTGCGCGGCAGGCTGGCCCCGGCTTCGTCGTTATCGCCAGCGACGATGACATAGGGCGCGGCGCGTAGTTGCGCCTCTACGTCGATCAGGACTTGCCGCTTGCCGCCATCTGCGGTCCAGCCGTCCGGCAGGCTGACGGCGCGGGTGTATCCGGCCTGCATGACGGACAGCGCGTCAATCTCGCCCTCGGTGATGACCACAGGGCCGTCACCATCACGCAGGCAATCTTCGTTGAACAGGCCGCGCGTCACGCCATGCGATGACCGCCAGTCTTTCTTTTCAACGGCGCGGAACTTCCCGGCATAGGGCTTGCCGTCCCGGCGATACGGAAAGACAACCGCGTTGCCGATCTGATCGTGATGCACCGGCTTGACGCCCATGTGCGCCAGCAAGGCTTCGTCTAGTTTGCGTTCCTGCACGAGGTAGCGGATCGGATCGATCGTCATACGACAGCCCCCCCTTGTGCCCACAGTGCCAGCAGAACCACACAAGCCCATCCGACTTGCGCGACACGCTCAGACACGGATCGGTTTTCTTCTTTCGGCTGGCGCTGCATTCCGGGCAGGTCGTCCGCATCTCGTTTCCCTGCCAACGCTTCGACGTGATGCCAGCTTGCGCCAACAAGTCCGCTTCCGTTCGCATATCCGCTTTCCTTCACCTGCTGGGCGACTTCCCAGCGTTCGCAGCCTTGCATCCGTGCCGCTGCCGTCTCTGCCTCAAACCGGCTCATACCTGCGCTGAATTCCAGGATGGCCGCGCGTTCTTCCCACTGGTCCAGATCAACCGGCATAGGCGGGTGCCCTCCCGATGAAGCGCGGATGATTGGCAACGTCCGCCTCAGTCAGATCGCTGCGGTCGTCCCACTTTCCGTCCGGCCAGAATTCCTGAACGCGGGTCGGGGATAGGGCGCGAAGATCACCTACCCGCCAGTCTTTCCCGCCGCTGATCGAACGAAATGCAGGTTTCTGACGGTCTGTAACCGCCTTGCGCACCCAATTGCGCCACGTCGCCTGCCAGTCCAGCTTGACTGCGTTGGACCCAGATGCGCTGATCCAGTAATCGCGGAACTTATCCGCCTCGATCCTGACCGCCTGTTCGGAAAGCCCTTCGGCAACCGCCCATTCGCCCCACGGCCTAGGCAACCGCCATTCCGCCGACAGGCGAGATCCGCGTTTTTTGGAAGAAGCTTTAGCTTCTTCTTTTTTAACTGTATCTGTATCTGGTTCTGTATGGTCGGACGATGGTGATTCCAAGCCCTTGTTTTTATTCGGTCTGGCCCGGTTTTCGCGCTGTTTATCCTGAAATTTCCCGAGAGTTTCGAGCTCTTTATCGGCCCGAAGATTTCCGAGATAGTCGCCTCTAACTTCGACTTTGCCTGCGGAAATCAGGCGATCACGAAGGACATTCCACTTCTTTACGCTGCACCCCAGAAGGCCGGAAATGTAGCGGGCGTCGTCAGGAAGCGCCCCGCCCTGCATGTAGATCAGGTCGATCACGAGGCGATAAGCGGCCTTCGTCTCGAAGTCCAACCCGATGGTGCCTTCGATGAAGTCGCGGGGATATGCTTTGTAATAGGGAAGGCCGTTCATGTCAGTCCACCTTTCCGACTACGGCTGCGTCTACGCCGTTGAACCGGGCGGCCTCGGCCATCGCCTCAGCGACGTATTCAGCCCCATGCAAGGACTGCCAGCCGCCGCAGGACACGCGCATTCCGACGCCGAAGTCGTAGCGTTTGAAGCCTGCCGTTTCGTTCAGGTGATAGGCCGCGCGTTCATCGGTGATGACCAGATAGGCGCAACCGCTCGTGCCGCTGTCCAAGACGTTCCCCGCCTGGAAGTCGACCACGGCTTGATTGCCAGCGGCGAATACGTCAGCTAGTAGGCCGAAGTAATCCGCGTGGCTATATCCAAACTGGATCTCGCTCATTTGGCACCAGCCTTGCGGACCCATCCCGCAGCCAGTTCGCCAATCGAACGCCAGTTAGACGAATGTTCTGGATTGCAACCGCCATCGCGGTTATTATATGGGCTGTAATCAGCCATCCCTGAACCTCCATTGTTCGGGCTATGGTTAGGCGGGTCGGAGTGTTGGAAGCACCCGGCCCGCTGCTCATTTATACCAGCATTTGCTGGTGTTTCGCAAGCGGAATCAGTCATTTACTTCACCTCCGCGTCGATCATCACGGCACCGCCAGGCGTCTTATCCCCGCGTTGCAGCGTGTAGCTGAACAGGCTGTCATCCACGCCCAGACAGGCGGACAGTCCGTCGATTGCGCCCTTGCAGGCGGCTAGCGCGTTATCCAGATCGAACCGCCGCGCAGTCGGTGACGCAGAACGTCAGCGTCAGGTGGACGCGATGCACGACGGCGGGCGCGATCCAGCGGGCTTCCTTCGCCAGATAGAACGCGGCGTTCTTTTGCAGATCCCGTGCGTTGGCAGTCGGTCGCCAGTGCTTCTGGCGGTTCGGCCATGCGGGCTGTGCGGGCCAGTCGATTATGACGGTCGGCAGGATCATATCAGGCTCCCCTGCTCAGCGCCGTGTGCAGGGCTATCGACCGCTTCCGGCGCAGGACGTTGTGCGGATACAGCTTGTGAAAGCGGCGTTCGATGATACTGCCCTTGCCACCATCGTTCGGCGTCTGCGATGTGATCCCGACAGGCCCAGATGCGCGGGCCGCTGCGTCCATGTGGCGGGCCAAAGCCTCGTATTGCGAGCGATCCGCAACGCCCGCAGTGATGTGCGCGTGACATGTCATAGATCCTCCAATCGCTTGATGCGGTCGCGGGCGGTCGGGTCGATGCACACGTCGGCAAGCTGTTCCGGCGTGGCGTCTATGCCCGTCAACGAAACGACCTCGATGCCGTCCTTGCTACTGAAATAGAGCAGCGCGTGACGGCGGATATCGGCGGGGTTGGCGTTCTTGCGGCCAAGCTGACGCCATGAGTCATGAAAGACCGTCATGACGGCGGCGCACCACATCTCGCGAGAACGGCGGGCCTCGGTCGGGCACATCATTCCGATGCTCCGAACATGCGGGCCAGAACGCCGTTGCGGCGCATGGCGGTGACGTGCCTGCGGATCAACTCGACCGGATGCCCCGAGCGATAGGCGATATCCTCGACGCCCAGCCCCTCACGCAAGCCGCGCTCTGTGGCGATGTAGCTGGCGGGGGCGCTCATACCGATGCCTCCGACATTGCTGCAGTCGCGCGATCAAACATGACTTCGGAAATGCACCGGCTGTCCGTGCAGCCTGGCTTCGCCCAGTTGAACGCAGACATAGGGCAACTGAATTCGGTGTCGCGGCACAGAAGCGCGACGACCAGTCCCCACGACGCCGGGATTTCGTCCCGCCAGTGAGCCTGCCTTACTGCCCCGTGAGTAACGCCCAGCTTCTCGGCGAGGCGGTCTTTGCCCACGGCGTCGATAAAGATGGCCGCGCCGCGCGTTTTGCCGATCCACGTCTTGTTGAACGCGGGGGCTTCATGGGCGATAGCCTTGCCCTCTGCCAGCATGGCTTCGGAACGGCTATCGAACCACTCCACGCGTCGCTCAACGGAGTCCGAAAACCACGGGGACTGCGAACGGTGCATAGCATCGCGACTGTCAGGGCACTTGGTGATGCCGACATAGAGCAATTGCCCATCAGCATCGAAGTGACGGTAAAGCGCAGTTCTCATGCCGATGCCCCACGCTTACGGAGCGTAACCTTGCCGGAATCTTGACGGGTCGCGTTTGCGTTACCATGTCCTCCTTTGCGGATACTTCCGCGATGGGACAGCATGAAGGACCGGATCTTTGTTTCAGTTTCAGGCCATACCCGGCCCCCGCCACGAAGGCGCGGAACGAGTTCAGAGTTACCGGCAGATTTTTTGCCGAAATAGCTGGCGCTCATCTGGGTGTCCGAGAGGAACACCTCGATATCGCTCAATAATGAGGGGGGTGTCTTTGCCATGATGCACAGTATATCCTCTTTAGAGGACACCGCAAGCATCGTTTATAGAGGACGTGCGTTTTTTTCCGCGATAGCGGATACTCCTCGGATGCCTGACAAAGCTTGGAGAAATAGGCTTGCAGCCGCCGTCGCAGAAAGCGGAATGAGCAAGCGCCAGATATCCCTCGCCGCCAAAGCGGGACAGGGATACGTGCACTCTATTCTCTCAGAAGGCAAAGATCCGACCGTCGAAAAGCTTATGGCGGTCTGCGATGTGATCGGGGCCAGTCCGACGTTTATCCTCTATGGCGTTGATGTGCGCCCGGAGGATGCAGAGATAATTTCTGCGATGCGTCAAAGCCCTGCAACCCGCAGCGCGGTCCTGGCACTTCTTCATCATCGCGAAGATAGCTGATCTCGGATAAGAGATCGGCCTTTTCCTGTGACGTCATCGCGGCAAGCCGCGACATGAATTCCCCAACATTCATACTGGTATTCCACCTCTAAGCGGCAGATGACCCTATCTGCACGCTGCGCAGCCATTAACGCGTTCATATAACCGTTACGCGAGTTGTACTTTTCGACAGGTTAGCCCCGCTGCCATGCTTCGGGTGTGTGCTTGCACGCAAATTTTGTCCTCTATAGGGGATATTTTCTCTTGCGTGTCCTCTATTGAGGATATACGTTGATCCCATCAGCAGCCGAAGAGGCACCCGCCAATCGCTGCACAACGGGAGAGACAACCATGAACATCAAGACCATTACCGCCATTGCCGCACTGCCCTTCATCGCAGCTTGCGCTCAATCGCCCAGCAGCATCGCTCCTGTGAGCATGGGTAACGCATACGCCAACGTGTCGTGCCAGCAGGCCCGCGCCGATCTGATCGCAGAACGGCAGACCCTGGCCGCGCTTGAAGGCAAGCAGAAAGGCGCAGTCGCAGGGGATGCCATTGGCGTGCTACTTATCGGCGTGCCCATGTCGTCGCTGACCGGTGGTGACGTGTCGGGCCATATCGCTGCATCCAAGGGCCGCGTCATCGCCCTTGAGGCACGCCTCTCAAGCTGTGGGGGCGCATGATGACCACCCCTCTGCAATTCCCCCGCATGGACAACCGGCAAGACGAATTGCGCCGCAACGTCGTGTCGCTGGCCGACCCCATGCCCCCGATGCGCGAGATCTACATCGACCTGCCGCGCAATGAATGGGCCGAACTTCCGCCAGCGTTCATCGCGGCGCAAGCAATGGAGGCACGGTGATGGCCCGCATCGCATTCGCCCTTTGCGTCGTCTGGGTCGCGGGCTTCTGGACCGTCGTCGGCATGTGGGCATGGAACAGCGTCAACGCGCAAGCTGACGCGATCACCGCACAGTACGGCAGCGAAGCCGTCGCGGCGATGGAGGTGCAGTGATGGACGATCTGCAAAAGCTGCTGGACGCAGCAACGCCTGGGCCGTGGGTGGTCAAGTTTCGCAAGGATCAATCTGCATACATCTGCATGGGCGGGACAAGGCCCGGTGATGCACACAAGCAGTTCGATCTTCTTGACTGCGACAGTGAAAGCGACTTGGCGGACGTTCGACTGCTTGGGCTTGCCAAAGCCCTCGCGTGTCAGGTGATCGCCGCTCGGAAGCTTGTCGAGGCGCTTCGTTTCTATGCCGACGCCGAAAACTGGACTTGCGAAGATGGCGATTGGGAAATGGCTGAAGCGATTTCAGACACGGCAACTGACGACGAACTCGCCGCGCTGAACATCATTTCAGCGATCGAAGCGGATGAAGGAAAAGCCGCTCGAGCCGCCTTCGCTGAATGGGAGGCCGCGCGATGATCGCCCGCATCCTGCAACGCATGGGCGACTGGCTTGCTAACGCCAGCGATCCGTTCGCTGACCGCATGGACGCCCAGCACATCGAAAGCCGCATCATCGCCGGGATCCAGGACCCCGTGCGCCAAGCGCGTCTGGCCGCGGACAAGACAACCGACCGTGGTGCTTCCATCGCACTGCACCGCGCTGCGGACGAACTGGAAGCCGCCCGCAATGCAATCGCGCAGATGAAGCGCCGTGATCGCGCTGGTGATGCTCACATCGCTGGTGTGCGTGATCTGCCTGACGTGGAGGGTGAGTGATGGAATGGCAACCGATTGAGACTGCGCCGAAGGATGGGACTCCAATCCTAACATATTCACGCGGCTGCGACCTTACGGAGCAGTTCGTGGTTATGTGGTGGACCTTCGAGAAGGCAGAGGCCAGTGGCTGTGGCTGGAACGCTTACGAAGTGTATCACATGTTGGCTCCCGATATGTGGATGCCTATTCCCCCGGACCCGGAGGGCGAGTGATGCGCAAGCTGATCGACGTCATCGCCTTCGCTGCTGTAATCCTCTCGCTTGCTGGTGTCGCTGTCGTCATCCTGGCGGAGTCGATCATCGGCGGGATGGGTCCGCTATGACGCCCTACATGACGCAGTGGATACCGCACGAAGAGGCGATGGATCTGATGGGCGAACCGTATCCCGCCGAATGGACGCTGTGCATCACGCGCAATCTGCGGTCGGGCCGCATCGATGAAGTTCACCGCGCCGAATTGACCGAATGGGATTTTCACGGGCGCAAGCAAGACCGCCGCACCGCTGCGCTTCTGATGGGCGAGGACGAGATTTGCCGTCAGGAGCAGCTGGTTCTGGATCGGTTCTGGGACCGGCCAGCCATCGCCGCTGAATAACACGGATACCGCGCGATTGTCCTCCCCGCGCGGTTACTGGCAGCCGGGCTTCCTCCTCCCTGGCTCGGCTGCCTTCTTTATCACCCGTTTCCGCCGCTGTGGCGGAATGCCGGGGCAGGCAAAGGCCGTCCATGTAGCGGCCCGCCGTCGGAAGCATGAAGCCTGCCCCGGTTTGTAACACGGAAATCATCGACAGGATGTTTTGACATGAAACGCATCGACCTGCCCACCATCCGCGCGATTGCCGACATGATCGCAGACACTGACGACCGAGATGCGGAACCGGGCTTTCTGGACACGCTGGAAGGCGAAACCGACGCAATGGAAGTCGCGGATTACCTTATCGACCAGGCCCTTTCCGACGACGCGCTGGCTGACGCACTCAAAGCGCAAGAGAAGGCCATGAAGGACCGCCGCGAACGTATCGAGTGGCGGGCCGCGCAGAAGCGCAAAGCCATGCTCGACCTGCTGCGTGCCGCCGGAATCAAGAAGCTGGAACGCCCCCGCGCGACAATCAGCCAGCGGGCCGGGTCAGAGCGCGTGGAAATCACCGACGAGGCGTCCGTTCCATCGCAGCTTTGCACGACCAAGACCGTCACCAGCCCCGACAAGAACGCCATCAAGGCGCGACTGAAAGAAGGCGAGGAAATCCCCGGCTGCATCCTGACGCGGGGCGAGGACGGCATCACCATGAGGGTCGCATGATGCATCACACGTCATTCACCGACGCCATCAGCGCCAACGCGCAAGCCTGGCTGAACGGCGAGATTACCGCCCGCGAATTGGGCGTGCTGGAAGCGACCGACGATCTGGCCCGCGAGCGCCGCCACTACGCCGAATGCAAAGCCAAGCGCCTGCCGAAGATGACCGACTATCACCGCCGCAGGATGCTGCGTGCATATCTCGAAATCCGCGCCGCGAGGAAATGGCAATGATCGATTGGGAAAAGGCGACCGAAGAACTGGCCCGAAAGCTTGACCCGAAGCACATCAAGCCAGCCAAGCAATTCGGTCCGAAAGGCGACTATATCGAAGGCTGGCACGCGATGGCCGAGGCCAACCGGATCTTCGGGCATGGCGCATGGTCCTACACCGTCATCAAGTGCGATGCGGTCATGCAACAAGAGCGCAAGATCGGTAAAGCCCAGAAGGACGGCTGGGGCGTGACCTACGTCGCCACCGTGCGCGTGACTGTCGATGGCGTGATCCGCGAGGATGTAGGCGCGGGGCACGGCTATGATGCCGACCTTGGCCTTGCCCATGAAAGCGCGGTCAAGGAGGCCGTCACTGACGCGCTCAAGCGCGGCCTGCGCGGGTTCGGCAATCCGTTCGGCTTGGCCCTGTATGACAAGTCCCGCGAAAACGTGGGGGTTGACCTGCCGCCGATGGATCACGCCGCAGAAGCCGCCAGGATCATCGACCGTCTGGAACAGGCTGGAACCGTCGCTGAACTGGGCGCTCTTTGGAAGTCCGAAAGCGCCACTATTGCCGCTGTTAAAGCCGCCTATCCGGCCGCCTACAAGGCCATCGAAGACGCCAAAGACAAAATGAAAACGCAACTCGCGCCACCTCCGGCTGGACCGGATGAAGGCGACCGCTTCTCAGCACATTGAAGGAGAACAAGCTATGAAGTCCATCAGCATCGCAGGCAACATCGGCAAGGACTGCGTTCTTCGCAACACGCAGAACGGCGATGCCGTGGCCGGGTTCTCGGTCGCCGTCGAGGAACGCCAAGGGCAGGAAAAGCGCACGATCTGGTTCGACGTGTCGATCTGGGGCAAGCGCGGATCTGCGCTGGCGCAATACCTGACAAAAGGCACCCGCGTTGCCGTGTGTGGCGACCTGTCCACGCGGGAACACGAAGGGCGCACATATCTGACGGTTCGCGCGGATCAGGTGACGCTGCTGGGCGGCGGTCAGGCATCCGGCCAGCAGGGCGGTGCGCAAGCTGGCGGTGCGCCGGGGCGGTCGGACTATGATGATGAGATCCCGTTCAGCCCTGAGTGGAGGCTGTGATGCTTACCTGTGTCATTCCGGATCTGCATGGTCGCTTCGATCTGTTGCAAGATGCCCTGTCCGCTATCCGTGGGAAGGCCGACAAGGTGATATTCCTCGGGGACTACATCGACCGGGGGCCGCAGTCGGCGCAATGCGTAAAACGTATTCGCAACGGCATTGAGAATGGGCTTCCGTGGATCGCACTGAAAGGCAACCACGAAGATTTCATGGCATCGGCCATCATCGACCAAGATCAGATGATGGAGGGCAGTTGGTTAATGAACGGTGGCGGCGATACGATTCAGAGCTACGACGAAAAAGAATGCATGGATTCCGATGCGGCATGGATGAAACGGCTGCCTGCATTTCATCAGGATGCGCACCGAGTATACGTCCATGCCTTTGCTCCTGAGCATTATTCACTAGAGGAAGCGCCGGAACATACCTTGCTTTGGACGCGATACCCTAACCGGGCGGATGTTGGTTATCGCGGTAAGCATGTCGTTCATGGTCACACCCCGAAATCACACGGCCCAGAACTTTACACGATGCGGACCAACCTGGATTGCGGCGCTGTCTGGACCGGGCGTTTGTGCATTGGCGTATTCAGTGACGCGACAGCGGGCGGGCCTGTTGATCTTATACAGGTCAGTCGCCAATGACCTACACCCCGCGCCAGATAGCCGACGCGATCAACAACGCGCGGGCACAGACCGGCTGGCATGACTACGCGCTGGTCGTGGATACCGCAGCAATCATCCTGGCAGGCGCTCAGGCATCCGACGCGATGCTTGATGACGCCAAGGCGCAGATCGAGAGGGAAATGAAATGAGCGATTACAACGACGGTAAATGGCACGGATGGAATGGCGGCGAATGCCCCGTGCATGATAAATCCACTGTGCAGACTCGGCACCTTCACACACACGAAAGCCATCACAGCAGCGCATACAATACCTGGCGGTGTGAAAACGAGCAGAAAGCTGGCTGGTTTAATCCTTCGTGCTGGGATTGGTCGCAGCCCCACGAAGCTAACCCCATCGTCGCCTTCCGCGTCGTGAAGGAACACCGAGAGCCGCGTGAGTTCTGGGTTGTGGGCGATTGCGCTTATGGCAGCCGCGCAGAAGCTGCGAAATATAGCTCGTTGTTTCAAAAGGCAAGGCCGATTGTCCACGTTCGCGAGGTGATCGAGGAATGAGCCAGACGATCATCCTGCGCGGGCTGGAACAGCGGGCGATTGCCGCCAACCTGATCCGCATTGCCCCGCAGGACGCGGTTGTCACGATCAAGGAAGGCACGCGCACGCTGGACCAGAATTCCAAGTTTTGGGCCATGCTGTCCGACATTGCCCGCCACAAGCCCGAGGGCCGCGTCATGACGGCGGAGAATTGGAAAGCGGCGTTCATGAGCGCATTGGGCCACGAAATCCTGTGGCAACCCGGAATCGACAGCGGCCCGCCGTTCCCCGCTGGGTTCCGCTCGTCGCGGCTGAGCAAGGCGCAGATGGGCGATCTGATTACGTTCATTCAGGAATATGGCGACCGTCATGGCGTCAGATGGAGCGAGAAATGAGCAACCTGGCCGGATTGCCCCCGCTCGGGCAGAAGCAACAGAAGTCAAAGCCTCGCCCTGACTACCTTGCCGCCGTTCGCGAACTGCCATGCTGCATCTGCTACCACTTCGGCTTTCCGCAGATAGGCCCCAGCTACGCGCATCACACGATCTGCGGTCGTTACAGCCAGCGAAGGACGCCAGACACGCAGGCTATCCCGCTTTGCTACGGGCATCACCAAGGGGCAATGGGCATCCACACTTCGCCGAAATGGTGGGTGTCTGAGTTTGGCCCCGACACAGACTTCATTGCCGGGACGCAGGATCAACTTGCGCACCTGCTGCGATAATAGGAGCAACCAATGACCATCGCACAAGACGAACTGCGGCAATTCATCGAACAGATCGAAGCCGCCGAGGCCGAGAAGGCGGATATCGCTGAGGTGATCAAGGAACATTACGCCGAAGCCAAGGCACGCGGATACGACACCAAAGCAATGCGCCGGATCGTGGCGCTGCGGAAACGCGACCGCGACGAACTGGCCGAGGCAGAGGCCATTGAGCAGATGTATCGCGAAGCGCTGGGGGTGTGATGATGACCCCCGCCCAACTCGACGCCATCCTTGACGCCGCATTCGCTGCGGTGTGGCCCAAATATGCAGGAGAGAACGCATGACCACGATCTTCGACGGAACCCCGACCTATCCCGGCATCAGCGGCGACCGTGCCCGCGTGACTAGCGTCGAAGGCCGCGTGCTGGTCCGCGCTATCGACATGCAGGCCGAGGAAGCCGTGACCATCGCGCTAACGCCGATGCAGGCCGCAGAGCTGGCGGGTGCAATCATCGCCTGCGCGGCCAAAGCGAAAGAATACCCCAATGCGTAACCAGATCATCGCAGACTTGGCCCGCGCTCGGGCTGAATATCAACGCCGCACGCTGTTGGCGATCCTGACGCAATCGCCGCTGGACGCCGAGGCGCAGAAGCATGTGGAGGGTGACGCCCTCGCACAGAAGGGGGAATAGCATGGGACGGCCCTACACACCCGATATGCTTGCGGATCGCTGGGGGTGCAGCGCGGAAACTGTCCGGGCAATGATCCGAAACGGCGAGTTGCCCGCCTTTCGCGTCGGGCGCATGATGCGCGTCACTCAGCAGACCGTGGAGGATTACGAATGCGGATCGGCAAACTCAATGGAAAGTATGTCGTCACATGGACGGAAGATGACGGCAAGCGCCGCAGATACAGGCTCAAAGCAAAAACCCAGCAGAGCGCAGAGGCGGAAGGCCGAGACGTTTTTCGACGGGAAACCGCCCGCCCATCCGGTCATCTGATCGCGGATCTTTGGGGCATGTATCGCGAGGAAAAGGACGGCAGGCCCATCGCAGAAACGCTAGGCCACACAGGCAAGGCGCTGCTGCCGTTCTTCGGTGAAATGCGCCCGGACCAAGTGACGGTTAATGACTGCCGTAAATACTCACGCGACCGCATCGCGGCGGGGCGATCAGTCGGAACCGTCTGGACCGAGTTAGGCCACCTGCGCCTTGTCTGCCGGTGGGCTGAAAAGTCCAGCCTGATTGATCGGTCGCCGAATATCGAATTGCCGCAGAAGCCCGCGCCGAAAGACCGCTACCTGACAGACGCAGAGATTGCCAAGCTGATCGCGGCGGACGCGGAACCTCACATTCGGGTCGCCATTCTGCTCATGCTGACGACGGCAGGCAGGGTCGGGGCAATCCTGGAACTGACATGGGATCGCGTTGACTTCGACAGAAACCAGATCAACCTGCGAGTTGACGCCAGCGGGCCGCGCAAAGGCAGGGCAGTCGTTCCGATGAACAGCACCTTGCGGGCAAGCCTGTCTGTCGCCGCCGACGCCGCCTTGACGGACTATGTTGTGGAATGGGCAGGCGGGCCGGTGAAGTCGATAAGGAAAGGCTTTGCGTCAACTGTAGCCAACGCTGGCTTGAAGGACGTTACGCCGCACACGCTGCGCCACACCGCCGCTGTCCGCATGGCTGCGCGGGGCGTGCCGATGCACATGATCAGCCAATACCTGGGGCACTCGAATACGTCGATCACCGAACGCGTCTACGCTCGATTCGCGCCAGACCACATGTCAGCCGCCGCTGAGGCGCTGGAAATTGGACATCTCAGGGTCGTGAAATAGCGACGATTGACCACAGCGCACTTCTTATTTTGATGACACGCAGAAATAAAATCGCTATGCTGGCTGTAGTTAAATGGTGGGCGGTGAGGGATTCGAACCCCCGACATCTTCGGTGTAAACGAAGCGCTCTACCAGCTGAGCTAACCGCCCGATAGCGGCGCTTTTAGCCGGAAGTTCTGCCTAACGCCAGACCTCATGTCGGCAATTTCGAACGATATGAACGGCGCCTTGCTCGACCGTCAGTTCGGCCAGCCGATCCATTGGCCAAGCCATCGCGACAAGGCGCAGCATGCGCAGCGTCACGCCGTGGGTCACGACCATGGCGGGCCCGGACAGATCGCGCAGAAAGGCCGTCACGCGGTGCTGCAACTGCGCGAAACGCTCGCCATTGGGGGTGCGATCATACCAGAAGATGCCGGTATTCTTGAAAACCTGCGGGTGACTGGATTGCAGTTCCGGCAGGCTTAGGCCGGTGAAATCGCCGACGTCGATTTCGGCCAGACGGTCATCCTGTGCGAAATCGGTGGTGCCGAAGACCGTTTGCGCCGTCAGCACCGCCCGGGGCTGCGGACTGCTATAGCGATCCAGATGCAGATTTCCGATCAGGTCGTGCTGACGCTGTGCCTGCCGAATCCCGCGCGGTGTCAGCGGCGAATCCAGCCGTCCTTGCAGCCGCCCGGCGACATTCCATTCGGTTTCGCCGTGACGCATCAGATACAGATCGGGATATGCCATACCGCCCCGGCCAAAGTCGCCAATAAAGGCGGCCATTTGGCGGCATCTGGGTGCGGAAGCAAGGAAAAATGGTGGGTGATAACGGATTTGAACCGCTGACATCTTCGATGTGAACGAAGCGCTCTACCGCTGAGCTAATCACCCGTGGGAGGAGCGTTTAGCAGCATAGCAAAGGGCTCGCAAGCCCCAATAACAGCACGGTCGCGACGGATTTTCCGCGCCTCATTCATCCGCGGACCGGCCACCCGTCGGGCGACGGCGCAGGCGCAGTGTGATCACGTCACCGCCGCGCTGATCCTTTTCCAGATTGACGCGGGCACGCCCAAGTGGCGGCACCGCCAGCGTGCATCCCGCGGCCAGCGCCTCGCCCAGCTGTTCCAGCGTCGCATCGATGATCGGGCGGGCCTCGGCCCTTTTCGCGCCCGTCGCGGCGACGACGCGATCGACGAAATCCTTTTTCTGAACCACCTGCGCCGGCTGCGGGTTGGCATGGACGACCGCAGCCTGTTCCGAAGGTGACCTTCTGCCGGACTTGCTAACCATATCACACCTCCACAAAACAACTTTGTTCAGTATTAAGGTTGATGCGGTATTGACGCTGCGTCAACGATGAATCGCGCAAGTCGCCAAAATCAAACGGGCCAAGCCGAGTTTTTTCGGCTTGGCCCAAAATTTACTGCATAATCTGCAGCTTAGTGTGCAACTGCACCGCCGCCCGAGGCCCCGTCGCGACGGGCGGCGACACGGGCCGCCTCGGCGGCCTCTTCGGCCTCTTCGTCCCATTCGACGGCTTCGGGCATCCGGATCAGCGCATGTTTCAGCACTTCGCGGACATTGCTGACGGGAATGATCTGCAGCCCCTGTTTCACATTCTCGGGGATGTCGGCCAGATCCTTTTCGTTATCAGCCGGGATCAGAACGGTCTTGATCCCGCCGCGCAAGGCCGCCAGCAGCTTTTCCTTCAACCCACCGATGGCCAGAACATTGCCGCGCAACGTCACCTCGCCAGTCATGGCGACATCCTTGCGAACCGGAATGCCGGTCATCACCGAAACGACCGACGTGACCATGCCGATCCCAGCCGAGGGCCCATCCTTGGGCGTGGCACCTTCCGGAACGTGGACGTGGATGTCCCGCTTGTCGAATTCCGGCGGCTTGACTCCGATCTCGGGCGAGATCGAACGGACAAAGCTGGACGCCGCGTCGATGGATTCCTTCATCACATCGCCCAGCTTGCCGGTGGTCTTCATCCGGCCCTTGCCCGGCAGTTTCAGCGCCTCGATCTGCAGAAGATCGCCCCCGACCGAGGTCCAGGCCAGGCCCGTCACGACACCGACCTGATCCTCTTTCTCGGCCAGGCCATAGCGGTGGCGGCGCACACCCAGATATTCCTCGGCCTTTTCGGGCGTCACCTCGACCGATTTGACCTTGCCCTTCAGGATCTCGGTCACGGCCTTGCGGGCCAGCTTGGCGATTTCGCGTTCCAGCGACCGCACCCCGGCTTCGCGGGTGTAATAGCGGATCACATGGGTAAGCGCCTCGTCGGTCACGCTGAATTCGCCCTTGCGCAGGCCGTTGGCCTTGATCTGTTTATCCAGCAGGTGACCCTTGGCGATCTCGCGCTTTTCATCCTCGGTATAGCCCGACAGCGGGATGATCTCCATCCGGTCCAGCAGCGGGCCGGGCATGTTATAGCTGTTGGCCGTGGTCACGAACATGACGTTCGACAGATCGTATTCCACTTCAAGATAGTGGTCCACGAAGGTCGAGTTCTGTTCGGGATCCAGCACCTCCAGCATCGCGCTGGCAGGGTCGCCGCGGAAATCCTGGCCCATCTTGTCGATTTCATCCAGCAGGATCAGCGGGTTCGTCGTCTTGGCCTTCTTCAGGGCCTGGATGATCTTGCCCGGCATCGAGCCGATATAGGTGCGGCGGTGGCCGCGGATTTCCGATTCGTCGCGCACGCCGCCCAGGCTGATGCGGATGAATTCACGCCCCGTCGCCTTGGCGATCGACCGTCCCAACGAGGTCTTGCCCACGCCCGGAGGGCCGACCAGCGACAGGATCGGGCCTTTCAGCTTTTGACTGCGCGACTGCACGGCCAGGTATTCGACGATGCGTTCCTTGACCTTTTCAAGGCCATAGTGATCGGCATCCAGAACCTGTTCGGCCTTGCCGAGATCCTTCTTGGTGCGCGATTTCACGCCCCAGGGCAGCGACAGCAGCCAGTCAAGATAGTTCCGGCTGACCGTGGCCTCGGCCGACATCGGGGACATGGATTTCAGCTTTTTCAGCTCGGCATCGGCCTTTTCGCGGGCCTCCTTGCTGAATTTCGTTTCGGCGATCTTTTCTTCCAGTTCGGCGATCTCGTTCTGACCGTCCTCGCCATCGCCCAGTTCCTTCTGAATGGCCTTCATCTGCTCATTCAGGTAATACTCGCGCTGCGTCTTCTCCATCTGGGTCTTGACGCGCGACTTGATCTTCTTTTCGACCTGCAGAACCGACATTTCGCCCTGCATCAGGCCATAGATCTTTTCCAGCCGGACCGAGATGTCGAGCGTGCCAAGAAGGTCCTGCTTCTTGTCCAGCTCGATCCCCATATGGCCTGCGACCAGATCTGCCAGCTTGCCGGGCTCTTTGGCATCGGCGACGGCGGTCACGACCTCTTCGGGAATGTTCTTGCGAACCTTCACATAGCGTTCGAATTCCTCGGCAACCGTGCGGACCAGCGCGGTCACCGTGGCCTCGTCGCCATCGACCTCATCCAGCACGACGGCGCCGGCCTCGAAATGGTCTTCGTTGGGGACGAATTCGGTGATCTCGACGCGTTCCTGGCCTTCGACCAGAACCTTCACGGTGCCGTCGGGCAGCTTCAGCAGTTGCAGCACATTGGCCAGCACACCGGCGCGGTAGATCCCATCCTCGTCGGGTTCGTCGATCGAGGCGTCCTTCTGCGCGGCCAGCAGAATCGGGCGGTCCGATTCCATCACCGCCTCCAGCGCGCGAACCGATTTCTCGCGGCCCACGAACAGAGGCACGATCATGTGCGGAAAGACCACGATGTCCCGCAGCGGCAACACCGGATAGGTCTGAGAAGCGAAATCGTTCATACTTGCGTTCCTTTCCTGCCCGAGATCACGGCCCCCAAAGACGGCAACTCGTGATCCCTGCGTCGGATCAATCTAGGGGGCCGCGCAACCGCGTTCAATATGACCCCGACAATACCACATATTTTGCCGCCCCGCGCGGCGGGCCACCGGATCTGCGCGATCAGCGCGGAATCACGATTTCGGCCCGCAGCCCGCCCAGACGCGATCCGCGCCCCAGCCGCAATTGCCCGCCATGTCCCCGTGCGACATCCGCAGCGATCGCCAGGCCCAGCCCGGCGCCCTGTCCACTGTTGCGGTTCCGGGCCGCATCCAGCCGGGTAAAGGGCCGCATCGCCGCATCCAGGCTTTCTTCGGGGATGCCCGGCCCGTCATCCTCGATCCCGATCCGCAGACTGCGCGGGCCGATGGTCGCGTCGATCTCCGCGCGCGAACCGTAGCGCACGGCATTGCCCAGCAGATTGTCGACCGCACGGCGCAGCATTTCGGGCCGGAACATGGCCTGCCCCTGCGCATCGCCACTGACCTGCAACAGCGACACCTGCTGGCCCGCGCGCTGTGCGTCGGCAACGATGCCTTCAAGAAACTCGGCCACGAAAACCGATTGCGCCGCGCTTTCCTGCGCATCCTCGCGCGCGTAGTCAAGAAAGCCGTCCACCATGCGGTTCATCTCGGCGATATCAGCCTCCATCGCGGCGATATCCTCGGCGTCGGGGGGCATGTCGGGACCGATCATCGACATGCCCAGCCGCAGCCGCGTCAACGGCGTGCGCAGATCGTGGCTGATGCCCGACATCATCACCTTGCGCTGTTCGTTCTGACGTTCCAGCCGGTTGCGCATGTCCAGAAAGGCCGCGCCCGCGCTGCGCACCTCGACCGCGCCGCCGATGCGATAGGGCACGATTCGGCCCTTGCCATATTCCTCGGCCGCGCGCGCCAGCCGACGGATCGGACGCAGCTGATTGCGCAGAAAGATCACCGCAATCGCCCCCATCAGCAGCGAGGTGACCACCATCAGCACCAGCAATTGATGCGGGTTCGAGGCACTGACCCGCCGCCGGTCGAAAGACAGGGAATAGGGCTCGAACGGGCCCTCCATGGTCACGACGACCCGCTTGTCGTCGGTGGCAAGGTCGATGGCGCGGATATTGGGCATCCGTTCGCGCAGCTCCTCGATCACGACGCGCCCCGAAAAATCATAGAACAGCCGAGTGTCGCCATGATGCACCGGCGCCGGCATCTGCAGATCCAGATCCAGCGGCTGCGCGATGGTCTTGCCCGCCAGCAACGCGCGGGCCGAATTTTCGGTGCGGTCCATGCGGTTGATCACGAAGCTCAACTCGCGCGCCATGCTGCCGGTCATCTGCCGCGTCACGCCCTCGAAATGGCGCTGAAGGAAGACGACCGTGACGACCACGGTCACCACCACGATCGGCAGGATCATGATCAGCGCGGCCCGGCCGTAAAGCCCGCGCGGAAACAATCGCTTCAGCCAGCCCATCTCGGTCGTATTCGCCATGGTCAACCCGCCTGTCCCGTCCTAGGCTTGCCGGATGACCACGACCGTGACCCAGCCGCGACGCATCCTGGCCGCCAATCCCTCGCCCCTGACCGGGCCGGGAACCAATACATTCCTGATCGGGGACCAGCAGATAGCGGTCATCGACCCCGGCCCCGACGATCCCGACCATATCGCCGCGATCATCCGCGCAGGGCAAGGGCGGATCAGCCATATCTTCGTGACCCATTCGCATCTGGACCACAGCGCGGGCACCGCCCGGCTGGCCCGCGAAACCGGCGCGCCCGTCCATGCCTTCGGGCCGGCGCTGTCGGGCCGATCACCGGTGATGCAGCAATTGGCCGCCTCGGGGCTGATCGGCGGCGGCGAAGGCATGGACATGTCCTTCGCACCCGATGTCCGACTTGCCCATGACAGCATCGTCCAGACAGACGAATGGTGCCTTCGTGCGATCCACACGCCCGGCCATTGCGGCAACCACCTGTCGTTTCTGTGGAATGACACTTTGTTCTGCGGCGATATCGTCATGGGCTGGTCCAGTACGCTGATCTCGCCCCCTGACGGAGATCTAGCCGATTACTTTCGCTCACTTGATCTGATTCTTGGTCTGTCACCCGCGCGTCTGCTGCCGGCCCATGGCGATCCGATCGAGGATCCCGCCACGCGGCTGGATGAGCTTGCCCGACATCGCCGAGACCGCACAGCACAGATCCTGTCCACCCTGCGCAGCGGACCCGCAACCGCCGCCGAGCTTGCGGCCCGAATCTACGACGTTCCACCGCATCTTCGGCCCGCAGCCCGCAGAAATGTCCTGGCTCATCTGGTCGCACTGACCAGTCTCGGTGCTGTCAAAGCCCAGCCCGAACTGGCCGAAACCGCGCGCTTCCATCTGCCGTAAAAAACTGTGAAAAAACTGTCGCAACCCCTCTGGACAGCCCCCGCCACTATAGCTATACCCCGCCTCGTGTTCCGGCGTAGCTCAGCGGTAGAGCAGTTGACTGTTAATCAATTGGTCGTAGGTTCGATCCCTACCGCCGGAGCCAAAGATTTCAAGGACTTAGCGTTCATCCGCTAAGTCCTTTTTCTTTCTGAGCACAGAATAAGTACAGAAAACACTGCCCGGATTGAATTTGGGCACTGTGCCCAAGGAAATCACATCCTTTCAATCACTTCCTTGCAGTGCTGAATGGTCACTTCCTTTGCCCGCATGAGAGCTAGGTGTTTATTGAGCAGGTCCACGACTTCGACCGGTGTGACACTCGGGGCAAGCGACACGTTGCCCTCGGCAAACGCCCTCGCAGGAACAAACGTCAGATCAAAGCCTTTGCCCTCATACTCTTGAACCAACGCAGCCAGATTTTCGCCTGTCTTTGCATTCGGGCCATAGATGAAAATCAGGCTTGTGTGCCCTGCCTCGGCTACCTTGCCCGCAGCGTGGTCCACATCGGCACGGGTGAAGGGTTTGTCTTTTGCTTCCGCACAGTGGCGAGGCGTCTTCCCGTCCGCTTCGAACACATCGATGTCGGCCACCTCCTTGGACGATGCTCCACTCTGGTTTGCCGGATGGGAAGAGATGACAAGCCCGTTCCCGGTTCCTTTCGCCATCAGTTCAAAGAGCAACGCCACGCTAAGCGCGAGGGTTTCGCCTTCACAGGACTGAGCCAGAAGCATTTCGATCAGTTTGAGAAGACGAGACTTGCTGACAAACTGACCGAAACGTGCTGCATCGAAGGTAACGACCCTGCTTTCCATCGGAAGAATGTGGTGGAGCACTGCAACCAACGCTTGGTCTCCGTTGCCCAGGTCGTTCACTTGCTCAAAGACTGAAATCAGCCTTGCGAGTGTCTCCCGATCCTTCCCGCGTCGAACGGCGTTATCCATGTTTAGGTGCGTGTAGCGGGCAGGTTTGTTCAAGAAGGGTTCGTTTGAGCCTCCAAGCCCCTTTTCCAGGGTCGTTTGCTCGAACGGGACCACCACGCCATGACACAGCGAACGGGCATCAAAAGCACCTTCAAGAGGGGCACCAGCCTGTAGTACAAGGGGGGTAATCCCCCCGTTTTTGCGGGGGCTTGGTCGTAAAATTTATGCGGCCATCTTCAGTTTCTGTGCAGGTGTCATCCCGCCGTTGCCCATGTTCGGGCGTTCATGGTTGTAGGACCAGAGCCACTCGGTGGCAATCTTCTGGACCTCTTCGATGCTTTCGAAAATGTATAAGTCCAGCCATTCGTGCCGGACCGTCCGGTTGTAGCGCTCGACATAGGCGTTCTGCTGAGGCTTTCCGGGCTGGATGTATGCCAAGGCAATGCCCCGGTTGTCGGCCCATTCCATGAGGGTGCCACTGACGTATTCCGGGCCGTTGTC
>NZ_FOHO01000005.1 GCF_900111675.1 Paracoccus homiensis | reverse complement strand
CTCGGTGAATCGTGTCTTCTTCATCGGAATCTCCTCGTTCATCCTGCCGAGAAAATTCTACTTCCGCATCCCCTTAAGATCGGGGGAGATTACCTTCCACCAACCACATCATTGCGGCGGCCAATGCGGTGATTTCGGCGGCGCCGGATCGGATGAAGGTGGATCATGACATCAGGATCAACGCAGATCGCAGGGGTGATCCAGAGGGGGGTGTCCTCGCAAAGGTGGATGGGGTTGGACAGGGCCGGGTTCAGCTGCTGAATGTCCCTTCTGGCGATGTGCCACAGGCGATCGCTGCCGTCGACGAGATGGTGCGGCTGTCGAAACTGGATCCGGAGTTGTCTTGGGCCCGTACCGCCATCATCTCTCGTGACTGGAAGCGGCATGGCGCTGTCCGGACCTATGCTGAAAAGCAGGGTATCAAGGTCGAAATGGCCAATCAGGACCTGCCAAATATCTGGCGACTGCGCGAGACGCAGGCGCTTGTTGAAAGTCTGCGTCGGCGACAGGGAGAGCTGCTGGGCGTTGCCGACATCATTGACCTCCTCAACGAGCAGCCTAGCAACAAGTGGGTCGACCTTTTGGCAGAAGGCACCGCCGAGCTGGCGAGAGAGCTGAAGACAAAGACTATGCCGGTACCTGATATCGTCGACTGGCTGGCCGAATGGTCCCGAGAAACACGCGGCGAGCAGCGCGGCCTGCTGCTGCTGACTGCGCACCGGGCTAAGGGGCTTGAGTTCGATCATGTGGCTATTCTGGATGGCGGTTGGGACCGGGCATCGAAGAACGAAGACCGCAATGCTCCGCGCCGACTTTTTTACGTCGCGATGACACGTGCCCAAAAGGGCCTGATCGTTATGGCGTCGAGCGAGCATGCCTTCCTGAAACCCGGCACTCCCTGCGTCGTTGAGAGACAGGTCGAGCCGCAGTTCCCGGCTGGAGGACTACCTTCGAGGGTCTACCATCTGCCGAACCTAAAGCATGCCGACCTGTCATATGCCGGTCGCCAGGGAGATCGGCACGAGGTTCACCGGGCAATCCAGGAATGCCGGGTGGGTGACCCGTTGCACCTGGACTACCGAGCCCCAAACTGGGAGTTGCTGGACCGGCATGGCCGCCTTGTAGGACGCATGTCGAAGTCATGGGAGTATCCTCCGGGGCAGGCCTTGCTTTCGGGTGCGGTCGGAGCTGTGGTCCAGTGGCGCAAGTCGGATGGTGACGAGCAATACGCACACTACGCGCGTCGAGATGCTTGGGAGACTGTTCTTCCCGAGCTAGTTTTGCTCCTTCGGGCCAAGTACCCTCTGCCGCGACGTTGCCCGAGACAGCTGTCGAGAGTGTCGTTTCTCAGACCAATCCGGCAGGCTGCACCGAGTTCCGGGGCGGGCAGCTTGCGAAAGCCGTCACGCCGGATGATGCGGATGCACTCGCTGCGCTTGCGCAGCGCATCTACAATGAGAGCCGGTCGTGGGGCAAATTTATCGACAGCTTCAAAGAGCGCGGTCTTGAAGTGGCGCCCAAGGGTGGCGGCCTCGTGCTCAAGGACGGGACCGATGGGCGCGAGCTTTGCAAGATGTCTGCATTGGGCCTCAGCTACAAAAAGATGGTGCGGGGCTTCGGGGAAGGCTTTCCCGGCCACCCGTCTCCCTCCATGGCGGACTACGCTCTAGGAAAGAAGAGGACAGGTGCGCCGAAGCCACAAAGGCGCAGCAAGCCTTCGACCGAAGAAGATGACTTCGACATCATGGATGAGTGAAATTGCCAGCGTGCTTGCCGTATCTCGTCTGGCGATTCTGCTCGAACGCAAGCATTGAGGCCCCAAAGCCGCGCAGAGGTGCCCCTTCGGCATTTCGCGACACGTAAAGGGCAGGGATGAGGCTGCCCTTTATGTGAAAAGGCGTTTTAGACGTGCGAGGTTTCGTCTCAGAAGCGCCTTGCGTTCTTTCGTACCGGCTTTGTTGGCGTGGGGCCAAGGGGCTTGTGGTACGGGCTGGCCGAGGAAGTCGCAGATCGCCGGCCAGCCGTAATCAGGCCCCTCGAGTTCGATCCGCAGATATTGATCTGGACGGCGTTTGAAATAGTCGGCCACGTCCCGATTATGTCTGCGATAGCGTGCAACCCACGCGTTCTCGTTTCCCAGCGGATTTTCCGTTCCATAGATCAGGCGGTGGATCTCGTTCCTGTGTTTTCTGAAATCGCGGGCGGCGCTTTTGATCCAGCTTTGCTCGTCGCGGACCACATGGATGAACCTGGCGTCGGGAAATTCCCGATGAAGTTCGCGGTAGAGCAGCGGCCAGGGCGTATCCTGCACTGCGTCATGGGCATGTGCGATGGGTCTTGCCGCTTGCCACAGTTTCGCGAAGGTGACGTCCGGATCGGCAGCGAAGGGGCGGAACGGGTGGTAGCCCGCGACGCTGAGACCCAGCGTTTTCAGAGCCCGATCAAGCGTGCTGGTCCCGGTCTTTTGGAAGCCGATGCAAAAAACTTTCATCACATACCTCACCACCGTTGAACCCGGTGATGATAGGCGCATCGACGAAAAGCTCAAACATCCAAGGGTGGGGGATGTGTGCATAGGGTCGATGCGGGGTCATGGTGAGGTTGTGGATAGACGACGCCGGAACCGGTGGGCGGCGACCGGCGGGCGCGATCGTCACCGGCAGTGGGTTGCCGGTGACGGGTCGGGTCAGCGGCTGCGCAGAATGCCCATGATATCCTTGGTGCGTTCAAGGATCGGGGTGGCGATCTCGCTGGCGCGTTCGGCACCCTTGCCAAGGATGCGGTCGATTTCCGCCGGGTCGGCCATGTATTCGCTCATCTTCGCGGTGATGGGCGACATCGCTGCGACGGCAACCTCGGCCAGTGCGGGCTTGAAGGCGCCGAAACCCTGACCCTCGAACCGGGCCAGAACCTGATCGGGGGTCTCGTCGGCCAATGCGGCGTAGATATTGACCAGGTTGCGGGCCTCGGGGCGATCCTTCAGGCCATCGATGCTGCCGGGCAAGGGATCGGCATCAGTGCGGGCCTTGCGGATCTTCTGGGCGATGGCATCGGCATCATCGGTCAGATTGATCCGGCTGGCATCCGAAGGGTCGGATTTCGACATCTTCTTGGTGCCGTCGCGCAGCGACATGACGCGGGTCGCGACACCTTCGATCAGCGGTTCGGTGATCGGGAAATGTTCGACCTTGTAGTCGTGGTTGAACTTGGCCGCGATGTCGCGGGTCAGTTCCAGATGCTGTTTCTGATCCTCGCCCACCGGAACGGCGGTCGCCTGATAGGCCAGAATATCGGCCGCCATCAGCGCCGGATAGGCCAGCAGCCCCAGGCTGGCATTTTCGCTGTTCTTGCCGGCCTTGTCCTTGAACTGGGTCATCCGGTACATCCAGCCGACCCGCGCGACCGTGTTGAACAGCCATGCCAGTTCGGCATGGGCGGTCACCTGACTTTGGTTGAACAGAACCGAGCGCGCCGGATCGACACCCGCCGCCATGAAGGCCGCCGTCGCCTCGCGCGTGTTGCGGCGCAGCGTTTCGGGATCCTGCCAGACGGTGATCGCGTGCAGATCGACGACGCAATAGATCGTCTGCGCCTGATCGCCCTGCAAGGCGGCAAAGCGTTTCAGGGCCCCGAGGTAATTCCCCAGCGTCAACCCGCCCGAGGGCTGGATGCCCGAGAAGATGCGCGGAGTGAAGCGCGAATTGGTCGTCTCGCTCATATCTGGCCTGCTTGGATTTTTGATGCCGCTGGCTTAGCTGTTGGCCGCAAACAGCGCAACCGCGAAGGAAAGCCCATGCGAGACGGCATTCACGAATCCCCCCTGAACCCGCTGCCGATGGCGGTCTGGATCCTTGCGCTGCCAGTCATCGCCAGCGAGGCGGTGTTCGGCCTTGGTCGGCTGGGGCTGATCGGCGGGGCCGAAGGGGTCGGCCTGCGGCTGGCAGGGTTGCAGCAAAGCGCCTTTGCGCCCGAAATGGTGATGCGGATGTGGTCGCTGGGGCAGGTCGATTTCGGGCAGTTGTACCGGATCGTCAGCTATTCCTTTGTGCACTATTCCCTGACCCAGGCGTTGTTCGTGCTGGCCTTTACCCTGGCGCTTGGCAATATGGTCGCCCGCGCGTTCCGGCCCTGGGCGGTGATCGCGCTGTTTCTGGGATCGGCGATCGGCGGGGCGCTGGTCTATACGGTGGCGATGTCGTTTCTGCCCGGCCGGCCAGCGCCGCTGATCGGCGGATACCCGGCGGTCTACGGTCTGGTTGGTGCCTTCACCTTCCTGCTGTGGGCCCGGCTGGCGGCGGCCAATGCGAACCGCATGCGCGCCTTTACCCTGATCGGGATGCTGCTGCTGTTCCAGCTGGTCTTTGGCATCGTGTTCGGCAATGCCGGTTATGGCTGGATCGCCGAGATCGCGGGCTTTGCGGTCGGCTTTGGGCTGAGCTTTCTGCTGGTCGATGGTGGCGTGGCCCGCGTTCTGCACCAGATCAGGCAGCGCTGAGCGGGCCGTTGCCCCCTTGGGTATTTGGACAAAGAAGAAGCCTCAGCGGCTGCGTCTGGTGGCCGCTTTCAGTTCCGACAGGCGATAGGCACCCGTGGCGAAGCTGAGCGTGAAATAGAGCGCGGCGCCCCCGAAGACGAGGATCGCCAGCGCCGGAATGCGCCCGATATTGTGCCCGGCAAGCCAGTCGCGGGCGATCCACAAGGCCGCGGCCATCAGGATCGACGCCAGCAGGATACGTGGCGTGGTGCGGCGCAGACGATCATCGGGACGGGCGGCCTGACCCATGCTGCGGGTGCCCAGCCAGAGTTGCAGCACCATGACCCAGGCGGCAATCGTGGTGCCGAGGGCGGCGGCCAGGAAGCCGATGAAGGGCATGAGGCCAAAGGCCACGACGGCGTTCACGACCATCGACCAGGCGGCGAAGCGGAACGGCGTGCGGGTATCTTCACGCGCGAAATACAGCGGTTGCAGGATCTTCTGCAGCACGAAGGCGGGCAGGCCCAGGGCGTAGACGATCAGCGCCTTTGCGGTCTGGGTCGTGTCATATGCGCTAAACTGGCCGCGTTCGAACAGGGTGGCGACCATTGGCTCTGCGATCACGGCGATCGCGAAGGCGGCGGGCAGGGTCAGGAACAGTCCGAATTCGGTTGCGCGGCTGAAGGCGGATTGGCCGCCGGCGTGATCCTCGGCCCGGAGGCGGCGGGCAAGTTCGGGCAGCAGTACCACGGCGACCGCCGCCCCGACGACGCCCAGAGGCAGCTGATACAGCCGGTCCGAATAGCTGAGCCAGCCGATGGCGCCTTCGAAGCGGGATCCGACCTGGCGGCCGATCAGCAGGTTCAGTTGCACCACGCCGCCCGCGAAGGCGGCAGGCAGGGCGACGGCCAGAAGGCGGCGCATGTCCGGTGTCAGTCGCGGGCGGCGCGGCCAGAAGGTCCAGCCGTTGCGATGCGCGTCCCACCAGACCAGTGCAAGTTGCGAGATGCCGGTGACGGGCGTCGCCCAGGCCAGCGTCAGGCCCAGATCCCATCCCTGCCAGCGGCCCAGCCCCATGGCGACGATGAACAGCAGGTTCAGCAGCACGGGGGCCGCCGCCGCCGCCGTGAAGCGGCCATTCGCATTCAGCACGCCCGAAATCATCGAGGCCAGCGATATCAGCAGGATATAGGGGAAGGTGATGCGGCCATATTCGACCGCCAGCGCAAAGCGCGCGTCGCCCTGAAAGCCCGATGCCATCAGCCAGACGAGAACCGGCATGAAGATCATCGCGATGGCCGACAGGATCAGAACCGCCGTGAACAGGCCCGAAAACGCCTGCGCGGCAAAGCGTTGGGCGTCCTGCGGATCCTGTAGCTTTTTCGAGAAGATCGGCACGAAGGCGGTGTTGAACGCGCCCTCGGCGAAGAAGCGGCGGAACATGTTGGGCAAAGACAGCGCGATCAGGAACGCCTCGGCCACGGGGCCGGTGCCCAGCCAGGCGGCCATCAGGATGTCGCGGACAAAGCCCGAGACGCGCGAAATGAAGGTCCAGATCCCTACCGAAAGGAATCCGCGCACCAGTCCCGATTTCATCTGTCGTTATTCCTCTGCCCGCTTGGCCCCGTCTGCGATGGCCTTGCGCAGTTTCTTTTCCAGCGACTCGCGTTTCGTGCCGCTGTGCAATTTCAGCCCGAACATATCCTTGACGTAGAAACTGTCCACCACCTGCGCGCCGAAGGTGGCAATCACCGCGCTGACGATCTGGATGTGGTTCGAGGCCAGCGTCCGCGTCAGGTCGTAAAGAAGGCCCGGACGGTCGCGGGTATCGACCTCGATGATGGTATAGATATCGCTGCCTTCATTGTCGAAGGTCACATGGGTCGGGAATTTGAACTCGCGGGTGCGCTTTTTCGGCTTGTCACGGCTGGCGAAGGCATCCTGGGCCACGATTTCGCCTTTCAGCGTGCGCAGGATGGTCTGGCGCAGGCGGGGCAGGCGATCTTCGGCGAAGGGATGGCCCTCGGCGTCCTGCACCCAGAAGACCGCCGTCGCATAGCCGTCGCGGGTGGTATAGGTTCGGGCATCGACGACATTCGCCCCGGTCAGGGTCAGTGCTCCGCATAGCCGCGAGAAGATGCCCGGATGGTCGGCCAGCACAAAGGCCGCGCGGGTGGCATCGCGGTCGTGGTCGGCGCGCAGGTCGATGCGGATGTCATCCTCGGCCAGACCGCGCAGCAATTCGGCAAAGACGCCCTGCGTTTCGGTCGGCAGGCCCGGCCAGTAATTGTCGTAGTGTCGGCCGATTTCGGCGCGGATCTCTTTGGCTTCCCAGCCCTTGGCGACCAGCAGATGTTTCAACGAACGCTTGGCGTCGTTCTGGCGGCGGTCGCGGTTCAGTTCCTCCATCCCGCTTTCCAGCGCGGCGGCGGTTTCCTGATGCAGCTGGCGCAGCAGAGCGGCCTTCCAGTTGTTCCAGACGCCGGGCCCGACGCCGCGAATGTCGCAGACGGTCAGCACAAGCAGCAGGTCCAGACGCTTGCGGGTCTTTACCGCCTTGGCGAAATCGCGCAGCGTTCGCGGGTCCGAGATGTCGCGTTTCTGCGCCACATCCGACATCAGCAGATGATTGCGGACCAGCCATTCGACGGTTTCGACATCCTCGGCGGCCAGGCCAAAGCGGGTGGCGATGCGGCGGGCCAGACGGGCGCCGAGGATCGAGTGATCCTCGCGGCGGCCCTTGCCGATATCATGCAGAAGAACCGCCAGATACAGGACCTTGCGATTGATGCCATCCTGCATGATCTCGCTGGACAGGGGCAGGTCTTCGGGATGTTCGCCGCGCTCGATCTCGGCCAGGGCGGCGACGCATTGGATCGAATGCTCGTCGACGGTATAGTGGTGATAGACGTTGAATTGCATCATCGCCACGACCGGTTCGAATTCGGGGATGAAGGTCGCCAGCACGTCCAGTTCATTCATCCGGCGCAGGCTGCGTTCCGGGTTGCCGTGTTTCAGCAGCAGATCCATGAAGATGCGGATCGCCTCGGGGTCGGTGCGGACCTTCTCGTCGATCAGGTGCAGATTGGCCGCAACCACGCGCATCGCATCGGGATGGATCAGGATGCCGGTGCGCAGCGCCTCTTCGAACAGGCGCAGCATGTTCAGCGGATCGGCCAGAAACTCGGCCTCGCTCTGGATTGCCAGACGGCCATGCTGATCGACGAAACCGGCCTTCAACTTGCGGCGGCGGCGGAAGAACCGGCCAAGGAAGGGGGCGTTGCGGACGTGCCGGGCCTCCAGTTCGGTCAGGAACACACGGGTCAGTTCGCCCACGCGGGTGGCGTGGCGGAAATAATCCTGCATGAAATACTCGACGCCGCGCCGGGCCGAGGTATCGGCATAGCCCATGCGGCGCGCGACCTCGACCTGCATGTCGAAGGACAGGACATCGACGGGTCGGCCCGCGATCAGATGCAGGTGGCAGCGGACGGCCCACAGGAAATCCTCGGCCTGCCAGAAGGCCAGATGTTCGTCGCGGCTGAACACGCCCAGATCGACCAGCTCGACGGCGCGGTCGACGCGGTGGATATATTTCGCGATCCAGTACAGCGTCTGCAGGTCGCGCAGTCCGCCCTTGCCCTCTTTGACATTCGGTTCCAGCACGTAACGCTGGCCGCCCTGCCGTTGATGGCGGGCGGTGCGTTCGTCCAGCTTGGCCTCGATGAATTCGGGAACGGTCTTTTCGAACAGGTCGGACCACAGCCGGTCGCGCAGTTCCTGCGCAAGCGGGGCGTGGCCGGTCACATGGCGATGTTCCACCAGCGATGTGCGGATGGTCATGTCCTCGGTGCCCAGCCGCAGGCAATCGTCGATGGTGCGGATCGAATGGCCGATCTTCAGCTTCAGATCCCACAGCATGTACAGCATGGATTCGACCACGCTTTCGGCCCAGGGGGTGATCTTGTAGGGCGTCAGGAACAGCAGGTCCACATCCGAGGCCGGGGCCATTTCCGCGCGGCCATAACCGCCGACGGCCAACACGGCCAGACGCTCGCCCTCGGACGCGGAATGAAGCGGGTGCAGATGGGTGGTCGCGACGTGGTGGATGGCGGTGACGATGCCATCGGTCAGCGCGGCAATGGCGCGGACCGTTTCCCGCGCAGCGCGGGGGTGGCCGGCGAAGCCCGCATTGATATCGGCCATCGCGGTGTTGCGCGTTTCCGTCAGCAGGGCCACGGTCCGGCTGCGTATGTCGCGCGGCTGATCCTGCCCCTGCAACGCTGCATCAAGCAGCGGCAGGAACTGATCGGGGTCGAAGATCGCATTCGCCCCGGGCAGTGCCGGGGCGCTTTGCACGAAGGTGGCCGTGTCGGTCTGCGCCAAGATCAGAACCCGTAGCCGCCAAAGCCTTTGGGTGCCGGATCAAGGATCACGACCTGATTGCCCCGGATCGCGGCAACGGCCAGCGCGCGCTGTGCGGTGCCGTCATTGCGCAGGCGGAAGACGCCGTTCACGCCCGAAAAGCCCGAGCTTTGCGTCAGCCCGGTCGAGGTGACCGCGTTCCGCTTGCCCGCCCGCACCAGCGAGGCGACCGCGGCCACCCCGTCATAGGCCAGCCCGGCCAGTTCGTGCGGCTCTTCGCCATAGGCGGCGCGATAGCGGGCTTCGAATTGTTGTTTCAGGCCCTGATCGGGGATCGCGAACCAGCCGTTTTGCAGCTGCGCCAGCGAAATGCGCGAGGCGGGTTCGTCCCACCGGGTCAGCCCCATGAATTGCGAGACCTGCGAATTGATCCCGGCGGCGGTCAGCTTTTCGGTCAGGTAGGGCAGAACGGCCTGATTGTTGGCGGTCATGAAGATCGCGTCGACCTTGCCGCTGGCGGCGGCGGCGGTGATCTGCGGGGTCACGGCATCAATGCCGCTGACGGAAACGGCATGGTTGCTGCGCCCGGCCAGGCGCGCGCCGTTGCGGGCGATGGCGGTTTCGATGGCGCGGCCACCGATCTGGCCTGCCACGTCATTTTCCGCAACGACATAAACGTTCTTCTTGCCCTGCTTGACGCCGTACCCGACCAGCCGGTCGGCGACATTGGCAAAGCTGTTGCCAAGGATGAACACGTTGCCGCCCGCGATTTCGGAATTGTTCGAGAAGGACAGCACGTTGATGTTGCGCGGGGCGATGGCGTTGCCGACGGCATTCGCGGCCTCGGCGTAAAGCGGGCCGATGATGATCTTGGCCCCGGCATCGGCAGCCGCATTCGCCTGCGCGACGGCCTGCGCCGAATCCGCGCCGGTGTCATAGATACGCAGATCGATGGTCGCGCCCTGCGCATCCGTCGCCGCCATCCGGGCCGAGTTCTTCAGGCTGCGGGCCAGCCATTCCACGTTCGGCGCCCCGGTGCCACCCGGCACCAGCAAGGCCACCTGAACCGGCTGCGAGGGGTCGATCAGCTGGCCGGTTTCGGGACCTGCCGCGATGTCGCTGCCGCCGGTCGGCTGACATGCGGCGATGACAAAGGCGGACATCACCGCGCCCGCGCGCAGTGCCGCGCGACGCAGCCATGTGGGTTCCCGGCTTGTGACGGATGCGAACATGTGAAAATTCCCTGCTGTATAAATTGATGTCGGCGGGTTTCGGGTGGCAGGGTATGGTCTGAACCTGCGATTGGCAATCTGCGCAATGGCCCAAACCCAAGAAGGAGATGCAGGTGAGCGACAAACACTCTTCCGCCGCGCCCCAGCTGGAGCCCGCCCGCAGGCTGTCCGCCCATGTCGAGGCCGCGCGACTGGATCCCGGCCTGTATCTGGTCGCGACCCCGATCGGCAGCGCGCGCGACATCACCCTGCGCGCGCTGGACGTGCTGAATTCGGCCGATCTTTTGGCGGCCGAGGATACGCGCGTGATGCGGCATCTGATGGATATTCACGGCATACCCCTGCGTGGGCGCCGGATTCTGGCCTATCACGACCACAATGCCGACCGTTCGCGTCCCGCGCTTCTGGCGGCGTTGGCAGAGGGGGGCAGCGTCGCCTATGCCTCGGATGCGGGCACGCCGCTGGTGGCTGATCCGGGCTATCGCCTTGCCCGCGACGCGGCCGAGGCGGGGGCAAGGGTTCATGCCGTGCCGGGGCCGTCGGCCGCGCTGGCCGCGCTTAGCCTGTCGGGCCTGCCTAGCGACAAGTTCCTGTTCGCGGGCTTTCCGCCCTCGACGCAGGCGGCGCGGGCAAGCTGGCTTGCGGAATGGGGCGCGGTCGATGCGACGGTGATCCTGTTCGAAAGCCCCCGGCGCGTCGCCCAGACGCTGGCCGCGCTGTGCGAGATCGACCCGGACCGCATCGTCGTCGTGGCCCGCGAGCTGACCAAGAAATTCGAAGAGGTGATCCGCGGCACTGCGGCGCAGCTGTCACAGGATTCGCGCATGTCGGTGCTGAAGGGCGAGGTGGTGATGGTGCTTGATCGTCCCACGCCCCGCGCCGCCGGTCCCGACGAAGTCGAGGCGGCGCTGCGCGACCGGCTGGGCCGCATGACGGTCAAGGATGCCGCGAAAGAGGTCGCCCAGCAGTTTTCCCTGCCGCGCCGCGACGTCTATCAGGCGGCACTGGCCCTGGGCCAGGACGACGCATGACCATGCGCGCCCGTCGGGGGACGGTTGCACATCTGTCGGGCCAGATGGCCGAAGAGGCGGTCGCGCGCGTCTATCTTCAGGACGGCGCCGCGATCATCGCCCGCCGCTGGCGCGGGCAATCCGGCGAGATCGACCTGATCTGTCAGCAGGACGGCGTGTTGATCTTTGTCGAGATCAAATCGGCCACCACCCACGATCAGGCCGCCGCCCGCCTGCTGCCCGTGCAGATGGCGCGCATCTGTCAGGCCGCGCTGGAATTCTGCGCGGCGCGGCCCCAGGGCATCGATGTGGACATGCGTTTCGATGCGGGTCTTGTAGATGGGCAGGGCCGTGTCCAAGTGCTGCGGGCTGCCTTTGGCGGCTAGACTTGCATCCCGCCCGTCGCCGCGCGACATACGGGCGACACAGTTCAGGAGGGCGCGATGAGCCTTTACGTCGCTTTGCAGATGGACCCGATCGAGGCCGTCGCCATCAATGCCGACAGCACCTTTCGCATCGGTCTGGAGGCCGAGGCACGCGGCCATCGGCTGTTTCAATACACCGTGGATCAGCTGCGCTATGACGAAGGCCGCGTGATCGCGCGGGGCCGTCCGGTCACGCTGCGCCGCAAGGAAGGCGATCATGTGACCTTCGGCGACTGGGCCGAAGTGGATCTGGCGGAATTCGACGTGATCTGGCTGCGTCAGGACCCGCCCTTCGACATGGCCTATGTCACCTCGACCCATCTTCTGGACCGGGTGCATCCCGACACGCTGGTGGTGAATGATCCGTTCTGGGTGCGCAACTGCCCCGAAAAGCTGATGGTTCTGGATTTTCCCGACCTGACACCCCCGACCATGATCGCCCGCGATCTGGCCGCGTTCCGGGCTTTCCGCGAACGTCACGGCGAAATCATCGTGAAGCCGCTTTACGGCAATGGCGGGGCCGGGGTCTTTCATCTGAAACCGGGCGATCCGAACCTGTCCTCGCTTCTGGAAACCTTTGCCGGGATCAACCGCGAACCGATGATCGCGCAGAAATATCTGCCCGCCGTCAGCAAGGGCGACAAGCGGATCATTCTGATCGATGGCGAACCTGTCGGCGCGATCAACCGCGTGCCGCAGGAAGGCGAGGCACGGTCCAACATGCATGTCGGCGGGCGCGCCGAAAAGATCGGCCTGACCGAACGCGAATATGAAATCTGCACGCGGATCGGTCCGGTCCTGCGTGAAAAGGGCCTGATCTTTACCGGCATCGACGTGATCGACGGCTGGCTGACGGAAATCAACGTGACCTCGCCCACCGGCATTCAGGAACTGGAACGGTTCGACGGGATCAACGCCGCCGGGATCATGTGGGAAGCGATCGAACGGCGCGTCGCCGAACGCTGATCCGATGGGCTGGGGGCGGCACAGTCCCCAACCGCGCTAGACGCCGCGCTTGTTGCCCCAGATCAGCACATGCAGCTGTGGCAGGATGCGCGGCGCGAACCATCCGGCCTGCATCGCGCGGTCGGTCAGCCATTCCAGCCGCTGCGCCAGCATCGCGGGATCGACCGGCAAGGCGGGGTCGACCTCGGGGTTGCCGGGTTGCAGGAACAGGGGCAGATCGGGATGACGGTCATGGGCCGCCCGCGCCCAGTCGAAATCGGCCTGATCGAAGATCACGATTTTCATGACCGTCTGCCGCGCCGCATGCCCGGCCCGCACGCAATCGGCAAATGCGGCCCAATCGACGGTTTCGCCGCTGCTGGGCGGTTTCGGCGACAGCACCAGCGTATCCAGTTCCGCGAACCATGGCCGCGCCACGGAGCCCTGCGTTTCACAGGCAAAGCGATAGCCCGATTGCCGCCCCGATGCGATCACCGGGCCGAAATCCTGAATCGCCGGGTTCCCCCCGCTCAGCGATACCGTCAGCGGCTGACCGCCCGACAATTCGCGCACGCGATCCATGATCGCGTCAGGCGACATCGGCGCCCAGTCATGGCGAAAGGCGCTGTCGACCGCGTGCAGGCTGTCGCACCAGCTGCACCGATAATCGCAGCCGCCGGCCCGCACGAACACCGTCGGCTCGCCGATCAGCACGCCTTCGCCCTGAATGGTCGGCCCGAAGATTTCCGCGATGCGCAGCTTCATGGGCGATACTCGGCCCAGGTCTTGGGCGTTTCGCTGACCATCACGGCGCTGGTTTCCGGCCAGCGGTCTTTGCACCAGTCGAAGAAATGGAGGGCCATGTTTTCCGCGGTCGAGGGGCCGTCCAGCACGTCGTTCAGGTGCCGGTGGTCAAAGCCGTCGTCGATATAGGATTTCAGCGCGCCAAGGTCGTGATAATCGCGCACGAAGCCATCGGCGTTCAGCGCCTGCGCGGCCAGTTCGACGACCACGATATAGTTGTGGCCATGCAGCCGCGCGCATTGGTGATCGGCAGGCAAATGGGTCAGTTGATGCGAGGCCGAGAAGTGGAATTCCTTGCGAATCCGGAACATCACGCACCCGCCTTTCGGGCGACCGCCGCCTGCCAGTAATCGGGATCGGCATAGGCGGTGGGATCGGGGATGCCCGCCAGATGAAACGCCTCGCGCCGTTCGACGCAGGTGCCGCAGCGCCCGCAATGCAGCGCGCCGCCCTTGTAACAGGACCATGTGTCCTGAAACGGTGTGCCATGGGCCGCGCCCGCGCGGACGATATCGGCCTTGGTCTGATGCACGAAAGGTGTCAGCAGGCGGATATCGGCATATCCGTCCAGCGCGGCATTCTGCATCACCTGAAACGCATCGGTGAAGGCAGGGCGGCAATCGGGATAGATGAAGTGATCGCCGCCATGGACCGCCGCCGCGACGGCCTGATCGCCCTGCGCCGCCGCAAGGCCGAAGCCGACCGTCAGCATGATCGCATTGCGGTTCGGCACGACGGTGACCCGCATCGTATCCTCGGCGTAATGGCCGTCGGGGACATCGATCGCATCGGTCAGCGCCGATCCGGTCAGGACCGCCCCGACAGGGCGCAGGTCGATGACGTGGTGGGGGACGCCAAGGCGCGTGGCGGTTGCGGCGGCGCTGTCGATTTCCTTGCGATGGCGCTGACCGTAATCGAACGAGACCAGCCGCGACAGATTGCCCGTGGCGGCGATGACATGAGCAAGCGAAACGGAATCGAGTCCGCCCGAGCAGATGACCAGAGTTTTCATATGTGACCCTTGTTTTGATGACCGGGTAGGCTGCGACCGGTTGGCGGGGCGTATAGCTTGCGTGGCGCGGGCCCGCAACCGGGCTTACCCCCCGGCGACGAAGGGGAGGCGATAGCTGATCGCCTCGGCCAGATGGGGGGCGCGGATATCGGTGGCGCCGTCCAGATCGGCGATGGTGCGGGCGGTGCGCAGGATGCGGTGGTAGCCCCGCGCCGTCAGACCCAGCTTTTCCGAGGCCTTGACGATCAGCGCACGCCCCTCGGCATCGGGCGCGGCGATCTGTTCCAGCTGGCTGCCCGAGGCATCGGCATTGACCCGCGCACGGGGATGGTCGGCGAAACGCTGCGCCTGCACCTGCCGGGCGGCGGCGACCCGTTCCGCGATCATGGCCGAGCTTTCGCCCGTGCTGGGCAGGTCAAGTTCCAGAAAGCTGACCGCCGGAACCTCCAGCCGCAGGTCAAAGCGGTCCATCAGCGGGCCCGATATCTTGCCCATGTAATCGGACCCGCAATTCGGGGCGCGGGCACAGGCCAGCGCGGGGTCGGCCAGATGGCCGCAGCGGCAGGGATTGGCCGCCGCGATCAGCAGGAACCGGCAGGGATAGCGGACATGGGCATTGGCGCGGGCCACGACCACCTCGCCGGTTTCGATCGGCTGGCGCAGGGTTTCCAGAACCTGTCGGGGAAATTCGGGGAATTCGTCCATGAACAGCACGCCGTTATGGGCAAGGCTGATCTGGCCCGGCTTGGCACCGCGCCCACCGCCCACGATGGCGGCCATGGATGCGGTGTGA
The DNA here is from genome assembly GCF_900111675.1 of Paracoccus homiensis. Taxonomy (GTDB): domain Bacteria; phylum Pseudomonadota; class Alphaproteobacteria; order Rhodobacterales; family Rhodobacteraceae; genus Paracoccus; species Paracoccus homiensis. The sequence continues at coordinate 229,766 of NZ_FOHO01000005.1, read as the reverse complement.
TGCGGTTCGCAGAACGGGGCGCTGCGGGAAATGCCGCCATCTTCCAGCGTGCCGGCCAGCGAATGGATCATCGATGTTTCCAGCGCCTCGATCGGGGTCAGCGGCGGCATCAGACCGGGCAGGCGCGCGGCCAGCATGGATTTCCCCGCCCCCGGCGGCCCGACCATCAGCAGGTGGTGCCGCCCCGCCGCCGCGATTTCCAACGCGCGTTTCGCCCGTTCCTGGCCCTTCACCTCGGACAGGCAGCCCAGCCGTGCGGGGGCCTCGGCCACGCCGGGTTGGGCCGGCGTCAGCGGTGCGCGGTCGGTCAGGTGATCGACGGCCTCGCGCAGCGTCGCGGGGGCAAAGACAGGAACCGCCTGCACCCATGCGGCCTCGGCTCCGCAGGGACGAGGACAGATCAGGGCGCGGTCATCCTCGGCGGCGGCCATGGCGGCGGGCAGGGCACCGGCGACCGCGACCATGCGCCCGTCCAGCGCCAGTTCGCCCAGACAGACGCAGCGGGCCAGTTCGTCCTTCGGGATGATTTCCAGCGCCGCCAGAATTGCAAGCGCGATGGGCAGATCGAAATGCGATCCCTCTTTCGGCAGGTCGGCGGACGACAGATTCAGGGTCAGGCGTTTGCTGGGCAGGGCGATGGACATCGCACCGAACGCTGCCTTGACCCGTTCGCGTGCTTCGCTGACGGCCTTGTCGGGCAGGCCCACGATGGAAAAGCCCGGCAGCCCCGCTGCGACCGAACACTGCACCTCGACCAGTCGCGCCTCGATCCCTTCGAAGGCGACGGAATAGGCGATGGCGACCATGATACCCCCGTTGGAACCCCGGCCAAATGGTTAACGCGCGGCGGTTAAGAAGCGGTTAACGTCCGGCTTTCCTTGCGGGGCGGGGGCGGCATGGCTATCTGTCGGTCAGGTTTTCCGGGGGCGATATGAGCGACAAGCGCATCCTTCTGATCATTGGCGGCGGCATCGCCGCCTACAAGGTGCCGCAATTGATCCGGCTAATCCGGGCCGAGGGCATGGCCGTGACCCCGGTCCTGACCCGCGCCGGTGCCGAATTCACCACCCCGATGACGGTGTCGGTTCTGGCCGGCGAGGCGGTGCATGACGGGCTGTTCGACATCGCCAAAGAGGCCGAGATCGGGCATATCCAGTTGTCGCGGAATGCCGATCTGGTCGTGGTCGCCCCGGCCACCGCCGATCTGATGGCGAAGATGGCGAATGGTCTGGCGGACGATCTGGCCTCGACCCTGCTTTTGGCCACCGACAAGCGTGTGCTGATCGCGCCCGCGATGAATGTGCGCATGTGGCAGCACAAGGCGACGCAGCGCAATCTGTCGCTGTTGCAGGATGACGGCATCCTGACTGTCGGTCCCGATGAGGGGGACATGGCCTGCGGCGAATTCGGCCCCGGACGCATGGCCGAGCCCGAGGCGATTCTGGCCGCGATCAAGGATGCGCTGGGCGATCAGCCGCTGAAGCTGTTTCCGGTGGCCCCGCCCAAGGGACCGATGCTGGGCAAGCATGTCATCGTCACCTCGGGGCCGACGCACGAACCCATAGACCCGGTGCGCTATATCGCGAACCGATCCTCGGGGGCGCAGGGGGCGGCCATTGCGGCGGCGCTGCGTGATCTGGGCGCAAAGGTCAGCTTCGTGACCGGCCCGGCCAGTGTTCCGGCGCCCGAAGGCGTCGATGTGATCGCCGTCGAAACCGCCCGGCAGATGCGTGATGCGGTCGAGGCCGCGCTGCCCGCCGATGCGGCGGTCATGGCCGCGGCGGTGGCGGATTGGCGCGTCACCAACAGCGCCGAACGCAAGATGAAAAAGGATGGCAGCGGCCGCCCCCCCGCGCTGGAAATGGCGGAAAACCCGGACATCCTGGCATGGATCAGCGGTCTGGACTGGCAGCGTCCCAAGCTGGTCGTGGGATTTGCCGCCGAAACCCATGACGTGATCGACCACGCAACCGCGAAACGGGCGCGGAAAGGGTGCGACTGGATCGTGGCCAATGATGTCAGCCCGGCGACGGGGATCATGGGGGGCACGGAAAATGCGGTGACGCTGATCCGCGCGGATGGTGCGCGGGAATGGCCGCGCATGGGCAAGGATCAGGTGGCCCGCCGCCTGGCGCAGGACATTGCAGAGGCACTGGCATGAGCCGACATTACCTGGACTGGAACGCAACCACGCCGATTCGCGCCGAAGCCAAGGCGGCGATGATCGAGGCGATGGATCTGGCCGGAAACCCGTCTTCGGTCCATACCGAAGGACGGGCGGCCAAGATGCTGCTGGAACGGTCACGCGAGAAACTGGCCGCGGCGCTGGGCGCCGAGGGGGCGGATATCGTCTTTACCTCGGGCACGACCGAGGCCGCCTCGATGGTGTTGGCCGGGCAGGGCATTCATTGCGCGCCGGTCGAGCACAGCGCGATCAAGGTCTGGTGCGAACAGGATCTTGAGGTCGATGCCGACGGGATCGTGACGGTGACCGATCCCGCGCGGACCAGCCTGCAACTGGCGAATAATGAAACCGGCGTCCTGCAGGCCCTGCCCGAAGGCTTGGCCAGCAGCGACCTGACGCAGGCTTTCGGCAAGGTTCCCTTTGCCTTCAACTGGCTGGGCATCACCGCAGGCTTTGTCAGCGCGCACAAGCTGGGCGGCCCCAAGGGCATCGGCGCGTTGATCCTGAAGAAGGGCGTCGAGGTTCCGGCGCTGATTCGCGGTGGCGGTCAGGAACAGGGACGCCGCGCCGGGACCGAGAATCTGGTCGGGATCGCAGGCTTTGCCGCCGCAGCCGAGGCCGCGCAGAAGGATCTGGCTGCCGGTCTGTGGGACGAGGTTGCAGCCCGCCGTGACCTGCTTGAGGCGCGACTGATGGCGATTGCGCCCGAGGCCCGCATCGCCGGAAAGGGCGCGCGACGCTTGCCGAACACCACCTGCCTTCTTACATCGGGGTGGAAAGGTGAAACGCAGGTCATGCAGATGGATCTTGCGGGATTTGCCGTATCGGCAGGCTCGGCCTGTTCGTCGGGCAAGGTCCGTGCCAGCGGTGCCCTGCAGGCGATGGGTTACAGCGATAGCCAGGCGCAATCGGCGATCCGCATCTCGATAAGCCCGGCTTTGGGCGACGATCAGGTGAACCGATTTGCGGATGCGTGGGAAACCGCGTATTCACGCTGGCGCGAACGGAATGGCTAGGGCAGGGCGCCCCGGTCCGAGGAAGGATTAGAGATGACGGAAACCACCGATCTTGACGTGCGCGAAGGCGTCGACCGTGAAACGGTCGAAACCGTCCAGAACATGGGCAGCTATAAATATGGCTGGGATACCGAGATCGAGATGGACTATGCCCCGAAAGGGCTGAACGAGGATATCGTCCGTCTTATCTCGGAAAAGAACAACGAACCGGAATGGATGACTGAGTGGCGGCTGGAAGCCTTCCGCCGCTGGCAGACCATGACCGAGCCGAAATGGGCGATGCTGAACTATCCGGAAATCGACTTCCAGGATCAGTACTACTATGCCCGCCCCAAAAGCATGGAAGAGAAGCCGAAGTCGCTGGACGAGGTGGACCCCAAGCTGCTGGCGACCTATGAAAAGCTGGGCATCCCGCTGAAGGAGCAGATGATCCTTGCAGGCGTCGAAGGTGCGGACGAGGCACCTGCGGAAGGCCGCAAGGTCGCCGTGGACGCGGTCTTCGACAGCGTCAGCGTCGGCACCACCTTCAAGGATGAACTGGCCAAGGCCGGCGTCATCTTCTGTTCGATCAGCGAGGCGATCCGCGAGCATCCCGAACTGGTCAAGAAATACCTGGGCAGCGTCGTTCCGCAGTCCGACAACTTCTTCGCGACTCTGAACAGCGCCGTCTTCTCGGACGGGTCCTTCGTCTATGTCCCGCCGGGCGTACGCTGCCCGATGGAGCTGTCGACCTATTTCCGCATCAACGCCGAGAATACCGGCCAGTTCGAGCGGACGCTGATCATCGCGGACAAGGGCAGCTATGTCAGCTATCTGGAAGGGTGCACCGCGCCGCAGCGCGACACCAACCAGCTGCACGCCGCCGTCGTCGAGCTGGTCATCCTGGAAGATGCCGAGGTGAAATACTCGACCGTCCAGAACTGGTTCCCCGGCGACGAGGAAGGCAAGGGTGGCATCTATAACTTCGTGACCAAGCGCGCCGACTGCCGCGAGGCACGGGCCAAGGTGATGTGGACGCAGGTGGAGACCGGCTCGGCCATCACCTGGAAATACCCGTCCTGCATCCTGCGCGGCGATGAATCGCAGGGCGAGTTCTACTCGATCGCGATCGCCAACAACTTCCAGCAGGCCGACACCGGCACCAAGATGATCCATCTGGGCAAGAACACGCGTTCGCGCATCGTTTCCAAGGGCATCTCGGCTGGCAAGGCGCAGAACACCTATCGCGGTCTGGTGACGATGCACCCCAAGGCCACGAACAGCCGCAACTATACCCAGTGCGACAGCCTGCTGATCGGCGATCAGTGCGGTGCCCACACGGTGCCCTATATCGAGGTCAAGAACACCAGCAGCCGGGTCGAACACGAGGCGACCACCAGCAAGGTGGACGACGACCAGCTGTTCTACTGCCGGTCGCGCGGCATGGACGAGGAAGAGGCCGTCGCGCTGGTCGTGAACGGGTTCTGCCGCGAGGTCCTGCAGGCGCTGCCGATGGAGTTCGCCATGGAAGCGCAGTCGCTGGTCGCGATCTCGCTTGAAGGTTCGGTCGGCTAAAGGCCGCCACGCAAAATTCGATGATGGTGCCGCGGGACGGCACCGCCGCCACCATCCGATGAGGAAGATATGCTGAAGATTGATAACCTGCACGTGAAGCTGGAAGAAGAGGACAAGCAGATCCTGAAGGGTCTGAGCCTCGAAGTCCCTGCCGGTCAGGTCCATGCCATCATGGGTCCGAACGGTTCGGGCAAATCCACCCTTTCCTATGTCCTGTCGGGCCGCGACGGTTACGAAGTGACCGACGGCGACGCAACGCTGGACGGCGAAAGCCTGCTGGAGATGGAACCCGAGGAACGCGCCGCAGCCGGCCTGTTCCTGGCCTTCCAGTACCCGGTCGAGATCCCGGGCGTGGGCAACATGACCTTCCTGCGCACCGCCGTGAACGCGCAGCGCAAGGCCCGTGGCCAGGACGAATTGTCGTCGGGCGAGTTCCTGAAGATCGTGCGCGCCAAGGCGAAGGACCTGCAGATCGACGCCGAGATGCTGAAGCGTCCGGTCAATGTCGGTTTCTCGGGCGGTGAGAAGAAGCGCAACGAGATCCTGCAGATGGCCATGCTGGAACCGCGCATGTGCATCATGGACGAAACCGACTCGGGTCTGGATGTCGACGCGATGCGTCTGGTGTCGGAAGGCGTGAATGCCCTGCGCGACGCGGGCCGCAGCTTTCTGGTCATCACGCATTACCAGCGCCTGCTGAACCACATCAAACCCGATGTCGTGCATATCATGTCGAATGGCCGCATCGTCAAATCGGGCGGTCCCGAACTGGCGCTGGAAGTCGAAGAGAACGGCTATGGCGATCTGCTGGCGGAGGCCGGTTGATGTCGGACGTGGCCGTGAAATCCAAGGACGAGGTGACGCCGCAGGTTTCCGGCGCACCGAAGGCCGAAAACGCGCTGGATGCGCGTCTGGCCGCGCTGCCGCTGCCCAAGGGTGGCTGGTTGGCGGATGCCCGCGCCGAGGCGCTGGCCCGTCTGCGCGACATGGGCCTGCCCGGTCCGCGCGACGAATACTGGCGCTTTACCGATCCGCGCCCGTTCAACGCGCCTTCCGCCAAACCGCTGCCGTTTGAGCCTGCGGCCGAGGAATCGCCGCTGTTTTCCGCTGATGACAAGCTGACGCTGGTCTTTGTGGACGGGCAATTCGACGCCGAGGCATCGGATGATCTGTCGCTGGACGGGATCGAGATTTCGACCCTGTCGGGCACTCAGGATCAGGCCGAGCATTGGGCCAAGGGCCTTTATGGTGCTCTGGAACTGGCGGGTCAGAACCCGGTTTCGCGCCCCTTCGCCGCGCTGAACACGGCCGCGGCGCAGGACGGGCTGCTGATCCGGGTGACCGGCAAGCCGGCAAAGCCCATCCATGTGCTGCATCGTCGCGCCGCCGAGGATGCCGATGTCGTCTGGCACCACGTCATCCGCGTGGAAGAGGGCGCCGAGGCGACGCTGCTGGAAACCGGCATGGTCGGCGCCCGCTCGAACGGGGTGATCGAGGCGGATCTGGCCAAGGGTGCCCGCCTGCACATGATCGCCGCGAAACGTGCCGTCGATCCCAAGGTCGGCTTGTCGCATGTCTTTGCCCGCGTCGCGGAAGGCGCCTCGCTGAAAAGCTTCGTGCTGTCGGTGAATGGCAATGTCATGCGCAACGAGGCGGTCGTGGACATGGTCGGCGACGATGCGGTCGCGCATGTGGCGGCGGCGGTTCTGGGCGACCAGAACATCGGCCCGTTCCACCATGACGACACCGTGTTCATCACCCATGGCGCGCTGCGCGGTGAAAGCCGCCAGGTGTACAAGAAGGTGCTGAAGAACGGCGCGACCGGGGTGTTTCAGGGCAAGATCCTGGTCAAACCCGGCGCACAGAAGACCGACGGCTATCAGATCAGTCAGGCGCTGCTTCTGGATGAACGCAGCCAGTTTCTTGCAAAGCCGGAACTGGAAATCTATGCCGACGATGTGAAATGCTCGCACGGGTCGACCACGGGCGCGATCGACGAAACCGCGCTGTTCTATCTGCGTTCGCGCGGCGTGCCCTATGAACGGGCGATCGTGTTTCTGGTCCTGTCCTTCCTGGCCGACGCGCTGGAAGAGATCGAGGATGAGGGCCTGCGCGGCCAGATCAATGACCGGTTGGAAGCGTGGCTGACGACTCGCGCCAGTCAGTGACGCGCGGCGGTATCGCACCGCGCATTCTGCAAAGCTGGTGGGCTCCGCGCGATGTCGTGCGGGGCCTTTCGGCCATGCCCGAACGGGCAAAGCTGGTCGTGCTGATGGCGGCCATGCTGATCTTTCTGATCGCCCAGGCCCCGCAACATGCCCGCAACGCCCATCTAGACCCGTCCGTGCCCTTCGACGCCCGGATGGCCGGATCGTTGCTGGCGGTGATGTTCGTGATGCCGTTGCTGGCCTATGCGGTGGCCGGGTTGGTGGCGTTTCTGTCACGTGCCCTGCCGCGGCGGCTGACCCCCGAGGATTCGCGGCTGGCGCTGTTCTGGGCGCTGCTCGCGGTCGCGCCGGCGATGTTGCTGACCGGGCTGGTGGCCGGGCTGATCGGGCCGGGGGCGGCCCTGATCGTGGCACAGACCGTGACCGGTCTGGGTTTTCTGTGGATCTGGGGCGCGAATATTGCGGCACTGGCGAGGAAGGCATGACTTTCGACGATCTCAAGGCCCTGATCGGCCTGACCTTTCGTGAACCCGAGGCGGCGGCCCGGCAGTTGATGTCGGCGGAGATTCCGCTGCCCGCGCGCTGGATGGGCTTGGCGATCGCGGTGTCGGTTTCGGCCATTCTGGCCTGGTTCTCGGCACAGCTTTTCCCCCTGCCCGAGGGCGAGGCGATGCCTGCCCTGTCGATGACGGCGCAACCCTTGCTGATGGCCAGCGTTCAGGCCGGGGCGATTCTGCTTGCGGCCGGGCTGATGTCGGCGGTGGGGCGCATGTTCGGCGGGCAGGGCCGGTTCGAGGATGCGCTGCTGCTGGCCGTGTGGATCGAGGTCGTGCTGCTGCTGGTGCAGGTGGCGCAGGTCGTGGTCAGTCTGCTGCTGCCCGCCGTCGCGGGCATTCTGGGTATTCTGGCAATCGCGATGTTTTTGTGGCTGACGGTTCAATTCACCAAGGCGCTGCATGATTTTCGCAGCGGCGCCAAGGTATTCATGGGTCTGATCGCAACCGCCTTTGTCGCGGGCTTTCTTCTATCCTTCATTGCCGCGGCATTGGGCATTCTACCGGAGATTTCGCAATGAGCTTTGATATCGCCAAGGTCCGCGCGGATTTCCCGATCCTGTCGCGTCAGGTGAATGGCAAGCCGCTGGTCTATCTGGACAGCGGCGCCAGCGCGCAGAAACCGCAGGTCGTGATCGACGCGATCACCCGTGCATATGAGGGCGAATACGCCAATGTTCATCGCGGTCTGCATTACCTGTCGAACCTTGCGACCGACAATTACGAACGCGTCCGCGCCATCATCGCACGGTTCCTGAACGCCCCCCGCGAGGATGAGGTGATCTTTACCAGCGGTTCGACCGAGGGGATCAATCTGGTCAGCTATGGCTGGGCTGCGCCGCGCCTGCAGGCCGGTGATGAGATCGTGCTGTCGGTTCTGGAACATCACGCCAATATCGTTCCCTGGCATTTCCTGCGCGAACGGCAGGGTGTCGTCCTGAAATGGGTCGAGCCCGAGGCCGATGGCAGCCTGCCCGCCGAAAAGGTTCTGGCCGCCATCGGTCCGAAGACGAAACTGGTGGCCGTCACGCATATGTCGAACGTGACCGGCACTATCGTCGATGTCGCGGCGATCGCGCAGGGCACCGATGTGCCGGTGCTGGTCGATGGCAGTCAGGCCGCGGTTCACATGCCGGTCGATCTGTCGGCGCTTGGCTGCGATTTCTACTGCGTGACGGGGCACAAGCTTTACGGCCCCTCGGGCTCGGGGGCGATCTGGATCAAGGCCGCGCGTCAGGCCGAGATGCGGCCCTTCCTTGGCGGCGGCGACATGATCCGCACCGTCGCGCGGGACGAGGTGACCTATGCCGACCCGCCCCTGCGTTTTGAGGCCGGGACCCCCGGCATCGTCAACCAGATTGGGCTGGGCGCGGCGCTGGAATATCTGATGGATCTGGGGATGCAGAATGTCGCGGCGCATGAACGCGTGCTGCGCGATCATGCCCGCGACCGGTTGCGGCAGCTGAACTGGCTTAGCGTTCAGGGTGACGCACCGGACAAGGGCGCGATCTTTTCCATGACCATGGAAGGCGCGCATGCCCATGACCTGTCCACCATTCTGGACAAGAAGGGTGTCGCCATCCGCGCCGGGTCCCATTGCGCGATGCCGCTGATGGAATTCTATGGAATCAATGCCTCGGCCCGGGCGTCTTTCGCGATGTATAACACTGTCGAAGAAGTGGACGCGCTTGTCGAAGCTTTAAGCTTCTGCCGCGAGCTTTTCGCCTGAATCTTGCAAAGTTTTGGCCAGTCACCGAAGATTGGCCGAAATTCCTTGCCCGAGTGCGACGATTTCCTGCATCCCGGCGTTGACACGTCAAGGAGGCAGTCATGTCCGAGATTCTGGTTCTGGGCGCAGGCATGGTCGGCGTCACAACCGCGTTGGCCCTGCAGGAACGGGGCCATGACGTCACCATCATCGACCGCAACGCGCCGGGGCGCGAGACCAGCTATGGCAATGCCGGGCTGATCCAGACCGAGGCGGTAGAACCCTATGCCATGCCGCTGGCGCCCGGTGCGCTGCTGCAAATCGCGCTGGGGCGCGGCTATGATGTGAAATGGAACATTCCGGGGCTTCTGTCGCAGGCCGGCGCGGTGTTCGCCTATGCCCGAAACTCGCTTCCGGCGGCGCATCGCCGCGCCTCGCAGACCTGGGGCAAGCTGATCCGCCAGTCGACGGAACGCCACGGCCCGCTGATCGAGGCGTCAGGCGCCGACAACATCATCCGCCGCGACGGCTATATCGAGCTGCACCGGACCCCCGCCAAGCTGGAAAAGGGCCGCAAGGCGGTGGAACGGTTCCGCACTGAATTCGGCGTGGAATCAACCCTTCTGGATGGGGCGCAGCTGCGCGCGCTGGAACCTTCGATCAAGGTCGATATTCTGGGCGCGACGCATTGGGCCGACAGCTGGAACTGTTCCGATCCGGGCGGTCTGGTCGCGCGCTATGCGGCGCTGTTCGAACGGCGCGGCGGACGGATCATCAATGGCGACGCGGGCGATCTGCACCGCAAGGGCGCGGCATGGATCGCGGATGAGGGCGAAGGCGAACATGCCGTCATCGCGCTGGGGCCGTGGTCGCCGATGCTGTTGGGCCGCTATGGGCTGAAGGTGCCGATGGTCTACAAACGCGGCTATCATCGCCATTATCACATGGACGCGCCGCCCCATCATCCGATCGCGGATTTCGGCAATTCGGTCGTCCTGTCGCCCATGCGCCGCGGGCTGCGGATCGCCACCGCCGCCGAACTGACCAGCCACCCGCGACTGCTGCCCCCGCAGCTGAGCCACGGTGAAAAGGCGGCAAAGGAACTGTTCGAGATCGGGGCCCCGGTCGAGGCCGAACCCTGGACAGGTCGCCGCCCCTGCATGCCGGACATGCTGCCCGTGGTCGGGGCGGTGCCGGATCAGCCCAACCTGTGGGCACATTTCGGGCATGGGCATCAGGGCTTTACCCTTGGCCCCGTCACGGCCGAGATCCTGGCTGAACAGATGGATGGCGGCCCCGGCTGGTCCGAGCTGTCGCCGGATCGCCTGCACCGTTAGGGCGCGGACACGCAAGACCGAAGGGCGTCCATCCGGGCGCCCTTATTTCATGAAAGGGTGCAGCAATCGCATTCCCGCGAGTGTAATGTCAAGTGATTCACTCAGGTATTGTGGAAAGTTCTGGCGACGCGGGTGGCGGCGGTTTTTCTTGTTCCAAGCAGCCCATCCTATAACTAACTGAAATTATAAGATTAAGGGCGGTCGGCAGGATTTCTTTATCCCTTTGTAATCAGGTCATTTTGCAACAGCTTCGGGAATCCTGACTGTTTTAGTTGATCATTCCGCCGTGATTGGCGCATCTCAGCGCGAAACACATGTCGCGGAGATGACCCATGCAAAGACTATCGTTCCCCGCCATGACCGGTGTATCGCTGATCGCGATGGCAACGGCATTGCAGGCACAGGACGCCACCATTTCTCAGACGCCGGGAACGGTCGTTCTTGACCCCATCACGCTGGTCTCGGACGGGCAGGAAAGCACCGAGGCGACCGGCGGCGTCACCCTGACGCAAGCGGATCTTCAGGCGCTGAAGCCCGCCGATGTGTCGGAACTGTTCTCGCGCGATTCTGCGGTCAATGTCGCGGCGGGCACCGGCCCGGCCAAGCGGATCTATGTTCTGGGTCTGGAACAGTCGAACCTTGCCGTGACCGTCGATGGCGTGCCGCAGTTCAAGGACAGCTGGCATCACGGTGGGTCCAGCTTTGTCGATCCGGCCTTCTTGAAACGCGTCGAGGTCGAGGCAGGCGCGGCAGGTGCCGATGCGGGCTTTGCCGCAGCCGCGGGTGCGGTGCGCTATGAAACGCTTGGCGCACGCGAACTGCTGACCGATGGCCGCACGCAGGGCGGGCGCGCAAGCCTGTCCTATGGCAGCAATGGCCGCGGCGTGACCGCCAGCCTTGCCGGATATGGCGTTTACGACGGGTTCGACTGGTTCGCGATGGTCAACACCGCGCAGGGCGACAATTACGACGATGGCGACGGCAACGAGATCCCCGGCAGCGAGGCGTCGAATGTCACCGGTATCGTCAAGCTGGGTTATGAATTCGAAGGACACCGCGTCGAACTGGCCTATGAGCACAGCGAAGACGACGCCGACCGCCCGGTCCGCATGAACATGAATCTGGAAGATGCGGTCTATCCGCTGAAACTGACCCGCGACACGCTGAGCCTGACCTATACCGAAACCGCACCTTCGGCGATGTGGGATCCCGAACTGTCGATCTATCTGGCCCGTCAGGAATACGCGCGGACGAATTTTCTTGAAGGTCGCGCGGGCGGTGACTTTTCGTTCGATGCGACGACTGTCGGCGGCGTCGCAAAGAACCGCTTCGATGTCGGGGTCGGCACCGTCACGGCGGGTCTGGATTGGGCCTATAACGACTATTCGATCGACAATTTCGGCGATACCGATGTGCCGGTCCACGAACTGGAAACCATGCAGGCGGGCGCCTTCGTTCAGGGCCGGTTCGAATTCGCCAACGGCATTCGCCTGTCAACCGGCGGCCGTCTGGACGCACATCGTTTCAGCGACTGGACGGGGGATCGCCGCTCGGACACGGGTGCCAGCGTGAACGCCACCATCGCCTATGAATTCGCACCCGGTTACGAGGTGTTCGCAGGCGCGTCGCGGACCTGGCTGGGCTATGATCTGGGCGAATACGGCTATCTGCATGCCCGCGATTCCTCGACCGTCACGGCCGACGGGTTCGAGCCTGCCACCGCCAAGAACTACAAGCTGGGCCTGAACGCCAGCCAGGGCAACTGGACAGGCAACGTGACCCTGTTCGACACCCGTCTGGACGGTCTGGCCAACGCCTATTACCCGACGCTGGACAACAGCGAGGAATATCGCAGCAAGGGCTTTACCCTGTCGGGGAATTACAGCTGGGGTTCGGGCCGCATCGGGGCCAGCATCACCAAGGCAGACGTGTCCTATGACGGCGACGATCTGGCGCCGGTCGGTGGCGAGGCGACGCCCTTCGGTACCGTGGCCACGCTGTTCATCGATCAGGATATCCCGCAATACAATCTTGCCGTCGGCGCAAGCGTCGAACTGGCCGATCGGCTGTCGGGTGACTATATCACCGATAGCGGCTTTGCCGAGGCGCCCGGCTATGCGGTCGTGAACGCTTATGCCGAATGGTCGCCCGCCCAGTATCAGGATGTTGTCGTGCGTCTTGGCGTCGAAAACCTGCTGGACAAGGCTTACTATGAACGGTCGACCTATGGTCGCAATCTTGATCGCGACGTGACCCCGCTTTACGCGCCGGGCCGCACCGTCACCCTTGGCGTCAGCATGGACTTCTGATCCCTGATTCTGCCGCCGGGGCAGCCCGGCGGCAGGATGTCTGTTCCCTCTCTCTGACAGACAAAAACAGCCGCCCTGGTCGGGGCGGCTGTTTTCTGTATCGGGGATCGGCGCGGGGCGTCAGATCAACAGCACCTGCGTGCCGATATTCGACAAGCTGAACAGTTCGGCGATATGTTCGTTGTAAAGACCGATGCACCCGTTCGAGGATTTGCGCCCGATCTTGCGCGTGTCATGCGTGCCGTGAATGCGGTAATACTGCCAGCTTAGCCACAGGGCGTGGGTGCCAAGCGGGTTGTCGGGGCCGGGGCCGACGAATTCGGGCCATTCCGGGTTGCGCTTGCGCATGTCGGGGGTGGGTGCCCAGCTGGGGCCTTCGACCTTCTTGATGATCTCGGTCCGGCCGGTGCGCGTCAGGTCGGCGCTGACCGGGATCGAGGACGGGTACAGCCGATAGACCGATTCATCCTCGGACCAGTAATGCACCGCGCGCGAGGTCAGGTCGCACAGGATCGCGCCATTGGTGAGATTGTCGAAATAGGGACGCCAGTCCTGAGCGCGGAAGCTGGAGATGTTGTGCCGCTGGTTCGACTGTTCGTATTGCACCGCGCCCGCATCGGGCGTCGCGCCTGCGGTGGCGCCATAGATCGGCTGACCGGTATAGGGGTCAACCTGCTGGGCCGCTGCGGGCAGCACCAGACCGGCGGTTCCCATCGCGGCGGCCGTGCCCAGAAAGGCGCGGCGGTTCATTGCGACTGACTTGCTCATTGCAGTATGTCCTTCGTTCCAGACCGCGCTTTTCCAGCGGGGTTCTGACTGCATCACCTCTTGAATGATACCGACAAATATAGATCGCGCTGCGCAACCGGGCAATTCAAACCGGCGAGATCGCGCCCGCGTGAGGAATTCGCGATCATCACGAATTCTTGCGTTTGAAGCGTTGCGGGGGATTCTGTAAATCTGTCCTTAAAATAAAGACGAGGGACAACCCAAAATGATGAATTTCAAGGTGATTGCGGCCTTGTCGCTGATTGCGCTGACCGCGTGTCAGCCGCGCAGCGCGCCGCAGCTTGGTCCGGATGGCCAGCCCTTGCCCGTGGCCTATACGATCGACCAGCGCGAAGCGGCCGAAATTCCGGCCCGAGTGTTGCAGCAAATCAACACGCTACGGGCCAATGTCGGTGCCCCGGCATTGATGATGAACCCGCAATTGTCGGCGGCTGCGGCGACTCATTCCCGTGACATGGCGGCGCAGAACCGCGCGTGGCATTGGGGTTCCGATGGCTCGTCGCCGCTGGATCGGGCGCGCAGCCAGGGCTATTTCGGCACCTTGGTCGGCGAGAATATCTCGGAGACCTATGAAAACGACATCCAGACCCTGAACGCCTGGATGAGCGAGCGTGACACCCGCGACGTGATCATGGACCCCACGGCCACCAATCTGGGCTTTGCCTGGTATCAGGAACCGTCGGGCAAGGTCTGGTGGACGCTGCTGGCCGGCCGCTGATCGCCGCAGCAAGCCCCGCGCATGACAAAGCCCCGGCCTTGCGGTCGGGGCTTTTTGCGATCGGCGGGACGGGATCAGGGATTGATGACGATCGGCACGCCACCGCTGAGCATGGCGTAGATTTCCTCGATCTCGTCATCCTTCACCGCGATGCAGCCCGCGGTCCAGTCGCGTTTCTTCGGCGCCTTTGCGTTGCCTTCGGGGCCGCGGCCATGGATGAAGATATCGCCGCCCGGCGAAAGGCCGAACTGGTTGGCAAACATCTTGTCATTGGGATTCGGGTAGGACACGCCGACCGACAGGTGAAAGGCGCTGTTGGGATTGAAGCGGTCGATGAAATAGATGCCCTCGGGGGTCTTGCCGTCGCCTTCGAACTGCTTGTGGCCGATCGGTTCATTGCCCAAGGCGATGTCATAGGATTTCAGCACGGTACGCCCGCTGAGCAGGTGCATCCGGCGTTCGCCCTTGTTCACGACGATCTGCGTGACCGGGGGCCCGCTGTATTTCTTGAACTTGGAAGGTTTCCCACAGGCGGCCAATGCGGCCAGAAGCCCGACGGTGAAAATCCGGCGTGTTGCGCGTGCCATGTCTGCCCCAGCTACTTTTTTTGTTGGTCCTGAATAACACGTCAGGGCGGGTTCGCGCTAGCGTCGAACAAACTCGGTCACGGTTTCGACATGGGGTGACCAGCGGAACTGATCGACGACATAGACCCGCGTGATCTGATAGCCGCCATCGCATAAGATCCTTGCATCCTTGGCGAAATTCACCGGGTCGCAGGCGACGAAGGCGATTTTCGGAACAGCAGATTCCGCGATCTGGCGGGTCTGCGCCTCGGCGCCGCTGCGGGGTGGATCGATCACGATTGCGTCAAAGCCGGCAAGCTCTTGGTCAAGAAGGGGATTGCGGGCCAGATCGCGGATCTCGGTGGTCACCTGACGCAGGCCGGGTGTCATGCGCCATGCCTGGGTCAGCGCCGACAGGGGCGCGGCAAGACCTTCGACCGCATGCAGTTCGGCCTGCTGGGCAAGGGGCAGGGTAAAGGTGCCGATCCCGGCGAACAGGTCAAGGATCCGGGTTGCGCCTTTGGTCATGTCGCGCACCGCGCCCAGCAGCGCGGCCTCGCCCTGCGCGGTTGCCTGCAGGAAGGCGGCGGGTGGCGGCACCACCTGGGCGCGGCCCATCGGCAGCGCGGGGGCGCGGCGGGTGATCGCCTGACCGTCCCAGTCCAGCCGCGCCAGATCGCCCTCTTCGGCCAGCGCGGCCAATGTCTGAAAAAGGGCGGGTTCCAACGGGCGACCGCCGGTGACCGCCAGATCCAGCCCCGCAGGCCCGGCGATGACGGTCAATGTCAGTTCCGCCGCGCGGCTGGCCCCGGCGATCACGATGCGGCGCAGCAGGCGCAGCGCGGCAGTTATTCGTGGGTCCATGACAAGGCAATCGGCCAGATCCACGATCACGTCCGAGGCGCGGGCGTGAAAGCCCACCAACGCGCCTTTCTTGGTGCGCCGTCCCGACAGCACCGCCCGACGCCGCGATTTCGGTGGCGAGACATGCGTGCCCGCGATGGGGGCCGTCAGCCGTTGCGCGGTCAGGGCGGTTTCGACGACCTGCCGTTTCCATGCCGCCACGAAGCTGTCGCTGCCATGCATCAGCGAACACCCCCCGCAGGCGCGGTAATGCGGACAGGCGGGCCGTACCCGCATCGCGGACGGCGTCAGAATGCGCGGCGCGGCGATGCGACCGTCCACGGCCTCGCCCTCGATCTGTTCGCCGGGCAGGGTCAGCGGGGCCAGCGCGCGTCCCTGATCGCCGACAGCCACGCCATCCCCGCGACGGCCCAGCCGCTCGATCGTCCACTGCATTATTCCGCCGCCTCTTCGGTTCCCAGAAAGCCGCCCGATTGCCTGTTCCAATAGCGGGCGTAAAGCCCCCCTTTGGCCAGCAGCGCATCGTGGCTGCCCTGTTCGACGATCTGCCCGGCTTCCATCACGATGATGCGGTCAAGCTGGGCGATGGTGGACAGGCGGTGGGCGATGGCCAGGACCGTCTTGCCCTGCATGGCGCGTGCCAGCGCGTCCTGCACCTGTGCCTCGACCTCGCTGTCCAGGGCGCTTGTGGCCTCGTCCAGAACCAGAATCGGCGCGTCTTTCAGGAACGCGCGGGCCAGCGCGATCCGCTGACGCTGACCGCCCGACAGCTTGACCCCCCGTTCCCCCAGATGCGCGTCGTAACCGGTGCGTCCGGCATGATCGGCCAGACCAAGGATGAACTCATGCGCCTCGGCGGCGCGGGCGGCGGCGTGGATCTGATCCTCGGTCGCGTCGGGGCGGCCATAGGTGATGTTGTCGCGGGCCGAGCGGTTGAACATCGCGGTTTCCTGCGTGACCATGCCGATCTGGCGGCGCAGGCTTTCCTGTGTCACCCCGCGCAGATCGCGACCGTCGATGCGGACCGTGCCACGTTCGACATCGTAAAGCCGCAGCAACAGCGCAACCAACGTCGATTTCCCCGCCCCCGAGGCGCCGACGATGCCGATCTTCTCGCCCGCCGTGATATGCAGATCGACGCCGCGCAGACCGCCGCTGCGCTGGCCATAGGCAAACCCCACATCGTCGAAATCGATACGCCCGGCGACGCGGTCCAGCACCTGCGCATCGGGCGCATCCTTCAGGTCATGCGGGGGCGACAGGGTGCGCATCCCGTCCTCGACCTCGCCGATATTGCCCCAGATCCCCATCAGCGACATGCTGACCCAGCCGGTCATCTGGCTCAGCCGCATCGCGATCGCGCCCGACGCCGCGATATCGCCCGGCGTGGCCAGCCCCTGACGCCACAGCAGGATCGAACCGCCGACAAGAATGACAGGCAAAATGCCCGCAATCACCATCAGCGACAGGCGAAACGCGCTGCTGACGACGCCGAAATCCAGTGCACGTTCGCGAAAACCCGCCATCGCCCCAAGCGCGGCGCGATCCTCGTGTTCGGCATGGGCGAACAGCTTGACCGTCTTGATATTGGTGATGGTGTCGACGACCTGTCCGGTCACCATCGCCCGGGCCGAGGCCCGCGCCCCGGACCGTTCGCGGATACGGGGCAGGAAAAAGCGGATCAGCGCCAGATATGCTACCAGCCAGACGATCAGCGCGACCGCGCCCCAGCCATCGACCGCCAGCAGAAACGCCGCCGAGCCCAGGACCGAGGCCAGCGCGAAGGCGACCACATTGACCATTTCGGTCGCGACATCGGTGACCGCGCGGGCGGTCTGCATCTGCTTTTGCGCCAGTCGCCCGGCAAAGTCGTTGTCGAAGAAGGTGACCGAATGGCCCATGGTCCAGCGGTGCAGCCGCGACAGCACAAGGGGCAGGATGTTCGGCCCCACGATCACGTTCGATGTCGCGGTCGAGATCCCGAAGATCGCCGGTCGCAGCAGCAGGAAGAACCCGACAAATGCCGCGATAAGCCAGCCGTTCTGCGCCCAGAACACCGATGCATCGCCGCTGGCGACGGCATCCACGACCGCGCCCAGAAGCACCGCCGCCAGGACATCCGCCGCACCCCCCAGCGCCGAGGCGACCGCGGCGATGCCAAGCCCGCCCCAGGCGCCTGACAGGCACCAGCCGAAAAAGGCCAGCAGGGTCGCAGGCGGCGCACCCTCGGCGGGGCGGAAGGCATGGATCAGGTTGCCTAGGCGGCGATGCAGGCTCATGTCCGGCTTCCTTCCATCAGCGCGGTATCGATCAGGGCCGGGGCGGGGACGGCGAACTCTCCCGCGATCCAGGCGGCCTCGGCGGCGTGAAGCCCGCGCCCGATGGCGGGGCCGGACAGGGCAGGCATCAGATCGCGGGCGGTGATCGGCAGGGTCGCGCGCGCCGCCTCGGCGATGCGGGTCTGCCAACCCTGTGGCAGCGGCCGTCCATGTGCGGCACAGATCAGCGCCTGATCCGTCGCCAGCGCCGCGCCCAGCCGATAGCCGGCCTCGTTCAGGGACCAGTCCGCGGCAACGGCATCGCGCAGCGCGGCCTGCGTCTTTGCCTCGTCCCGCGACAGGCGCAGATGGTCCGATACATCCGGTGCCTTCAGACAGGCCAGCCGGCGCGGCCAGGCGGGCGGCAGATGGCCTTCGGCGGCGATCAGGGCGGGCATGGCGGTCGCGTCGGCACCGGGCAGGACCATTCGCAGCACGCCGGTCTGATCCATCAGCGCAACCGCAGGGCCGGGATCCGGCGCGGCCAGCAGCTTTTTCAACTCGGCCCCGATCCGTTCGCGGGCGATGCCGGTCAGCCCGTCCTTCAGCGCGGCACAGGCGGCGACGGCCTGCGGTTCCGCGTCATGACCATACCAGGCCAGAAACCGGAAAAAGCGCAGGATACGCAGGTAATCCTCGCGGATGCGCAGTTCGGGCCGACCCACGAACCGAAGGTGCCGCGCGGCCAGATCGGGCAATCCGCCGACCGGGTCGATCACCTGACCATCGCGCCCGGCATAAAGTGCATTCATCGTAAAGTCGCGGCGGCGGGCGTCCTCGGCCAGATCGGTCGAAAAGGCCACGACGGCGCGCCGCCCGTCGGTTTCCACATCGCGGCGGAAGGTCGTGACCTCGAAGCCCTGCTTGTCCACGACGACGGTGATCGTGCCGTGGTCAATCCCGGTCGGCACGGGTTTCAACCCGGCGGCCTTGGCCAGCCGCACCACCTGATCGGGCAGGGCATCGGTTGCGATGTCGATATCGTCCACCGGCTGACCCAACAGCGCGTTGCGCACCGCGCCGCCGACCAGAAAGGCGCGATGACCGCCCGCCTCGATCGCGTCCAGCACGGCGCGCAGGGCAGGGGCGCCTAGCAGATCAGGCGGCAATACGGTCATGGGTCAAGCCTTCGTGCCAGTTGCAGCAACACCCGCGCGGTCGCGCCCCACAGGTAATAGGGGCCGTAGGGGGCGACATAGTATCTGCGCCAGCCGCCGCGCCAGCGCCGCCCCTCGACCCGGTAATTCGCCGGCTGGGCGATATGGGCGAAGGGCAGGGTGAAGACCTCTTCGACCTCGCCGGGTTCGGGGCGGGCGGCAAACTGGCCGCGCACGATGCCCAGAACCGGGGTCATGGTAAAGCCGGTCACGGTGCGATGCGGCGGCAGGGTGCCCAGAACCTCGACCTGTGCGGGGTCCAGCCCGACCTCTTCGCGGGCCTCGCGCAGGGCGGCCGCGATTTCGTCGGCATCGCCCGGATCGACCTTGCCACCGGGCAGGGCGATCTGTCCGGGATGGTGGCGCAGCCCAGATGCGCGCTTGGTCAGGATCAGCCGCCCGTCATCTTCGTGAAAGGCGGCCAGAACCCCGGCCGGGCGCAGGCTGACCTCGGGCGCGGGGTCGGGGTTCAGGTCATAGTCCGAACTTGGCCCCGACGCCTGCGTCAGGGCCTGTCGCAGCCGATCTTCTGACCAGCCCGCCGTCACTCGGCGGCCTTGTCTTCGGGATCGATCGGATTGCCTTCGGGATCGACGGTGGCCTCGAACCCAAGGCTGTTGGGGTCGAATTCGTAATGCGCACCGCAGAACTGGCAATCGGCGGTGACCTTGCCGTCATCGGTGGTCATGTGGCCGATATCCTTGGCCGAATAGATCGCCAGTGTGTCGCGCACCCGATCCGAGGTGCAGGAGCAGCCGAATTCCACCCGCTGCGTGTCGAAGACCCGCGGGCTTTCTTCGTGAAACAGCCGCAGAAGCAAATCGGTCGGCCCGACCCGCGGACCGATCAGTTCCAGCGTCTCGACCGTGTCCAGCAGCATGTTGGCGCGGTTCCAATCCTCGGATTCGCCCCCTTGCAGGATGTCGGCAGCCTCGATCAGCCCGCCTTCGCCACTGCCGCCATCGGCGGCATCCATTGGCATCGCCGGCAGGGTCTGCAACATCACCCCGCCCGCGCGCCAATGCTCGGGTTCGCCGGACAGTTGCGACCGGCCATGAGCCAGAGAGAACCGCGTGGGCAGCTGTTCGGATTGCGCGAAATAGGATTGCGCACAGGCCGACAGCGACCCGCCCGCCAGAGGCGTGATGCCCTGATAGGGCTGCGTGCCTGCGCCCTGGTCGATGAGGATCGCGAAATATCCTTCGCCGATCTGGTCGAACGCCTCGCGGTCATCCAGTCGGTCGGCATCGAAACTGGCCCAGGCGCGGATGCGCGCGGGCTCGCCCTCGGCGGCGGGGGCGTAGAAATCGGTGGCGATGGTGCGGATGGCGCCATTGCCGCGCACCTGCAGGCTCAGTTTCCAGCGCAGCTTGATCGTCGGGCCGATCAGCGCCGTCAGCAGGGCCAGTTCGGCCACCAGCGCGCTGACCAGCGGCGGATAGTCGTGGCGCGACAGAATATGGTCCAGAACACCGTCAAGCCGCGCGACGCGGCCGCGGATATTCGAGCGGTCCAGTTGAAACGGCAGAACCGTGTCGTCCCAGGCGATCTGGTTGATCTTGCTCATGGCGTATCCTTGAAATGGCGTCAGCCCGCCTTTCGGGCGGGCCGCTTTGGTCCCCAATATAGAGGTTTCGCCGCCGATCCCAAGGGGGGGCGCATGCCGCCTTTCGCAGCCGGCGCATAGCCGCTAGAACCGCCGCAACGCTATCGGAGCCTGCCATGACCCCTCGTTTCGGCCAGCCGCCGCTGCCCGCCACCCGTTATCGCCGCAGGCCGGGGGCCTATGCGGTGCTGCTGCGGGAAGGCCGGGTCCTGCTGACCCATCAGGCCTGGCCCGACCCCGAATATCAACTGCCCGGTGGCGGCATAGATCCCGGCGAACACTCGATCGCGGCCCTGCATCGCGAGGTGCATGAGGAAACCGGCTGGCGTATTTCTGCGCCGGTTTTTGTCGGCAACTACCGGCGTTTCTGTTTCCTGCCGGATTACGACTACTTTGCCGAAAAGCAATGTTCGATCTGGCTGGCGCGTCCCGTCGCCCGTCTTGGCCCGCCGACCGAGCCGGGACACCGCGCGGTCTGGGTCGGTGCGGGCGAGGCGTCGCGCCTACTGGGCGATCCGGGGTCGCGTGCATTGCTGGATCGGGTCTTGCGGCGGGTTTAGGATCCGCGAAGGGATACGGTGTCGGCCGATTTCCGATATTCCAGCAGCACGGCCGACATGTCGTCGGGACGTTCGCCGCGGCAATATTCCGATACCGACCAGGCCATCGATTCCAGAAAGGCATGACCGCTGAGAAAGGCGTTGGTCTGCATGATCGCCCGCAACCCTTCTTCGCCCAGCAGATGGCCCGCGGGGCTGCGCGCCTCGATCACGCCGTCCGAAGCGACCATCAGCCGGTCGCCGGGCTGCATGGTAAACTCGATCTCGTCAAAGATCGGATCCTCGACCACGCCGATGGGCATGCCGCCCGCACCGATTTCCTCGATCCGGCCATCGGCGCGCTGCAGGACGGGATGGGGGTGGCCGGCCTGAACCATCTGCACCTTGCCGGTCTTATGGTTCAGTTCGGCATAGATCATGGTGAAATAGCTGTCGGTGATCATCTCCTCCAACATCATGTTGTTGAAGAAATGCGCCAGCGCGGCAGGGTGCACCGCCTCGCTGCCCGATTGTGCGGCGCGCAGGGCGACATTCTGGTCCGATGATCCCGACAGATGCACGGACAGTTGCGCCGTCAGCAGCGCCGCCGTCACCCCGTGGCCCGATACGTCCAGCGCGTAGAACCCGACGCGCGAATCGTCGATCGGAAAGAAATTCACCAGATCGCCGCCGATATGTCCGGCAGGTCGCAACAGCAACGACAGGTCGAACGGACCCCATCGCCCGCTGCGTTCGCGGACCAGGCCCTGTTGCAGCTTGCGGGCTTCGCGCAGGTCGCGTTCCATCGCCGTCTGCGTATCGCGCAGCTTGTCCAGCGCGCTGCGCAACTGGTCGTTGCTGTTGCGCAGGCTTTCCTCGACCCGCAGCATGCGTTCGCCCGTGGTCAGCCGGACCTCCAGTTCGGCGGGGGCAAGTGGCAGCTTCAGAAAATCGTCTGCTCCGGCCTCCAGCGCAGCAAGTATTTCGGGCATGTCGCGCCGGGGCATCATCAGGATCACGAAGCCATAGCTGGCCCCCGACTGCACCCTGTAGGCGCGACAGAATTCCAGCGTCGACATGCAGGGCAGCGACCAGTTGGCGATGACGATGTCAAACTTCGTTTCGCGACAAAGGATTAGTGCTTCGGGGCCGGTGGTGGCGCCGGTCACGTCATAACCGGCATTCCGCAGGAACTGCGTGATCTGCTGTCGGGTTTCGTCGGGTTCGTTGACCAACAGCACCCGCCGCACCAGTTTCGGTGCGGAATGGTCGGCCGGGCGTGTGGGCAATTTCTTGGCGGTCTTCATGTCCGCAGAAATAGCCCGAAGCCTTTAAGAAAGCCGTAAATACCGGACACCGCAGCCCGGAAAACTAGTTCAAATACGCCTTAATTCGGGTCGGCTCAGACCAGAAGCTCGGCCAGAATCTCGTCATTGGTGATATCGCGATAGGCAAAGCCCGCCTGATCCAGCCGCTTGACCAACGTGTCCAGATTGGCCGGGTCCGAAGTTTCGATCCCCAGCAGAATCGACCCGAAATTCCGTGCCGATTTCTTCAGGTATTCGAATCGGGCGACGTCGTCGTCGGGGCCAAGAAGTTCCAGAAAATCGCGCAGGGCGCCGGGGCGTTGTGGCATCCGCAGGACAAAGTATTTCTTGACGCCCGCGTATCGCTGCGCGCGTTCCTTGACCTCGGGCAGGCGTTCGAAATCGAAATTGCCGCCCGAACAGACGCAGACGACCGATTTGCCGGACAGATCGCCCAGATCGGCCAGCACATCCAGCGCCAACGCGCCCGCCGGTTCCAGAACGATGCCCTCGGCATTCAACAGTTCCAGCATGGTGCCGCAGATCCGATCCTCGGGGGCCAGATGGACCTGATCGGGGGAAAATCGCGACAGATGCTCGAATGGCAGCGCCCCGATGCGGGCCACCGCGGCACCATCGACAAAGCTGTCGACGGCGGGCAGGGCGATGGGCGCCCCTGTCTGCAATGCGGCCTGAAGGCTGGCCCCGCCACGCGGTTCGGCAAAGGCGAATTCGGTGTCGGGCGCAAGCTGGCGCAGATAGCGCGTCACCCCCGATGCAAGCCCGCCGCCGCCCACCGGCAGCACCACCAGATCGGGCGCACAGCCCATCTGGTCCAGCATCTCAAGACCCACGGTCGCCTGACCCTCGATCACGTCAGGTGCATCGAAGGGCGACAGAAAGGACGCGCCCTGATCGGCGCAAAAGGCCTGCGCGGCCGCCAGCGTCTGGTCGAAATAGTCGCCGGTCAGCACGATCTCGACCGCGTCGCCGCCAAAGACGCGGGTTTTCTGGATCTTCTGCTGCGGCGTCGTCACCGGCATGAAGATCGTGCCCTTGGCACCGAAATGACGGCAGGCATAGGCGACGCCCTGCGCGTGGTTTCCGGCGCTTGCGCAGACGAAATGACCGGGGGCGTCGGGTCCGACCAGCTTGCGCATGGCGTTGAACGCGCCGCGCAGCTTATAGCTGCGCACCGGGGTCAGGTCCTCGCGCTTCAGCCAGATATCGGCGCCGTATTTCGCCGACAGATGGTCATTGCGCTGCAGGGGCGTAGGCTCGAACAGGTCGCGAAGCGCGGCCTCGGCTTGCTGGACGGAGGCGACAAAGTTTTCCATGGCCTCGGCCATGCCCAGATTTTGCGCCGGACACAAGCCCAATCGCGGCAAACCGCACCTGACGCCCTTGTGACAGCGACGAAATCGCCGTATTCCCCCGAAAACTTCGACGAAGGGTTACCGCATGTCCGACGCGCCGAAAAAAGTCGTCCTCGCCTATTCCGGGGGCCTCGACACCTCGATCATCCTGAAATGGTTGCAGACCGAATATGGCTGCGAGGTCATCACCTTCACTGCCGATCTGGGGCAGGGCGAGGAACTGGAGCCGGCCCGCAAGAAGGCCGAGATGCTGGGCATCGCGCCCGAGAACATCCATATCGAGGATCTGCGCGAGGAATTCGTGCGCGATTTCGTCTTCCCGATGTTCCGCGCCAATGCGCTGTACGAGGGGCTGTACCTGCTGGGCACGTCGATCGCGCGGCCGCTGATCTCGCAGCGCCTGGTCGAGCTGGCCCACCAGCACGGCGCGGATGCGGTGGCGCATGGCGCGACCGGCAAGGGCAACGACCAGGTCCGGTTCGAGCTGTCGGCCTATGCGCTGGACCCGTCGATCAAGGTCATCGCGCCCTGGCGTGAATGGGATCTGACCAGCCGTACCAAGCTGATCGAGTTTGCCGAACAGAACCAGATCCCCATCGCCAAGGACAAGCGCGGCGAGGCGCCCTTCAGTGTGGATGCGAACCTGCTGCACACCAGCAGCGAGGGCAAGGCATTGGAAGATCCGGCCGTCGAGGCCGGCGATTACGTGTTCCAGCGCACCGTCGCCCCCGAGGATGCGCCCGATACCCCCGAATATATCGAGGTGACCTTTGAGAAGGGCGATGCCGTCGCCATCGACGGTCAAGCCATGTCGCCCGCGACCATCCTGACCGCGCTGAACGAGTATGGCCGCAAGCACGGCATCGGGCGTCTGGACTTTGTGGAGAACCGCTTTGTCGGCATGAAGTCGCGCGGCATCTATGAAACGCCGGGCGGCACGATCCTGCTGGAAGCCCATCGCGGCATCGAGCAGATCACGCTGGACAGCGGCGCGGGCCACCTCAAGGACAGCCTGATGCCTCGCTATGCCGAGCTGATCTATAACGGTTTCTGGTTCAGCCCCGAGCGCGAGATGCTGCAGGCCGCAATCGACAAATCGCAGGAACATGTCAGCGGCACCGTCCGTCTGAAACTGTACAAGGGCAGCGCGACCTGCGTGGGCCGCTGGTCGGATCATTCGCTCTATTCCGAGGCGCATGTGACCTTCGAGGATGACGCCGGCGCATACGACCAGAAGGACGCGGCGGGCTTCATCAAGCTGAACGCCCTGCGCCTGAAGCTGGTCGCCAACCGGAACGCCCGCTTCAAGTAAGGCGGCGACATCGCACCATGTCGGGCGGCGCGCGGGGGCACCTGCGCGCCGCCTTTCTTATGCGGCGATCAGTCGAACAGACCGCGCAATCCGCGCGTGACCAGATTGCCGACCTTGGGGCGGGGCTGGGCGATGAAGGGCAGGGGGCGGCAGACCTCCATCGCGGCAATGCCCACACGGGCGGTCAGGGCGCCGTTCACGACACCTTCGCCAAAGCGGCGCGACAGTTTCGCCAGCACGCCACCGCCCGCGACGGTGTGGATCAGATCATCGCCGGCCGCGACCGCGCCGGTGGCGACCAGATGGGTCATCACCGTCCGCGCCAGACGCCACCCCCCGACCGCGCCCGCGCGCCCGCCATAGATTTCGGCCATGCGCCGGATCATCCGCAGATTGGCAGCCAGCGCGGCGGCGACATCGGCCAGCGCCAGCGGGATCAGCGCCGTGGCGGCGGCGACGGTGCGGGCTGCGGCCTCGATTTCGCGCCGGGCCTCTTGGTCCAGTTGCGCCATCAACTCGGTCTCGGCCATGGTCAGCAGGCTTTGGGCATCCACAGCCTCGGCCTGATGCTCGGCAAGACGCTTGGCCGCCCACTCCATTTCGGGGCGCTTGTGATAGATCGCCAGCAGATCCCTTGTCGCCTGCCGCGCCTGATCCAGGCTGCCCTCTGCAAGGGCAGACCCGGCGCGGCGCTGAATCGCGTCGATCCGGGCAAAACGGGCCCAAGCGCGGTATTCGCGCCACGCCATTCCCAGCGCGGCCAGTGTAAAGACCGCGAACAGCGCGATTCCGATCCAGCCCAGCAGCGGATAGCTGTTCAGCAACCCGTTCAGAAAATCCAGCGCCGCGATGGACAGCAGGAACGCAAACAGCGCCACCCCGGAATTGATGAAGATCCGGGTCAGCCGCGACGGCGGTCGCCCGATCAGACGGGTCACCATTTCCATCGTGCGCGGACGTGGCAGCGGGCCGTCGGGATCGTCGATTGCAGGGGCGTCGGCGGGGCTGGGGCCGGGCTCGCGCGGTGCCTCGGCCGGGCCTTGGCGGGCATCGGTGTCGGGGCCGTCCTCGAGTTCGATCAGAACCGGGCCGCGTCTGCGTTCGTTCATAGCCTGTCTCCGATCAGGAACTGGGCGGCGCGGTCCAGCCGGATATGGGGTGGACCGTCACCGGGGCGCGATGTCAGCGGCGCGGGTGCGAAATTCATGATCGCGTAATCGCCATCCAGCCAGCCCGCATCGCCATTGCGGGCGGGTTGCAGCAGTTGCGAGGGATCGGTCGGCAGGTCGCCGGGATAGAATGCCGCCTGCCGACCATCCAGCAGGCGCCCGCGCACGGCAGGCAGATCCTCGCCATCCTGGGCGATCACATCCTCGGTCGTGGCGCGCAGAGCGGCAATCGCCATCGCCTCGGTCCGGGCGCCGCTGAAATCGGCGCGATCGCGGGCCTCGCGCAGCATCGCGGACAGGATCGCGGTCAGGCGGTTGTGCTGGCTGTGATGCAGGTGGTCGGCCTTGGTCGCGGCGAACAGGATGCGTTCGACCCGGCGCGTGCCCAGAATCTGCGCCAGCCAACCGGCGCGACCGGGCCGGAACGCGGTCAGGATATCGGCCATCGCGCGGCGCATGTCCTCGACGGCGGGCGGTCCCTGATGGATCGCGCCCAGCACATCGACCAGCACCACCTGCCGGTCGATCCGGGCAAAGTGATCGCGAAAGAACGGGCGCACGATACGTGATTTATAGGCCTCATAGCGACGACGGAATTCCTTGTGCAGGCGGCTGCCCTCCATCTCCTCGGGCAAGGGCGCAAAGGTCAGCGCGGGCGATCCGGCCATTTCGCCGGGGATCAGGAACCGGCCGGGTGTGCAATCGGACCAGCCCGCATCGCGCGCGGCCTGCAGGTGATCGCTATAGCTGCTGGCCAGCGCCTGCGCGGTGGGTTCGTCCATGCGCTGCGGATCGGTCGCCGCAAGGTCAGCGCGATAGCGGGCCGCGCCGGGGCGGCCGTCGATGCGTGACAGCACCTCGGCGGACCAGGCGCTGAAATCCTTGTCCATCAGCCGCAGGTCCAGCAGCCATTCGCCGGGGTAATCGACGATATCCAGATGCACGGTCCGCGGCCCGCGCAGCCCCGACAACAGCCCGCGCCCGTCCAGCCGCAGCGACAGGCGCAACTGGCTGACATGGCGGGTGCCATCGGGCCAATGCGGGTCCGGCCCGGTCAGCGCCGCCAGATGCCGTTCGAAATCGAAGCGCGGCACGGTATCGTCGGGCTGCGGTTGCAGCCACGCGGTTTTCAGGCTGCCATCGGCGGCGACCTGCAAGGCATGCATCCGACCGCGATCCATCAGGTTGGCCACAAGCGAGGTGATGAACACCGTCTTGCCCGCCCGGCTAAGCCCGGTGACGCCCAGCCGGATCACCGGATCGCCAAGGCCAATGCCCGCCATCAGATCGCTGCCGATACCCATTCTGCCCGCTATCCTTTTCTTTTCATGCACAAGATAGGTCCGATGCAGGCGTTTTCATAGGGCGGGCTTTTCTGGGGCAAGACGCTCTGCCATAAGCCTGCGCA
The DNA here is from genome assembly GCF_900111675.1 of Paracoccus homiensis. Taxonomy (GTDB): domain Bacteria; phylum Pseudomonadota; class Alphaproteobacteria; order Rhodobacterales; family Rhodobacteraceae; genus Paracoccus; species Paracoccus homiensis. The sequence goes on along the minus strand of NZ_FOHO01000005.1, from coordinate 201,806 downwards.
TGCTGGATAGATTGCCCATTGACGATGCCTTGCCCGACCTGATCGCCGCGCTGTCGGCGCATGGCCGTGCCGTGCTGGTCGCGCCGCCGGGTGCGGGCAAGACGACGCGCGTGCCGCTGGCGCTGATGGACCGGGTGCCGGGGCGGATCGTCATGCTGGAACCGCGCCGCCTTGCCGCCCGCGCCGCGGCCGAGCGTCTGGCCCATGGCCTGTCAGAGCCGCTGGGACAGCGTGTCGGCTATCGCATCCGCGGCGAGTCGGTTCCGGGCACGCGGATCGAGGTCGTGACCGAGGGGATCCTGACGCGGATGATTCAGGGCGACCCGTCGCTGGACGGGATCGGCTGCGTCATCTTCGACGAGTTCCACGAACGCAGCCTGAACGCAGATCTTGGTCTGGCGCTGGTCTGGGAGGCGCGATCCGCCCTGCGCGAGGACCTGGCGCTGCTGGTCATGTCGGCCACGCTGGACGCGGAACCGGTCGCGGCGATGCTGGATCAGGCCCCGATCATCCGGTCCGAGGGGCGCGCCTTTCCGGTCGAGACACGCTGGCTGGATCGTCCGTTGCCGCCCCGCAGCCGCATGGTGGACGAAGCCGCGCGGCTGGTGCGCTATGCCGTCGCAGAGACCGCGCAGACCGGCGGCACGATCCTGACCTTCCTGCCCGGCGAGGGCGAGATCCGCCGGGTCATGGCGCAACTGGGCGATACCGGTTGCGAGGTGCTGCCCCTGTTCGGCGCGTTGGACGCCAAGGCGCAACGCGCGGCGCTGTCCCCGCCGGGCGACAGGCGGCGCATCGTTCTGGCGACGGCGATTGCGGAAACCTCGCTGACCATCCCCGAGGTGCGGGTGGTCGTGGATGCCGGTCAGGCCAGGCGCGCGCGGTTCGATCCGGGCAGCGGCATGTCGCGGCTGGTCACCGAACGGGTCAGCCGGGCCGAAGCCGAACAGCGCCGGGGCCGTGCGGGTCGTGTCGCCCCCGGCATTTGCTATCGGATGTGGGCGCGGGTCGAAGAGGGCGCCTTGCCCGCCTTCGCCCCCGCCGAGATCGCCGTGGCCGATCTGACCGGACTGGCGCTGGAACTGGCCGCATGGGGCGCGGCTCCGCAGGATCTGGCATTTCTGACCCCGCCGCCCGATGCGGCCATGGCCGAGGCGCGCGCCCTGCTGACGGGGCTTGGCGCGCTGGACAATGCGGGCCGGATCACCGCGCATGGCAAGGCACTGGCGCGGCTGCCGCTGCATCCGCGGCTGGCGCATATGCTGTTGCAGGCCGGGCGCGGGGCTGCCGATCTGGCGGCGCTGCTGTCGGATCGCGATCCGCTGCGCGGGGCACCGGTCGATCTGTCGCTGCGGCTGGCCGCGCTGAAGGATCCGCGCGGTTTTGCCGACCGTCACCCCTATGACCTGCACCGCGCCGCCCTGCCGCGCATCCGGGACGAGGCGGCCCGCCTGCGTCGGCTGTCGGGCGGCAATGCGGGCGGCCTTTCGGTCGCGCAGATGGCTGCGTTGGCCTATCCCGACCGTATCGCACAGCGCCGCAAGGGGGACGAGCCGCGCTTCGTGATGTCGGGCGGCAAGGGCGCGGTTCTGGACCCGACCGATCCGCTTGCGCAGCAACGGCTTCTGGTCGCGCTGGACCTGGATGGCGACACGCGCGAGGCGCGGGTTCGTCTGGCCGCGCCGATCACCGAATCCGAACTGCGCGAGGTTCTGGGCGATCAGGTGCGGCAGGTGCGGATCTGCGAATGGTCGCGCCGCGACAACCGCGTTCTGGCGCGCGAACAGGAACGGCTGGGTGCCGTGGTGCTGTCGGATCGCATCTGGTCCGACGCGCCCGAAGATGCGGTGGCGCTGGCGGCGCTTCAGGGGTTGCGGCTGGACGGGCTGCCCTGGACCAAGGCCGCGGCCCGGCTGCGGGCGCGGATGCGGTTGCTGCCCGATCTGGGCCCGGTCGATGATGACAGCTTGCTGGCCGATGGTGATTGGCTGCTGCCGTGGCTGGGCCGTGTTCGCACGCAATCCGACCTGCGCGCGCTGGATCTGGTCGAGCCGCTGAAGGCACGGATGGGCTGGGATGGGCAGCAACGGCTTGCCGCCGAAGCCCCGGCCCATTTCGTGACGCCCCTGGGTCGCAAGGTGCCTATCGACTATGACCACGAAACGCCGTCGATCGAGCTGCGGCTGCAGGAACTGTTCGGCGTGACCCGGCATCCGGTCGTGGGCGGCAGGCCCCTGCGGGTCAGCCTGTTGTCGCCGGGCGGCAAGCCGGTGCAGGTCACGACCGATCTGCCCGGCTTCTGGGCCAGTTCCTATGCCGATGTCCGCAAGGATATGCGCGGCCGCTATCCGCGCCATCCCTGGCCCGAGGATCCGACGCAGGCCGACCCCACGACCCGCGCCAAGCCGCGCGGCACCTAATCGTCGACGGGGCGGATCAGCTTGCGTTCCAGCACCCGCAACACCTGTCCCAGGTCGTGACCGCGTTTCAGGATGCGCCCATCCATGCCGATCACGGCATAGATGCCCTGGGCATTGCGCAGCTTCGGGCGTTTCTCGATGCGGTACAGCGGGTGTTCGGTCGCGCGGCGAAACACGCTGAAAATCGCCGCGTCGCGCAGAAAGGACATGGCATAGTCGCGCCATTCCCCCGCCGCGACAAAGCGACCATAGACCGACAGGATCAACCCCAGTTCAGAGCGGTCAAAGACCACGCGGTCGGGATCGGCAGCAAACGGCGGCGATGCGTTCATCATGACGAAATGGTGACACCGCGCGCCGCGCAGATCAATCGAAAAGGGCGACCCGTGGGCCGCCCGTCGTCTCAGTAGCAGCTGACCTTTTCGATCAGGCCGGCGCGGCTGTATTCGATGTTCAGCCGATCGGGCCGGTAATCTGCGGTCACCGCGTCCTCGGGGCCGATGACCCGCGTTCCCAGCGGAAACTTCATGCTGTCCAAGGCGGCTTTCGGCTGGCCGACCAGACCCTGATAGCCCGCGGCCCCGCATTCCTGCGGCAGATCCAGGACCGGTTGCGAGCCGTCATCCGTCACGGGTTCACAGGCTGCCAATGTCAGTCCGGCCAGGGCCGCGAATGCAAGGGCGCGCATGATCAACCGCAATCGATGTTGTAGATATTGCCCGAGGCGTCCAGCCGGAAGACGACGCGCTGCGGATTGTATTCCTGCGGCTCGATCCCGCGATATTCGACGACGCGGTATTCACGGGTCACGCCAAGCGACGGGATCACGCTGCCGGGCTGGGACAGGGCGCTGGTATAGTTCTTGGCGCCGCACAGGTCGGGCTGACGTTCTTCCAGACCGCTGATGCCCTCGGTCGGCAGCACGGGCACAGGTTGCACGGCGGGGATCGGCGCAGGCGCCGGGACCGGAGTGGGGGCCGGCATGCAGCCCGCCAGAAGCCCGGTCAGTGCAGCGATCGGCAGGATCGTCGTCTTCAGCATTTCCTCGATGTTCCCTCGTATGCCCGGATGGGTGGGCGATTGTTCCAAGGCGACTATACGTCGCAGCCGGGGCTGTGAGAACCCGGCCCGAAGGTCACGATTATTTCAGCTGTCGCAGCGATGCGATCAGGCAACGGCGCTGGTCTGGCGGCTGGGACCGAAGGCCGACAGGAACAGTTTTCCGGCCTCTTCGCCATTGGCGCGCACGGCATCGGCTTCGGGTTTGCGCACGGCCAGCAGCGCATCCTCGACCGAGGCGCTGCCGCACAGGCGCACGAAATAACGCGCCGCGCGGTCGGCATCGGCGACCTGAATTTCGCCGCGCTGATGGAAATGCTTCAGCAGTTGCGCCAAGGGCGCGATCAGCAGCTTGGTCAGGCTGGCGTGATAGGCGGTGGCGATGTTGGGAAAGCGCGTCGCCTCGCCCACGGTCAGGCGATAGATGCGCAGTTCGGCGTCGCGGGCCAGCCATGCCGCGATCAATCCGCCGATCCGGGGCAGGGCCACCGCGGCGGGTTCGTCGCCGGATACCTTCTGCAACGGACCTTCCTTGCGGGATTCGATTTCCGAACGCAGAACCTCTTGGAACATCAGCGTCTTGTCGGGAAAATACGCGTAAAGCGTGGCTTTCGAGACGCCTGCCTGCCGGGCGATGTCGTCGACGCTTGCACCGGCGTAGCCGTCTCGCAGAAAGATTTCCTTGGCCCCGTTGCACACCTGAATGAACTTGCGGCCTTCGATGACCTTATTCTGTTTTTTACTATTCGACATCTTCAAAAATCCAATACTGACATCGCCTGTACAACGCGGCCCGGGGCGACGGGTTGCTGACTTGCAGCGGCTCGGCCTGAAAACTGGCGCGGATGGTCCAATAATCGTGGGAATTTGCCAGATTACGCAAATCTCTGCAATGGTGATCGGCGTGTTAGCGCCGACATGGCGTGGCCTTGCGGCGGGGATTCACCTATTCCTGAAAGACAAGATTCGTGCCAAGCGAAACAGGAGGCTTTCATGGCCAGCACGCATACGTCATTCCGCGACTCGGTCGAGCGGATGTACACCCACGCCGCAGGGTTGATGACCTTGCCGCCGGGGCTGGAAGAAAAGATCCGGGTCTGCAACTCGACCTACACGGTACGTTTCGGGGTCCGCCTGCGTGGCGAGATCCATACCTTCACCGGCTACCGTTCGGTCCATTCCGAACATATGGAACCGGTCAAGGGCGGCATCCGCTATTCGCTGGATGTGAACCAGGATGAGGTCGAGGCGCTGGCCGCGCTGATGAGTTATAAATGCGCCTTGGTCGAGGTGCCGTTCGGCGGTTCGAAGGGCGGTCTGAAGATCGATCCCCGCGCCTGGAACGAGGATGAGCTGGAACGTGTGACGCGTCGCTTCACCTATGAACTGTCGCGCCGCAACCTGATTTCGCCCAGCCAGAACGTGCCGGCCCCCGACATGGGCACGGGCGAGCGGGAAATGGCGTGGATGGCCGATGCCTACAAGCGCCTGCATCCCGACGACATCAACGCCAAGGCCTGCGTGACCGGCAAGCCGCGCAGCGCGGGCGGCATCGACGGCCGGGTCGAGGCGACGGGCCGTGGTGTGCAATATGCCCTGCGCGAATTCTTCCGCCATGACGACGTGATGAAGCGCGCAGGTCTGGAAGGCACGCTGGCCGGCAAGCGCGTGATCGTGCAGGGTCTGGGCAATGTGGGCTATCACGCCGCACAGTTCCTGTCGGCGGAAGACAAGGCGCTGGTCACCTGCGTCATCGAACGCGACGGGGCCATCACTAATCCGCAGGGCATCAATATCGATGCGCTGCGCGGGCACATCATCTCGACCGGTGGGGTGCGCGGCTTTGCCGGTGGCGATTACCACGAAGAGGGTCTGGCCCGTCTGGAAGACGAATGCGACATCCTGATCCCGGCCGCCGTCGAAAGCGTGATCCACGCCAAGAATGCCGACCGGATCAAGTGCAAGCTGATCATCGAGGCCGCGAACGGTCCCGTGACCGCCGATGCCGACGAGATCCTGAAGCGCAAGGGTATCGTGATCATCCCCGACATGTATGCCAACGCGGGCGGTGTGACGGTGTCCTATTTCGAATGGGTCAAGAACCTGTCGCAGATCAGCCTTGGCCGACTGGAGCGTCGCCACGAAGAGGCCCGCGCCCGCATGTTGATCGAAGAGCTGGAGCGGATCTCGGCCGATACCGGCACCAATTTCACGCTGGCCAAGGGCTTCAAGGATCAGTTCCTTGTCGGCGCCGATGAACTTGAACTGGTGCGTTCGGGTCTGGACGACACCATGCGCGAGGCGTTCGGCAAGATGAAAGAGGTGTGGATGGCCAACCCGCGCGTCGATGACATGCGGACGGCGGCCTATGTGGTGGCGATCCGCCGCATCTCGAATGTCTATGGTTCGCTGGGTCTGTAACCGGGCCTGACACACAGCGCCCGTCCCGGTTCCGGGGCGGGTGCGACCTTGGCGCGGGGGTCGTGACGCGGGGTTTCGGTTGTGACCTGCGATCACCTGCCTAAGATGCCCCTGACAGCCTTGGCGACCCGTCTGCGTCGCGCATTCCGAAGGGGGGAAATCATGTCCTATAGGGCACCGGTCGAACAGATCCAGTTCATGCTGCGCCATGTCGTGCCATTTGCCGATGTCGCGGCCACCGAACGATTTGCCGAAGCCACCCCCGAAACCGCCGATGCGATCCTGAACGAGGCCGGCAAGCTGACCTCGAACGTGCTGGCGCCGCTGAACCGCAATGGCGACCTGACGCCCGCGCGGCTTGAAAACGGGGTGGTGCGATCCTCGCCCGGCTTTGCCGACGGGTTCCGCGCGATCGCCGAGGGCGGCTGGGTCGGGCTGGCCGCCGATCCCGAATATGGCGGCATGGGCCTGCCACAGGCGCTGAACATGGCGGTCGCCGACATGATGTCGGGCGCCAATCTTGCGCTGCAACTGAACCCGCTGCTGACGCAGGGCCAGATCGAGGCGTTGGAGCATCACGCCAGCGACGAGCTGAAGGCGCTGTATCTGCCCAAGCTGACCTCGGGCGAATGGTCGGGCACTATGAACCTGACCGAGCCCGGCGCGGGCAGCGATGTCGGCGCGTTGACGACCAAGGCCGAACGGAACGAGGACGGCACCTATTCGGTCACGGGGCAGAAGATCTTCATCACCTGGGGCGACAGCGACGTGACCGAAAACGTCTGCCATCTGGTGCTGGCGCGTCTGCCCGATGGCGCCAAGGGCACGCGCGGCATCAGCCTGTTCATGGTGCCCAAGCTGATCCCCGACGAGAACGGCAAGCCGGGCCGCGCCAACAGCCTGAAGGTCGTCAGCCTTGAAGAAAAGCTGGGAATCCATGGCAGCCCCACCTGTGTCATGAGCTTCGAGGGGGCGACCGGCTGGCTGGTCGGGGCCGAACACAAGGGCATGGCGGCGATGTTCACGATGATGAACTGCGCCCGTCTTGGCGTCGGCATGCAGGGCGTCGGCGTGGCCGAGGCTGCGCTGCAGCAGGCCGTCGCCTATGCGCAGGATCGCAATCAGATGGGTCAGATCATCCAGCATCCCGATGTCCGCCGGATGCTGGCCACCGCCCGGGCCGAGGTGTTCGCCGCCCGCGCGATCGGTCTGGCCTGTGCGACCGCAATCGACATGGAACGCGCCACCGGCGATCGCGATCATGCGGCCCGCGCGGCGTTTCTGACCCCGATCGCCAAGGCCTATGGCACCGATGTCGGCGTGCGCGTGGCCGATATGGGCGTTCAGGTGCATGGCGGCATGGGTTATGTCGAGGAAACCGGCGCGGCGCAGTATCTGCGCGATGTCCGCATCACTCCGATCTACGAGGGCACCAACGGCATTCAGGCGATGGATCTGGTAGGGCGCAAGCTGTCGGATGGCGGCGACGCCGCGATGCGCCTTCTGGACGAAATTTTCGACGGGGCGAAGGCCGCGCATCATGACCATCCCGATCTGACAGATCCGGTATTGCAGGCTGCGGAAACCCTGCGCGAAGCCACGCAGTCATTGCTGGAACGCGACCTGACGCTGCGCTTTGCCGGGGCGGTGCCCTATCTGTCGGCCTTTGCGCGCGTTCTGGGCGCGCATTATCATCTGCGTGCGGCCCGTCATGGCGGCGGCGCGCATGTCGCGCTGGCGCGGGTGCATATCCTGCGCGTGCTGCCGCGTGCCGCAGCCGAACTGCAAGAGGCGCTGGCCGGTCTGGACGACCTGACTGCGCTACAGGACGCGCATCTGGCGGGGGATTTCGCGGCGTGATCGTCACGCCGTTCCAGACCCCGCCTGTGGAAGGTCAGGCCACAGAGCTTGCCGAGGGCGTGCTGTGGTTGCGCCTGCCGCTGCCGATGGCGCTGGACCATGTCAATGTCTTTGCGCTGGATGATGGCGATGGCTGGACCATCGTGGATACCGGACTGGATACAAGGCGCGGTCGCCAGATCTGGCAGGCACTGCGCACGGGGCCGTTGCGCGGCCGTCCGATCCGGCGCGTGATCGGCACGCATCATCACCCCGACCATATCGGCCTTGCGGGCTGGTTCATGGCCGGTGACGATGCCGAACTGATGATGTCGCGCACCGCCTGGTTGATGGCGCGGATGCTGGTGCTGGACCGGCAGGATCGTCCCACACCACAGGCGCTGCGGTTCTGGAAACAGGCGGGGATGCCTGCCGGGATGCTGGAACGCCGCGCCGCGCAGGCGCCCTATAACTCGGCCGATGTGGTCCACCCGCTGCCGCTTGGTTTCACGCGGCTGTCCGAAGGGCAGATCGTCGGCTTTGGCGGGCGTCGCTGGCGGGTCGCCTTGGGTGACGGGCACGCGCCGCGCCATGCGACCTTCTGGTCGCAGGATGACGGGCTGGTCATCGGTGGCGATCAGTTGCTGCCCTCGATCTCGCCCAATCTTGGCGTCTACCCGACCGAGCCGCAGGCGGATCCGGTGGGCGAGTGGCTGGAAAGCTGTACGCGGCTTGCCGGGCTTGCGCGCGACGATCAGCTGGTTCTGCCGGGGCACAAGCTGCCCTTCCGGGGGCTGCCGACGCGGCTGCGGCAGCTGATCGACAATCACCACGGCGCGTTGAACAGGCTGGAACAGGCCTTGCAGGCCGGTCCCCGCAGCGCCGTCGATTGCTTTGACATCCTGTTCAAGCGCCGCATCGGTGAGGCCGAGTTCGGACTGGCGCTGGTCGAGGCGGTCGCGCATGTGAACCACCTGCATCAGCGGGGCAGAATCGCACCAGTCGGCGAAAGCGATGGCGCGATATTGTGGGGGGGCGTGACAGCCCCGGCAGTTTCGGCTATCGCGGAAATATCGAGGTAACAGGGGGCAGCCATGGCCACGCATCACGAAGTTTCGGAACATCAGCACGGGTCGATGGACATCACCGAGCACAAGAAAACCTTTGCCGGTTTCATCAAAATGGCAACTTGGGTGGTTATTCTGTCGGTGGCCGTCCTGATCTTCATGGCGCTTGCCAATTCCTGATCTCTGTCGCGGATACCGGTGATGAAAAGACGAGTGTTTCTGGCGGCGTCCCTGCCGGCGGTTCTGGCCGCCTGCGGTGCCGATAACGTCTGGGACGATGCCGAAGAGGTGCGCAAGGCCCGGTTCGTATCGGACGAGGCCCCCTCGATCACGCTGTTCACCGTCATCGGTATTCCGCGCGGGCAGGGCGGTCACTCGGCCTTGATGATCAATGGCAGCCAGCGCGTGATCTATGATCCGGCCGGCAGCTGGAAACATCCCCGGATTCCTGAACGGCATGATGTCCTGTATGGCATCACCGACAATTTCAAGAATTTCTACATCGATTATCATGCCCGCAGCACCTATTGGGTGGCCGAGGACAGCGTGCCCGTCACCCGCGAGGTCGCCGATCTGGCCATCCGCCGGGCCGAGGCGAATGGCGCGGCCAACAAAAGCTTCTGCGCGGTCGAAACCGGCACGGTCCTGCGGGGCGCTCCAGGATTTCAGGGCGCGCCAAGCGGGTTTTCCCCGATCAAGCTGCGCAACTGGTTCATGACCCTTCCCGGCGTCACCTCGAAGCGTCACCATGACGGCGACCCGGCCAATAACCATAACGTCCTGATCCGTCAGAAGGACGGTCAGTTCACCGGCTATCCCAGAACGTAAAGCAGCCCGAACAGCGTGATCGCGCCCGCAAGGATCGACAGGATCACGTTCTTGGTCAGCACGCCAACCGCCACGGTCGCCGCCGCCGCCGACAGGCGGGCGGGGTCGGGCTGACCGTCGGTCGCCGCGGGCCACATCACCAAGGGCGCGACCAGCGCGGGCAGCACCGCCACCGGCGTATAGCGCAGCATGCGCAGCACCCATTCCGGCATGTCGCGATTGCCCAGGGCACCCAGAAACGACCAGCGGATCAGGAAGGTGCCGATCCCCAGCGCGATGATGACGATCCAGATGGAAAGTTCGGAATACTGGTCGATCATGACATCTGCCCCTTGCGGCGTTCGGTCCAGGTCTCGACAAGGGCGCCTGCGGCCATGCCAAGCGGTGCGGCGATCATCAGGCCCAGCCCCGAAGGCAGACCCGCAAACAGCAATGCGGCGCTGATCGCCACAAAGCAGGCGACAAGATGCGCCGCCGTGCGCAGCATCGGGGCGATCATCGCCAGAAAGGTGATCGGCATGGCGAAATCCAGCGCGATGTCATCGGGGATCGCGCGTCCCAGCGTGGCACCGGCCCATGTCGCGGCCATCCACGGAATGCTCAGCGCCATCGCCGTGCCAAAGAAATAGGCCATCCGCTGCCGCACGCTCAGGCGCGGGTGCCGTTCGTAATGCTGGACCGCCAGCGCATAGCTTTGATCGATCAGCAGGTAGGCCAGCCAACCCTTTTGCGCGGCTGGCGCATCGCGCAGCCACGGTACAAGAGATGCCGAATACATCGCCATCCGCAGGTTCACCGCCAGCCCCGACAGGATCACGATGAAGATCGGCGCGTTGTCGGTCATCAGCTGTACCGCGGTGAATTGCGACGCGCCCGCCAGCACCAGCACCGAAAAACCCATGGTCTGCGCCAGATCCATCCCGGCTTCCAACGCGACGACGCCGAACAGGACGGCGAAGGGCACGATGACGATCAGGAAGGGCAGGGCCTGCACCATGCCATGCCGGAATGCCTGCGCGGGTGTGCGGGCAAGGGCGCGCAGACCGGCCTCGTCCGGGGCGGGCTGGCCGGGATCGGGTCTGGGGGCGGGTGAGGGGGCCATGGCTGCTTTCATTCTGCCGCGATTGCGGTCACCTTGGTTGCATGACGTGCAAGCAAGGGCAAGGCAGGCCGGTGCAGATTCTGACCCCGATTCCGGATGCGTTTCTGCCCGATGCCGCGCGGCTGTGGTGTAACGCTTTCGCGCCGCGCAGTCGGCGGGCGGCAATGCGTGCCGATCACGGGATCGCGGCCGTGAGGTGGGGGCAGGTCGTCGGTATCTGTGGTCTGCGCGACGCGGGCGGCGGCTTTCCAGGGACGTCGATGCGCGGCGGTTTCGCCTTTCGCGCGGCGCCGCAGACATCGGATCTGGTGCTGGACGGTCTGGTCGTTGCCGAAACGCGTCAGGGGATCGGGCGGGCGCTGGTCATGGCCGCCGTGCGGCAGGCCGCGTTTCGGGGCCATCCCGGACTGCGGGCCGAGGTGCGGATCGCAAATCGACCGGCCATGGCATTCTATCGCGCACTGGGGTTTGTCGAGGTGACGCGCGGGCGCTTTGGGTGGCCCTGGGGCGGGCAGGTCGCGGTGCTGCACCTGCCCGTCGATGACTAGGCGAACAGCCCCGCCGCGCGTCCGACAAGCATGAAGGCGCGCGTGGACCGCGTATCGCCCATGACCTGCAATTCCGCGTCATCCAATTGCGGGATCAGCTGGGTGATCAGCACGTCGAAATGGCGCAGGAAGTGATGGGCGCTGTCGCGGAAAATCTCGTCCCCGCGCAGGATGTCCGAGGTCAGCGCCAGGGCATCGGCATCGTTGATCCCGCCAAGTGGGGCGATGGCGCTGCCCCGCTCGCCCTCGCCAAAGCGGCGCCAGACATCGGCCGGGGCGGGCTGTGGCGGCAGGTCGTCCATATAGACGCCGCGATCGGCCAGCAGGGTGATGACATCCTGCGCCGCGCGCAGAACGCGTGCGGTTTCATGATCCTGCAGGGCGCTGCGCAGCGCGGCGATGGCATCGGCATCGTCCGGCCCATCGGGAAAGTTCAGCGCCCGGATCACGGTTTCGGCCGGAATATCGACCGCTTCGGGGGCGTCAAAGCTCATGGCGGATTGACGCGGATCGGGCCGGGCGATGGCTGCGGGACGGGGCTGCGCGGGGACCTGCGGCCTTGGTGCAGGCGGCGACCGGTCCGGCGGGGGGGCCGGACGGGCGGTGCCGGACGGACGCGGCTGATCTTCGCTGCGCGTGGGGCGCGCGGGCTTGCCACCGCGCAATTCGTCCAGCTGACGATGCAGGTGGTCGGCCTCGGCCCGCAGTTCCGCAATCGACCGTGCCAGCGAGACCGCCATCCAGATCAGCGCAAGCGGCATCACCGCGCCGATGATGGCCACCAGTCGCGTGACCCCGCCAGTGGCACCTTCATCACCCGGCGCCAACAGCCAGAACAGCATCAGCAGGATCAGCCACCCGGCCGACAATGCGTATCCCACCGCGGTCAGCGCATCACGGCGGGCCAGGGATGCAAGACGACCGGGAAGGGACATCGTCATTCGTACCGGATCGCCAGAACTTCGTAGCTGCGCACACCGCCCGGGGTCTGGACATCGACGCTGTCGCCTTCATCCTTGCCGATCAGCGCCCGCGCCAGCGGCGACCGCATGTTCAGCAGGCCGCGTTCGATATCGGCCTCGGCCTCGCCCACGATCTGGTAGGTCTTTTCTTCTTCGGTGTCCTCGTCGACCAGATGCACCGTCGCCCCGAACTTGATCGAGCCCGACAGCCGGGCCGGGTCGATCACTTCGCAGCGCGACAGGATGCTTTCCAGCTCTTTGATGCGACCCTCGATGAAGCCCTGCTTTTCGCGCGCGGCGTGATATTCGGCGTTCTCGGACAGGTCGCCATGTTCGCGCGCCTCGGCGATCTGGCGGATGATGGCCGGGCGTTCCTTGGATTTCAGCTCGGTCAGTTCGCGTTCCAGCAGCTGATAGCCGCTGCGGGTCATCGGTATCTTGTCCATCCCTGCCCAGTCCTTTGCGCTTTGCGTTCGCGGTCCGGATGCTAATCGAACGCCCCCGCCATTCGAAAACGGCAGGGGCGCAAAATCCGGTTCTGGCATCGTGACCCCAAATCCGGGACCAATGCAAGCCCACTTGCTGGGCACAGGTCGATTTCGGCCTATGGCCCGTCGCGTAACGATTGCTCTGTGCAAAAACGCGCGATAGTGCTGTTGCAGCAAGAAACTGGGGAGAGTTCAGCCATGACCGACGAGACGCAGATCGAACGCGAGTCGATGGAATACGATGTTGTGATCGTCGGCGGTGGTCCATCGGGTCTGTCCGCAGCCATCCGGTTGAAGCAGATCGATCCCGAGCTTCAGGTCGTGGTCCTGGAGAAAGGCTCGGAAATCGGCGCGCATATCCTGTCGGGCGCGGTTCTGGACCCCGCAGGGTTGAACCGCCTGATCCCGGACTGGAAGGAAAAGGGCGCGCCCCTGAACACCGAAGTCGTGGACGACAATTTCTTCGTTCTGGGCGAGGCGGGCCAGGTCCGCGTGCCGAACTGGCCGATGCCGCCGCTGATGAACAACCACGGCAATTATGTCGTCAGCATGGGCAATGTCTGCCGCTGGCTGGCCGAACAGGCCGAGGAACTGGGCGTCGAGATTTTCCCCGGCATGGCCGCCAGCCAGATCGTCTGGGACGGCAATCGCGTCAAGGGCGTTGTAGCGGGCGAAATGGGTCTGAACGCCGATGGCACCCCCGGCGCGATGTATGAACCGGGGATGGAGCTGCACGGCAAGTATGTATTCATCGCTGAAGGCGTGCGCGGCAGCCTTGCCAAGGAAATCATCGAAAAGCTGAACCTGTCCGACGGTCACGAGCCGCAGAAATTCGGCCTTGGCATGAAGGAAATCTGGGAGGTTCAGCCCGAAAAATTCCAGAAGGGCCGTGTCGTCCACACGATGGGCTGGCCGCTTGGCAAGAACGCGGGCGGCGGCAGCTTTATCTATCACTTCGAGGATAATCAGGTTCTGGTCGGCTTTGTCGTTCACCTGAACTATGCCAATCCGCATCTGTATCCCTATGCGGAATTCCAGCGATTCAAGCATCATCCGATGGTTGCCGAACTGCTGGAAGGCGGCAAGCGCGTCGCCTATGGCGCCCGCGCGATCAGCGAGGGTGGCCTGCAATCCATCCCGGAACTGTCCTTCGATGGCGGCGTCCTGCTGGGCTGTTCGGCGGGCATGGTCAATGTTCCGCGGATCAAGGGCAACCATAACGCCATGATTTCCGGCATCGAGGCAGCCGAGGCCGCGGCCGCCGCGCTGAAGGAGGGTCGCGAAGGCGATCGCCTGACCGCCTATGACGAGGCCGTGCGCAAGGGCGACATCGCCAAGGACCTGAAGAAGGTGCGCAACGTCAAGCCGATCTGGTCCAAGCTGGGCCTGTGGCCGTCGCTGATGCTGGGCGGTATCGACATGTGGGTGTCGAACCTGACCGGCTGGAACCCGCTGGGGACGTGGAAGCATGGCAAGACCGACGCGCAGGCGACGGGCAAGGCCAAGGATTTCCAGCCCATCGACTATCCAAAGCCCGATGGCAAACTGTCCTTCGACCGTCTGACCAACGTGGCGTTTTCCTTTACCAACCACGAGGAAAGCCAGCCCGCGCATCTGAAGCTGAAGGACCCTTCGATCCCGATCAAGGTGAACCTGCCTGAATATGCCGAACCGGCGCAGCGGTATTGCCCCGCGGGGGTCTATGAGGTGATCGAAGAGGGCGGCGAGGCGCGCTTTCAGATCAATTTCCAGAACTGCGTCCATTGCAAGACCTGCGACATCAAGGACCCGTCGCAGAACATTAACTGGACCACGCCGCAGGGCGGTGACGGGCCGAACTACCCGAATATGTGATCGCTGGGGCCGGGGCTGTGATTGCCCCGGCCGTTTCACATGTCTAGGCTGGGTCGCAACGCCCTTGTGATTTCTGCGATGGATGACGTGAGCACGACCCGACCGAATCTGGCCCTGATCGTTGCGCTGCTGGCTGGCCTGAGCTTGCCCGCCGTTGCGCAAGAGCCCCCCGCACCAAAGCCCGACCAATCCCCGTCTGCCGCGACCGCCAAGGCCGGGGATGACCAGACCGCGCCTCTGACCTTCGGGTTGGCCGGCCCCTATCTGGCCGCCCGGATGGCCACGGTCGAAAACGACTATCGCGCCGCCGCCCGCTATTTCGTTCAGGCGGTCGCCCATGATCGGGGTGATCGTTACCTGCAGGACAACGCGCTTGTCGCGCTGGTTTCGGCGGGGAATATCCCCCGTGCCGTCGAATTGGCACAGCAGATGACGCAGGATGGCGACCGGACCGAATTGTCCGACATCCTGCTGCGCGCCCAGTTGGCCCATCAGGGCGATTGGACCGGCCTGATCCAGCTGATCGACACCGCACGCAGCGACGATGACAGTCAGCGCAACCTGATCGAGGATATGGTCCAGGCCTGGGCGCTGATGGGGGCGGGCCGCGCCTCGGACGCGCTGGCTGAATTCGAACGCCTGTCGCAGATCGACGGCGTTGGCCCGATGGTCCGCTATCACCTTGCCTTGGCGCGCGGCATGGTCGGTGACTACGAAAGCGCACAGGAATTGCTGGCCGATCCCGCGACCGGCGGCCATTTGCTGGGCGTGACCGCCCGCGCCCAGATCCTGAGCCAGCTGGAGCAGAACGACAAGGCCGTCGACATGCTGAACCAGTTGCAGGGGATCGAGGCCGAGCCACAGATCGTCGCGCTGCGTGACCGCTTGGAAACCGGGGAGACCATTCCCTTCGATGTGGTGAAATCCCCGGCGGATGGCATTTCGCAGGCTTTTCTGACCTTCGCGACCGCGCTGGCCAGCAACCCCGATCCCGAACCGCTGTCGCTGATCCACGCCCGCATCGCGGCCTGGCTGTCGCCGGAAATGCCCGAAGCACGCCTGATGGTGGCGCAGCTTCTGCAGGACCGGCAGCAATTCGATCTGGCCGAACCCGAATTCGAGGCGCTGCGCCAGATGGGCCAGATGCGCCCGGTGGCCGAATTGTCGCGCATCGACGCGCTATCCCGCGCCGACCGCCGCGCCGAGGCTGAAAAGGCCGCGCTGGCACTGACCGCCGCCTATCCCGATCTGCCGCAGGCCTGGGTCGCGCTTGGGGATGTCCTGCGCCAGCAGGAAAAATTCGCCCAGGCCGTGCCTGCCTATGACAAGTCCCTGGCGCTGATGCAGGATGGCCCGGACCAGTCGCGCTGGTTCCCGCTTTATGCACGGGGCATCGCGCTGGAACGATCCGGCCAGTTCGATCGCGCCGAGGCCGATCTGCAGGCCGCGATCAAGATCAAGCCGGATCAGGCCAGTTTGCTGAACTATCTGGGCTACAGCTGGATCGACCGGAACCAGCACCTGGAAAAGGGGCTGGAACTGATCCAGAAGGCGGTCGAACTGTCCCCGAACGACGGTTATATCCTTGATTCGCTGGCTTGGGCCTATTTCCGTCTGGGTCGTTTCGATGAAGCGGTCGCCCCCATGGAACAGGCGGTCGGCAGCATGGCGGCCGATCCGGTGGTAAACGATCATCTGGGCGATATCTACTGGATGGTCGGCCGCACCCGCGAAGCCGAAATTCAGTGGCAGCGCGCCCTGTCGCTTGAACCCGGCGACAGTGGCGATGTCGATCCCGACCGGCTTCGCGCCAAGCTTGACCGAGGTCTGGATGCGGTGATGGCCGAGGAACGCGCCGCCGGCGAAACCAAGGATCTGCCGCCGCCGCAGACCGAGGCCGGGGCCCGGACCGATCCCAAGACCACGGATTGACCCGCCTCCATGACCGAAACTTCCGTGGTCGAATTCGCCCCGGCCAAGCTGAACCTTGCCCTGCATGTGACCGGCAGGCGTGACGACGGTTATCACCTGCTGGATTCGCTGGTCTGCTTTGCCGATCACGGCGACCGCATTGCCTTGTCGCGGGGCGGTTCATCGCTGATGATCGACGGACCGTTTTCTGCGGGCCTTGACGCGGGTGGCGACAACCTGTGCCTGCGCGCGGCGGCCCTGACGGGCGCCGATGCGGCCATTCGCCTGACCAAGAACCTGCCGGTGGCCTCGGGCATCGGCGGCGGTTCGGCCGATGCGGCGGCCGTGCTGCGCGGGCTTGCGCGCTTGGGCCATCCAATGCCGGACGATACCCATCGTCTGGGGGCTGATGTCCCGGTCTGCCTACGTTCGGCTCCGGCACGGATGTCCGGCATCGGAGAGGTCGTCGTTCCGCTGCCCGCCTTGCCGACGCTTGATCTTGTGCTGGTCAATCCGGGCGTGGCGGTGTCCACCCCTCAGGTTTTTGCCGCGCTGGATCGGCGCGACAATCCGCCGCTGCCGCCGATCCCCGCATTTGCCGATGCGACCGCGCTGATCGCGTGGTTGCGTCAGACCCGCAACGATCTTCAGGCCCCCGCCAGCCGGATCGCGCCGGTCATCGGCCAGGTGCTGCAGGCGCTGACCCACCACGGCGCGGGCCTTGCCCGCATGTCGGGATCGGGGGCGACCTGCTTCGGAATCTTCGACGGGGCTGCGGGAGCCCGCGCCGCCGCGTCGGATCTGGCGCGACGGGGCTGGTGGGCGGTCGCGACGGAACTGGCACAGCCGCAAATCGCGGGCTAGACTGCCGCTCGACCTATCCCGGAGGACCGACATGCTGCGCCTTGGCGTCAATATCGATCACGTCGCGACGATCAGAAATGCCCGCGGCACGCCTTGGCCCGATCCGCTGCGCGCCGCACGGATTGCCGAACAGGCCGGTGCCGACGGCATCACCGCGCATTTGCGCGAAGATCGACGCCATATCAGCGATGCCGATATCGACGCGCTGATGGCCGATCTGCGCCTGCCATTGAATCTGGAAATGGCAGCGACCGCAGAGATGCAGCAGATCGCATTGCGGCACCGCCCCCATGCCGTCTGCCTCGTCCCCGAAAAGCGGGAAGAGCGTACCACCGAAGGCGGCCTCGACGTCGCCGGAAACGAAAACTATCTGGCCGAATATATCGCCCCGCTTCGCGACGCGGGCAGCCGCGTGTCGCTGTTCATCGGTCACGAACCCGATCAGATCCGCGCCGCCGCCCGCATCGGCGCCGCCGTGGTCGAGCTGCATACCGGGGCCTATTGCGATCTCGACACCGAAGGTCGCCACGCCGACCGTGACGCCGAACTTCGGGGCCTGCGCGACGGCGCCGCCCTCGCAGCCAGCCTCGGCCTCGAGGTGCATGCCGGCCATGGCCTGACCTTCGATACCGTCGGACCCATCGCCGCCATCCCAGAGATCGCCGAACTGAATATCGGTCATTTCCTGATCGCCGAATCGGTTTTCATCGGTCTCGGCGATGCCATCCGCAAAATGCGCCGCTGCATGGACAAGGCACGGACGTGATCCGCAGGGCGGCCCTTCTGGCGTTTCTGGCCACCCCGGCGATGGCGCAGCAGGATCTCGGCGCGGCGCAGGTGCAGCCCTGCGGCGACGCCGATCGTGTCGATACCATCGCCGAACCCTGGCAGGACAACATTTCCAGCTACGCGCAGGGTCAGATCCGTATCGCACTGCTGGATTACGTCGAACCTGCGGGCGGCGCCTTCAAGCTCTTGGTGCTCAGCCCGCCGCGCGACGAACTCGGCTTTCGTCAATGCCGGATCGTGCAGCTCGGCGACGGTATCGGGTTCTACGACATGGATTTCGGCCGGCATCACGCCAGCTATGACCCCGCCCGCGGGCTGACCGTCACGCTGCCCGCCAGGCATTATCCGGTTTCGGGCGATCATGATGACGATGCGGGCTGGTTCCAGCTTTCTGTCACCATCGATCAGCAGACCGGCCAGATTACGACGCAAGGCTTCAAATGATGCGAACCGGCTTCTTCTTTGTTCAAATACCCATGATCCTGACGGGGATGTCGCGCGCATGATTCTGGGCATCGGAACCGACCTTGCGAATATCGACCGCATTCAGGGGACCCTCGACCGTTTTGGCGATCGCTTTCGGGACCGTGTGTTCACCGAGACCGAAAAGGCCAAGGCGGCCCGCCGCAAGGACGAGGCCGGAACACTGGCCAAAAGATGGGCGGCAAAAGAGGCCTGCAGCAAGGCGCTGGGAACCGGGCTTGCCATGGGCATCAGCTGGCGCGACATGTCGGTCAGCAATCTGCGCACCGGGCGGCCGGTCATGCATCTGACGGGCTGGGCGGCGGACAAGCTGGCTCAGATGACCCCCGCCGGGCACGAGGCCATCGTCCATGTCACCCTGACCGACGATCACCCCTGGGCACAGGCTTTCGTGGTGATCGAGGCGCGGCCGCTTTCAGGCTCGCCTGCTTGACTTTGCCCCCCTTGGGGGACCATGAACGCCACCAAACGCGGCCGCCGTGCCACGCAGGAAAGGACGACGACTATGGCCGACAGCACGGCAGGCAAGAAAAAGGAAGGCATCTGGGAGACGGTCAAGACGATCTTCTGGGCGCTGGTCATCGCAGGCATCTTCCGGACCCTGTTCTTTCAGCCCTTCTGGATTCCCTCGGGCTCGATGAAGGACACGCTGCTGATTGGCGATTTCCTGTTCGTCAACAAGATGGCCTATGGCTATTCGCAATATTCCTGCCCCTTCGGGATCTGCCCGATCACGGGGCGTATCCTCGCCTCGGAACCCGAACGCGGCGATGTCGTCGTGTTCCGCCATCCGACCCGCGGGGTGGATTTCATCAAGCGCCTGATCGGCCTGCCCGGTGATACCGTGCAGATGCGCGGCGGTCGTCTGTGGCTGAACGGGGAAGAGGTGCCGACCCAGCCCGCCGGCGATTTCGTCGAGACCAAGGAACAGCAGGGGCCGCAGGGCCTGATCCCGCGCTGCGTGAACGATCCGGTGCAGGAGGGCGGCGAATGCGTCAAGCAACGCTTTACCGAAACCCTGCCGGGCGGTGGCAGCCATGATGTGCTGAACATCGTCGATGGCTGGGTCGCCGATGACACTGCCACCTTCACGGTGCCGGAAGGGCAGTATTTCTTCATGGGCGACAACCGCGACAATTCCGAGGATTCGCGCTTTCCCCAAGAGGTCGGCGGCCTTGGCTTTGTCCCGGCGGAATATCTGATCGGCCGCGCCGACCGGATCATGTTCTCGTCCGCGGGCCGCTCGCTTCTGTATTTCTGGACCTGGCGTCCGGACCGCTTCTTCAAGGCGGTCGAGTGACCCCCTCTGCCGAGATACGCGCCTTCATGGGCCGTCTGGGTCACGAGTTCAAACATCATGAACTGCTGATCCGGGCGCTGACTCATGGCTCGATCGCGTCGCCGACCCGGCCCGACAATCAGCGGCTGGAATTTCTGGGCGACCGCGTTCTGGGCCTGGTCATGGCCGAGGAATTGTTCAATGCCGACCTGACCGCCAGCGAAGGGCAGTTGGCGCCGCGCTATAACGCGCTGGTCAAGGGCGATACCTGCGCCGATATCGCCCGCCAGATCGGGCTGGGCGATGTGCTGAAACTGGGCCGTTCGGAAATGCTGTCGGGCGGGCGGCGCAAGGATGCGCTGCTGGCCGACGCGATGGAGGCCGTACTGGCCGCCGTTTATCTGGATGCCGGTTTCGCCACCGTGCGCAAGGTCGTGCTGCGTCTTTGGAAGGATCGGCTGGACGGGCTGGAAGATGATCCGCGCGACGCCAAGACCGCCTTGCAGGAATGGGCGCAGGCCAATGGCATGCCGCCCCCGCGCTATGACCAGACCGGGCGCAGCGGTCCCGACCATGCCCCCGTTTTCCATATCACCGTGCGGCTTGCCGACGGGCGCGAGGCTTCTGCCGAAGGCGCCGGAACCAAGCGCAGCATCGAACAGGCAGCGGCGAAACTGCTGCTGGACCGGCTGGAGGGCCGCGAATGACCGAAACCAACACCCGCGCAGGCTTTGTCGCGCTGATCGGCGAACCGAATGCCGGGAAATCCACCCTGCTGAACCGCA
The DNA here is from genome assembly GCF_900111675.1 of Paracoccus homiensis. GTDB lineage: Bacteria > Pseudomonadota > Alphaproteobacteria > Rhodobacterales > Rhodobacteraceae > Paracoccus > Paracoccus homiensis. Next base: position 181,107 of record NZ_FOHO01000005.1, on the reverse strand, counting down.
TGGTGGGCGCAAAGGTCAGCATCGTGACCCACAAGGTGCAGACCACCCGCGCCCGCATTCGCGGGATCGCGCTGCATGATGACAGCCAGATCGTCTTTGTCGACACGCCGGGCATCTTCCGTCCGCGCCGTCGTCTGGATCGCAGCATGGTCGCCGCCGCCTGGGGCGGGGCTGCCGATGCCGATGTGATCCTGTTGCTGATCGAGGCGCATCGCGGCCTGACCGATGGCGCGCAGGCGATCATCGACCAGTTGAAATCGCTAGACACGAAAACGCCGGTCGCGCTGATCATCAACAAGATCGACCGCGTGAAATCCGAGGTTCTGCTGGCCCTGTCGCAAAAGCTGAACGAGGCCTATGCGTTTCAGCAGACCTTCATGATTTCTGCGGAAAAGGGCTATGGTTGCGCCGATCTTCTGGACTGGCTGGCCGCGCAGGTGCCTGCAAGCCCGTGGCTGTATCCCGAAGACCAGATCGCCGATCTGCCGATGCGCATGATCGCCGCCGAGATCACGCGCGAAAAGCTGACCCTGCGCCTGCACGAGGAAATTCCCTATCAGCTGACGGTCGAGACCGAGCAGTGGGAAGAAAAGAAGGACGGCAGCGCAAGGGTCGAACAGGTGATCTATGTCGCCCGTCCCGGCCACAAGGGCATCGTCCTTGGCAAGGGCGGCGAGACGGTCAAGGCCGTCGGGCAGGCCGCCCGCACCGAGATGGAGGAATTCATGGGACGCCGCGTCCATCTGTTCCTGCAGGTCCGCGTGCGCGAGAACTGGCAGAACGAGGCCGAACGCTATGGCGAGATGGGCCTTGATTTCCGCGATGGCGACTAGGCACGACCATGGCTGAGGCGCGGCTGGCGGCCGGGGTCTGGGTTTCGGCCTATCTGACCCGGCTGGGGCTGGCCAATATCCCGGCCTATGTGATCGCGCATGGCGACGACACCGCGGGCGCGATCATGGTGAAATGCGCCCGGCTGGACGGCACCGCGCAGCTTTATGCCCGCGAATGGGACATGGACAGAGACGAACGGCCCTGGACCCTGACCGCCGATCTGCCCGAGGCGCAGATAGATCAAGCGATCCGCCGCCAGCGGGGCTTTGATCCCGATCTATGGGTCATCGAAATCGAAAGCCGCGATGGCCGCACCCTGCTGGACGAAGCAGGGCTTGGCTGAATATCGGCTCTGGCGCGGCGCGGTATTGCGGCATATGCAATCCGCATGAGCGCCGCGATCCCCATCCCCGCCGATTCCCCCCGTGGCTTTGCCTATGCGATGGCCGCCTATCTGTGCTGGGGCCTGTTGCCGCTGTATATGAAGGCGCTGTCCCACATTCCCGCGACCGAGGTGATCGCCCATCGGGTGCTGTGGTCCTTGCCGATCGCGGCGGCGGTGCTGCTGTGGCAACGGCGGTCGGATGATGTGCGTGCGGCCTTGCGCAGCCCACGGCTGCTGGCGATGGCGGGGCTGACGGCGGCGCTGATCAGCGTGAACTGGCTGACCTATGTCTGGGCCGTCGGCAACGGTCATGCGCTGGATGCCGCGCTGGGATATTACATCAACCCGCTGTTCAGCGTGCTTCTGGGCATGTTGTTTCTGGGCGAGAAACTGACCCGGCTGAAGATGCTGTCGGTTGCGCTTGCCCTGTCGGCGGTGGTGATCCTGACGGTGCAGGCGGGCAAACTGCCCGTCGTCGCGGTGCTGCTGATCCTCAGTTGGGGGCTTTACGCCTATTTCAAGAAAAGCCTGCCGCTTGGGCCCAATCAGGGATTCACGCTGGAGGTGCTGATCCTGACGCCGTTTGCCGCGGCCTTCCTGCTGTGGCGGCAGGTCACGGGGCAGGGCGCCTGGGGCGATGGCAGCCTGTTCGATGTCGTGATGCTGCTGGGCTGCGGGCCGGTCACCGCGATCCCGCTGCTGTTTTATGCAAACGGGGCCAAGCTGCTGCGCCTGTCGACCATCGGCGTGCTGCAATATACCACGCCGACGATGATCTTCCTGATCGCGGTCTGGATGTTCAACGAACCCTTCGGCACCGCGCGGATGATCGCCTTTCCGCTGATCTGGTCGGCGCTTGCCGTCTATACGGTGGCCCTGCTGCGCGAGGCGGGTGCGGCGCGCCGTGCCGCGATGGCAACAACCCGCCGGATGCAGTGACGCGCACCGGCCAGAATCTATTTACCCTTTTGTGCATTTCTTCTACGATTTTTCTGATCCGGAAGTAGACTTACAAAGAATTCATTCAGGAGGTTTCGATGCCGTTGAGATGGGAAGCCCTGTATCTGGGCAATATTTCGACCGATATCGACAGCATCGAAGGCAACTCGGTCGGTGGTGTCTTCGTCTCTGAAAATGCCTCATCCCCCTCGGTGCTTGGGACTTATGGCGCGGGCGGTGATCGCGGCGGCTTGACCACGCCGATCTATGAAAACCAGCATTCCGTGACGACCGTGAACCGCTTTGGCAGCACGGCGACGTTGAGTGCAAATAACAACGGCAATCTGTTTGAATTTTTTCAAACCGATCGCAATGGTGACGGCACGGCCGAGAACTATAATTTCGACGGGCTGTTCCGCTATCAGGTCACGCTGACCTATTTCGACGGCACCACCGCCGATACGACCGTGCTGATCGCGCAGATGGACAATGGCGACATGTGGCTGGTGCCGCCATTCTCGGCCGGCTTGCCGGACCCGACCCTGACCGCCAAGGCGATCAGCAACGTGACGCTGAACAGCGCTGTCACGAATCAGCTGTTCGACCTGTCGCGGGACCGGCAGGTTATCGCTTTCGCCTGTTTTGCCGAAGGGACGATGATCCAGACGCCCGATGGCGCGGTGCATGTGCAGGATCTGGCCGTGGGCGATACGGTGCAGACGCATGATAACGGCGCGCAGGCGATCCGCTGGATCGGTCGGGCCACCGTCGACTTGGAACAGGCCCCGCATATGCAGCCGATCCGCATCGCGGCGGGGGCCCTTGGTGCCGGCAGCCCTTCGGCCGATCTGATCGTGTCGCCACAGCATCGCATCCTTGTGCGCTCGGCCATTGCGCAGCGGATGTTCGGCGCTTCCGAAGTCCTGGTCGCGGCCAAGCAATTGCTGGAACTGGACGGGATCGAGCTGGCCGAGATCGGCGATTCCGTCAGCTATGTGCATTTCATGTGTGCGGAACATCAACTGGTGACGGCAAATGGCGCATTGACCGAATCGCTGTTCACCGGACCCGAGGCGATGTCCTCGGTCGGGCCGGCCGCGCGGCAGGAAATCCTTGAACTGTTCCCCGAACTGGCCGAGGTCGAGACGGCGCCCGTCCGACCGTTGGTCAAGGGTCGCCACGGTCGCAAGCTGGCCGCCCGCCATCAGGCCAATGGGCGCGATCTGCTGTCCTGACTTGCCCGCAGCCATGCGCCGTGACAGCCTGCGGATGTTGCAGGGAAGGATGCGCGCATGGCGTTGCCAAGACAACGGGTGACCCTGATCACGCTTGGCGTGGGTGATCTGACACGGGCCGAGGCATTTTATCGCGCATGGGGCTGGACCCCGCATCCTGCCTCACAGGATGGGGTGCGCTTTTATCAGATGCAGGGCGCGGTTCTGGGCCTGTTCGGTCTGTCGGATCTGGCCGAAGATCAGGGCCGCCCGGATGCGGTATTGGGAACCGGGGCGATGACGCTGGCCCAGAACATGAGCAGCCCCGCCGAGGTCGATCGCGTTTTCGATGACGGGCTTCGCGCCGGGGCGGTGGCCTTGAAACAGCCGCAAGCTGTGTTCTGGGGCGGCTATTCCGGTTATCTGGCGGACCCCGATGGCCATGTCTGGGAACTTGCGCATAACCCGTACTGGCCTTTGGCCGATGACGGCAGCCTGACCCTGCCCGCATCCGACTGACGCCGATGGAGTGGCAGGACGAAGGCACCGTGATCGCGCGGCGCAGCCATGGCGAAAACGCGGTCATCATCGAGGTTCTGACCCCGCGCCAAGGGCGCCATGCGGGTCTGGTGCCCGGTGGCGCCTCGCGCAAGCGGGCGGCGATGTTGCAACCGGGAACGCGGCTGGACCTGCGCTGGCGTGCCCGACGCGATGATCAGCTGGGCACGTTCAGCGTCGAACCCATTCGGTTGCGTGCAGGTCTGTTGGCCGATCCGCTGGGGCTGGCGGGGCTGAACGCGATCTGCGCCCTTCTGGTCTTTGCCTTGCCCGAACGGGATCCGCATCCGCGCCTGGTGCAGCGATCCGAGGATCTTCTGGACCTGATCGAGCAGGGCGAGGATTGGGGCGCTGCCTATCTGGCGTGGGAAGCGGCGCTTCTGGATGAAATGGGCTTCGGACTGGATCTTGCCAGCTGCGCCGTGACGGGGGCGCGTGACGGTCTGGCCTATGTCAGTCCGCGCACGGGCCGCGCCGTCAGCCGGGCGGGGGCGGGGGAATGGGCGGACCGTCTGCTGCCCTTGCCCGCGATCATGGGGGGGGCGGGCGACAACCGGGGGAATGGGCTGGCCGAAGGGCTGGCCATTACCGGGCATTTCCTGGAAACGAGATTGGCGGCCGAACTGGTCGGCCGCCCCGTGCCCGTCGCGCGCGACAGGCTGTTGCAGCGATTGCTGCGCGACAGGTGATTACTGCGTGCCCCGCGCGGCTTCCAGGGCACTGACCTGCGCCTCATCCGCGCGATGGCCATGTTCGAAGATCAGCCAGGTGCGCGGCGATTTCACCTTCAGCACGCCGCCAAAGAACTCCATCTCGGTTGCGGATTGTAGCGTCGCCAGAAAGCGGTTCTCCAACGGGGCGTCCTTGCAATGCATCTTGGTCGAGACGATCGGCGACAGTTGCAGCGCGGGCAGGGCGACGTTGTTTTCGGCGCTATAGCTGTTGCAGGGGCCGCGACCGGTCAGCTGGTTTTCCCCGACCACCAGCGTGACGTTGCGCAGGGGCACCGTGCCGCCATCCATCCCCACCAGAACATATTCGCCCTGCGGAATGCCGCCCGATCCGGTGCCGGTCGTCGCGGTCGGGCCGCAGGAAGCAAGGCCAAGGGTCGCGACGGCGGCAGTGGCAAGACCAAGGCGGGACAGACGGGGCATAAGCGCATCTCCTGTGAAGGCTGAATTCACGGGGCAGTGAACATGTTTTTGCGGCGATAGTCTATCCCGCCCGCGGTTCTGGCCTAGCCCAGCAGGCGTCGCGCGATCACCTGTGCCTGAATTTCAGCCGCCCCTTCAAAGATGTTCAGGATACGCGCATCGCACAGCACGCGGCTGATCTGATATTCCAGCGCAAAGCCGTTGCCGCCGTGGATCTGCAAGGCGTTGTCCGCACAGGCCCAGGCCACGCGCGCACCCAGCAGCTTGGCCATCCCGGCCTCTAGGTCGCAGCGATGGCCGTGATCCTTTTCCCAGGCGCTGAAATAGGTCAGCTGCCGCGCGATGGTGATTTCCACCGCCATCATCGCCAGCTTGTCGGCCACGCGCGGGAACTCGATCAGCGATTTGCCGAACTGCTTGCGGTCCAGCGCATATTGCAGGCCGAGTTCCAGCGCGTTCTGCGCGACGCCGATGGCGCGGGCGGCGGTCTGGATGCGGGCCGATTCAAAGGTCTGCATCAACTGCTTGAAGCCCTGACCGGTGACGCCGCCCAGAAGGTTCTCGCCCTTGACCTCGAATCCGTCGAAACCAAGCTCGTATTCCTTCATGCCGCGATAGCCCAGCACCTCGATCTCGCCGCCGGTCATGCCGGGGGTGGGGAAGGGATCTTCGTCGCTGCCCGGTGTCTTTTCGGCGATGAACATCGACAGGCCGCGGTAATCCGTTGTTTCGGGATCGGTGCGGGCCAGCAGCGTCATGATGTGGGTGCGGGCGGCATGGGTGATCCAGGTCTTGTTGCCGGTCACCTTCCAGTTATCGCCATCCTTGACCGCGCGGGTGCGCAGGCTGCCCAGATCGCTGCCGGTATTGGGTTCGGTAAAGACGGCGGTGGGCAGGATTTCCCCGCTGGCCAGTTTCGGCAGCCAATGTTCCTTCTGCGCATCGGTGCCGCCGCCGATGATCAGCTCGGCCGCGATTTCGCTGCGGGTGCCAAGGCTGCCGACGCCGATATAGCCGCGCGACAATTCTTCGCTGACGACGACCATCGCGGCCTTGGACATGCCCAGTCCGCCCAGTTCCTCGGGGATGGTCAGGCCAAAGACGCCCAGTTCGGCCAGCTCCTCGATGATCTCCATCGGGATCAGTTCGTCCTTCAGGTGCCATTCATGGGCATGGGGCACGACCTTGTTATCGGCCCAACGGCGGAATTGGTCACGGATCATTTCCAGATCCTCGTCCAGCCCCGACGCGCCAAAGGTCGCGCTACCGCGATTGTCGGCGATCAGCCGGGCAAGTTCCGCGCGCGCGGCAGGGGTATTGCCGGACATCATCGCCTGCGCGGCCTCGGACGGGGTCCAGCTGACGCCAAGATCCGACAGGCGGGCGAATTCATTCTGACTCATCAGGATGCCGCCGGCGATCTGGGTCAGGTATTCCCCGAAGGCGATCCGGGTGATCAGATCCTCGATCGGGCCCGAGACCCGCCCCGCCCAGGCCGAGATCTGTTTCAGCGATTCGACATAGGTCGCCAGCCAGGACAGCGCATGGGCGGCGTGCTGATGCTGTTCCAGAAGTGCGGGGTCGATCTTGCCGTCCGGGGCCAGCGTGGCGCGCAGGTTTTCGGTGGCGCGGGTCTGCAGGGCTTCGATTTCGGTCAGCACGGCTTCGGTTTGCTGCGGCATGTCTTTCATCGATCCATCCTTTTTCGGCGTTGCAGCATAGCTAATCCTTTTGCACCCGCAGCGCAACTATAATGCGCAACTGCCATAATTCGAGTTCTAAAATGTCGCCGTGATTTTGGCTGCACAGTCTGCAACGCGCTCTATTTCCTTTTCCCTGGCAGCGCCTTAGCTTGCCGCCATGTTTGGTCTGGAAATCTGGCAATTCTGGTTGGCCGTCGGCATTACGGCATTCGCGGGCTTCGTCAAAGGGGCGATCGGCTTTGCGATGCCGATGATCATGCTGTCGGCCTTTGGTTCGCTGTTGCCGGCGACAACGGCCTTGGCCGCGCTGATCCTGCCGACCCTGCTGACCAATATCCAGCAGGCGTTCCGGCAGGGTCCGGACGCGGCAAGAAACTCGATCAGATCGTTTCGCTGGCATATCGGCACGGTGCTGGTGTTCATCTGCGTATCCGCCGGCTTTGCGCAGGCGATCCCGCAGGGGATCATGTATGCGCTGCTGGGCGTGCCCATCGTTCTGTTCGCATCCTGGCAATTGGCGGGGCGTTCGCTTGCGCTGCCCCTGCATCATCGCCGCCGGGCCGAGGTGGGGATGGGCGTCATCGGCGGGCTTTACGGCGGCATTTCCGGCATCTGGGGGCCACCGCTGATCATCCTGCTGCTGTCCCTGGGCGTGGACAAGCGCGAACAGATCCGTGTGCAGGGCGTCGTCTTTCTGCTGGGCGCGGTGGTCCTGTTGATCGCGCATCTGGCCTCGGGGGTGCTGAATGCACAGACGCTGCCCCTGTCGGCGGTGCTGTGCATCCCCGCCTTTGCCGGGATGCTGGCGGGCTTTGTCTTGCAGGACCGGCTGGATGTGGTGCAGTTTCGCCGCTGGACGCTGATACTTCTGGTGCTGACGGGGGCGAACCTCGTCCGCCGCGCCTTTGATTTCTGGATGTGACATGACCGACGCTGCCGACCTGACCGCCCGCCTGATCCGTTGCCCCTCGGTGACGCCGGAAGAGGGCGGCGCGCTGATCCTGTTGGGCGACATGCTGCGCGAGGCCGGATTCGAGGTGCATCGTGTGGATCGCAACGGCACGGCGAACCTGTTCGCCCGCTGGGGCGCCAAGGGCGCGCGCAGCTTTGGTTTTAACGGACATACCGACGTGGTGCCGCCGGGCGACCTGGGGTCGTGGACCCATCCCCCGTTTTCGGGCCATGTGCAGGATGGCACGATCTGGGGCCGCGGCGCGACCGACATGAAATCGGGCGTGGCCAGCTTCGTCGCCGCCGCCATCGATTTTGTCACCGAAACCCCGCCGGATGGCGCGGTGATCCTGACCATCACCGGCGACGAGGAAGGCCCGGCCAGGGATGGCACCACCGCGATCCTTGACTGGATGGCCCAACAGGGCGAGCGGATGGATGTCTGCATCGTGGGCGAACCGTCGAATCCCGACATCATGGGCGAGATGATGAAGATCGGGCGGCGCGGGTCGGCCACCTTTACCATCCGCGCCAAGGGCCTGCAGGGCCATGCCGCCTATCCGCACAAGGCCCGCAATCCGCTGCACGCGCTGACCGGTTTTCTGAACGGGCTGATTGCGGAACCGCTGGATCAGGGCACCGAGCATTTCGACCCGTCCGGCCTGCAGATCACCACGGTCGATTGCGGCAATCCGGCGTCGAACGTGATCCCCGAAGCCGCAAGCGCCGTGGTGAACATCCGGTTCAACGATCTGCACAGCGGCGCCTCGCTGACGCGCATGATGACCGAACGCGCCGCGGCGGTCAGCGCCGAAACCGGTGTCGAGCTTGTGGTCGAGGCCAATATCTCGGGCGAGGCGTTTCTGACCCAGCCCGGCCCCTTCGTCGATCTGGTCCGCGGGATCGTGACGCAGGAAACCGGGCGTCAGCCGGTGCTTTCCACCTCGGGTGGGACATCGGATGCGCGGTTCGTGAAGGATCACTGCCCCGTGGTCGAATTCGGCCTTGTGGGGCGGTTCATGCATCAGGTCGACGAACGCGTTCCCGAAGCCGAAATCCATCAGCTGAAGACCATCTATCAGCGCATTCTGGAAAGCTATTTCGCATGAGGATCGCGCTGACCACCGATCTGGAAACCTGCCGCAACCTGCGCCGCGTCGTGTTCATCCAGGAACAGAATGTCCCCGAGGCCGAGGAATGGGACGGTCTGGACGGCCAGGCCACGCATCTTCTGGCGTGGCAGGGTGACCGGGCCATCGGCACCGCCCGGATCCTGATCCGCGATCACGTTGGCAAGATCGGTCGCGTCTGCGTTCTGGCCGAGGCACGCGGCACCGGCGCGGGTGCGGCGCTGATCCGCGCGGCCATGGCCGAACTGTCGACCCGCAAGGGTGTGACCCAGGCCAAGCTGGGTGCCCAGACCCATGCAATCGGCTTTTACGAAAAGCTGGGCTTTGTCGCGCAGGGGCCGATCTATGACGATGCTGGTATTCCGCATCGTGATATGGTGTGCGATCTTTGACGATCCGCCTGCTGCGCTTGCGCGGCCAAGCTGTTAGGTAAAGCCGATGACACAGATTCCCAGCAAGCAGCAGATTCTGGATTGGGTGGCGGAACATCCCGACGCCAATTCCAAACGCGATATCGCCAAGGCCTTCAACATCAAGGGTGCGCAGCGCATCGAACTGAAACGCCTGCTGAAGGAACTTGAATCCGAAGGCCGGCTGGAACGTCGCCGCCGCCACTATCTGGACGCCGAACAGCTGCCTCCGGTGACGGTGGTCGAACTGCTGGCCCCTGACGGGTCGGGCGATCTGTTCGCCAAGCCGCTGGAATGGCGTGGCGAGGGGCCGGTGCCGCGCATTCACTATGCCCCGCGCGATGCGGATCCCGCGCTGGGACGGGGCGAACGGTTTCTGGCGCGTCTGACGCAGGTGCAGGGCGAGGATTACGACTATCAGGCGCGTCTGATCCGTCGCATCACCGCCTCGCCCAACAAGATCGTCGGGATCTTCCGCTCCGAGGCCGAGGGCGGGCGCATCGTGCCCATCGACAAGGGGCAGGATCGCGAATGGCGCGTGCGGCCAGGCGATACACAGGGCGCACAGTCGGGCGAACTTGTGCAGGCGGAACAGACCGGACCCAAAGGGCGCATGGGCCTGCCGGTGGCGCGGGTGACCGACCGTCTGGGCGATCCGTCCGCGCCCAGGGCGGTCAGCCTGATCGCGATCCATCAGCACGGTATCCCCGATCAGTTTCCGCAATCCGTGCTGGACGAGGCCGAAGCCCAGAAACCCGCCACCCTGAAGGGGCGCGAGGATCTGCGCGATCTGCCATTGGTCACGATCGATCCGGCGGATGCACGCGATCATGACGATGCTGTCGCCGCGATGATCGAGGAGGACGGCGGCGCGACCATCTGGGTCGCGATCGCGGATGTCGCGTATTATGTCCGCCCTGGCAGCGCGCTGGACCGCGAGGCCTGGACGCGCGGCAATTCCAGCTATTTCCCGGACCGCGTGGTCCCCATGCTGCCCGAGGCGCTGTCGGCGGACCTGTGTTCGCTGCATGAAGGCGTCGACCGCCCGGTGATCGCGGTTCGGATGCGGCTGGACGCGCAGGGCAACAAGACCGGCCACAGTTTTCATCGCGCGATGATGAACAGTCGCGCCAGCCTTGCCTATGAACAGGCGCAGGCCGGGGCGAATGGCGATCCCGATGACCAGACAGCGCCGCTGATGAAGGATGTGATCCGCCCGCTGTGGCACGCCTACGGCCTGCTGCAATCGGCGCGCGACCGGCGTCAGCCGCTGGATCTGGACCTGCCCGAACGGCGGATCGAGCTGACCCCGGAAGGCCGCGTGAAATCGGTCAATTTCCGCGAACGCTTTGACGCGCACCGCCTGATCGAGGAATTCATGGTTCTGGCCAATGTCGCCGCCGCCGAGGAACTCAGCCGCCGTCAGCGGCCCTTGCTGTTCCGTGTCCACGAAGAACCCAGCCTCGACAAGATCGACGCCCTGCGCGAGGTCGCGCAGGCCTCGGGCTTCAACCTGGCCAAGGGGCAGGTCCTTCATACCAGCCACCTGAACCGCCTTCTCGCCCAGTCCGAAGGCACCGATTTCGACGAACTGATCAATATCTCGACCCTGCGGTCGATGACCCAAGCCTATTACCACCCCGAGAATTTCGGCCATTTCGGGCTGGCGCTGAAAAGTTATGCGCATTTCACCTCGCCCATCCGCCGCTATTCGGATCTGGTCGTGCATCGCGCGCTGATCACCGGGCATGGCTGGGGCAAGGACGGCCTGTCGGATCAGGACATCGAGCGGCTGTCCGAAACCGCCACCCATATCAGCGACACCGAACGGCGCAGCATGGCCGCCGAACGCGACACCACGGATCGCTACCTCGCCGCCTATCTGGCCGATCGCGTCGGCACCGAAATGACCGGACGCATCAGCGGGATCCAGCGCTTTGGCGCTTTTGTCAAACTGGATGAAACGGGCGCCGACGGGCTGCTGCCGATCCGTGACATCGGGCGCGAATATTTCCATTTCGACCCCGAGGCGCAGATGCTGATCGGCACCGAAACCGGCCTTGAAATCGGCATTGGCCAACGCGTCACCGTCCGCCTCACCGAGGCGATCCCCGTCACCGGCGGCCTGACGCTGGAACTGCTGGAACTGGACGGCAACGCGTTGCCGCGCGGCGGGCAGAAGGGCAAACGCGGTCGCGCCCCCCGGCGCATGTCCACGAAATCACGACTGTCCGAGATCAAGCGCGCCGCCAAGCGTCGCCGCAAGAAATAGGGGCGGTTTTCACCGCCCCATCTTCTGTGCCGAAATATCCTCGGGGGGTGCGGGGGGCGAAGCGCCCCCGCCTTTGCTAAAGCAGATATAGCATCCCGCCGATCAAGACGCCCGTGAACAGCAGCTGCACCACGCAGAACCCCATGATGTCGCGCGGCTTCAGACCGGCGATGCCCAGCATCGGCAGGGCCCAGAACGGCTGTAGCAGGTTGGTCCAGGCATCGCCCCAGGCCACGCCCATCACGACACGCGGGATATCCGCACCGATCGCTTCGGCCGCGGGCAGCATGACCGGGGCCTGAACCGCCCATTGACCACCGCCCGAGGGCACAAAGATATTGACGATCCCGGCGCTGATAAAGCTCCAGAACGGCAGCGTGTCGGCGGTCGAGATCGACACGAACCATTCCGACATGCTTGCTGCAAGGCCGCTGCCGGTCATGATCGCCATGATCCCGGCATAGAAGGGAAACTGGATCACGATACCCGCGCCACCACGGACCGCCTCATCCAGTGCGCCCAGCAGGCTGCGGGCGGTGCCGTGACACAGGATGCCCAGGAACAGGAACAGGAAATTCACCACATTCAGGTTGATCCCGCCGCCCTGGGCGAAATACAGGCCCAGCCAGACCAGGCCGGGCAGGCCGATGGCCCACATCAGGATCGGACTGTTTTCCAGCCGTTGCGCCGGGGTCGGATTGTAGATCGGCTGCGGCTGCGTGTCGTTGCCCAGCTTGTCGGGATCGACGATCACCTGCTCATGTTCCAATGGCAGCATCAGGCGGTTGACCAGCGGCACCACGATCAGCACCGCGGCGACGATCATCAGGTTCCAGGTCGAAAAGATCGTCTGGCCGGTATCGATCACCCCGATCTGGTCGGCGGTGAAATGCCCCTCGGTGGCGATGGTCAGCGGAATCGATCCCGAAAGCCCGCCATGCCAGATCACGAAGCCCGAATAGGCGGTGGCGATCAGCAGGCGGTAATCGACGCGAATCTGGCGCGCGACCTCCTTGGCAAAGATCGCGCCGACCACCAGCCCGAACCCCCAGTTGATCCAGCTCGCGGCCAGCGACACCACGCTGACCAGAAGGATCGCGCCCCCGCGCGAGGTCGCAAGTCCCGCGATCCGGGCCAGCGCCCGCCGCACCGGGGGCGAGCTTGCCAGGATGAACCCGGTGACAAGGACCAGCAGCATCTGCATCGCGAATTGCAGCAGCGACCAGAAGCCGTCGCCCCACAGTTGCACCAGCTGAACCGGCGAGGTGCCCTGCGTCGCCATCGCGGCAATGGCCGCCACCAGCGTCAGGACGATGACAAAGATGAACGCGTCGGGCAGCCACCGCTCCATCAGGCGGGTGGCGGGCCGGGAAAGGGCTCGCAGCATGAAATCCTCCTCATTGCCTTGCGGCAGGAAGGTGAAGCGGAAGGTTCAGAATGGCAAGGCTGTCCGGTCCCTGACCTTGCAATTTCTGCAAGGTCAGGGGCTGTTCTCAGTTCTCGCGGAAGGCGCGATTGAAGTAATCGGCCATGGGTTTCAGCAGATAGGTCATCGGGCTGCGTTCGCCGGTCTGGATATAAACCTCGACCGGCATCCCCGGAACCAGCGCCAGATCGCCCAGCTTTTCAAGCTGTTCGGCGGGGATCACGACCTCGGACCGGTAATAGGTCGCGCCGGTCTGTTCATCGGTCAGCGCATCGGCCGACACGCGAGAGATCTGGCCGTCGATCTCCGGTGTCGTCCGCGAGGAAAAGGCCGAAAAGCGTAGCACGACGGGCTGGCCGATCTGAACCTCATCGACATTGATCGTGGCGATCCGTGCGCCGATGACCAGCGGCCGGTCCTGCGGGATGATATACAGCAACGGGTCGGCCGGACGAATGACCGAACGTGGCGTCGTCACCTGCAGATCATAGACCACGCCACCGACAGGGGCGCGAATGTCCAGGCGGTTGATCTGTTCAGTCAGGCTGCGCCGACGCTCGGCCAGTTCCAGTTCGCGATAGCCCAGATCGCGCAGCTGGGTTTCGGCCTCTTCGCGACGCTCGGCGGTCAGGCGCAGCCGTTCCACGTCGATTTCGGTCTGACGGGTTTCGGACGCCGCGCGACTGGCCTGCAATTCGCCGATCTGTCCATCGATGCTGGCGGCTTCGCGTTGCAGGGCCAGAACCCGCGGCGCCTGCGCAAGCCCGCGTGCCAGCAGCGATTGCTGATCTTCCAGTTCTTCCTGGATCAGCCCGCGCTGCGCCTCTAATGCGCGCAGCTGTGCGTCGATGCCGACGATCTGGGCGCTGACCTGTTCGGATTGCTTCTGCAATTGTTCAAGCGACTGGGTCAGCGTGTCGCGACGTGCCACGAACAGGCTGCGCTGCCCCTCGATCAGGCCGGTCAGCTTGTCGTCGCCCTGCGCGGCCTCCAGCAGTTCCTGTGGAAAGCTGGCCTCGGATGTGTCGCCACGCTCGGCCTCCAATCGGCCGCGGCGGGCGAGGATCTCGAAATACTGGCCTTCGACGATGGCCAGTTCGGTGCGCAGCAGGGTGCCGTCCAACCGGACCAGAACATCGCCGCCATCGACCTGCTGGCCTTCGCGGACCAGGATTTCCTCGACCACGCCGCCATCGGGATGCTGGACGACCTGACGCTGTTGTTCGACTTCGACCTGACCGGTGGCGACGACGGCCCCGGCGATGCGGCTTTGGACGGCCCAGACGCCGAAACCGCCGAACAGGGCCACCATCGCCAGAATGCCGACAATTATGGGCTTGCGGACCGACCAGCGCTTCGGATCGGGGGGCGCGGGCGGTTTCGGCGGCGGAGGTGGCGACGCCGGCGGAATCGCGGGGGGCTGTGCGGCGCGGCGATCCTGCGCGACCGAAGTGGCGGCAGGCTTGGCAGGCACACTCGCAGGTTTTTGCGGGCCGGGTGCCGGCCGGGCGGGGCCCTGCGCGGCACTGGGCCACGGCATGCTTTCGCCCGGTCCCGGCGCGGGGTTCGGCGTGCCACGCGTGGCGGGGCGTTGATGGGCCTGGGCTTTCTTGTCGTCGGTGCCCTGCGCTGTCTGATCTGACGGCGTGTCGGGGCGGCTGTCGTCCTGGCTCATGTCACGCCTCCGCTGCGGCCGGTCTCTTGCGCCTTCTTGATCTGCGCCGAGTTCTGGACCATTTCCTTCAACACTTCATCGCGCGGACCAAAGGCCCGGCGCACGCCCTGTTCCATGACCAACAGCATCTCGCATTCGTTGATCGCGGCGGGGCGGTGGGCCATGATGATGACCGCGCCGCCCTGCGCCTTGATCCGCCGGATCGCCTGGTTCAGCGCCTCGGAGCCCTGATTGTCCAGGTTCGAATTCGGTTCGTCCAGAACCAGCAGGACCGGATCGGGATACAGGGCGCGGGCAAGGCCGATGCGCTGGATCTGCCCGCCTGACAGGCGACCCTGTGTCTGGCTGATGCGGGTGTCATAGCCTTGTGGCAGATCAAGGATCATCTGATGGGCCGCGGCGGCCTGTGCGGCCCTGACCACACGCTCGGGGTCGGGTTCGGGCGACAGGCGGGCGATGTTTTCGGCGATGGTGCCGTCGAACAGCGTGACCTGTTGCGGCAGGTAGCCGATCAGATTGCCCAGAATGTCCGGCCCGTACTGATCCAGCGTCGCGCCACCCAGCCGGACCGAGCCTGCGGCGACCGGCCATGCACCGATCAGCGCGCGCGCCAGCGTGGATTTGCCCGCGCCCGAAGGGCCGATCACGCCCATCGCCTGTCCCGGCGACAGCGCAAAGCTGACCCCGCGCACGATGGGCTGGGTCTGGCCGGGGGGCACCACGCTAAGCTGTCGGACATCGATATCGGCCTTGGGGCGGGGCAGGGCGATCGGGTCGCTTTCGGGTGGTTGCCGCGTCAGCAGGACCGACAGCCGGTGCCAGCCGTCCTGCGCCGCCTGAACCGCCGCCCAGCCGCCGACAAGCTGTTCGACCGGCGCAAGCGCGCGGCCCATCATGATCGAACTTGCGATCATCGCGCCCGGCGTCACCTCTTGGCGCAGGACCAGAAACGCGCCGGCGGCCAGCATCGCGGATTGCAGGAAAAGGCGGAAGCTGCGCGAGAACACGGTAAAGCCCGACGACACGTCGGCACCCTTGACGGTCTGTTCCTGCGCCTCGTTCCGGGCCCGTCGCCAGCGTGCATAGGTCGCCCCGCGCATCCCCAGCGCGCTGATCACCTCGCCCTCGTCGCGATACAGATCCGCCATGCGCTGTGCCTGCGCCGAGGCCGAGGCCGCGCTTTGCAGGGGCGTCTTGGTCAGGATCCGGTTCACGATGGTCGAGCATACAAGGATCAACCCGCCGATCGTGGCGACGACGCCCAGCAGCGGGTGAAAGATATAGACAGCCGCCAGAAACAGGGGCGCCCAGGGCAGGTCGAACATCGCCAGCAGCACGGGCGAGCCCATGAACCGCTGAACCGCGTCCAAATCGCGCAGCCCGCTGGCGGTTGCGGCGGATTCGTTGCCCGACACCGCGCCTTCGCGCAGCGCGGCGGTGAAAACCCGTCCTTCCATCTGTTCCTGAAACCGGGCGGCGATCCGCTGGGTGACGCGGTTGCGCACCAGATCGACCACGCCCATCAGCAGGAACAGGAACACGACCAGCGCAAACAGCGCGGTCAGCGTTTCGACCGACCGCGAGGCCAGCACGCGGTCATAAACCTGCAGCATGAACAGTGGCCCTGTCAGCATCAGAAGGTTCACCACCGCCGAAAACAGCGCCACCGCCAGGAACAGGGGCAGCCCGCTCATCCGGGCGCTGCGCAGTTCCTTTCGTCCGTCATGGGGAAGTCCGGCCCTGCTCATGTCCTGTCCAATCCTGTCATCACACTTGCCCTCGTTACCAAAACCCGCCGCCCCCATACCAGCCCGACTTGTCCCAGGCAGGCTTGACCGCTATTGCAGGGCCAAGCGTTGCCAAGCCGGGGCGACCGTCACCAATCTATCGGGAAAAGGTTAGAAATTCCTGTGAGTGTCAAGATTTTCTCGGGTCTGGGTGCAGGTTTTGGTCTGGTGCTGTTGGCGGCGGGATGTGCGTCGGACCCGCAGATCCGCGACGGCATCACCATGAACGACCCCTACGAGGCCGAGAACCGCCGCACGCATCAGTTCAACAAGGATGTGGACCGCAAGGTCATCTCGCCCGTGTCGAACCTGGTTGGCGGCGACGATGACGGCGCGCCGTCCGAAGGTCCGGGGGCGATGGATCTTGTCATCAATGCCGGGTCCAACCTGTCGCTGCCCAACAAGGTCGTGAACCATGTGCTGCAGGGCCGTCCGGTTGCCGCGGCCCAGAACACGGCGCGGTTTCTGGTCAACAGCACCATCGGTATCGCCGGGCTGTTCGACCCGGCGGGATCGCAGATGGGCCTGACCGAGGTCGATACCGATTTTGGCGCGACGCTGGCCCGTTGGGGCGTCCCCGAGGGGGCCTATCTGGAACTGCCGGTTCTGGGCCCGTCAACGCAGCGCGACGCTTCGGGCAAGGTGCTGGATCTGGTGGCAGATCCGCTGTCCTATGTGCTGACGCCTGCGGGCTGGGCCGGGGCCTATGCCTTGCGCGCCGGGGCCAAGGTCGGGGATCGCGCACGTTTTGGTGACACGGTTGACTCTGTGCTGCGTGACAGCGCTGATAGCTACGCCCAGTCGCGGCTGATCTATCTGATGCATCGCCGCCACGATGTCGGAGAGGAAGGGACGGATTTTGACCCATATGAGGACAGCGCCGCAGGTGACGGCATCATCGATCCCTATGCGGAATGACCGCCGCGCCACGCTGGCCTTGATGGCGGGGGCGGGGATGGCCGCGCTGATCGGCGCCCGCCCGGCCCGCGCGATGACGGCGGACGGGGCCTCGACCCTGATCCAGGCGGCGGTGACGGATGTCTATGCGGTCATCAATTCCGGCGTGTCGCCCGCCCAGATGTATAGCCAGTTCGAAGCGATCTTTGCCCGCTATGCCGATGTCGATATCATCGCGCGCTCGGTTCTGGGGCCGAAGGCACGCCAGATCAGCGGCGCCGAATTCGCCGCCTACAAACAGGCGTTCCAAGGTTTCATCGGCCGCAAATACGGCAAGCGGTTCCGCGAATTCGTCGGCGGCAAGATCGAGGTTCAGGGCGCGAAGCCGTTGAAAAGCTTTTATTCCGTCACGTCGGTCGCCTATCTGAACGGTCGTGCCCCGATGGAGGTCGAGTGGCATGTCTCGGACAAATCCGGCAAGCCCGCCTTCTTCAACCTGATTATCGAAGGCGTGAACATGCTGGCCACTGAACGGGCCGAAATCGCCGCCATGCTGGCCGCCCGCAAGGGTGACATCGCCGTGTTGACCGCCGATCTGCGCGGCGCGGGCTGACTCGGTCACCGTGCCGCGGATACCTGCTTTCCGCGCCACATGATGAACAGTCCCGAAATCACGATCAGCACCGATCCGACCAGCATCGGCGCGGTCAGTTCCTCGCCGAAGATCACGATGCCAAGTGCGATCCCGAACAGCAGGCGGGTATAGCGGAAGGGCGTCACCGCCGAGACCTGGCCCGTGCGCATGGCTTTCATCAGGCAGGCATAGGCGCCGACCCCCGCCAGCACGGCGCCCAGCAGCGCAACGGCTGCCGGGCCGCTGGGGCGGATGAAGGTCGCCCCTTCCCAGAACGCGAACAGCGCGCCCGCCACGATGACGGCAAGGAACCCGTAAAAGCCAAGGATCGCGGTGCTGATCCGCGCCGGGGCCGCGCGGCTGGCAAGATCGCGGCCCGCAAAGCCGATCATGCCGATGATCGCCAGGATCGACAGCATCGAAAATCCGTCGGTGCCGGGCTGCACGATCACGACCACGCCGACCAACCCGATCAGGATCGCGGCCCACCGGCGCCAGCCGACCTTCTCGCCAAAAACCAGCGCCGCCCCCGCGACCACCACCAGCGGCGTGGCCTGCAGGATCACGGTCGCGGCCGATAGTGGCGTCAAGGAAATCGCCAGAACGTAGAACAGGCGGCCACAGATTTCAAAGAGGACGCGGATCCGCATGGGACGCGACAACACCTCGGGGACGAAAAGCGGCTGTCCGTCCAGCCGCGCAACCGCCGCAAACACCAATGCGCCGCCCAGACCGAACAGGATCAGGATCTGAGCCACCGGCATGGTGTCGGCGGCGGCCTTGATAAGCGCATCCTCGACCGCAAAGGCGGCCATGGCGGCAATCATCCAAAGGCTGCCGAACAGATTGGCGCGGCTGTCGGTTGCGATGCTGGATGTCATTGATTTTCCAGTGCCCTGTTTCGCCGGCATCATGGCGATGGGGGACGGATTGGCAAGGGCCGGCGCGCGGCCTTTCACATGGAAAGGGCGGCCCATGACCGGGGCCGCCCTTGTCAGTTTGCGGGATCAGGGCGTTCAGTTGCCGCCCAGGATCCCATTCAACGCACGGCTGAGCGCATCGTCCGAATCGACCGAATTGCTGCTGCCCGGCGTTTGGGGGGCGCCGCCGCCGCCAATCTCGGTCGGGGCGGTGATGACCCGACCGCCATTGGCACGGGCCTGATTTTCATTTTCGACGGTGTTCATCACCCCGGCAAGTGCCGCGGCCAGCGGGTCGTCCGCCGATCCGGACGTGACCACTTTCGGGGTCGAGCTGCCGCTGGACATGATGATGCCGCTGCCATCGGGCGATACGGTGGACAACGCCAGTTCGGGCAGCCCTTCGTGGATCTCGGTCATGACGGCCTGCCAGATCTCGGCGGGCAGACCGCCGCCGGTGACACCCTTCAGCGGCGTGTTGTCGTCGTACCCCATCCAGACGCCCGCGACATATTGTTCGGTAAAGCCCACGAACCATGCGTCGCGATAGCTGCTGGTGGTGCCGGTCTTGCCCGCGGCGGGGCGAGAGCCCAGCTTGGCGCGGCCGCCGGTGCCCGAATTGATGACCTGCTGCATCATGTAGATCAGCTGACCGGCCGCGCGTTGGCTGACGACGCGTTCGCCCAGGCCGCCCAACTGACCCATCAGCGGCTCTTCATCGCCCCGGATCTTCAGCTCGACCAGACCATAGGGCGCGACCGAGGTACCGCCATTGCGGATGCCCGCATAGGCACCGGTCAGTTCCAGCAATGTCGCCTCGGACGCACCCAGTCCCAGCGAGGGGCTGGTCGTCAGGTTGCTGACAATCCCGAAATCATGGGCGACGCGGCGCACGGCGTCACGACCCACGGCCTCTTGCAGGCGGATCGTTGCGGTGTTCAGCGACCGTTTCAGCGCATCGGTCAGCGACACCGGGCCATAGAAGCGGCGGCTGTAGTTCTGGGGCGACCAGTTGCGGCTGCCCGGAATGCGAATGGTCAGCGGGCCGTCCTGTACGATATCGGACGGCGAATACCCCGCATCCAGCGCGGCGGCATAGACGAAGGGCTTGAAGCTGGATCCGGTCTGGCGCTTGGCCTGAATGGCGCGGTTGAAGGCGCCGTTCACGGTGGTGTCGCGCCCGCCGATCATGGCCCGGACGGCGCCGTCGGCGGACATGATCACCACGGCGACCTCGGCCTTGCTGCCCTCGCTGACCTTTTCGTCGAAGATCCGTTTGACCGCGCGTTCGGCGGCACGCTGGATCCCCTGATCGAAGGTCGTCTTGATGGTCACGTCCTCGGTCGTTTCGCTGGTCAGGAAGCCGGGGCCGGCTTCCATTACCCAATCGGCGAAATAGCCGCCGGCGCGATCCGAGGCCGCCTTGGACAGCACGGCGGGGTTCGCGCGGGCCTGGGCAACCTCGTCATCCGTCAGATAGCCTTGGTCGTGCATCAGGCCCAGAATCACGTCGGCGCGGCCCTGGCTGCGTTCCAGATTGGCGGTCGGCGCGAAATAGCTGGGCGCCTTCAGCAGACCTGCCAGCATCGCGGCCTCGGCGGGGCGCACCTCGGTTGCGGGCTTGTTGAAGTAACGCTGGCTGGCCGCCTCGAACCCGCGCGCCCCGGCACCCAGATAGGACCGGTTCATGTAGATGTTAAGGATGTCATCCTTGGAATACTTGGCCTCAAGCGCGAAGGCGAAGGGGACTTCCTTGACCTTCCGCCACAGGCTGGTTTCGCGGCAATCCGCCTCGAATTCGGCTTCGTTCTTCCAGCGGATCGGGTCGAAGGTCTCGCCCAGGCACAGCAGTTTGGCGACCTGCTGGGTGATGGTCGAACCGCCATTCCCTTCAAGCGGGCCGCGTCCTTCGGCAAGGTTGATCTTGATGGCGCTGGCGATGCCGCGCGGGCTGACGCCCATATGGCCATAGAAACGACGGTCCTCGGTTGCGATCACCGCCTCGCGCAGCACCGGCGAGATCTTGTCGCTGGTCACCGTGCCGAACGTCTCGCCGCGCCAGGCAAAGACCTTGCCCTCGCGGTCCAGCATGGTGACGCTGCCCCGGGCGCGGGCGTCGAACAGATCCTCGGGGTTGGGCAGGCTGGTGTAATAATAGCCGGTCGCCGCGCCGATGATCAGCAGCACGACCATTGCAAGCCGCCAGGTCGATCCCCAGATGACCCGCCAGATCAGGCTGACAGTCCCCGCGATCGCGCGAAAGACGACATTGCCCCGCTTGGGCGGGCGGTTGCCGCGGCGCGGATGCCGGGTGGTTTTCGCCGTGCTTTTGGGCGCGGTCGTGCGCTTGTCAGCGACGGGACTGCGGCCCGTGCGCTTTGGGGTGCCGGTGGGTTTTCTCATGCGGTTTGCTTTTGCCTGTCTGGTGCCCGAAGCCGGTTTCGTCGGCCAAATTGCGCCAGACTATACAGGAAGAATTGCGTGCAGGGAATTGCCCTGACCAATCCGTGATTGTTGGTGCAAATGCGCGCTGTCGGCGGCTTTCGGCCGGCACGAACCGCCATCGCGCAACTTTTACGGGCAGATTCGTCTGGCCTGCTTAGCGATGGGGCAAATTTCCGCGCCGCAGAAACGAACTTTGCGCATGGATTGGGCAAAACCGGGCATTTCTGCCCTTTGTCGCGACAAATGAGGTTTCCGCAGGCAGCAGAGCCGCCCTTGCCTTGTCCCGCGCCCCCTGAATTGCCGATCAAAGGCCCGATGGCAGCCGTGCGGCGGCTGCGAGTGCAGACAGGTGGATGACATGAGAAAGACCTTCCCGATCATCGCGACACTTGCGACGGTGGCCGCCATGCCGGCCCTTGCGCAAGACGCCCCGGTGGACGCGGCCCCCGCAGTCAGCGCGGATGTGGCGTATATCTTCAACACGCTGCTGTTCCTGATCGGGGGTTTCCTCGTGATGTGGATGGCGGCGGGCTTTGCCATGCTGGAAGCGGGGCTTGTCCGCTCCAAGAACGTGACGACGCAGCTGTTCAAGAACGTGTCGCTGTTCGCGATCGCGGGCATCATGTACTGGCTGATTGGCTATAACCTGATGTATCCGGGCGAATGGACCATGCCGGGCGTCATCGGCGAGATCTTCAGCCCCAAGGGAATCGACGCCGTCGGTTCGGGCGTGGCCGACGATGGCTATTCGGCCGGGTCGGACTTCTTCTTCCAGCTGATGTTCTGCGCCACCACTGCCTCGATCGTGTCGGGCACCCTGGCCGAGCGTGTCAAACTGTGGCCCTTCATGATCTTCACCGTGATCCTGACCGGCGTGATCTATCCCATCGAGGCCAGCTGGCAGTGGGGCGGCGGCTTCCTGTCGGAAATGGGCTTCTCGGATTTTGCAGGTTCGACGCTGGTCCATGCCACGGGTGGTTTCGCGGCGCTGGCCGGTGCGATCCTGCTGGGGGCGCGGACGGGCAAATACCGTGCCGATGGCCGCATGCAGCCGATGCCGGGCTCGAACCTGGCGCTGGCCACGCTTGGCACCTTCATCCTGTGGCTGGGTTGGTTCGGCTTCAACGGCGCCTCGCAGCTGGCCATCGGATCGGTTAATGACGCCGCCGATGTCAGCCGGATCTTCGTGAACACCAATATGGCCGCATCGGCCGGTGCGATCGCCGCCGTCATCACCACGCAGCTGCTGTATGGCAAGATCGACCTGACCATGGTGCTGAACGGTGCGCTGGCCGGTCTGGTCTCGATCACGGCCGAGCCGCTGACCCCCTCGATCTTCGCGTCGCTGCTGATCGGCGGTGTGGGTGGTGCGATTGCGGTGTTCGTGGTCCCGATGCTGGACAAGATGAAGATCGACGATGTCGTCGGCGCCATTCCGGTTCACCTTGTGGCCGGTGTCTGGGGCACCATCATCGTTCCGGCAACCAACCCCGATACCAGCTTTGTCACCCAGATCATCGGCGTCGTCGCCATCGGCGGGTTCACCTTCATCGTCAGCTTCATCATCTGGAGCATCCTGAAGGCGACCACCGGTATCCGTGTCGACAAGGAGGCCGAAATCACCGGCCTCGATATCGCCGAGATGGGGATGGAAGCATATCCGGACTTCGTGCAGGCGAAATAACCCGCACACAAAGTCTCTTCCCGGAGAGGGGCGGGCCGAGCGATCGGCCCGCCCTTCCGCATTTCAGACCCCGTCACCGGGCAAAGGAAAAGGCGCCCGGTTCGCGGACGCCCTTGATGCGGTCTTTGGTGGGGTGGGTTCAGGCGACCCGGCTGACCACGAAATCGGCCAGATCGGACAGCATGTCGCGGATCGGATGTTCCGGCAGGACCGACAGCGCCGATTTGGCACGGCCCGCCCAGTCCAGCGCATCGGCACGCGCCGCATCCATCGCGCCGTGACGCGCCAGCAGATCCAGCGCATGTTCCAGATCGCCGTCGCGCTGATCGCCCTTTTCGATCACGCGGGTCCAGAAATCGCGTTCGGCCTGATCGGCCTTGGCGACGGCCTTGATCACCGGCAGGGTCAGCTTGCGTTCGCGGAAATCATCGCCGACATTCTTGCCGATGGTTTCGGTGGCACCGCCGTAATCCAGAAGATCGTCCACGATCTGGAACGCGATCCCCAGCGCATCGCCGTAATCGAACAGCGCACGGACCTGTTCTTCCGAAGCCTCGGCGATGACGCCGCCCACCTCGGTCGCGGCGGAAAACAGCGCGGCGGTCTTGCCCCGGACGACCTGCAGATAGATGGCCTCGTCGGTGCGAAGATCCTGCGCGGCGCTAAGTTGCAGCACCTCGCCTTCCGCGATCACCGCACTGGCATTTGACAGGATTTCCAGCGTGCGAAGGTTGCCCGGCTCGACCATCAGCTGAAAGCTGCGGGCGAACAGGTAATCGCCGACCAGAACCGATGATTTGTTGTCCCACAGAAGGTTCGCCGTCGGGCGACCGCGCCGCTGCTGGCTTTCATCGACCACATCGTCATGTAGCAGCGTGGCTGTGTGGATGAATTCCACCGTCGCGGCCAGATGCACGTGGTAATCGCCCGGATAGCCAAGCAGCTTGGCCGCGGCCAGGGTCAGCATCGGGCGCAGGCGCTTGCCCCCGGCCTCGACCAGATGGGCCGTCACCTCGGGGATGCGCGGCGCATGCTTGCTGGCCATCCGCTGACGGATCAGCGCATTGACCGCTTCCATTTCGCCAGCCAAGGCCTGCGACAGCCGATCCAGCGGTTTCAGGACGTTTTCGTTCACACCCATTCCCACACCCCGTTTCTGGCCCAACGCATTGCCATGCCATCGACAATTGCGCAACCGCCACATATCGTTTCGCCCATGAAAGAGCTTTTGCGCACCACCGATCCGGTCCGTCTGTCCCATGCCGTCAGCATTCTGGACGAAGAAGGCATTCCCGCCTTCGAAATGGATCAGCATATGAGCGTTCTTGAAGGTTCGATCGGGATCTTGCCAAGGCGGCTGATGGTCGCGGATCGCGACGAGTTCCTGGCCCGCGCGATCCTGCGCGAGGCCGGATTGCATGACTGAGTTGCGCGATGACGGGTTTCTGAACGGTCGGCTGCGCGTCCTGCAACCGGCGCGCGGCTATCGGTCGGGGGCGGACGCCGTGATGCTGGCGGCGGCCTGCGCGGCACGACCGGGGCAATCGGTGCTGGAACTTGGCTGCGGGGCCGGGGTTGCCAGCCTGTGCCTGGCGGCGCGCGTGCCGGGGCTGGTCCTGACGGGGCTGGAATTGCAGGACAGCTACGCAAACCTTGCCCGGCAGAACGCAGCGCGAAACGGTCTGTCGATGACGGTGCTGACTGGTGACCTGTCGTCACCGCCTGCGGATCTGCGCGCCGCGAGCTTTGATCATGTGATCAGCAATCCCCCATATTTCATGGCCGGCACACAGGGGCCCGCGGCGGATCGCACGATCGCCCGGCAAGAGAGGCTGCCGCTGCATGGCTGGATCGATGCCGCGCTGCGCCGGCTGAAACCTGCGGGCGGTCTGACCCTGATCCAACGCGCCGATCGGCTGGATCAGTTGATCGCGGCTTTACTGGGTCGGGCAGGGGCGATCACGGTGCTGCCCATTGCCGCGCGGGCCGGGCGCGAGGCCGGTCGCGTGCTTGTGACCGCTCGTAAGGGGGCGCGGGCGCCGCTGCGTCTTTTGGCGCCGTTCATCATGCATGACGCCCCATGCCATACACGTGACGGCGAGGACTTTTCCGCTGCGGCCCGCGCGGTCCTGCGGGACGGCGCCGATCTCACGCGGCTGTTTGCGAAAGTTTCGTGACAGGCGTGGGATTCTGTGCTGCAATCCCTGTGTTCGACCAAACCACAGAGGAGGACGCAATGTCGGTTACTTCCCACGTAGAGGAACTTCGTCGCAAACATCGGGTGCTTTCGGATGCTGTTGAAAAAGAACAGAGAAGTCCGGGTGCAAGCGATCTGGATATTGCGCGAATGAAACGTGAAAAACTGCGCATCAAGGAAGAAATTTCCCGGCTGTCCCACTGATCGTTGAACGGTGACCTTTTACAAGACAAGGCCCGCGCAGTGCGCGGGCCTTTTTCTTTGGTTTGTCGCTTGTGTCAGGCGAAATACTGACCGCCATTCGCGCTGATGGTCGCGCCGGTGACGAAGCCTGCATCATCGGATGCCAGGAACACCACGCAGCGGGCGATTTCCTCGGGCTCACCCAGTCGGCCGACCGGGATCTGGGCGATGATCGATTCGCGCACCTTTTCCGGCACCGCCATCACCATCTCGGTCGCGATATAGCCGGGGCAGATCGCGTTGACGGTGATGTTGTTGCGTGCGCCTTCCTGGGCCAGTGCCTTGGTAAAGCCCAGATCGCCGGCCTTGGCCGCGGAATAGTTGGCCTGTGCGAACTGACCCTTTTGCCCGTTGATCGAGCTGATATTGATGATGCGGCCGAATTTGCGGTCGCGCAGCCCCGGCCACAGCGGGTGGGTCATGTTGAAGATGCCCGACAGGTTGGTGTCGATGACCTCTTTCCACTGCTGCGGCGTCATCTTGTGGAAAGGCGCGTCGCGGGTGATCCCGGCGTTGTTGACCAGAACCGCGATGGGGCCAAGTTCCTCTTCCACCTGCTTGATGCCCGCGGCGCAGGCATCGTAATCGGCGACCGACCATTTGTAGGTCTTGATCCCGGTTTCGTCGGTAAAGGCCTTTGCGGCCTCGTCATTGCCCGCATAATTTGCGGCAACGGTGTAGCCTGCGTCCTTCAGGGCCTTCGAGATGGCGGCGCCAATTCCGCGCGATCCGCCTGTGACCAATGCAACTTTCGACATGTCCCCTCCGTGTCGTTGATAGTGCTGAAACATTGCTATTCAAGTAAATCTCTGCGCGCAACATAATTGCGCGCAGGTTTTTGGCTTAACGTTCCAGACACATGGCAACGCCCATGCCGCCGCCGATGCACAGCGTCGCCAGACCCTTCTTGGCATCGCGACGCTTCATTTCGAACAGCAGCGTGTTCAGCACGCGGCAGCCCGAGGCACCGATCGGGTGACCGATGGCGATCGCGCCACCGTTGACGTTCACGATGGACGGATCCCAGCCCATGTCCTTGTTCACGGCACAGGCCTGTGCGGCAAAGGCTTCGTTCGCCTCGACCAGATCCAGATCGCCCACGGCCCAGCCGGCCTTTTCCAGCGCCTTGCGGCTGGCCGGGATCGGGCCGGTTCCCATGATCGCGGGGTCCAGACCGGCGGTGGCATAGGATGCGATGCGCGCCAGCGGCGTCAGGCCGCGGCGGTTTGCCTCGTCTTCCGACATCACCATGACGGCAGCCGCGCCGTCATTCAGGCCCGAGGCGTTGGCCGCCGTGACCGAGCCGTCCTTGGTAAAGGCCGGACGCAGTTTCTGCATCGCTTCGATCGTGGCGCCGTGGCGGATATATTCATCCTTGTCGACGATGGTGTCGCCCTTGCGACCCTTGACGGTATAGGCGACGATCTCGTCGTCGAAGCGGCCTTCCTTCTGCGCGGCTTCGGCCTTGTTCTGCGAGGCGACGGCGAATTCATCCTGCTGATCCCGCGAGATCGACCATTTTTCCGCCACGTTTTCAGCCGTCTGACCCATGTGGTAGTTGTTGAACGCGTCCCACAGGCCATCGCGGATCATGGTGTCGATCATCTTCATGTCGCCCATTTTCTGACCCGCGCGCAGATAGGCGGCGTGGGTGGCCAGCGACATGCTTTCCTGACCACCGGCCAGAACGATCTGCGCATCACCCAGCATCACCTGCTGCGCGGCCAGCGCGACGGCCCGCAGGCCCGAACCGCAAACCTGATTGATCAGCCAGGCCGCCGATTCCTGCGGCAGGCCGGCATTGATATGGGCCTGACGGGCGGGGTTCTGGCCCTGCGCGGCGGTCAGAACCTGCCCCAGAATGGTTTCGCTGACTTCTGCGGGGTCGACACCTGCGCGGGCGACGACCTCTTTCAGGACCGCGGCACCAAGATCATGCGCTGGCACATTGGCGAATGATCCAAGAAAGCTGCCCACCGGGGTGCGGGCGGCGGATACGATAACGGCTTTGGTCATGTCGGGCTCCTTCCCATCGCTGCCGAATTGGCGGCAGGTCGCAGCCAGAATGCGGTTTCGTGCCCCGACGTCAAGCCAATCGCAGGTTGCGGCTGCCGCTGTCACAATCTTTTCGCAGATGACGAAAAGCGCGGCAGGCCGGGCAGATCGAAGGACTGGAACGGATCAGATGGGACGATCGGTCAGCGATGGGCCAGCGACGGCGGCGATTTCCATGGCGGGGCGATGGTCGGCGCGCCGAAGTAATAGCCCTGCAGGCAATCGACGCCCATGTCGATCAGGAACGCGGCATCATCTGCCGTTTCCACCGATTCAGCGACCGTGAACATGTCGAAATGATGCGCGATGGATTGCAGGGCCCGTGTCAGCACCTGATTGTCGGGATGCTCGGAAATTTCGCGGATGAACTGCCCGTCGATCTTGATCATGTCAAAGCAGAAGTCGCGAAGATAGCGGAACGAAGTATAGCCGGCGCCGAAATCGTCCAGGGCCAGGCTGACACCATAGCGCTGCACCTCGCGCATGAACTGGTTGACCAGATCCGGCATGCCCATCGCTGAAGATTCGGTGATTTCCAGGATCAGCCTTTCGCCCAGATAGGGATCGTCTGCCAGACCTTCGCGCAGGATCCGCATCCAGTCGGGATAGCCGATCGAGCGGGCGGACATGTTGATGGACAGGCGCAGCGTCGGATCCTCGGCCAGCGATTTCAGGCCAAGCGACAATGACATGCAGTCGATCTGACGACCCAGTTCGGTCTGTTCCGCGACGGGCATGAAGTCGCGCAGCGGCACGATGCGGCCGGTATCGTCGATGATGCGGATCAGTCCTTCATAGAAGGCGGGCCGTTTCGTGTTCTGCGCCTGCACGATGGGCTGATAGGCCAGAACGCCATTTCCCTTTTCAACGGCTGCGCGCACGGTGGGCAGCGTGATGCGGGTCTGCTCGGTCATCGCAAAATCCAGCGGAGAGCCTTTCGGGGGGGTACCATCGCTCACAGCGGGCCTCGTCGTCGGTGGTGGTCAGGTGGCTTTTGTTGCACTTTGGGCATATTCGCCTAATTTCCGGTAAATGCGCAGGATTTTCTGGACTCAGGGTTAACAGATCATGATCGGCAGATGTTCGTGGTGCGGGACCGACCCGCTATATGTGGCCTATCACGACACCGAATGGGGCGTACCCGAGTGGGATTCCCGTGCCTTATGGGAAAAACTTGTCCTGGATGGGTTTCAGGCGGGGCTGAGCTGGATCACCATCCTGCGCAAGCGCGACGCCTTTCGCGAAGAGTTCGAGGGTTTCGATCCTGAACGCGTCGCCCGCTGGGACGAGGACCGAATCGCCAAGGCGCTGACCAATCCGGGAATCATCCGGCATCGCGGCAAGATCGCCGGCACTGTCAAAGGCGCGCGGCTGTTTCTGGAAATCGAAGGGAACGAAGGCTTTGCGCCCTGGCTGTGGTCCTTTGTCGGTGGCCAGCCGATCCAGAACGACTTTGCCGGGATGGGGCAGGTCCCGACCGACACCGCCGAATCCGCAGCCATGTCCAAGGCATTGAAAAAACGGGGCTTCACATTCTGTGGGCCGGTGATCACCTACGCCTTCATGCAGGCGACGGGCATGGTCAATGATCACATCACGACCTGCCCGCGCCATGCCGAGGTCAGTCGGCTGTCATCTGGCGGATAACGTCCTTGGCGGCGTCGCTGGCCCAGTCGGCGTCGCCCAGCAGGCGGGCGACCTCGGTGCCGTCGCGGTCGATCAGCACGGTGACCGGCAGGCCGACCACACCCATCTGACGCGACAATTGCTGTTTCGGGTCCAGCAGCGTCGGCAGGTTGGTAACGCCGGTTTCATCAAAGAATTCCGCGATCTTTTCAGGGGCGTTCCGGCCAGTGGCGATGGTCACGACCTGAAAATCGTCGCCGCCCAGTTCGGCCTGCAATTCGTCCAGCGCGGGCATTTCTTCGCGGCAGGGCGCGCACCATGTCGCCCAGAAGTTCAGCAGAACCACCTGACCTTCGTAATCGGCCAGGGTGAATTCATTGCCTTCGGGATCGGTAAAGACGGTGTCGGGCAGGGCGGGCGCGTCGGTCGAGGGCACAAGTTTGGCCAAACCTGCCGATTTTGCGGCGTCCCAGTCCACCTCGCCCGCGAAGGCGGTGTTTGCACCGATAAGAAGCGCCGTATAAAGCAGGGCGGAACGCAGCATGTGACCTCCGAAGGACTTTCCGTATGAACGACCGGCCCCAGACCCAGGACGCAGCCAACAGCATGTGGGGCGGGCGCTTTGCCGCAGGACCCGATGCCATCATGGAGGCGATCAACGCCTCGATCGGCTTCGACCGGCGGCTCTACGCCCAGGATATCCGGGGTAGCCGGGCCCATGCCGCGATGCTGGCGGCGCAGGGCATCATCAGCGATAGCGATGCCGACGCCATCGGGAAAGGCCTTCTCACGGTCTTGTCAGAGATCGAGGCAGGCGATTTCCCCTTCAAGACCGCGCTGGAAGACATCCACATGAATGTCGAGGCGCGGCTGAAGGACATCATCGGCGAACCGGCGGGCCGCCTGCATACGGGCCGGTCGCGCAACGATCAGGTCGCGACCGATTTCCGGCTGTGGGTACGCGATCAATGCGACGCCGCGATTGCGGGCCTGCAGGCGCTGATCCGTGCCGCGCTAGGTCAGGCCGAAAGCGGTGCCGACTGGGTCATGCCGGGCTTTACCCATCTGCAGACCGCGCAGCCGGTCACCTGGGGCCACCACATGATGGCCTATGTCGAGATGTTCGGCCGCGATCTGTCGCGCTTTCAGGATGCACGCCGGCGGATGAACGAATCGCCCCTTGGCGCGGCGGCGCTGGCCGGGACCGGCTATCCGATCGACCGTCACGCCACGGCCAGGGCGCTGGATTTCGACCGCCCGATGGCCAACAGCCTGGATGCCGTCAGCGACCGTGACTTTGCGCTGGAATTCCTGTCTGCGGCCAGCATCTGCGCGGTGCATCTGTCGCGTCTGGCGGAAGAACTGGTGATCTGGTCCTCGGCGCAGTTCCGTTTCGTCTCGATGTCGGACAAGTGGTCGACCGGATCGTCGATCATGCCGCAGAAGCGCAACCCCGACGCGGCCGAGCTGATCCGTGCCAAGATCGGCCGGATTCTGGGCGCGACGGTGGCGCTGTTCACGGTGATGAAGGGTCTGCCCTTGGCCTATTCCAAGGACATGCAGGAAGACAAGGAACAGGTCTTTGACGCCGCCGACAACCTGATGCTGGCGCTGGCGGCGATGGGCGGGATGCTGTCGGATCTGACCGCGAACCGCGAAAACCTTCAGGCGGCGGCTTCGGCCGGGTTCTCGACCGCGACCGATCTGGCCGACTGGCTGGTCCGCGAGGCCGGTCTGCCCTTCCGCGACGCCCATCACGTCACCGGCACGCTGGTCGCCATGGCCGAGGACAGGGGCTGCGATCTGCCCGATCTGACGTTGGCGGACATGCAGTCGGTCAATGCCGCCATCACGGAGGATGTGTTCAACGTGCTGGGTGTGCATAATTCGGTCGCGTCGCGGCAAAGCTATGGCGGCACCGCGCCCGATCAGGTGCGCGCACAGATCGCCCGCTGGAAAGAGGTGCTGGCATGAGAAATATCGTCCTGATCGCAGCCGCCATCGTCGTGCTGATCGTGGTTCTGACCGGTTGCGGCGTCGATGGGGCGCCGCGCCGTCCGGCGCCGGAACCCGCAGCGCAGTCGCAAGGCGGCATCACCCTTTCGGGCGACGCCCGTATCGGCGTCTCGACGGAGCTTTGAATTGGATCACTTCAACTACAAGGACGGTCAGCTTCACGCCGAGGATGTCCCCCTGTCGCGGATCGCGGCCGAGGTCGGCACGCCCGTCTATGTCTATTCCGCGGCGACGCTGACCCGTCATTTCGGGCTGTTCCGTCAGGCGCTGGACTGGACCGATCACCTGGTCTGCTTTGCGGTCAAGGCGAATTCGAATCTGGCCGTGCTGAAGCTGATGGCCGACCAGGGCGCGGGAATGGATGTGGTGTCGGGCGGGGAATATGCCCGCGCCAAGGCGGCCGGTGTGCCGGGTGAGCGCATCGTCTTTTCGGGTGTCGGCAAGACCGTCTCCGAGATGCGTCAGGCGATCGAGGGCGGCATCCGTCAGTTCAACATCGAAAGCGAACCCGAGATGCGGGCGCTGTCCGCGCTGGCCGTCAGCATGGGGGCCGAGGTTCCCGTGGCGATCCGGGTGAACCCGGATGTCGATGCCAAGACGCATGAAAAGATCGCGACCGGGAAATCGGAAAACAAGTTCGGCATCCCGATTGCCAAATCGCGCCAGGTCTACGCCGAGGCCGCGGCGCTGCCCGGCCTGAAGGTCGTTGGCATCGACGTCCATATCGGCAGCCAGCTGACCGATCTGGACCCTTACCGCGCGGCCTATGCCAAGGTCGCGGATCTGACCCGTGCCCTGAGGGCCGATGGGCATGACATCACCCGGCTGGATCTGGGCGGCGGGCTGGGCATCCCCTATCGCCGCGACAACAATGCACCGCCCCTGCCCATCGAATATGGTCAGGTGATCCGCGATGCGGTCGGCGATCTGGGCTGCGAGATCGAGATCGAGCCCGGACGCAACATCGTCGGCAATGCGGGCGTGCTGTTGTCGTCGGTCATCTATGTGAAAGAGGGCGAGGGGCGCGATTTCCTGATCGTGGATGCGGCCATGAACGATCTGCTGCGCCCGGCCATGTATGGGGCGCATCACGACATCGTTCCGGTGCGCGAAGCGGCGCTTGGCGCAGAATTGCGGCCTTTCGACGTGGTGGGGCCTGTCTGCGAATCGGGGGACACGTTCCAGAAGGGCACCCAGCTGCCGTCGGTGGCTGCCGATGATCTGATCGCGTTCCGTTCGGCCGGGGCCTACGGGGCGGTGATGGCGTCGGAATACAATTCGCGCCCGCTGGTGCCCGAGGTTCTGGTCAGCGGCGATCACTTCGCCGTCATCCGCGCGCGGCCGACATTTGAGGAAATGCTGTCTCGGGATACGATCCCGGAATGGCTTTGAGACGACGCAGGCAGGTGACGTCACAGCCGGGGGCTGTCTGCCCCCGGACCCCCGAGGATATTTCCGCACAGAAGATGGGGCCGGTGGCCAATGCGCTGCGGCTGACCCGCTGGGGCATGGTGTGGGAACGCGGGGCGCGGGCCTTCTGGCCGTTAGCTGCGTTGCTGATGGCACTGTATGCGGGATTGGCGCTGGGTGTCATCGCCGCGATGCCGGTGGCTGTTCTGCCCTGGGTTCTGGGTGCTTTGCTGCTGGCGCTGCTGGTTGCCGCCATTCGCGGCGGAATGCGGTTTCGTCGGGTGCGCGAGGGCGAGGTTCTGGCCCGTCTGGATGACAGTCTTCCGGGGCGGCCGCTGACCGCCTTGCGCGATCAGGCCGCGATCGGGGGGGAAGGTGCCCTGTGGCAGGCGCATCTGCGCCAGATGGCCGATCGTGCAAGTGCCGCGCGGGCTGTCAGGCCGGATGCGGGGCTGACAACCCGCGATCCCTTTGCGTTGCGGCTGGCGGGGTTGGTCGCGTTGGTCATGGCGCTGATCTTTGGCGGTGCGGGCCAGATCGGGCAGGGGCTGTCTGCCGTTGCGGCAACGATCACACGTCCCGCCGTCCTGCCCGAGCGGTTGTCAGGTGGTCCAAGCTGGGAAGGGTGGGCCACGCCCCCGGCCTATACGCGCCGACCGACCATCTATCTGAATGCCCTGCCCGAGGGTGAGGTGCTGGAACTGCCCAAGGGCAGCGAACTTAGCTTTCTTCTTTATGGCGACGGGGCCGAGGTCACGCAGGATATCGGGCCGCTTGTGGGTGATGATGCGTCGGCGCCCAGCTTTCGGGGCGAGACTTCGGGGGTGATCGACATTGCCGGGCGGCGTTTCGACATCACGATCCTGCCCGATACGCCGCCGATGATCCGGGCCGGTGCCCCGGCGACGCGTCGCGCGGATGGTCGGATGGTTCAGTCCTTCGAGGCCGAGGACGATCATGGCATCGCCGCCGCCAAGGCGCGGATCGCGCTGGATCTGCCCGCGGTCGACCGCAGATTTGGTCTGGCCATCGACCCCGAGCCGCGCGACGGGCTGGACCTGACACTGCCCTTGCCGCGCGGCGGCGGGCGCGATCAGGTCGTTGGGCAACTGGTCGAGGATCTGTCGCGCCATCCCTGGGCCAATATGCCGATCACGCTGACGCTGGAAGCCAGTGACGGGATCGATCAGGTCGGTCTGTCCCAGCCGGCAAGCATGATCCTGCCGGGGCGCCGGTTTTTCGACCCGTTGGCCGCCGCCCTGATCGAGCTGCGGCGCGATCTGTTGTGGTCGCGCCAGAATGCCGGGCGCAGCGCCGAAATTCTGCGTGCGGTGACCTGGCAGCCCGAGGGGTTCGTCGAGGATGATCTTTATCGCGAGTTGCAGGGTGGCGTTGCGATCCTTGAAGATGGGCCGTTGACTGCCGACACGCGCGACCGCTTTGCCGAAGCCCTTTGGGAGGCAGCGGTCCTGTTGGAGGATGGCGGTCTGGCGGATGCGTTGGCGCGGATGAAACAGGCGCAGGAAAAACTGTCCGAGGCCATTCGCAACGGTGCCAGCGAGGATGAGATCCAGCGCCTTATGGATGAACTGAAAGAGGCGACCGACGCCTATACCCGCATGCTGGCCGAACAGAATCAGCGCGACCCGGCCGATCGCTTTGCCGAGCGCCCCGAGGGGCAGCGCATCACCGGCGATCAGATCCAGCAGATGATGGACGAAATTCAGCGCCTGATGAACGAGGGGCGCATGGCCGAGGCGCAGCAATTGCTGGAACAGTTCAACCGCATGATGGAAAACCTTCAGGTGACCGAGGGTCAGGGCGGACAGGGTGAGGGCAGTCAGGGGAATTCGGCGATGAACGGACTGGCCGACACCCTGCGCCAGCAGCAGCAATTGTCAGATGAGGCCTTCCGCGACCTGCAACAACAGTTCGGTCAGGGCCAGGATGGCGGGAACGCCGACGATCTGGCGCAACGCCAGCGGCAGCTGCGCGAGGATCTGGGGCAGCAGCGCGGATTGTTGCCGGGGCAGGGGTCGGATCTGGGCGATCAGGCGGGTCGGCAGCTGGACGAGGCCGGTCGCGCGATGGAAGATGCCGAACAGGCCCTGCGCGACGGCGATCCGGGTGGTGCGATGCAGCGACAGGCCGATGCGATCCAGTCCATGCGCGAAGGGATGCGCGCCCTGGGTGACATGCTGGGGCAACAGCGGCAGGGACAGGAACAGGGCGGGGATCAGCCCGGACAGCAGCCCGGCGATCAGCCGGGGCAGGGACAGCAGGCCGGGCAGACGGGCGCCGATGGCCAGCCCTTTGACCGTCGGCCGATCCTGGACCCGTTGGGACGGCAGCAGGCCGGAAACGGCAATGTCATCACCTCGGGCGATCCGCTGGCCGAAGGGGTCGACCCTGCCGCGCGGGCACGCGACCTGCTGGACGAGATCCGTCGCCGCAGCGGCCAGCGCGACCGCCCCAGTGATGAACGTGACTATCTGGATCGGCTGCTGGATCGGTTCTAGGCGCGATCAGCGTGACCCAAGAAACCGGGCGGTGCTGTCGGCCAGCCATGTGCGGGCCAGATCGACCTGTGCGCGATAGGCGTTCAGGCCATCGCCGATCGCGCCGCTGTCGGCCATGCGCGGTGCCAGCAGATACAACGCCAGCGCCGCCGTCGCGATCATCGCAGCAAGGCCGAAGCCCGGCCAATAGCCTGTGCGGCGGGTGGATTTGACCAGCGGCGAGTTATGCAGCGGGGTTTGCGGCTTTTGGACCCGATCATGTTTGACGATGGCGGCGGCGGCAGCCGTCGTGGCGGGCGAACTGGGCGGCGTCACATGCGATGCCGCGGACGGCGCACGGTAGGCCGGCGTGGTCGGCTGCGGCGCAGGTTTGGCCGGAGCGGCTGCGGTCTTTGGTGCGGGTGCGGTCAGGCGCGGGCCCGGTTCGGTGATCGCAGGCTGGGCGACCGACCGTGTGACAGGGGCCGTGATCGTGGTCGCCGGCCAATCCGGGTCCGATTGCGGCGAGACGGGCTGGATGTCATCGGATGCCCGCGCCTTGCGTTCGTATTCGACTTCGTCACGCAGGATGCTGAGGACATTGTCGGGCAGCTTGCGGCTGAGATTGACCGGTCCGGGCGATGGGGCGTTGACGTTTTCGTGACGAACCACACCCGAATCGTCCTGCTCGGCGGGGCGGGGCAGGGTCATCGACGGTTCGGCCTGTTGCGGCGTGGCCTGCCAGACATGCCCGCAGGCCGTGCATTCCACCTCTCGGCCGCCTGCCGGGATGGCATCCGGGGCAAGGCTGTATTCCATCCCGCATTCCGGACAAGTCAGTCTGATTTCGCCCATGCCGCCCTCTCGCATTCGTCGTTGCGCTGTTCTATCAAGCGCAGGTCCGGCTTCCAAGCGCTGCCGGCGCCACAAGCTATGGGAGAGCGCGCGTGATCGAGATGCAGGATGTGAGCTTTGGCTACCATGTCGGCTCCGAACTGTTGACGGGAATGACGCTGAGCCTTCAGCCCGGCATGTTCCACTTTCTGACCGGGCCGTCCGGGTCGGGGAAAACCACCCTTCTGCGACTGTGCTACGCCGATCTTCTGCCCAGTTCCGGCCAGTTGAAGGTCTTTGACCAGGATGTGACCGAACTGGGTCGCGACGAGATCGCGATGCTGCGCCGGCGTGTCGGCGTGGTCCATCAGGACACGCAGTTCCTTGATCATCTGCCGGTGGCCGAAAACGTGGCGCTGCCGCTGTCGGTGGCCGGGCAGGGCGTTGATATCGACGCGATGCGCGATCTGCTGGGCTGGGTGCAACTGGCGGCGCAGGCGCGATCCTACCCCCCCTCGCTGTCCGGGGGCGAGCGTCAGCGCGCCGCACTGGCCCGCGCGGTCATCCTGTCGCCCGACGTGGTGCTGGCGGACGAGCCGACGGGCAATCTGGACTGGGAAATGTCGATGCGGCTGATGCAGCTGCTGATCGAGTTGAATAAATCGGGCAAGACCGTTCTGGTGGCGACCCATGACCTGAACCTGATCCGCGCGACCAAGGCGCAGGTTTCGGCCCGGGTGCTGCGGATCGCGGGCGGAACCTTGCACCTGGCAGGAGCCGATCTGTGAAACGTCACGATTTTCGCGCCTTGAATCTACGGACGCTGTGGCAGGGATTGATCCGCGGCGATGGCGGCACCGGCGACCGGATCGTTCCACCGACCGGGTTCACCGCGCATCTGACGCTGTTTTCCGCTGCCGCGATGGCCTTCCTGGCGGTCTTTGCACTGGCGCTTGCGCTGGCGACGGGGCGTCTTGCCGATCGCTGGTCCTCGGAACTGGCGCAGTCGGTGACCGTTCGTGTCAGCGCCCCGGACGGCGATCAGGATGCCTATACACAGGCGGTGTTGCAGATCGTTCAGGCGACGCCGGGCGCGGGTACGCCGCAGAAGCTGCCGAACGATCAGGTGGCCCAGCTTCTGGCCCCGTGGTTCGGCCCCGACATGCCGGTCGACGCATTGCCGGTCCCCGACCTGATCGAGGTGCCGATCATCAGCAAGGACTTCGACCCCGAGGGCCTGCGTCTGCGCCTTGAGGCCGAGGCATCGGGCGCGGTGCTGGACGACCACACGCAATGGCGGCGTCCGCTGGTGACGGCGGCGAACCGGCTGCGGGCATTCGGGATCATTTCGCTGATCCTGATCGCCGCGGCTTCGGCATCGATGATCACGCTGGCGGCCAAGGCCGCGCTGGCGGCCAACGGGCAGGTGATCCGCGTGCTGCGGCTGATCGGGGCGCGGGACATCACCATCGCGACCGCTTTCGTGCGCCGGTTCACCCATCGCGCGGCGCTGGGTGCCGGGGCGGGGACGCTGGCCGGGATGCTGTGCGTGGCCCTGTTGCCCGACATGCAGGCTGCGGGTGGCTTTCTGACCGGCCTGGGCTTTCAGGGATGGGGCTGGCTGATGCCGTTGCTGATCCCGGTGATCGCGGCAGCGGTGGGCTTTCTGGCGACGAAATGGGCGGCGCTGCGTATGCTGGGGTCGGTCCGATGAGCAGTTCTGACACCACGCCGGGGCCGCTGGGTCCGTATCAATATGTGCAGAACGCGCTGTATTACGTGCATGTCGCGCTGGCGACGGTCGTGATCGGCCTGATCGGCATTCCCCGCGTCATCCGCGGCGGACGCGAGGGGGCTAACCGGGTCGCGACCGGCTGGATCGGCTATATGCTGTGGGCGGCCCGCCTGCATCTGGGTGTCACCTGCGAGGTGCGGGGCACACCGCCGACCGAAGATTGCATCGTCGCGGCCAAGCATCAGTGCTTTCTGGATATTCTGGCCATTGCCCATGCGGTTCCGCGCCGCAATTTCATCATGAAACGCGAGGTGATGCGCGTCCCGGTGATGGGGTGGTATGCCTATAAGGTCGGCTGCATTCCCATTGATCGCAGCAAGGGCCGCGACGCGATGCGCGCAATCGTCGCCCGCATCGGCGAGCGGATGGCCGGCGAGGGGCTTGGCCAGTTGATCATCTATCCCGAAGGCACCCGCACCCGCCCCGGCGAACGGCGCAGCTACAAGCATGGCGTGGGCACCTTTCGCGAGGCGACGCAGCTTCCGGTGGTGCCGGTGGCGGTCAATACCGGCCTGTTCTGGCCGCGCAAGGGGTGGGGGGTGCGCCCCGGCCGTGCGGTGATCGAGTTTCTGCCGCCCATCGACGCCCAGACCCCGAACGACGATTTCATGACAACACTTGCCAGTCAGATCGAGGATCACTCGGACCGGCTGATGGCCGAAGCCGGCTTTCGTCGTTAAGCAAGATGGGGGTGCGATTGCCCGCACCCCCGACCACGCCTAGCGCAGTTCGTAATATTTCGGGACATGGGGCTCTGCCGGGGGCAGCCCGATATCCCGCCGCATATGCGGGCTTAGCGCATAGGGGTCGGGCGGCCTTGGCCGCTTTTTCCGGGGCATCATCAGCGCCCGAAGGGTCGCCCATAACACCGCCGTCGCACCATAATGTGCAATCAGGCGTTCGATGCTGGGACGCGGCGTCAGCGCGCGCGCGGGAAGTCTGGCGATCATGTCGCTCTCCTGTGGATGGACCCGTGACGGGATCGGCACGGGACTTGGCTTTTGTGGAAGGCGACCGAACATGCGTGGACAGCCTGCATGGGGCAGGTCAGATCGCAGTCATGTCAGGTCGAAGATGGCCCGAAGGGCCAATGGCATCAGGCGTTTCGCCGGGTGCCTTGGGCCGGGACCACGAATCGGAAAGTCGCGAGAATACGATTGCTCATGCGCGCCCCTCCTTCTTGGATGTGGTCATCGGGCACGATAGGGATGACGGCGGCGTGATCATCTGGCAACGAAAGGATGCGGTCGATCGTGGTTTTGCCGCGACCTGTTGCCGCAAAGCCACGCCTGCCGGTGCAGCTAATCCCCGTCCTTGTCCGGTGTCAGCTGCGTTTGTTGCAGTCTGTTGCGATCCAGAACGCGGATGACGCCGCGGCCCAGTTCAATCGTTTTCTCTGCCCGCAACTGGGCCAGCGTCTTGTTGACGGTCTGCCGAGAACAGCCGGCGAAAGCCGCCAGCTTGGACTGGCTGATGATCGCTTCGGGATGTTCGGGCGTGGTCAGGGTCAGAAGATGCGAGCGCACCCGTTCCTCGGCGGGATAGTACATCGCCACTGTATGCTGGCGGTTGTCGCGCACCAGACGCGCATGAAAGATCCGCGCGAAATTGCCCAGCAGCTTTTCGGGTTCGATACAGCGATGCAGCACCTGTGCACTGAAGATCGCAAGGGTGCTGTTCTGCAACGCAAGGCAGGTCGCGGCGCATGACAGGCCCGACAGGATCTCGACCTCGCCGATGACTTCGCCGGGTTGCGCGACATGCGCCAGAACCTTGTTGCCGTCGATATTGATGAAGCTGACCTCGACACGTCCTTCCAGAACCAGAAAGGCGACGCGGGTGGGCTCACCCTGGGTCAGAACCTCGCGCGCGGAGGTCATCGTGCGAAGCTGCATCTGAGAGGCCAGACTGATCATCGCGCCATCATCAATGCCGCGCAGAAGGTCGGGGTCCAGTTGTCGGATCCGATGGGCCAGATATTCGGCCTGTCGGGAATCCTGATGGTTCGGAACAATATCCTGCACAAAAAACCTCGGTAACAATCCGCCACCGAAGTTTAGCTTTGCTTAAAATCCATGCAACAGGCTTTGAGAATATTGTTATGCGGTTCGCTGAAACCGCGCCCGGCCGGAGGGACCGAAACTCTTAAACCAAACACTCACTGATCCGGTACCCCCGATCGGCAAGAATCTTCTTAAACCGTTTGATCTAAACTTGTGTCGCCTTGCCGACAGAAGGCGCTGGTTTCATCGGCAAGGAGGTCGATTGTTACCAGATCTTGTGGGTGGAAATACCTAGACCAAGGATTTTGAACCCATGCTCAGGAATTTCTGCCGCCGGTCCTTGATCAGCTCGGGCGATTTCTTGCCGACCATATCGTTCAGCATTGCGGAAATCTCATCGCCGACCGCCTTGATCGCACCGGCGGAATCCCGCTGAGCGCCGCCCAGAGGTTCCTTGATGATGCGGTCGATCACGCCCAGTTTCTTCAGGTCCTGCGCGGTCAGGCGCAGCGCCGTGGCGGCCTCGCGCATCTTGTCGGCGTCCTTCCACAGGATCGAGGCGCAGCCCTCGGGCGAGATCACCGAGTAGATCGAATGTTCCAGCATCGCGATCTGGTTGGCGGTGGCAAAGGCCACGGCACCGCCGGATCCGCCTTCGCCGATGATGACGCTGACCAGAGGAACGCCGATTTCAAGGCATTTCTGGGTGCAGCGGGCAATCGCTTCGGACTGGCCGCGTTCCTCGGCGCCTTTGCCGGGATAGGCGCCCGGCGTGTCGACCAGCGTAATGACCGGCAGGCCAAAGCGATGCGCCATGTCCATCAGGCGGATTGCCTTGCGATACCCCTCGGGGCGGGCCATGCCGAAATTATGGGTGATGCGCGATTTGGTATCATTGCCTTTTTCATGGCCGATCACCACGCATGGCTGATCCTTGAAGCGGGCCAGGCCGCCCATCACGGCGTGGTCGTCACCAAAGGCACGGTCACCGGCAAGCGGGGTGTATTCGGTGAAAAGCGCCTCGATATAGTCGCGGCAATGCGGACGATCGGGATGGCGCGCGACCTGGGTTTTGCGCCAGGGGTCAAGATTCTTGTAAAGATCGCCTAGAAGATCGCTGGCTTTCTTGTCCAGCGCGGCGGCCTCTTTTTCGACATCGACCGCATCTTCGGATTTGCGGGCCATTGTCCGCAGTTCTTCTGCCTTGCCTTCAATGTCGGCCAGGGGTTTTTCGAAGTCCAGATAGACCATGCCAGAAGTGCTCCGGGGCTGTTCGCGATTTTGCCCTATATGCGGCTGACGGCGCGGGATTGCAACGCGGGCCGGATCAGGGCTGAATTTCGACCTCGGTGCCAAGGCGGATCGCGCCGAACAGCTCGGTCACCTCGGCATCGGACAGGGCGATGCAGCCGGCGGTCCAGTCGCCGGGCAGGATTTCCCCGTCCGGGCGGCTGTTGGGCTGGCCATGGATATAAATATCGCCGCCGGGGTTATAGCCACCGGCCCGCGCCAGCGCGACGTGATCGGCGCGCGGATAGTCCAGCCGCAGGGCAAGGTGGAAGCTGCTGTTCTTTTTCAGCATGTCGACGCGGTAGACGCCCTCGGGTGTCTTGCCGTCGCCTTCCAGCTTCTTGTCGCCCTCGGGGGCGAAGCCAAGGGCGACGTCATAGACGCGCACCGGCTTGCCACCGCGAAACGCGGTCATGCGCCGGTCGGATTTGTCGATGAGGATGCGATCGACCGGACCGTCCAGCGGGCCTTTCAGATCATCGGCTTTGTTCAGGTGGCCCTGTAGCCACCCCAGAAAAAGAAAGGCCA
Organism: Paracoccus homiensis; assembly: GCF_900111675.1. GTDB lineage: Bacteria > Pseudomonadota > Alphaproteobacteria > Rhodobacterales > Rhodobacteraceae > Paracoccus > Paracoccus homiensis. The sequence goes on along the minus strand of NZ_FOHO01000005.1, from coordinate 139,594 downwards.
GCATCGCGGTGTCGGATTTCCAAAGCGAAACAGGTTATTGCAGGTCCGAAAAAGCCTCCTGCAGACGCTGGACGGCCTGCGCCACCCTTGCACGCGGCGTTGCGATGTTGAAGCGAAGAAAGCTGTCGCCGCCCGCCCCGAAGCTTTTTCCGTGATTGGCTGCGATCTTTGCGCCACGCTCGACGCGGGCGGTGAACTCGGCCGGGGTCATGCCGGTCCCGGAAAAATCCACCCAGGACAGGTAGGTGGCCTGCAGGGGCATGGAACGCAGGCCGGGGATCGCGTTCACGCCCTTGTCGAACAGGCGGCGGTTGCCGTCAAGGTAATCGACCAGCGAATCAACCCATGCCGCACCTTCCGGGGAATAGGCGGCGGTGACCATCTCGGCGCCGATGAAGGCGGGCGAAACGCCCCCGGCCATCAGCGCGGCCTTGAAGCGCAGGCGCAGATCAGCATCGGCGATGATCGCGTTGCCCAGATGCGCACCGGCGATGTTGAAGGTCTTGGTCGCCGCGCTCAGCGTGATCAGGCGGTCGCTGATCTCGGGGACCAGTGCGGCCATGACATGATGTTTGTGGCCCGGCATGACCAGATCGTTGTGGATCTCGTCCGAGATCAGGATCAGGTCGTGACGCACGCAGAAATCCGCGACCTGCCGCAGTTCCTCGGCGGTCCAGACGCGCCCGCCGGGATTATGCGGCGAACACAGGATCATCATCCGTTCCGACCCGTCCAGCATGGTTTCCCAGCGTGACCAGTCCAGCCGATAGCTGCCTTCGTCCTGAGCCAGCGGCAGTTCGACCAGATTGCGGTTATTGGCTTTGATGATGCGGCCAAAGGCGTGATAGACGGGCGACATCACGATCACCCCATCGCCCGGCTGGGTAAAGGCCTGCACCGCCATCGCGGTGCCGTTGACCAGCCCGGCGGCGGTCAGGATCCAGTCGGGATCGACTGTCCAGTCGTGGCGATTGGCCATCCACCAGCAGATCGACTGCTGATAGGCGGGGTTCGCGCCGGGATAGCCATAGATGCCGTGGGCGGCGGCGGTTTCGACCGCGCGCTGAACGGCGGCGGGCGGCCGGAAATCCATGTCCGCGACCCACATCGCCAGCCCGCCTTCGGCCGGCGACACGCCAAAGCCCGCCTCCATGTCGTCCCATTTCGAGCAATGCGTTCCGGTGCGATCGATCACTTCGTCGAAATCGGGCAGGGTCATGTCGGCTCCTTTGCTTTGTCGCTTCTGCTTACGCGGGTTGTTGCGTCAGGTGAAGCCATCGCCTAAATCGCAATGCATGAGCCTGCGTCCGATCCTGATCCATCCCGATCCCCGCCTGAAGAAGGTGGCCGAACCCATCGCCCGCGTCACGCCCGAAATCGAGGCGCTGGCCGATGACATGCTGGCCACGATGTATGATGCGCCCGGCATCGGCCTTGCCGCCCCGCAGATCGGCGTTCTGCGCCGGATCTTCGTGATGGACGCAACCCGAGAGCCCGAGGACGAGAAGAATCCGATGGTTCTGATCAACCCCGAGATCGTTCTGTCCTCGGATGACACGAATGTCTATGACGAGGGCTGCCTGTCGATCCCCGATCAATATGCCGAAGTGACCCGCCCCGCCGAGGTGCGGATGCGCTGGCTGGGTCTGGACGGCAAGACGCATGAACAGGATTTCGACGGGCTGTGGGCGACCTGCGCCCAGCACGAACTGGACCACCTGAACGGCGTGCTGTTCATCGACCATCTGTCGGTGATGAAGCGGCAGATGATCACCCGCAAGATGGTCAAGCTGAAGCGGGAACGCGCCCGTGTCTGAGAGGCCCGCTCCGGGTGCGGCCGGCGACGGCTGGCCCGACGGGCTGCCCAGGGGTAAGGTCAGGCCGATCCTGATCCATCCGCATCCCGACCTGCGCCGCGTCTGTGAATTCGCGGGCTATCTGAGCGCCGCCGAGCAGCAGGACCTGGCAGGGGATTTGCTGGCCAGCATGTATCACGCACAGGGCCGCGGCCTTGCCGCGCCGCAGATCGGCCGGGCGCATCGCGTCTTTGTCATGGATGCGGGGTGGAAGGCAGGGCGCCCTTCGCCCTTGGTCGCGCTGGACCCCGAGATCGTCGATCAATCGACCGAAACCGACGAGGCCGAAGAGCAGTGCCTGTCGATTCCCGGTCAGCCGATGGTCGTGTCGCGTCCGGCCTGGGTCACGGCCTGCTGGTACGATCTGCAGGGCAAGCGGCATCAGCGCCAACTGACCCGCGCCGAGGCGCGGATATTTCAGCATGAATTCGACCATCTGGATGGTCGCCTGATCGTGGATGTCACATGAGCGTTCGACCCTTCATTCCCTATGCAGACAAGCGCCTGCACATGCCCGCCGAACCGGTCGAGGCCGTTACCGAGACCGTCCAGATGATCTGGGACGACATGATCCAGACCATGGATGCGATGCCCGGCGTCGGACTTGCCGCGCCGCAGATCGGGATCATGCTGCGGCTGGCGGTGGTCGATGCCTCGGACAAGCGCGGACAGGCGGTGCGGATGGCCAATCCGGAGATCCTGCATGCCAGCGTCCAGCTGCGCCAGCATGACGAGGCAAGCCCGAACCTGCCGGGGGTGTTCGCCCCGGTCAGCCGGCCCCGTGCGGTGACGGTGCGGTTCATGAACGCCAAGGGCGACATGGAAGATCGCGATTTCGTCGGGCTGTGGGCGACCAGCGTGCAGCATCAGATCGACCATCTGAACGGGCGCATGTATGTCGACCATTTGTCGCCACTGCGCCGCAAGATGCTGGTACAGAAATCGGCCAAGCTGTCCCGGCGCGGCTGATTGGCTTTGAGGGCCGCCTTGTCGCGTGCTTCGGGCAAGGATGGGTATTTGGACAAAGAAGAAGAGGCGATGATGCGTGTGATTTTCATGGGAACGCCTGATTTTTCAGTTCCGGCCTTGCGCAAGATCGCGGCGCGTCACGAGGTCGTGGCGGTTTATTCGCAGCCGCCGCGTGCCGCCGGGCGTGGTCAGAAGGCACGGCCCTCTGCGGTGCAGAGGGTGGCCGAGGAACTGGGTTTGCCGATGCGCACCCCGCTGTCGTTGCGCGATGCCGAAGCGCAGCGCGAATTTGCCGAATTGCAGGCGGATGTGGCGGTCGTCGTGGCCTATGGGTTGATCCTGCCCAAGGAGGTTCTGGATGCGCCGCGGTTCGGATGCCTGAACATTCATGCTTCGCTGTTGCCACGTTGGCGCGGGGCTGCGCCGATCCATCGCGCGATCCTGGCCGGTGATGCGGAAACGGGTGTCGCGATCATGCAGATGGAGGTCGGACTGGATACCGGGCCGGTGATCGCAGAGGCGCGAACGCCGATCGGCGTTGAGGAAACGACGCAGGATCTGCATGATCGGCTGTCCACCATGGGCGCGGAGCTTGTCGTCAGCGTGCTTGCGCAGCTGCCGGCCGATGCTGTGGCGCAGCCCGCCGATGGTGTTCGGTATGCGGAAAAGATCGACAAATCCGAGGCGCGGATCGATTGGACGCGGTCGGCCACGCAGATTGATCGTCAGATACGTGGATTGTCGCCTTTCCCCGGTGCCTGGTGCGAGATCGAGGGAGAGCGGGTCAAGTTGCTGCGCAGTCGTGTCGTGGCGGGCAGTGGGCAGGCTGGCGAGGTTCTTGACGGGTTTCGGATTGCCTGTGGTGAGGGTGCCGTTGAGATCCTGCTGGCGCAGCGATCCGGCAAGCGCCCCATGCAGGCCGATGACCTTCTGCGGGGTTGGAAGCTGCCTCTGAAACTGGCGTAACGCGCGGCGACTGCCGCTTTGTGCCTGAGCGTGGCGGGGCTTGCCCCGCCCGTCAGGCGCAAATGCGGTCGCGGGACGCAAACTGCGCCCCGTCTGGTGTCAGATCGCGCCGTGGCAGTGTTTGAACTTCTTGCCCGAGCCGCAGGGGCACAGGTCATTTCGCGACGGATTACCCCAGGTCGACGGGTCGTTTTCGTCGAAACCCTCGACCAGCGGCGCAGGCTTTTCTTCCTCGTCCGTTGATTGCTTTTCGGCGCCATGCTCCATCGTCAGATGTTCCTGGGCGGCCTTCTGCTGTTCCGCCATCTGGCGCAGCATGTCCTCGCGCTCGGCATCCGTCAGCGGACGGATCTGGGCAAGGCGCTGGGTCACGTCGAAACGCAGCCCGTCCAGCAGCGTTTCGAACAGCTGGAACGCCTCGGTCTTGTATTCCGACAGCGGGTCGCGCTGCGCATAGCCGCGAAAGCCGACGACCGAGCGTAGATGTTCCAGCGTGACCAGATGCTCGCGCCATTTCTGATCGATCATCTGCAGCAGCACCTGCTTTTCGATCTGGCGCATGTTTTCTTCGCCGAAGGCCTGGGTCTTGTCTGCCATGTAGGTGTCGGTCGCATCCGCGATGCGTTCACGCATGGTTTCCTGATCGACGCCTTCCTCTTCGGCCCAGTCGCCGATCGGCAGGTTCATGTTCAGGCGTTCGCGAATGGCGTTCTTTAGGCCCTCGCTGTCCCACTGATCGGCATAGGATTTCGGTGGCATGAAATCATCGACCAGATCGTCGATGACCTGATGGCGCATGTCGGCGGTGATTTCGCCGACCTCCTGGCTGTCCATGATCTCGCGGCGCTGGCTGAAGATCGCCTTGCGCTGATCGTTCATAACATCGTCGAATTTCAGCAGCTGCTTGCGGATGTCGAAGTTGCGGCCCTCGACCTTCGCCTGCGCACGTTCCAGCGACTTGTTCACCCAAGGGTGCACGATCGCCTCGCCTTCCTTCATCCCCAGCGAGGACAGGACCTTGTCCAGACGTTCGGAGCCGAAGATCCGCATCAGGTCGTCATCCAGCGACAGGAAGAACAGCGAACGGCCGGGATCGCCCTGACGGCCCGAACGACCGCGCAGCTGGTTGTCGATCCGGCGGCTTTCGTGGCGTTCGGTGCCCAGAACGAACAGGCCGCCCGCGTCCAGCACCTTCTGCTTTTCGTTGGCATGTTCGGCTTCGATCCGGGCGCGCAATTCGTCGGGATTGGCGTCGGGATCGGCGTTCAGCGCCTCCATCACCTTCATCTCGACATTGCCGCCCAGCTGGATGTCGGTGCCGCGACCGGCCATGTTGGTGGCGATGGTGACGGCGCCCGACTTGCCGGCATCGGCAACGATCTGCGCCTCGGCCTCGTGCTGGCGGGCGTTCAGGACGTTATGCGGGATCCCGGCCTGTTGCAGCACGCTGGACAGCATTTCGGATTTCTCGATGCTGGTCGTGCCCACAAGGGTCGGCTGACCCTTGGCATGGGCTTCCTTGATCGCCTCGACGACGGCGCCGTATTTTTCCTGCGCGGTACGGTAGACCCGGTCATGTTCATCCAGTCGCTGGATGGGACGGTTCGTCGGTACCTCGACCACGCCCAGCTTGTAGATCTCGGCGAATTCCTCGGCCTCGGTGCTGGCGGTGCCGGTCATGCCCGACAGCTTGTCGTAAAGCCGGAAATAGTTCTGGAAGGTCACGCTGGCCAGGGTCACGTTTTCAGGCTGGATGGCGACGCCTTCCTTGGCCTCGATCGCCTGATGCAGACCGTCCGACAGGCGGCGGCCCTTCATCATGCGGCCGGTGAATTCGTCGATCAGCGCCACTTCGCCATCGCGGATCATGTAATGCTGATCCTTCAGGAACAGCTTGTGCGCGCGCAGGGCCTGGCTTGCATGGTGGACGATGGTGGTCGATTCCGGATCATACAGCGTCTGGCCTTCGGGAAGGATGCCGTCTGCCGACAGCCTTTGTTCCAGAAACTCGTTACCTTCTTCGGTGAAGGTGGCGTTGCGGGCCTTTTCGTCCAGCTTGTAATGTTCTTCGGTCAGCAGCGGAATGTATTTGTCCAGCGTGACATACAGTTCCGAACGGTCCTGCGACGGCCCCGAGATGATCAGCGGGGTCCGCGCCTCGTCGATCAGGATGCTGTCCACTTCGTCGACGATGGCGAAATGATGGCCGCGCTGAAGCATCTCTTCGACGCTGCCCTTCATGTTGTCGCGCAGATAGTCGAAACCCAGCTCGTTATTGGTCGAATAGGTCACATCGGCCTGATAGGCGACGCGCTTTTCGGCCTCGGGCTGGAAGGGATAGACCGCGCCGCTGGTCATGCCCAGCTGGGTAAAGACCTTGCCCATCCATTCGGCATCGCGCTTGGCCAGATAGTCGTTCACCGTGACGACATGCACGCCCTTGCCGGTCAGCGCGTTCAGATAGGCCGGGAAGGTCGCAACCAGCGTCTTGCCTTCACCGGTCTTCATCTCGGCGATATTGCCCTGATGCAGGAAGATGCCGCCCATCAGCTGCGTGTCGAAGGCCCGCAGCCCAAGCGCGCGGCGCGCGCCCTCGCGACAGTTGGCGAAGGCTTCGGGCAGGATGGCGTCAAGGCTTTCACCCTCGGCCACGCGCGTCTGAAATTCGCGGGTTTTCTGGATCAGACCCTCATCGGAAAGCGCCTTGAAGTCCTCTTCCAGCGCGTTGATGCGGGCGACCAAGGGACGGGTCGATTTCACCTTGCGGTCATTCGGCGTACCAAAGACCTTCTTCGCCAGATTTCCAATGCCGAGCATATTACCTTCGCAATCACGTTGTTGGGAAAGCTTGTCAGAGTTGGGCCACTTGCCCGGACCATCCGCATTGCCGTATCAGGGGCCTGATCGAAAAGCGGCGGTGGCGCCTTCCACGGGTTGCCTGCGGATGTATGCCGCCCCCGTCAGAGTGTCAATGTTGGCCCGTCCCGCACAATGGACCGGCTCAAGGACCCGCAAAGGAATTTCCATGCTCAAACGCTCGATTCTGACCGCGCTCGTGATCGCGGCACCGGTGGTCACACCTGTCTTTGCCCAAGCGCAGGACCGCACGGCCGAAACAGTCGTGGCCACCGTGAACGGCCAGCCGATCACCTTGGGTCAGATGATCGTCATGAAGCAATCGGTGCAGGACCCGAACATGGCCGGGCTGCCCGATCAGGCATTGTGGGACATGCTGCTGGATCAGCTGATCCGCCAGACCGCCGTGTCCGAAACCGGCAGCGAGACCGCAGGCGTGCGCGCCCAGCTGGAATTGCAGCGCCGCAACACGCTGGCTGCCGCCGCCGTGACCGAGATCGCCGAGGCAGAGCCCGCCGATGACGAAATTCAGGCAGCCTATGACAAGCTGTTCGCCGATGCCGCGCCCAGCACCGAATATTCGGCCGCCCATATCCTTGTCGATACCGAGGAGAAGGCGAAAGAGCTGAAGGCGGAACTGGACGAAGGTGCCGATTTCGGCACGCTGGCCGAAGAAAATTCGACCGGTCCCAGCGGCCCGAACAAGGGTGATCTGGGCTGGTTCAGCGCCGATCAGATGGTTGCCGAATTCGGCGATGCGGTGAAGGCGATGGAAAAGGGCCAGATTTCGGACCCGGTGCAAACGCAGTTCGGCTGGCATCTGATCAAGCTGAATGACAGCCGCGTGCAAGAGGCCCCGGCCCTTGACGAGGTGCGCGAACAGCTGGTGCAGATGGTGCGCCGCGACAAGGTCGAGGCACGGATCGAACAGCTGACCACCGAGGCCGAAATCGAAAAGACCGAAGGCGTCGATCCGGCGCTGATTAACGAAACCGACCTGCTGGAGGCCGAATAATGGGCAAGGCGGGGCTTCCGGTTTCGCCTCTGGCGCCTGCACGCTTTCCCGATCTGCCGGTGATCGCCGGGGTCGAATTCGCCAGCGGTGCGGCGGGCGTCAAATATCAGGGTCGCACGGATGTGACCCTGATCAGGATCGCGCCGGGCGCCAGCATCGCGGGCGCCTTTACCCGGTCCTCGACCCGCGCGGCCTGCGTTCTGGACAATCAGGCCAAGCTGACACAGGGGGGCGATGCCCCGGACGGTGCCGCGATCATCGTCAATTCCGGCAATGCGAATGCCTTTACCGGCGCGCGCGGGCAGGAATCGGTCGATGCGGTCACGGCGGCAGTCGCCAGCGCCACCGGCGTTCCGGCGTCGCGGGTGTTTTCATCCTCGACCGGGGTGATCGGCGAGCCGCTGCCCCATGACCGGATCGTGGCGATCACCGATGATCTGGCAGGGGCGCTGTCGCAGGATGGCGTGGCCGAGGCCGCCCGCGCGATCATGACCACCGACACTTTCCCCAAGGGCGCTTCGGCGACCGTGGCGGGCGATGGTGGCCAGATCCGCATCACCGGTATCGCCAAGGGCTCCGGGATGATCGCGCCTGATATGGCGACGATGCTGGTCTATATCTTTACCGATGCCAGAATTTCGGCACCGCTGCTGCAACAGGCGCTGTCGGGCCATATGGACAGCACCTTCAACGCGATCACGGTGGACAGCGACACCTCGACCTCGGATGCGCTGATCCTTGCGGCCACCGGGCGCAGCGATGCGGCCGAGATCACCTCGCTGGACAGTGGCGCGGGCGCGGGTTTCACGGCGGCGCTGCAACAGGTGATGCGCGAACTGGCGCATCTGGTCGTGCGCGACGGCGAGGGGGCGACGAAATTCGTCGAGGTTCAGGTCACCGGCGCCGAGACCGAGGCCGACGCCCAGAAGGTGGCCATGGCCATCGCCAATTCGCCGCTGGTCAAGACCGCCATCGCCGGCGAGGATGCCAATTGGGGTCGCATCGTCATGGCGGTCGGCAAATCCGGCGCAAAGGCCGATCGCGATCTGCTGACCATCCGTTTCGGTGATATGGTTCTGGCCGAAAAGGGCTGGCGTGCCCCGGATTACGACGAGGCCGCGGCCAGCGCCTATATGAAAAACCAGAACCTGCTGATCGCGGTGGATCTGGGGTTGGGGCAGGGCGCGCGTACCGCGTGGACCTGTGATCTGACCCATGGCTATATCGACATCAACGCGGATTACCGGTCGTGAAGACGGTTCTGGTCGCCGCCGTTGCGCTGATCGATCCTGACGGGCGCGTGCTTCTGGCACAGCGCCCGGAAGGGAAATCCATGGCCGGGCTGTGGGAATTTCCGGGCGGCAAGGTCGAGCCGGGCGAAACCCCCGAAGTCGCGCTGATCCGCGAATTGGATGAGGAGCTGGGCATCCAGACCTGGGACAGCTGCCTTGCGCCCCTGACCTTCGCCAGTCACAGCTATGACGATTTCCATTTGCTGATGCCCGTGTTCGCCTGCCGCAAATGGCAGGGAATCGTTCAGCCGCGTGAAGGGCAGTCGCTGGCATGGGCACATGCGCGTGATTTGCGCAATTACCCCATGCCCGCGGCGGATGTTCCGCTGATCCCGGCGCTGCAAATGTGGCTGTAGCATCGCCATTTGGTTGTAGATTTCGTCAGGATCAGCCCTGTGCAATCAGAAGTTACTTCTTTCTTAACCAATTCGTGGCAAGCTGGTCTGAGAGGAGGAAAGGGGTCAACATGCTGAAGACTATATTGATTGGTGGCTATATCTCGGTTCAGGGTCTGTTCGAGAAATTGGCGCCGAACGGAAATGTCATCGTCCGCGTCGGGTCGCGCACCTATGAGGGTAAACCCGTCTAGATTGAATGCCGGACAGATCTGATGCGATCCGGGGCGTGCAAGCGGTACGCCCCGGATTTTCGGTTTCAGGGCCGGGCAAGGGCGGTCGCGTGCCGGGGCGTTGCGCGTCACGCTTGCATTGTGGGGGATTCGCGTCTATATCCCCCTCAACAGCGGTGCAGGCTTCCACCCCCTGCCCACCGGACTTAATCGTATGGGCCCGCTGCGGGCCCTTTTTCGTATCCGAAGGTAGCTATGTCGAACGATCTGATCGCCAAGACCGCCATCGACCGGCGCCTGGCCGAGATCATCACCCCGGTGATCGAGGATCTGGGCTTTGAACTGGTGCGCGTGCGCCTGCAAGGTGGCAAGACCGCCACGTTGCAGATCATGGCCGACCGCCCCGATGGCGGCATCAATGTCGATGATTGCGGCGATATCTCTGTCGCTGTCAGCGCGACACTGGATGTCGAGGACCCGATCGAGGAGGCCTATCATCTGGAGGTCTCCAGCCCCGGGATCGACCGTCCCCTGACCCGCCTGAAGGATTTCGAAACCTTCGAGGGCTACGAGGTTCGGCTGGAAACAAGCGAGCAGATCGACGGGCGCAAGCGCTGGAAAGGTGTTCTGGCCGGGGTCGAGGGCGACGAAGTTCTGTTGAACATGGACGAGGGCGGCGAGGTTCAGACCATCGGGCTGAATTTCGACTGGCTGTCCGATGCCAAGCTGGTGCTGACCGACGAGCTGATCCGCGAGATGCTGCGCCAGAAGAAAGAAGCCGGGATCGAGATCGACAATCTGGACGAAAGCGCGTTCGACGCGGTCGAGACCGAAGACGACAGCGACAACCAAGAACAAACGGGCGCGAACGGCGCCGATTCGAAGGAGTAAGTGATGGCAATCACCTCTGCCAACCAGCTGGAACTGCTGCAAACGGCCGAAGCCGTGGCACGCGAAAAGATGATCGAGCCCGAGCTGGTCATCGAAGCCATGGAAGACAGCCTCGCCCGTGCCGCGAAGTCGCGCTATGGCTCGGAAATGGATATCCGGGTCAAGATCGACCGCCGGACCGGCAACGCCACCTTCACCCGTGTCCGCACGGTCGTCGAAGATGAAGAGCTGGAAAACTATCAGGCCCAGTTCACCGCCGATCAGGCCCGCCCCTATTTCGAGCCGTCGAAAGACGCGCGCAACTTCTGGACCCGCGAAGATCAGCGTCTTGCCGATTTCGCCGGTGGCCCGCAGGTCGGCGACGTGTTCCAGGAAGAGGTTCCGCCCGTCGATCTGGGCCGGATCGCCGCCCAGTCGGCCAAGCAGGTGATCCTGCAGCGCGTCCGCGAGGCCGAGCGTGACCGCCAGTACGAGGAATTCAAGGACCGTGCCGGCACCATCATCAACGGCATCGTCAAGCGCGAGGAATACGGCAACATCATCGTCGATGTGGGTCGTGGCGAAGCCGTGCTGCGCCGCAACGAGAAGATCGGTCGCGAAAGCTATCGCCCGAACGACCGGATCCGCGCCTATGTGAAGGATGTCCGCCGCGAAAGCCGTGGCCCGCAGATCTTCCTGTCGCGCACGGATCCGCAGTTCATGGCCGAACTGTTCAAGATGGAGGTGCCGGAAATCTACGAAGGCGTCATCGAGATCAAGGCCGTTGCCCGCGATCCGGGCAGCCGCGCCAAGATCGCCGTGATCTCGTTCGACAACTCGATCGATCCGGTCGGGGCCTGCGTCGGGATGCGCGGCAGCCGCGTGCAGGCCGTCGTCGGCGAATTGCAGGGCGAAAAGATCGACATCATCCCGTGGAACGAGGATCAGGCGACTTTTCTGGTCAACGCGTTGCAGCCCGCCGAGGTCAGCAAGGTCGTGTTCGACGAAGAGGCGAACAAGATCGAGGTCGTGGTCCCCGACGAACAGCTTAGCCTTGCCATCGGTCGTCGCGGTCAGAACGTGCGCTTGGCCAGCCAGCTGACCGGTCTGGATATCGACATCCTGACCGAGGAAGAGGAATCGAAGCGTCGTCAGGCCGAGTTCAACGCCCGGACCAAGCTGTTCATGGACGCGCTGGATCTGGACGAATTCTTCGCGCAGCTTCTGGTCGCCGAAGGCTTCACCGATCTGGAAGAAGTCGCCTATGTCGAGCAGGACGAACTGCTATCGATCGAGGGTGTCGACGAGGGCACCGCAGCCGAATTGCAGGCCCGCGCCCGCGACGTGCTGGAAGCCCGCAACAAGGCCGCGCTGGACAATGCCCGCGCCCTGGGTGTCGAGGACAGCCTGGTTGAATTCGAAGGCCTGACCCCCCAGATGGTAGAGGCACTGGCCAAGGATGGCGTCAAGACGTTGGAAGACTTTGCCACCTGCGCCGACTGGGAACTGGCCGGCGGCTGGACCACGGTCAACGGTCAGCGCGTCAAGGACGAAGGTCTGCTGGAACCGTTCGAGATCAGCCTTGAAGAGGCGCAGACCATGGTGATGACTGCCCGGATCATGCTGGGCTGGGTCGATCCCGCCGAACTGGAAGCTGAGGCAGGCGACGCCGAGGAAGCCGAAGGCGACGAGACCGCGGAGGCCGGGGCGTGATGCCCCGGATTTTCGCGCTTGAGCCGCGGTGGTCTCACTAAGGATCGCGATGCGCCCGAACGGCGCTGCATCGTCACCGGAGAGGTGCAACCCAAAGCCGGGTTGATCCGTTTCGTTGTCGGGCCCGATGAAAGCATCGTGCCCGATCTGACTGAAAAGCTGCCGGGACGCGGCATCTGGGTGGCCGCCGATCGTGCGGCCATCGACAAGGCCGCGGCCAAGGGCCTGTTTGCCCGGGCGGCCAGGGCCAAGGTAACGGTTCCCGCCGATCTGTCCGACCTGGTCGAAGCCGGATTGGCAAAGCGGGTGGTCGAGCTGGTCTCGCTGGCCCGCAAGACGGGTCGCGCGGTCGCCGGCTTTGAAAAGGTCAAGGGTTGGCTGGCCGAGGGTCGCGCAAAGGTTCTGTTGCAGGCCAGCGACGGGTCGGAACGCGGCAAGGGCAAGCTGTGGACGCCCACGGGCGGGCGCTGGTTCGGCTGTCTGACCGCATCAGAATTGGGTTTGTCCTTTGGGCGCGATCATGTCATACACGGCGCGCTTGCGGCGGGTGGCCTGACGGACAAGGTGATCTTGGAAGCCGGCAGACTGACGGGTCTGCGCGGGCATGACGGCGGCAATACGGCTGCCGGGAAGGAATGAAGACGCAGATGAGCGATAACGACGGTAAAAAGACACTTGGCGTTGGCGGTTCGGGCCGCTCGGGTCAGGTCAAACAAAGCTTCAGCCACGGCCGCACCAAAAGTGTGGTGGTCGAAACCAAGCGCAAGCGCGTCATGGTTCCGAAACCCAGTGCCGGACAGGGCGGTGGCGACAAAGGTAAATCGCCCCTCGTCTCGAAGGTGGCGGGCGATCCGTCGCGCCGCCCCGCCGGGATCTCGGAAGCCGAGATGGAGCGCCGCCTGAAGGCTCTGGCCGCCGCCAAGGCGCGCGAGGTCGAAGAGGCCGCAGCACGCGTTGCCGAGGAAAAGGCCCGCGAGGAAGAACGCGAGCGTCGCCGCGCCGAGGCCGAGGCCAAGGAACGCGAGGACCGCGAACGCGAAGAGGCCCTGAAGGCGAAAGCCGAAGAAGATGCCCGCCGCGCCCGCGAGGCCGAGGAAAAGGCCAAGCAGAAAGAGCAGCCCAAGCGCGAAGAACGCAAGAAGCCGGCCACCGCCGAGCGTCCTGCCGCGCAGGATCCGGCCGCCATGGAAGCCGCTGCGATGCGCGCGGACGCCAAGGGTGGTGCCGGGACCGGTGCCCGCAAGACCGAACGCGACCGCCCCGAGCGCGCCAATGACCGCGATGCACGCGGCAAAGGTGGCCGTGACGACAACCGTCGTTCGGGCAAGCTGTCGCTGAATCAGGCGCTGAGCGGTGAAGGCGGGCGTCAGCGCAGCCTTGCCGCGATGAAGCGCAAGCAGGAAAAGGCACGGCAAAAGGCCATGGGTGGCGCGATGCGCGCCGAAAAGCAGGTCCGCGAGGTTCAGCTGCCCGAAACCATCGTCGTCTCGGAACTGGCGAACCGCATGGCCGAACGCTCGGCCGATGTGGTCAAGGCGCTGATGAAGATGGGCATGATGGTCAGCATGAACCAGCCCATCGACGCCGACACCGCGGAACTGGTGATCGAGGAATTCGGCCACAAGACCGTGCGCGTCAGCGACTCGGATGTGGAACAGGTCATCGACACCGTCGAGGACAAGGCCGAGGACCTGCAGTCGCGCCCGCCGATCATCACGATCATGGGCCATGTCGACCACGGCAAGACCTCGCTTCTGGACGCGATCCGCAAGGCGAATGTCGTGTCCGGCGAAGCCGGCGGCATCACGCAGCATATCGGCGCCTATCAGGTCACGACCGATTCCGGCGCGGTGTTGAGCTTCCTGGATACGCCGGGTCACGCGGCCTTCACCTCGATGCGGGCACGCGGTGCGAATGTCACCGATATCGTCGTGCTGGTCGTGGCGGCAGATGACGCGGTGATGCCGCAGACGGTCGAGGCGATCAATCACGCCAAGGCCGCAGGCGTGCCGATGATCGTCGCCATCAACAAGGTCGACAAGCCCGAAGCCGATCCCGACAAGGTGCGCAGCGCGCTGCTGCACCACGAAGTGATCGTCGAAAAACTGTCCGGTGACGTGCAGGATGTCGAAGTATCGGCCAAGACCGGACTTGGTCTGGACGAGCTGTTGGAGGCGATCGCCCTGCAGGCCGAGATCCTGGAACTGAAGGCCAACCCCGATCGCTCGGCCCAGGGTGCCGTGATCGAGGCGCAGCTGGATATCGGCCGCGGCCCCGTCGCGACGGTTCTGGTTCAGCACGGGACGCTGCGTCGCGGCGACATCTTCGTCGTCGGCGAACAGTGGGGCAAGGTCCGCGCCCTTATCAACGACAAGGGCGAGCGCGTCGAAGAGGCCGGTCCCTCGGTTCCGGTCGAGGTGCTGGGTCTGAACGGGACGCCCGAGGCAGGTGACGTGCTGAACGTCGTCGAAACCGAGGCGCAAGCCCGCGAGATCGCCGAGTTCCGCAACCAGCAGGCCAAGGACAAGCGCGCCGCCGCAGGTGCCGCAACCACGCTGGAACAGCTGATGGCGAAGGCCAAGGCCGACGAGAATGTCGCGGAACTGCCGGTCATCCTGAAAGCCGACGTGCAGGGCTCTGCCGAGGCGATCGTTCAGGCGCTGGAAAAGGTCGGCAATGACGAAGTTCGTGTCCGCGTGCTGCATTACGGTGTCGGCGCGATCACCGAATCCGATATCGGTCTGGCAGAAGCCAGCCAGGCGCCGGTCATGGGCTTCAACGTCCGTGCCAACGCCCCGGCCCGCAACTCGGCCAACCAGAAGGGCGTCGAGATCCGTTACTACTCGGTCATCTATGACCTGGTGGACGACATCAAGGCGGCCGCATCGGGCCTGCTGTCGGCCGAAGTGCGCGAAAACTTCATCGGCTATGCCGAGATCCGCGAAGTCTTCAAGGTTACGGGCGTCGGCAAGGTCGCAGGCTGTCTGGTGACCGAAGGCGTTGCCCGCCGCAGCGCAGGCGTCCGCCTGCTGCGCGACAACGTGGTGATCCACGAAGGCACGCTGAAAACGCTGAAGCGCTTCAAGGACGAGGTCAAGGAAGTGCAGTCCGGTCAGGAATGCGGCATGGCCTTTGAAAACTACGACGACATCCGCGCAGGCGATGTCATCGAGATCTTCGAGCGTGAAGAGGTCGAGCGCAGCCTGTAAGCGCCGCCGACAGACAAATGGTAAAAGGGGCGCCGAAGGGCGCCCCTTTTTCATTGCGGGTGAAGGGCAGGATCAGCTGTCCATCAGCTCGTTCATCGTGCGCACCAGTTCGCTGGCGATGCGTGGTTCGGACAGGGCGTGACCCGATGCGGGAACGATGCGCAGCTCGCAGCCATCCCAACCCTGTGCAAGGTCCCAGGCGCTTTGCGGCGGGCAGACCATGTCATAGCGGCCCTGCACGATCACCGCGGGCAGATGCGCGATCCGGCCGCGGTTCTTCAGAAGCTGATTTTCGTCGAGGAAACAGCGATTGGCGAAATAGTGGTTTTCCAGCCGCGCGAAGGCACGGGCATATTCCGGCGGCGCATGGCTGGCGGCGGCGGATTGCAGCCCGGCCAGCGCGTTTTCCCACATCAGCCAAGGCAGGGCGAAGCGCTGTTGCCGACCGCGATCATCGGAAAACAACCGTCGATGATAGGCGCCGATCAGGTCGTGCCGTTCACCTTCGGGGATCGGATCGCAGAACCGCGCCCACAGATCCGGGAAAAAGCGTCCGGCGCCACCGCCGTAAAACCAGTCCAGTTCCTGCTGGCGCCCCAGAAAAACGCCGCGCAGGATCAGGCCGGTGGCGCGATCCGGATGGGACTGGGCATAGGCAAGCGCCAGTGTAGCGCCCCAGCTTCCCCCGAACAGAAGCCAGTTCTGAATGTTCAGCGTCGTGCGAATCACCTCGATATCGGCGATCAGATGCTGGGTCGTGTTTGCCTGCACCGATGCGACCGGCCGCGACCGGCCACAGCCACGCTGATCGAACAGAATCACGCGGTAATGTTCGGGGTTGAAGAACTGTCGCATGAACGGGCTGCACCCGCCCCCCGGCCCGCCATGCAGCACGACGACCGGGCGACCTTCGGGATTTCCACATTCCTCGACATACAGAACATGGCCGTCGCCGACATCGATATGATGCCTCCGGAACGGCTCTCCGGTAGGGTAGAGGCGGCTTTGAGACGCGGCGATTTGTCCTGCCAATCTGTCCATCAAATCAGTATAGACTCAGATGCCACCGCCCGCCAGAAGGACCCGACATGACCAGTATCGACCCCGCAGAGATCGCCAAGTTCGAGGCGATGGCCGCCGAATGGTGGGACACCAAGGGCAAGTTCAAGCCGCTGCACATGATGAACCCGGTGCGGCTGGATTATATCGTGACGCAAATCGCGGCGGAATTCGGACTGGATCGCAACGCACCGCGCCCGTTTGACGGGTTGCGCATCCTTGATATCGGCTGCGGGGGCGGGCTGATTTCGGAACCGATGGCGCGGCTGGGCGCGACCGTGGTCGGCGCCGATGCCGCCGAGGGGAATATCGCCGTGGCCCGCCTTCACGCCGAACAGCAGGGGCTGAAGATCGACTATCGCGCCACCACGGCCGAGTCGCTGTTGCAGGATGATGAGGCGTTCGACGTGGTTCTGGCGCTTGAAATCGTCGAGCATGTCGCCGAACCGGCCGAGTTTGTGGCCACCTGTCACGATCTTGCCAGGCCCGGCGGGCTGGTCCTGATGTCGACGCTGAACCGGACCGTGAAAAGTTTTGGCGCGGCGATCATCGGGGCGGAATGGGTCATGCGCTGGCTGCCCAAGGGCACCCATGACTGGGACCGCTTCATCACGCCCGAAGAGCTGGCGCAAATGATGGTGCAGGCCGGGCTGGCGCCGGTCGACCGCCGCGGCATGGTGTTCAACCCGATCACCTGGGGATGGAGCCTGTCTGATCGCGACCTGACGGTGAACTACGCCATCAGCGGTCGCCGCACGGTCTAGTTCCCGCCTTCCAGCCTGCGCCGCAATTCGCGCAGGACGGGCAGGGCGACGCGCACGCGCTCTATCCCGATATCGCGGACCACATCGGCAATCAGCGGCATGAAGGCCGCGGTTGCCGCATCGCGGGCGGCCCGTCCAGCCGGACTGATCGAGACGAATTTGCGCCGCGCATCGTCCCAGTCTGGCCGGATGTGGATATGCCCCGCCCATTCCAGCCGCGACAATGTGTTGGTCATGGCCCCGCGCGTGACGTGAAACGCCTCGGCCAGTTGGGCGGGGGTGCGTTCCTCGCCAAGATGGGCCAGCAGGTTCAGCACCGAGAAATGCGAGATCTGCATACCGCGCGGCAGCGCGCGGCTGATCAGGTTGCGCGACAGCTGGTCGGTGATGAACACCTCGGCGAACAGGCTGGCGGCCAGCCTGTCTTCTGCCTGATTTTTTTCGTTACTTGTCGCGGTCTTGTTCATTGCCTCGGGGGCCGTCGAAAGGGCGGTCATGGGTCAGGGACGGGATGCGAGACCGTGCCCCGTTAACTGCCCGAAGGTCAAGCCGATGTATCGTCACACCTTGCGTCACACCGGCGTCGTGCAGCACCGTTCCCCACGGATCCACGATCAGGCTGTGGCCGTGGCTGCGGCGCGGACGCCGGTCGGGGCTGTTCGGCGCGGCATGGGTGCCGCATTGTGCAGGTGCTAGGATGAAGCATCCGGTCTCGATGGCCCGCGCGCGCAACAGAACCTCCCAATGGGCTTCGCCGGTGACGGGACTGAAGGCCGAGGGTACGGTCAGGATCCGCGCCCCGGCCTGCGCCAGTCGCCGGTAAAGATGCGGAAACCGCAGATCGTAGCAGATCGTCATGCCGATCCCGATGCCGTTCATATCGGCCAGCGTGGCGCGGTCGCCGGGGCGGTAGGCCGCGCTTTCACGGTAGGTTTCGGTGTCGGAAATGCTGACATCGAACATATGCAGCTTGTCATAGCGCGCGGCGATGCGGCCATCTGGCGCGATCAGAAAGCTGCGATTGACAAAGCGGTCATCGGCTGGGTCGTCGCCCTTCAGCGCAAGCGACCCTATCAGCAGCCAGACACCTGCCTGTGCGGCCTCGGCCCGTAAGGCGGCAAGGGTCGGATCGTCGGTCTCGTGGCGCAGGGTTTTCGCCTGCCAGCCGCGGTCGGGCGACACGATATTGGTCACTTCCGGCGTCAGCACGAAATCCGCGCCCTGTTCCACCGCCTGCCGAAACAAGGCGATGGTCCGGGGCAGATTGACCTGCGGGTCATCGCCCGAGGTCAATTGCAACAGCGCGACATTCAGTGCCGAGGCATCCTTCACGCGGCCTTGCCCTTCAGCAGCGCGTCCAGCTTGCCCGCGCGTTCCAGCGCATAGAGATCGTCACAGCCACCCACATGGGTTTGCCCGATGAAGATCTGCGGCACTGTACGGCGGCCCTTCGCACGCTGGGTCATCGCGGCACGCTTGGACGGGTCCGACCCGACATCGGTTTCCGAAAAGCTGACGCCTTTCTGCTTCAGCAGCGATTTCGCCTGAATGCAGAAGGGGCAGGTACGGGTGGTGTAGATCTCGACGTTCTGGGTGGTCATGTTAGCCTCTGTCTGGTGGTCAGGCGTTATCTAGTCATCCTTGACCGCCCTTGCCAGAACCGCGACCGAAATTGGCCCCGCCCCGGCATCCTGCAGCACCTGTGTCGCCGCGGCCAGCGTCGCGCCCGAGGTCATCACGTCATCGATCAGCAGAACGGGCCTGCCGGCGATGCGTCCCGCGCAGCGGGGATTGATCTGAAGCGCACCCGCGATATTTGCGAAACGATCCAGAACGCCACGGTGGTCCTGCGCGGGGGTGTGCCGACCCCTCAGCAACAGATCGGGAATATGCAGAAGCCGGTGCCTGCGTGCGACGTGATCTGCCAGCAGGGCGGCCTGATTGTATTTGCGCTTCAACAGCCTGCGCAGGTGCAACGGCACCGGCGCGACGATCGTATCGCCGGTGGTCAGGGGCGCGGCCGCCTCGGCCAGCCAGCGGCCAAGATGCGGGGCCAGATCGGGCCGGTCACCATGTTTCAGCGCCAGGATCAATTGCCGTCCCGTCCCGCCATAGACCATGGCCGCGCGGCCTGCCTGCCACGGACGCGGGATTGCAAGGCAGTCGTCGCAAATGACGTCGGTATCGGTCTGTCCGGGAAGGGGTGCGCCACAGCTGTTGCAGGCGCAGCCCTGAATGAACTTCGCATCGGGCCAGCATTTGGTGCAAAGCTGTGCCTGGCCAGTGGCGACGGGATCGCCGCAGGACAGACATTGCGGCGGATAAAGTAGGCGCAGGGCGGCTTTCATCGGCGCAGCAAGCACCCTATGTTGCATCCCCATGAACATCCCCTCTGCTTCCTCTGGTCCCGACGCCGCGCGCCCGGCGCTGACAGACCGCACCGCCCTGATCCGCAATCGCCAGCGCGCGATGCGTCAGGGTCATGTCGATCTGCTCCACCGAATCGCCGCCGATGAGATCGAAGATAGGCTGGGTGAGATTAACAGAAGCTTTACCGCACCCGCCGTGGTGACCGGCTTTCCCGAGCTGTGGCGCGGGTATTTCCCGACCGCGACCATCGTCCCCGACGATGCGGTGCTGGATCTTCGGCCCGGCGCGCATGATCTGGTGATCCACGCGATGTCGCTGCATTGGGCCGATGATCCGGTCGGGCAAATCGTCCAGTCGCGTCACGCGCTGCGCGAGGACGGCCTGTTCATTGCCGCCTGTTTCGGTGGCCAGACCCTGCACGAAGCCCGCGCGGCGCTGGCCCAGGCCGAGGCCGAGGTGACGGGCGGGCTGTCGCCGCGCATCCTGCCGATGGGCGAGATCCGCGATCTGGGCGGGCTTCTGCACCGCGCCGGACTGGCCTTGCCGGTTGCCGATCTGGTCAGCCAGCGCGCCAGCTATCGTGACCTGCTGCATCTGGCGCGCGATCTGCGGGCGATGGGCGAGGGTAACGCCATCGCGGCCCGCCTGCGCCGCCCCACCCGG
Source organism: Paracoccus homiensis (assembly GCF_900111675.1). GTDB lineage: Bacteria > Pseudomonadota > Alphaproteobacteria > Rhodobacterales > Rhodobacteraceae > Paracoccus > Paracoccus homiensis. Next base: position 119,424 of record NZ_FOHO01000005.1, on the reverse strand, counting down.
CGCGAGGTTCTGGCCCGCGCCGCCGCCATTTACGCCGGGGCCCATCCCGACCGCGACGATCCGTCCCGTATCGCCGCCACCTTCGATCTGGTTTTTCTGACCGGATGGGCACCCTCGGACACGCAGCAAAAGCCCCTGCGTCCGGGATCGGCCCGAAAAAGCCTTGCCGACGCGCTGAACGAAATCAGGAAACAATCATGACGCCAGCCTCTGCGCCTGCCCATGCCCCCGCCGATCATCCGAAGATCAAGCCCGCCAGAACGGGCATCCTGATCGCCAATCTGGGCACGCCCGACGGATATGATTATTGGTCGATGCGGCGCTATCTGAACGAATTCCTGTCGGATCGCCGGGTCATCGATCTGCCGCGCTGGAAATGGCAGCCGCTGTTGCAGGGGATCATCCTGACCAAACGGCCTTTCAGTTCCGGTGCGAATTACAAGCTGATCTGGAACGAGGAAAAGGGCGAAAGCCCGCTGATGACCATCACCCGCGACCAGACCGAGGCCCTGCGCGCGCGGGCCCATGCCGAATGGGGCGAGCAGGTCATGGTCGAATTCTGCATGCGCTATGGCAACCCCTCGACGCACGAGGTGCTGGACCGGATGGTCAAGGCTGGGTGCCGCCGGATCGTGTTCCTGCCGCTTTATCCGCAATATGCGGGGGCGACCTCGGCCACGGCGAATGACCAGCTGTTCCGCGCGCTGATGGAACAGACCTGGCAGCCCTCGGTTCGGACCTGCGATCCCTATTTCGACCGGCCCGACTATATCGCCGCGCTGGCCGACAGCGTGCGGCGCTGCCTTGGCGATCGCAAGCCCGGCAAACTGGTCGCGTCCTATCACGGGATGCCCAAGCGCTATCTGATGCAGGGCGATCCCTATCACTGCCAGTGCCAGAAGACTTCGCGCCTGCTTCAAGAGGCATTGGGCTGGGAAGATGGCATTGTCGACACCACCTTCCAGTCGGTCTTTGGCCGCGAGGAATGGCTGCGCCCCTATACCGTCGAGCATGTCGCGGAACTGGCGCGGCAGGGTCACGACGACATCGCCGTCATCTCGCCCGCTTTCGCCGCCGATTGCATCGAGACCCTGGAAGAGATCAACGGCGAGATCCGCGAAAGCTATGAAGAGGCCGGTGGCAAGGATTTCACCTATATCCCCTGCCTGAACGACGATCCGGCCCATATCGAGGTGATGATGAACGTCATCCGCGAAAATATCGGCGGCTGGGTGAGCCGAAGCTAGACCCGCGCGGCGGCCTGCCAAAATCGCACCGCGAGTTTCGCGGTGCTGCAAAAGCCTTGCGGAATCTGCAGAAGCGCATCACTGAGGGTTGATGCGCTTCACAGGTTGCAAGGTTTTTGGTCAATGCGCGACAATCGAATAGACGTCATCCGTGGATTTGCGATCCTGTTGTTGACAGTGACGCACACGATGTGCGGTCCGGCCCTGCTGGCGGATCATGGGCATTATTATCCGCGTCTCGGGTTCTTCTTTCATGGCGCCGATATCTTCGTCGCATTCAGCGGCCTGATCTGCGGCATCGTCTATACGCGGACCCTGCAGCGGCAGGGCGCGTCGGGCCTGTTGCAGAAGGGCTGGGCGCGGGCGCTGCAATTGTGGCTGTTCAATGCCATCGCCTTTTTCGTGGTGGCGGCCGTGGTGCTGGCGTTCAACCATGCCGGTGTGAACGCCGAGATCCACAACCTTCAGCCGGGTCTCTGGTCGGCGATGACCGGCACGCTGTTCCTGTTCGCGCCCATTCCCTATTTCAACGTGCTGAATGTCTATATCATCTTCCTGGTGATATTGCCCGTTTTCGTCCTGTTGCAGGCGCGTTGGCGCTATACGATCGTCGCGTCGCTTGGGCTTTATGGTCTCAGCCTTGTGGTTCTTGATCCGGGACAAGAGCCGGATCGGTTCTTCGTCTCGCCGATGGCGTGGCAGTTCCTGTTCTTTGGTGCGGTGGTCGTCGGCATGCATCTTGACCGGGTGCGGGCGGCGTTGCCGCCATTGCGAACGGTTGGATGGGCGTTGTTGCTTTATTTTTTCGTGATCCACTACATGAAGGAAAACGCGTGGATCGTGCACAACTTCTCGTCGAAATATGGGCTTGGGGCGCTGCGGATCGTGGATCTTGTTCTGGTGGTCTATGTGCTGGATCGGCTGAACGCGCCTGATGTTCCGGTCACATCGCGGCTGCTGCGCAATATCGCCTCGATCGGCAGCAATTCCCTGTTCAGTTTTTGCTGCACGCTGGTCCTGTGCTATGCGGCCAGCAACCTGCTTGTGGTGTTCGATGCCAGCCGCGCGATCTATCTGATCGTGATCCTGGCCGAGCTGTCGATCATGGTTCTGATCGGCGCCTTGCTGCTGCATCGGCCCGCATGGCGCGCGATGACACAGGCGAAATGGGTCGAAAGGTGGCTGGCGGCCGTCTGGCCGAAGCGGCGGGTCGCGGGTGTCATCGGCGGTTAGGTCGCCGGTCCCTGCACGGGCCTGCGATGGTGGCGCCATGCCCGAACCGATGAAAAAGGCGCATCCGCGGGGATGCGCCTTTCCTGTTTCAGGGCCTTGCGATCAGGCCTTTTCCAACAGCGCCTCACCGCCGCTGATGCCGCAGGTGCCGGGGCTGTCTTCCACGTCGATCACCTCGACCTTGCCGTCGCGCAGCAATGCGCCAAAACGCTTGCAGCGGCCGTAAAGCCCTGCACCGGGCGCGTCGAAATCAAGGCCCAGTGCCTTGGTCACGCTGCCATCGGCATCGGCCAGAACCTCGATCCCGGCATCCGGCGCCCCGGTCGAGCTTGCCCAGGCGTCGCAGACGAAGGGGTCGTTGACGGTCAGGCAGACGATGCGCTGAAAGCCCTTGGCGCGGAACGCATCGGCGGTGCGCACGAAGCTGGGCATATGGGCGTTGGTGCAGGTGCCGGTAAAGGCGCCGGGCAGGCCGAAGATCACCACGCGGCCTTCCGACAGGCTGGCGGTGTCAACGGCCTCGGGGCCGTTCTCGCCGACTTTCAGCAGGGCGCCTTTGGGAAAGCTGTCGCCGATTTGGATGCTCATTGCGCGTTCTCCATGAATTGCAACGGATTCGCCGCGACTATAGGGTGCAGCCCGAAGACAGACCAGCGGCGGGGGCCCTTATGGATATCGTGATTGTCGGGGCCGGGCAGGCGGCGGCATCAATGGCGGCAAGGCTGCGTGCCAAAGGCCATGAGGGCGCGATCACCGTCATCGGCGGGGAAACCGTTGCGCCTTATCAGCGTCCGCCGCTGTCCAAGGCCTATCTGCTGGGACAGATGGGGCTGGACCGGCTGTTGCTGCGCGGGGCGGATTGGTGGGCGGAACAGCGTGTCGCGTTGCGCCTTGGCGAATGGGTGACGGCGATCGATCATGCGGGCCATGCTGTCGTGACCGACAAGGGGCGCGTGCCCTATGACGCGCTGGCGCTGACGCTGGGGGCGGCGCCCCGGCATCTGCCCGCCGCGATGGGGGGCGATCTGGACGGGGTGCATGTCGTGCGCGATCTGGGCGACGTGGACGCGCTTGCCCCGCAGATGCAGGCGGGGCGCCGGCTGATCGTGATCGGCGGCGGCTATATCGGGCTGGAGGCGGCGGCCGTTGCCCGCAAGCTGGGGCTGGAGGTCACGCTGATCGAGGCCGCGCCGCGCATCCTGGGCCGTGTCGCGGCACCGCAGACTGCCGACATGATCCGCGATCTGCACCGCCATCACGGCGTCACCATCCTTGAAGATACCGCCATCGCCCGACTGACCGGCCAGGATCGCGTCGACGGGGTGCATCTGGCCGATGGGCGGCATCTGCCCGCCGATCTGGTCGTCGCGGGCATCGGCGTGACCCCGCGCACCGATCTGGCCGAGGCGGCAGGCCTGCATCTGGACAATGGCATTGCCGCCGATGAACTTGGCCGCAGTTCGGACCCGGCGATCTGGACGGCGGGCGATTGCGCCAGCTTTCCGCATGCGGGCGGGCGAATTCGGCTGGAAAGCGTCGGCAATGCCATCGATATGGCCGAATGCGTGGCCGACAACATGCTGGGTGCGGGGCGGGCCTATCAGGCAAGGCCGTGGTTCTGGTCGGATCAGTTCGACGCCAAATTGCAGATCGCCGGGCTGGGCACGGGTTACGACCGTATCGTGACGCGGTCGGGCGACGGGGCGCATGGTGGCTCGGTCTGGTATTACGCGGGGGGGCGGCTGATCGCGGTGGATGCGCTGAATGATGCCCGCGCCTACATGATCGGCAAGCGCCTGATCGAGGCCGGGAAATCGCCCGACCCGCAAGCCGTGCGCGAGGCCGCAAACCTGAAAGAGCTGATGTAACATGCGGATTGTTGGCGGAAATCTGCGTGGGCTGAAACTGGCCGAGGTGGGCATTGGCGATCAGGCCGCGCATTTGCGACCGACCACCGACCGGGTGCGGGAATCGATCTTCAACCTGCTGATCAATGGCGGTCATGGAAACCCGATTCCGGGGGCGCGGGTGCTGGATCTTTTCGCGGGCACCGGCGCCCTTGGGCTAGAGGCGCTGTCGCGCGGCGCGGCGGCGGTCACCTTTGTCGATGACGGGGTGAAATCGCGGGCGCTGATCCGCGACAATATCGACCGCTGCCGGGCGGCGGGGTCCACCGATCTGTGGCGGCGCGACGCGACCGGGCTGGGCCAGAACCGGGGCGCGGCTTTCGGTTTGATCTTTCTGGATCCGCCCTATGGCAAGGCGCTGGGCGAGCGGGCACTGACCTCGGCGCTGGACGGGGGCTGGATCGCCCCCGGCGCGATGATCGTCTGGGAAGAATCGCGCCCGCCGATCCTGCCCGCGCCGCTGGTCCTGCTGGATCAGCGGAAATATGGCGATACGCTGGTCACGCTGGCGCGGATGCCGGGGGACGCCGCCTAGGCATTGGCCGCAAAGACCGCCGCCGCCGCGTCCAATGCGCCACGGCCATGCGGGATCGACAGCGCGGTCATGCCCGCCGCCATCGCCCCCAGCGCGCCCATCACCGTCGCCGCGTTGCAGTAGCCCATATGCGCCACGCGCAGCGCATTGGCGGGGTCCGCCGCACCCAGACCGACGCCAAGCGTCACGCCCATCCTGTCGCGGGTCCAGCCGCGCAGCGCATCCGCGCCGGGGATCTTCAGCGCGGTCACCGCGGCCGAACGGCAGGCGCGGTCCTGCACCGACAGCACGATGTCGGGATTGCCGTCGGCCCAGGCCTCGGTCGCGGCCCAGACACCCTTGGCCAGCGTGTCGTGGCGTGCCCAGACATTCTGCAGGCCCTCTTCGTCCAGGATCATGCGCAGCGCCTCGTCCAGCGCGAAGATCTGCTGCACGGGCGGCGTTCCGCCCCAAAATCGCCACAGCGCCTCGGCCCCCGCTCGCAGATGCCAGTTCCATGTCGGTGAGGTCAGCGCGGTTGGCCCCACAGCCGCCGCACGGTCGGAAAACCACAGAAAGACCGTGCCGGGCAGGCACATCAGCCCCTTCTGGCTGCCTGCGATCAGCACATCGACGCCCCAGTCATCCATATGCATCGGCGCACAACCCAGCGAGGCGATGGCATCGACGACCAGCAGCGCGGGGTGATCGCCCATCGCGGCGCGGATCGCGGGAATATCGGCGCAGGCGGCGCTGGCGGTGTCGGTCTGGCAGACCATGACCGCCTTGATCCGACCATCGCCATCCTGCGCCAGCCGTTCGGCCAGCATCGCCGGATCTGCGGGGCGGTTGCCGAAATCCAGCGCCTCGGCGGCGATGCCGGTCTGGGTCAGCTGATCCAGCCAGGACCGCCCGAAATGCCCCGATGTCAGAACCAGCGCCCGATCGCCGGGATTGAAGATATTGGCGGCGCTGGCCTCCCAGCCGACATGGCCGTTGCCGATATAGGGGGCCAGATGCGCGCGCGTTCCGGCCAGCCGCTTCAACTGTGCCATGACCTGCAGATTCAGCGCCGCCAGTTCGTCGCCATAGATATCGGGCGAGGCGCGATGCGCGGCGCGCAGCACCCGGTCGGGCACCGGCGAGGGGCCGGGAATTGCGATGATGGGCTGGCCGAAGGCAAGGGTCATGGGCGGGTTCCTTCACGATATGCAAACTGGCTAGGGGGCTTTCGCGCAGGCGTCAATTGCCGCAGCCGCCTTGCCCGCCCCGGCGCTGACGGGCTATGGCTTGCGGACAAGACATGACCGGCCCCGCCCGGAACGTGCCAACAAGAACGCGGACGGAATTCAGTGAGCCAGCCAGACAGCAGCAGCACCCTTACCTCTCGCGGCCTGTTTGCACGGCTGTGGCGCGACTATCTGCAAAGGCACCGGCTGGGCATGACGGGGGCATTCGTGCTGATGACGATCGAGGGATCGACGCTGGCGCTGATTTCCTGGATGCTGAAACCGCTGTTCGACCGCGTGTTCGTCGGCAAGGAAGAGGGCGCGATCTGGTGGGTCGGCGGCGCGATTCTGGGCATCTTCTTTCTGCGCGCGATCACGCTGATTGCCAGCCGGTCCCTGTTGACGCGGATCTCGCTGAGCATCTCGACCCTGATGCAGCGCGACATGCTGGCCCATATCCTGACGCTGGACGGGCAGTTCTTTCGCACCAACCCGCCCGGCGCGCTGATCGAAAGGATACAGGGCGACACCATGGCCGTGCAGGGGGTGTGGTCGACGATCCTGACATCCTCGACCCGCGATGCGATTTCGCTGGTGATGCTGTTCGCGGTGGCCGTGAATATCGACCCTGTCTGGACGCTGGCGGCGCTGATCGGGGCACCGATCCTGATCGCCCCCGCGGCGCTGGTTCAGCGCTATATCCGCCGCAAGATGCGCCAGAACCGCGCCCATGCCAGCCAGCGCGCGACCCGGCTGGACGAGGTGCTGCACGGCATCACCTCGATCCGGCTGAACCGCGCCGAGGCCGCGCAGACCGACCGCTTTGCCCAGATCGTGGGCCGCATCCGGGATTCACAGACCAAGGTCGCCGCGACCAGCAGCGTGATCCCGGCGCTGACCGATATCGTCACCGGGCTTGGCTTTGTCGCCGTTCTGGCCCTGGGCGGCCGCGAGGTGATGGAGGGCGAGCGGAGCGTCGGGGATTTCATGTCGTTCTTTACCGCGCTGGCACTGGCCTTTCAGCCGATGCGCCGTCTGGGCAGCACGGCTGGCAACTGGCAGACCGCCGCGGCCAGTCTGGAACGCATCTACCAAGTCTTTGACACCGCGCCGACGATCCGGTCGGGGTCGCGCCGGGAACCGCCCGCCGACAAGTCGATCGAGCTGCGCGACGTTCACCTGTCCTATGACGGTCAGATGGCGCTGGGTGGGTTGTCGTTTATCGCGCCGGCGGGCCAGACGACTGCGCTGGTGGGACCGTCGGGGGCGGGCAAGTCCACCGTCTTCAACCTGCTGACCCGCATGGTCGATCCTGACAGCGGACAGGTGCTGCTGGGGGGCGTGTCGGTCACCGATTACGACCTTGGCGTGCTGCGGGATCAATTCTCGACCGTGGCGCAGGATTCCGCGCTGTTCGACGAGACGCTGCGCGACAATATCCTGATGGGCCGCCCCGACGCGAACGAGGATGACCTGCAAAAGGCGCTGCGCACGGCGCATGTCGATGAATTCACCGCCGGATTGCAGCGCGGTCTGGACAGCGCCGCCGGCCCGCGCGGATCGTCCCTCTCGGGCGGGCAGCGTCAGCGCGTGGCGATTGCGCGTGCCGTGCTGCGCGACGCACCGATCCTGTTGCTGGACGAGGCGACAAGTGCGCTGGACACCGCAAGCGAACGTCTGGTTCAGGATGCGCTGGATCGGTTGTCGCGGGGGCGCACCACGCTGGTCATCGCGCATCGTCTGTCCACGATCCGCAATGCCGACAAGATCGTCGTGATCGAACAGGGCAGGGTTGTCGAAGAGGGCAGCCATGACCAGTTGATGGACAGGGGCGGCGCCTATGCCCGCCTTGTCGCTTTGCAATTCGGAGACCAGTAGATGACCCGCCAGATCATTCGCCTGACCGGCGAGGACCGCATCGAATTTCTTCAGGGTCTTGTCACCAACGACATCTCTCGCGGGGCGTGCTGGACGGCGTTGCTGACGCCGCAAGGCAAGTATCTGGCCGATTTTCTGGTGATCCCGCAGGATGACGCGCTGCTTCTGGATGTCGATGCCGGGCTGGCCGACGACCTGATGCGCCGCCTGTCGATGTACAAATTGCGGTCGAAAGTCACGATTGAGGCGATCGACATGCCCGTCGCCCGCGGCACCGGTCCCGCGCCCGAAGGGGCGATTGCCGATCCGCGTCACGATGCGCTGGGATGGCGGCATTACGGCGCGACCGGCGATGACGGCACCGATTGGGATGCGATCCGGGTGGCCCATTGCATCCCCGAAAGCCTGATCGAGCTGATCCCGAACGACACCTTCATCCTGGAGGCCGGGTTCGAACGGCTGCACGGCGTCGATTTCCGCAAGGGCTGTTATGTCGGGCAGGAAGTCACGGCGCGGATGAAGCACAAGACCGAATTGCGCAAGGGATTGACCGTGCTGGCCATCGACGGGCAGGCCCCGGTCGGCACGAAGATCGTCAGCGACGGGCGCGAGGTCGGCGCCCTGTTCACCCAATCGGGCGGCAAGGCGATTGCGCATGTCCGCTTTGACCGGCTGGCCGAAGGGATGCAGGCCGACACCGCCCGCCTGTCCCCCCTGCGCGTCGACAGCGAATGAGCCACGGGGCCGACATGGCCCCGGACCCGGCGGCCATCCGCAAGATCATCCATATCGACATGGATGCGTTCTTTGCCTCGGTCGAACAACGCGATCACCCGGAATTGCGGGGCAAGCCGGTCGCGGTCGGCGGGTCGTCGGCGCGGGGCGTGGTTGCGGCCGCCAGCTATGAGGCGCGGGTCTACGGGGTGCGCTCGGCCATGCCATCGGTCCGGGCCGCGCGGCTTTGCCCGGACCTGATCTTCGTCAGGCACCGGTTCGAGGTCTACCGCGCGGTCAGCGCCCAGATCCGCGACATCTTTGCCGATTATACGCCGCTGATCGAACCCCTCTCGCTGGATGAGGCCTATCTGGACGTGACCGATCACCTGTGGCCCGGTCAGACCGCGACCCAGGTCGCCAAGGAAATCCGCGCGCGGATCCGCGACACCACACAGCTGACAGCCAGCGCGGGGGTCAGCTATAACAAGTTTCTGGCGAAGCTGGCCTCGGATCAGAACAAGCCCGACGGGCTTTGCGTGATTACCCCTGACCGCGGGCCGGACTTCGTGCTGACGCTGCCGGTGGGTAAGTTTCATGGCATCGGCCCGCAGACCGCGCGCAAGATGAACGCGATGGGCATTCAGACCGGCGCCGATCTGCGCGCGCAGGATCTGGACTTTCTGCTGCGGCGCTTTGGCAAGGCCGGACGCTATTACTGGAATATCTCGCGCGGGGTCGATCACCGCAGGGTCAGCCCCGACCGGGTGCGCAAATCGGTGGGGGCGGAAAATACCTATTCCGCCGATCTGATGCAGATGGATCAGATCGAACAGGCCCTGCTGCCGCTTGCCGACAAGGTCTGGCAGCATGTCGGCCGGCATGAATTGCAGGGCCGCACCGTCACGCTGAAGGTCAAGTTTTCGGATTTTCAGCAGATCACGCGCGCCCGCAGTCTTGGCCGCCCGGTGGCCTCGCAGGCCGAGATGCTGGCAATCGCGCTGGATCTGGCGGCCACCGTGCTGCCCGATCCGCGCGGGGTGCGGCTGCTGGGCATCACGTTGTCGGGTTTCGAAACCGATCACGACAATGCGCAGCTGGATCTGTTCGGGGGCGCGGATCCGGCGGGCTAGGGCGCGTGCAAAACGGGTGGCAGCGCCGCGATGTTAGCGATACAAGGTCGCGGCAATCACGAGGTGTCCCATGTCCCATTCCGCCGAACCCCGCCCGATGACCGCCAAGCGCAGCGGCCCCCTGACCGGCACGGCGCAGGTTCCCGGCGACAAGTCGATCAGCCACCGCGCGCTGATCCTTGGGGCCATGTCCGTCGGTGAAACCCGCATCACCGGGTTGCTGGAAGGTCAGGACGTGCTGGACACCGCCAAGGCGATGGCCGCCTTCGGGGCGCAGGTCGAACGCACCGGACCCGGCGAATGGGTGGTCAACGGTGTCGGCGTCGGCGGGTTCAGCGAACCCGAGGGCGTCATCGATTGCGGCAATTCGGGCACCGGCGTCCGTCTGATCATGGGCGCGATGGCCACGACGCCGATCACCGCCACCTTCGCCGGCGATGCCAGCCTGTCGCGCCGTCCCATGGCGCGGGTCACCGATCCGCTGGCTGAATTCGGCGCAAGTATCACCACCCGTGAAGGCGGGCGTCTGCCGATCACCATTCAGGGCGCTGCCGACCCGGTGCCACTGCGCTATCGCACGCCTGTCGCCAGCGCGCAGATCAAATCCGCGATCCTGCTGGCCGGTCTGAACGCCCCCGGCGACACCGTCGTGATCGAAGCCGAGCCGACCCGTGATCATTCCGAACGGATGCTGGCGGGATTTGGTGCGACGATCACGACCGAGACCACCGATGAGGGGCACGTCATCACCCTGACCGGTCGGCCCGAACTGCGGGCTCAGCCGGTTGCCGTGCCGCGCGACCCTTCCAGCGCGGCGTTTCCGGTGGCGGCGGCGCTGATCGTGCCGGGCTCGGAAATTCGCGTGCCCGGTGTCAGCCGCAATCCGACGCGCGACGGGCTGTATGTCACATTGCTGGAAATGGGTGCCGATATCCGTTTCGAAAACCAGCGCGAGGAAGGCGGCGAACCCGTGGCCGATCTGGTCGTCCGCCATGGTCCGCTGAAAGGGGTCAGCGTTCCCGCCGAACGCGCCGCCAGCATGATCGACGAATTTCCAATCCTGTCGGTGATCGCCGCCTTCGCCGAGGGCGCGACCGTGATGAATGGCGTGGCCGAGTTGCGGGTGAAGGAAAGCGACCGCATCGACGCCATGGCCCGTGGCCTTGAGGCGAATGGCGTCCGGGTCGAGGAAACCCGCGACAGCATGACGGTTCACGGCGCGGGCTCGGTTCCGGGCGGGGCGGTGGCGGTGACGCATCTGGATCACCGCATCGCCATGTCCTTCATGGTTCTGGGGCTGGCCGCCGACGCCCCGGTCAGCGTCGATGATGGCAGCCCGATCGCAACATCCTTCCCCGATTTCCTGCCTTTGATGCAGGGTCTGGGCGGCGATCTGGGCTGATGCCATTGACCGGGGCGATGTTCCCGGTCATATCCCGTCCCGCGCGGAGGGCTGGATGACCGCGTGGCACCGGGTCCAGGACCCGTCGCCGCGAGGAAAGTCCGGACTCCATGAGGCGACGGTGCCGGGTAACGCCCGGCGGGGGCAACCCCAGGGAAAGCGCCACAGAGAACAGACCGCCCGCGTCCGCGCGGGTAAGGGTGAAACGGTGGGGTAAGAGCCCACCGGGGGGCTGGCAACAGACCCCGCATGGCAAGCCCCACCGGGAGCAATGCCGAATAGGGACCGCGCGCGGGGGCAACCCCGCAGGGCCGCCTTGCCCCAGCAGGTCCGGGTAGGCAGCTAGATCCGGCCGGTAACGGCCGGGCCAGATGAATGGTCATCCAGAGGGGCAACCCCTTGGACAGAATCCGGCTTACAGGCCCTCCGCGCGTTTTGGTGCCGAATCGCTGTTTCATGCTAGCCTTGTGCCCGTTGTTTGCAGGTAGGGGGTGAAAGATGTGGAAAATGGTGGTGGCGGTCGGCATCGCATGCGGCACGGGGCTGCCCATGTCGGCGCAACAGCTGGACGTGCCGGTCGTCGAACATGAAGGCGACGGTCAGGCGGCAAGCTGTGGTCTCAGCGAGGTGCGTGGTCTGAAGGCTGGGGGCGACGGTTTTCTTGCCATCCGCAGCGGCCCCGGCACGACATATCGCAAGATCGGCGAATTGCATAATGGCGACCGGGTCAATCAGTTCAGCGCCCAGGGCGACTGGGTCGGCATCGCCACCAGCGACGGCATCATCGACCAGCCCGGCGTCTGTGCCAATGACGGGCCCGCGCGCAAGCTGACCGGCACGGGATTGGGCTGGGTTCACAGCGATTGGCTGTTGTGGATCGCACCCTGAGCCCCGCGTTTTCCGCATAGCTGCATTTCGGTGCCGCTTTTACCGGTTTTCTTGGCGATTCGCGGTTGACTTCATGCCGATGCGGGCTACAAGGCGGCTTCACACGAATTCCACGGGGTTTGCAGGCGTCTTTCCCCGAAGCAGGAGCGACGACTATGGCGAAGCCGACGACCATCAAGATCCGGCTGAACTCTTCGGCCGGGACCGGGCACTTCTATGTGACCAAGAAGAATGCCCGTACCATGACGGAAAAAATGACCGTTCGTAAATACGATCCGGTTGTCCGTCAGCACGTTGAGTACAAGGAAGGCAAGATCAAGTAAGATCTCGCCCTTTTTGTGACGCGGTAAGGCCGCACCCGTTTGGGTGGCGGTCTTTTCGCATTTTCGGGCTGCCGTAAAGGCAGGCGAATTCGGCGCAGATGCTTCCTTGCGGAACGGCGGGCCTGTACCTAGCTTGGGCGCATGCAAGTTACCGTGAACGGCCAGACCCATGATATCGACGCCGACCCGCAGATGCCGCTGTTGTGGGCGCTGCGCGAGGTGCTGAACCTGACCGGCACGAAATACGGCTGCGGCATCGCGCAATGCGGTGCCTGCACGGTGCATGTCGATGGCATGGCGGTGCGATCCTGCCAGCTGCGGCTGGGCGATCTGAACGGCGAGGTGACCACGATCGAGGGGCTGGGCCAGCCGCAGGCTTTGCACGCGGTCCAGGCCGCCTGGATCGATCATCAGGTTGCACAATGCGGCTATTGCCAATCGGGGCAGGTGATGTCGGCGGCGGCGCTGCTGATGCTGAACGCGTCCCCGACCGATCAGGATATCGACCGCGCCATGTCCGGCAACCTGTGTCGCTGCGCCACCTATCCGCGAATCCGCGCGGCCGTGCACGATGCCGCGCGTCGGCTGGCGGGCAGCTGATGTCGCGGGCGGGGCGGATCGCGCGGCGCGGCTTTCTGATCGGCTCGGCCGCGGTGCTGGGCGGTGTGGCTTTCGGGGCGTGGCGCTATGGCCGGCCACTGCCCGACCCTTTCATGGGCGATCTTCCGCAAGGCCAAAGCGCGCTGAACCCCTATGTGCTGATCGATGGCGAGGGCGTGACCCTGATTGCGCCACGGGCCGACAAGGGGCAGGGCAGCCGCTGGATGCAGGCCGCGCTGATCGCCGAGGAACTGGATGTCGACCCGGCCACGGCACGGATCGAGGCAGGTCCGGTCAGTGCCGCCTATTACAACACCTCGGTTCTGGGCGAGAGCCTGCCGTTCCGGCCCACGGATCGCGGCTGGCTGGCCGAGGCCGCGCGCGGGGCCGTGGATGTGCCCTCGCGCCTTTTGGGGTTCCAGATCACCGGCGGCTCGTCCTCGGCGCCGGACAGCTTTGAAAAGCTGCGCCTTGCCGGTGCCGTCGCGCGCGAGACGCTGAAACAGGCCGCCGCGCTGCGCGAAGGTCTGGATCGCAAGGACCTGTCCACGGCGGACGGTGCGGTCATCCTGCCCGACGGGCGGGCCATTCCCTATACGCAGCTGGCGACGGAGGCCGCGCAGATCGACCCGATCGATCAGGTGGTTCTGCGCGACAAATCGCAATGGCGCTGGCTGGGTCGGAAGATGCGTCGCGGCGATATCGTGGCGAAATCCACCGGCACGCAGGTCTATGGCGCGGATCTGCGCCTGCCCGACATGCTGTATGCCTCGGTCCGGGCGGTGCCGCAGGGCGGGCGGATCACCAGCCTCGACAGCGCGGATGCCGAACAGATGCGCGGCGTGCGTCGCGTGTTGCAGATCGGCGAGGCCGTGGCCGTCATCGCCGAGACAAGCTGGCACGCGATGCAGGCCCTTCAGGCGGTCGATCTGCAATGGGCCGCGCCGGACACCGCGGGCAATCAGGATCAGATCTGGGACAGCCTGACGCAGGCCTTGGATCAGGGCGATGTGGACAGCCGCCTGCGCAACGACGGGGATGTGGAGGCCGCGTTGGCCGATGGCCAGCCGGTGACGGCCGAATATCGCGTGCCGTTTCTGGCCCATGCCCCGTTAGAGCCGATGAACGCCACCGTGCGCGTCGATGCCGATCGCTGCGAGATCTGGACCGGGACACAGGTGCCTGATTTCGTCGTCTCGCATGTCGCCGATCTGACCGGTCTGCCGCAGGATGCGATCACGCTGCACAACCAGATGATGGGCGGCAGCTTTGGTCGGCGGCTGGAACTGGATTTCATCATGCAGGCGGTCCGCATCGCGGCCGAGATGCCCGGCCAGCCGATCCAGATGATCTGGAGCAGGGCCGAGGATTTCACCCATGACCAGCCGCGTCCGGCACAGATCGCGCGGGGCAGGGGGCTGGCCGACAAGACCGGCATCCGCGCGCTGGACCTGGCCGTCGCCTCGCCCTCGGTCACGGCGTCGTGGTTCGGGCGCGTCTGGATGGCGCCGCCAGGGCCGGACAACACGATCACGGCGGGCGCATGGGATCAGCCCTTCGCCATACCCGATTACCGCGTCACGGGGCATCGCGCCGCCGAAACGGTGCCGGTCAGCAGCTGGCGTTCGGTCGGCGCCTCGGCCAACGGGTTTTTCCACGGCAGCTTCATGGACGAGTTGTTCGATGCGGCGGGGATCGATCCCTTGCAGGGTCTGATCGACGCCTGCGACGATCGGGTCTCGCGGCTGGTGCTGGAAGAACTGCGCGAACTGTCGGGCTGGACCGGGCGCGATCTGAGACCGGGGCGCGGACGCGGGGTGGCCTTTTGCCTGTCCTTCGGCGTGCCCTGCGCCGAGGTGGTCGAGGTGACCGAAACGCCACAGGGCATCCGTCTGGATCGCGCCTTTGCCGTCGCCGATATCGGCACCGTTCTGGACCCCGTCAATGCCGAGGCGCAGCTGTCCGGCGGCATGCTGTTCGGGCTGGGCCATGCGATGAATTGCGAACTGACCTATCGGGATCACATGCCGCAGCAGACGAATTACCACGCCTATCAGGCCATGCGCCTGTATCAGGCCCCGCAGGTGCAGGTGCGCCTTCTGGAAAATGGTCCCGTGCGCGGACTGGGCGAGCCGGGCGTTCCGCCTGCGGCCCCGGCGCTGGCCAATGCGATCCATGCCGCCACCGGCATGCGGGTCAGGGAATTGCCGATGACCCGGCAGTTGCGCTTCGCATGAGGTGGGCTGCGCTGCTTCTGGCGCTTGCCGCCCCTGCGGGGGCCGAGGTCATGCCCTCGGTCGTGGCCCCGCCCGAGCCGGGATCCGTCAGCATCACGGACGGGTTGGCTGCATGGGCCCGCGTCTACGAGGTCGTGTCGCATCCGCGCTGCGCCAATTGTCACACCGGTTCAGATCATCGCCCGATGTGGTCCGGCCCCGAATATGACAATGCCGGGCCGCATGGCATGAACATCATTGCCGGGGAAAGCCGGATGGGCATCGAGACGCTGCCCTGCGCGACCTGCCATGTCACCGCCTCGACGCTGGACAGCGCGCCCCATGCGGCGCCCAACGCCATGATCGACTGGCGTCTTGCCCCCGTCGAGATGGAGTGGTTCGGCCTGACCAGCGCTCAGGTCTGTGCGCAGATGTCCGATCCCGAACGCAATGGTGATCGCGACTGGATAGAACTTGCCCGGCATCTGCAGGAAGACGCTGCCCATGGCGGCTTCGTCGCCTGGGGGTTTCAACCCGGCGGAGACCGCCAACCGGCGCCCCACGGGTTGCAGTCTCACATTGATGACGTCCTGAAATGGGGCGCGGCGGGGCAACCATGTCCGGAATGATGATGGATCCGTTCGATGCGCTTGCGGCCCGTCCGGGCGGTGCGCTTGCCCTGCTGATCGACGCCAGGGGTGGCTTTCCACGCAAGCCCGGTGCGGCAATGGCGCTGTGGCCCGATGGTGGCCGGGTGGGCCGTCTGGGTGCGGGCTGCATCGACGCCGATATCGCGACCTATCTGGAGGCAGGGCAGCCTGTCATCCATCTGACCTATGGGCAGGGCGGCCCGGTCGATCTGCCCTTGCCCTGCGGTGGCTCGGTCCGGATCGCGTTGATCCGGCGGCCCGATGCCGATTTTCTGGCTCAGGTTGCGCAGGCGCGGCGTGACCGTCTTCCGCGGCGCTGGCATGTCGATTTGACGACCGGTGCCGTCCGGGCGGATGATCCCCGCGATCCGGGTCTGTATCCCGATGGCTTCGTGTTGCAACTGACCCCGCCGCCCGCGCTGCATGTTCACGGCGAAGGGGACGAGGCCACCGCGCTGGCCGCGCTGTGCCGGGGATTGTCGCTGCCCCTGCATCTGGGGCCGGATCAGCCCCGACCCGATCCCTATAGCGCCGTCGTGACCCTGTTTCACGATCACGACCGGGAACTGCCCGCCCTGATCGCGGGACTGAACAGCCCGGCCTTCTATGTCGGTGCGCTGGGATCGCGTCGCGCCCAGCTGGCGCGGCAATCGGCGCTGTCGCAGGCCGGTGTCGATGCCCGGGATCTGGTGCGTCTGCGCGGGCCCATCGGTGTCATCGCACCGGTGCGCGATCCGCGTCTGCTGGCAAGTTCGGTCCTGACCGAAGTTCTGGACGCCTATGAAAAGGCCTTCGGGTGATCCTGACAGGTCTGCTGCTTGCGGCGGGGTCCTCGCGGCGCTTTGGTCCGTCCGACAAGCTTCTGCATCCGTTTCGGGGTCGTCCCCTGATCGCCCATGCCGCCACGGCCATGCGGCAGGCGCGGCTTGACCACCGCGTCGCCGTGATCAGCAATCCCGCGCTGAGCGTGCATCTTCAGGGGTTTCAGGTGATCCGGATCGTGCCCGCCGCCATAGCCGACAGTCTCAGGGCCGGGCTGGCTGCCGTGACGGGGACCGATCGGTTGCTGATCGCCCTGGGCGATATGCCCTTCGTGACGGCGGCGCATCTGGACCGGGTCGCCCGGACCGCGACCCCGGACCGACCAGCGGCAAGCGTCGATGACGGCCCACCCATGCCGCCGGCCTGTTTCCCCGCAGCGTGGTTGCCTCGGCTTGCAGAGCTGTCGGGGGATCAGGGTGCAGGCCGGCTTTTGCGGGATCTGTCACCAGATGCGCTTGTCGCCGGGCATGGCCTGCTCGGCGATATCGACCGTCCGGGCGATCTGCCCGGATAGCGATGCAGGGGCCATGGGCGCGACCCGCAGGGGGTCCGGGGGATGCGAAATCCCCCGGCCGTCGCGGGACGCAAGGTCACGGCCCGATGGTCAGCCCAACACCTCGGCAATCGCGTCCTTGGTGATCGACACGATCTGGTCCGCCTCGGCCCTGGTCAGGCACAGCGGCGGGGCAAAGCCGATGATGTCGCCCTGCGGCATGGCCCGCGCGATCAGCCCGCGCTTCAGCATCGCGGCGACGACCTTGGCGCCCTTGCCTTCCGAGGCTTCGAAGAACTGCCGCTTGTCCTTGTCGGCGACCAGCTCGACCGCGCACAGCATGCCTTCGCCGCGCACCTCGCCGACATGGGCATGTCCGCCGACCTCGTCGCGCATCGTCTGCCAGAAATAATTGCCGGTCTCGCCCGCATTCTTCACCAGACCCAGATCGTCGATCAGCTTCAGGTTGGCGATCCCGGCGGCGGCGCCGATCGGGTGGGCGGAATAGGTCCAGCCATGGCCCAGCACGCCATATTCATCGGTGCCCTGCATCAGCACATCCCACATCCGCTGGCCGACGATGCTGGCCGACAGCGGCGCATAGGCGCTGGTCAGACCCTTGGCGCTGGTGATCAGATCGGGCTTCATGCCGTAATGATCGCTGCCGAACATGCTGCCCAGACGGCCGAAGCCGGTCACGACCTCATCCGCGATCAGCAGGATGTCGTGCTTGTCCAGTACCTTCTGGATCGCGGGCCAATAGCCTGCCGGGGGCGGCACGATGCCGCCGGTGCCCAGAACCGGCTCGCCGATGAAGGCGGCGATGGTGTCGGCCCCCTCGGCGGCGATCAGCTCTTCCAGCTTCCGGACGCAATGGGCGACGAAATCGGCCTCGGACATGTTCGTGTCCTCGCGGCGATAGTAATAGGGTGCCTCGGTGTGGATCACCTGCGTCAGCGGCAGGTCGAATTTCTTGTGGAACAGCTCCAGCCCGGTCAGGCTGCCGGTCATCAGGCCCGACCCGTGATACCCGCGCCAGCGGCTGATGATCTTTTTCTTTTCGGGGCGGCCAAGGATGTTGTTGTAATACCAGACCAGCTTGATGTTGGTTTCATTCGCGTCCGATCCGCCAAGCCCGAAATAGACCCGCGCCATGCCTTCGGGCGCGCGGTCCATGACCATCTTGGCCAGGGTGATATTCGCCTCGGACCCGTGGCCGGCATAGGAATGGTAATAGGCCAGCTCGCGCGCCTGATCGGCGATGGCCTCGGCGATTTCCTTGCGGCCATAGCCGACATTCACGCAGTAAAGCCCGGCGAACCCGTCCAGCAGGCGGTTGCCGTCGCGATCGGTGATGAAAACGCCTTCACCGCCGGTCACGATACGCTGCGCGGCCTCGCCGCGGGCGAATTGCCCCAGATGGGTCGAGGGATGGAAAAAGCTTTCGCGGTCCCATTTGGCCAGTTCGTCATTCGTCAGCATGTTCATTCCTTTCTTTCCCGGGCCTCGCCCGTTCGGCGCTGAAAAAGGTCCGCGGACCTTTTCCCGGGCGCTTGCTCATCCCCAGTCGCGGCAGATGTATTTGATCTCGGTAAAGGCCTCGAGGCCCTGACGGGCGCCTTCGCGGCCGATCCCCGATTGCTTCATGCCCCCGAAGGGGATCGGTGCGCCGGTGACCTTGGTGCGGTTCACCGCGACCATGCCATATTGCAACGCCCGCGTCGCCCGATAGATCCGGCGGGGGTCCAGGCTGTGGACATAGGCGACCAGCCCGTATTCGGTTGCATTGGCGCGGGCGAACACCTCGTCCTCGTCGTCAAAGACGCTCAGCGCGGCGACCGGGCCAAAGGTTTCCTCGGACATGATCGCGGCTTCGTCGGTGACATCGGCCAGAACGGTCGGCTGGAAGAACAGCGGCCCCTTGTCCTGATCGACACCGCCCCCGGTCAGCAGCCGCGCGCCCTTGGCCAGCGCGTCCTGCACATGGGCGTTCTGCTTGTCGATCTGGCGATCATGGATCAGCGGCCCGATATCGGGGTCGTCCATGCCGTGACCAAGGGTCAGGCCCTGAACGGCGGCGGTGAATTTGGCGCAGAATTCGTCATAGATCTCGCGCTGGATGTAAAAGCGGTTGGCGCCCAGACAGTCCTGGCCCGAGGTGGCGAATTTCGCCTTGATCCCCTCGGTCACGGCGCGGTCCAGATCGGCGCCCTTGAAGACGATGAAGGGCGCGTGCCCGCCCAGCTCCATCACCAGACGTTTCACCGTATCCGCCGACTGGCGATACAGCAGCCGCCCCACCTCGGTCGAGCCGGTGAAGGACAGCGCCCGCACACGGGCATCGGCAGTCCATTCGCCGACGATGGTGGCGGCATCGCCGATCACCGTGTTCACCACGCCTTCCGGAAAGCCCGCGCGCCGCGCCAGTTCCGACAGCGCAAGCGCCGACAGCGGCGTTTCGGCCGAAGGGTGGATGACCACCGTACAGCCCGCCCCCAAGGCGGCCGCGGCCTTGCGGGTGATCATCGCGCAGGGAAAGTTCCACGGCGTGATCAGCGCGGCCACGCCGACCGGTTCGCGCCACAGCTCCATTTCCGCGTCGGGCAGGTGGCTGGTCACGCCTTCGATATTCGGGCGCAGCGCCTCTTCGGCATAGAACTGGACAAAGCTGGCGGCATAGTCGATTTCGCCGCGCGCCTCGCTGATCGGTTTGCCCTGTTCCGCGACCATGATGCGGGCCAGATCCTCTTTTGCGTCAAGGATCATCGCGTGCCAGCGATGCAGCACCTGCGCCCTATGCTGGGGCAGGGTCATCGACCAGCCGGCAAAGGCCGTCTGCGCGGCATCCACGGCGGCACGAGCCCCGGTGGCGTCGCTGATCCCGACCTGGGCGATCAGTTCGCCCGTGGCGGGGTCGCGCACGGCCAGACGGCCATCGCCCGAAAAATCGCCCTTGACCGGCAGCAGGCCGGGATCGGTGATCCGGTCGGTCAGTCGGGATGTCATATCGTCCAGCATCGCACACCTCCTTGCTTGGTCAGCAAGATGCGCGGGACGGCGCAGGCGATTTCACCAAAGAACGGCGGCGGGGCAGAGGATTCCTCTGATCCCGGCATGGCGGGCGGCAAAAAATCTGGTCAGTCGGCCAACAGCGCCAGAGCCGGGGGCAGTTCCTTGACCGGTTTGGTCACGATATAGCTGAAATACCGGCGCACCCCCGCGCGGCTTTCCAGCAGCCCGTCCATCAGCGTCTGAAAGCTGGCGACATCCTGCGTGACCACCTGCATCAGGTAGTCATAGCCACCGCCGATGGCCCAGCAGCCGACGACCTCGTCGATGCGGTCGATGGTGCGTTCGAAGATCTGAAAGCTTTCGGCGCGATGGCTTTCCAGTTCGACCGTGACGAAAACCTGCACATGCGGGCCAAGGCCGGCCAGGTCGATTTCGGCGCGATAGCCACGGATCAGCCCGGCCTTTTCCAGCCGCTTCATTCGTTCCCAGCAGGGCGTCGGCGACAGGTTCACCCGCGCCGCCAGATCGGTCTTGGCGATGCGCCCCTCGCGGCACAGCGTGGCAAGTATGGCGATGTCGCGATCATCAAGGCGGGTGGACTGCATAAGTCGCTTGTTTCCGCCGGGATCGGCTTTGTCAATCTGGACAAGTCTGTTTCGCTTGGCGATTTTGGCGACATGTCGCATTGGCCGCTTCGCAAGGAAGATATCACCCGCCCCGCCTATCGCAGTCTTGCGCAGGGGATTGCCGCCGCAATCGATTCGGGCAGCCTGCGACCGGGCGACCGACTGCCGCCCCACCGGGATCTGGCATGGCGGCTGCATCTGTCCGTCCAGACCGTCAGCCGCGCCTATGAGGAACTGATTCGCGCCGATCTGATCTCGGGCGAGGTGGGGCGCGGCAGTTTCGTGAAATCCGGTCCGCGTGAAACGGTCGAACTTCCGTGGTTCCGCGCCGCCACCGAACGGCCGCCGATCGACCTGTCGATGATGACGCCGGTGGCGTTGCCGCAGGTCACGCAGGCCTGGTCGGACAGCCTGCAACGGATCGCGACCCGGTTGCCGCATTCGGCGATGCATTCCTTTCGACCCCGTCAGGCGATGGCGCTGTATGGCGGCATGGCGGCGGGCTGGCTGGCGCGCTGCGGCATGGTGGTGCCCGCGCAGCGCATCATCATCACCAATGGCAACACACCGGCCTTCATGGTCGCGCTGATGACCGCGGCCCAACCGGGCGAGGAAATCGCCGTCGAAAGCTACAGCTGTCATGCGCTGAAACCCGCGATCCGGCATCTGCATCTGCGGATGCGCGGGATCGATTGCGATGATCGCGGCATGATCCCCCAGGCGCTGGCACAGGCGGCGCGGATGGCGGGGGGCAAGCTGCGGGCGGTTTTCCTGCTGCCCTCGGGGGCGGGGCCGCAGGCGCGAATCATCGACCGTGAACGGCGCGAGGATCTGGCCCAGACCGCCGCCGAACATGGGCTGATCATCATTGAAAACGACGCGCTTGGCCCGGTCGCGCCGCGCCGCCCGCCGCCCGTGTCCAGCTTTGCCCCCGAACGCAGCCTGTATTTCACCGGCCTGTCGAAATGCCTGTCACCGGGATTGCGGCTGGGTTTTCTTGCGCTGCCCGAAACTTTGGCAGAGCGGGCGATGAACCGTCATCTTTCGGTTGCATGGATGGCGACGCCCATGGTCGCCGAGATCGCCAATGACTGGATCACCAGTGGTGTCGCGGATGACTTGCTGGTGGCGCAACGGCAGGAGCTTGCGGCCCGCAACCGCATGGCCCAACGCATCCTTGGACCGCTGAGCGCGGGGTTCGGGCATGGTCTGCACCGCTGGATCGCCCTGCCCAACGATGTCGATGACCACGATCTGTTGCAGGCCGCGCTGGATCGCAATGTCGCGGTGACGGCCTCGACCGGCTTTTCGGTCAGTGACCGCAGCCCCGCCCTGCGGTTGTGTCTGGGCGGCCCGACACGCGGCGATCTTGAGCAGGCGCTGACGACCATTGCCGGAATTCTTGGCAACTGATCCGAGGATCGGCGGGCGTGATTGGGGCAGCTTGTTTGACACTCTGCCGCCAAATTGTCATGATTTAATATGCCGATTGACTTGAATTGTCATTGTCCCGAAGTCTCGGGCCAAGAGATGCGGGGCTTTGTTCCCCGATCCTGAAACCATCGGGGAAGGGCTGCGTTGCATCCCGAACGTCCCGAACAACAGGAGGTATCATGACCTATAAATCCCTGACCGCAGCCAGCCTTGTCGCCCTGATCATGGGTGCCGGCGGTGCGATGGCCGACACCTGGCGCTATGCGTTCGAAGAGGCGATGGAAGAGGTGCAGGGCAAGTTCGCCCAGAAGTTCAAGGAAGAGATCGAGGCGAATTCGGACCACGAAGTTCAGTTGTTCCCGTTCGGGACGCTGGGTGAATCCGCCGATATCATGGAACAGGCCCAGTCGGGCATCCTGCAATTCGTGGACCAGTCGCCCGGCTTTACCGGCGCCCTGATCCCCGAGGCGCAGGTATTCTTCGTGCCTTATCTGCTGCCGGCCGATCAGGATGAACTGGTCGAATTCTTCCGCAGTTCCAAGACGATCAAGGAACTGTTCCCGCCGCTTTATGCCGATCAGGGGCTGGAACTGCTGACCATGTTCCCCGAGGGCGAGGTCATGATGACCACTACCAACGAGGTGACGTCGCCAGCCGACCTGAACGAGGTCAAGTTCCGTGTGATGACCAACCCGTTGCTGGTTGAAGGCTACAAGGCCTTCGGCGCGACGCCGACGCCGCTGCCCTGGGGCGAGGTGTATGGCGCGTTGCAGACCGGCATCATCCAGGGTCAGGAAAACCCCGCCTTCTTCATCGAGTCGACGAAGATGTACGAGGTGACCGATTACATCACCCGCGCCGGGCACAACAATTTCACGACTGCGGTGATGGCCAACAAGGAATTCTTTGACGGCCTGCCCGACGAGGACAAGCAGCTGGTGCAGGACGCCATCGCGGCCTCCTTCGATTATATCGTGGATTATCAGGACGGTCTGACCGAAACCTCGCTTGAGAAGATCAAAGAGGCCAAGCCTTCGATCACGATCACCAACCTGACCGAGGAACAGCGCCAGCCGTTCCGCGACACGGCCGATGACGTGGAACAGCAGTTCCTGGAAATCGGTGGATCGCAGGCACAGGCCATTCTGGATCAGATGAAGGCCGATCTGGACGCGGTTTCGGGCGGTGCTGCCGATGCGGAAGGCGAAGCCGACGCCGACGCGGAAGCCAAGGCCGAAAACTGACCTGTCAGCCAGGGGGCCGGGCGCATGTGTCGCCCGGCCCGACCCAAACTTGCAACGAAAGGTTGCAGCATGACGCTTGATGACAAGCACACCCCCAAGCCTGATCCCGATGTCATCGCCGCCGCCGAGGCCGTTTCGGTCGATGACGATATCGACGATTCCGCCTATGTGTCGGGCCTGCCCGGCATTCTGGGCGTCGTCGATGTCGCCATCGCCCGAATAGAGGCCGTGTTGCTGGCCGTCGGCGTCCTGTTGATGGCGGTGAACACGATGGCGAATGTCGTCGGCCGCTTCGTGCTGGGACGCAGCATCTTCTTTACCGAGGAACTGAATCAGGCGCTGATCATCCTGATCACATGTGCCGGGATCTCTTATGCCGCGCGCCACGGGCGCCATATCCGCATGTCGGCCTTTTTCGATGCCGCGCCCTTCGGGCTGCGCAAGGCGATGATGGTGCTGATCGCCGTGGTGACGGCGGCGGCGATGTTCCTGCTGGCATGGTACAGCCTTGATTACGTGCTGACGCAGGCGTCGCGCGGGCGGGTTCTGCCGGCGCTGCAAATTCCGCAATGGTGGATCATTGTCTGGGCCCCCCTTGGGTTCGCCCTGACCGGGCTGCAATACGCCCTGACCGCCATCAAGAACTTTCTGGACAAAGACATCTGGCTGTCGACCAGCACGCTGGAAGGCTATGACGACAGCGCGGAAGAGGAGGTCTGAGCGATGACCTGGGCCATCTTCGGGACGATGATCGTCCTTCTTCTTCTGGGCTTTCCGATGATGATCCCGCTGATCGCGGGGTCATTGATCGGGTTTGTCGGGCTTTTCGGCGGCTTCGGGCAGCTGGATACGATGGTGCAACAGATCCTGGGCGGCATTCGTCCCGCCAGCCTGATCGCAGTGCCTATGTTCATCTTTGCCGCCGATATCATGACGCGGGGCCAGTCCGCGACGCGGCTGATCGACCTGGTGATGGCCTTTGTCGGCCATCTGAAGGGCGGGCTGGCCGTATCGACCGCCACGGCCTGCACGCTGTTCGGGGCGGTGTCGGGGTCGACACAGGCGACGGTCGTTGCCGTCGGTGGGCCGCTGCGGCCACGGATGCTGAAGGCGGGCTACAAGGACAGCTTCATCCTGGCGCTGATCGTCAATGCGTCCGACATCGCCTTCCTGATCCCGCCCTCGATCGGGATGATCATCTATGGCGTGGTGTCCGGCACCTCGATTTCGGAACTGTTCATCGCGGGCATCGGGCCGGGGCTGCTGATCCTGCTGATGTTTTCGATCTATTCCTACATCTATGCCGTGCGCAACAATGTCCCGGTCGAGGAAAAGGCCACATGGGCCGAACGTGGCGCGGCTGTGCGGCGCGCGCTGTGGCCGCTGGGTTTTCCGGCGATCATCATCGGCGGCATCTATGGCGGCATCTTTTCCCCGACCGAAGCCGCCGCGGCCTGTGTCCTGTACGCCCTGTTCCTGGAAATGGTCGTCTTTCGCGAGATGAGCATGAAACAGCTGTACTCGACGGCGAAATCGACCGGGTTGATTACCGCCGTGGTGTTCATTCTGGTCGGCGCGGGCGCGGCTTTTTCCTATGTGATCAGCTTTGCGCAGATCCCGCAGCAGATCCTTGCGGGGATCGGCATCAATGAAATGGGCCAGTATGGCGTGCTGTTCACCATCTCGATCGCGTTCTTCATCGGCTGCATGTTCGTCGATCCGATCGTGGTGATCCTGATCTTCGTGCCGATCTTTGCGCCGGTCGTGTCCTCGGTCGGTCTGGACCCGGTGCTGGTCGGCACGATCATCACCCTGCAGGTCGCCATCGGCAGTGCGACGCCGCCCTTCGGCTGCGACATCTTCACCGCGATCGCGGTGTTCAAGCGGCCCTATGTCGAGGTGATCAAGGGCACGCCGCCCTTCATCTTCATGCTGCTGTCGGTGTCGGTGCTGCTGATCTTCTTCCCGCAGATCGCCCTGTTCCTGCGCGATCTGGCCTTTGCGAAGTAAGGAGTGTCCGCGATGTATAGCAAGATCCTGGTGCCCTATGACGGATCCAGCGGGGCCGAGCGGGCGCTGATGCAGGCGGCGGAACTGGCCAAGCTGTGTGACAGCCAGCTGATCGTCGTGACCGTCTATCGCCATCATTCCATGCTGGAGGCGTCGCTGTCGATGGTGCGCGGCAGCCTGGAACCGGGCGGCAATCTGGATGAAACCATGCGCCAGACCGCCCGCGACGCCGCCGATTACGCCAAAAGCCACGCCCGCGACGCCGGTGTGGAGAAGGTCAGCGCCTTCATCAAGGCCGGGCCGCCCGCGCGGACCATCGTGCAGATGGCGAAGGAAAAGGAATGCGACCTGATCGTCCTTGGCTCGCGCGGGTTGGGTGCGACCGAGGGCTATCTGCTGGGCTCGGTCAGTCACAAGGTCACGGGGCTTGCCCATTGCCCCGTTCTGGTCGTTTAGCGAAAGGTCCGTCTGTTGATGTGGCGCGATAATTACCACCGGTTCGGGCTGATTGCCCTTGCCACCGACGCAACCATCGAGGGCGACGCGCAGCGCCTGCTGCCGCCGGGCTGCCGCCTGCATGTGACCCGCATCGCCTTTGAAAACCCGACCACCGCCGAAAACCTGCGCCGCACCGGGCCGATGCTGAAACAGGCTGCCGCACTGCTGGTGCCGGGGTTCGAACTGAAGGGGGTGGGCTTTGCCTGCACCTCGGCCTCGGCGGTGCTGGGCGATGGCGTGCGCGACGCCTTGGGCGACCGTGCCCCGATCACCACCCCGGTTGCCGCCGCGCTGCGGGGCTTTGCCGCGCTGGACGTGACCCGAATCGCGCTGATGACCCCCTATCTGGCCGAAACCACCGATCTGGTCGGCGATCACTTCGAGGAACATGGTCTGGGCGTCGTCACCCGCCACTCGATGGGCTTTCCCGACGATCGCGACATGGCCGTGCTGCCTGGTCAGGAGATCGTCGATTTCGCGGTCGAGGCGGACCACCCCGATGCGCAGGCGCTGTTCATTTCCTGCACCGCGCTGCCCGCCGTCGATGTCATCGAAGAGATCGAGGCGCGTCTGGGCAAGCCGGTCGTCAGTTCCAACCTTGCCATGTTCTGGTCCATGCTGGACATCGCGCGCATTCCCGCCGCCGGCCTTGGACGTCTGTTCAAGGTGCGGACATGGTAGAGTTGCGCGATATCCGTTCCGCCGCGGACCGGATCCGCGACATGGTGCGCCAGACACCGTCCAAGCCGTCCCCCAGCCTGTCGCAGATGGCCGGGGGAGAGGTCTGGCTGAAATGCGAACATGAACAGGAAACCGGTGCCTTCAAGCTGCGCGGCGCCTCGAACGCGGTGGCGCGGTTGGGCAAGGTGGCGGGCGTCACCACCGCCTCGACCGGGAACCACGGCCGCGCCGTTGCCTATGCGGCGCGGCAACTGGGACTGCCGGCGGTGATCTGCGTGTCGCGGCTGGTTCCGGAAAACAAGGTGCAGGCGATCCGCGATCTGGGCGCCGAGGCGCGCGTGATCGGTGACAGTCAGGACGCAGCCTTTGTCGAGGCCCATCGCCTGGAACGCGAGGAAGGCTTTGCCCTGATCCCGCCATTCGACCATGAGGACGTGATCGCCGGTCAGGGCACGCTGGGTCTGGAGATCGTCGAGGAATTTCCCGACGCCGCCACCATCGCCGTTCCCCTGTCGGGGGGCGGGCTTCTGTCGGGGGTCGCGCTTGCGGCCAAGTCGCTGCATCCGAAGATCCGCATCGTGGGCATCGGCATGGAGCGCGGCGCGGCCATGGCCGCCAGCCTGAAGGCGGGTCATCCCGTCGAGGTGCGGGAACTGGACAGCCTGGCCGACAGCCTTGGCGGCGGGATCGGGCTAGACAATCGGCTGACCTTCGACATGACGCGGCGTCTGATGGATGACCTGATCCTGTTGACCGAGGATGAGATCGCCGTCGGCATCCGGCATCTGTGGGACCGGCATGGCGACATGGTCGAGGGCGCGGGCGCCGTCGGCGTCGCCGCGATCCTTGCGGGCAAGCTGCGCGGCGACGAGGATGGCCCGCTGATCGCAATCCTCAGCGGCAGGAATATCGACCCCGCCCGTCACGCGGACATCGTCAAGCCGGAAGGCGCATGAGCGATATCCGCATCCTGACCGAAGATCAGCTGCGCGACCGGCTGACGCTGGATCAGGCGGCGGTGGATGTGATCGAGAATGCCTTCGCGACGCTGGCGCGGGGCGGGGTGGTGATGCCGCCGATCCTGTCGATGCACATGCCCGATGTGAACGGCGAACTGGATGTGAAAACCGCCTATGTGCCCGGACTGCCGGGTTTTGCGGTCAAGATGTCGCCGGGGTTCTTCGATAATCCGCGCAAGGGGCTTCCCTCGACCTCGGGGATGATGGTGGTTCTGTCCAGCGATACGGGCCGGGTGCAGGCGGTGCTGCTGGATAATGGCTATCTGACCGATCTGCGCACCGCGGCGGCCGGGGCGGTCGCGGCGCGGCATCTGGCGCGATCCGATGCCAGACGGGCGACGGTGTTCGGGGCAGGTCTGCAGGCGCGGATGCAGTTGCAGGCCCTGCGTCTGGTCCGGCCGATAGATCAGGCGGTGATCTGGGCCCGCGATCCCGACAAGGCGGCCACGTTGGCGCAGCAGATGACGGGGCAGGGGTTGCAGGTCAGCGCCCAGCCCGATCCCGAACAGGCCGCGCGGTTCGGCGACATCATCGTCACCACGACCCCGGCGACGCATCCGATCCTGCGCGCGGACTGGCTGCGTCCGGGACAGCATGTGACCGCCATGGGCAGCGATCAGGCCGGCAAGAACGAACTGGACCCGCATTGTCTGGACCGCGCCGATCTGTATGTCGCGGACCGGATCGGCCAGACCCGCCTGATGGGCGAACTGCGCGCCGCGCTGGAAGCAGGCATCTTCAGCGGGGCGGGCGATCTGCCCGAACTGGGCGATATCATCATTGGCCGCCATCCCGGCCGAACCCATTCCGATCAGATCACCATCGCGGATCTGACGGGAACCGGCGTGCAAGACACCGCCATTGCCACCCACGCGCTTGCCGCGTTTTCGAAAGATCCCTGAATGCCAGAACTGCAAAGGACCCCCGAGCGTTTCTCGACCGAGGAATACGAGGAACGGTTGAAGAAGACCCGCGCCAGCATGGAGAAGCTGGGCCTCGATCTGCTGATCGTCAGCGACCCGTCCAACATGGCCTGGCTGACCGGCTATGACGGCTGGTCCTTCTATGTCCACCAATGCGTCATCGTGGGGCCGGAGGGGCCGCCCATCTGGTACGGTCGCGGCATCGACGCGCCGGGCGCGCTGCGCACCGTCTGGATGCCCGAAGAGTGCATCGTCGGCTATCCCGATTACTACGTCATGTCGGTCGAGCGGCACCCGATGGATTACCTGTGGGCGCAGCTGGCCGACCGGGGCTGGCATACCGGCTTCATCGGCGTCGAGATGGACAATTACTGGTATTCCGCCAAGGCACATGAACGGCTGGTCTATGGTCTGCCCGACGCGCAGATCCTGGATGCGACGGGGCTGGTCAACTGGCAGCGGGCGGTCAAGACGCCCAAGGAGCTGGCCTATATGCGCAAGGCCGCCCGCATCGTTGAACGCATGCACCGCCGCATCGCCGACAAGATCGAGGTGGGGATGCGCAAATGCGACCTCGTGGCCGAGATCTATGACGCGGGGCTGCGTTACGACGAATGGTCCCAGCATGGCGGCGATTACCCCGCCATCGTGCCGATGCTGCCTTCCGGCCCCGACGCGGCGGCGGCGCATCTGACCTGGGACGACCTGCCGCTGAAGCAGGACGAGGGCACCTTCTTCGAGATCGCCGGCTGCTATCAGCGATACCACGTGCCGCTGTCGCGCACGATCTTCCTGGGCACGCCCCCGCAGGAAATGCTGGACGCCGAGAAGGCCGTGCTGGAGGGCATGGACGCGGGCCTCGAGGCCGCGCGCGCGGGCAATACCTGCGAGGATATCGCCAACGCCTTCTTCACGGTCCTCGACCGATATGGCATCGTCAAGGACAACCGCACCGGCTATCCGATCGGGCTGTCCTATCCGCCCGACTGGGGCGAGCGGACCATGTCCCTGCGCCGCGGCGACCAGACCGAGCTGAAGCCCGGCATGACCTTCCACTTCATGACCGGCCTGTGGATGGAAAGCTGGGGCTATGAGACCACCGAATCCATCGTCATCACCGAACGAGAGCCGGAGCTGTTCTGCAACATTCCGCGCCGGATGCTGGTGAAATCATGACCGCGAACCCGATCAGTCCGACGATCCCGCTGGACCGGCCCGGCAAGCATCACGGATTTCTGCGGCTGCCCTATTCGCGCAATGACAGCGCCTGGGGCAGCGTGATGATCCCCATCACCGTCATCGCGAACGGGCAGGGGCCGACCGCCCTGTTGACCGGTGGAAATCATGGCGATGAGTACGAGGGGCCGATCGCCCTGCAATCGCTTGCCTGGCAGATCGAGCCCGAGCAGATATCGGGCCGGATCATCATTGTCCCCTATATGAACTATCCGGCCTTCCGGGCGGGAACGCGGGTCAGCCCGATCGATCAGGTCAATATGAACCGCTGTTTCCCGGGCCGCCCGGACGGCACCGTCACCCAGAAGATCGCGCATTATTTCAACGATGTGCTGGTGCCGATGTCGGATGTGGTCCTGGACTATCATTCAGGGGGCAAGACGCTGGATTTCCTGCCCTATGCGGCGGCGCATTATCTGGACGATGCCGAACAGCAGGCCGCCTGCGTGGCGGCGATGCAGGCCTTTGGCGCACCCTATTCGATGATGATGCGCGAAATCGACAATGTCGGCATGTTCGACACGGCGGTTGAATCGCAAGGCAAGCTGTTCGTTACGACCGAACTGGGTGGCGGTGGCACTGCGACCGCACGCTCGGCGCGGATCGCGACGGATGGGGCGCTGAACCTGCTGCGGCATGTGGGTATCATGTCCGGGCCGGTCGCCCCGTCCGGGGACGGCGTTCTGTTGGACATGCCGGGTGATGACTGTTTCCATTTCGCGACCCGCGACGGGCTGATGCAGCCGCTGGCTGATCTGGGCGAGGCGGTGACGAAAGGGCAGCCGCTTGCCCATATCTGGCCTTCGGATCGCAGTGGCGTCGCCCCGGTCGAGGTTTTGGCCAATATGGACGGCATTGTCGCCGCGCGGCATTTCCCCGGCCTGATCCAGACGGGCGACTGTCTGGCGGTGCTGGCCGTCACCTGAATTGGGGTCTTGGCGCATGGAACGGGCCGTGCTAACGCTTGGCCCGTTCTCAGGGCGGGGTGCAATTCCCCACCGGCGGTTACAGCCCGCGAGCGCCCTTGCCGTCCGGCAAGGGGTCAGCAGATCCGGTGAAACTCCGGGGCCGACGGTCATAGTCCGGATGAAAGAGAACCGAGGCCGTCCGTATCCCACGGGCGCGTCCAAGGCTCGTGCTCTGGGACCTGACGCTGTTTAAACGGAAGGTTCCTTCGATATGACTACCCAGACCCCCCGCATCGCCTTTATCAAAGCCCGCTGGCACGCCGATGTCGTGGATCGCGCATATGACGGTTTCACCGCCAAGGCCGCGACCCTGATTCCGGGCGCGACCGTCGATGCCTATGACGTGCCCGGCGCGTTCGAAATGCCGCTATTGGCGAAGAAACTGGCCCAAAGCGGCAAATACGATGCGGTCGTGGCAGCCGCGCTTGTCGTGGATGGTGGCATCTATCGCCATGATTTCGTGGCCGCCGCTGTCGTGAATGGTCTGATGACCGCCGGGCTGGAAACGGGCGTGCCGTGTTTCTCGGTATCGCTGACGCCGCATAATTATCAGGAAACCGAGTTGCTGACCCAGTTCTATCGCGATCATTTCGTGACGAAGGGCGAAGAGGCCGCCGAGGCCGTGCGCCAGATGCTGGCACTGGATGCACGCATGGCCGCCGAATCCCGCGCCGCCGTCGCCTGATGCCTACCCGGCGCCGCCCTTGGGGCGGCGTCGTCATTTCACGGGGTTGTCCATGTCCTTCGCCTTTGCCACCGCAACGGAAATCCTGTTCGGGCGCGGTCAGTCCCGCGCTGCCGTCGGGCGGATCGCGGCACTTGGGCAACAGATGTTGCTGGTTCATGGCAGCAACCCGGCGCGCGCGGCATGGCTGCGCGATGCGCTTCAGGATCAGGGCTGTGCCGTGACCGGGCTTGCCGTTGCCAGCGAACCCGACCTGCCGATGATCGAAACAGGCGTGGGCCTGGCCCGTCAGGCGAACGCGCGGGCGGTGGTGGCCCTTGGCGGCGGGGCGGTCATCGACGCGGGCAAGGCGATTGCCGCGCTTGTCCCCGCCACGCGGCCGGCGCTGGATCATCTGGAGGTCGTGGGACAGGGCCTTGCGCTGGACCATGCGCCCTTGCCCTTCGTCGCCATGCCGACGACCGCGGGAACCGGGGCCGAGGTGACGCGAAATGCGGTGATCGGCGTGCCCGAACATCGCCGCAAGGTCAGCCTGCGCGATCTGCGGATGTTGCCGCGACTGGCCGTTGTCGATCCGGCGCTGACCGATGACTGTCCGCGCGGCATCACGCTTGCCTCGGGGCTGGATGCGATCACGCAGGTGATCGAGCCGTTCATCTGCACAAGGGCCAACGCGATGACGGATGCGCTGTGCCGCGACGCGATCCCGCGCGGTCTGGCGGCGCTGACGCGGCTGATGCAGGCCGAGGATGCCGTCGCCCGCGACGAGATGGCATGGGTCAGCCTGTGCGGCGGTCTTGCGCTGGCCAATTCCGGGCTGGGCGCAGTGCATGGGCTTGCGGGGCCGTTGGGCGGTCTGTCAGGCGCTGCGCATGGCGCGATCTGCGGGGTATTGCTGCCGCATGTGCTGCGCGCCAACAGGCGCGCGGTCGAAGATGGCGGCACGCGTGCACGGATGGATCAGATCGGCGCGTGGATCGGACAGGCGCTGGGGCAACCGGGCATCGAGTTCGACGATGCGGTCACGCTGTTGGCCGACTGGTCGCGCCGGGCGGGCCTGCCGACGCTGACCCAACTGGGCATCGACCGCGATGCCATGCAAAATGCCGCCGATGCGGCGGCAAGTTCATCTTCGATGAAGGCAAATCCCGCGCCCCTGACTGCGCAGGACCTGCTGAAGCTGATGCAGGCCGCGGGCTAGCGATCAGTCCAGCAGCGCATCGACCACGCGCAGAATGGACAGGATCTGCCCGGTACGCCCGTCAACGCGAACCAGCCGGCCATCCTTGACGACATACAGATCGCCCTCGGGCGGATTGCTGAGCCCATAGCGCCCCGGATGCGACACCACATGGGCGCGGCGGATGTCGATCACATCGCCGACGACAAAACCGCGCGAAATCTTCTTGGCCTGCCCCGGCGGCACGCAGGACGGCGACTTCTTGGCCAAGCCCGGCGGACAGCCCTGCGCCACGACCAGATTTCGGTCGCCCTGCGCGTGAAAGGGTTTCGCGGTGGCCTGAAACGGGCCAATGCCGAAAATCGTGATAAGGGCGACCGGGGCCGCCAGCGCACTTAATTTCATGTCAAAATTCCCATTCATATCCGGATCAACCTGCCGCTTGGCGCGTGGGTTCCGTTCCCCTGACGCGTCAGGCGGCCGTTGTGACCTTCTGCCGAAACGACCGGTGCAAACAGGCTGTTCCCCGCCGATTACTTGTCGCGCATTCCATGTGTCATCGCTGGCAAGGCTGTGTGAACGCGAAACGGCGCCGCGGGTTCCGCAGCGCCGTCGAATAATATTGGTGACAGCTACGCCTTGGGCGACAGATAGGGCAGGATGGCCGAAAAATCGCGCCCCTTGCCGTCGTGGTTCTCGACGAAATCCTCGTAAAGTTGGCGGGCCTTGTCACCCATCGGCACCGATGCCCCGACAGAATCCGCCGCCGCCAGTGCAAGCTTCAGATCCTTCAGCATCAGTTCGGCGGCGAAACCCGGCTGGTAGTCGTTATCCGCGGGCGAGGTCGGGCCGACGCCCGGTGCCGGGCAATAGGCGTTCATCGACCAGCTGTAACCCGAACTGGTCGAGACGACATCGAACATCTTCTGCCGGTCAAGGCCCAGCTTGTCGGCCAGTGCAAACGCCTCGCAGGTGACATGCATGGTCGCGCCAAGGATCATGTTGTTGCAGATTTTCGCGGCCTGTCCGGCCCCGGCATCGCCGCAATGCACGGTTTTCTGGCCCATGATCGCCAATAGCGGCTCGACCGTGGTGAAGGCCTGCGCGTCGCCGCCCACCATGAAGGTCAGAGTACCGCCCTGTGCGCCGCCGATCCCGCCCGAAACCGGCGCGTCCAGCGCGCCAAGGCCCGCGTCATGCGCCTGCTGCGCGACGGCGCGGGCGCTGTCCACATCCACGGTCGAGCAGTCGCACAGCACCGCGCCAGGCTTCATCGCCGGAATGATTTGTTCCGCGACCAGGCGCAGGATCTGGCCATTGGGCAGCATGGTGACGACCACATCGGCGTCCTGTGCGGCCTGGGCCGCGCTGGCGGCGGCGGAAACGCCTGCGGGTGCGGGCGCGGCGGTGTCATAGCCCATCACCTCATGGCCAGCGGCGGCCAGATTGGCGGCCATCGGCGCGCCCATGTTTCCCAGACCTATGAAGCCGATCTTCATGCCCTAAATCTCCTCCCATGTCAGTTCATCGTCGCCCAGGGGCGACAGCAGCGCATCGACGGCCAGTGGCGACGCGTCGGCCTGCCAGTTCGGGTTGCGATCCTTGTCGATGATCTGGGCGCGGACGCCTTCCAGAAAATCGGTCTGTTCGGTCGCACGATAGGTATAGCGGTATTCGCGGCTCAGCGATTCCTGCATCCGGCGATCGCCCCGCGCGGCCCGCACCAGGGCCAGCCCCGCCGCCATCGACAGGGGCGAGTTGCGGCGCATCGGTTTCAGCGCCTCTTCATCGCCCGCAGCCTGCAACGCGGCCATGATGTCGGGGGCGTGGCGTTCGCCGAAGGCCGCCAGATCACGTGCAGCCAGCGGGGAATCAGGCGGGGTCACCCCCTGAATGCGGGTGGCATCGCCATGCTGTTCCAGTTCCGCGATCAGGGCCGGCCATTCGGCCTCGGGCAGGTAGCTGTCGGCAAAGCCCGCATGGATTGCATCGCCCGGTCCCATGCGCCCTGCCGTCAGTGCCAGATATTCGCCGATCCGCCCCGGCGCGCGGCTAAGAAGCCATGTCCCGCCGACATCGGGGATCAGCCCGATATTCGATTCGGGCATCGCGATCCGGGTCGTGTCGCCGACGATGCGGTGGCCTGCATGGCCGCCAATGCCGACCCCGCCGCCCATCACGAAGCCCTGCATGAAGGCGACGATGGGCTTTGGGTAATCCGCGATCGTCGCGTTCATCAGGTATTCGTCGCGAAAGAAGTCGCGACCGACCTGATGATCGCCCTTCAGCCCGGCCTGATACACCGCGGCGATATCGCCCCCGGCACAGAAGGCACGGTCGCCTTCGGCGTCGATGATGACCAGCGACACGGCCGGATCGTCGCGCCACATGTCCAGCGCGGCCTTCAGATCCAGCGCCATCTGATGCGACAGCGCATTCAGCGCCTTGGGCCGGGTCAGGGTGATGCGGCCAGCACGGCCCGAGATGCGGATGTTCAGTTCTTCCAAAAGCTACCCCCGTTCGGCCAGCATGGCGCGGCCGACGATCAGCCGCATGATCTCGTTCGTGCCTTCAAGGATCTGGTGAACCCGCAGGTCGCGGACGATCTTTTCGACGCCGTAATCGGCCAGATAGCCATAGCCGCCATGCAGCTGAAGGCACTGGTTGGCGACCTCGAAGGCGCGGTCGGTGACGTAAAGCTTGGCCATCGCGCAGAACTTGGTTGCATCCGGGGCCCCGTTGTCAAGCTTCCAGGCGGCCTGACGCAGGAAGATCCGGGCCGATTGCAGCGCGGTTTCCATCTCGGCCAGCCGGAACTGAAGCGCCTGGAACTGATCCAGGCTTTTGCCGAATGCCTTGCGTTCGCCCATATATGCCAGCGTCTGATCCAGCGCGCTTTGCGCCCCACCCAGTGCACCCGCTGCGATGTTCAGGCGCCCGCCATCCAGACCGGCCATCGCATAGCCAAAGCCGCGCCCCTCTTCGCCCAGCAGGTTTTCAGCCGGAATCACGCAATCGTCGAACTGGACCTGCGCCGTCGGCTGGGCCCGCCAGCCCATCTTGTCTTCCAATGCGCCGAAGGACAGGCCGGGCGTGCCATCTTCGACGATGACGGCGCTGATGCCCTTGGGACCGTCCTGGCCGGTGCGGACCATGGCGATATAGGCGTCGGAATAGCCGCCCCCCGAAATGAACGCCTTGGTGCCGTTCAGGCGCAGCCCCTGATCCGTACGCTCGGCCCGGCTGCGCAGCGCCGCCGCGTCCGAGCCGCTGCCCGGTTCCGTCAGGCAATAGCTGAACACTTTCGTCATGCTGCACAGGTCCGGCAACCAGCGGTCCTTTGCCTGGTCCGAGCCGAACTTGTCGATCATCCCGCCGCACATGTTGTGGATCGACAGGAACGAACCGACAGCCGGATCGGCCATGGCCAGCGCCTCGAAGACCAGGGTCGCGTCCAGCCGCGACAGGCCGGTGCCGCCGTAACCCTCGCTGACATACAATCCGCCAAAGCCAAGCTGGGCGATTTCGGCCCACAGATCCTTCGGGATCGTGCCCTTGGCTTCCCAGTCGCGCGCGTGGGGCGCGATGCGGGTCTGGCCGAAATCGCGGGCCATATCGAAAATGGCCTGTTGTTCCTCGCTCAGTGCAAAATCCATGCCGCGTCCTCCCCTTCGCCAGCCTTGAATTGAACATCTGTTTAATTGCCGATCCGGGGACCGAAATGCAAGCGTTACAGATCACGGCCGCATTCGTCGATCAGATAGATGGTGACGACCTGCATCATCCCGCCAAGTCTTGACTGGGCTTGCAAGGCCTGCCGCGCCTATTACCGCGGAACCCGATCATCGCGGGCCAGTCAATCACAAGAAGTGGACGCGAATCACGATATGCAGAGATGGTGACGCCGCTGCCCGCCAATGCGTTGCTGTCGATGGTCGATATGGGTGGTCTGGCAGCGATGGTCGCCGCAGGACATCGTAAACCGATCTCACGCCTCATGACAAAGGCAGGGCTGGATCCCGCCTTTTTCATATCCACAGGGTGCCGCGATGTCGGGGGCCTGCTGTCATTCATTTGGTAAGGTGGAGCGGGTGATGGGAATCGAACCCACGTCTTCAGCTTGGAAGGCTGCGGCTCTACCATTGAGCTACACCCGCGCTGAGCTTGGTATAAAAGCTGTGCGCGGAAGGTGCAAGCTATCGAATGCCGCGTTCCGTCAAACTGTCGTGCAGCGCCGCGGCATCGGTGAACAGGATCGCGTCCATGCCGACCGCCTCGGCCCCGGCGACATTTGCGGGGCTGTCGTCGATAAAGAGGCAATCGACGGCCTTCAGTCCGTTGCGGCGCAGCAGGCAGTGATAGATCGCAGGTTCCGGTTTCAGCAGCCGTTCGATGCCCGATACCACGATATCCTCGAACATGGTGTCGAGGCGCGGGTAAAGCCGCTGTGCGGCGGGCCAGTTGTCGGCCGACCAGTTGGTGATCGCGAACATGCGGTGACCGGCAGCCTTCAGATGCTCGGCGATCTGCCAGGTGCCTGGCATCGGGCTCGCGATGGTGCGGTCGAAATGCGGGGTGTAATCCGCCAGCGGATCGGCCAGTGCGCCGAATCCGTCACGCATCGCCTGCAAGCCTTCGTGCAGCGGACGCCCGCCATCCTGCGCGCGGTTCCAGACGTGAAAATCGATCTGCGCCATCCAGTCGCGCGCCTTGTCCGGGTCGGGGAAATGCGCACGGAAGGCCAGTTCGGGCTGCCAGTCGATCAGCACGTGACCAAGGTCGAAAACGATATGTTTCATCGGCGGGCCTTGAAGAAATGTTGCAACAGATCGCGCGACGGGGCAGCGGCGATCCCGTCATAGACGATGGGCCGGTGGTGGCATTGCGGATGATCGAAGACGCGGGCGCCATGCGCAACCCCGCCCATGCGCGGATCGCCTGCGCCGTAATACAATGTCGCGATGCGTGCGGCTGAAATCGCGGCAGCGCACATCGGGCAGGGTTCCAGCGTGACCCACAGGTGATACCCCGGCAGCCGTTCGGAACCCAGCGCGGCGCAGGCGCTGCGGATCGCCAGAATTTCGGCATGGGCGGTCGGGTCGGACAGTTCGCGGGTGCGGTTTCCCTCGGCCGCCACGACGCGGCCCTGTGGATCGGTGACGACCGCGCCCACCGGAACCTCGCCACGTTGGGCGGCGGCGTGCGCCTGTTCCAGCGCCAGCGTCATATGCGAGGTAAAGTCCATACGCGCTTGTCGCAAGGCGGCCATGCAGGCGCAAGATCGCATTTCCCCTTCCCAGACGCCGCGCCGACCTGTAGAAAGCCCGCTTTGCCACCGCAGAGATGCGCAGGAGAGATCGCATGACCGATACCCCCGAAAACACCCCAGCCAAACCCGAAAACGCCGACCGTATCGCCAAGGTCATGGCCCGCGCTGGCGTCGCCAGCCGCCGCGAGGCCGAGCGCATGATCATCGAGGGCCGCGTCACCGTGAACGGCCGCAAGATCGACAGCCCCGCGCTGGACGTTCTGCCCTCGGACCAGATTACCGTCGACGGCAAGAAGCTGGACGAAAAGCAGGACACGCGGCTGTGGTTGTATTACAAGCCGACCGGTCTTGTGACCTCGGAGTCGGACGAAAAGGGCCGCCAGACGATTTTCGACGCCCTGCCGCGCGAACTGCCGCGTGTGATGACCGTCGGCCGGCTGGATTTGAACTCTGAAGGTCTGCTGCTGCTGACCAATGATGGGGAATTGAAGCGTCGGCTGGAACTGCCGGCGACCGGCTGGCTGCGCCGCTATCGCGTTCGGGTGAATGGAAATCCCAGCGATCTGACCTTTGCGCCGCTGCGCCGTGGCGTGACCATTGATGGCGAGGAATTCGCGCCGATGGAAATTCGTTTGGACAGCCAGCAAGGGGCGAATGCCTGGCTGACCGTCGGCATCCGCGAAGGCAAGAACCGCGAAATCCGTCGCGCGATGGCCCATGTCGCACTTCAGGTGAACCGCCTGATCCGCATTGGCTATGGCCCGTTCAAGCTGACCGGGCTGGAAAAGAACGAAGTGACCGAGGTCAAGCGCCGCGTGCTGCGGGATCAGCTGGGTGGTCTGCTGACCGGTGAGGTCGAGGAAAAGGACCGCGAAATGCGCCCGCGTGGGGCCGAGGCGCCGCGCAAGCCGCGCAGCTTCGGGTCGGATCGGCCCGAACGCGGCGACGGCGGCCCGCGTCGCTTTTCGTCGGATGGTCCGCGCCGTGACGGCGACCGCGACGACAGGCCGTTCCGCAAAAGTTTCGGCACCGGTCCGCGCCCGGAACGTGGCGACGGCGAGGGTCGTCCGCAGCGTCGCTTTGGTGGCAAGCCGGGCTTCGACGGGCGTGATGGCGACAAGCCGGGTCGCGGTCCGGGGCGTGGCGGCTTTGGCGGCCAGCGCGGCGACCGTGACGGCAATCGGGGCGAGGGTCGTGACTTTGGCCCGCGCGGTGATCGCGACGGTCCGCGCAAGGATCGCAAGGATTTCGCCCCGCGTGGCGACGGTCAGGGTAAACCGGGCGGCTTCCGCGCCCGGCCCGCAGGCGAAGGTGGCAAGCCCGGCGGCTTCCGCGGGCGCCCGACGGGCGAAGATGGGGGCAAGCCGGGTGGCCGTCCCTTTGGCAAGCCCGGACAGGGGAAGTTCGGCGGATCGAAGCCGGGCGGCGGCAAATTCGGCGGCCCGCGTTCGGGTGGGCAGAAGCCCGAAGGAGGACGGTCCAGCGGCCCGAAATCGGGTGGGGGCAAGCCCGGCGGGCGGCCCTTTGGCGGGCCGGGCGGCAATCGTCCGCGTGGACCCAAGCCGCAGTGATCGAAAGGGGCGCGTTCTGCGCCCCTTTTTCGTGGCTTCTACTTCGTCAGGATCAGCTTGCCTGCGCGGGTGATGCGCAGTTGATAGACCTGTTCATCCAGAACGATCAGCGCCTGGTTGCCACCGCGCGTCAACTCGGTCGCGTCATGCTGGGGCATCCGGGCAAGAACGGCGGTGCCGGGGCGGGAAAAATCTGCGGGGCGCGTAGCGGTCATTGTCGGCCTCATGCTTGCGGGTTGCGTAAGCTAAACCTGACCAATTCGCTTGGGAATGTCAAAGAAAAAGAGTCGGAATTATCCGAAAGCCGCCAATCCTGCGGCTTTCGTGAATTTCTTACTTTTACTTCAGGCAGTTGGTAAGCGTGTTGGCCATATTCGTCAGCACCGCTTCGTACAGCGCCGCCCCGCCGTCCAGCCCGCGCCCTGCGGGGGACAGTTCGTCCCCGATCGTCGCGCCGCTGCCTTCGATCACGCGTTCGACCAAGGCGGCCGAGTGGCCGTATTCCGGAAAGGCGCAGGTGACGCCGCTGTCCGCGATCTGGTCGCGGACCTTGCTGAGATGCGCGGCGGACGGCTCGGAAGCATCGCCGAGCGACACCGCAATTGCCGGCGTCAGGCCGAAGTGATCGGTGAAATAGCCGTAGGCGTCGTGGAAAACGACGAAGGGTTTGTCGGCCAGGGGCCGAAGCTGTGCCGTCAGCGTTTCGTTCAGTTCAGCGATCCGTTCGGACGTAGCGGCGGCATTGGCCTGATAGGTTTCGGCGTTTTCAGGATCCTTTTCCGCCAGTTCCCTGGCGATCTCTTTCAGCCAAAGCTGCGCGTTCAGCGGGTCCAGCCACGCATGCGGATCGGTGCCGCTGCTGTGGTCGTGGCCTTCATGGTCATGACCTTCGTAGGCATGATCTTCGTGGTCGTGGTCGTGGTCGTGGTCGTGGTCGTGGTCCGCATGGTCATCATGCCCGTGATCGTCGTGATCGGCATGGTCACGACCTTCGTGATCCTCGCTCTCATGTTCGGCATGTGCGTGCCCTTCATGATCTTCGTGGGCATGATCATGGATTTCGGGGCCGTCGCCATAATTGCGCAGATGGCTGCCGTCGATGGCCAGCAGGCGCAGCGCGGTATCGCTGCCAAGGTTCGACGAGGCGCGTTCCAGCCACGGGGTCAGCTCGGGCCCGACCCAGACCAGCAACTCGGCCGATTGCAGGTTGCGCGCATCCGAAGGGCGCATCTGATAGTGATGCGGGTCAGCGCCCTTATCCATCAGCACGGACACCTGGGCCAGATCGCCCATCACGGACTGGACCAGCGACCCCACGACAGGGGTATCCGCGATGACCTTGGGCGGGGCGGCAATCGCCGCAGGCGCGGTCAGGGCAAGAAGGGGCAGGGACAGAAACAGGCGCATGGTGACCTCGTGGTGTGGAATTGCGGGGCATTGCTTCCCATGTTACAGAATAACAAGTCAACCAGCATGTGATAAGGTAACAAATGGCACAGGGTAACGACCCCGCGCATGCCTTCGCGCCCCATGACCACGCCGCCTGCCAGGCGCGTGGCCTGGACGAGGCCGAGGCGCGCTTGGCCCGGCAGGGCGCCAAGCTGACGCCCGTGCGCCGACGGACACTGGAGATCCTGCTGGAGGCCCATCGCGCGATGGGGGCCTATGAGGTGCTGGACCGGCTGGCCGAAGACGGTTTCGGCAAGCAGCCGCCCGTCGTCTATCGTGCGCTGGAATTTCTGGTTCAGCACGGGTTGGCCCATCGGTTGCAGCGGCTGAACGCCTTTGCCGCCTGCGCCCATCCGGGCCATGAACACGCGCCGGTTTTCCTGATCTGCCGCTCCTGCAACCGCGTGGCCGAAACCGAGGCCGCGCCTGTCCGCGATCGACTGTCCAAGGCCGCGCAAGCCCATGATTTCACGGTCGAACGCGCCACGATCGAGGCCGTCGGCCTGTGCGGCACCTGCGCCGAGGCCGGCCGGGCATGAGCGCATTGATCGCCGCGCGGCACCTGACCACCCATCGCCCCGGCACGACCGACCCGATCCTGCGAAATATCGATTTTCGCATCGACCCGGGCGAGATCGTGACCGTCGTCGGGCCGAACGGATCGGGAAAATCCTCGCTGATCCGGGCCTTGCTGGGCCATATGCCTCTGGCGCAGGGGCAGGTGGATCGCAGGCCCGATCTGCGCATCGGCTATGTCCCGCAGCGGGTGCAGCTGGATACCGCGATCCCGCTGACGGTCCGGCGCTTTCTGTCGCTGCCGCGACGGGTCTCGGCTGCGGCTGCGGAACATGCGTTGCAGCGGACCGACGTGGCCGGCCTGCAACAGCGTCAGCTGAGCCAGTTGTCGGGCGGCCAGTTTCAGCGCGTGCTTCTGGCCCGCGCATTGCTGCATGACCCGCATCTGCTGGTCCTGGATGAGCCGACCCAGGGGCTGGATCAGCCGGGGATGGTGGCCTTCTACCGTCTGATCGAAGAGGTGCGGCGGCAGACCGGGGCGGCGGTGCTGATGGTCAGCCATGACCTGTTGGTGGTCATGCGTTCATCGGATCGGGTGATCTGCCTGAACGGTCATGTCTGCTGCGAGGGCACGCCCCAGCATGTCAGCACGGCGCCCGAATACCGCGCCCTGTTCGGCGGCGAGGCCGAGGGAACATTGGCGCTGTATCGCCATCGACATGATCATGACCACGACCATGTGCATGATCACCATGACTGCGCGGCGCATCACTGACGCCGGGGATTTGATTGATGCTGGATGATTTTCTGATCCGTGCCGTTCTGGCGGGACTTGGGCTTGCCGCGGTGGCCGGTCCATTGGGCAGCTTCGTGGTCTGGCGGCGCATGGCCTATTTCGGCGATTCGACCGCACATGCCGCGATCCTGGGCGTGGCGCTTAGCCTTGCGTTCAGTTTTTCGATCTACGCGGGCACGCTGGCCATTGCGCTGACCATGGCGGTGCTGGTGACGGTGCTGTCGATGCGGGGGCAGGCGATGGATACGGTTCTGGGCGTGCTGGCCCATTCCGCGCTGGCGCTGGGTCTGGTGGCGATCAGCTTTGTCCCCCAGGCGCGGGTCGATCTGAACAGCTATCTGTTCGGGGATATCCTTGCCGTGGGGCGCGGGGATCTGGTCTGGATCTGGTCGGCGGCTTTCGTTGTCCTGGGCCTTCTGGCGTGGCGCTGGCAGCGGCTGGTGACGGCATCGGTCAACGAGGAGCTGGCGATGGCGGCGGGAATCGACCCGCGGGTCGAGCGTCTGGTCCTGTCTCTGGCGCTGGCGTTGGTGGTGGCGCTGTCGATCCGAATCGTCGGATCGCTGCTGATTTCCGCGATGCTGATCATCCCTGCGGCGGCGGCCCGCCCATGGGCCCGCACACCCGAGCGGATGGCCGCCATCGCCTCGTTGGTGGCGGCGCTGGCGGTGTTCGGCGGCATGGCGTCCAGCCTGTATCTGGACAGCCCCGCAGGACCGTCGATTGTCGTCGCGGCGGCGTTGTTTTATGCAGCAGGACAGGCGTTTCGCCGCAATTAAAGCATTTTTGCAACACCTGCTGCTGGGTCGCATAAAGGCAGGAACCACAGGACTGCGGGGGTGTTGGCGAATATGCAACAGTGACCCCAAGCCCGCGTCGGATTTGAATTAATCCAGCTTTTCAAGTTCTCGGGATTGTGTAACTGTCGCATCGATGTTGCCGGAGACGGCAGCTTTCAACGAAACGGAGCATGATCATGACCAAATTCGCTACTTTCGCTGCCGCTCTCGGCCTGACCGCTTCCTCGGCTCTGGCCGGTGGCTATGTCGCACCCGTCGTCGACGTTGAACCCGTCGTCGTCGAAGAAGAAGCTGCAAGCTCGAACGCCGGCCTGGTTGTTCCCGCCCTGCTGCTGCTGGGTGTGATCGCCGCCGTCGCTTCGGACGACGACGACAGCTGATTTCGGGACGGATCGGAAATTTCCGGTCTGTTTCAAGAGGGCTGGCCTTCGGGCCGGCCCTCTTACCATTTTGGCTGATGCGATCCGGCCCGCGACAAATGTCGTGATCAACGAAAAAAAGCCGGCTCAGACAAGAGCCGGCTTTTCTGTCGCCGTGGTGCCGGTTCAGGG
The DNA here is from genome assembly GCF_900111675.1 of Paracoccus homiensis. GTDB lineage: Bacteria > Pseudomonadota > Alphaproteobacteria > Rhodobacterales > Rhodobacteraceae > Paracoccus > Paracoccus homiensis. The sequence goes on along the minus strand of NZ_FOHO01000005.1, from coordinate 75,707 downwards.
GCGCAATGTCTGAATCGTCACATATCCAAGGGCGGGTCCGATCCACTGGCGCGAGACGGCTATCTGACCGCCCTGCACCATATAGCTGTTCTGGAAGCTGATCCCGTGACCTTCGCAGGTCTCGACGGTCACACCTGGATTGGGACCGGCGCCGACCGCGCAGGCGAACTGCAGCGGGCGTTCCAGACCATCGCCGCTGAAATAGCGCATTACGCGCTGTCCGCTGCCAGCGCGGCCCGAGCGGATCAGGGAATCGGTCTGCGGTTCGGCAACCGACAGGTCGTTGCCCAGACCGCGTGTCCCGACAAGCATCCCGTTACGCAGGATCAGCGCGTCTTCGGCCGGAGTCATATAGGTCCGCATGGCGCCGTTCTGGCCGGTCATCGCCATGATCTGCGTTTGCCCAAGCGACTCGAACCCCGCCATGATCAGCGGGCCGGGATTGACGCGCAGCGCCTCGGCCGCGCGCTGTTCGGGCGTTCGGGCGGGGGCGGCGGGCTGATCGGCAGAGGTGCGCGTCGCCACGATATCTTGCGCTGTGCTGGCCAGAACCCCCCACGGGCCATATTCGGTCTCGTCACCATTGACGTTGCCACAGGCCGACAGGGCGGCCAGCGCGGCGGTGGCCAGCGTGATCTTGTGCGCAGGTTTCATCGCCAGAACCTCCCCCAGCCTTGATAGAGTTTGACGGAATGGCTGTCCCGGACCCGATCGTACAGGCGGCCCTTCACGTTCAGCTGCGCACCGCCGTCGCGGGCCAGCGACCTGATCGTGGTCGTCGCCCGCTCGCGCGAGGGCTGCCCGGTCGCCCAGGACAGCGGGATCGACAGCATCACGCCCTTGTCAAAGCTGCCCTCGCCGAACTCTTCGTCCGAAAGGTCGGTCTTGGTCGCGAAGGCGCCGATCTGCCAGCCATTCGCGAATTCGCGGGTCAGCGTCAGCGTCGCGCCCTTGTCGCCGGCCAGATACTTGCCGACGTCAAGCTGTGCGGTGAAGCCCTGCGAGAACTCGTAATAGGCCGACACATGGCCCATCGTCACCTCGTAGTCGCGAAAGCTGAGAAGCTGGTCGAAATCGCGCTTCTTCACGCGGTTGATTTCCGCCCCGAAACCGAATGGAGAGTCGGCGGGCTTCCACAGGACCTCGGCGGAAACGCCGCCATAGGCGCGTTCCAGCAAGCCGGTGGTGACGCGGGTATAGACGTTCTGCGCTGGCTTGGCATACCACGCCAGCGTCATCTCCGGGATCACCGGAGAGGTGTTGCCGGTATACATACGCGTGTCGGAACGCACCCGCGGAACACCCTCGGGCGTGGTTTCAAGGCTGGGATCGGCCTCGTATTCCGCGGGGGTATAGTATTCGCCCCGTCTGCCCGGGATGCCTGGGCCGCGATCGTCGATATTGCCGATCACACGTTGGCGCACGGCGCCGGTCAGTTCCAGCCCGGGCATGATCTCGTAGGTTGCGCGGGCTTCTGCGCCGGTTTCGTATCCCAGACGGTCCTCGGCACTGAAGATGCCCAAATCCAGATAGGGCTGAATGTTCCAGCGGAAGCGGGGATAGACGTCCTCGCTGCGCACGAGGCCAGCGGGATAGGGCACGGCATCGGTCAGCTGCGATGCGGCGGCGATGCGCCCAGCTTCGGTATTCTCAAGCCGCTCGACATCGCTGCGGCGCATGGTCACCGACGACGTGGGCACGCCATCCTCGCTGGTCGTGATGACGAAGGTTTCGACCGAGGGGGGCAGCGCGCGCGTCATCAGCCGCGCGGTGCGGCCCACGGCTTCGGCATGCTGGATATAGCGGGTGTTGCGGATGCGAACCTCGGCCCGGTTGGCCGACAGGGCCATGGATTCAAGCAGCTGGCCTTCATCCGCCAGCGCATCGCCAAGCGCGGTCTGGATCGCGGGTTGCGCGGTCGGATCCTGCGACCAGGCCCCGGACCAGCCTTCGGGATCGGCCCCCGGCGAGGGGCGCGGCCGCACCGGCGCGGGCGACTTTTCCAGACCCGAAGGATAGGGGGCCTGACGCGGGTTCAGCGCGAAGGAAAATTGCGCCCCGACCTTTTTCGTGCCGATGGTGTAAAGGCCGACCTCGTAATTATCGGCAAAGGTGTAATAGGCACCCAGATTGATGCTGCTGTCCGGTTTTCCACCCTGCTGGTAAACGCGTCCATTATTGTATTGGGCGATATACTCGTCGTGCGAATATTCGGCCACCAGGCTTAGTTTCTCGGTCGCCTGCCACGCAACCGAAGCAAAGGGTTTGGGGCTGCCGGAAAACCAGTCTTCCACATTCGGTTTGCCGCCCTGATCGCCTGCGTCGATCACCCGCGGCTTACCGGCCAGTGTGCCCCAGCCCAGACCGGCCGAGGCGCGGATCGTGGGGGTGACGTTCTTCGTCGCGACGATATATTCGCCCGAATAGACGCCGGTGCCCAGAAAGTCCTGAAGGCCGATAGCCACGGCCGGTCGCCAGCCCTGTTCGTCCAGCGCCTGAAAACGCAGATCGAATGAGCGGTCCAGGATATAACCGTCATTGCGGTAATCGTTGATCCCGTCGACCTTGGAATAGCGCAGCGCGGTGGTCAGGCGTGGCAGCGCCTGAAAGACCACATTGGTTCTGCGCGCATAGTCCGAATAGGACACCGTCGCGCCAAGCGTGCCATCCGGCAGCGCCTCGGCGGTGGGTGTATCGATCCCGCCGGGCATGCCATAGGTCGACATGTTGCGGGCCATCAGCGGGTCGGCAATCGCGGTCGAACTGACCGAGCCGATGACCAACGCGGCCGGAAGGGTCGTCGCCAGAAGGCGTCTGAAAAGGGGCGAGCGGCGCATCAGGTGTCCTCGTTCGACATGTGCCACGATCATAGGGCGCATGACCTTTCTTGTGCAGCCCGCCGTGAAAAACTCTCGGCGGGTGCGTCTTGTATGTCGCAGCGGTCGGCGGGTTATTCGCTGGCAGCGGCGTCGTCGGCGTCGTCGACCGAGGGCGGCGTCGCGGGCAGCGTCAGCGCCGGTGCGGGCAGGCTGGCTGCGGGCGCGGCGGTTTCCGCAGGGGTTTCTGCCGGGGTGGCCGTGGGCGCCTCGGCGGGTGCGGACGGGGTCGGGCTGTCCGGCGTCACGGTGCGGATCTCGGGCAGATCGACCTCGGTTTCGGCGCTGTCGGCAGCCGGCGTCGGCTGGGGCGCGGGCGTCGTGTCGGCGGCCGGTTCGGGCTTGTCCGCCACCGGGGCGGGTGCCGGGCGCGCCTTTGCGGGCTTGGGCTTGGCGACGGCTGCGGGTTTCGGCGCGGCCGGGGCCGGGGCCTTGATCGCGGCAACAGCCTGCGCCACCTCGGGCGAGGCCGGACCGGCACAGCCCTGATTGCGGCGACCGCCGACCTTCAGTTCTGCCGTCATCGGGAATTTCTGGCCTGACATGTCGTCGGTGCAGTCGCGCCCGCGTACGGTCAGCACGAAGGGGCTGCCATCCAGCACGCCGATATATTCCACGCCCTCGGCAAAGGTCAGGCGTTCCACGCGCACGGCACGGCCCTTCTGGTTCGACGGCGTCTTGTAGATCGCGGTCTTGCCCGATGCATCGACCGACCAGAACGGCTCATTTCCGCGGGCAGTGAAGGCGTTGGTGTTCAGGGTACGCGCCTCTGCGGTCGAAACGGCGGCGCCTTCGGCCCCGGTTTCGATCGGCGCGTCCAGCGGTGAAACGCCCGGAGGGCCCTTGTGGCCCTGTTCCTCGACGGGGGCGTCCTTGGACATCCCGGGAAGCCCCGTGCCTTCACATGCGGCAAGCGACATGGACATAAGGGCGATGAGTGCGAAACGCGAAGACATCTGTCGGCCTTTTATTGAACTGCTCTGGATCACTGTCACGCAAGCGTTAGCAATCGCAGCCCCTCGGGGCAAGCTTCGCACGCGCGGGACGGCAAGGCCCCGCTTGGCCCGATCAGCAGTTTGGTACGTTCACCGCAAGGCCGCCAAGCGAGGTTTCCTTGTATTTCTCGCTCATGTCGCGGCCGGTCTGGCGCATCGTCTCGATCGCGGCATCCAGCGGCACGAAATGCTGACCATCGCCGCGCAGGGCAAGGCTGGCGGCGCTGACGGCCTTGATGGCGCCCAGGCCGTTCCGTTCGATGCAGGGGACCTGAACCAGACCTTTGACCGGGTCGCAGGTCATGCCCAGATGATGTTCCAGCGCGATTTCTGCCGCGTTCTCGATCTGCTGCGGGGTGCCGCCCAGAACCGCCGCCAGCCCGGCCGCGGCCATGGCCGATGCGCTGCCGACTTCGGCCTGGCAACCGCATTCCGCGCCCGAGATGCTTGCATTATGCTTGATCAGCCCGCCGACGGCGGCGGCGGTCAGCAGGAAATCGGGCAGTTCGCGTTCGCTGGCGCCCGGAACATGATCCAGCCAATAGCGGATGACGGCCGGCACGACGCCCGCCGCGCCATTGGTCGGCGCCGTGACGACCTGCCCGCCGGCCGCGTTTTCTTCGTTCACGGCCATGGCATAGGTCGACATCCAGTCATTGATGACATGGGGCGCGGTCAGGTTCATGCCACGCTCGGCCAGCAGTTTCTGGTGAATGCCCTGCGCGCGTCGCCGCACGGCCAGCCCGCCGGGCAGCGTGCCGCCCGCCGACAGGCCGCGATCCATGCAGTCGCGCATCACCTGCCAGATCCGCATCAGCCCGTCGGTCAGGTCGGCCTGATTGCGATAGGTCAGTTCATTCGCACGCTTCATCTGCGCGATCGAACTGCCTGATTTTTCGGCCATCGCCAGCATTTCGGCGGCGCTGGCAAAGGGGTAGGGCACACGCGGAACGGCATCGCTGCGATCCTCGTCCCCCTTGCGGCTGAGTTCTTCTTCGGTCAGGACAAAGCCGCCGCCGACGGAATAATAGATCCGGTGAAAGATCACGTCGCCCTGCGCATCGGTCGCCGACAGGGTCATGCCGTTGGCGTGACCGGGCAGGGCATTGTCATAGTCGAATCGCAGATCGGCGTCAGGGTCGAAGGCCAGGTCGCCCAGACCGTCGGGGGTCAGCATGCGGCTGTCGCGGTTGCGGGCCAGTGCGGCCTCGGCCTCGTCGGCGTCGATGGTGGCCGGAACAAAGCCCGCCAGGCCAAGAATTGTCGCGCGATCAGTGGCATGACCCTTGCCGGTGAATGCCAGGCTGCCATGCAGGCTGGCGCGCAGCCCGTGCGCCTTGAAGGGCTGCTGGCGCAGGTCCTCAAGAAAACGCGCCCCGGCGACCATCGGCCCCATCGTATGGGACGAGGAAGGCCCGACCCCAATCTTGAAAAGATCGAACACCGAAAGAAACATCTGTCCCCCTTGCATCTTGCACCCCATCTAATCAGGAAGGCGCCTTCGCGCCATGGCGGATGCGACATTTGCCTTGCACGGATGCGACATGCCTTGAAAATAGGCTGCATCATTTTGCGGCAACCTGATTAAATTTTGGGCGATCCTTATCGGGTCGCGGGAACATGGCCGTCCGCGGACAGGGTCGCGCTTGCGGTGGATGGCACCAAGGGTAAAGGAACATAGTCATGCAATTGCCTGACCCGATCATGATTGGCGACGTGCCCCTTGGACCGCCCGTGTTTCTGGCGCCGATGGCGGGGATCACCGATCTGCCCTTTCGCCGCGCGGTGGCGCGTCACGGCGCGGGGCTGCTGGTCAGCGAGATGGTCGCCTCGACCGAAATGGTGACGCCGCGCCCCTCGACGCGGGCGGCGGTCCGCGCCAAGGCGCTGACCGAAGGCGCGTTGCCTGTCAGCGTGCAGATCGCCGGGCGCGAGGCGCAGGCGATGGCCGAAACCGCGCGGATCGTCGCGGATATGGGCGCACGGATCATCGACATCAACATGGGGTGCCCGGCCAAGAAGGTGACGGGCGGACTGTCGGGTGCGGCGCTGATGCGGGATCTGGATCACGCGCTGGGGCTGATCGAGGCCGTGGTCGGTGCGGTCGATCTTCCGGTGACGCTGAAGATGCGGCTGGGCTGGGATGACAGCTGCCTGAACGCGGCAGAACTGTCGCGCAGGGCCCGCGATGCGGGCGTGCGGATGCTGACCGTGCATGGCCGGACGCGGGCGCAATTCTACAAGGGGCAGGCCGATTGGCGGCGCATCCGCGAGGTGGCGAACCTGCCCGGGCGGCCACCGCTGGTGGCGAATGGCGATGTCACCGACGCGGCCTCGGCCCGCGCGGCGCTGGATCAGTCGGGTGCCGATGCGGTCATGGTCGGTCGCGGCGCGCAGGGGGCGCCGTGGGTGCTGGCGCAGATCGCCCATCAGCTGTGGGGCACGTCCGCGCCGGTCATTCCGCAGGGGGCCGCGCTGGCCGATGCGGTCGAGGAACATTATTCCGACATTCTTGATCTTTACGGCGCCGAACTGGGCCTGCGCGTCGCGCGCAAGCATCTGGGCTGGTATGCCGATGCCAATGGCGCGCCCTTGCGGGCCGAGATGCTGCGCGCGCCGTCGGTCCCCGAAACGCTGCGGCTGATCCGCACGGCTTTTGCCGATGCCGCGGGTGTTGCCGCATGACCTGCCCCCGGCCCTCTGATTTCCGCGAGGCCGAACCCGGTCCGGCATGGGTGCAACTGCCCCTGCCATCGCTGATCCTTGATCGGCAGGGGCGGGTCGCGGCGATGAATGACGCGGCAGAGGTCTGGCTGAACATTTCGCGCAACTCGACCCTTGGCAAGCGGCTGGAGGGCGACCGTCTGGCGACGCGGCTGCGGATCCGGCCTTCGCTGCGGCCGCTGTTCACGCGCGTGATCGATGGCGACGAGGCGCTGTATCAACCCGGCGTCCGGTTCGAGATCGGCGATCGCGCGGGCGGGCATCAGGCGCGTCGCGCCGCGGTCCATGCCGGACCTGCCGATGGCAGCGGCGGCGCGGTGTCGATCCTGATCGTCCCCGAGGACGAGGCCGGGATGATCTATCACAGCCGCGCGGTCCGCACCGCCGCACGCAGCGCCATCGGCATGGCCGAAATGCTGGCCCATGAAATCAAGAACCCGCTGGCGGGCATTCGCGGCGCCGCCCAGATCATGGGCATGAATGCCAGCGCCGAGGACAGCGAAATGGCCGAACTGATCGTCAGCGAGACCCGCCGCATCGTCGCGCTGCTGGAACAGGTCGAGCGTTTTGGCGACACCTCGGCGCCGAAACTGGCGCCGGTGAATGTGCATGACGTGCTGGAACAGGTGCGCCGCTCGGCCGCGGTCGGCTTTGCCAAGACCCTGTCGATCGTCACCGATTACGACCCCTCGCTGCCCCCGGCACTGGCCGATCAGGACCAGCTGATGCAGGTCTGTCTGAACCTTGCCAAGAACGCCGCCGAGGCGCTGACCGGCAGCGGGCAGGGCAGCACCATCCGCCTGCGCAGCTTTTACGACCACACGCTGCGGATGCCGCCCGATGCCGATTTTCCCAAGGGCCGTCCCTTGCCCTTGCAGATCGAGATCGAGGATGACGGCCCCGGCCTGCCCGACGCGATTTCCGATCAGGTGTTCGAGCCCTTCGTCTCGGGGCATGAGAACGGCACCGGTCTGGGGCTGGCGCTGGTCAGCAAGATCATTACCGACCACGGAGCCCTGATCCGGGTGGACAGCCGCCCCGGACGCACCGTGTTCAGACTTTCACTGCCAAAGGCATAAGGATCCCTCGCCATGGACGGAACCGTTCTGATCGCCGATGATGACCGCACGATCCGCACCGTGCTGACGCAGGCGCTGACCCGTGCGGGTTGTCGGGTTCATGCGACCGGCAGCCTGGCGCAACTGACCAAATGGGTCGATGAAGGGCGCGGCGATCTGGTGATCACCGATGTGATGATGCCCGATGGCAACGGCATCGACCGCATCCCCGAAATCCGCGAAACCCGGCCCGACCTGCCGGTGATCGTGATTTCGGCCCAGAACACCATCGTCACCGCGATCCGCGCGACCGAGGCCGAGGCCTTCGAATATCTTCCCAAGCCCTTCGATCTGCCCGACCTGATGGCCAAGGCCAATCAGGCGCTGTCGCGACGGGTGCGCAAATCCGATCCGCTGCCCGAAGGCGGCGCAGTGACCCGCGACAGTGCCGATCCGACCATGCCGTTGATCGGCCACGCGCCCGCGATGCAGGCGCTGTTTCGGATGGTGGCGCGGGTTCTGAATGCGGATCTGCCGGTGCTGATCGCGGGCGAGCCGGGTGTCGGCAAGACCATCATCGCGCGATCCTTCCACGAATTGTCGGATCGCCGCGAACGCGGGCTGGCTTTTCTGACCTCGGCCGATGCCGGGGACGAGGCATTCAGCCGCGCCGCCGAAAAGGCACGGGGCGGCACCATCGTGATCGAGAATCCCGCCGGTTTCGATCAGGCGGCACAGGCGCGGCTGATCGGCATGATCGAATCCATCGAGGCCGGCCCGGATCGCGCCATGGCCCCGCGCATCGTTGCCACCACCGGTCCCGAACCGCAGGCCGATGTCGCGAATGGGCGGCTGCGTTCGGACCTGTATTACCGTCTGGCGGGGGTGACCGTGTCGGTGCCGCCCCTGCGTGCGCGGGTCGATGACATCCTGCCGCTGGCCGCGCATCTTCTGGCCCGCGCGGCATCGCAGGGCCTGCCGGAACGCAGCCTGTCCGACGAGGCGGCGTCGCTGCTGCGCGTCCATGCCTTTCCCGGCAATGTGCGCGAACTGGAAAACATGATGCGGCGTCTGGCCCTGACCGCCAGCGGTGCCGCCATCAGCGAGGCCGAACTGCGCGAGGCGCTGTCCCAGCAGGGCGGTGCCGCCCCCGCGATGCCGGTCGTGGCCGCGGCCACCGCCAGCCCCGCCACCGTCAGCGCGCCATCGCCCGGTCCCGCGATGACCGGCGGCACCGGTCGCCTGTCCGACAGCGTCGAGGCGCATTTGCAGCGCTATTTCGACCTGCATGGCGACGCCTTGCCGCCACCGGGCCTGTATGACCGCATCCTGCGAGAGGTTGAACGCCCGCTGTTGCAGGTGGCGCTGGACGCGACCGGGGGAAATCAGCTGAAATGCGCCGATCTTCTGGGGATCAACCGCAATACACTGCGCAAAAAGCTGACCGAGCTGAATATTGAGGTGACAAGGCGTCGCAAACTGATGTAAAACCGCCACAGGTAGCAGTGTCAGAGTCACGGCGCTGCAACAATAAAGCCGCGAAAGACGGCGAGTGGGGGTTATGGCAGGCTCTGTTATCGGGCTGAGCTGGGACAGGCTGGCACGGATCCGCGTCCGGCGACAGTGGCGCGGAATACTGACCTGGGGATTGCTGGTCGTCGGGGCCGTTCTGGCCGTGGCGACGATGACGGTTCTGGGTCCGCTGAGCGTCGGCGCACATGGCCGGATGCTGCGGCTGGTGCTGTTGCTGGACCTTCTTTACATCATCGTTCTGCTGGGGCTGGTGATCGCCCGGCTGGCCCGCCTGATCGCCGCGCGGCGCGCCTCGGCGGCCGGGTCGCGGTTGCATAGCCGACTGGTCGTGGTTTTTGCCGGGCTGGCGCTGATCCCGACCGTTCTGGTGGCGCTGTTCGCGGGCTTTTTGGTCAATATCGGTCTTGAGGGGTGGTTTTCGGACCGTGTTCAGCAGGTTGTCACCACCTCGCAATCCGCGGCCGAGGCCTATCAGCAGGAACACCGTCAGGACCTGACCGAGGATGCCAGCGCACTGGCCGCCGTTCTGGTTCAGGCCGGGCGAGCGAACCCGCTGATCGAGGACGGCGAGATGCGGCAGTTGCTGGCGCAGGGGCAGTCGCTGATCCAGCGAGGCCTGCGCGAGGCCTATATCATCGACGGTTCGGCCAAGATCCGGTCGCGCGGCGAACGCAGCTATCTGTTCTGGTACGAAGCCCCCAGCAGCGAAGAACTGGATCAGGCCAAGTCCGAAGGGCTGGTCCTGATCGAGGATTGGGCCAATGACGAATTTCGTGCACTGGTGTCGCTGCCACCGTTGGCCGACCGCTATCTTTACGTCACCCGCGATGTCGATGGCGATCTGCTGAGCCTTCTGGACGACACCCGCCAAACCGTCGGCGATTATCGTCAGCTGGAACGCACGCGCGGGCAGGTTCTGTTTGAATTTTCGCTGGTCTATCTGGGTTTTGCACTGCTTCTGGTGGCGGCCTCCGTCTGGCTGGGCCTGTGGTTCGCCAGCCGCCTGTCGCGCCCGATCGGGGCGCTTGCGCTGGCCAGCGAACGCGTGGGACGTGGCGATCTTGATGTGCAGGTGCCCGTGCCCGACACCGGTGACGAGATCGAAACGTTGGGCGCCAGTTTCAACCAGATGACCCGTCAGTTGAAGGCGCAGCGCGAAGAACTGGTCGAAAGCTATCGCGCCAGTGACGATCAGCGCCGCCTGTTCGACAATGTGCTGTCCTCGGTCACCTCGGGCGTGATCGGTCTGGACGCGGCGGGCGAGATCGACTTTCTGAACAGGTCCGCGACCCGTCTTCTGGGGCTGGAACCCAGCCGCGATATCGACGCGCTGCTGTCCGAAGCCGTGCCCGAATTCGGCCCGCTGTTCGAACGGTTGTCGGGATCGGTGAACGAGGCCGTCCAGGACGAGGTGCGCCTAAGCCGCGAAGGCCGAATGGAAAGCCTGCTGGTGCGGATGGCCGTGCGGCGCGGGGCGGATGGTGCGCTGGAAGGTTATGTGGTCGCCTTTGACGATGTGACCGAACTGGTCAGCGCCCAACGCATGGCGGCCTGGGGCGATGTGGCCCGCCGAGTCGCCCATGAAATCAAGAACCCCCTGACCCCGATCCAGTTGTCCGCAGAGCGGATCCGCCGCAAGTTCTCGGCCCTTGCCGATCCCGAGGAAAAAGCCGCGCTGGATCAATATACCGAAGTGATCATCCGCCAGACCAATGATCTGCGTCGCATCGTGGATGAGTTCAGCCGCTTTGCCCGGATGCCGGAGCCCGACCGGGCCGAAACCGATCTGGCCGCGCTGCTGCGCGATGCCGTGCTGATCCAGCAAGACGCCCTGAAAGGCGCGGTCAGCGCCGATATTCCGGATCAGCCGGTGATCGTGGACTGCGATGGCGGCATGCTGCGTCAGGCGCTGACCAACCTGCTGAAGAACGCGGGCGAAGCGGTTGAAGAGGTGGCCGAAAATCCGCCCGACGGCTGGTCGCCCTCGGTCCGGGTGGTGATGGAGGCCGCGCCCGATACCGTGACCATCCGCATCACCGACAACGGCACCGGACTGCCCGCGGATCGCAGCCGGTTGTTCGAACCCTATGTGACGATGAAATCGCAGGGCACCGGCTTGGGCCTGCCGATCGTCAAGAAGATCGTCGAAGAGCATGGCGGCAGCCTGCAACTGACCGACGCCGCCGACCATCGCGGCGCGATGGCCGAAATCCGTTTGCCGCGGGAACGACATCCCGTCCGCGGCGCGCACCGAAAATCCAAACACGAAAAAGACGAGGCAGGGACGATATGAGTGACATTCTGATCGTCGATGACGAACGCGACATCCGCGAACTGGTGGCCGATATCCTGAAGGACGAAGGCTTTGCGACCCGCACGGCGGCCAATTCCGACGAGGCCGTCACCGCGCTGAACGACGAGGAACCGGCGCTGATGATCCTGGATATCTGGCTGAAGGACAGCCGGATGGACGGGATCGATATCCTGAAACAGGTCAAGCGCAACAATCCCGACGTGCCGGTGATCATCATCTCGGGGCATGGCAATATCGAAATCGCGGTCGCGGCGATCAAGCAGGGCGCCTATGACTTTATCGAAAAGCCGTTCAATATCGACCAGTTGATGGTGGTCATCAACCGGGCGATGGAGACCAGCCGCCTGCGTCGCGAAAACAGCAGCCTGAAACGCGGTGGCACGCAATTGGGCGAAATGCTGGGCCAGTCGCCGGCCTTCAAACGGTTGCGCGACAATCTGGACAAGGTGGCCAAATCCAACGGTCGTGTCATGCTGTCGGGCGAACCGGGCAGCGGCAAGGAAATGGCCGCCCGCTATATCCATGCCCACAGCCCGCGTGCGAATGCCCCGTTCATCACCGTGCCCTGCGCCACGATCGAACCCGACCGCATGGAAGAGGTTCTGTTCGGCCGCGAAAGCAGCGATCGCGGGGTCGAGCCGGGCCTTCTGGAACAGGCTCATGGTGGCGTGATCTATTTCGACGAGGTCGGCGACATGCCCACCGGCACGCAATCCAAGATCCTGCGGGTGCTGACGGAACAGCAATTTGCGCGGGCCGGTGGTTCGGACCGGGTGCGTGTCGATCTGCGGGTGATTTCCTCGACCAACCGCGATCTGCCCGCAGAAATCGCCGCGGGTCGGTTCCGGCAGGAACTGTTCGACCGGCTGAACGTGGTGCCGATCGTGGTGCCTTCACTGGCCGAACGGCGCGAGGATATCGCCGCGCTGGCCCATCACTTCATCGACTATTGCCAGCAGACGCAGGGGCTTGCCGCGCGCGAACTGCCGGATGAAACGGTCGCCGCGCTGCAATCCATGCGCTGGCCGGGCAATATCCGGCAGTTGCGCAACGTGATTGAAAGGGTGCTGATCCTGGCCGAGGAAAGCGGCCCGATCCAGCCTGCCGAACTGGAACCGCAGGGCGCGACGCCCGACAACAGCGATGTGCTGAGCCTTGGGCCGCAGGTCACCGCCATGCCGCTGCGCGAGGCGCGCGAGATGTTCGAGCGGGAATATCTTCTGGCCCAGATCAACCGTTTCGGCGGCAATATCAGCCGCACCGCGCAATTCGTCGGGATGGAACGCAGCGCCCTGCACCGCAAGCTGAAATCGCTTGGCGTGGTGGGCGGTATGCGCGGCGAGGATGAGCTGGTGACCGGCAAGTAAGGCCGGTTGTCCAACGACCGACGGCGGGTTTTGACCTCCGCCGCCGGTCGCCCCGGCGTCAAGTTGCGCCTGACGGTGTTCGGGGATTGAACGGCTCGGACATCGAAACAGGACAGGAAGCAGACGAAACCCTGTTTGCTTGATGCTGCGATGCCGTCAGGAACGCCTCTTTGGCCGGGTTGGACGATGTGCCCCAAGGGCCGAGTGTAGTCAGCACGCCCCCTGGCATTTTGCGAATGTCGAGGTGATGACCGCGAACCGTTCGGTTCGGCAAACCGCACCGTCCTGGGCGGGCATCGCGCTCTCAACATGGTTAATTTTACCCAAGCCGTCCGGCTTCCGCAAGGGAAGCTTGTAAATCACACGCAATTTGCGGTTGTGGATATGTGCGCCCATTCCAGGCGCTGTTGCAGGGCGCGGCCACCACGACAGTTGCACCCGGCGACCTTGCAGCATAGTCAGAGAAACGGACAAGACGCCGTTTCTGCACGAGGGCAGGCATGAAGATCATCATCTGCGGGGCAGGGCAGGTCGGTTGGCAGATCGCCCGTCACCTGTCGGGCGAGCGCAACGATGTCACCGTCATCGACAATAATGGCGAACTGATCCGGCGCGCGACCGACGCGCTGGACGTGCAGGGGGTGACCGGATTTGCCAGCCATCCCGACATTCTGGACCGGGCCGGCGCGCGCGATGCCGATCTGCTGATCGCGGCGACCCATTCCGACGAAGTGAACATGGTCACCTGCCAGATCGCGCATTCGGTGTTCCAGGTGCCGCGCAAGATTGCCCGTCTGCGCAGCAGCGCCTATCTGGACGCGATCTATTCCGATCTGTACCGCACCGATCACCTGCCGATCGACGTGGTCATCAGCCCCGAATCCGAGGTCGCAAAGGCGGCGCTGCAACGCCTGTCCGCGCCCTCGACCTTTGATGTCGAAACCTTTCTTGGCGGCAAGATCCAGTTGCTGGGCATCGTCCTGGAAGATGACTGTCCGGCGCTGAACACGCCCCTGCGGCAGTTGAACGAGATCTTTTCCAGCCTGCGCGCCATCGTCGCGGGCATCCGCCGCGACCGGCGTCTGTTTGCCCCCGATCCGGGCGATCAACTGTTTGCGGGCGATCAGGTCTATATCTTCAGCCATGTCGATGATGTGGCCCGCACGCTGGAAATCTTTGGCAAGCCGCCCCTGAAACAGGAACGTGTGGTCATTATCGGGGCGGGCAATGTCGGCCTGTCGGTCGCCCGCACGCTGGAGGCGCGGCCCGACCGGATCCGTGCCAAGCTGATCGAACGCGACCGTTATCGCGCGGAATTCGCCGCAGATCGTCTGGAACGGACCATCGTGCTGAATGGCGATGGCCTGTCCGCCGAATTGCTTGAGGAAGCCTCGGTTCCGTCTGCGGATGCGGTTCTGGCCGTCACCGATGACGACAAGACCAATATTCTGGCCGCCGTGCGTGCGAAACAGGCGGGGGCCAAGCTGGCGATCACGCTGATCAACGATCCGACGCTGGTGCCCTTGATGGGCGCGCTGGACATTGACGCCTATATCAACCCGCGCGCCACCACCGTGTCGACCATTCTGCGCCATATCCGGCATGGCAGGGTGCGCGACATCTATTCCATCGGCGATGCCGAGGCCGAGGTGATGGAGGCGCAGGTCATGTCCACCTCGTCCATGTCGGGGCGGGCGATCCGCGATATCGAATTTCCCGAAGGCGTGCTGATCGGCGCGGTCCAGAAGGGCGACCGGGTGTTGAAACCCTCGCCCGACATGCGGCTGGAAGAGGGGGATATCGTCCTGATCTTCGCCCTCAGCCATGACGTCCCCGAGGTCGAGCGCCTGTTGCAGGTCTCGATCGACTTTTTCTGAGGCGCCCGGTGGCTTTTCTTGCCCGCCTGCCGATCCTGTTGCAGCTGTCGATCATCGCCGCGCTGGCGATGCTGATTCCGGCGATCTATGCCTCGTCCATCGATGAACATGCCATTGCGCGCAACTTCTTCTACTGGTGCAACCTGACGCTGGTGGTGACCGGGATGATCGGGCTGGCCGGTGCCGCAAATCGCCGCCGTCAACAGGCGCGCCGCGATCTGGTCAGTTGCGTCGCGATATTGACGGTGCTGCCGCTGGTTCTGGCGATGCCCTTTGCCGAAAGCCTGCCCGATACCGGCATTTTCAACGCATGGTGGGAAATGGTGTCGTCGCTGACCACGACGGGGGCGTCGCTGTATTCGGCCGATCTGCTGCCGATGCCGCTGCATCTGTGGCGCGCTTTGGTCGGCTGGCTGGGCGGGCTGTTCATGCTGGTTGCCGCGGTCGCAATCCTGGCGCCGCTGCGCGTGGGTGGGTTCGAGATCATGTCCTCGCCCTATGGTCGCAGCGAACAGTTCGAAAGGCTGCCTGCCTCGTCCGATCCGCTGGTGCCGCAGTCGCACCTGTCCTCGCCGCTGTTTCACACTGAACTGGCCGATCCGCGTCAGCGCCTGTTTCGCGCCACGCAAGAGGTTTTGCCGATCTACGGGCTGCTGACGCTGATCCTGTGGATGGTGCTTCTGATGCTGGGGGACAGTTCGCTTGTGGCGCTGTGCCGGGCGTTGGGTACGCTGTCGACCAGCGGCATCAGCGTGACACTGGATACGGCGGCGACCGGGTCGGGTGTGCTGGGGGAGATGGCGATCTTTCTGTTCCTGATCCCGGCCCTGTCGCGGCGTTTCTGGCCCGGCGGGGCCGAGTTGCGGGCGACCGAGAAACTGCGCCACGACCCCGAATTGCAGATGGCGATATTCCTTGTCGGGCTGGTGGCCGTGATGCTGTTTGCCCGCCATTTCATCGCCGCGATCGAGGCCGGATCCGACACGCCCGGCCCGCTAAGCCTGGGCGATATTCAGGCGGGGCTGTCGGCCTTCTGGGGCGGGCTGTTCGGGGCGCTCAGCTATCTGACGACGACGGGCTGGTCATCGGCGGATTGGCAGGGGGCGCGGGCCTGGTCGGGGCTAAGCACGCCGGGGCTGATCCTGGCCGGTCTGGCGATGATGGGCGGTGGCGTCGCCACCACGGCGGGCGGGGTCAAGCTGTTGCGCGTCTATGCCCTTGCGCGTCATGGCGAGCGGGAACTGGAACGGATCATCCATCCCAGTTCGGTCGCGGGTGGTGGACGCATCGCACGCAGGCTGCGCCGCGAGGGGGCCTATCTGGCCTTCATCTTCTTCATGCTGTTTGCGACCTCGATCGGGGTGACGGTCATGCTGGTCTCGATCCAGCAGATCGAGTTCGAAACCGCCACGATCCTGTCGATTGCGGCGCTGACCAATACCGGTCCGCTGGCCTCGGCCATCCCGTTGACGCCGGTTTTCGAGGGCTCGGCCGGGATCGCCTCGGCGCCGTGGGAAGGGTGGTCGGGCCTGTCTGTGATCACAAAGGCTTTTCTTGCCGGGGCGATGATCGTCGGGCGGTTGGAAACCCTGGCGATTCTTGCGCTGTTCACGCCCGAATTCTGGCGCCGCTAGACCGTGGCGTGGCAATTTCGCCCGATTGATTTTCAACAAGTCCCACGATCTTGCATGGCTGCGCACAGTCGCTTAGATGTGAACATGCAACTTACATAAAACAATGCGGACAGAGCGAAATATGGCCAGCGACAAGCAGAATCTGCAGGACGCATTTTTGAACCACGTCCGCAAGGCCAAGGTTCCCGTCACAATCTTCCTGATCAATGGCGTGAAACTGCAAGGCGTCATTACGTGGTTCGACAATTTCTGCGTGCTTCTGCGCCGTGACGGCCAGTCGCAGCTGGTCTACAAGCATGCGATCAGCACGATCATGCCGGGCCAGCCGATTTCGCTGTATGAAGGCGAGGACTGATTGGCGGAACCTACCTCGACCGAGGCCAAGCCGACACGCGCCTATGTGATCCATCCCGATCTTGGCACTGCCCGGACCCAGCGGCGTGAACCCGAACACGCATTGGCCGAGGCGGTCGCCCTGGCACATGCGTTGCCCGGAATCGACATCGTGGGCGAGGAAGTGGCGCGGCTGCGCGATCCCAATCCCGGCATGCTGTTCGGCAAGGGCAAGCTGGCCGAAATCGGTACGCGACTGACGGCTGTCGAGGCCGAGCTGGTGCTGATCGACGGCCCGGTGACGCCGGTGCAGCAGCGCAATCTGGAAAAGGACTGGGGCGTCAAGCTGCTGGACCGGACCGGGCTGATCCTGGAAATCTTTGCAGACCGTGCGCGGACGCGCGAAGGCGTGTTGCAGGTGGAACTGGCTGCGCTGTCCTATCAGCGCACACGCCTGGTCCGGGCCTGGACCCACCTGGAACGTCAGCGCGGCGGTCTGGGCTTTGTCGGCGGGCCGGGGGAAACCCAGATCGAGGCCGACCGCCGCGCCATCGACGAACAGATGACCCGCCTGCGCCACCAGTTGGAGCGCGTGGTCAAGACGCGCACGCTGCATCGCGCGGCGCGCGCCAAGGTGCCCTATCCGATCGTCGCGCTGGTGGGCTATACCAACGCGGGGAAATCGACGCTGTTCAATCGCATGACCGGGGCCGAGGTGATGGCCAAGGACATGCTGTTTGCGACGCTGGACCCGACCATGCGGGCGATCCGTCTGCCGGACGCGCGGGGCGGGGCGTCGGGGCGCAAGATCATCCTGTCGGACACGGTGGGGTTCATCAGCGATCTGCCGACGGAACTGGTCGCCGCCTTCCGGGCCACGCTGGAAGAGGTCCTGGAAGCGGATCTGATCCTGCATGTGCGCGATATCAGCCACCCCGAAACCGAGGAGCAGGCCGCCGATGTGGCCGAGATCCTGGACAGTCTGGGCGTGGACGAGGATGTCGAACTGATCGAGGTCTGGAACAAGATCGATGCGCTGTCGCCCGATATGCGGGCCGCGCTGCGCCGCACCGATGCCCGCACCGAGGGTGTGCAGGCGGTCAGCGCGCTGTCGGGCGAGGGGCTGGAGGATCTGGTCGCCGCCATCGACGCCCATCTGTCGCGCGCGCTGGACGAGCCGCGCGAGGCTGCCGTGCTTCGGCTTGATTTCAGCGATGGCCGCCGCCGTGCATGGCTGCACGAAGCGGGCGTGGTCGAGCGCGAAGAGGCCGGCGAGGATGGTCTGACCCTGCATCTGCGCTGGACCGCGCGGCAGAAAGCCGGTTTCGAAGCCCTGGATCAGCCGGACGCGTGACGATTGCGTCCCGCGGCGGCCGGGGGGCTTCGCGCCCCCCGGCCCCCCACGGCACTTTATCTGAAATCCTGGCTTCAGGCGGGCATCTCGGACGCCCAGGGCGGGTTCGCACCAGCGCGGGACACGGTCACGGCCGCAGCCTGCGCACCCAGGGTCAGGGCGCTGCGCAGCTGATCCGCCGTGATGCCCGCGATGCCGTCTTTCGACAGCACCCCCTGACGACGCAGACTGGCCAGAACGCCCGCGTTGAACGTGTCACCCGCGCCGATCGTGTCGGCCACGGTCACGCGAACGGCGGGGGCGTTGACGGTTTCGCCGGCCCAATAGGCATGCGCCCCGGCCGCGCCGCCGGTTTGAAGCACGATGCGGGGGCCCATCTGCAGCACTTTGCGTGCCGCATCGGCCAGATCCAGAGCCGGAAACAGCCATTCGAAATCATCCGCCGACAGTTTTACGATATCTGCCATCGGCAGCAGCCGGTTCAGGCGCGCGCGATAGCTGTCGGGATCGGTGATGAAGAAAGGCCGGATATTGGGATCCAGCATGACGGGCAGGCGGTGGTGATTGCGCTGGATCAGCGACTCGATCGCGCCGCCGCAGGGATCGGGAACAAGGCTGATGCCCCCGGCAAAGATGGCCTGCACATCCCCGGGAAGCTCGGGAATGTCGTTTTGCGACAGCATTCGCCCGGCCGAGCCTTCGTCATAGAAGGAATAGCGCGCCTCTCCGCCGGTCAGGGTGACCAACGCCAGCGTGGTCAGCCGGTCGGATCGCGGGCAGAGATCGGTATTCACCCCGGCCTCGATCAGCGGGCGCAGCAGAATCTCACCGAACGGGTCGCGGCTGATCGGCCAAAGATAGGCTGTCGGTTCGCCCAGCCGGCCCAAGGCGACGGTGGTGTTATAGACTGCGCCGCCGGCCAGCGGGCGAAAGGCGCCATCCTCGGGCACCATGTCGATAAGCGATTCTCCTGCGCACAAGATCATTGGCGTCCCCCTTCGCATAGGCTCGGCGCGCGTCCCCGGGCGGGGCGGGCCGATGAAATTACCCTGTCACCCTGGCCAGATACAGCATCGCCGCTAGCGCTACCAGTCCGGCGATCACGGCCAGCGCGATTTTCCAGGCCGAGTAGGGTCGCTCACCCTGCACCCGCCCGGACTGTCCATTGACGAGAAAGCGGTAGCTTTCGCCGTTATATCGATAGGCTGCCGTCCAGATCGGCAGCAGGATATGCTTGAACGTCTCATCGCGATAGTCGGTGTCGATGTGATCGACACGCTGTTCGTCGCCGCCGATGTCGCGCCGCGCGTCGTTCAGGATCACGCCCGCCATCTGTTCGCGGGCGATCCGGTGGCCCTGTTCCAGCGGGATGGTATAGCCCTCGGCCTCGAACCCGGACAGGTAGTCGGGCCGATAGGGACGCAGATGCGACAGGTCCCACGGTGTCAGCCCGTCCGAGAACCTGCGCGGCAGCGAAGCCGAGGCCAGAACCAGAACATCATTGAAACGACGCGCGACGCGGCCCGCGGCCGGACGCCAGCGGATGCGCCGCACCTTCTGCGCGACACGTTTGCTGCGGCCATTGACCTGCCGCGTGACATGGACCGTTTCGTAATAGGCATCGCCGCGCTGACCGCGATAGTCCGACCGGGTGGCCGCGTCGAAGGTCCAGAAGGGGGAATAGACGCCCGTCATCTTGCGGCCGCGCCGGGCGTAATCCAGCAAGCCCGAGGGCGCGAACCACAGCCCGCCCAGCCAATCCTCCATCGCGGCGTGGGCCTGTTCCTCGGTCAGGCGAAAGGGCAGCACGCCCTGCGGTTTGATCCGGCGGGTGGTGCCGGTATCGGTGACGACGGGCGTGGCGCAGAAGGGGCATTGGCTGGCGTGGTGATCGTCGTCCAGATCCAGCCGCGCGCCGCAATTTGGGCAGGACAACGTGCGCACATCCTGCGCGATATCGGGATCGTCGCGATCCAGCCGCAGCCCCTTCTGCAACGGGATCTCGGCCAGATCACCGGCCTTGTGACCCGCGTCCCATTGCAGGGCGCGACCGGTTTCGGGGTCGCGCAGGATCAGCGCCTCGGCCTCGGCACCGCCGCGCGACTGGCGGGCAGGGGCGCGGGCCGCACCCTTGCCGATCTGCTGGTCATGGCCGCAATAGTCGCAATGCAGCATGTCCTGACCGGGTGCGAAACGCAGGCTGGCGCCGCAGTTTTCGCAGGGATAGCGGTATTCGCTTGGCGGCGTCGGCATCGGGCGGATCAGCCGGGCAGGGGCGGCGGCATCATGGTGAACAGCTGCGCCAGTTCGGGAACGTCATCGGCGGGCAGCCAACCGTCCTGTCCGGGCGTCCAGACCAATGTGTCGCGGGCAAAGCTGCCGTCGGCGACCATGCGGCCCAGATGACCGCGGCCAAACGGCCCCTGGGCCGCGCCACCGATGGCGACATGCCAGACCGTTTCGACCTGCTTGCCGGGCAGCGGCGGCGGCGCGGCCGGGGCGGCGGCCCGTGGCGCGGCACCCCAAGGGCCGGGGCGGGTCATGCCCATGCCCATCGCGGCGCCCATCGCCGCCCCCATGCCTGCGCCCGCGCCACCGCTGTTCTGGCTGGCATTCAGCATCGCCTCGCTTGCGGCATATTGTTGAAAGCGGTCCAGATCGCCCAGGATTCCCATCGAACTGCGCTTGTCCAACATCTTTTCGACGGCTTCGGGCAGGCTGATATTCTCGATATAGAATTCGGGGATGGTCAGGCCGTATTCGCGGATCACGGGCTCGATCCCCTTGGCCAGCATGCGGCCCAGCTGATCTGTATTGGCGGCCATGTCCAGAACCGGGATCCCGGCCCCGGCGATCAGGCGCGAAAATTCCTGCACGATCACGTTGCGCAGCTGAAAGCTGATTTCGTCGCGGGTGAATTCGCCATCGGTGCCGACGATTTCGGACATGAAGCGCGCAGGCTCGGTCACGCGCATCGAATAGGTGCCGAAGGCGCGAAGGCGGACGGGCCCGAATTCGGGATCGCGCAGGATGATCGGATTTTTGGTGCCCCATTTCAGATCGTTGAAACGGGTCGTGTTCACGAAATAGATTTCCGATTTGAACGGGCTGCGGAACCCGTGATCCCAATGCTGCAATCGGGTCAGCACCGGCATGTTGTTGGTTTCCAGAAGGTAAAGACCCGGACCAAAGACATCGGCCAGCTGCCCTTCATGGACAAAGACGGCGGCCTGACCTTCGCGGACGGTCAGCTTGGCCCCGTATTTGATCGCATGTCCCAGCGTGTCAAAGCGCCAGACCATCGTGTCGCGGGTGTCGTCGGTCCATTCGATGATCTCGATGAACTCGCCGCCCAGAATGTCGAAAATTCCCATCACTCTCTCCTTGCCGCGCCGGTGACGGTCAGACGATAGCCTTGGCTGCGGGCGCAGGTCTAGGTCTGGCTTGGCAGCAATTCGCGGGCGATCTGTCGCACGATGGGTGTCGCCTCGGCCTCGGACATGCCGGGTTGCAGGCGCGGGTCGTAAAGGATCTGCAACAGCAGTTCGTCATGGCGGGTCAGCAGCGCGAATTCCTCGTCGTCATTGAAGATCGAGGGGCGGACCTGCGGGCTGTCATTGGCCAGGCCCAACCCCTGGGCAAGTTCCTCGTGGATGCAGGACAGGCGCAGCAGGGGGGGCAATTCCGCCCGGATCACCGCGACGGCCTGCGCATAGCGGTCGCCATTGCCGCGCGAATAGGCAAAGACCGTGCACATGTTCGAGGGCGAAAGGTCCCGCAGCGCGGCCACGTCGCCCGACGGCAGATCGGGCACCATCCGCGCCAGAGGGGCGTCGATCTGGCGGCGGTCATCCTCGTTCAGGACCATGACGAGGAAATTCCCCTTGCCGCCCGACAGCGCGACATCATGGCCGCTGATCCGGCCCAGCCGCCCGGCATAGGTCGCAACTTCGTCCCGCACGCGGGCTTGCGCCGCCCGGTCGGCCGAGTTCCCGAAATGCAACTGGATGCGCACGGGGTCCTGCCAGCGCCGCAGGGGTGATGCCTGCTGTGACCCCGACAGCCGGCCGCCGCCCTTCAGGTCATATTCGCTGCGCAGCGCGATGCGGATGAAGTTCTGGGCCAATTGCTCGGCGTCGATCGGCGCATCCTGCGGGATCCGGTCGCGCCGCAGCCGACCCTGCGACAGCAGGCGCGATTCGACACGGGAATAATATTCCTGCTGGACCAGGCTGCTGGTGCTGGGCGTGGTGGCGGCGGCGGCTGCGTTGATGGCGCGGTTCCGTTCGGCGCGTGCTTTGCGGATCTGGGCCTGATCGGGGGCATCCGTGGCCAGATCGTCGGGGCGCTGGATCGGCGGGGGCACCAGTTCGATGCCCCCGGATGTGTCGGGGGTGCATGCGGTCAACGCCAGCAGGGCCAGCAGGGAAATGGCGCCAAGGCCATGGAGGGGCGACCGCGTCCGCATCAGGCCGGCTTTGGCGTCGAATTGTCGCGCCGGGCCGAGGCGGCGGCCAGCGTGTCGCGCAATTCGACCTCCATCCGGTTCAGATCCTCTTCGGCGGCGGCGCGGCGGGCCTTGCCCTCATCGGCGATGCGCAGCGAATCCTCGATCGTGGCGATCAGTTCGGCATTGGCGGTGCGGACGGCCTCGATATCAAAAACGCCGCGTTCGGTCTGGGTGCGGATCTGGGCATTGGCCTGACGCAGGTTTTCCGCGTTGCGGGTCAGCAGGTCATTGGTCAGATCGCTGGCCTCCTTGACCGCGCGGGCGGCCTCGGCGCTGCGCTGGATGGTGACGGCCTGCGCCAGCTGCGTTTCCCACAGCGGCACCGTGTTCACCAGCGTCGAGTTGATCTTGGTGACCAGCGACTTGTCGTTTTCCTGAACCAGCCGGATCGAGGGCAGCGATTGCATGGTGACCTGACGGGTCAACTTCAGGTCATGGACACGGCGCTCCAGATCGTCGCGCAGCGCCCGCAGATCACGCAGTTCCTGCGCCTCCATCACCTGATCGCCCGATGCCGTCGCCTCGACCTCTTTGACCTTGGCGGGGATTACGTCGCTGTCCAGTTGACGCAGCTTTTCCTCGCCCGCGGCGATATACAGTGCCAGTTCGTCGTAAAAGTTCAGCGTGCGTTCATAAAGAACGTCCAGCGATTTGATATCCTTCAGCAATCGCTGTTCGTGCCCTTCCAGATCCGAGCTGATGCGGTCGATCTGGGTCTGCACCTTTTCATAATTCGCAACGAATTTCGCGAAAGGCGCGGCCCGGCCCAGCAGCTTTTCCCACCAGCTGCGGGTGCGGCGCACATCCAGTTCACTGACCGAAAAGCCGCGGATGGTGGTCACGACATCGCGCAGGCTCTCACCTGCGGGGCCGACATCCTTGCTCTGCACATCGGCCAGCATCTTCTGGCTGATTTCCTGCAAGCCCGATTGCGCCCGCGCGCCGAATCCCACGACCGAGCCGGAATCGGACAGGTTGATTTCATCCATCCGCTTGCGGATTTCCTCGCCAAGGGCGGGGTCGCTGCTGGTGGCGGTGACGGGCTGGGTGTCAGGTTCGGGCAGGACGACCGAGGTAACCTGTTCGATATCCTTCACGGCTGCTTCGGCACGGCGTTTGGTTTCGTCGGTCACGGCGATGTCCCTTTTTGGCTTCTTCGGATCGCCACGCCTCGGCACGTGGCCTTGTCGCATCGCAGAATAAGCTGATTTTGCGACAGTTCAACGGAAGAGGGGGGCGAAAGTTTCGCCCCCCTTGATCCTGACAGCGTCAGGTGTGTTCAATTTGCTGCAATTGCGCCGTGGATCAGGCGGCCTGCGCCTTGCTGCCAAAGCGGCCATAGAAGCTTTCGCCCTTCTCGGCCATCTCGCGCAGCAGCGCCGGGGCCTTGAAGCGGTCGCCGTGGCGTTCGGTCAGGCCGTCGCAGATTTCCACCGCGTGGGCGGCGCCCAGCATGTCCAGCCAGCCGAAGGGGCCGCCCGACCAGGGCGCGAAGCCCCAGCCCAGGATCGCGCCGACATCGCCTTCGCGGATATCCTCCAGCACGCCCGATTCCAGCGCGCGCACGGCCTCCAGCGTCTGGGCGAACATCAGGCGGTGCTGCACCTCGGTCAGTTCCGGCTGATCGTCCGCCTGCGGATAGCGGGCGTCCAGTTCCGCCCACAGGCCCTGGCGCTTGCCCTTCTCGTCATAGTCGTAGAAGCCCGCATTTGCCTTGCGGCCCATGCGGCCCGCATCGGCCATGGCAAAGATCACCTCGTCCACCGCACCGTCGGGATAGGCGTCGCCCATTGCCGCGCGGGTGGCCTTGGCGATCTTGACGCCCAGGTCGATGCTGGTTTCGTCCACCAGTTGCAGCGGGCCAAGGGGCATCCCCATCATCTTGGCGGCATTCTCGATCAGGGTCGGGTTCACACCCTCGCCGACCATGCGGATGCCTTCGTTGATATAGGGGATGATGCAGCGGTTGGCATAGAAGAACCGTTCATCATTGACCACGATGGGCGTCTTGCGGATCTGGCGCACGAAATCCAGCGCCTTGGCGACGGCGCGGGGACCGGTCTCGCGGCCCTTGATGATCTCGACCAGCAGCATCTTGTCCACCGGGCTGAAGAAGTGGATGCCGATGAACTGCTCGGGGCGGCTGCTGGCGCGGGCCAGGTCGCTGATCGGCAGGGTCGAGGTATTGGTCGCGAAGATCGCGTCCTCGGGGATCACGGCCTCGGCCTTCTTCGTGACCTCGGCCTTGACGGACGGATCCTCGAAAACGGCTTCCACGATCAGGTCGCAGCCCTTCAGCGCGTCGTAATCGGTCGTGGCGGTGATGCGGCCCAGCACCTCGGCCTTCTTCTCCTCGGTCGATTTCTTGCGGCTGATGGCCTTGTCCAGCAGCCCTTCGGAATAGGCCTTGCCCTTGTCGGCGCTTGCCTGCGCCGCGTCGATCAGCACGACCTCGATGCCGGCCATCGCGCTGACATAGGCGATGCCCGCGCCCATCATGCCCGCGCCCAGGATGCCGACCTTGCGGACGGTCTGATCGGGGGCCTCGGGGCGGTTCGCGCCTTTTTCCAGGGCTTCCTTGTTGATGAACAGGCTGCGGATCATCGCGCTGCTCGACGGGTTCATCAGCACGTTGGTGAACCAGCGGGCCTCGATCTTCAGCGCCTGGTCAAAGGGCACCATCGCGCCCTCATAGACCGCCGACAGCAGCGCCTTGGCCGCCGGATAGACGCCCATCGTCTTGCCGTGGATCATCGCGGATGCGCCGACGAAGGTCATGAAGCCCGCGGGGTGGAAGGGCTCGCCCCCCGGCATCTTGTAGCCCTTGGCGTCCCAGGGCTTGACGATGTCGGCATCCGAGGCGGCCAGCACCCATTCGCGGGCGGCGGTCAGCGGATCCTCGGAGACCTCGTCGATCAGGCCGGCGGCCTTGGCCTTTTTCGGGTCCGACAGCTTGCCCTCCAGCAGGAAGGGGGCGGCGGCCATCGCGCCCAGCTTGCGGGCAAGGCGGGTGGTGCCGCCCGCGCCGGGGAAGATGCCGACCATGATTTCCGGCAGGCCGATCTTGGCCTTGGCATTGTCGGCGGCAAAGATGCGATGCGTCGCCAGCGGCAGTTCAAGACCGATGCCAAGCGCGGTGCCGGGCAGGGCGGCGGCGATGGGCTTGCCGCCCTTCTTGGTCTTGTGGTCCATGCCCGCCAGCTCGATCTTGCGCAGCAGGTGGTGCAGGCCCATCACGCCGTCGAACACGCCCTGCGCGCCACCGGCCTCTCGCATGCCGGCGATGACGTTCAGGTCCATCCCGGCGGCGAAATCCTTCTTGCCGCTGGTGATGACGATGCCCTTGACGGCATCGTCGGCCAGCGCGTCGTCGATCAGGTCGCTGAGGGTGTTCGCGCCCTCCATCGACAGCACGTTCATGGATTTGCCCTGAACGTCCCAGGTGATGATCGCGGCGCCGTCGGCGCCCTTTTCCATCGTGAAATCGGTCATGGTCTGATCCCTCACACGCGTTCGATGATGGTGGCCGCGCCCATACCGGACGCGATGCACAGGGTCGCCAGACCCACGTTCTTGTCCTGACGCTCCAGCTCGTCCAGCAGGGTGCCGATGATGATCGCGCCCGTCGCGCCAAGCGGATGGCCCATGGCGATTGCGCCGCCATTGACATTCACCTTGGCCGGATCGACCTGGAAGGCCTGCATGAAGCGCAGCACGACCGATGCGAAGGCCTCGTTCACCTCGAACAGGTCGATATCGCCGATGGACATGCCGCTGTCGCGCAGGATCTTCTCGGTCACGGGGACGGGGCCGGTCAGCATGATCGTGGGATCGGTGCCGATCTTGGCGGTGGACCGGATGCGGGCGCGGGGCTTCAGGCCGTGGGCCTTGCCGAACTCCTCGTTCCCGATCAGCACGGCGGCGGCGCCGTCCACGATGCCGCTGCTGTTGCCCGCGTGGTGGATGTGGTCGATGGCGGACAGGTGCGGGTATTTCAGCATCGCCACCTTGTCGAAGCCGGGCATCATCTCGCCCATCTCCTTGAAGGCTGGCTTCAGCTTGGCCAGATCGTCGATCGTCGTGCCGGGGCGCATGTATTCGTCGCGGTCAAGGATCGTCAGGCCGTTCTGGTCGATGACCGGAACGATGGACTTGTCGAAGCGGCCCTCCTGCCAAGCCTGCGCGGCGCGGCGCTGGCTTTCCAGTGCCAGGGCGTCGGCCTGGTCGCGGTCGAAGCCGTATTCGGTCGCGATGATGTCGGCGCTGATGCCCTGCGGCACGAAATAGGACTTCATCGCAAGGCTGGGATCGACCGCGATGGCCGCCCCGTCGCTGCCCATGGCGACGCGGCCCATCATCTCGACCCCGCCGGCGATATAGGCGCTGCCCGCGCCACCCTTGATCTGGTTGGCGGCCAGGTTCACGGCCTCCATCCCCGATGCGCAGAAGCGGTTGATCGACAGGCCCGGAATGCGCTCGTCCAGGTCGGATGCCAGAACCGCGCTGCGCGCAAGGCAGC
The DNA here is from genome assembly GCF_900111675.1 of Paracoccus homiensis. Classification (GTDB taxonomy): domain Bacteria; phylum Pseudomonadota; class Alphaproteobacteria; order Rhodobacterales; family Rhodobacteraceae; genus Paracoccus; species Paracoccus homiensis. Next base: position 48,613 of record NZ_FOHO01000005.1, on the reverse strand, counting down.
CGCCCTGTTCCTTGACCTGGGTGACATTGCCCCAGATCACGTCCTCGACCGCGTGACCTTCCAGATTGTTGCGTTCCTTGACCGCGTTCAGCAGGCGCGCGGACAGCGCCAGCGACGTGACCTCGTGCAGGCTGCCATCGGGGCGGCCCTTGCCGCGCGGCGTGCGGGCGGCGTCATAGATGAATACGTCGGTCATATGTCCTCCTCGGTCGCCCGGTCGGATGGATTGCCGGGCATCAGATCATAGGGGTGTTTCCAGCCGGGCAGGGCGGCGATGCCGTCCAGCCAGCGGTTGATATGCGTCCATTCGGCGCGCTCGAAGCCGAAGGGCTCGGGATAATAGAGGTAACCGCACAGCGCGAAATCGGCGATGGTCGGCCCGCCCGGGGCCACCCAGTCGCGATCCGCCAGATGGGCGTCCAGCACCTTCAGCGCCGTCAACATGCGGCCCTGCAGGAATTCGGCGGCGCCCGCGGGGCGCTTGTTCTGCGGCAAGAAGTTCAGCAGAAACCGGGCTGGTCCGGCTTGTGCCGAAACCTTGTGATTGTCGAACATCAGCCAGCGAAGCGTTTCGTTGCGGTCGGTGCCCCAGAACATGTCATGCGTATCCGCCAGATACATCTGGATCACCGCCGACTGAGACAATGTCAGGGTGTTATCGCGAAACACCGGAACCTCGCCCATGTCATTCAAGGCACGGAATTCATCCGTTCTGGTTTCGCCATTGAAGAAGTCCACATAGACCGGGTCCCAATCATGACCAGTCATCTGTAGCGTCAGCGCCGCCTTGTAGGCATTGCCGGATTCACCAAAGCACCAAAGTTGCGCGGTCATGTATCCTCCTGGAACGCCGGGGGGCTTCGCGCCCCCCGGACCCCCCGCGGGGTATTGGAGCAAAGAAGAAGCGTATTAACCAGTTCTTCAGGAATTCGCTTCTAGACTGTCGGCACGGTACAGGCTGGGGAGCCGATGACCGTCAAAGGAGAAGTCGCCCCGGTCTGTTGACGGACATCGTCTGACCTGCTTGCTGGGCAGGAGAGGCCGGGGCGCATTCCGCTTCTTCTTTGTGAAAATACCCATACTGGTACCTCAGCCAAAGACAGGACGGCTCAGAAGGCTTCTGCGTCCAGATCCATCACCGGCGCGGCGCCGGACTGGATGCGGGCCAGATGCGTCGCGGTCATCGGCAGCTGTCGCTTCATGTAGTAACGACCGGTCGCCAGTTTCGTTTGCAGGAAGTCGGTATCGCCATCGCCCGCGTCAAGCCCGGCCTGCGCCGCGACTGCCATCTTGGCCCACATAAGCCCCAGCGAGACGTGACCGAACAGATGCATGAAGTCGTAGCTTCCCGACAGCGCGTCATTGGGGTTTTTCATCCCGTTCTGCATGAAGTACATGCCGGCGGCCTGAAGGTCCTTCGAGGCGGTTTTCAACGGTTCGATGAAATCGGCGGTCAGGGCGTCAGTGGCGCCATGTTCCTTGCAGAAGGCCTTGACCATCTCGAAGAAGGCCATGACGTGCTTGCCGCCATCCTGGGCCAATTTGCGGCCGACCAGATCCAATGCCTGAACGCCGTTGGCGCCTTCGTAGATCATCGTGATGCGGGCATCGCGGACGAACTGGCTCATGCCATGTTCTTCGATATAGCCATGTCCGCCATAGACCTGCTGCGCCAGGACCGTGGTGTCAAAGCCCTTGTCGGTCAGGAAGCCCTTGATCACCGGGGTCAGCAGCGAGATCAGCCCTTCGGCCGCCTCGTCACCCTGATTGGCACGGTCGATCTGGTGGGCGCCCCACATGGTCAGCATCCTGGCGCCTTCCAGGAAGGATTTCTGGTCCATCAGGCTGCGGCGGATATCGGGATGTACGATCAGCGGATCTGCCGCCGCCGACGGGTTCTGCGCACCGGTCACGGCGCGACCCTGCAAGCGGTCCTTGGCATAGGCAACGGCGTTCTGATAGGCTGGGATTGCGCAGGCATAGCCTTGCAGGCCAACGCCCAGCCGCGCTTCGTTCATCATGGTGAACATGGCGCGCATGCCCTTGTGCAGATCGCCCAGCAGCCAGCCTTTCGCGCCGTCATAGTTCATGACGCAGGTGGCATTGCCGTGAATGCCCATCTTTTCTTCCAGATTGCCGACCGAGACGCCATTGGCGTCGCCAAGCGAGCCGTCGTCATTGACCAGGTATTTGGGCACGATGAACAGGCTGATGCCCTTGGTCCCCTCGCCGCCGCCGGGTGCCTTGGCCAGAACCAGATGGATGACATTCTCGGCCAGGTCGTGGTCGCCGGCGGAAATGAAGATCTTCTGGCCGGTGATCAGATAGCTGCCATCATCTTGCGGTTCGGCCTTGGTGCGCAGCATGCCCAGATCGGTGCCGCAATGCGGTTCCGTCAGGTTCATGGTGCCGGTCCAGTCGCAGCTGACCATCTTGGGCAGATATTTCGCCTTTTGCTCATCCGTGCCATGGGCGTGGATTGCCGAATAGGCGCCGTGGGTCAGGCCCTGGTACATGTTGAAGGCCATGTTCGCGCTGACGAACATCTCGCCGGTGGCGACGCCCAGCAGATAGGGCATGCCCTGACCGCCATATTCGGGGTCACAATCCAGCGCGGTCCAGCCGCCTTCCTTCACCGCCTCGAACGCCTTGTCGAAGCCGTCCGGGGTGCGCACGACGCCATTTTCCAGGCGGCAGCCCTGCTGGTCGCCCACGATGTTCAGCGGGGCCAGAACTTCGGAGGCCAGCTTGCCCGCGGCGTCCAGCACGGCCTTGGTAAAGTCGCGATCCAGTTCGTCATGACCGGGCAGGCCGCTTTGGGCCACGTTCAGCACGTCATGCAGCGCGAATTGCAGGTCTTTGATCGGGGGCGTGTAGATCGGCATGGCTTATCCTGAAATCTTGTTTCCGGTCCCGGCAGGCAGTCGGCTTTCGGCTTCGGCAAGCTGCTGGCGCAGCTCGACGATGGCCTCTTCAAGTTCGGCATACTGGCGTTCCATGTCGGCCAGACGTTCGCGCCCGATCTGGATCGTGGCGGCGATCTGGGTCTGGTTCGTTCCGCCGGGCTCGTAGAGTTCAAGCAATTGGCGGATCTGCTCCAGGCTGAAGCCGAAACGCTTGCCGCGAAGGATCAGGGTCAGTCGTGCACGATCCCGACGGTCATACAGCCGATGCTGGCCGCGACGTTGGGGAAATATCAGTTCACGCGCCTCGTAGAAGCGCAGCGTGCGTGGGGTGACACTGAACGCATCGCACATTTCGCGAATGGTCATCAGCTGCTCGGACATGGATCGCGGTTCCTCCTCACTCACCGGCTGTCGTCCTAGATAGCCATATAGGTGAAAGTTGACGCGAACGTAAGCGAGACGCGGCGTCACGGAAAGCTTTGCCAAGCCTTTCCGCCACGTCACATTGCGCCATTAATCTATGTCATTCAACTCTTTCACGGTCGTCTCGCGCAGGGCCTGCAACTCATCGCGGGCCGATTGCAGATCCTGGATCTGTTCGTCCAGTTTTTCCAGTTGCCGCGCGGCCAGATCCAGCCAGACCTCGTATTGTTCGCGCGATCCCTTCTGTTCGTAGATCAGCAGCCATTGGCGCAGTTCCTCGAGGGAAAAGCCGAAACGGCGGCCCCGCAGAATCAGGGTCATACGGGCGATTTCGCGCGGACCGTAAAAGCGCGCGCGGCCTTCCTTATGCGGGGTCAGCAGTTCGATATATTCATAATAGCGCAACGTGCGCGGGGTGACGTCGAACCTTGCGCACATTTCCTTGAAGCTGATCAGCTGATCGTCGGGCATACGCCTCTCCTCGAACTCGACTAGACAAAAGGCTAGCGCGTCGCTGCGCGGTTCTCAACCGGATCGCGGGGCAAGATCATGCTTGAGGCGGGCGGCCTTCGCCGGATAAGCCTTTGATGAACCCCGGACAGGAGGCGCGGATGATGGATCGGAAACCCGACGATATGAGCGATGACGACTTCGTGCGGCTTGCCCAGCAATTCATCGAGGCGATGCCACATGCGCTGGCGTTGCAGATGAAGGTCGAATCGCTGGGTGACGGGCGTTCGGTCATCTCGATGCCCTGGGCCGAACATCTGGTCGGCGATCCGCGCACGGGCGTCATTCATGGCGGGGTCGTGTCGGCCCTGATGGATACATCCTGCGGGGCGGCCGTGATGGCGCATGGCATCCGACCGCGTTCGACCGCGACGATAGACTTGCGGATCGACTACATGCGGGCGGCGACGCCGCGGCAGCGGATCACCGCGCGGGCCGAGTGCTATCACATGACGCGCAGCGTGGCGTTCGTGCGGGCGGTTGCGCTGGACGAGGACAGCGACAACCCGGTGGCCTCGGCGACCGGTGCCTTCACGGTGGAAAGGTAAGGGGATGGCCATGAACCGCAACGAACCGCTGGACCAGATCAAGCAGCGCCGCGATTCGGCGCTGAAGGCGTTGATGGCGGCCGTGCCCTACATGAACTGGCTGAATATCCAGTTCGACCGGCGCGGGGATGAACTGACCGCTGTTCTGCCCTTTGACCGGAAACTGATCGGCAACCAGATGCTGCCCGCGATTCATGGCGGGGTCACGGCGGCCTTTCTGGAAATGACCGCGATCATCGAACTGTCCTGGACCGCCCTGTGGGAGGACCTGGAATCGGGGCGGATCGCGCCGGATGTTGCCGTTCCCGACAGCCTGCCGCGCCTGCCTAAGACCATTGATTTCACGGTCGATTATCTGCGCAGCGGGCTGCCGCGCGATGCCTATGCGCGGGCGCGCGTCGTGCGCTCGGGGCGGCGCTATGCCAGTGTCCATGTCGAGGCGTGGCAGGACAACCGCACCAAGCTGATGGCGCAGGCGACCGGCCATTTCCTGATGCGGCAAAACTAGGGCGATGCAGGGGCAGGCCGTGCCACTGACCCATCGGCGGGTGCTGAACATCGCGCTGCCGATCGTGCTGTCGAATGCGACCATTCCCCTGCTGGGGCTGGTCGATACCGGTGTCGTCGGTCAGCTTGGCCGGGCCGAGCCGATTGGCGCGGTGGGGATTGGCGCGGTGATCCTGACCTCGGTCTACTGGATCTTCGGGTTTCTGCGCATGGGAACATCCGGGCTGGTGGCGCAAAGCCACGGCGCGGGTGACGGCCCAGAGGTCGGGGCGCATCTGTTGCGCGGCCTGGCCATCGCCGGTATCGCCGGGCTGGCCTTCATCCTGTTGCAGATCCCCATATTCTGGGCCGCATTCAACATCGCGCCCGCCTCGGCCGGGGTCGAGGCGCTGGCCCGCGATTACCTGACCATCCGCATCTGGGGCGCACCTGCCACGATCGCGCTTTATGCCATCACCGGATGGCTGATCGCGATCGAGCGGACCCGCGCGGTGCTGGCGTTGCAGGTCTTGCAGAACGGGTTGAATGTCGGGCTGGATATCCTGTTCGTGCTGGGCCTTGGTCTTGGGGTCACGGGTGTCGCCTGGGCCACGTTGATCGCGGAATGGGGCGGGCTGTTGTTGGGCCTGTATCTGGCGCGGCACGCGCTGCGGGCGGCAATCGCCGCGGCCCGCAATGCGGCGACGTTGTTTGCCGCGGACAAGCTGAACCGGATGATGCGGGTCAATGGCGATATCATGATCCGCTCGGTCCTGTTGCAGGCCAGCTTTACCAGCTTTCTGTTTCTGGGCGCGGCGCAGGGCGATGTGACGCTGGCGGCCAATCAGGTGTTGGTGCAGTTCCTGTCGATCACGGCCTTCGCGCTGGATGGTTTTGCCTTTGCCGCCGAAAGCCTTGTGGGGCAGGCGGTGGGCGCGCGACATCCGGGGCAGGTGCGCCGCGCCTCGATCCTGACCTCGCAATGGGGTGTGGCGGGGGCGGTGCTGCTGGGCGTCCTGTTCTGGGCGTTGGGCGGGGCAATCATCGACCTGCTGACCACCGCGCCCGATGTCCGGTCCGAGGCGCGCAACTACCTGATCTGGATGGGGTTCGCGCCGCTGATCGGGATCGCAAGCTGGATGTTCGACGGCATCTTCATCGGGGCGACCCTGACCCGCGACATGCGCGTGGCGATGCTGCAATCGGTGGCGGTCTATGTTCTGGCGGTGGTGATCCTGCCGCCTTTCTGGGGCAATCACGGTCTGTGGGCCGCGCTGATGATCCTGAATGCGATGCGTGGCGTGACCATGGCGCGGCGCTATTCCCGCGCCGAAATTGCGGCGCAACCGGGCGATCGGGCATGAAAAAAGGGGCCCTGTGGCCCCTTTCGCGGTCGTCAGGGGCCAATCACTCGGCCTCGTTGATGACCTGATCGCGGGCGACGTCGCGCAGTTCGGCCATCTTGGCGCGGATGGTGGCGGCATCGGCCTTGCCTTCCAGATCCGAGGCCAGCTTGCGATAGACATCCTCTTCGCCCGGCTCTTCGAAATCCGAGGTGACCACCGTCATCGCATAGGCGCGGGCATCGTCGCCCTGCTTGCCCAGAATCCCGGCCGCCCATTCGCCCAACAAACGGTTGCGCCGCGCCTCGGCCTTGAAGCGCAGGTCTTCATCATGTGCAAACTTGGCCTCATAGGCGCGCTCGCGATCGTCAAAGGTGGTCATCTTTGGCCTCCTGTTAGGGTTACTTTTTGGTAGTCCATAGCCGCGCCTGGCCGCAAGCCTTATTGCCCCTGCGGCCCTTTCTGGGATAAGGCCCGATGCAGTCAGATGCAGAAGGACGGCGAAGCCATGGCCCCGCGGCGCAAGAAAATCTACGAAGGCAAAGCAAAGATCCTGTATGAAGGCACCGAACCGGGGACCCTGGTTCAGTACTTCAAAGACGATGCGACCGCCTTCAACGCGCAGAAGAAGGCGACGATCGAGGGCAAGGGCGTGCTGAACAACCGCCTGTCCGAATTCTTCATGCAGGGCCTGACGAATATCGGCGTGCCGAACCACTTCATCCGCCGCATCAACATGCGCGAACAGCTGATCCGCCAGGTCGAGATCGTGCCGCTGGAAGTGATCGTGCGCAATTTCGCTGCCGGTTCACTGTCCAAGCGCCTTGGTCTGGAAGAGGGCACGATGCTGCCCCGTCCCATCGTTGAATACAGCTTCAAGAATGACGAGCTGGGCGATCCGATGGTCTCCGAGGAATATATCATCGCCTTCGGCTGGGCCACGCAGCAGGATCTGGACGACATCGTCAGCCTGGCGCTGCGCGTGAACGACTTCCTGTCGGGCGTGTTCTATGGCGCGGGCATCAAGCTGATCGATTTCAAGATCGAGATCGGGCGCGTCTGGGACAACGATTTCATGCGCCTGATCGTCGCCGACGAGATCAGCCCCGACAGCTGCCGGCTGTGGGACGTCAAGACCGGTCAGAAGCTGGACAAGGACGTGTTCCGCCGCGATCTGGGCGATCTGACCGACGCCTATACCGAGGTCGCCCGCCGGTTGGGCCTGATGCCCGCCAACACGACCAGCCTGAAACCGACCGCGATCAACTGAGAGGCCGCCATGAAAGCTCTTGTCACCATCATGCTGAAAGACGGCGTTCTGGACCCGCAGGGCGAGGCGATCCGCCACGCCCTGGGCGGCCTGGGCCACAAGGGGGTCGGCGGTGTCCGTCAGGGCAAGCTGATCGAGCTTGACCTGGACGCGACCGATGCCGAGGCCGCAAAGGCCGAAGTGACGCGGATGTGCGAAGGCCTGCTGGCCAATACCGTGATTGAAAAATACAGCATCGAAATCGCCTGACGTTGCGTCAGGGGCTTTCCGCGCCGGAACGGGCGCGGGAAGCCGTTGCAAAATGCGGGCAATTGTCGCCCAATGTGACGATGAACAATCCGAATAACGATAGCGCCGCCCCGGTGATCCAGATCAGGGACCTGCACAAGGCCTATGGCCAGCTTGAGGTTCTGAAAGGCGTGTCGATGACCGCGCCGCGCGGCCATGTCATCAGCCTGATCGGCAGTTCCGGTTCGGGCAAATCGACCCTGCTGCGCTGCTGCAACCTTCTGGAAAACAGTCAGTCGGGCGAGATCCTGTTCGATGGCGAGGCCGTGCGCTGGCGCGGGCAGGGTGGCGATCGCCATCCCGCCGACCGTGCCCAGGTCACCCGGTTCCGCACCAATCTGTCGATGGTGTTCCAGCAGTTCAATCTGTGGTCGCATATGTCGATCCTGCAGAACGTGATGGAGGCGCCGGTCACCGTGCTGGGCCAGAACCGGGCCGAGGTCGAGGCCCGCGCCCGCGACCTGCTTTCTAAGGTCGGCATCGGCGACAAATGCGACGCCTGGCCGGCCCAGCTGTCGGGCGGCCAGCAACAGCGTGCCGCCATCGCGCGGGCGCTGTGCATGCAGCCCAAGGCGTTGTTGTTCGATGAACCGACCAGCGCGCTGGACCCCGAATTGCAGCAAGAGGTGGTCAGGGTCATCAAGGATCTGGCCGCCGAACACCGCACCATGATCATCGTCACGCATGACATGCGCCTTGCCGCGGATGTCAGCGATCATGTCGTGTTCCTGCATCAGGGGCTGATCTGTGAAGAGGGGCCGCCGGACCGGATCTTCGGCGCCCCGCAGACAGAACGTCTGCAACAATTTCTCAGCGCGACCATGGCCGCCTGAGGATAGATAATAAAAATCCAACAGGAGAATACCGAATGAAGAAACTGGTTCTTTCCGCTGCCGCGCTGGCCCTGACCGCCGGCATGGGTCTGGCAGACACGGTGCGTCTGGGCACCGAGGGCGCCTATCCTCCGTTCAACTTCATCAACGACAATGGCGAGGTTGACGGCTACGAACGCGAATTGGGCGACGAGTTGTGCAAGCGCGCCGGCCTGGAATGCACCTGGGTCACGAATGACTGGGATTCGATCATCCCGAACCTCGTGTCCGGCAATTACGACACCATCCTGGCCGGGATGAGCATTACCCCCGAACGTGAAGAAGTCATCGCCTTCAGTCAGAACTACACCCCGCCCGCAGACAGCGCCTATGTCGCGCTGTCGGCAGATGCCGATATCGAAAACGGCGTGGTCGCCGCGCAGACCGGCACCATTCAGGCAGGCCATGTTGCCGAAACCGGCGCGACGCTGCTTGAATTCGCCACCGGTGATGAAACCATCGCCGCCGTCAAGAACGGCGAAGCCGACGCCGTCTTTGCCGACAAGGATTTTCTTGCACCTTCGGTCGCGGAATCGGGCGGTGAACTGACCTTCGTGGCCGATCCGGTCGCGCTTGGCGGTGGCATCGGCATCGGCATGCGCCAATCTGATACCGAACTGAAGGCGAAGTTCGATGAAGCCATCCAGTCGATGAAGGACGATGGCAGCATCAACGAGATGATCAAGAAATGGTTTGGCGAAGACGCCAAGGTCTTTGAATAAATCAGGACAAGGCCCTGTCCGGATGTGATCCGGGCAGGGCGGACAAGACCCGATGTTCAGTCAATGTGCCGATCCGAAAGCCCTTGAAGGGCTGAACTGGCTTATGTGCTATCTCAGCTCGGGAAAGCACCTGCTGTTCTATGCAAGCTTTGGTACGGTGCTGTTGCTGCTGGCCATTACCGCGCCGATTGCGTTGTTGTTCGGCTTTGGCGGGGCCATGGCCTCGCGGTCGCGGGTCGCGCCGCTGCGCTGGTTCGGCAAGATCTATACCGCCATGGTGCGCGGCGTTCCCGATATCGTCTTTTTCTTGTTCGTTCCGATCGCGCTGGATCAGGGGATCGAGTGGACGCGCAATTGGGTCCTGTGTGACGACCCGGTATCGCCGTGGCAGGGCAATGAATTTCTGGTCTGTCAGGCGGCCAAGATGCCGCTGTCATCCAGTCCGCAATGGGTTCACGAAGCCTATGGCTTTGGCCTTGCCGTGATCGCCTTTGCCATCGTCTTCGGTGCCTTTGCCGCGAATGTTCTTTACGGGGCGATGCAGGCGGTGCCGCGCGCACAGCTGGAAACCGCCGAGGCCTATGGCATGAGCCAGCGTCAGGTGAACCGCCGTGTGCTGATCCCGCAGATGTGGACCTATGCGATTCCGGGGCTGTCGAACCTGTGGATGATCCTGATCAAGGCCACGCCACTGCTGTTCCTGCTGGGCATCGAGGATATCGTCTATTGGGCCCGCGATCTGGGCGGTGCCAAGACCCAGACCTTCAGCTATCCGCATCCGGATTGGCGGCTTTACTACTTCCTGGGCATTCTTGTGTTCTATCTGCTGATGACATGGCTGTCTGAAAAGGTGATCGCACGCCTGACCCGGCGGCTGTCGGCCGGGCAGGCGACCATGGCGGGCGAGGCCCTGCGCAAGGGGGCAGCATGACCTGTGCGGAAACCTTTTACGCCTATGCGCTGCGGTCCCTTGGTATCGGCGAACGCCTGCTGCCACGCAGCGATTTCGATCTGTGCCAGCAATTCGTTCTGATCGGCTCGGGTCTGATCTGGAACATCTATTTCGCCGCCTGTGCCCTGCTGATCGGCTTTTTCCTGGCGACCGGGCTGGCCTTGGCCAAGGCCAGCGGCAACGCCTGGCTGCGCAAGCCGGCGCAGGGCTTCATCTTCCTGTTCCGCGGCAGCCCGCTGTTCATCCAGTTCTTTCTGGCCTACGAGGCGCTGGTCCTGCTGCCGCGCGCGGGGATCGAGCTGTTCGGCCTGACCGTCGCGACCAGCTGGCTGACAAAGGCCTGGGCCGGGGCGCTGATCGTGCTGATCCTGAACACCGCCGCCTATTCGGCGCAGATCTTTCACGGCGCGCTGATGTCGGTGCCCAAGGGCGATCTTGAGGCGGCCGACGCCTATGGTCTGACGGGCTGGGCGCGCTTTCGCCGCGTGGTCTGGCCGACGATGCTGCGGCTGGCATGGCCGTCCTATACCAATGAGGCGATCTTTCTGTTCCACGCGACGACGCTGGTATATTTCTCGGGCTTTCCGGCGTTCCAGCAGCGCGGCGATGCGCTGTATTACGCGAACTATTTCGCCGACAAGACCTTTAACCCCTTCGTCGCCTATCCGATTGTTGCGGGCTACTTTATTCTGTGCACATTGGTGCTGATCGGGCTGTTCGGCGTCGCAAACCGACGCCTGAACCGCCACATTCCAGGCGCGGTCAAGAAACTGAGATATCGCCCGCAACTTGTGAGATAAGACATGGACTGGCTGAGAGAGCACCCCGATGTGCGCACGATCCGCGTGGCCGCTGCCGATCTGAACGGCGTCGCCCGGGGCAAGCGCGTTCCGGCGCGCTTTGCACAGAAACTGTCGGAAGAGGGCACCAAGTTCCCGTTCTCGGTCCTCAATCTTGATATCTGGGGCGAGGATATCGAAAACAGCCCGCTGGTCTTTGAATCCGGCGACCCGGACGGTCTTCTGATGCCGACCGAACGTGGTTTTCTGCCGATGCCGTGGCTGGACGCGCCGACCGGACTGTTACCCCTGTGGATGTTCCACCCCGACGGCCGCCCCTATGAGGGGGATCCGCGTCAGGCGCTGGCCCGCGTCGTCGATCGCTACAAGGCCGCCGATCTGGTGCCCGTCGTCGCGACCGAGCTGGAGTTCTTTCTGATCGACGATTCCGGCCGAACCCTGCGCGTGCCGCCCAGTCCGCGTTCGGGCAAGCGCCGCACCGGCGGCGAGGTTCTGTCATTGCGCGCGCTGGACGCATTCGATCAGTTCTTCACCACCCTTTATGACGCCTGCGAGATGATGGACATCCCCGCAGATACCTCGATTTCCGAGGCCGGGCCGGGGCAGTTCGAAATCAATCTGATGCATCAGGCCGATCCGTTGAAAGCCGCCGACGATACCTGGCTGTTCAAGATGCTGGTCAAGGGGATCGCCCGCAATTACGGCTTTGCGGCCAGCTTCATGGCGAAGCCCTACGAGGCGTGGCCCGGCAACGGCATGCATATGCATTTTTCGATCCTGACCAAGGATGGCCGCAACATCTTTGATGATGGTGGCGAAATGGGCACCGACGCGCTGCGCCATGCCGTTGCAGGATGTCTCAGGGCGATGCCGGGATCGACGCTGCTGTTTGCCCCGCACGAAAATTCTTACGATAGACTTGTCCCCAATGCCCACGCGCCGACCGGCATCGGCTGGGCCTATGAAAACCGCACGGCGGCGATCCGCATCCCGTCATCCGGCCCCAAGGCGCGTCGGATCGAACATCGCGTGGCCGGTGGCGATGTGAACCCCTATCTGACCGTCGCCGCCATTCTCGGTGCGGCGCTGAACGGGATCGAGGACAAGCTTCAGGCCCCGGCCCCGTTCAAGGGCAACGCCTATGATCAGCAGCTTGCGCAATTGCCCGGTGATTGGGGCGCCGCGATCGAGGCCTTTGACACATGCCCCGATATCCGTCGCATCTTTCCCGAACATCTGGTCGACAACTACCTGATGACCAAGCGGCAAGAACTTCACTACATGGCGGAACTGTCCGACGAAGAGACCGTCGAACTGTATCTCGATACCGTCTGATTTGATACATCAAGCATAAAACTGCCATTCGGGCGGCTTTTTTGCCATTCTGCAACGATATAATTGCCATTTTGACCAACGGTTCTCCTTTCGATGATTATATTTCAATGGGTTGGTCAAGACCGGTTTATCGTTGCTCCTTACAGGATCTACCGCCTTCGCTGCCTCGCCTCGCCATTGACCGGACATCGCTGGATATTGTCGAGGCTGTCCGCCAGCTTGCGCGAATTGCCGGCGACGATATCATCGCGGGCGTTCTGAACCGGAACGGTCTTGCCAGCGGAAACGGCAACCGCTGGACCAGGGAGCGCGTCACGGCACTGCGGTCCTACTGCAAGATTCCGGTATTCAAACCCGATCCCGGCGGCCTTGAACCCTGGCTCAACCTCTCCAGCGCGTCCAGGCTGCTCGGGGTGGCCCAAAAATGTTGCGGTTGGCAGCGGAGCCAGGTGAAATCGAGGCGGATCATCCGCTTGCCGACGGGCCAAGGGTATTCGAGCGCGCGGAACTGCCAGAAACGGCGTCCCAACAACTCGGGAAACGGGCGCAGAAAAACCCCAAACACCCCGCGGCATCGCACCCGGACCAGCAAAACCTATTCCCTTCAACCGGATAGAAAGATGGGCGCAATGAAGCAAAGTTTTGGAAGGCCATCCAGTCGCCGATGACTCGCGTTGCGTGCTTTCGAAGCGATACTGCTGTAACCATCCGGTGAAGCGGGTCGTGGTCGGTTGTGATGGACCTCGCGCCACCATATTTCCAGCCCGGTAATTCTGCTGCAGGAGAGCCGTTTGTCTGATCCCGACGCCAGATCACGTCGCATTCTGTTGCTGGGGGCCGGGCATGCGAATCTGTTGGCGTTGCCGATCCTGCGCCGGGAATTGCCGCAGGCGCGGATCGTGCTGATCGAGCCGGGGCGGCAGGCGACCTATTCAGGCATGTTTCCGGGCTTTGTCGCGGGGCACTATCGGGCGGATGATCTGGCGGTTGATCTCGCGGCTTTTGCCGCGCGTTATGATGTGGATCTGATCCGGGGGCGCGTTGTGGGGCTTGATCCCGCCGGGCGTGTCGCCCGCGTTGCGGTTGAGGGCGGCGAGAGGCAGATGGTTTATGACGTCGCCGCGCTGGATATCGGCAGCCACAGCGGCATGCCGGGCCTTCCGGGTTTCGATGCGCATGCCGTGGCGGTCAAGCCCCTTGGGGATTTTGTCACCCGTTTCGCGGCATTCTCCGATCGGGATGCGTCGGATCGTCCGGTCGTCGTTATCGGTGGCGGGGTCGCGGGAACCGAGACGGCGCTGGCGCTGGCGCATCGGCAGCGCGGCCGGGTTACACTGATCGAGGCCGGGGCCCGCATCGTGCCGGGGGTGTCTGCCCGCACGCGACGGCGGATCCAGGCCGCCTTGTTGCGCGCCGGGATCACCACCGTCACCGCAGATCCGGTCACGCGCGTTCTGGCCGATTCCGTCCTGTTGCAAAGCGGGGCGCGGATCGACAGCGCCTTCACCGTGGGGATTGCGGGCGCCAGGGCGCATGGCTGGTTGGCGCGTGATCTGCCATGCGATGAGGCGGGCTTTGTCACCGTGACACCAAGGCTGCAGGTTTCGGGGTTCCCCTCGCTTTTCGCAGCGGGGGATTGTGCATCCATGCCCTTCGCGCCACGCCCCAAGGCGGGTGTGTTCGCGGTGCGGCAAGGGCCGGTCATGGCCCGGAACATGGCTGCGTTCCTGCGCGGTGACGCGCTGACCGATTACTGCCCGCAGCGCGACTACCTGAAGATCATCTCGCTTGGCCAGCGGATCGCGGTGGCCGAATGGTATGGTCTGACCTTGCATGGTCGGTGGCTGTGGCGATGGAAGGACCGCATCGACCGGTCCTTCATGGCCCGGTTCAAGGGCTGACCACGGGGCTTAGTTCGGCAGATTTCGGCAGTCGGCATGGGTCGATGGCAGGCCGACATGGAATTGCGCCAGCACCGGATAGTGATCGCTTGGCCAGACATTGCCGGGCTTCTCGCGGATCGCAACGGGGCGGGCATCCAGCCGGATCTTGCAATCATGCAGCACATGGTCGATGGCCCCGAACAGGTTCAGCCCCCGGTTCAGATGATAGGTCGCCCCCCGCGCAGGGGTCAGCGCCAGTCCGGTTTCGCGCAGGATCCCGGCCGTCCGGCTGCCGGCCATAGCGTTCAGATCGCCCACCAGCACGACACGCTCGTCCGCCTGAAGCCAGGGGGACAGGCGTTCGGCGACAAGCGCGGCCGAGGCAAGCCGGTTTCCCGCGCTGCTGTAATCGAAATGGACATTCACCACGCGCAGGCGTTCGCCGGTCTCGCGATCCTCGAACCATGCCCAGGATGCGAAGGCGGGGTACGATCCGTTGAAGGTGCGCGAATAGATGACATCGGGGGTGTCCGAAAAGAAGAACCAGCCCTGATCCAGCAGGTTCAGACGTTCGGGGCGATACAAGATGGGTTGGGTCGTCGGAAAGCTGCGCCAGTCGCCGCTGGCCGCGACGGCAAAGTCGGGCATCGTGGCCAGCAGGTGATCCCGCGCAAGATTGACCGACCCATCGCCGCCGCGTTGAAAGCTTTCCATTTCCTGAAAGGCGATCAGATCTGCGTCCAGGGGGCGAAGAACCGCGGTCAGCGCATCTTTCCTGCGCTCCCATCCCGCGACAGACCAGGGGCCGTCGGGGGCATTCAACAGGATGTAATGCGTATTCATGCTGACCAGCCGCAATGCGCCGGGAACAGGATCGGGCCGGGGCGACCCGCGACTGTTCCAAAGCTGCGTGACCAGCAGTGCCAAGGCCACGACGACGATCACGCCCAGAACCGCGCGCAGGATCAGGCGCATGACATGATCAGCGGTAACAGGGTCCGTGCGACGGTCATCAGCATCTCCGATCGTGAAGGCATCCGGTCCCCCGAAGTCCGGTCAGCCCAATTGTCCCAGCGCCGGAAAGGCTTCGAGAAGCCAGAACGAGATCGCCGAAAGCCAGCCGGTCAGCAGCATGATGCCGACGATCAGCAGCAGCGCGCCCATCAGTCGCTCGATGGTTTTCAGATGCGGTTTGATGCGGTTCATCACGCCGATGGCGCGGTTGATGAAAATCGCGGCCAGCAGAAACGGAATGCCCAGACCCAGCGCATAGACCGCCAGCAATGCCGTGCCGCGCGACACCTCGCCACCGGTGGCGGCAAGCGACAGGATCATGCCCAGCTGTGGCCCGATGCAGGGGGTCCAGCCAAAGGCGAAGGCGAGGCCCAGGAAATAGGCGCCGAACGCGCCGCCATCCTGTTTGCCGGCATTCAACCGTGCCTCTTGGTCAAGGATCGGGATGCGGATGACATGCAGGAAGTGCAGGGCCATGACGATCACCATCACACCTGCGATCTTTGACAGAAGGTCTTGATATTGCAGGAAAGCCCGCCCAAACGCCGACGCCGCGAACCCCATCACCAGAAAGACTGTCGATAGGCCCAGAACGAAAAAGATCGCGGGCAGGACCGCGCTGCGCTCTTTTGTTTTCAGACCGTTCACGTTCACGCCGGTCATATAGGCCAGATAGGGTGGCACGATGGGCAGGACGCAGGGCGACAGGAAGGACAGAAGGCCCGCCAGCATCGCGACAAGGGCGGCAGGCAGAAAGGCGGCGGCGGCTAGATCGATTCCCAACATGCCGCGACCTTAGCGATTGGCGCGGGCAAGGGTAGCCATGCACCGCTCACAGCTTCGTGGGGCAGGGTCGGATCGGTGTCACGGACATATCGAACAAATTTATGTGCCCCAGGCGGCTTGCCTCAATCGGTAGTAGCGTGACGGGCCAGTTCACGCTATGCTTGGCGGCAGATCCGGAAAAACCGGACATGGCAGAGGCAGTGACGGCAGTATTCCCATGACCGAGATGGTCTTTGGCACGACCCCCGTCCGGGCGGGCGACCCGATATTACCACGTTGGTGGCGAACCGTGGACAAATGGTCCCTGGCCTGTGTGCTGGGGCTGTTCACGATCGGTATCCTTCTGGGGCTGGCGGCATCGGTTCCGCTGGCCGAAAAGAACAACCTTCCCCGGTTCTATTATGTGCAGCGGCAGGCGGTCTTTGGCGGGATGGCACTGGTCGTGATGGCGGTGATCTCGATGCTGTCGCCGAAACAGGTGCGGCGTCTGGGGGTCATGGGCTGTATTCTGGCCTTTGCGCTGATCGTCGCGCTGCCCGTGGTCGGCACCGATTTCGGCAAGGGCGCGACCCGTTGGCTTAGCCTTGGCTTCGTATCCCTTCAGCCGTCCGAATTTCTGAAGCCCGGTTTCGTGGCGCTGTGCGCATGGTTCATGGCCGCCGCGATGGAGGTGGGCGGCCCGCCCGGCAAGCTGTATTCCTTTATCGCCTGCGCGACCGTGGTGATCCTTCTGGCGTTGCAGCCGGATTTCGGACAGGCCTCGCTGGTGCTGTTTTCATGGCTGGTGATGTATTTCGTCGCCGGGGCGCCGATGGTCCTTCTGTTCGGCGTGGCGGGGATGGCCGTCATGGGCGGGGTGTTTGCCTATGGTGCATCCGAACATTTCGCGCGGCGGATCAACGGCTTCCTGTCGCCTGACATCGACCCGCGCACGCAGATCGGTTTCGCGACCAACGCGATTCAGGAAGGCGGCTTTTTCGGCGTCGGCGTCGGAGAGGGCAGCGTCAAGTGGTCGCTGCCGGATGCCCATACCGATTTCATCATCGCCGTCGCGGCCGAAGAATACGGTCTGATCATGGTTCTGGCGATCATCACGCTGTACTGCACGATCGTCGTGCGATCACTGCTGCGGCTGATGAAGGAACGCGATCCTTTCGCACGGATTGCCGGAACCGGTCTTGCCTGTGCATTCGGCGTGCAGGCGCTGATCAATATGGGCGTGGCCGTCCGCCTGTTGCCTGCCAAGGGGATGACCCTGCCTTTCGTCAGCTATGGCGGCTCATCCGTGATCGCCTCGGGGATCGCGATGGGGATGCTGCTGGCCCTGACCCGCACCCGCCCACAGGGCGAGCTGGCTGAAATTCTGCGTCGGGGGCGTTGATGACCGCACCATTGGCCTTGATCGCTGCCGGGGGGACCGGTGGCCATATGTTTCCCGCCCAATCGCTGGCTGAATTGCTGCTGGCCGAGGGCTGGCGGGTGCGGCTGTCGACCGATGATCGCGGTGCGCGCTATGCCGGGGCCTTTCCCGAGGCGGTGCAGCGCAGCGTTGTCAAATCCGCGACGACGGCGCGGGGCGGGATGATCGGCAAGCTGACCGCGCCTGCCAAGATCGCAGCCGGGGTTCTGGCCGCGCGGGCCGAGTTCCGGCGCGACCGTCCCACCGTGGTGATCGGCTTTGGCGGATATCCGACGATCCCGGCCCTGTCGGCGGCCTGGCTGATGGGTCTGCCGCGGATGATCCATGAACAGAACGGTGTGATGGGGCGGGTGAACCGCCTGTTCGCAGGGCGTGTAAACCGTGTTGCCTGCGGAACCTGGCCAACGTCGCTGCCCGACGGGGTGTCGGGCATCCATACCGGAAATCCGGTGCGCGGCGCGGTGATGGACCAGGCCGGCGCGCCCTATGCCCTGCCTGCTGACGGGCCGCTGCATCTGCTGGTCATCGGGGGCAGTCAGGGCGCGCGGGTGTTGTCAGATGTGGTGCCCGCTGCCATTGCCGCGCTTCCAGCCGATATTCGCGCGCGTTTGCAGGTCAGCCATCAGGCCCGCGCCGAGGATGGCGAACGCGTGATCGCCGCCTATCGCGACGCCGGTATCGCGGCCGACGTGCAGCCCTTCTTTACCGACGTGCCCGAACGTCTGGCCCGTGCCCAACTGGTCGTCAGCCGGGCAGGGGCTTCCTCGATCGCGGATATTACCGTGATCGGGCGTCCGGCGATCCTGATTCCCTTCGCGGCCGCCACCGGCGACCACCAGACCGCGAATGCGCAAGCCCTTGCCGAGGCGGGCGCAGCCATCATTCAACCCGAATCCATTCTTGACGTTGACGGCCTGACGGGCGACATCCGCGCAATTCTCACCGATCCCGCGCGTGCCGACCAGATGGCCGCCGCAGCCCTGAAACTCGGGCGGCCCGATGCCGTCCGTCGCCTGTTCGATCTAGTTACGGAGATTACGCCATGAACGCCGCTACCAAGCTGCCCGGTGAACTGGGCCCGATCCATTTCGTCGGTATCGGCGGTATCGGCATGTCCGGCATCGCCGAGGTGCTGCTGACGCTTGGCTATCAGGTGCAGGGCAGCGATCTGAAACGCTCGAAGATCACCGACCGTCTGGAAAGCCTTGGCGCGACCGTGTTCGAGGGGCAGCGGGCCGAGAATATCGGCGAGGCGGGGGTCATCGTGATCTCGACCGCGATCAAGAAGGGCAACCCCGAACTGGAAGAGGCCCGCCGCCGCGGCCTGCCCATCGTCCGCCGCGCCGAAATGCTGGCCGAACTGATGCGGATGAAATCGAATATCTGCGTCGCGGGCACGCATGGTAAGACGACCACAACCACCATGGTTGCCACGCTGCTGGATGCGGGCAATCTGGACGCGACCGTCATCAATGGCGGCGTGATCCATGCCTATGGCAGCAATGCGCGCGCCGGCGAGGGCGAGTGGATGGTCGTCGAGGCCGATGAAAGCGATGGCAGCTTCAACCGCCTGCCGACCGATATCGCGATCATCACCAATATCGACCCCGAGCATATGGAACATTGGGGCGATTTCGATGCGCTGCGGCAGGGGTTCTACAACTTTGCCAGCTCGATCCCGTTCTACGGTCTGGCGGTCTGCTGCACCGACCATCCCGAAGTGCAGGCGCTGGTCGGCAAGCTGACCGAGCGTCGCGTCGTGACCTTCGGTTTCAACGCGCAGGCCGATGTCCGCGCGATGAACCTGACCTATGACAAGGGGATCGCGCATTTCGACATCGCGTTGCAGGGCGAAGGCCCCAGCGAGAAGGGCGAGATCGAGATGATCGAGGGCTGCACCCTGCCGATGCCGGGCGATCACAACGTCTCGAACTGCCTGGCCGCGGTCGCTGTGGCCCGCCATCTGGGCATGAAGAAATCCGAAATCCGCGAGGCACTGGCGAAATTCGGTGGCGTCGGTCGCCGCTTTACCCGCGTGGGCGAGGTCGATGGCGTGACCATCATCGACGATTACGGCCATCACCCGGTCGAGATCGCCGCCGTTCTGAAAGCCGCCCGTCAGGCCACCGGCGGCCGCGTGATCGCGGTACATCAGCCGCATCGCTATTCGCGCCTGTCCAGCCTGTTCGAGGATTTCTGCACCTGCTTCAACGAGGCCGATGTCGTCGCCATCGCCGAGGTCTATTCGGCGGGCGAAGATCCGATCCCCGGCGCATCGCGCGACGATCTTGTCGCCGGTCTGATCGCGCATGGTCATCGTCATGCCCGCGCGATCCTGAACGAGGATGATCTGGAACGTCTTGTGCGCGAGCAGGCGCGGCCGGGCGATATGGTGGTCTGCCTGGGGGCGGGCACGATTTCCGGCTGGGCCAATGGTCTGCCCGCAAGATTGCAGGGAAAGGCCGCGTGACACCGACTTTGCTCATAACGCTGGGGGTGGCACTGGGCTGGCTGGTTCTGGCCTGCCTGCTGCCCCGCGTGAAAGAGCCGCATCGCCAGCGTGGGCTGTGGGCGCTGATCGGGGTCGGCGTGCCGATCCTGGGGTGGTTGACGCTGAACTGGGGGCCCATGGCGGGCGTTCTGGGCTTTGCCGTCGGGCTTGCGATCCTGTTCCATCCGCCGAAACGGCATGGCGGGGGCGGGGCGTTGCCACCGCTGGGATGATCCCCGAAATGATGCGGCCCGGTCAAATGACCGGGCCGTCTGTCTGTCAGGCTTCCTGCCACAGACCTTGTTCACGCACCGCCTGATAGGTTTCGTCGATCGCCTTCCATGCGCGTTCGGCCAAGAGGTCGATTTCCGATTCCGAGATCACCAGCGGGGGCGAGATGATCATCCGGTCGCCCACATGGCGCATGACCAGATTGTTCGCGAAACACCGCTCGCGGCAAATCAGGCCGACGGTCCCTGCATCGGCGGCGAAATTCGCCCGACGATCCTTGTTCGGCGTCAGTGCCAGCGACGCCATCAGACCGACGATCTTTGTATCACCGACCATCGGGTGATCGCCCAGACCTTCCCATTTCGCCTTCAGATAGGGCGCGGTCACCTTGCCCGCACGCTCGACGATGCCTTCTTCGTCCAGGATGCGCAGGTTCTCCAGCGCGACGGCGGCCGCGACGGGATGGGCGGAATAGGTATAGCCGTGGTTGAAGTCGCCGGCCTCGTTGATGACCTGCGCCACGCGGTCCGACACGATCGACGCCCCGATCGGCGCATAGCCCGAAGACAGGCCCTTGGCCGTGGTCATGATGTCGGGGGTCATGCCCATTGTCTGCGACCCGAACCAGTTACCGGTCCGGCCAAAGCCGCAGATCACCTCATCCGCGATCAGCAGAATGTCGTATTTCGCAAGGATGCGGTTGATTTCGGGCCAATAGCTGTCGGGCGGCACGATCACGCCCCCCGCACCCTGCACGGGTTCCGCGATGAAGGCCGCGACCTTGTCGGCGCCGATCTCTTCGATCTTGGCCTCCAGTTCGCGGGCGCGGGCGATACCGAATTCTTCGGGCGTCATGTCGCCGCCTTCGGACCACCAGTCGGGCTGGTTGATATGGGCGATGCCGGGGATCGGCAGGCCGCCCTGTGCATGCATCCCCTTCATGCCCCCAAGGCTGGCCGCGCCCATGGTCGAGCCGTGATAGCCATTCCACCGCGAGATCACGACCTGCTTTTCCGGCTTGCCCTGCGCGGCCCAGAAATGGCGGACCATGCGCAGATTGGTGTCATTCGCGTCCGAACCCGAGCCGTTGAAGAACACGTGGTTCAGATCGCCCGGCGCCAGCTCTGCGATCCGCTTGGCCAGCGTCAGCGCGGGGATGTGGGTCGTCTGGAAGAAGGTGTTGTAGAAGGGCAGCTGGCGCATCTGCTGGGCCGCGACATCGGCCAGTTCCTCGCGGCCGTAACCGATATTGACGCACCACAGGCCGGCCATGCCGTCCAGGATCTCGTTGCCGTCGCTGTCGGTCAGGTAGACGCCATTTGCGCGGGTGATGACCCGCGCGCCCTTGGCGTTCAGCTCGGCCCCGGCGGTAAAGGGATGCATGTGATGGGCGGCGTCGATGGCCTGCAATTCGGCCGTGGGGGCGTGGTTGGTCAGCATCGTGATCTCCTTTCAGGGCGGAGTCTGGTTGGGCAATGTCGCGCGGGCTGTTCCGCCCGGATGGCGTCATCGCGAAGATAGGTGTCGTGGGACAGTCGTCAAGGTAATATGATCAAATTTCTGGATCCGGCGCGGCGGGCAGCGCAAGGACAGCGCGCACATTGTCCAGACCCTGGTTGATGTCGTCGCTGATGGCCTGGGCGGCGGCGGCGGCATCGCCCGTCCGCAGGGCCGTCAGGGCGCGTTGGTGCATGTCTGGCAGGTTCTGCGTTCCGAATCGCCCGCACATGATCCGCAGCGACGGTGCCGCCCGCAGCCACAGCGCCTGCACCAGCGGCATCACGATCTGATAGTCGGCCTGTCCATACAGCTGCATGTGAAAGGCGTGGTTTTGCAGCATATAGCCCTGAATGTCGCCGGCCGCGATCGCCTGGTTCAGCGCCGCGTCGATCTGCGACAGGCGATCCATGATCGCGGGCGTCATGTTTTCCGCAGACTTGCGCACAAGTTCCGGTTCCAGCGCCAGACGGGCAAAGCGCAGTTCTTCGATCTGGTCGCCGCCCAGAACCGGCACGGTGACGCGGCGATTTCCCTGAAACTGCAACGCGCCTTCCGATGTCATCCGGCGGATCGCCTCGCGCACGGGAGTCACGCCAGAGTCGAGGGTTTTGACCAGCCCCTGAATGGTAACCGCTTGACCCGGTGCCAGCTGACCGGAAAGGATCATGTCACGCAGTCTTCGGTAGGCGCTGACATGTTCGGGAAGTTTTTGCGCGTCAGTGTCCAAAATGCGGGCAGTCCTTGCGGGATGGGTTGCGTTGACGCAGCGTCGCCGTTGATAAGTCGAATGTCGGTAATCTCATGTTGCGATGCAAGATGTGATTTGATCAAATATCGAAAGCGGGCAGGGATCCGCGACGCCAACCGGGAGTTGTTACATGAAATTTTCTTGGATTTCGCTTGCTGCCCTGATCGCAGCCACGGGGGCCGCATCGGCCGAAGAGGTGCGCGTCTACAACTGGTCCGACTATATCGATGAATCGCTGCTGTCGAAATTCGAGGAAGAGACCGGCGTCGATCTGATCTATGACGTGTTCGACAGCAACGAGGTTCTGGAAACCAAGATGCTGGCCGGCGGGTCGGGCTATGACATCGTGGTGCCGACCGGCACCTTCCTGGAACGTCAGATCTCGGCCGGGGTGTTCCAGCCGCTGGATTACGACAAGCTGCCGAATGCCGGGAACCTGTGGGACGTCATCCGCGACCGCACCGCGAAATACGACCCCGAGAACCAGTATTCGGTCAACTACATGTGGGGGACCACCGGGCTTGGCGTGAATGTCGGCAAGGTCAAGGAAGTGCTGGGCGAGGATGCGCCGATCGACAGCCTTGATCTGGTCTTCAAGCCCGAGAACATGGAAAAGCTGGCGTCCTGCGGCGTGATGTTCCTGGATGCCCCGACCGAGATGATCCCGGCGGCGCTGAAATATATCGGCGAGGATCCCGACAGCAAGGATCCCGATGTCATCGCCAAGACCGAAGAGGTGCTGATGGGGGTGCGCCCCTATGTGTCCAAATTCCACAGCTCGGAATATATCAACGCGCTGGCCAACGGCGATATCTGCGTGGCCTTCGGCTGGTCGGGTGACATCCTTCAGGCCCGCGACCGTGCCGCCGAGGCCGATAACGGCGTCGAGATCGCCTATAATCCGCCCAAGGAAGGCGCGCTGATGTGGTTCGACCAGATGGCGATCCCGGCCGATGCGCCGAACCCCGAAGCGGCCTACAAGTTCCTGAATTTCATCATGGATGCCCAGAACATGGCGACGGCATCAAACTATGTCTATTACGCCAACGGCAACAAGGCGTCGCAGGACTTGCTGAACGAGGATGTGATCGGCGATCCCGCGATCTATCCTAGCGAGGCCACGATGGAGAACCTGTATTCGGTGACCGCCTATGACCCGAAGGTTCAGCGCGTGGTCACGCGGCTTTGGACCAAGATCAAGTCCGGCACCTGATCGCCAGCACGACAAGGCCGCGCCATCTGGGCGCGGCCTTTTGCCCCCAGCCGCTTGTCAGAGGATCAGATGGCGCAATCCAAGCCGCAGAACGTCTTTGCCCCGTGGAATGACCCGCAGGAAAAGCCGCTTATCCGGTTTCAGAACGTCACCAAGCGTTTCGGAACCTTCACCGCCATCGACAATCTGACGCTGGATATCTATCGGCGCGAATTCTTTGCCCTTCTTGGCCCGTCTGGCTGTGGCAAGACCACGATGATGCGGATGCTGGCCGGGTTCGAAACCCCGACCGAGGGCACGATCCTGATCGACGGCGTCGATGTCGGCCCGATCCCGCCCAACAAGCGGGCGGTGAACATGATGTTCCAAAGCTATGCGCTGTTCCCGCATCTGACGGTCGAGGACAACATCGCCTTCGGCCTGCGCCGCGACAAAACGGACAGGTCCAGCATCGCCGATCGCGTGTCCGAGATGCTGCGCCTGACCCGGCTCGAGAAATTCGCCAAGCGCAAACCGCATCAGATTTCGGGCGGGC
This sequence comes from Paracoccus homiensis, assembly GCF_900111675.1. Lineage (GTDB taxonomy): Bacteria > Pseudomonadota > Alphaproteobacteria > Rhodobacterales > Rhodobacteraceae > Paracoccus > Paracoccus homiensis. Next base: position 24,337 of record NZ_FOHO01000005.1, on the reverse strand, counting down.
AGCGGCAGCGCGTCGCGCTGGCACGGTCGCTGGCCAAGGCGCCCAAGCTGCTGTTGCTGGATGAACCGCTTGGCGCGTTGGACCGCAAGCTGCGCGAACAGACGCAGTTCGAGTTGATGGACATTCAGGAAAAGACCGGCACCACCTTCGTCATTGTGACCCACGATCAGGAAGAGGCGATGACCGTCGCCAGCCGCGTCGCGGTGATGGATCATGGCAAGGTCATTCAGGTCGACACGCCCGCGGGCATCTACGAGACCCCGAACAGCGTCTATGTCGCCGATTTTATCGGTGACGTGAACATCATCCGCGGCAAAGCCCATCCCGCCGACGGGGGCCTGATCCGCATCCATTACGCCGAAGGGGCCGAGCCGATCCTGGCGACGCCCACGCAACCGGTCGCGGCAGGGCAGGACGTGGCCTTTGCCATCCGTCCCGAAAAGATCGTCGTCGCATGGGAGCCCGATCACAGCCGCGCCAATCACGCCCGCGGCAAGATCATCGACATCGCCTATCTGGGCAATATCTCGACCTATCACCTTGAATTGCCCTCGGGTCAGAAAGTCTCGGCCCAGATGACCAATGCCCGGCGTCTGGCCCGGCGCGATTTCACCTGGGACGACGAGGTCTGGCTAAGCTGGAGCGACACCGCCGGCGTCGTTCTGCAGGACTAGGGGGCGGTGATGAACCTGCGCCGCGTGACCCTGATCGCCTTGCCCTATCTGTGGCTTCTGGGCTTTTTCCTGGTTCCGTTCCTGATCGTGCTGAAAATCGCGCTGTCAGATACCGCCGTCGCGATCCCGCCCTATACGCCGACGCTGGATCTGTCGGGTGGCTGGGCCGCGATCCGCGATTTCTTTGGCCAGCTGGATTTCGAGAATTTCACCTGGCTGACCGAGGACGAGCTTTACTGGAAATCCTATCTGTCCAGCGTGCGGATTGCCGCCATTTCGACCTTCATCACGCTGCTGGTCGGCTATCCGATCGCCTATGCCATGGCGCAAAGCCCCGATGAGTGGCGGCCCACGCTGATGATGCTGGTGATCCTGCCCTTCTGGACCTCGTTCCTGATCCGCGTCTATGCGTGGATCGGCATCCTGTCGAATGAGGGTTTCCTGAACCAGTTCCTGTTGTGGACTGGGCTGATCGACACACCGCTGACGATCATGAACACCACCACGGCGGTCTATGTCGGCATCGTCTATACATATCTGCCTTTCATGATCCTGCCGATCTATGCCGCGCTGGAAAAGCTGGACGGATCGTTGATCGAGGCGGCCGAGGATCTGGGCTGTTCGCGCCTGTCGGCCTTCTGGCTGGTCACGCTGCCCCTGTCGCGGCCCGGTGTGATCGCGGGCTGTTTTCTGGTGTTCATCCCGGCCTTGGGCGAATTCGTGATCCCGTCGCTTCTGGGCGGGTCCCAGACGCTGATGATCGGCAAGGTGCTGTGGGAGGAATTCTTCTCGAACCGCGACTGGCCCGTGGCCTCGGCGGTGGCGGTGGTCCTGCTGCTGCTGTTGATCATTCCCATCGTGCTGTTCCAGAAGAACCAGCAACGCCAGCAGGAGGCCGAGCAATGAACCGCCGTCTGACATGGTTCAACGCGACCTCGCTGACGCTGGGTTTCGCGTTCCTCTATCTGCCGATGCTGATCCTGATCATCTTCAGCTTCAATGAATCCAAACTGGTGACGGTCTGGGCCGGGTTCTCGCCGAAATGGTATGGCGAATTGCTGCGCAACGAACAGTTTCTGGATGCCGCCTGGGTGACGTTGAAGGTCGCCGCGCTGTCTTCGACGCTTGCGACGGTGCTGGGCACGATGGCGGCCTATGTTCTGGTCAGGGCGGGGCGGTTTCCCGGGCGGACGCTGTTTTCGGGCATGATCTATGCGCCGCTGGTCATGCCCGAGGTGATCACCGGTCTGTCGCTGCTGTTGCTGTTCATCGCGATCGGGCTGGACCGGGGCGTGTTCACCATCGTTCTGGCCCATACGACCTTCGCGATGTGCTATGTTTCAGTCGTGGTATCATCGCGGCTGATGACTTTCGATCGCTCGCTGGAAGAGGCGGCGCTGGATCTGGGCTGCACCCCGTTCGAGGCGTTTCGTCTGGTCACCCTGCCGATCATCACCCCGGCGGTGATCTCGGGCTGGCTCTTGGCTTTTACCCTGTCGCTGGACGATCTGGTCATCGCCTCATTCGCATCGGGACCATCCTCGACCACGCTGCCAATCAAGATCTTTTCGGCGGTCCGTCTGGGTGTCAGTCCTGAAATCAACGCCTTGTCCACGATCATGATCGGCATTGTCGCGGTGGGGGTCATTACCGCCTCGCTGGTCTCGAAACGCGCGATCCAGCGTCAGCGCCGCGAAGAGGTCGAGGGCGTGCGGGCCTGACATCATGGTGCAGCGGATCTACGAGGCGGCGGCCTATCAGGCAGGGTCACTTGACGGCTGCTACTGGGTCGATACCGCGCCGGCCGGGCGTCGCTATCCGGCGCTGGACAGGGCGGCAACTGCCGATGTGGCGGTGATCGGCGCGGGTTTCGCCGGGCTGTCCGCCGCGCTGCGATTGGCACGGGCGGGGCGCGATGTCGCGGTGCTGGACCTGCACGGGCCGGGTTGGGGGGCTTCGGGGCGCAATGGCGGCTTTTGCTGTCTGGGGGGCGCCAAGGCCAGCCGCCAAGGCATGATCCGACGTTTCGGCGCGGATCAGCACGCCCATTTCCGCGCGGCGGAACGTGCCGCCATCGACCATGTAGAAGCCGTGTTGCAGCGATACGGCATCGACGCCGACACCCATTCGCATGCGGGTGAGGTGCAATTGGCCCATAGCGCGGCCGCGATGCGCGATCTGCGCCACCACGCTGACGAGGCGCGGCAGGATTACGGGCTGTCGGCCCGGCTTCTGGAACCGGGTGACCTGCCTGGGCAGGGTATGGCGGGTCATGGGTTCCACGGTGGGCTGGTCCTGCCCGCCGGATTCGCGCTGAACCCGCGTAAATATGTGCTGGCACTGGCAGAAGCGGCGCTGGATGCCGACGTGCGTATTCACGCCGACAGCCCGGTCACCTCGATCCGGCAGCGTGGCGGGCGCTATCAACTTGCCACGGCGCAGGGACGGCTGTCGGCGCGGCAATTGCTGGTCGCGACCAACGGTTACGCCTCGGACGATCTGCCGGACTGGATGCGGGCGCTGTATTTGCCGGTGCAGTCCAGCATCATCGTCACAGACCCGCTTGGCCCCGATCAGATCGCCGCGCAGGGCTGGTCGACCGATATGATGGCCTTCGATACCCGCAACCTGCTGCATTATTTCCGGCTGATGCCCAATCGGCGCTTTCTGTTCGGGATGCGCGGCGGCATCGGCTGGACCGGTCGAGAGCATCGTCTGATCCGCCAGAAGATCGTCGCGCATTTCCACCGGATGTTTCCGGCCTGGTCACAGGTCGGGATCAGCCATTTCTGGTCGGGCCTCGCCAATCTGACCCGCGATCTGGTGCCCTATGCCGGGCCTGTCGACGATTGGCCCGACGCATTCGCGGCCTTTGGCTGGCATGGCAATGGCGTGGCGATGGCCAGCTGGACCGGGGATCAGATCGCCCGACGGATGCTGGGGCAGGGGGATGATCTTCCCGGTTTTTTCAGCCGTGATCCCCGGCGGTTCGAACTGGGCCGCCATCGCCGCATGTCGTTGCGGGCGGCCTATGCGTGGTACGGCCTGACCGAACGTTAGCTGCCGCGACAGGCGGCGATCCAGTTGCGGATGACGGCAAGGCTGTCGGCTTCGTCCAGCCAGGGGACATGGGCGCGGTCGGGCACTGTCGCGTGGATCAGGTCGGGGCGGCGGCGGGCCATCTCGGCGGCGGTTTCGGGTGACAGCAGATCCGAGTTCGCGCCCCGGATCAGCGCGACCGGAAAGCCCGAGGTTGCATCCCATAACGGCCACAGATCCGGCGTGTCGCCCTTGAACGCATCAAGGAAGGATTGCCGCAATTCGGGATCATAGCGGATCGTCAGGCCGCTGGCGGTTTCCTCGTAATGCTTTTGCGCGTCGGCCAGCCAGCGTCCCTCGGGCACATTGGCGAAACCTGCCATGGCGCCGGGAAGGCGGGCGGCAAGTTCTGCGTGGGTCTTGGCCGCAGGGTTGCGTCCGACATAGTCGAAGATCTTTTCCAGTCCTGCGCGCTGGATCACCGGGCCGACATCGTTCAGGCACAGCCCTGTCAGGCGATCATGCGCCGTCGCCGCCAGGAACAGCCCGATCAGCCCCCCGCGCGAGGTTCCAAGGATCGCGACCCGATCCAGCCCCAGATGGTCCAGCAGATCAAGCGCGTCCCTGGCTTCTTGCGGGACGGTGTAGGTCGCGGCGCCGGTGCGGTCGGATTGGCCGCGTCCGCGGTAATCCATGCGGATCAGGCGAACACCGTCCAGATGCGGGGCAACATAGTCGAAATCGCCCATGTTCCGCGTCAGCCCGGCAAGGCACAGCACAGGCAGGCCCTGGCCCTGATCCGAATAAGCAAGGCGCGCGCCATCGGCGGCGGTAAAGAAATCTGTCATTCCAGCCCCGTCAGATCCGGCAGAATGCGGCGTGGTGTGTTCGGCAGGCGGTCAACAGGCAGACCGGCCCGATTGACCCAGACGGTCTGGAAGCCGAAGCGCGTCGCGCCATAAATGTCCCAGCCATTCGAGGACACGAAGGTGATCTGCGCCGCCTCGCAGCCGAAATGATCGGTCACGATGCGGTAGCCTTCGTCCGAAGGCTTGAACCGGCCCGCCGTTTCCACCGACAGCAGTGCGTCCAGCCGATCCGACAGACCCGCCGATTGCGTGGCATCGGCCAGCATCAGGGGCGAGCCGTTGGAAAAGATCGCCGTTGCGCCGCCCGCCGCCCGAAGACGGTCCAGCATGGCGGGTACTTCGGGATAGGCGGGCAGGCGGCGATACAGGTCCAGCAGGCGCGTGGCCTGTTCGCGCGATGCGCCATGACGCTCGGCCGCCCAGTCCAGCGCATCCGACGTGACCTGCCAGAAATCGGCATGATCGCCGGTGATGGCGCGCAGCCAGCTGTATTCCAGCTGTTTGCGCCGCCAGTCCGCCGAAAGCTCTGCCCAGGTCTCGGTCAGCGTGGGGTCAGAGGACGCAGCCTCGCGGGCCGCGCCATCCACGTCGAACAGGGTGCCGTATGCGTCAAAGACGTAGATCATAGATTTTCGCTTTGGGGCATGCCCAGCACGTGATAGCCGCCATCGACGGTCACGATCTCGCCCGTGGTGCAGGCGCCCCAGTCGGACAGCAGCCAGCAGGCCGTGCCGCCAATCGCCTCCAGCGTGGCATTGGCACGCATCGGTGCGTTCGCCTCGGTATGGCGGAAGGTCTTGCGCGCGCCGCCGATCGCGGCGCCGGCCAGCGTTTTCATCGGGCCGGGGCTGATCGCATTGACGCGGATGCCATCCGGGCCAAGGTCGTTCGCAAGATAGCGCACGCTGCTTTCCAGCGCCGCCTTGGCCACGCCCATGACATTGTAGAACGGCGTCACCCGGTTCGATCCGCCATAGGTCAGCGTGATGATCGACCCGCCTTCCGTCATCATCGGATGTGCGCGGCGCGCCACCTCGATCAGCGAATAGCAGCTGATCTCAAGGCTGTTCTTGAAATTGTCGCGGCTGGTGTTCAGGAAACGGCCGGTCAGTTCGTTCTTGTTGGAAAAGGCGATGGCGTGGATCACGAAATCCAGCTTGCCCCAACTGTCCTGCAATTTCGCGAAGGCGGCGTCCAGCGATGCGTCGTCGGTGACATCCACATCCAGCAGCAGGTCCGATCCGACCGATGCGGCAAGCGGTTGGACCCGCTTGCCGAAAGCCTCGCCCTGATAGCTGAAGGCCAGTTCGGCCCCTTCGGCCGCCGCTGCCTTCGCGATGCCCCAGGCGATGGAATGGTCGTTGGCGACCCCCATCACAAGCCCGCGCTTGCCCTTTAGAAGATCGCCCATATTTGTCCTCGAATCCGTTCTTGTTATTCGGTGAACTTCGACATCAGCAATGATGCGTTGGTGCCGCCGAAGCCAAAGCTGTTGGACAGGATCGAGTCGAGCCCGGCACCGTCCACCCGCTGCAAGGCAATCTCGCCCGGTTGCACCTCGGGGTCTAGGGTCTGCACATTTGCAGAGGCTGCAATGAAGTCATTTTGCAACATCAGCAGCGAATAGATCGCCTCATGCACACCGGTTGCGCCCAGACTGTGGCCGGTCAGCGACTTGGTCGAGCTGACGGGCGGGGTCGCGCCTTCGCCAAAGATGCGGCGGATGGCCTTGATCTCGCCCAGATCGCCCACCGGGGTCGAGGTGCCATGCGCGTTGATATAGCTGACCTTGCGGCCTTCGGGCAGGGTGTCGATGGCCAGGCGCATCGAACGCTCGCCGCCCTCGCCCGAGGGGGCAACCATGTCATAGCCGTCGCTGGTCGCGCCATAGCCGGTGACTTCGGCATAGATCTTGGCGCCGCGTGCCCTGGCATGTTCCAGTTCTTCCAGAACGACCACGCCGCCGCCGCCTGCGATCACGAAACCGTCGCGGGTCGCGTCATAGGGGCGCGAGGCCAGTTCCGGCGTGTCGTTGTATTTCGATGACATCGCGCCCATCGCGTCGAACAGGCAGGACAGGGTCCAGTCCAGTTCCTCGCCGCCGCCGGCAAAGACGATGTCCTGCTTGCCCATCTGGATCTGTTCCACGCCGTTGCCGATGCAATGCGCGCTGGTCGAACAGGCCGAGGTGATCGAGTAGTTGACGCCCTTGATCTTGAACGGCGTCGCCAGACAGGCCGAGTTCGTGGATGACATGCAGCGGGTGACCATGAACGGGCCCATCCGCTTTGGCGCGCCCTTTTCGATCACGATCTGATGCGCGTCGAAAAAGTTCGAGGTCGACGGCCCGCCCGAGCCCATGATCAGGCCGGTACGCGGGTTCGACACGTCGCCGTCCTCCAGCCCGCTATCCTCGACGGCCTGCTGCATGGCGATGAAGTTATAGGCCGCGCCGGGGCCCATGAAGCGCAGGTTGCGCTTGTCGATATGGTCCTCCAGCACGATCTTGGGCATGCCGTGGACCTGGCTGCGAAAGCCGTGTTCTGCATATTCGGGGGCAAAGACGATGCCCGATTTGCCTTCGCGCAGGCTTTGGGTCACTTCGGCTGCATTATTGCCGATGGGCGATACAATCCCAAGCCCGGTGATGACGACGCGCCGCATGGGTGCCTCCTATAGATGAAATCAGCTGGCCGACAGGGCGACCTTCATGTCCTTGACTTGGTAGATGACTTCGCCATCCGCCTCGACGCGGCCGTCGGCCACGCCCATGGTCAGCCGGCGGGTCTGCACGGCTTTGGTGAAATCGACGTAATAGCGCAGCATCTTGCGGTCGGGGCGGACCATGCCGGTCAGCTTGACCTCGCCTACGCCAAGCGCATAGCCGCGGCCTTCCCAGCCGCGCCAGCCCAGGTTGAACCCGGTCAGCTGCCACAAGCCGTCCAGTCCCAGACAGCCGGGCATGATCGGGTTGCCGGGGAAGTGGCAGTCAAAGAACCACAGATCCGGCTTGATATCGAATTCGGCGACGATGTGGCCCTTGCCATGCGCGCCGCCGTCCTCGGACACTTCGGTGATGCGGTCCATCATCAGCATCGGCGGCTCGGGCAGTTGGGCGTTGCCCGGTCCGAACAGCTCGCCCCGTGCGCATTTCAGCAGATCGTCGCGGTCAAAGCTGGTTTGGGTCATTGCCATGCTGTCTAGCCTTCCTCTCGCGGTGAAATGGACCGCTATCCCTTAACTAAGTTGACGTTCCGTCTATCATTTGCAGCGAAGAACCTGCAAGCCAAAGCGGTCGCCCGCGGTTTTCCCCTAGAACCACTGGCCCGGTTCCATCAAGCCCAGATCCATCAACTGTTGCGGCTGCCAGGTGAAGGGCTGCGAGTTGCGCCAGACGAAGCCGTCGATCCTGTCCCGCGATCCGGGGTTCGTCGCCAGCGCCTTGGCCACCCGGAACGAGGCGATCGCGGCGGTCAGATTGTGATGCCAGCCGCAGGAATAGGTGTTGTATTCCTGAATGTTGAACCGGTGGTCCGCGGTGACCTGCAACCCCTGCGCCGCGCGGAACAGGGCGATGCGGTCGATGCGCAGCCTGTCCTTTGGCAGATGTTCTTCAAAGCGCCAGCGCAGGCCGCCGTGGAAATCCAGTTGCCGTTCCCTCACATGGCCCCGGTCGTCATGGCGGGCCAGCGCGCAATATCCGGTGCGGTCGAACATCGCGCCTTCGATCGCCACCGCATCGGGCCAGCGGCCCAGATCGGGGGCGTAGAGGTCGATCACATAGCTCAGCATCGCGCTGCGCCGCTCATCGGCATGGAAGGACAGCAGTTCCGACACGCTGCGGCTGTCGCAGAAGGGATAGAACAGGAATTCCGCGCTAAAGCAGTAATACAGCCAGGTGCCCTCGGGGACCGCGCGGACCAGCATGTTCACCGCCTCGACATGCGCGGCAGCCCGCCGCGTGTCCCAGACCACATTCGTCACTCGCGCATCGTCCTGCGCGATGGGTTCGGGCGAGGCCAGCAGGATATGCCGAAACCCCAGCCGCAGATGATGGTCCAGCGTTTCCGCCAGCGCGGCCCGGTCCTCGGCCAGGATCAGGGCGATCGGCCCCTTGCGCAGGCAGGCCGGCCGCCCGGACAGGAAATCCTGCAGGCTGGGCGTGGCCGTCATTGCATCACGGCTTTGACCTGGTTCAACGCGGCCCGCAGCAGGGCGGGGTTTTCGGCCGCACTTTCGACCAGACGCTTCAGCGTGGCCTTTTGCGTATCGGGGATGGATGCGGTTTCGATGATCTCGATCACCTGCGCGGCATCAAATCCTTCGGGGGTCAGCACGGCCTCGATCTCGGCGGCGGTGGCGGCGGCATCGGCGGCGGTCGAGGTGGCCTCGGCCGCGTCATCGGCTGCGGTTGCGGCCTCGGCGGCGGCATCATCTGCCGCGGCGGGTGCGGTTTCGTCACCGGCCTCGGCGGCGGCATCGGCGGCGCGGTCGGCGGCCTCGATGGCGGCTTCGGCGGCGGCCTCGGCTTCCTCGGCGGCCGAGCTTGCGGCATCGACGCCCGCCTCGTCCGAGGCGCGAACCGCCTCGGCTGCGGCATCGGCGGCCACGGCGGCGGCATCGGCGGCGGCGTCGGCGGCGCTGCTGGCGGCATCGCTGGCTTCGGCGGTGCCTTCAGCCGGGTCCTGGGTTTCGGTTTCGGTCTGGCTGGCGACCTCGGCGGCGGTGGTTGCGGTTTCGGCCGCGATTTCGGCCGCCTGTCCGGCGGGCGTTTCGGGCGCATCCTCGACCGTGGCGATTTCGGTGTCGCCGGTGTCCTGCTGCGACTGCGACCACCACCAACCGGCCGCAGCCAGCACGAGAATCACGATCAGGGGCAAAGCTTTGCGCATGGGGTGTCCTTGGTCAGCGGTTTCCTTGGCCTTCTATCGCACAAGCGTCAGCCCCCGAAAAGCGCATAGCAATGTCCCAAACCGCGCCAAACGCGGCTGAAAACCCATCCGCGCCGGTCAAATCCGGTTGAATTGGTGCGCCACTGGCCTTATTTTCGCTCCATTCCCGCCATGGCCACAAAAGGAGTAACGCCATAGCTCGTCGACCGCATAACGCACCGCCCACCCGTGACACCGGCCCCCGCGTCAACGAACGCATCCGCGTGTCTGAAATCCGCCTGATCGGTCCCGACGGAGAGAATGTCGGCGTCGTGTCGCCTTCGGTCGGCCTGGAGATGGCAAGGGATGCCGGGCTGGATCTGGTCGAGATTTCGCCCAACGCAGCCCCCCCGGTCTGCAAGGTCATGGATCTGGGCAAGTTCAAGTATGAACAGCAGAAACGCGAGGCCGAGGCCCGCAAGAAGCAGAAGGTCATCGATATCAAAGAGGTCAAGTTCCGTCCGGGAACCGACACCCATGATTACGACGTCAAGATGCGCAACGTGATGAAATTCCTGGACGCGGGCGACAAGGTGAAGGTTACCTTGCGGTTCCGCGGTCGCGAAATGGCCCACCAGGATCTTGGTCTGGAACTGCTGAACCGCGTCAAGGATGACGTGGGCGAGGCCGGCAAGGTCGAGGCGATGCCCAAGCTGGAAGGCCGTCAGATGGTGATGATGATCGCCCCGCGCTGATCACGTCCCACTGTCACAGGTTTCGAAACCGCGCGATGCCTTCGCGCGGTTTTTTCATGCCATGCCCTTGCACCGTTCCCATGCGTCGTCCCCTCGCATGGCCCCGGCGCGGCGACTGGGCTATCACCGCATGAACCCAAAGAAGGAGCGAATCGTGGAAATCAGGATTCTGGACGCGCGGCTGAATGACTGGGGCCTGCCCAAATACCAGACCGAGGGCTCGGCCGCGCTGGATCTGTTTGCCTGCGTCGAACAGACCACGCTGATCCAGCCACAGGCACCGGCGGTTCTGATCAGTTCCGGCCTGGCACTGAATTTCGGCGATATGGGGCTGGCGGGGCTGGTCCTGCCGCGTTCGGGGATGGGCCACAAGAAGGGGCTGGTTCTGGGCAATACCGTCGGCCTGATCGACCCCGACTACACAGGCGAAATCATGATCAGCACATGGAACCGCAACCCTGCGGGCAGCGATCCCATCACCATCCAGCCCGGCGAACGGATCGCGCAGTTGCTGTTCGTGCCGGTGCTGCGCCCTGACCTGACGGTGGTTCAGGAATTTTCCGGCGCGACCGCGCGGGCGGCCGGCGGCTTCGGCTCGACCGGGTCGGTATAGACCGATGCTGGGGCTGTGGCTGCTGATCCTGCTGGTGGCTGTCGGTCGGGTGTTTCGCCTGCCGCGCCGGGTCGTGGTGGCGATGCTGGCCTGCCTGTGGCTGGGCATCGTGCTGTTGCTGGCGACTGCGCCGGGCAGTGCGGCGGCCGCGCAGATCGGTGGCTCGGCCCAGCAATGGTTGGTGGCGGGGGCGGCGCTGTTGCTGATCCTGCTTTATCGGGCCGGGCTGCGCCTGTTACGCAGCCGGGCCGAGGCGCGCGCCCCGCATCAGGTCGCCAGCCCCGATGACGGCATGATGAGCGATGCCGAACTGGATCGCTATGCCCGCCATCTTGTGCTGCGCGAAATCGGCGGGCCGGGGCAGATGCGGCTGCGGCAGGCACGGGTGCTGATCGTGGGTGCAGGTGGGTTGGGATCGCCTGTCTGCCTGTATCTGGCGGCGGCAGGGGTCGGTCATATCACGCTGGCCGATGATGATACGGTCAGCCTGTCGAACCTGCAGCGGCAGGTGATATTCCGCGCGGATCAGCGCGGTCTGCTGAAGGTCGATGCCGCCGCCAGCGCGATGGCCGATCTGAACGCGCATGTTTCGGTGGCGCCCCATCCCCACCGCATCACCGAGGCGGACCGCGATCTGATCGCGGCGCATGATCTGGTGATCGACGGCACCGATGGCTTTGCCGCGCGGGCGGGCATCAACGTGGCTTGCGTCGCGGCGGGCGTGCCGCTGATCGCGGGGGCGATCACGCAATGGGAAGGGCAGGTGACCTTGTACGATCCGGCCCGTGGCGGCCCCTGCATGGCCTGCCTGTTCCCGGTCGCGCCCGCGGCGGGCCTTGCCCCGCCCTGCGCCGAGGCCGGCGTGATCGGCCCGTTGCCCGGCGTCATCGGCAGTCTGATGGCGCTGGAGGCGATCAAGCATCTGACCGGTGCCGGGCAGGGTCTGCGCGGACAGATGATGATCTTTGACGGGCTTTACGGCGAAACCCGGATGATCCGGACCACGGCGCGGGACGAATGCGCGGTCTGCGGTGAAACCGGCGCGGGCCCTCTGGAAAGCGGTCGGGGGGCGGCATAGGTTCAGGCCAAAGACAGGAGGCCCGAAATGAACCCCGAACTGACCCATTGGACCGGCCCCGAGGGTCTGCCCCGCTTCGATCTGATCCGCGATGAGGACTTCGCCCCCGCATTCGAGCGCGAACTGGCCGCCGCCGAGGCCGCGATCGAGGCGATTGCCGCCAATCCCGATGCCCCTGATTTCCACAATACCGTTGCGGCGCTGGAAACCGCGGATGAGGGGCTGAGCAGGGTTCTGTCGATCTTCTACACCTTGGCGTCGGTTGATTCGAATCCGGCGCGACAGGCCCTGCAGCGCGATTTCGCGCCCCGTCTGGCCGCCTATGGCAGCAAGGTCAGCATGGACCCGCGCCTGCATGCCAGGATCAGCGCCATCGCGCAGGATCTGGACGCGCTGTCGCCCGAGGATCGGCGCATCACCGAACTGGCGCTGCGCGATCTGAACCGGGCAGGGGCGGGGCTGACCGGGGCCGCGCGGGACCGCATGGCCGACATCCGGGCCCGCATGGCCGTGTTGACGACCGAATTTTCGCAGAACGTGCTGGCGGACGAGCGTGATTACATGCTGCCCGTCCCTGAGGATCGGCTGCATGGCCTGCCAGAGTGGCTGATCCGATCCATGCGCGCCGCCGGGAAAGAGCGTGGGGTCGATGGGCATGTCGTCACCCTGAACCGTTCACTGATCGTCCCGTTCCTGGAATATGCCGAGGATCGGGCGCTGCGCGAGGTGGCGTTCAAGGCCTGGGCTGCGCGGGGTTCGGGTCACGGCGCTGGCGGTGACAAGACCGATAACCTGCCGCTGATCCGGGAAATTCTGGCGTTGCGGCATGAACGGGCGCAGTTGCTGGGCTATGCCGATTTCGCGGCCTACAAGCTGGAACCCGAAATGGCCGGCAGCGCCGAACGGGTGGCCGAGCTGCTGCATCAGGTCTGGACCCCGGCCACACGCCGCGCCGCCGAGGATCAGCGAAAGCTGACCCGGCTTGCCCGCGAGGATGGTCAGAATGAACCTGTCGCGGCCTGGGATTGGCGCTTCTACGCCGCGCGGCTGCGTCAGGCCGAACATGATGTCGATCCATCTGCGGTCAAACCCTACCTGACGCTTGACGCGATGCTGGGTGCGGTATTCGACGTTGCGCACAAGCTGTTCCGGTTGGAGTTTCAGCCGGTCGAGGCCCCGCTTTGGTCGCCCGACACCCGTGCGTGGCGCGTGACCCGCGACGGACGGCTGATGGCGATTTTCGTCGGCGATTTCTTTGCCCGGCCGTCGAAACGGTCCGGTGCGTGGTGTTCGTCGCTGCAATCCCAGCACAAGATCGGGCAGGGGCAACGTGCGATCGTCGTCAATGTCTGCAACTTCACCCCGCCGGATGCGCCGGGCGAACCCGCCTTTCTGTCATGGGACGACGCGCATACGTTGTTCCACGAGTTCGGTCACGCGACGCATCACATCCTGTCGGATGTCAGCTGGCCGTCGATTTCGGGCACATCCGTGGCGCAGGATTTCGTGGAACTGCCCAGCCAGCTTTACGAGCATTGGCTGGAACAGCCGCAGGTTCTGGACGCCCATGCCCGCCATCATGAAACCGGGCAACCGATTCCGCCGGATCTGCGCGACCGCGTGATCGCGGCGGGGCTGGCGGATGCGGGTTTCGCGACGACCGAGTATCTGGAAAGTGCGCTGGTGGATCTGGAATTCCATCGCGGCACGCCGACCGCCGACCCGATGCAGCGACAGGCCGAGATTCTGGCGGGGCTGGATGCGCCCGCGGCCATTCCGATGCGGCATGCGACGCCGCATTTCGCGCATGTGTTTTCCGGCGACAGCTATGCCAGCGGCTATTACAGCTATATGTGGTCCGAGGTCATGGATGCCGATGCCTTCGCGGCATTCGAGGAAACCGGCGACATCTTCGACAGGGCAACCGCAGAGAGGCTGGAGGCGACGATCCTGTCGCGCGGCGGCTCGGTGCCGGCAGATCGGTTGTGGCTTGATTTCCGCAAGCGGATGCCGGGGGTCGATGCGTTGTTGAAGGGACGCGGATTGGCCTGAGCTCTGCATGTCCTGACTGCCGCGTGTTCCGGGGGCGGGGTTGCCGACCTTGCGGTCGGCGTGCTGCCACCCGGGCCGGGGGCGCGCCGCTGATGCGGCGCGTGCACAACGCCGGGGCCGGGTTTCCTATTCGCGGATCTCGTCGGGATCGACACCCCAGATTGCGGTCTTGGGCAGCCAGCCGCGTTCACCGCCGCCCGACACGCTGCACCAGTCGCGGGTGCATTCGTCAAGACGCAGGATCGCCCCGGCCTCGGCCCGGGCGACGACATCGGAATCGGCATTGGCGCGGGTATGCAGTTCGGCCATGTCCTGCGTGACCAGCGTGGTGCGCACGCCCGACAGCAGCGCGTAATGCACCCAGCCGCCCGCGCCGTCCTTGTCCTCGACCCGGCGCCAGTGGCCGAATTCGGCGACCACGCGCAGCGGCATGCCCGCATGACGGAAAACCCAGTCGATGCGGTGCGACAGGCTAGGCCCGCGGCGGGCATTGCCTTCGTTGCCCTTCAGGCTGACATAGCGGGGCAGGGGCAGGTTGGTGACTGGGCCGCGCTGTTGGTTGCGCTGTGCATCGGTGGCCGGGGCTGCCTGCGCCAGCACGATATTGCCCTGCCTTACGGGGGCCTGCTGTGCCGCCGCACCCGTTGCCATGCCGAAGGACAGAATCGAAACGGTCATCCCCAGACCGAAAATCGCGCGTTGTCCGAACCCTGCCAGTGCCGTCATCTGAAACCTGTTTATGCCTGCCCTGGACAGTGCCGCGCCCCGATCCGTCACGCCGGCGCCGTCGCAGATCGCGATGGGGCGCTAACATACCGCTCGGGGGACTTGTGCCTGCCCCTTATCGCGGGCAGTTTGCCAAAAGCCGTCCGGCATTGGAAGTATGCCGACCGACACGACTTCGAGAAAGTGAGGTTATCATGGCCGCCAGCCCCAGCCCGGTTCGCCAGAAACTGAAGATCGCCGTGACGCGCCGTCTGCCCGATGCGGTCGAGACGCGGATGAAGGAACTGTTCGATGTCGATCTGCGCGACGACGACCGGAAGCTGAGCCGGGACGAACTGGTGCAGGCGATGAAGGGCTGCGATGTGCTGGTGCCGACGGTCACCGACCAGATCGACGCCAACATGCTGGCCCAGGCCGGCGAGCGGTTGAAGCTGATCGCGAATTTCGGGGCGGGGATCGATCATATCGACGTGACCTCGGCGCGGCAGCGCGGAATTCTGGTATCCAACACGCCCGGCGTCGTGACCGAGGATACCGCGGACATGACGCTGGCGCTGATCCTGGCGGTGACCCGGCGCATTCCCGAAGGGCTTGCCGAAATGCAGTCGGGTCGCTGGGGCGGCTGGGCCCCCACGGCGCATCTGGGCGGTCGCGTCGGCGGACGCCGCCTGGGCATTCTGGGCATGGGGCGTATCGGTCAGGCGGTCGCGCGGCGGGCCAATGTCTTTGGCATGCAGGTCCATTACCATAACCGCAAACGCCTGCGCCCCGAGATCGAGGACGATCTGCAGGCGACCTATTGGGAAAGCCTGGATCAGATGCTGGCGCGGATGGACATCATCAGCGTAAACGCGCCGCATACGCCCTCGACCTTTCACCTGTTGAATGCCCGGCGGCTGAAGCTGCTGAAACCCAGCGCGGTCGTGGTCAACACCTCGCGCGGCGAGGTGATCGACGAAAACGCGCTGACCCGGATGCTGCGCGCGAACGAGATCGCGGGCGCGGGCCTTGACGTGTTCGAACATGGCCACGAGATCAACCCCCGCCTGCGCGAGCTGTCGAATGTCGTGCTGTTGCCGCATATGGGCAGTGCCACGGTCGAAGGGCGGATGGAGATGGGCGAAAAGGTCATCATCAACATCAAGACCTTTGCCGACGGGCACCGGCCGCCCGATCTGGTCGTGCCCAGCATGCTGTAGGCCGATCACCCGGACCAGAAGGTTTCGCCATGCCCCTTGGACCAGAGCGCACCCGCGCCGCCGTTTCGGCGCTGTTTTTCAGCAATGGCCTGATGATCGGCAGCTGGGCACCCAAGCTGCCGACCCTGATGCAGCGTCTGTCGATCAGCGAAGGCACGGCCGGGCTGGTTGTGCTGTGCCTTGGGCTGGGCTCGCTGGTGGTGATGCCGGTCTTCGGCGCGATGACGGCACGCCACGGCTCGGCCCGGGCGGTGCGCGTGGCGACCGTGCTGGCGGTGCCCATCCTGCTGCTGATGTCGGTGGCGCCCACTATCTGGACGGTCGCGGGCAGCGTGTTCCTGTTCGGCGGGTTTCTGGGCGGCATGGATGTGGCGATGAATGCCAATGCGGTCGTGGTCGAACGCCGGCGCAAACTGGCGATCATGTCGTCCTGTCACGGCTTCTGGAGCCTTGGCGGCGTGGCCGGCGCGGGGCTGGGGGGCATCCTTCTGTCCCGCTTTGGCGAGATCGGGCACGCGGCGGTCGTGACGCTGACATTCGCGATCACCGCCGGGATCGCGCTGCGATACATGGCGCAGGACCGCCCCAGCCCGCACGAGGAAAAGCCGCCGCTGCGCCTGCCGCGTTCGGGAATGCCCTATCTGCTGGGGCTGATCGCGCTGTGCTGCATGATCCCGGAAGGGGCGATCCTCGACTGGGCGGCGGTCTATCTTCAGCGCGAGATGGGGGCCTCGCTGGCGCTTGCGGGTTGGGGTTTCGCGGCCTGTGCGGCAACGATGGCGGTGATGCGCTTTGCCGGGGATGTGATCCGCCAAAGGCTGGGCGCCGTGCGGACCTTTCGGATCAGCGCCGTGGTCGCCATGATCGGGTTGACGCTGTCCTCGATGGCCCCGACGGCGGGGCTGGCGATCGCGGGGTTCGGCATGGCCGGGCTGGGGATCGCGAATCTGGTGCCGATCGCCTTTTCCGCGGCGGGCAACATTCCCGGCCTGGCGCAGGGGATGGGCCTGTCGGTGGTCACGATGATGGGCTATTCCGGCATTCTACTGGCCCCCGGCACGATCGGGCAGCTGGCCGAATATGTCAGTTTTGGCGCGATCTATCTGGGGCTTGCGGGGCTGCTTGTCCTGCCTTTGCTGTTGTCCTCGCTGGCGCGATCGGCCGAGTTCGGCGCAGGCGGCGAAGAAGGTCTGGCACCCGCGGCCTGATCGGCGCATTGCGCCGCGCCTGCCCGCCGCTATGCTGCGGGTCATGCGCTTTTCGCTGGAACAGATCGAAACCTTCCTGACGGTGATGGAACTTGGCACCGTCACCGCTGCCGCCGCGCGGCTGAACCTGTCGAAATCCGTGGTCAGCAAGCGCGTCACCGAATTCGAGGCGACCATCGGCGCCGCCCTGTTTCGCCGCAACGCCGGACGCATCCAGCCGACCGAAGCTGCGCTGCGGCTTGCCGAACGTCTGCGCCCCGCGCTGGGGGCGCTGGTGGCGGCGACCGAGGGGGCGGGGCTGCAATCCGATGGTGCGGTGGTCCTGCGGGGCAGCCTGTCGATCGCCGCGCCGATGAGCTTTGGCACCATGTTCCTGTCGCCGATTCTGGCGCGATTTGCCAAGGCGCATCCACAGCTGGACATCAGGGTCGATTACGACGACCGCGCCCGGGATCTGATGCGCGACGGCTTTGATCTGGGCATCCGCATCGGAACGCCAAAGGACAATTCGCTGATGATGCGCAAGCTGTGCGTCGATCAGCAGGTGGTGGTCGCCAGCCCCGATTACCTTGCCGCACATGGTGCGCCGCAGGCTTTGGCGGAACTGCAGGATCATCAGATCCTTGGCTATACCCATCTGACCGACAGCGCGATGTGGCAGTTTCAGCAGAACGGTCAGGCGGTTTCGCCACGTGTCGCGGGGCGGATCACCCTGAACAACGGAGAGGCGATCCGCGACATGGCGATTGCCGGGCTGGGCCTGGGTATCCTGCCACGCTTTATCGTGGCGGCGGCGCTGCGGCAGGGGCAGCTGCAACAGGTTCTGGCACAGTATCAGACCCGGGAAATGCCGGTGATGGCAGTCTGGCCGCCGATTTCGCCCATGCCCAGCAAGCTGCGCCTGCTGATCGACCATCTGGCGCAGGAACTGGCCGGCGGCGCGCCCTGGGGCGGCGATCAGCGATAGGTCTGTTCGGCCGCCGGAAAGCTGCGATCACGGACGGCTTGGGCATATTCTGCGATGGCGTTTTCTGCGCGCGGGCCCAGATCGCCGAACTTGCGCACAAAGCGTGGCACGCGCCCCGACAGTCCCAGCATATCGTCCAGAACCAGAATTTGCCCGTCACAGCGGGCGGATGCGCCGATGCCGATGGTCGGAATGGTGACCGCCTCGGTGATCTTGACGGCCAGTTCCTCCATCACGCCTTCGACCACCAGCGAAAACGCCCCGGCCTGCTGGACGGCGCGGGCATCAGCGATATGGGCGGGCCAAGTCGCGTCGTCGCGGCCCTGTGTCTTGAAGCCGCCCATCGTGTTCGTCGCCTGCGGGGTCAGGCCGATATGACCCATGACGGGAATGCCGCGCTGGGTCAGAAAGGCGATGGTATCGGCCATGCGCGTGCCCCCTTCCAGCTTGACCGCGCCGGCGCCCGTTTCGGCCATCACCCGCGCGGCATTGCGGAATGCCTGTTCGGGGCTTTCCTCATAGCTGCCGAAGGGCATGTCGATCACCACCATCGCCCGCTGTGATCCGCGCATGACCGCCTGACCATGCAGGATCATCATGTCCAGCGTCACCCCGATGGTCGAAGGCAGCCCGTGAATCACCATGCCCAGACTGTCGCCCACCAGAATCACCTCGGCATGAGGATCGACCATGGCGGCCATCGGCGCGGTATAGGCGGTCAGCGCGACGATGGGCGTCTGCGCCTTGCGGCCGGCAATATCGGGAACCGTGATGCGGCGGATCGGGGCTTGGGCGGACATCTGAACCTCCTTACGGGTGGGCGACGCGCTGATCGATCAGCAGAACGTCACCAAAGCGAACGGCCAGCAGGATCACCACCGGGCGCGCAATTCGGGTGATCCGGGACAGGTCGGCGGCGTCGCGGATATCGATGGACTGTACCTCGCCGCGCGGTTCTGCCTGCAAGACCTGCGTGATCCTGTCGCGCAGCGCGTCGACGCCGCTGCCGCGTTCAACCATCTGCTGCGCCTGATCCAATGCCTGTGACAGCACCACGGATGCCGCGCGATCCGGCGGCGTCAGGCGACGATTGCGCGAGGACATGGCCAGACCGTCCGGCTCGCGCACGGTCGGTACGCCGATGATCGTCACCGGCATGTCCAGATCCGCGACCATCTGCCGGATCAGGGTCAGCTGTTGATAATCCTTTTCGCCAAAGGTCGCGGCATCGGGTTGAACGATGTTGAACAGCTTGGTCACGACGGTCGCCACGCCACGAAAATGTCCGGGGCGCAGCCGCCCCATCAGCATCCGCGACAGGCCCGTCACCTCGACCACGGTTTGGGCACCGGGACGATAGATGTCCTGAACGCCGGGCAGGAACACCGCGTCGCAACCTGCCTCGCGCAGCAGGCGCAGGTCGTTTTCCTCGTCCCGCGGATATTTATCCAGATCTTCATTCGGGCCGAACTGCGTCGGGTTCACGAAGATCGACGTCACGACCCGGCCCCCGCCGCGCTCTGCGACCCAGTCGCGCGCGCGGGCGACAAGCGTCAGGTGGCCCTGATGCAGTGCCCCCATCGTCGGCACCATGGCGATGGCCTGACCCTGACGGCGCCAATCGGCAGCGCAATCGCGCATCGCCTGCGTATTGCGGCAAATCTGCATTCTTGTCCTCCCCCCGCGCGTGGCGTGGGGGGCAAGCTACAGGATCGGAACCGTTTCACACAAGTGCTGCGGTGCAGCAAAAGACGTTTCTGCCGCGTCACGGGTGCTGACGCGGCGTTCTATCGCACAAGAAGCACCGACGCTTTTGCATAGCGCGCAACATAGGCCCCATGCGCGCTGAAGACGTGATCCATCAGCCCCGGAACATGGCTGGCCATCACGATCAGATCGGCGGCCTCGGCATCTGCGGCGGTGACCAGGGCGCTTGACAGTTCGACTGCAGGATCGTTGCTGTGCACGGGCAGGCTGTCGACCGTCAGTCCGGTTCTATCGGCTGTCTCGCGGGCCTTTCCGGCAAGTTTTTCCCGGAATTCCTGCGGGTTATGCGCGGCCTGCGAAGGTAGGTTCCCCTCGACGCCGACCAGTAGCAAGGTTGCGTTGTTGGTCTGCGCCATTTGCTGCGCCACCTCCAGCGAGCGGCTTAGCTTGTCCCAATGCGATAGGTCCACCGGGATCATGATCTTGTTGAACATATGAGCTTTCTCCCTGATGCGCGGCGCATCGGGTCGGGGCAGGTGGTCACGACCCATGACAGATTGCGCCAATACCAAGGTTCAGCGGATTCGCGGAATGCGTCAAGTTTTCTGGACGAAATGCAAAAGGCCGACCCCGAAGGATCGGCCTTTTTGTATTGGAGCGGGCGAGGCGATTCGAACGCCCGACCCTAACCTTGGCAAGGTTATGCTCTACCCCTGAGCTACGCCCGCACCATATCCGATGGCGTATCGCCTTCGGTGAGGGGTGATTTAGTGAAATCCGCCGGGGCCTGCAAGAGGAAAATCGCCATGGAATGTCAGGAATTTTCCCAGATCCGGAAGGTCCGGACCAATAGCAAAAGGCCGACCCCGGAGGATCGGCCTTTTTGTATTGGAGCGGGCGAGGCGATTCGAACGCCCGACCCTAACCTTGGCAAGGTTATGCTCTACCCCTGAGCTACGCCCGCACCATGTCCGATGGCGTATCGCCTTCGGTAGGCGGGCTTTTAGTCGCACTGTCCGGGGGCTGCAAGAGGAAAATCACCTGATTGCGCGATTTCCTTTGCAGCCCGCCAAATTCGCCCCTGTTCATTCCGCCGCGCGGATGCGGGCTGGTTTCAGCATCGGTTCCAGATAGCGCCCGGTATGGCTTTCGGCGATTTCGGCGACCTGTTCGGGGGTGCCCGTGGCGACGATTCGTCCGCCGCCATCGCCGCCCTCCGGGCCGATATCGATCAGCCAGTCGGCGGTCTTGATGACGTCCAGATTATGTTCGATCACCACGACCGTATTGCCCTGTTCGACAAGACTGTGCAGCACCTCCAGCAGTTTGCGCACATCTTCGAAATGCAGGCCGGTGGTCGGTTCGTCCAGGATATACAGCGTGCGCCCGGTCGATCGGCGCGACAGTTCCTTGGACAGCTTGACGCGCTGCGCCTCGCCGCCCGACAGGGTCGTGGCCTGCTGGCCGACCTTGATATATCCAAGGCCCACCTGCATCAGCGCGTCCATTTTTTCGCGGATGGACGGGACGGCGGAAAAGAACTGCTGCGCATCCTCGACGGTCATGTCCAGCACATCGGCAATGGACTTGCCCTTGAACGTCACCTCCAGCGTTTCGCGGTTATAGCGTTTGCCCTTGCAGGTTTCGCATTCGACATAGACGTCGGGCAGGAAGTGCATCTCGATCTTGATGACGCCGTCGCCTTGACAGGCCTCGCAGCGGCCCCCCTTGACGTTGAAGCTGAAACGGCCCGGCTTGTAGCCACGGGCCTTCGCCTCGGGCAGGCCGGCGAACCAGTCGCGGATCGGGGTAAAGGCGCCGGTATAGGTGGCCGGGTTCGATCGGGGAGTCCGGCCGATCGGGCGCTGGTCGATATCGATGACCTTGTCCAGATGTTCCAGCCCCTTGATCGTCTCGCAGGGGGCAGGGGTCTGGCGCGCGCCGTTCAAACGCAGGCTGGCGGTCTTGAACAGCGTTTCGATGGTCAGGGTCGATTTGCCGCCGCCCGAGACGCCCGTGACGCAGACGAATTTCCCCAGCGGGAAATCGGCGGTCACGTTCTTCAGGTTGTTGCCGGTCGCCTTGACGACGCTGACCTTCTTGCCGTTGCCCTTGCGGCGTTCGGTGGGGACGGCGATCTCGCGCGCGCCGGACAGATATTGCCCGGTCAGGCTGTTGGCATCCGCGGCGATCTGATCGGGCGTGCCGTGGCTGACCACGGTGCCGCCATGAACGCCCGCGCCGGGGCCCATGTCGAACACGTAATCCGCATGGCGGATCGCGTCCTCGTCATGTTCCACCACCAGAACCGAATTGCCCTGATCGCGCAGATTCATCAGCGTGCGCAACAAGCGGTCATTGTCGCGCTGATGCAGCCCGATCGAGGGTTCGTCCAGCACATACAACACGCCGGTCAGCCCGCTGCCGATCTGACTGGCAAGGCGGATACGCTGCGATTCCCCGCCCGACAGGGTGCCCGCCGCGCGTGACAGCGTCAGGTAATCCAGCCCGACATTCACAAGGAACCCAAGACGTTCGCGGATCTCTTTCAGGATCGCGGCGGCGATTTCGTTCTTCTGTTTGGACAGGTGGTTCGGCGCATCCTCGACCCAGGCCAATGCGTCCTTGATCGACAGTTCGACCACCTGGCCGACATGGGTGCCGGCGATCTTGACGGCCAGGGCCTCGGGTTTCAGGCGATAACCGCTGCACGCGCCGCAGGGGCGGTTGTTCTGATACCGTTCGAATTCCTCGCGGACCCACTGGCTGTCGGATTCCCGCAAGCGGCGCTGCATGTTGGGAATGACGCCTTCGAAGACGCGGCTGATCTCGTAGACGCGACCCGCGTCGTCAAAGCGGAACGGGATCTGTTCATCGCCCGAGCCGAACAGGAACATCCGCTGCACCTGATCGGGCAGGTCTTTCCACGCGGTTTTCTTGTCGAAGCCGTAATGCTTGGCCAGCGCATTGATCGTCTGGGTCAGATAGGCGGATTTCGATTTCGCCCAGGGCAGGATGGCGCCCTTGTCGACCGACAGGCTGGCATCGGGCACGACCAGCCGTTCGTCGAAGAACAGCTCGACCCCAAGGCCGTCACAGACCGGGCAGGCCCCGAAAGGCGCGTTGAACGAAAACAGCCGAGGCTCGATCTCGGGAATGGTAAAGCCGCTGACCGGGCAGGCAAAATTCTCGCTGAAGGTGATCCGTTCGGGGTCGGCATCCTTGGCGGCGGTTTCCAGAACCGCGATCCCGTCGGCCAGGTCCAGCGCGGTGCGCAGGCTGTCGGCAAGGCGCGTCTCCAACCCTTCGCGCACGACGATACGGTCCACCACCACGTCGATATTCTGGCGGAATTTCTTGTCCAGGACCGGTGGCTCATCCAGTTCGTAGAATTCGCCATTCACCTTGACGCGCTGGAAACCCTGCTTGCGCAGTTCCAGAAATTCCTTCTTGTATTCGCCCTTGCGGTCCCGAACGATGGGGGCCAGCAGATAGGCACGGGTGCCTTCCTCCAGCGCCATGATCCGGTCGACCATGTCCTGCACCTGCTGCGCCTCGATCGGCAGGCCTGTGGCGGGGGAAAACGGCGTCCCGGCCCGTGCGAACAGCAGGCGCAGATAGTCATAGATCTCGGTCACGGTACCCACGGTCGAGCGTGGGTTTTTCGAGGTCGTTTTCTGTTCGATGCTGATCGCGGGGGACAACCCGCTTATATGGTCCATGTCGGGCTTGCCCATCATGTCCAGAAACTGCCGGGCATAGGCCGACAGGCTTTCGACATAGCGGCGCTGCCCCTCGGCATAGATGGTGTCGAAGGCCAGCGAGGATTTCCCCGACCCCGAAAGCCCGGTGATCACCACCAGCTGGTCGCGTGGAATATCCATATCCACGCTTTTCAGATTATGCTCGCGCGCGCCGCGAACCTCGATGAACTTCTGTTCCATTGGCGAGCCCCCACAGACCAAGCGCATCACATAAGGAGAACCGGTGAAAAAGCAACCGCGGCATGTGAACATAATGCGAACATATCGGCAAGAACGCAGATAAAGAAATGTTGCCGCGTGGGCCGGTGGTCGGGTCTGGCCGCTGTGATGCCGTTAACCGACGCTTCGCTGTGCTTGCCTTGTCGCAGACAGTCTCTATCGTGCGCGCCGTCACGCAAGCACCAGAAATGCGAGCGCTTGCGCTGCGCTGCAGCACCGCTAGGATGCCGCGAACGGAACAAGGGGGACCGACATGTTTCAGAAGATATTGGTAGCCAATCGTGGTGAGATTGCGATCCGTTTGATGCGTGCGGCGAATGAGCTGGGCAAGCGGACGGTTGCGGTCTATGCCGAGGAGGACAAGCTTGGTCTGCACCGGTTCAAGGCCGACGAGGCTTATCGGATCGGTGAGGGTCTTGGTCCCGTGGCGGCCTATCTGTCGATCCCCGAGATCATCCGCGTGGCCAAGGAAAGCGGGGCGGACGCGATCCATCCGGGATACGGCCTTCTGTCGGAAAACCCCGAATTCGTCGATGCCTGCGCGGCGGCTGGCATCACCTTCATCGGTCCCCGCGCCGAGACGATGCGCGCGCTTG
>NZ_FOHO01000038.1 GCF_900111675.1 Paracoccus homiensis | reverse complement strand
TCGATTTCGATCATGAGGTCTTTTGCGTCGAGTTGTGCGCCTGGGGTGACGTGGAGTTTTTTGACGGTTCCGTCGCGGTCGGCGTGGATGCCGGTTTCCATTTTCATGGCCTCGATGGTCAGCAGCATGTCGCCCTGTTTCACGGCCTGGCCCTGGGTGACCGCGACCGAGGCCACGACGCCGGGCATCGGGGCGCCGATATGGGCGGGGTTGGACGGGTCGGCCTTGGGGCGGGCCACCGTTTCGGCCTTGACCTTGCGGTTGGGCACCCGGATCGAGCGCGGCTGGCCGTTCAGTTCGAAGAACACCTTCACATCGCCGTTCTCGTCGGTCTCGCCGATGGCCTGAAGCCGGATTTCCAGCGTCTTGCCGGGATCGATCTCGGCGGTGATTTCCTGCCCCGGCTCCATCCCGTAGAAGAAGTTGCGCGTCGGCAGGGTGCGCACCGGGCCATAGGTCCGGTGGCGGCCCATGTAGTCCAGGAACACCTTGGGATACATCAGATAGCCGTTCAGATCTTCGTCATCGACGGGCTTGCCTTCCAGATCCTCGCTCAGCTTGCGGCGGATATCCTCAAGGTCGACGGGCGGCAGATGCGCGCCGGGGCGGTCGGTGATCGGGGCCTCGCCCTTCAGCACCTTGGCCTGCAGCGCCTGCGGCCAGCCGCCCGGCGGCTGTCCCAGATTGCCGCGCATCATGTCGATCACGCTGTCGGGAAAGCTGACATCGAAGCCCGGATCGACCACCTGTTCGGGGGTCAGGTTCTGCGCCACCATCATCAGCGCCATGTCGCCCACCACCTTCGAGGAGGGCGTGACCTTGACGATATCGCCGAACAGGCGGTTCACATCGGCATAGGCCTGCGCGACCTCGTGCCAGCGATCCTCGAGGCCCATGCTGCGGGCCTGCGATTTCAGGTTGGTGAACTGGCCGCCCGGCATTTCATGCAGATACACCTCGGAGGCGGGCGATTGCAGGCCGGATTCGAAGGCCGCATAGTTTTCGCGGACCCGTTCCCAGTAATTGCTGATCGCGCGGATCGCCTGGATGTCCAGGCCGGTGTCGCGTTCGGTCCCGGTCAGGGCCTCGACCACGGAACCGATGGTCGGCTGGCTGGTATTGCCCGACAGCGCGTCCATCGCGCAATCGACCGCATCGACACCCGCATCGGCCGCCGCCAGGATCGTCGCGCCGCCCATGCCGCTGGTGTCATGGGTGTGGAAATGGACCGGCAGGCCGACCTCTTCCTTCAGGGCCTTGACCAGCACCCGCGCCGCGGCGGGTTTCAGCAGCCCCGCCATGTCCTTCAGGCCCAGCACATGCGCACCCGCGGCCTTCAGGTCCTGCGCCATCCCGACATAGTATTTCAGGTCGTATTTCGACCGGTCGGGATCCAGCATGTTGCCGGTATAGCAGACGGTCCCCTCGCAGATCTTGCCGCTTTCGATCACCGCATCCATCGCGACGCGCATGTTCTCGACCCAGTTCAGGCTGTCAAAGACGCGGAACACATCCACGCCGGTTTCAGCCGCCTGACGCACGAAGAACTGCACCACATTGTCGGGATAATTGGTATAGCCGACGCCGTTGCTGGCCCGCAGCAGCATCTGCGTCATCAGGTTCGGCATCTTTTCACGGATGTCGCGCAACCGCTGCCAGGGGCATTCCTGCAGAAAGCGATAGGCCACGTCGAAGGTCGCGCCACCCCAGCATTCCACGCTGAACAGCTGCGGCAGGTTCGCCGCATAGCTGGGCGCGACCTTGATCATGTCGATCGACCGCATCCGCGTGGCCAGCAGCGACTGATGCCCGTCGCGCATCGTCGTGTCGGTGATCAGCAGCCTGCTTTCGCCCAGCATCCAGTCGGCCACGGCCTGCGCGCCCCGGGCCTCCAGCAATTGCCGCGCGCCCGGCGCGGGATCGGCGTCGGGTTTCGGCGGCACCGGCGGGCGGGCCTGCGCGGGCGGCAGGGCGCGGCCCGCGGTCTCGGGG
>NZ_FOHO01000008.1 GCF_900111675.1 Paracoccus homiensis | reverse complement strand
CAAACTCTCAAGTTGAAAGTTCCGAAGAACTATCCTTGACGTCGAACCTTGCACATCTGTCATCCAATCCAAAAGGACCGGACAATCATCTGTTCATCGTCCTCACTTGCGTGAGCCGACAAACAGTGAAGCTGACACTCTCATCATCGCCCGAAAGCTAGAGAGCCGATATGCAAGACCTTAGTCGATTACGACCAAACCGCCCGCATATCCCTTCATAATTCCATCAATGTCAAAAAGCAGAGGAAACAAAATCGCGGAAGATGCGCCATTCAAGCGACGCCCCTACCGGTCAGTCATTCCCAGATTGTCTTGCCTTCGCCTTGCGCCATCTGACCGTCTGGTCTGTCTGGCCCGCCTCTCCGGCCCGTTCAGCGTGTCCCGCCGTTCGGTGAAGCGGTGTTTACGGTCAGCGATCAGAACCCGCAAGCAGAAAAATCACCCCAACAGGAAGAAAAGTTGCAACGCACTGAAAACAAACAAATCTTCGCACCATAAAATCCGCCAGAATCTCCACCCCCATCACCACACACCCCACACGGCCCACAGAACCCACAAAGCCCCAAACACCCCCAAAACCCCGCCAAGCCCAGCAAATGCTGACCAAACACCCAAGAACCCGATTCCCAAAATGCAAAACAAACAACCAGAATCAGGGAAGGTCGGGACGGAATCGCCCGAGTCGGTCACCCTGCGACGATCGCGACCAAGGCGCTTGCCCCTTGCCGGACCGTCGGGCGCAAATGACAGGAGGACGGGCGATACCCTCGCGCGCCCGGTGCAGCCCTTATCGGTCCGGCGCGTGATCTGGCGGCGCAATGATCCGCATGACGGGGCTTGCCTGGATGGCCATCGCGTGCGGGCACGGGGGTCGCCCCATAGCGGCCAAGCGCATCCCGGCCACAAGGATAATCCCGCATGTCTTGCAGCCACGGCCCAAACGAAAAACGCGGCCCCGATGGGACCGCGTTCCAGATGCAATATCTGTAGATCTTAGCGCTTCGAGAACTGGAAGCTGCGGCGTGCTTTTGCACGGCCATATTTCTTACGCTCGACCACACGGCTGTCACGGGTCAGGAAGCCTGCGGCTTTCAGTGCGGCGCGCAGGCTGGGTTCGTGCAGCTGCAGCGCCTGGCTGATGCCGTGCTTCACGGCGCCGGCCTGACCCGACAGACCGCCGCCCTTGACGGTGGCCTGAACGTCGTACTGACCGGCAACGCCGGCAACGTCGAAGGGCTGCTTCAGGATCATCTGCAGAACGGGACGAGCGAAATACTCGTTGATGTCCTTGCCGTTGACGGTGACCTTGCCCGAGCCGGGCTTGACCCAGACGCGTGCAACGGCGTCCTTGCGCTTGCCGGTCGCATAGGCGCGGCCCTGCGCGTCGCGCTGCGGTTCGCGCTTGGCTGCGGTCTCGATGACGGCGGCTTCGGTGCCCGAAACGGCCGACTTTAGATCGTCCAGAGTTTTGATGTCTTCGGCCATGATCATGCGCTCCGGGTGTTTTTCTTGTTCAGGACCTTCACGTCCAGAACTTCGGGCTGCTGCGCTTCATGCGGATGCTCGGCGCCGGCATAGACGCGCAGATTGGTCATCTGCTGCTTGCCCAGCTTGTTGCGGCTGATCATGCGCTCGACAGCTTTGAAGACGACGCGCTCGGGGTGGGCGCCTTCCAGGATCTGGCGTGCGGTGCGGTGCTTGATGCCGCCCGGGTGGCCAGTGTGCCAGTAGTATTTCTTGTCATCGCGCTTGGCGCCGGTCATCTGCACCTTGTCGGCGTTGATGATGATGACATTGTCGCCCATGTCCATGTGCGGCGTGAACGACGGCTTGTGCTTGCCACGAAGGCGGTTGGCGACGATCGTTGCGAGACGGCCCAGAACGACGCCCTCGGCGTCGATCAGGATCCACTTCTTTTCGATCTCCGCCGGCTTAGCGGTATAGGTTTTCATCTTTGATCGCCCCTTGACGGGTTGTGTGGAATTCGGATGCGGGCTTTTCCATGATTGGCGACGAAAAAGCAAGATGCATGAAGGTAGATTAATCACGCAAAAACAACGCTTTGCAAAATAGGTATCTAAATACCCCATCCCAGCCCCCCGGAATCGGGGCTGAAAACACGAAGGGCGGCCCGAAGGCCGCCCCCGTGGTTCGCGATGCCGGGAGGGTCAGGCTCGACGTCGCGCCACGACACCAAACACACCCAGCCCAAGCAGAAGCAGGGGCATACCCGCCGGTAGGGGGACCGGTGCAGGTTGGGTCATGTCGGTGGTAGTTCCGGGCAGCTCGCCATTGGCGAGGCCCACATAATGCAGTTCGCTGAGACCGCGGAAACTGTCCGAAAACACGCTGGCTTCGATATTGCCTGCGTTGGTCACCACCTCGGCCCCCTGGGCAAGGATGGCGCCTGCGGTGAACTGGGCGTCAAAGATCACCTGGTCAAAGCCGACAAAGTTCCAGATGACCTTGCTGGCGATGCTGGCGGATTGCTGGGCCTTGAAGGCGGACCCCAGGCTGAAGATCTTGTCGGCCGTCGCGGTGACATTCACGACCAGCCACTCGACCCCGGCCCCCAGATTGAAATTCATGTCGCGATCGGCGCGGATATCGCTTTCCAGCAACGACAGGACACCGATCTCGACCCCGGCGACGTCGTAGGTGTTGGTCGGGTCATGGATGGAACCCTGCCGCGTGATATTGGCCGATGTTTCGGCGTAACCGGCAAGCGTCTGGGCGTAATCGCCAAGGACGGTGCCATAGCCGGTCGGAGCGCTGGCTGCGGTATAGCTGCTTTTGCTGCCGCCGCCATTCATGTTCAGGTTATCCCGCCCACTGCCCGCAACCGCGTCACCGCCATTGTTGACATGGGTGGGCTGGGCAACGTCGCCTGCGATGATCGCGTCGGCAAAGCCGGACTCGGCCCCCTTGCCATTCATGTAGACGACGGTCGAGGGACCGGCCAGCCAATCGCCCCCGACCAGCACGCGGCCATCGACGTGAAAGCCGCCATTGCCGGTGACATCGCCGGTCGTGATCAGGTTGTACTGGCTAAGCAACTCACCCGCGGTCAGCGACGCGGCCTGCGCGAGGGGGGCTGACGCTGCCACGGCAACAATCGACAAAAACAAGGACTTGGTAAAAGACGGACGAGCCACTGAAACAACTCCGGACCTATTGACTGTCCAATCAATTACCATGCACGACACCGCAGGAACAACATACCCAGACGGATAGTCGCGGCTCTCTTTCGGGGATCAGCCGCGCGGGGGGATGGAATAGGTCATCGAACTGCGGGCTACCGGCGCGGGCTCATCCTGCGAGCGGATCAGAACATCCGCGACCGCCAGCACCCGGCCCAGTTTCAGCAACCGGCATTCGGCCAGCAGGTCGCGCCCGGCCACCGGCTTGCGCATGAAATCGATCGACGCATTGGTCGTCACCGCCAGACCGACCGGCCCGATCCGCGACAGGACCGCGCAGTAAACAGCCAGATCGGCCAGCGCGAACATCGACGGTCCGCTGATCGTGCCACCGGGGCGCAGATGGCCGTCATTGACCGACAGCCGCGCGACCAGACCGTCCTGCGACACGTGGTCAATGCTGTAACTGTCGCCGATCTGCGGAAATTCCGCCTTCAGAAAGGCGTTCAGCGCCCCGGCTTCCATCACGATGTCCATACTTTCCCCCTGCCCCGTTCCGCCATAGGCTTTCGGCAAATGGAGGAGAGATCAAGATGTCGGACCTGGTGTTACGCAGCGACACCGGCGCGGTCGCGCGCCTGATGCTGAACAGCCCTGCCAATTACAACGCCCTGTCGCGCGAAATGATCGCGGCGCTGGAAGACCAGTTGACGCGCATTGCCGATGACAGCGAAATCCGCGCCGTGATCCTGGCCGCCGAGGGCAAGGCATTTTCGGCTGGCCATGACCTGCGCCAGATGCAGGCATCGCGCGGCGACGAAGATGATGGCCGCGCGGCCTATCAGGATCTGTTCGGCGACTGCGCCCGGATGATGCAGATGATCCCCGCCCTGCCTCAGCCCGTCATCGCCGAGGTGCAGGGCATCGCGACCGCCGCGGGATGTCAGCTGGTCGCGTCCTGCGATCTGGCCGTCGCGGCCGAATCGGTGCGCTTTGGCGTCAATGGCGTGAATATCGGGCTGTTCTGCTCGACCCCGATGGTCGCGCTGAGCCGGGCGATCCCGCCCCGCGCCGCCTTCGAGATGCTGGTGACGGGCGATTTCATCCTGTCGGACCGCGCACGGGAACTGGGTCTGGTCAACCGGGTCGTACCTGCCGATCAGCTGCCCGATGCCACGATGGACCTGGCGCAGAAGATTGCGGCAAAGCTGCCCGCCGCCGTCCGCATGGGCAAGCGCGCCTTCCACGATCAGATCCGTCTGGGGCTGGCCGATGCCTATCAGCAGGCCGGGGGCACGATGTGCGAAAACATGATGCTGCCCGACACCGCCGAAGGCATCGCCGCCTTTCTGGAAAAGCGCAGCCCCAACTGGGGCTGAGACGCGTCAGGCCTGATCCAGATCCTGAACCAGCGCGGTGAAATGCTCGCCGCGCTTTTCGAAATTCGGATATTGGTCGAAACTTGCCGCCGCGGGGGCAAGCAATACGGTATCGCCCGTTTCGGCCTCGGACGCGGCGGCGGCGACGGCCTGATCCAGCGTCTCGAAGATTTCATGCGGGGTCTGGCCGATCTCAAGCGCGAAATCGCGGGCGGAATGGCCGAACAGATAGGCCTTGGCGACATTGGCCAGAAAAGGACTGAGCCCGGCGATGCCACCATCCTTGCCCAGACCGCCCGCGATCCAGCGGATCTTCTGGAAGGCCTGCAACGCCTTGGCCGCGGAATCGACATTCGTCGCCTTGGAATCGTTGACATAGCGGACCCCGTCCCGCTCGGCGATCAGCTGGCTGCGATGAGGCAGACCGGCAAAGCTGTGAAAGGCGGCCTCGATATCGCGCGGGGCCAGCCCGACCGAGCGGCAGGCGGCATAGGCCGCGCAGGCATTCTGATGGTTATGCGCGCCGGGCAGGCCCTTGACCTCGCGCAGGTCGATCGAGGCGACCTGGCGGCCCTTGCGATATTCCGACAGAAACCCCTTGCGGGCAAAGACCGACCACGCCCCGCGATCCAGCTTCTGACCTGCCGAAATGCGGATCACCCGGTCATCCGCCGGGCTGGTCGCCAGTTGCCCTGCCAGATACAGACCCTCGGGTTCGTCGATCCCGATGACCGCACGGTCCGGGCCGCCCTCGGCGAACAGTCGGCGCTTGGCCGCGAAATAGCCGCCCAGACCGGCATGGCGATCCAGATGGTCCGGGGAAAGGTTGGTCAGCACCGCCACGTCGGGGGTCAGCGCCCGGGCCAGATCGGTCTGATAGCTGGACAGTTCCAGCACCACGACCTCGCCGTCCTGCGCGGGGTCAAGCGACAGGACCCCGGTGCCGATATTGCCCCCCATCTGCGTCGGACGACCGCAGGTCCGCAGAATGTGGTGGATCAACGCCGTGGTGGTCGATTTGCCGTTCGATCCGGTCACCGCGATGACCCGTGGCGGGCGATCGAACGCATCCCAGCCCGCCGTCGCATAGCTGCGGAAGAACAGCCCGATATCATTGTCCACCGGAACGCCAAGCGCGTAGGCCTTGGCGATCACCGGGTGCGGTTTGGGATAGAGATGCGGGATGCCCGGCGAGGTCACCAGCATCGAGATGCCGTGCCACGCATCGTCGCGGGTCAGGTCGAGGACGCGCATCCCCTCGGCCTCGGCGGCGGCGCGGGTATCGACGCCATCGTCCCAGGCCACGACCTGTGCACCGCCCGCAGCCAGCGCGGCGGCGGTCGCCTTGCCCGACCGGCCAAGGCCCAGCACGGCGATCTTCTGATCTTCTACGCCTTCGACAGGGATCATACGTTCTTTCCTGATGTCAAAGCCGGGGGCTGTCTGCCCCCGGACCCCCGAGGATATTTTCACACAGAAGATGGGTCAGCGCAGCTTGAGCGTCGCCAGACCGATCAGGGCCAGGATCAGCGCGATGATCCAGAAACGGATCACGATCTGCGGTTCCTTCCAGCCCAGCTTTTCGAAATGGTGGTGGATCGGGGCCATCAGGAAGACGCGCTTGCCGGTCCGCTTGAAGTAAAGAACCTGGATGATCACGCTGAGCGCCTCGACCACGAAGAGGCCGCCGACGATGGCCAGCACGATTTCGTGCTTGGTGACGACGGCAATGGCGCCAAGCGCGCCGCCCAGGGCAAGACTGCCTGTGTCCCCCATGAAGACCGCCGCGGGCGGCGCGTTATACCACAGAAAGCCCAACCCGCCGCCGATCAGAGCCGCCACGAAGATCAGGATCTCGCCCGAGCCGGGGACATGGTGGACACCGAGATAGTCGGTGAAATCGACGCGGCCGACCGTGTAGGCGATGACGCCAAGGGTCGCGGCGGCAATCATCACCGGCATGATCGCCAGCCCGTCGAGCCCGTCGGTCAGGTTCACCGCATTGGCCGATCCGACGATCACCAGCATGCCGAAGGGAATGAAGAACAGGCCAAGATTGATCAGTGCATCCTTGAAGACCGGCAGGGCCAGTTGGCCGGTCAGGTCGGTCGGATGCAGCCACATCGCCCATGCCGAGGCGATGAAGGCCAGCGCCAGACCCAGCGCCATGCGGATCCGGCCCGGCACGCCCTTCGTGTTGTTCTTGCTGACCTTGGCATAGTCATCCGCGAAGCCGATCGCCGCATAGCCCGCCGTCACCAGCAGCACGATCCAGACATAGCCATTGTCCAGGCGTGCCCAGAGCAGGGTCGAGACGAACAATGCCGACAGGATCAGAAGCCCGCCCATCGTGGGCGTGCCTGCCTTGACGAAATGGCCCTCGGGGCCGTCGTCGCGGATGGGCTGGCCCTTTTTCTGGGTGCGGCGAAGGTAGTTGATCAGCGGACGACCGAAGATGAAGCCGAAGATCAGCGCCGTGAAGAACGCCGCCCCGGCGCGGAAGGTGATATAGCGAAACAGGTTGAAGAGGTCGCCCCCTTCCGAAAGACCGCTGAGCCAGTAAAGCATTGATGCCCCTTACCGTTGCGGCGCGGTTGAGCCCGCGCCTTTGCGAAGCGCATCGACCACGGTCGATACTTTCGAGGATTTCGAGCCCTTGACCAGAACGATATCGCCGGGCGCGACAAGACTGCCCGCGTTCAGGGCAAGTTCGGCCGCCGTGTCCGCCCAAGTGCCGCGTTTGGCCTCGGGCAGCGCGTCGTAAAGATGCCGCATCCGCAGGCCGGCCGCATGGATCAGGTCGATACTGGCGATCGATGGATCGCTGGCCATGTCGCGATGCATGGTCAGTTCCTGATCGCCAAGTTCAAGCATGTCGCCCAGAATCGCGACCCGACGTCCGCCTTGCAGGCCCGCCAGCGTTGCAAGCCCCGCCGACAGCGAGGCGGGGTTGGCGTTGAAGGCATCGTCGATCAGGCGAATCTGGCCGAGGATCTCGACCCCGCCGCGCCCCTTCGGGGGCGTCCAGTCGGCAAGATGCGTGGCAGCCTGTGTCAGGTCGGCCCCCGCCGCCGACAGCGCGGCCAGCACGCCGACCGCGTTCAGCACGAAATGCAGGCCGGTGCTGTTGAGGGTGAATTCGACCGTATCGCCGGTGATCCGGGCGCGGCATTCCAATTGCCCGTCCCGTGGCTTGGCCCAGACCAGACGCGCCATGCCCTCGCGTCCGAAGCCCAGCACCACGGCCCCCGCCTGGTCGGCGCAGTCGCGCAGGATCTGGGTCACCGGCAGATCCTCGGGAAGGATCGCGGTGCCGATGGGTTGCAGCCCCTGAAAGATCGCGCCCTTTTCGCGGGCGATGCCTTCAAGCGCGCCGAAGGCCTCCAGATGGGCGGCGGCGACGGTGGTGATCAGGGCGACATGCGGCCGCGCCTGCCGCGACAACGGGGCGATTTCGCCGGGATGGTTCATCCCGATCTCAATGATCGCAAAATCGGTATCGGCGGGCATCCGCGCCAGCGTCAGCGGCACCCCCCAGTGATTGTTGTAGCTGGCCTCGGCGGCGTGGATCCGGCCCTGCCCGGTCAGGGCAATCCGGGCCATTTCCTTGGTCGAGGTCTTGCCGACCGAACCGGTGATCGCGATCACCTTGCCCGACATGCGTGCGCGACCGGCGCGGCCCAGATCCTCCAGCGCGGCCAGAACGTCGGTGACGATCAGCAGCGGCGCATCGGCCGGCACGCCGTCGGGAACATGCGTGACCAGCGCCGCAGCGGCGCCCTTTGCCAGCGCCTGCGCGACGAAATCGTGACCGTCGCGGACATCCTTCAGGGCGACGAACAGGTCACCGGGCTGAAGGGTACGGGTATCGATCGACACGCCGGTCGCCGACCAATCGGCAGTCGCGCGACCACCGGTGGCCGCGGCGGCGTCGGTTGCGGTCCAAAGGCTCATATCTTGCCATCCAATGCGGCCACGGCGACCGAGGCCTGTTCGGCGTCGTCGAACGGGTAGACATCCTGCCCCACGATCTGCCCGGTTTCATGTCCCTTGCCACAGATCAGCAGCGCATCGCCCGGTTGCAGCGCATCGACCCCGCGCAGGATCGCCTCGGCCCGGTCGCCGATCTCGGTCGCCTCAGCGCCGGCGCCTTCCAGAACGGCGGCCCGGATCAGGGCCGGATCCTCGGTCCGGGGGTTGTCATCGGTGACGATGACCACATCGGCATGTTCCCGCGCCGCGGCCCCCATCAGCGGGCGCTTGCCCTTGTCGCGATCGCCGCCGGCGCCGATGACGACCACGATGCGGCCCATCACATGCGGGCGCAGCGATTGCAGCGCGGCGATGACCGCGCCCGGCTTGTGTGCGTAATCGACAAAGACCGCCGCGCCGTTTTCGCGCTGCGCGACCAGCTGCATCCGACCCCGCACGGTCTGCAACTGCGGCAGCACGGCAAGGATCTGTTCTGCCGAATCGCCCGCCGCCATCGCAAGGCCCATCGCGGCCAGCACGTTTTCGGCCTGAAAGCCGCCGATCAGCGGCAGGCGCACCATATGCGGCTGTCCCATGATCGAAAAGCGCAGGTCCTGCCCGGTCGCGTCATAGCGCTGACCCAGGATCCGCAGCATGGCGTCTTCGCCCTGCCCGATGGTCGTCAGCGCCAGACCGCGATCCTTGGCGATATCGGCCATCTGACGGCCACGATCGCTGTCGATATTGATGATCGCGTCCTCACCCTCTTCGAGGATGTGGTTGAACAGCAGGGCCTTGGCCGCGAAATAGCTGTCGAAATCGGCGTGGTAGTCCAGGTGATCCTGGCTGAAATTCGTGAAGGCCCCGGCCTTGACGCGCACGCCATCCATGCGACGCTGATCCAGCCCGTGGCTGGATGCCTCCAGCGCGGCATGGGTCACACCGGCGGCAGCCGCGTCCGACAAGGCGCGGTGCAGGGTCACGGGTTCGGGCGTCGTATGGGCCAGCTTGGCTTCGTAATCGCCCTGCACGCCCATGGTGCCCAGGCTGATCGCCTTGTGCCCGATGGCCTGCCAGATCTGGCGGGTAAAAGTCGCAACCGAGGTCTTGCCCGAGGTTCCGGTCACCGCAACGACATTTTCGGGCTGCGCCTCGAACCACAGCGCCGCCGCACCGGCCAGCGCGGCACGCGGGTCTTCCGCGATGATCACCGCGCCGTCCCAGCCCGCCAGCGCATCGGCGGCGATCTTCAGTCCGGCGCGGTCGGTCAGGATGGCCGCGGCCTCCATCCGGATCGCGAAGGTGATGAACTCGCCGCCATGCAGGGCCGACCCCGGAAGCGCCGCGAACAGATGCCCCGGCTTGACCATCCGGCTATCGACCGAAATTCCCGAAATCTCGGGATCGCGCCCGTCCTTTGCCCGCAGCCCCAGCTGCGACAACCTTTTTGCCGATTGGCCCACCGTCTCACCCGTCATTGGTTTGCGACGAGCTTTATCCCATCGTCCGAGCCGGGTTCAACACGCGGCTGGAACCGCGCACCGATCATCGGCAGCTTTACGTCCGTTCTCGGCTCGATCCCCAACAGGGGGCCAAGACGGCGCACCATCTCGGCAGCCACGGGCACTGCGGTCATGCCGGCGGTCCGGCTTTCGCCGCGACCATTGCTGATCGAGGGTTCGTCCAAAGTGACGATCAACACATATTTCGGATCGCTGGCCGGGAACATCGAGGCAAAGGTCGCGACGACCTTGTCCTTGTAATATCCCCCCGAGGGGCGCGGCTTGTCGGCGGTGCCGGTCTTGCCAGCGATTTCATAGCCCTCGACCTCGGCCTGCTTTGCCGTCCCGCGCGTCACGACCTGCCGCAGCATGCTGATGGCCATTTCTGCGGCCCGCGGCGACAGCACCTGTTCGCCTGCCGGACGGGCCCGCCCGTGAATCAGGGTCGGCTGAACGCGGCGCCCGTCATTGGCCAGGGTCGCATAGGCCGCAGCCAGATGCAGCGGGCTGGCGGCAAGGCCGTGCCCGAAGGACACCGTGGCCGCCGTCACCGCGGGCCAGCGCGAGGGCACAAGCGGCTGCCCGGTCGGCGCTTCGACCATTTCGACCGGGGTCGGCTGGAACAGGCCCAACTTTTGCAGGAAATCCTTCTGCCGCTCGACCCCAAGAAGCTGGGCGATTCGCACCGTCCCCACGTTCGAGGATTTGACGATGATGTCCGTGACGCTTAACTGTTTGCCGTAATTGTGGAAATCGTGGATCAGGTATTTGCCGATCTTCATCGGGCTGGAGCCGTTGATCCCGGTATTCGGGTTGATCAGTTTCAGATCCAGCGCCTGGGCGACCGGAAAGATCTTGAAGGTCGAGCCAAGCTCGTACTGACCCTGCACCACGCGATTGAACAGCGGACTGTCCGAGGGATCGCCGGTCAGTTGTGGACGGGGGCGGTCATTGGGGTCGAAATCGGGCAGGCTGGCCATCGCGACGATCTCGCCGGTCGATACCTCCATCAGCACGCCGGCGGCGCCCTTGGCACTCATGACCTTCATACCCGATTGCAGCACCTCTTCCATGGCGGACTGCACGGTCAGGTCGATCGACAGGGCCAGCGGCGCACCTTCGTTCGCCGGGTCGCGCAGCCAGCCGTCAAAGGCCTTTTCGACACCCGCGACGCCCAGAACCTCGGCGCTGTTCACACCCTCGTTGCCAAAGCCGGACCCACCCAGAATATGGCTGGCGATATGGCCGTTGGGATAGACGCGCATTTCGCGCGGGCCGAACAGCAGGCCCGGCTCGCCGATATCATGGACCGCCTGCATCTGCTCGGGGCTGATCTTGCGCTTGATCCACATGAATTTGCGCGATCCGGTGAAATCCTTGATCAGCCGCGCCTCATCCATGTCGGGAAAGATCTTGGCAAGGCCCTTGGCCGCGCGGATCGGATCGACCATCTGATGCGGATGCGCATAGATCGAATGGGTCAGCAGATTGGTTGCCAGCACCCGCCCGTGCCGGTCGGTGATGTCAGAACGCTGAGAAATGATCTGCGCCGACAGCACCTGCGCGCGCGGTTCGCTTGGCTGGCTGGATGCCAGCGCCCCCATGCGGACCCCGACCGTCCCGAAGGCCAGCACAAAGCAGCTGGCCATCAGCACCAGCCGCCCCTCGGCGCGACGGCGGGCGCGGTCCTGAATGACATCGTGTCGCCGCTGGCGGTTCTCGGCCTCGATCTCATCGGGGTTTTCGCCGCGCTCGCGGGCGCGAAGGATACGGGCCAGAGGGCGCAAAGGGGTGCGGATCATTGCTGTTCCTCCTCGGTGTCGTCCGCGTCAGACGGTTCCGGCGGTGCCGGGGGCTTGGGGTAATCGATATTGCCGACATCCAGCCGCTGCCCCGTCTCGATCGGGACAAGACGCAGCCGTTCGAAATTCAGATCGACCAGCTCACGCAGGCGCTGAGGCCGGTTCAGATAGGCCCATTCGGCACGCAGCACGCCCAGATCCTCGCGCAGGCCGGCGATTTCACGCTGCACCCGGCTCATGTCGCTGATGGCGGCCTGCGTGCGATAGTTTTCGCGATAGGCCCAGAAGGCCAGGCCCATCACCACCAGAACGCAGGACAGGTACAGGATCGACCGCATCAGCCGCCTGCCTTTCCGGGCAGTCGCGGCATCGCAAGACCTGCGTCATCATTGCTGCCGGCGGGCGCATCGGTGCGGATCGCCACCCGCAGCAACGCCGAGCGCGACCGGGGGTTTACCTCAAGCTCATCGGCATCGGGGCCGATCGCGCGGCGATAGGGTTGCGAAAATGCGGGCGCGACCGCGTCCTGCACCGGCGCATAGCGATTGCCGCCGCCCCCGGTGCTGGACCGCGCCTGCATGAACCGTTTGACGATCCGGTCCTCCAGCGAATGAAAGCTGACAACGGCCAGCTTGCCGCCGGGCTTCAGCGCGCGTTCCGCCGCGAACAGCCCATCGACCAACTGCCGGAATTCGTCATTCACCCAGATGCGGATGGCCTGAAAGCTGCGCGTCGCGGGATGGCTTTGACCGGGCTTCGGGCGCGGCAGGCAAGAGGCAACGACCTCGGCCAGCTGCGCGGTGGTGGTCAGCGGCCGGGCGTTGACGATGGCCCGCGCGATGCGCCGCGAGGCACGCTCTTCGCCATAATGGTAAAGGACATCGGCGATCAGCGCCTCTTCGACGCTGTTCAGCAGATCGGCGGCCGACGGTCCGTCGCGCCCCATCCGCATGTCCAGCGGACCGTCGCGCAGAAAGGAAAAGCCGCGCTCGGCCTGATCCAGCTGCATCGAGCTGACACCCAGATCCAGAACCACCCCGTCCAGGGGCTCGCCCGCCAGACTGTCCAGATCCGAAAAGGTGCCCTCGACCAGCCGCAGCCGATCGCCAAAGTCCCCGGCCCAGGCCTGCGCCATGTCAAAGACCGACGGATCGCGATCGACGCCGATCACCTGATCCGCCCCGGCCGCCAGCAGACCGCGGGTATAGCCGCCAGCCCCGAACGTGCCGTCCAGCCAGATGCCCGCGACCGGATCGACCGCGCGCAGCAGGGGATTCAACAGGACCGGGATATGAGGATCGGCCATGGCTTATTCCTTGTCCGCCACCTGCGCCAGAAATTCGCGGGGGTCGAAACCCTCGCCCTTCTCGGCGGCGAATTCTTCGATTTCCGCGATATCCTTGGGCGGCGATTCCGGCAGATACACCTTGATATAGTCGCCATGCGAGGCAAACAGCGTCTCGACGCCCGCCTCGAAGCCCAGCTTTTCGCGCAGTTTCAGTGGCAGCACCAGCCGCCCTTCACGGTCGATTTCCAGATCGGTGGACTGGCCGTTCATCAGCTGTTCCAGCCAGCGGCGTTCGCGGCTGCCGCGTGTCAGGCCGTCGATCTGTTCGTCGATCTCTTCGATGGCGTCGATGGTGTAAAGTTCGATCCAGTTCCACCAGTCCGGCCCATAGACTGCCACGACCTGCGTGCGCCCGGTATTGCTGGTGGAAAATGCGGGGTCGCCAGCGTCAAACACCTTGCGCAGCCGGGCCGGAATCGACATGCGACCCTTGCCATCGACCTTGACGCTTTCGGTGCCTCTGAACTTCCGCGCCACCCTCGCCCGTCCTCACTGTCCCGTCTCTTCCGCCCGCCCGAAAGAGAAAGGGCGGATCGGGCTGCTGCCACTGCCCGATCCGCCGCCCTCGTTCCCATTACCTGGGCCCCTTTGCGGGGTTGTCCGCCCTGTCGCGCGCCACCTTGGGGGAGGTGCTGCTCGCACGCGCGGGCGGATCGCATTGGAAAACGGGTGCCTGTATGAAAGCTGCTTCGCCTTGGGGTCTTGATGCCCCTTCACTGCCCGTCTTCGTGAGTTCGTTGTGACATGGGAATTCATGGGAAGCAACGGAATTCTACACCCCAGACGGGAAGAATTCTGGCCTCAAGAGTTCATTAATCTTAATTAACGCCCTATATCGAGATGTTTTTCCCAATTTTTGGTGATTGTGACCCCGATGCCACACAATATATAGGGCCGATCGGACTGTGGCACAAAATCCCATATTTTTGCGGATTTCCCATGCCCGATCGGTCACAGCACGCTGACTCACGTTCAAACCGGCGATTCTCACGCACAATCACATAAAAAAGAGCAGGGCATTTGCCCCGCTCCCGTGAATTCCCACCGGTCCCGTAAAATCCCAGACGGACCCCGATCAGGCCATTCCGCCCTGGACCAGACGATCGGCAAGTCGCGCATAGGCATCGGCCGTCGCGCCGGGTTCAAGCGCGACCGGGCGGCCCGCATCGCCTGCAAGACGCACTTCCAACTGCAAGGGCAACTCGCCGAGGAAGGGCAGCCCAAGCTCTTGCGCCTCGGCCGCGACCCCGCCATGGCCGAACAGATGCGCCTCGTGGCCGCATTTGGGGCAGGTATAAGACGACATGTTCTCGACCAACCCCAGAACCGGCGTTTTCAGCTTGTCGAACATGTTGATCGCGCGCCGCGCATCCAGCAGCGCGACGTCCTGCGGCGTAGAAACGATGATCGCGCCGGTGACGGGCGTTTTCTGACACAAGCTCAGCTGCACATCGCCCGTGCCCGGCGGCAGGTCGATCAGCAGGACGTCCAGCTCGCCCCAGTTCACCTGTTGCAGCAATTGCTGCATCGCGCCCATCAGCATGGGGCCACGCCAGACGACGGCCTCACCTTCTTTCAGCATCAGCCCGATCGACATCATGGTCACGCCATGCGCGTGCATCGGTTCGATCCGCTGCCCGTCCGGGCTGGCAGGCCGACCCGAGACACCCATCATGCGCGGCTGCGACGGGCCATAGATATCGGCATCCAGCAAGCCCACCTTGCGCCCGGCCTTGGCCAGCGCGACGGCAAGATTCGACGAGACGGTCGATTTCCCCACCCCACCCTTGCCCGAACCGATGGCGATGACATGCTTGACGCCGGGAATCGGCTGCGGCCCGGCCTGTGGCGTGGGATGGCCGCCGACCTTCAGCGATGGCGCCGGCTGCTGCGCGGCGGGGCGACCCGCGGGCGCAGTCATGACGATACTGACGCTGTCGACACCCGGCAGCGCCATCAGACGGCGCTTGGCCTCGGCCTCGACGGGCTGCAGGGCCTTGGCCGCCTCGGCGCTGCCGACCTCAAGCACGAATCTGACCGCGCCATTTTCGACCGTCACGGCGCGAACAAGATCGGCACGCGCCAGCGTTCCACCCCCCGGAATCGTAATGTCAGAGATTTCCCTAAGGACAACTTCGCGGTCTACGGACATGTGATCTGCCTTGCTGCTGCTTTACCGTGCAAGATGGGGCATGACGTCCGCGCCGACAACCGCCTTGCACAGGATGCAAGCAGGATCGAGTTATGCAGTCAGAACCGCTACTTTGCAGTTGCAGCGTTATCGTTAACAATTGTGTCAGTTTTATTTCCGACCACATTTTCATCAGTGAAGCGACAGATAGGTCAGCATCAGTCATGCATTTGCTGCATGGCAGCATTGGGGTTTTCACGGATTGTGCAAACGCAGCATTAGCGCCATCTTTGTCTCAACCAAGCGACGGGCCATCCGGGCAGGTCGCAAAGACGAGATGTGAAAGGAAGACTGAAATGGCTGTTATCGCACAAGCACAGAACGTTGTTGCTGAAGCTGGCCTGCGTGGTCGCATCATGGTTGCGATCCAGCGCATGCAGGAAAACCGCGCTCGCCGCGCCGTTTACCGCCAGACGCTGCGTGAACTGAACGCGCTGACCACCCGCGATCTGAACGATCTGGGCATCAGCCGCTCGATGATCACCCGCCTGGCCCGTGAAGCGGCCTACGGCGAAAGCGCCTAAGGAATTCGAACTCCCGACCCCTCTCCTCCTCCCTGGGGTTCGGGATCTGGCAGCACCCTCCTCTCCTCCTCCCTGGAGGGTGCTGCCCAAAGAACGCCCCTCGGCCCTACCTCCTCCCAGGGCCTGTGGTGCAAAGCGGCGGCTCCTCTCCTCCTCCCCGGAGCTGCCGCATGACATAGCCGCCCTATCCGCGGCACCCAGACACGACGGGCGACTCCTCCTCCCTTAGCCCTGTCGTTCGCGGTGAGCCCTCTCCTCCTCCCTGGGTTTCACCGCACCCCATAGCCGCCCCATATGCGGCACCAAGTTGCTTCGGACCTCCTCCTCCCTCGGTCCGGACAACGCGGCAAAGGCCTCTCCTCCTCCCTGGCCTTCGCCGCACCCCATAGCCGCCCTGTTTGCGGCAACCGATACGACGGGCTCTCTCCTCCTCCCTCCGAGCCCATCGTTCGCGGTGCGGGCCCACCTCCTCCCTGGCCTTCACCGCACCAATACGCGGCCCTCCCTCCTCCCTGGGCCGGCGTTGAGCGGCGGCGCCCCTCCTCCTCCCTGGGTGCCGCCGCAATTCATTTCCACGTCCGGAACCTGACGACCTGCCGCGCATTCCCTTGCATCAGCAACGGAGTTCGGCATGCAGACCTATCGCAAGGGCACGAAGGTGCAGTGGAAATGGGGCAACGGGCACGGGACCGGCACGGTCGAGGACAGCTTTACCGAAGATGTGCAGCGTCAGATCAAGGGCCAGACCGTCAAGCGCAAGGCCAGCAAGGATGATCCCGCCTATCTGATCGAACAGGACGACGGCGACCGCGTCCTAAAGGGGCATTCCGAACTCAGCAAGGTGAACTGACCCCTTCCCCCGCGCCGTCACCGCGGGTATGGCAGGCCATGCTCAGCTATCAGCACGCCTATCACGCCGGAAACCTGGCCGATCTTCACAAGCACGCGCTGCTTGCGACGGCGCTGGACTACCTGACCCGTAAGGAAAAGCCGCTCAGCTATCTGGAAACCCATTCCGGTCGCGGCCTGTACCATCTGGACAGCGACGAATCCCGCAAGACGGGCGAGGCGCGCGCCGGAATAACCCGTGCGCTGTCCGAAGACTGGCTGGGCGACGATCATCCGCTGACCAGGGCATTGACGGCAACGCGCGACCGCCACGGCGCCTTCGCCTATCCCGGCTCACCCCTGATCGCGGCGCATTTCCTGCGCAACGGCGACAGTGCGCATCTGGCCGAATTGCATCCGGCGGAACATGCCGCGCTGTCACAGGTCGCGTGGTTTGCCAAGCTGTACGAACAGGACGGCTTTCAGATGGCGCAGGCCGTCTGCCCGCCGACCCCGCGTCGCGGAATGCTGCTGATCGATCCCAGCTATGAGGTGAAAAACGATTACGCCGGGATCCCCAAGGCGATCGATCAGATCGCACGCAAGTGGAATGTCGGGATCATCGCGCTGTGGTATCCGATCCTGACCGACAACCGACATCTGGGCATGACGGCGGCGCTGACGATGAA
The DNA here is from genome assembly GCF_900111675.1 of Paracoccus homiensis. GTDB lineage: Bacteria > Pseudomonadota > Alphaproteobacteria > Rhodobacterales > Rhodobacteraceae > Paracoccus > Paracoccus homiensis. Next base: position 143,616 of record NZ_FOHO01000008.1, on the reverse strand, counting down.
CCATCCCGATGCGCTGTTGTCCGAGGTGCGCTTTGCGCCCGCGCGGCCCGGTCACGCGATGGTCGGTTCGGGCATGTTCGTGATCAACCCGCCCTGGGGGCTGGCGGGCGAATCCGACCGGCTTCAGGCAATGTTCCGCAAGCTGGGCTAGGGGCGCAGATCCGGGATTCCCCTGACCGCGCCCCTGTGGCATCATCCGCCCCACAACCGACGGACCGCACCCGATGTCTCAGCGCTTTTCGATCAGCTCGACCATCTTCTTTGCACTGGCATTCGCGCTTGGGCTGTATTTCGCATTCGCGGCGGTGCAAGGCCCGTCGGGCATCCTGCGCCGCGTGCAGATCGAATCCGAAACCGCCGAACTGGCCGAAGAACGCGACCGCCTGCGGGCCGAGGTTGACCGCATGCAGAATCTGACCCACCGTCTGTCCGACAAGTTCCTGGATCTGGATCTGCTGGACGAACGCGCGCGCGAGGTTCTGGGCCTGATTCGCGCCGATGAGGTCATCATCCGCTAGGCGGCGGCGGCTTGCCGCACGGGTCCGGGGTTTCGCAAGTTGCACCCCCCGAAGCGATGCGCTACGGATAGTTTAACGCTGAACTATTCCGACCCGCATCCAGGAGGATTGCCGTATGGCCAGGAGACCCGCAGCCAGCAAAGCAACGTCCAACGTCTCCAAGGACGAGCTGCTGAAATATTATCGCGACATGCTGCTGATCCGTCGTTTCGAAGAAAAGGCAGGACAGCTTTACGGCATGGGCCTGATCGGGGGCTTCTGCCACCTGTATATCGGGCAGGAAGCCGTCGTCGTCGGCCTCGAGGCCGCGGCCGAGGAAGGCGACAAGCGCATCACATCCTATCGTGACCACGGCCACATGCTGGCCTGCGGCATGGACCCCAAGGGCGTGATGGCCGAACTGACCGGACGCGAGGGCGGGTATTCCAAGGGCAAGGGCGGCAGCATGCATATGTTCAGCCGCGAAAAGCATTTCTACGGCGGGCATGGCATCGTCGCGGCGCAGGTGCCGCTGGGTGCGGGTCTGGCCTTTGCCGACAAGTATCTGGACAATGGCCGCGTCACCTTCACCTATTTCGGTGACGGGGCCGCCAACCAAGGCCAGGTCTATGAAACCTACAACATGGCCGAGCTGTGGGACCTGCCCGTCATTTTCGTGATCGAGAACAACCAGTACGCGATGGGCACCTCGGTCAAGCGCTCGACCAAATCCACCAGCCTCTATGAACGCGGCGCCGCCTTCGGGATCGAGGGTGAACAGGTCGACGGCATGGACGTTCTGGCGGTGAAGGCTGCCGGCGAAAAGGCCGTGGCGCATTGCCGCGCGGGCAAGGGCCCCTACATCCTGGAAGTGATGACCTACCGTTATCGCGGGCACTCGATGTCGGACCCGGCAAAATACCGGACCCGCGAAGAGGTCCAGAAGATGCGCGACGAACGCGACGCCATCGAAAATGTCCGCGAGCTGCTGTTGCAGGGCAACCACGCCTCGGAAGACGAACTGAAGGCCATCGACAAAGAGATCAAAGAGATCGTCAACGAATCGGCCGAATTCGCCAAGGAAAGCCCCGAACCCGCGTTCGAGGAACTGTGGACCGACATCTATGCCGAAGACCTGCCGCAAGGCTCGGCCGAAGACATGAACGCCTGAGGGGGGACCAAGAATGGCAACCGAAATCCTGATGCCCGCCCTGTCGCCGACCATGGAGGAAGGCACGCTGGCGAAATGGCTGAAGAAAGAAGGCGATGAGGTGAAGGCCGGCGATATCATCGCCGAGATCGAAACCGACAAGGCCACGATGGAGTTCGAAGCGGTCGATGAAGGCACGCTTGGCAAGATCCTGATCGAGGAAGGCACCGAAGGCGTCAAGGTCAACACGCCCATCGCCGTGCTGGTCGAGGAAGGCGAAAGCGCCGACGACATCAAGGTCCCGGCCCCGGCAGAGGCGCCGCAGGCCGATGCGTCGAAATCCGACGAGGCACCAACCAAGTCGGCCGTCGCCGAGGTCAAGACGCCGCAGCCCGACCGCAGCCCGGACTGGCCCGAAGGCACCAAGATGAAGTCCATGACCGTGCGCGAAGCACTGCGCGAGGCCATGGAAGAGGAAATGGACCGCGATGCGACCGTCTTCCTGATGGGCGAAGAGGTCGGCGAATATCAGGGCGCATACAAGATCAGCCAGGGCTTGCTGGACAAGTTCGGCCCCCGTCGCGTCGTCGACACCCCGATCAGCGAAATCGGCTTTGCCGGGATCGGCACCGGCGCGGCCTTTGCCGGTCTGCGCCCGATCGTCGAATTCATGACATTCAACTTCGCGATGCAGGCGATCGACCACATCATCAACTCGGCCGCCAAGACACTGTATATGTCGGGCGGTCAGATGGGATGCCCCATCGTGTTCCGCGGCCCGAACGGCGCCGCCGCACGTGTGGCCGCCCAGCACAGCCAGGATTACGCGGCATGGTATGCCCAGATCCCCGGCCTGAAAGTGGTGATGCCCTACAGCGCGGCTGATGCGAAGGGCCTGATGAAGCAGGCGATCCGCGACCCGAACCCGGTCATCTTCCTGGAAAACGAGATCCTTTACGGCCGCAGCTTCGAAGTGCCGGATCTGGAGGATTTCACCATCCCCTTCGGCAAGGCGCGCATCGCCCGCGAAGGGTCGGATGTCACCCTCGTCAGCTTTGGCATCGGCATGTCCCACGCACTGGAAGCCGCCGACAAGCTGGCCGAACAGGGCATCGACGCCGAGGTGATCGACCTGCGCACGCTGCGCCCCATCGACTATGGCACCATCATCGAATCGGTGAAGAAGACCAACCGTCTGGTCACCGTCGAAGAAGGCTTCCCCGTCGCCTCGATCGGCAACCACCTGTCGGCCTATGTGATGGAAAACGCCTTCGACTGGCTGGACGCCCCGGTGATCAACTGCACCGGCAAGGACGTGCCCATGCCCTATGCCGCCAATCTTGAAAAGCACGCGCTGATTACCTCGGACGAGGTGGTCGAGGCCGTGAAGAAAGTCACCTACAAGTAAGGGGAACGCGTTATGCCGACAGAAATCCTGATGCCCGCGCTGTCCCCCACGATGGAGGAAGGCACACTGGCCAAATGGCTGGTGAAAGAGGGTGACGAGGTCAAATCCGGCGACATCATCGCCGAGATCGAAACCGACAAGGCCACGATGGAATTCGAGGCCGTGGACGAAGGCAAGATCGGCAAGATCCTTGTCGAGGAAGGCAGCGCAGGGGTGGCCGTGAACACCCCCATCGCCGTGCTGCTGGAAGAGGGCGAAAGCGCCGATGATATCGGCAGCAGCGCCGCCAAGCCTGCGGCCGCGTCGGGCGACGACAAGGCCCACCCGAACGATACCGGCCAGACGGTCACCCGCGCCGACAGTGGCGGCGACGCTGCCAAGGCACCGCCCGCCCCCGTCACCGACAAGGGCGACCGTGTCTTTGCCTCGCCGCTTGCCCGTCGCATCGCGGCTGACAAGGGCATCGACCTGACGACCCTGACCGGATCCGGCCCGCGCGGCCGGATCGTCAAGGCGGATGTCGAGGGTGCCAAGGCGGGTGCCGCACCGGCCAAGTCCGACGCCCCTGCCGCAGCACCCGCCCCGGCAGCCGCCGCCGAAGCGCCCAAGGGCCCGTCCGCCGATGCCATCGCCAAAATCTATGCCGACCGCGAGACCGAAGAGGTCAAACTGGACGGGATGCGCCGCACCATCGCGCAGCGTCTGGGCGAAGCCAAATCGACGATCCCGCATTTCTACCTGCGCCGCTCGGCCAAGCTGGACGAGCTGATGAAGTTCCGCGCCACGCTGAACCAGCAGCTGGAAGGTCGCGGCGTCAAGCTGTCGGTCAATGATTTCATCATCAAGGCCTGCGCGCTGGCGCTGCAACAGGTGCCAGACGCCAATGCCGTCTGGGCGGGCGACCGGATCATCAAGCTGAAACCCTCGGACGTGGCTGTCGCGGTCGCGGTCGAAGGCGGGCTGTTCACGCCGGTTCTGAAGGACGCCGACGCCAAGACCCTGTCGAAGCTGTCGACCGAGATGAAGGACCTGGCCAACCGCGCCAAGAACAAGAAGCTGGCCCCGCATGAATATCAGGGCGGCAGCTTTGCGATCAGCAATCTGGGCATGTTCGGCATCGAGAATTTCGACGCCGTGATCAACCCGCCGCATGGCGCGATCCTGGCCGTTGGTGCCGGCATCAAGACCCCGGTGGTCGAGGATGATCAGGTCGTGATCCGCAACGTGATGTCGATGACACTGTCGGTCGATCACCGCGTGATCGATGGCGCATTGGGTGCCCAGCTGCTTGAGGCGATCGTCGCGCATCTGGAAAACCCGATGGGCATGCTGGCCTGATCACGGGCGACGGAAACGCAAAAAGGGGCCCGCCGGGCCCCTTCTTTCTTGGCCGCGTCGGACGGGTCAGAAATTGACCGTCACATCCGGCAGGTTCACCTCGGTGATCAGATCGCGCAATTCCTGCCGCGCGGCGATGTTCGACATGCTCAGCTGTTCGGTGCCGATATCCTTCAGGTCCAGCAGGGTCAGTCCGCGCGGAAACAATTCCCGAAAGATCACCCGTTCCGAAAAGCCTGCCGAGACGCGAAACCCGATCCGCTTCGACAACGTGGTCAACGCGCCACCGACCTTGCGCTTGTTATGCATGGCCTGCGTGCCCAGCCGGTTGCGCAGCACGATCCAGTCGATCGGCCCTGCCCCGGCCTGTGCCCGCATCTGCCGCGCCGACCACACCATTTCGGCATAGATCGAGGGGCCCAGCACCTTCCCCTCGGGCGACATGCGGGCCAGCAGGTCGAAATCCACAAAGCTGTCATTCAGCGGCGTGATCAGCGTATCGGCCAGCGTATGGGCCATCTGGCTAAGCTTGGTATGCGAGCCGGGGCAATCCAGCAGGATAAAGTCGCAGGTCTGTTCCAGCTGTTCCAATGCGGGGGTCAGCGGGTCGCCCCCCTCGCCCAGCACGCCCAGTTGGGGCGTCGGCAGATCCAGGTCGCTGCGCTTCAGGAAAGCCATGCGATTTTCCAGATAGCGGGCGAAGCTGCGCTGCCGGACATCAAGGTCCAGCCCACCGACGCGATGCCCCATCCGTGCCAGGGCAGTCGCCACATGCATCGAGGTGGTGGATTTCCCGGACCCACCCTTTTCGTTGCCGACAACGATGATATGCGCCACCCACTGCCCCTTTTTTCGTTCACGTTTTTGGGAAACTAGCCGTGCCTGACCGGGATGAAAAGCGTCACGATGCGCCCTAGCATCACGCCTCGTCGCGCCGCAGCAGAATCAGCGCAATCAGCGTGACGATCACACCCGGCAAAGAAGAAGGCGCCAAGATGCGCGAAAATCGCGCCGGTTCAGGCCAGGCCCAACGATCACGCAGGTGCCGCCGATGATTGCCCCCGGCCAGAACGAATCGCAATGCGGTGATGGCCGCCGGGTCGATCAGATTCGCCACCCTTGCGCCAAGCGAGACGGACCCCGCCACCAGCGCCGAAAACTGCAACATCCCGACATGGCCCCCAACATCGCCTGTCCGATTCGGTGCCATTACGCCTTCGGGCATGAAAAAACCCGCCGAAAGCGGCGGGTTTTGTCGTTTTCGCGTGACTTGCCGACCAGTCGTCGGCCAAGATCCACCAGATCAGCCCTGACGGGCCTTGAAACGGCGGTTGGTCTTGTTGATCACGTAGATGCGGCCCTTGCGGCGCACGACCTGGCAGTCGCGGTGCCGGCTCTTGAGCGAGCGGAGCGAGTTGCGAACCTTCATCGGTTTTCTCCATCGTCGCGGCGCGTCGCAGCCGCTTGGAAAACGAAATGCCCCCGACATAGGCCGGGGGCGGCGAAAGAATGGTGGGCGGTACTGGGATCGAACCAGTGGCCACTACGATGTCAACGTAGTGCTCTACCGCTGAGCTAACCGCCCGTCCCTTGAAGATCTGTCCGTGTTTCATCTGAAACGCCGTTCAAACCGTCTCGGTGCGAGGGTCTATATAGGGGCTTTCAGGGACATTCAAGGCCTATTGGAGAGGTAATTTAATCGGCTATAAATAGCGGATCGCAACTGCGTGGGGGGCAGTCGTTGAAAGCCGCAAATTCGCCTGTCGTTCTGACGCGCCCGGTCCATTGGGCCAGCGGCGTGATCTTCGCATCGCCCCATTCTGGCCGCCACTACCCCGACTGGTTCACCGAAAACAGCTCATTACCGCTGGAATTGCTGCGTTCTTCGGAAGATGCCTTTGTCGATCGCCTGATCGAATGCGCCACCCGACACGGTGCGCTCACGCTGTCGACCACGATCCCGCGTTGCGTCGTGGACCTGAACCGCGGCGCAGATGAAATCGATCCGCTGATCGTGCGGGGGGTTCCGCGGCATCCGCTGAACCAGCGCACCCTTGCCGGATTGGGGGTGATTCCCCGCGTCGTGGCGCATGGCCGCCAGATCCACCGCGAATCGATGGACCGGGCCGAGGCCGAGCGTCGAATCAATGCCTATTGGCGCCCCTATCACCAGACACTGAACGCCCTGATCAGCGAAGCCCGCACACGTTTTGGCCAGGCCGTGCTGATCGACATGCATTCGATGCCTCATGACGCGCTGACCCATCTGGGCGGCGCGCGGCCCGACATGGTGTTGGGCAATCGCCACGGGCTGTCGGCGGCGGCCCGGATCTCGGACGCGGTGGCCGATGCGCTGCAATCGGAAGGCTGGCGCGTGCGGCGCAATTCGCCCTTTTCGGGGGCCTATATCTGTTCGGCCTATGGCCGTCCCAGCCAGAACATCCATGTGCTGCAGGTGGAAATCGACCGTTCGCTTTACATGGACGAAACGCGAATCGCCCCGCTGCCCGATTTCGACCGCTTTGCCGACAAGCTGGGCCGCGTGATCAAGCGGCTTGCCACGCTGGACAGCGATGGCAGCGCGGGCTGCAACCGCATCGCCGCCGAATAAAAGGACCCGACATGCAGGATATTCCCGACAGCCTTCTGAACCTGCTGGGGCAGAACGCCGCCCTGATCGTGCTGGCGGTGGTCCTGTTCATGGCCATCAGCTCGGCCGTGCGGATCGTGCCGCAATCGCAGAAATTCGTGATCGAGCGTTTCGGCCGCCTGCGCGCGGTTCTGGGGCCGGGCATCAACTTCATCGTGCCCTTTCTTGACCGCGTCGCGCACAAGATTTCGGTTCTGGAACGTCAGCTGCCGACCAGCAGCCAGGATGCCATCACCGCCGACAACGTGCTGGTGCAGGTCGAGACCTCGGTCTTCTACCGGATCATCGAGCCGGAAAAGACGGTCTACCGCATTCGCGACATCGACGCGGCCATCGCCACCACCGTCGCCGGGATCGTGCGCTCGGAAATCGGCACGATGGAACTGGATCAGGTGCAGTCCAACCGCGCACAGCTGATCACCCGCATCCGCGAATCGCTGGCCAATGTCGTCGATGACTGGGGCATCGAGGTGACGCGGGCCGAAATTCTAGACGTGAACCTGGACGAGGCCACCCGCGCCGCCATGCTGCAACAGCTGAACGCCGAACGTGCCCGCCGCGCCCAGGTGACCGAGGCCGAGGGTAAGCGCCGCGCCGTGGAACTGGCCGCGGATGGCGAACTTTATGCCGCCGAACAGCAGGCCAAGGCCCGCCGCGTTCTGGCCGAGGCCGAGGCCTATGCAACGGCGACCATTGCCGATGCCATTTCCAAGAACGGGCTTGAGGCCGCGCAGTATCAGGTCGCCATGAAGCAGGTCGATGCGCTGGCCCAGATCGCCGAGGGACAGGGCAAACAGACGCTGGTCCTGCCCGCATCCGCAATGGACGCGTTTTCGGATGCCTTCGCGCTGTTGAAGGGGCGCGCCTCGTGATCTGGCTGAACGGCTGGCTGTGGATCATCGCCGCGCTGGTTCTGGCGGCGCTGGAACTGGTCGTGCCGGGCTGGGTGTTCATGGGGCTGGCCGGGGCCGTCGCGGTCATGGGGGTGCTGCTGCTGACCGGGATCTGGTCGGCGGGCCTGCCGCTGACACTTCTGGCGACCGCGATTCTGTCGGGCGTCGTCTGGTTCGTCCTGCGCCGCGCGGTGGGGATCCGACGCTCGCAGGTGCGGATCTGGGATCGCGATATCAACGACTGATCCAGATGGACCGCCCCTTTCATGGCGCCAAGCTGTTCCTGACGCAGGGCGACCGGCTGCTGACCTATCTGCGCGACGATCGGCCCGACATTCCCTTTCCCGCGCATTGGGATCTGCCCGGCGGCGGGCGCGAGGGCCGGGAAAGCCCGGTGGCCTGCGCCCTGCGCGAGCTACACGAAGAATTCGGCCTGACATTGCCCCCTGCCCGGCTGACCGGGCGCAGTTTTCCATCCGTTCAGGGGCCGGGCATGATGTCGTGGCTGTTCTCAGGGTGCCTGACGCCACAAGAGATCGCCGCGATCCGCTTTGGCGACGAAGGCCAACGCTGGCAGATGATGCCCGTCGCGACCTTTCTGGCGCATCCCCGCGCGATTCCGCATTTTCAGCGCTGGATCACGGCCCGTTAACGCATCAGGCTGCGAATCAGCGGTTGCAGCGCGTCGCCCTTGACCATCCAGCTTGTCGCAAAGGCGAAGGTCGCGATGCTTTCCAGCCAGAAGACAGGCTGCAACGCGCCCAGACTGTCCCCCAGATCCGTCAGCATGACGACGCCCAGCAACAGCAGGCAGGCCACGATCACCCAGCCACAGATCCGGTAGATCCGGTTCGAGGCCCGCTTTTCCGGCCCATCGACCTGCCCGCGCGTGAACAGGATCAGGCAATAGACCGCCAGAGCCGCGAAAAAAACCGCGGCAGCCCCGAAATGCAGACGCGCGGCCAGATCCGCGCCCAGGAGGCATTGCAGCAGGGTGCAACCGGGATCGACGCCCTCCATCTTCGCGGGATCATGCGTCGGGCACAGCGCCACCAGCGCCACCGCGATCGCGGCAATGCGGGCCGTCGCCTTGTCGCTGATCACCTCACCCGCATTGGGGCGAAAACCCTCATAGGCCCACAGAAAGACCGCCAGCGCGATCAGACAGCCCACGAAAACCTCGCGCATGGGGCTGTAATAGGCCGCCGACAGGCTGGGCAGCAGATCCCCCGCGATCAGCCCATAGACCAGCAGTGCCGTGGGCAGGAAAAAGCCCAAGGCCCCGATGGCCCGGCGCACGGCCAGAAAGGATAGCACCAGATCGTTCTGCGCCTTTTCGGTGAACCCCCGATCGCCCATAGCCCCTCGCATCGCTGATCAGGTCAAGGGTGACGCCGACGCCCGCAGGCGTCAACGTGTTGCGCGATCCGGCCGCGATGCGTGCGCTGCGCGTTACAGGGCCGCGATTTCGGCCTGAATGGCCGATGCGGCAGCCCTGGGATCCTTTGCCTGCCAGACCGGACGCCCGACCACGATATGATCGGCACCGGCCCCGATGGCACTGGAAGGGGTTTCGACACGTTTCTGATCGCCAAGCGCGGCGCCGGTGGGGCGGACCCCCGGCGTCACGATCAGCCGCGAATCCGGCAGGGCACGGATCGCCGCCGCCTCGCGCGGGGAACAGATGATGCCATCGGCACCGGCCTCGAAGGCGCGGGCCGCACGCTCGACCGTGATGTCGTGGACATCGCCCGCCCGGATCATGCCCGCGTCCAGATCGGCCCGTTCCAGCGAGGTCAGGATGGTCACGCCAAGGATCTTCAGATTGCTGCCCGAGGCACCCTCTTTCGCGGCGCTGACCACATGCGGGTCGCCATGAACGGTCAGAAAATCGATGTCGAACTGCGCCAGCCCGCGCACGGCGGCCTCGACCGTGGCGCCGATATCGAACAGCTTCATGTCCAGGAAGATGCGCTTGCCATGTTCCTGTTTCAGCTCATTGGCAAGGGCCAGCCCGCCCCCGGTCAGCATTCCCAGCCCGATCTTGTAAAAGCCGACGGCATCGCCCAGCTTGCCCGCCAGATCCAGCCCCGCAACCGCGTTCGGCACATCCAGCGCCACGATCAACCGGTCATCCATCCTTGCCCCCATTCGCCGCAAAATCGCAGCGTTATGACACAGGCGGGCAAAGCTTGAAAGCGCCGTGAAACATCCCATTTCTTCTATGAAGACCCGGACAGGGGCGTGCCGCAACAGGGCGCCCACGACACGGGGGCTATTGAAAAGGAGAACTGCCGATGAACATGGAAAAGTTCACGGAACGGTCGCGTGGCTTCCTGCAGGCCGCCCAGACCATTGCGATCCGCGAAGAACAGCAGCGGGTCGTTCCCGAACATCTTCTGAAAGCGATGATGGACGATGATCAGGGGCTGGCCGCCAATCTGATCAACCGCGCTGGCGGCGATGCCGGGCGCGTGAAACAGGCCGTTGATCAGGCCGTGGCGAAACTGCCCAAGGTGTCGGGCGGCAGCGGTCAGGTCTATGTCGATCCGTCGATGGTGCGCGTGCTGGACGAGGCCGAAAAGATCGCCAAGAAGGCCGGCGACAGCTTTGTTCCCGCCGAACGTGTGCTGATGGCGCTGGCGATGGTGAACACCAACGCCAAGGATGCGCTGGATGCGGGGGCCGTCAGCGCCCAGAACCTGAACAGCGCGATCAACGACCTGCGCAAGGGCCGCACCGCCGATTCGGCCAGTGCCGAGGACAGCTATGAAGCCCTGTCGAAATATGCCCGCGACCTGACCGAGGCCGCCGAACAGGGCAAGATCGACCCGATCATCGGCCGCGACGAAGAAATTCGCCGCGCCATGCAGGTGCTGTCGCGCCGCACCAAGAACAACCCGGTGCTGATCGGGGAACCCGGCGTCGGCAAGACCGCCATCGCCGAAGGGCTGGCCCTGCGCATCATCGACGGCGATGTGCCCGAGTCCCTGCGCGACAAGAAGCTGATGGCGCTGGACATGGGTGCGCTGATCGCCGGATCGAAATATCGTGGCGAGTTCGAGGAACGGCTGAAGGCGATCCTGAAGGAAATCGAGACCGCCGCCGGCGAAATCATCCTGTTCATCGACGAATTGCACACCCTTGTCGGGGCCGGCAAGACTGATGGCGCGATGGATGCCGCCAACCTGATCAAGCCCGCGCTTGCACGGGGCGAACTGCATTGCGTCGGTGCGACCACGCTGGATGAATACCGCAAATATATCGAAAAGGACGCGGCCCTGGCCCGTCGTTTCCAGCCGGTCATGATCGAGGAACCGACCGTCGAGGACACGATCAGCATCCTGCGCGGCATCAAGGAAAAATACGAACTGCATCACGGCGTCCGCATCAGCGATGCGGCGCTGGTGGCGGCTGCGCAGCTGTCGAACCGCTATATCACCGACCGTTTCCTGCCCGACAAGGCGATCGATCTGGTCGATGAGGCCGCCTCGCGCCTGCGGATGGAGGTCGACAGCAAGCCCGAAGAGCTGGACGCCCTGGACCGCCAGATCCTGCAGATGCAGATCGAGGCCGAGGCCCTGAAAAAAGAGGACGACGACGCCAGCAAGGATCGTCTGGAACGGCTGGAAAAGGATCTGTCCGAACTGCAGGAACGCAGCGCGGAAATGACCGCCCGCTGGCAGGCCGAACGCGACAAGCTGGAAGGATCCCGCCACCTCAAGGAACAGCTGGACCGTGCCCGGGCCGAACTGGATCAGGCCAAGCGCGAAGGCAATCTGGGCCGTGCGGGCGAGCTGTCCTATGGCATCATCCCGGGACTGGAAAAGCAGCTGGCACAGGCCGACGACGCCGAGGCCGACGGGCTGATGGTCGAAGAGGCTGTGCGCCCCGAACAGATCGCCGAGGTGGTCGAACGCTGGACCGGCATCCCCACCAGCAAGATGCTGGAGGGCGAGCGCGAAAAGCTGCTGAAAATGGAAGAGGAAATCGGCAAGCGCGTCATCGGCCAGTCCGAAGCCGTGATCGCCGTCAGCAACGCCGTGCGCCGTGCGCGTGCGGGTCTGAACGATGAAAACCGTCCGCTTGGCAGCTTCCTGTTCCTTGGCCCCACCGGCGTCGGCAAGACCGAACTGACCAAGGCCCTGGCCGAATACATGTTCGACGACGATCAGGCGATGGTCCGCATCGACATGTCCGAGTTCATGGAAAAGCATTCGGTCGCCCGCCTGATCGGCGCGCCTCCGGGTTATGTCGGCTATGACGAGGGCGGCGTCCTGACCGAGGCCGTGCGCCGCCGCCCCTATCAGGTGATCCTGTTCGACGAGGTTGAAAAGGCGCATCCCGACGTGTTCAACGTGCTGTTGCAGGTGCTGGATGACGGGCAGCTGACCGATGGTCAGGGCCGGACAGTGGATTTCAAGCAGACGCTGATCATTCTGACCTCGAATCTGGGGTCGCAGGCGCTGTCGACCCTGCCGGAACAGGCCGACTCGACCGAGGCACGTCAGCAGGTAATGGAGGCGGTTCGGGCCCATTTCCGTCCCGAATTCCTGAACCGTCTGGACGAGATCATCATCTTCCGCCGCCTGACGCGCGAAAACATGGACGGCATCGTCAATATTCAGCTGTCGCGGCTGGAATACCGCCTGGCGGCGCGCAAGATCACGCTGGAACTGGACGCCGATGCACGCAAATGGCTGGCCGATCAGGGCTATGACCCGGTTTTCGGCGCCCGTCCGCTAAAGCGGGTGATCCAGCGCGCGCTACAGGATCCGCTGGCGGAACTGCTGCTGTCGGGCAAGGTGCTGGACGGGCAGACGGTGCATGTATCGGCATCCGATGACGGGCTGGTCGTTGGGGACCGGATCGGCAAGGCCGGCCACCGGCTTGGCGCGGTCGGCGAAGGCCCCAAGCCTGACACGCCGTTGCACTAACAGGAAAGGCCCCGGAAATCCGGGGCCTTTATCATCTCGCTGCGTCAGGTTCGCGATCAGGCGGCGCGCGATTTGCGGCGACGTGCCGCAATGCCCATGCCCGACAGCGCGCCCATCAGCAGCAGCGCCGAAGCCGGCAGCGGAACCGGCGCGATCGACACGTCGTCGATAAAGCCGCCAAGGCTGTTGCTGATCCCCTCGGCCGAGAAGGTCAGGCGCAGCGTGTCGCCGGCATCGACCTTGAAGCTGCCCGAGGTGACTTTCATCCAATCCGCCGGTGCGACGCCATCGACCAGACCCGACACCAGTTCGCTGCTGCCATTGGCGATCGAATAGCTGACGCCATTGTCGCCCGGCGTCTTGGTGCGCGGCGCATAGAAGAACGACATCGCATAGACACCGGCGGTGCTGAAGGTGATGTCCTGATACATCGACGAGTTGCGCGTGCTGTCCAGCTCGACATACCAGTTGCCGCTATTGGCATCGCGGTTGCCAAGGGTGGCGTTGTTCTGCAGCTCGATGCCGCCGCCGGTCGCCTTGGTCCAGCCCGAGATCGACTCGTAAATGCCGTACTTGCCCTTGTTCAGGCCGCCCTTGTTCAGACCGCTGACATCCTCGAACCCGCCATTGACGACGGTTGCCGCCGAGGCAGCACCCGCAACCAGAACGCCTGCAACCGCAGCCGCCAGAAACTTGCCGAAACGCATTACTACTCTCCAAAATAACGCAATGGTCGCCCCTGTCCCGGCGCGACGCCCAAGCCCTGTGTATAGGGCCCGCTTTCCCGAAAAGGCAGCTGATCTTTTCGGCAGTTTCCAGAACGTTACGTAATCGCCACGCTTTTTCCATCCTGAGATGTATCGCGACAGAAGACTCAATTTTCACTGGTGCCGTCGGCTGGCCAGGGCTTTGTCGCGGCGTCATTCTTGTGCCTTGGCGACACAGGGTTATCGTTCAGTTCGAATCGAGGAGGAAACAATGCTACCCGCCATTCTGCAAAATCTGCGCATCCCTGTGGTCGCGTCGCCGATGTTCATCGTCTCGGGCCCGGAACTGGTCATCGCCCAGTGCAAGGCCGGCATCGTCGGCAGCTTTCCCGCCCTGAATGCGCGCGAAAAGGATGGCGAACCGGCATTGCTGGAATCCTGGCTGACCCGGATCACCGAGGAACTGGATCGCCACAACCAGGCCAATCCCGATCATCCGGCCGCGCCCTTTGCCGTGAACCAGATCGTGCATCGCAGCAATGCGCGGCTGGAACGCGATATCGAGATCTGCCACCGTCACAAGGTGCCGATCTGGATCACCTCGCTTGGGGCCCGTCCCGAGGTCAATCAGGCCGCCCATGATTGCGGCGGGATCGCGTTGCATGACATCATCAACAACATGTTTGCCAAGAAGGCGATCGAAAAAGGGGCAGATGGCCTGATCGCGGTTGCGGCGGGCGCTGGCGGGCATGCCGGACCGCAATCGCCCTTCGCGCTGATCCAGGAAATCCGCGAATGGTTCGAGGGCCCCCTGCTGCTGTCGGGTTCGATCGCAACAGGTCGTGCAGTTCTGGCCGCGCAGGCGATGGGGGCCGATCTGGCCTATATCGGCAGCCCCTTCATCGCCACCGAAGAGGCGAACGCCCAGCCCGAATACAAGCAGATGATCTGCGACGCCGGCGCGATGGACATCGTGACATCGTCGCTGTTCACCGGCGTGTCGGGCAACTACCTTGCGCCGTCGATCCGCAATGCCGGGCTTGATCCCGACGATCTGGACAGCGCCGATACATCGGCGATGAACTTTTCCCAGGGCGCGTCCAAGGCCAAGGCCTGGAGCCAAATCTGGGGTTCGGGCCAAGGGATCGGCGCGGTCCGCGACGTGGTGCCCGCCGCCACGCGGATTGATCGGCTGGCATCCGAATATGCCGATGCCAAACGCGCGATCTGCGGCTGATCGCCTTTGCGCAAGCGCCGTTTGATCCCCATATGGGGGTCAAACAGGCTTTCATGCGCGGAGGACCAATTGGCCTATCAGAAATCGAAAGACGCGATCGACCGGCTGACGCCCGAGCAGTTTCGCGTGACGCAGGAAAACGGCACCGAGCGCGCGTTTACCGGCGAATACGATCACCATTTCGAGCCGGGCATCTATGTCGACATCGTCTCGGGCGAGCCGCTTTTCGCGTCATCGGCCAAGTATAATTCCGGTTGCGGCTGGCCTGCATTCACCAAGCCCATCGACAACGTGACCGAGCATCGCGATGTGTCCTTCGGGATGATCCGGACCGAGGTGCGCTCGAAGCATGGCGACAGCCATCTGGGCCATGTCTTTCCCGACGGTCCGCCCGACGCCGGCGGGCTGCGCTATTGCATCAATTCGGCCTCGCTGCGTTTCGTCCCGAGGGACCGGATGCAGGCCGAAGGCTATGGCGACTATCTTGATCAGGTTGATGAGGTGAACCATGACTGAGCGCGCAGTGCTGGCAGGTGGCTGTTTCTGGGGCATGCAGGATCTGATCCGCCGCCTGCCCGGCGTGATCTCGACCCGCGTGGGCTATACCGGCGGCGATATCCCGAATGCGACCTATCGCGATCATGGTACGCATGCGGAAGGAATCGAGATCACCTTCGATCCCGAAACGATCTCGTATCGCAAGCTGCTAGAGTTCTTTTTCCAGATCCATGACCCGTCGACGCCGAACCGGCAAGGCAATGATCTGGGCGCCAGCTATCGTTCGGCGATCTACTATGCGGATGAGGCGCAGCGGGAAACAGCGGTCGAAACCATCGCGGATGTCGACGCATCCGGCCTGTGGCCCGGCAAGGTCGTGACCGAACTTGAACCCGTGGGCGACTTCTGGGAAGCCGAGCCCGAGCATCAGGACTATCTGGAGCGTTTTCCAAACGGCTATACCTGCCACTTCCCCCGCCCCGACTGGGTGCTGCCCAAACGGAGCGCCGCCGAATAGGCGGCGTGACCTGATCGCTTAACCTGCCGCAGGCAGGTTTCAATCGAATTTGCCAAAAGCAGGGGCGCATCGAAGCAAGCTTCAATGCGCCCTTTGCGTCCCGCGATGGCGCCGCCGTCAACCGTTGCGGTTTCTGCGACCTGTGCACACAGGCGGCGCCTCAGGCGGCGATCGGAAAGTACAGGCCCGTCCTGAAGCACAATCCTTTATCGCGCCGGCGGCTTGACCCGGAAGACCGCGCAGTAAAGCGCCGGAACAAAGATCAGGGTCACCAACGTGCCCGCGATGATGCCACCCATCATCGCGTAGGCCATCGGCCCCCAGAACACCTGCCGTGATATCGGAATCAACGCCAGAGACGCCGCAGCCGCGGTCAGAAGAATAGGTCTGGCCCGGCTGTCAGACGCCTCGAACACGGCATCCCAGCGATTTTTTCCCTGCGCGATCAGCACCTGGATCTCGTGCACCAGAATGACCGAATTTCGGATCAGGATGCCGATCAGTGCCAGGATCCCCAGGATCGCGACAAACCCCATGGGCACGCCGAAAGGCACCAGCACCGCCACCACCCCGATCAGGCCCAAGGGTGCCGCCGCGAACACGATCAGCGACAACCGAAAGCTTTGCATCTGCGCCATCACCAGGAACGCCATCAACAGCAGCATGACGGGGACGACGGCCGCAATGGGCGCCTGACTTTCGCCCGAGCTTTCAACGGTGCCGCCCAACTCGATCCTGACGTCTTCTGGCAGCGTTGCAGCGTAGTCTGCCACACGATCCGCCAGTGCCGCCACCAATGTCGCCGGCTGGTCCTTGCCGTCTATGGCCGCATTCACCGTCACGGTCGGCAAGCCGTCGCGCTGCATGATCAGGGGCTGTTCAGTTTCATATTCCAGGCTTGCCAGCGCGATCAGCGGGATATTCCCCGAGCGGCCCGTCATCAATTGCAGATTGCGGATCGATTCAAGCGACTGGCGATCCGCATCGCTGCCGCGCGTCACCACATTGATCAGATAGATGTCGTCGCGCAATTGCGTGACCGTCGTGCCGCTGAAAACGGCCGACAGCGCGTTGGCGACATCCTGACTGGAAACGCCCAGCTGCCGCGCCTGATCCTGATCGACGCGCAGCCGGATCACGCGGGCGGGTTCATTCCAGTCCAACGTGATATCGCGCAAGCGTGGCTCGGACGCGACCACGCTGGCCAGCCCGCGCGCGGCATCGCGGGCGTTACCGATAACCGGGCTGCTGACGCGATACTGCACCGGTTTGCCAACCGGCGGCCCGATTTCCAGGTTCTTCACATAGACATCAAGGCCCGGAAATTCGCGCGCGGCGACATCGTTCAGCAACGCCTTGACCCGATCCCGCGCCGCCAGATCGGGCGTCTGGATCACGATCTGCCCCAAATGCGGGCCAGCGGTCGGCACATCCATCGACAGCACGAAACGCGGCGCGCCCCGGGCCACATAGGACGTCCAGAACAGGACATCGTCGTTGTCGGCCAGATAGCTTTCCAGCCGGTCCATATCATCGCGCGTCTTGGCGATCGAAGCGTTCTGCCGTTCGGAGATATCGACCAGAACCTCGGTCCTGTCCGAACTTGGGAAGAACTGCTGCTCGACAAAGCGCATGCCGAAGACCGCGCCCCCGAAAATCATCAGCGTAAGGATGATCGTCGCCCCTTTGAACCGCATGCCCAGACGCAGCAACCGGTGGAAGCCGCGCCGCAACCGACCGGGTGTGTGGTCGTGATGGCCGATCTTGGTCGTCAGGAAGGTGACGCCCAGAAGCGGCGCAAACAGCACCGCCACGATCCAGGAGATCAGCAGCGAAACCGCGATCACCACGAACAGTGAAAAGGTGAACTCTCCGGCGGCGGAATTGTTCAGGCCGATGGGGATGAATCCTGCCACCGTCACCAGGGTGCCGGTCAGCATCGGGAAGGCGATCGAGGTCCAGGCATAGCTGGCGGCTTCGGACAACGAGGCCCCGACCTCCAGCCGGGAAATCATCGTCTCGATCGCGATCATCGCGTCATCGACAAGCAGGCCAAGCGCGATGATCAGCGCCCCCAGCGAAATCCGCTGCAAGGTGATGCCATAGATTTCCATGATCACGAAGGTGATCGCCAGCACCAGTGGAATGGTCAGCGTCACCACGAACCCAGCCCGCAGACCCAGGCTGACGAAGCTGACGATCAGGACGATGATCACCGCCTCGGCCAGCGCCTTCACGAAATGGCCGACGGCCTCGTCGACGACATGGGGCTGATCGGCGACCTTGGCCATGTCGATCCCGATCGGCAGATCGGCGGCGACCCCGGCCATCAGCGCATCCAGCTCCTTGCCGAATTCAAGGATGTTGCCGCCCTCGCGCATCCCGATCTGCAATCCGATCGCGGGCCTGCCCTGATAGCGGAACAGACTGGACGGGGGATCTTCGTAGCGGCGCGACACCGTGGCCACATCCGCCAGATTGAAGAACCGCTCTCCGATACGCAGATTTACGGCCGAGATGGCATCGGCATCGTCAAACTGTCCACCGACACGCACCAGAACACGCTCGGGCCCGTCCTCGATCACCCCCGAAGGCGCGATGGCGTTCTGCGTCGCTAGCGTGGCCATGACCTGTTGCTGGTTCAGCCCCAGCGCCGCCAGACGCGCGGTCGAAAATTCCAGATAGATGCGTTCGTCCTGCTCGCCCAGAAGCTCGGTCTTGCCGGCGGCAGGCAGCGCCGCCACCCGCTTGCGGATCGCCTCGACCCGGTCGCGCAACTCGCGCTGGGTATAGCCATCGGCGGTGAAGGCATAGATATTGCCGAACACGTCGCCAAAATCGTCATTGAACTGAAACCCCTGAAATTCCTGCGGGAATTCCGGCCTGATATCCGACATCATCTGCCGCACGCGGTTCCAGATCATCGGCACCTGCGGGCCGCGGGTGGTGGGCAGCAATTCGACATAGACGACCGATTGGCCGGGGGTGGTCACGGATTCGGTGTAATCCAGCTCATCCAGTTCCCCCAGTTTCTTCTCGATCCGCGCAGTAACCTGTTTCAGCGTCTCTTCGATGGTGGCACCGGGCAGCGCGGCGCCGATCACCATGCGCTTGATGGTGAAATTCGGATCCTCTTCCCGGCCCAGATTCATGTAGCTGAGCGTCCCCGCGATCATCGAGACGACCAGCAGGAACCAGACGAAACTGCGATGATGCAGCGCCCAGTCGGACAGATTGAAACGTTTCAAGGATCGACCCTCCGCCCGACCTGCTGGCCGGGCTGCAAATGATGAACGCCGCGCACCACGATTTCGTCGCCCTCGGAAAGACCGTCCAGGATCAGGCAGCGCCCCTCGAAACTGGGCCGGGTCCGGACCGGCACCAGCTTGACGGTCGCGCTGTCGCCTTCGCGGGTCACGCGCCAGACATGGCTTTGCCCGTCGCGCATCAGGATCGCGGCATCCGGCAGGGTCAGGGCGGGTTCGCCCGCCGCACCCAGTCGCGCCCGGATCAACGCCCCAAGGCGGAAGGGCGCATCGGGCGGCAAGGTCAGATACAGCCGCCGGGTGCGCGTCGCGATATCGGCCAGAGGCTCGATCCGGTCAATGGTCGCGGTAACCTCGTGGCCGGGATTCTGGCGCTGCCAGACGGTAAAGGCGGGGTCGTCGGGCAGCACCGCCAAGGCGCCCTCGGGCAGGTCGATGGCGGCCTCATGGGTGTCATCGGCGGATAGCTGCATCACCGGCGCACCGGCGCTGACCACTGCGCCCGACGCCTCGTAGACGGCGCTGATGACGCCGGAAAACGGCGCCGTCATTCGGGCATAGCCTTCGGTATCCTGCGCCTGGATCAACTGTGACCGCGTCTGTTCGGCATTCGCCTCGGCGGCGGCCAGCGCCTGTTGCGCCTGTTCCAACTGCGAGTCCGAGGCGACGTCGCGCCGCGCCAGGGCCTCGGTCCTTTGCAAGGTGGTGCGGGCGGTTTCCAGCTGCACCTCGGCGGAATCGACCGCGGCCCGCGCCGCCCGGGTCGAGGCGACCAGATCATCGGTCGACAATTCGGCAAGCAGTTGCCCCTTCTCGACCCGGTCACCCAGATCGACATGGCGGGCAATCATGCGGCCAAGGGTCTGAAACGCCATCGTCACCTCGGTCCGGGACACGATGACGCCGGGAACCGATCTGGCGTCGCTGCCCTGATCCATCACGATTTCCGTCACGACCGGTCGCGGCGGGCCCGGATCGACCGAGGCATGGCTGCCGAAACGCATCCATTCCGGCAGATGAAGTGCCGATGCCGGCGACGCGGTCAGCAGAATCAGGGCGATGGCCCCCAGTCGCAGGATCATTGCCGCGCTCCTTCCCCGGTGTCGACAGGCTGCACCCGGCGTCCGGGGAACAGCAGTTGCGACCCTGCGCCCACGACCTTCTGTCCGCTGACAAGACCGTCCTGAACGAAAACTTCACCATCGCCGAAATAGCGGATCTTGATGGGCGACAGCGTCACCCGGCCATCCTCGCCCACGACCCAGACGGCGGGCCTGCCCTTGGCACGGGCCAGCGCGGTCCATGGCACCGTCAACGCCTGATCGACCGTGACCATCAGACGGCCCCGCACCGCCGCGCCCAGCAACTGCGCGGTCACGGGCGTCTTTTGCAGTTCGGCGCGGACGGTCACGGTCCCGGTGCCCGGATCAACCAGCGGCGCGATTTCCGTGACGGTTCCGATCATTTCCGGCAGATCGATGTCCAGCGCCGTCATATGGACATCATTGCCCCGCATCGCCGTCAGCAACGGATGATCGGGCGCGGCAAAGACAGCCTCCATCGGGCCCAGTTCCGCCAGCGATACGACCGGCTGCGCCGCCCCGACGATCTGTCCGGCGGCCATCGCGCGCGCCGTCACGATGGCATCGCCGGGGGCACGCAGGACCGTATCCTCGACCGCGCGTTGGGCCTGTTCCAGATTGCTTTGCGCGCGCTCCACCGCGCCTTCGGCCTGCGACAGGGCGCGCACCGCGTCATCGCGTGCCGCCCGCGTGCCAACCCCGCGCGTCAACATCGCGGCCGCGCGGTCGCTGGCCTGGCTGGCCTGCTTGCGCGTCGCAAGGGCCGCCGACAGACTGGCCTTGGCCACGCTGAGGGCCTGATCCTGCTGCACCGAATCCAGCCGCGCAATTTCCTGATCGCGCCGAACGGTATCGCCTTCTTCAACCAGAACCTGCTGCACCCGGCCGCTTTGACGAAAGCCCAGTTCGACGCTGTTATGGGCCTGCAATGTGCCGGAAAGTTCCAGTGCCAACCGCAGGGGCCGTTCGACCACGGGCACGATCTGCACCCGCAGATCTTCGGGCGCGGCCTGCGCGGGAAGCGCGCCTGCGACAAGCATCGCGCCAAGGGACAAGAATTTCCTGATCATGTCGAGCACCGTTCTATCCCGCAAGTTGTGCGCCGAACCGCGCGGGCTGAGAAGCCCCATGCCCCTACGTCACACTGGCCCTTTCGTGAAATTCTTCTCGATCCCAGCTTTTGTCCTTCAAGATCATCGCCATGATCTGAACGGCGTGCGCCACATCGTCCAGATCGACATAGAGCGGCGCGAACCCGAACCGCAGCACATCCGGCGCACGGAAATCACCGATCACCCCTTGGGCGATCAGCGCCTGCATCACCGCATAGCCCTGCGGATGGCGGAAACTGACCTGAGAGCCGCGCTTTGCCGGGTCGCGGGGCGAGTTCAGGACCAGATCGGGGCAATGTTCCTCGACCCCGGCGATGAAGGCCTGTGTCAGCTCGATCGACCGGGCACGCAGATCGGGCATCGACACATCGTCCCAGACATCCAGCGCCGCATCCAGCGCGGTCAGCGCGATCACCGGCGGGGTGCCGACGCGCATCCGCTCGACCCCCGGGGCGGGCTGATAGCTCTGGTCGAATGCAAAGGGCGCCCTGTGCCCCATCCAACCCTGCAAGATCGGCTGCGCCGCATCCGCGTGGCGCGGGTGGGTCCAGATGAAGGCCGGGGCGCCGGGGCCGCCATTCAGGTATTTATAGGTGCAGCCCACCGCGAAATCGGCGTCGCAGCCCAGCAGATCGACATCCACGGCCCCCGCCGAATGCGCCAGATCCCAGACCGTCAACGCGCCGGCCGTGTGCGCGGTCTGGGTCAACGCCTTCATGTCGTGGCGTCGGCCAGTGCGGTAATCGACCTCGGTGATCATCAGGACGGCCACGGTATCATCGATGGCGCCTGCGACCTCTTCGGGGGCGACGACACGCAGTTCCGCATCGACGGCACGGGCCAGTCCTTCGGCGACATAAAGGTCCGAGGGGAAATTACCGCTATCGGACAGGATCACCCGCCGCTGGGGGCGCATTGCACGGGCGGCACTGACGGCCTGAAACACCTTGATCGACAGGGTATCGCCCATCACCACCTGCCCCGGCCCGGCCCCGATCAGGCGCGCGATACGATCGCCGACCTTGCGCGGCTGCACATACCAGCCGGCCTTGTTCCAACCGGTGATCAGCATTTCCGACCACTCGTCGGCCATCATGTTGGCCACCCGCGCCTTGGCGGCCTTTGGCATCGGACCAAGCGAGTTGCCGTCCAGATAGGTTACGCCCTGCGGCAAATGAAATGCCTGTTTCGTCTTGTCAAAATCGGTCATCGCCGCGCCTCCCTGATTGACGGCACGCTATCAGCAGGGTTCCCTGCCCGAAAGAGGAGACGAGATGCTGTACCACGTAAACGACTGGGACGATGCCTATGCCAATGGCCCCCATATCGCGGGTGCCGACGCCTATCCGCCGCGCTGGACGGAACTGGCCCAGGTGTTTCGCGCCCAGCATCCCCCGCAGCCCATCGGCCGCGGAGATCTGTTTCGCCCCGACGGCATCGCCAAGGGGCTGGCCGTGTTCATTCACGGTGGCTACTGGATGAAATTCGACCCATCCGTCTGGTCGCATTTCGCGGCGGGTCCGTTGTCGGCCGGATGGGCGGTACTGATGCCCGCCTATACGCTGGCCCCGACGGCGCGAATCGCCCAGATGACGACAGAGGTCGCGCAGGCGATCACCGAGGCCGCATCACAGGTTTCCGGGCCCATCGCGATCACCGGACATTCCGCTGGTGGCCATCTGGCGGCGCGGATGATCTGCGATGACGGGACATTGCCGCAGAGCACCGCTGACAGGATCAGTTCATGCGTCCCGATCTCTGCCCTGACTGACCTGCGACCGCTGATGCGCACGGCGATGAACAAGACGCTGCACATTGATGCGGCCGAGGCGGCTTTGGAAAGCCCCGCCCTTCTGCAACCCCGAACCGGGATCCCGGTCACCGCCTGGGTCGGCGGGGCCGAGCGCCCCGAATTCATCCGTCAGTCACGGTTGCTGGCCGATATCTGGGCGGGAATGGGCGTGGCGACCGAAACCGTGGTCGATCCCGGTCGCCATCATTTCGATGTCATCGAAGGATTGCGCGACGCCAGCAGCCCGCTGACCCGCAGGCTGTTGCGACCGGACTGATGCCTAGCCGGGGAATTCGCGCATATCAAAGCTGTCGGGATGCGGACCGGTGCGATGATCCCGGTCCAGACCGTCCAGCGCAGCCATTTCGGTATCATCCAGCGTAAAGCCCAGAATATCGAAATTCTCGGCCAGTCGCCCTTTGTGGGTGGATTTCGGAATGACCGACAGCCCGTGCTGCATATGCCAGCGCAGCACGATCTGCGCGGCACTGCGGCCATGACGCTCGGCAATCTTCTGAACCTCGGGCAGGTCGAAGTCGCCCCGTCCCAACGGAGTCCAGCTTTGAGTAACGATGTGCAGGCGTTTGTTGACTTCGCGCATGTCCGACTGAATCAGCGTCGGATGCAGCTCGATCTGGTTCAGCGCCGGCGCAACGCCGGTTTCGTCGATCAGGCGGCGCAGATGTTCTTCGTGGAAATTGGCAACCCCGATCGAGCGGATGCGCCCTTCGTCCCGCAGCTTGATCAGCGCCTTCCAAGTCTCGACATATTGGTCATTCTGCGGCAGCGGCCAATGGATCAGGTACAGGTCCAGATAATCCAGCCCCAGACGGCCCATGGATTCCTCGAACCCTTTCAGCGCATTGTCATAGCCGTGATGCGAGTTCCACAGTTTCGAGGTCACGAAGATATCGCCCCGTGCGACATCGGCGTTGCGAATCCCCTCACCCAGACCGGTTTCGTTCTGATAGGCCGCAGCGCCGTCGATCAGCCGATAACCGACCTCAAGCGCGTCCTTGACCACGCGCGGCGTATCGGCATCCGGCACCTGCCAGATCCCTGTGCCAAGCTGGGGCATCCGATTGCCGTCATTGAAGGTCAACATCGGTTGGGTCATGAAACGCTCCTTTCCGGGGGCTTTTGTATCGCCTGTTCAACGCCGCCAGCCGCGTGCGGTTTCATCCGGTCTGGGTAAACTGCGCCGTGATCGCGCCTGTGATCGACTGCAACTGGCCGGGGGCGATGGAAAAGATGTGGCGCGGCGTGCCGGCGGCGGCCCAGACCAAGTCGAAATCACCCAGCCGCGGGTCGAAATAGATCGTCACCGGTGACAGATGCCCCACGGGCGATACCCCGCCGATGGCAAAGCCTGTTTCGGCCCGAATCTGCGCGGCATCGGCCTTGCCAAGCGCCTGCCCGGCGACCCTGGCCGCCTTTTCGGGATCCACGCGATTGCCGCCCGCCGTCAGGAACAGCACGATATGCCCGGTCTGGGCGCCACGAAAGACGATGGATTTCGCGATCTGGTCGATCTGGCAGCCGGCGGCATTGGCGGCCTCCGCGGCGGTACGGGTCGATTCGGCCATTTCCAGAATCTCGACCGCGGCACCGGCATCATCCAGCGCCGCGCGAACGCGCTTCAGGCTTTTGCTCATCCGTTCAGGCCCGCAGCCCGGCGAATGTCATCGGATCAAGCGAGCTTTGGGCAAAGGTCGTGCCCTGGGTCAGCAGACTGACCGCATCATGGGAATGCAGCGATTCCTGATGGCTGGCGACGACACGAAAATCGCCGATGCGCGGATCGTCCTGCAACCCCTGGGCAAAGGCCCGCACCGCATCCTCGACGAAAATCGGGTTCGCGGCGTTCAGTTCGGCAAAGGCCTGTTCATCCTCGCGCTTGACCATGACCTGGGTTTCGGTCGGCACGGCGCGGCGGCAGATATCGACCATATCCTCGAACCACAGCTTGTCGGGACCGTCCATGACCACCGAGATCCGCGCGATCGAACGCTGCGAATGCGGCGTCGCCAGACGGGCGCGCGATTCCCGCGCATGTTCCGACAGTTCCAGCGAACAGGGGCAGGTCGAGGAATAGACATAATCGAAATGCATGATCCGCAGGCGTTGCCCGGCCTGTTCCACAACCTCAAGCGCGATGTCGTAATACTGCCACCCACTCAGACCAGAGCGCAGGCTGTCCACCCGGATCGGATAGCTGAAGCGCATCTGGATCCGCGCATCGAACGCGTCCAGATCGGCCTTGTAATCGTCCAGCGCGGCCTCAAGCACCTTCAGGCTGAACAGATGATCGGAATGACCATAGAAGGACCGCATGATGCGGCTCATGTTGATGCCCTTGCGATCCGCCTCAAGGCTGACGGTGCCGGTCACGCTGGTTTCCAGAACCAGTTCGCCCCCGTCGCTGGTCTGATAGCGGATCGGCAGGCGGAAATTCGAGATCCCGACATGCTGAATCGGCGCACGGGCACCCACGATCAGGCTGGCAGGGCCGTTCTGCAGGTCGGGCAGATCGGCCTTGTAATCGTCGGTGACGCGGAAATCGGCGTCATATTCGCGAACCAGCGCCGGGTAGGACGGGATCATCGGACGGGCATCGGTCATGCGGGCATCCTTGTTCGAGACTGCGCCCCGAATATGGGGGCGCAGGACAGCTTTCTAAAGTAGCGGCGCTGAAAATGCACCATTTTCATGCCCGGACGGCCGTCGCGACGCGATCAGCCGTTCAGCGCGTTGACGAGATCGTCGATCAGGTCCTGCGCATCCTCCAGACCCACGGACAGGCGCAGAAGGCCCGGCGTAATGCCCAGTTGCGCCTTGTTTTCATCCGACAGGCGCTGATGCGTGGTCGTGGCGGGATGGGTCACGATGGATTTCGCATCGCCAAGGTTGTTCGAGATCTTGATGATGTTCAGCCGGTCCAGCGCCGCGAAGGCCGCGTCCTTGCCGCCCGCGACCTCGATCGCGATCATCGTCCCGCCCGATCCCATCTGCCGCATCGCCAGATCGTGTTGCGGATGGTCTGCCAGTCCCGGATAGATCACACGGCTAAGACCGGCATGGCCCTGCAACGCCCTGGCGATGGTTTCCGCCGATTGCGCCTGCGCCCGGACGCGCAGATCCATCGTCGCCAGACCGTTCAGCATGATCCAGCTGTGGAACGGGCTGATCGCGCCGCCGGTATGTTTCAGATAGGGCTCGGCGGTGCCGCGAATGAAATCGCGAGTGCCGCAGATCACCCCGGCCAATGCACGTCCGCCGCCATCGATATGCTTGGTCGCAGAATAGACGACGATATCCGCGCCCATGTCCACGGCCCGCGAAAAGACCGGGGTGGCAAAGACATTATCGACCACGACCTGCGCGCCGGCGGCATGGGCCAGATCGGCAACCGCCTGCATGTCGATCACTTCCAGACCGGGGTTGGACACGGATTCGAAGAACACCGCTTTTGTGCCGGGACGGATCGCGGCCTTCCACTGATCCAGATCAGTGCCGTCGACATAACTGACTTCGACCCCGAACTTGGCCAGCAGATCCAGCACATACAGGCAGGAACCGAACAGCGCCCGCGCGGCGACCACGTGATCACCGGGGCTGCACAGCGAAAACATCGCGCCATTCACCGCCGCCATCCCGCTTGCGGTGGCAAAGGCATCCTCGGTCCCTTCCAGGGCGGCGATGCGGTCCTCGAACATGCGGCTGGTCGGATTGCCATAGCGGGCATAGATGAACTCGTCCGGGCCGGATTCGACAAATCGCGCCTCGGCCTGCGCGGCGCTGTCATAGACGAAGCCCTGCGTCAGAAAGATCGCCTCGGCCATTTCGCCATACTGGCTGCGGCGGGTGCCGTGATGAACCGCCTGAGTGCGGGGATGAAGGCCCTTGGCCGATGTAACGCTCATGTTTCGGTGCCCCTTCTAGCTGGCGTCGGGTTAGCCCCAGTCGTCTGACCATGCAAGCATTTGCCCCGCAGGCCACCTTCACCAGACAGTCATATTGACCAAAACGACAGGTTGAGCCGCACAACCGATGCGGTAAGTTGACCGGGTAGTCAGCAGACGGGTCGGGGCGACGTGATCGGCATCTGTCGCCCCGGCCTGTGTGACGCCTGCATCTGCAAGACCTGTTTTATCCAGTCGGCGGGCTGTCACCGTTGTTCGGCGGCGCGTTTTTTTGATCAGTTTTCAAGCCAGGTCCTGGCGATTTTCGACGATCCCGACCACCTTGTCGCGTGTGTCTGTTTAGCTGTTCGGGTTGGGATGTCCGATCGAAACGGGGGCGGAGAAATCCGCCCCCGTTTGCATGTCGGGCCAATGGCCTGCGTTACAGATAGTCGCTGCGCTGAAGGCCGTATTTCGCCATCTTCTCATTCAGGGTCCGCCGCGGCAGGCACAATTCGTCCATGACGCTGGCGATGCTGCCCTTGTGGCGGCGCATCGTGTTGTCGATCAGCATCTTTTCAAAGCTTTCGACATATTCCTTCAGCGGCTTGCCCTCGGTCGTAGTGGCCTGCTGGTTGTCATCGCCATCCGCCATCAGCAACGAGGCGATGCTGCCCGTGCCGCGCCGATTCTGCAGGACCGCGCGTTCGGCCACATTGATAAGCTGACGGATATTGCCCGGCCACGGCGCCTGCAGCAGTTGTGCGGCCTCTTGCGCGGAAACCTGCGGCGGCTCGCAGCCATATTCATCCGCGAACTGTTCGCTCATGCGGGTGAACAGTTGCAGGATATCCTCGCCCCGCGCGCGCAGCGGCGGCAAGGTGATCTGCAGCGCCGACAGGCGGTAGAACAGGTCGGGACGCAGCGAATCCTCGGCCTTGCGGCCTTCGCCGCGGGCGTTGGAAATGGCGATGATGCGGGTGTCGGCGGGGCTGCCCTGTTCGCTGATGAATGCCAGCAGACGCGCCTGCAACGGCTCGGACAGGGCTTCGATATCCTCAAGGCACAGGGTCCCGCCGCGGGTTTCCTCGACCGCCGGCAACCCGTCTTCGATCGGCCCGAACAGGCGCGCGGCCAAAGCCTCGTCGTTATAGGCGGCGCAGGACACAGGCACGAATTTCTTCGAGGCGCGCGGCCCCACGGCATGAAGCGCATGGGCCACCAGCGTCTTGCCGGTGCCGGTCTCGCCGTCGATCAGGACATGGCCGTCAGCCTGCCCCAGATCCAGAATATCCTCGCGCAGGCGTTCCATCACCGGGCTGGACCCGATCAGCTTGGACATGACCTGCTGACCTTCGGACAGGTCGCGGCGCAGATCACGGTTGTCCAGCGTCATGCGGCGCATCTGTGTTCCCTTCTTGGCCAGCTGCGTCATGCGGTCGGGATCGAAGGGTTTTTCCATGAAATCCATGGCCCCGATCCGCATCGCCTCGACCGCGATGGGCACGTCGCCATGTCCGGTGATCATGATCACCGGCAGGCTGGAATCCAGCCCCATCAGGCGTTTCAGAAAGGCGATCCCATCCATGCCCGGCATCCGGATGTCCGAAACGACGATCCCCGGCCAGTCCGCGCCGATCACCTTCAACGCATCCTCGGCGCTGGCGAAGGTTTCGGTGTCGAACCCGGACAGGACCAGCCACTGGCTGATCGATTCCCGCATGTCGGGTTCATCGTCGACGATGGCAATCTTTAACTTGCGCGACATGAGGCCACGACTCCTTCCTTGTTCTTATTCTGCGCCCAACGCCTCGCGGGGCTGACCGGGCCGGTGCAGCGGCAATTCCACCTGAAACACCGCGCCTCCCTCGGTTTCATTATGTGCTGTCAGCCGTCCGCCGAAATCAGCGACGATCGAAGAAGAAATCGCAAGTCCCAATCCGGTTCCCTCGCCGGGCTTCTTCGTTGTCCAAAAGGGTTCAAACAGCTTTTCTAGGTCAGAAACACCGGGACCGTTATCGCGCACGGACACATAGGCGTGAGAGCCGACCTCGACCACGATGTCGATGGTGGCCTCGCGCCGGTCCTTGACCGCATCGACGGCATTGCGCAGCAGGTTGATGATGACCTGTTCCAGGCGGATGCGATCGGCCAGCACCATGACCTTGCCACGGGGAAAATTGCGGTTGACCCGGATCGGACGGGTGCGCAGCTGCGGCTCCATCATGGTCAGCGCATTGCTGACCGAGGCGCGCAGATCCACCGGCTCGACCGCCTCGCCGCCCTTGCGGGCATAGGATTTAAGCTGTCGGGTGATGGCCCCCATACGCTCGATCAGGTCATCGATGCGCTGAAACGAGGACAGCGCCTCTTCGCTGCGACCGCGTTGCAGCAACAGCCGCGCCCCGGCCAGATAGGTTTTCATCGCCGCCAGCGGCTGGTTCAGTTCGTGGCTGACCCCCGCCGACATTTCCCCCAGCGCCGCCAGCTTCGAAGATTGCTGCACGGTCTGTTCGGCGACGCGCAGTTCCTTCTGGACCCGCTCGCGTTCGGCAATCTCGCGCGTCAGCCGCGCGTTCAGGGCGCGCAGATCCGCGGATTCGCGCATATAGGCCGCCGATTGCCGCCGCGCGCGGCGCGACATTAGATAGAATGTCCCCGCCAGCAGGATCGCAAAGCCCATGATTTCCAGCGCAAGGACCGCGTTCACCCGCTCTCGGATCGAGGCGTAGGTGGTAAAGCTGATCATCCGCCAGCCGCGGAACGGGATCCGCGATTCACTGCGCATCACCGCCCTGCCCTGCAGATAGGCGTCGGCGGGCATGCTGGTCCAGTCCGCGGTCACCTGGAACGCGCGTTGAATGGCCGAGGGGGCCGAACGGACGGCCAGCGCTTCGGGCATGGTCAGCCCGCGCCAGCGCGGTTCGGTCGCAAGGATGATGTCGCCCGCGCTGTCGGTCACGGCCACGGCATCGGAAATTCCGGCCCAGGACCGTTCCAGACGCGTCAGATCCGCGCCGACCACGATCACGCCAAGCGTCTTGCCATCGGCCACGATCGCGCGGGAATAGGTGAATTCATAGGCGCCCGAGCCCTGGTTCGACACGCTGAACACCGTATCACGGGACCGCAGGGCCTCGACATAATAGGGGGCCTGCACATTATTGGTGCCCAGCTGATAACGGTCGGTCGCGCCGACCGTGCGCCCGGACGCATCCAGCAGGCGGATCGAGGCCGCGCCGATTTCCTTCTGCGCCGCCATCAGCCGCGCCGAAGTGGTCGAGAAATCGTTGCTTTGCAGCGCCCCGATCAGGGCCGGGTCGCGTGCCAGCAGCAGCGGCACCACCGCAGTTCGCTGCAATTCGGACAGAAGGTTGCCCGTATACAAGGCCAGCCGCAGTTCCGACCGCACGCGGGTGTTTTCGGAAAACCGTTCCGTCAGCCAGGTATTCGTCGTCCAGATCGAGGCCAGCGCGGTCAGGAAGATCAGCCCGATGACAGAGCGCAGCCACCACGGGTTCGGCGACTGCCCACCGGCAGGCCGACCCTGCGGGTCATGCGCGTCCATCTGTTCGTCATCGTTCACGGTGGGCCCAGTCAAGCTGCGGAATTGTCGCAATCTAAGCGCAAGACCCGCGCCGCTCAAGTCAGGCGTTGATCAAGCCACCGACAAGACCCGCGAACATCGCGGCACCGTCATTGCCGCCCAACGCCGGATCGGCGGCGCGTTCGGGATGCGGCATCATGCCCAGCACCCGGCGGTTTTCCGACAGAACGCCCGCAATATCCGCGACCGACCCGTTGACGGCAGGGGCATAGGTAAAGGCGATGCGGTCCTGATCGCGAAGCTGCGCCAGACCGTCATCGGTGATCTGGTAGTTGCCGTCGTGATGGGCCACCGGAATGGTGATCGTCTGACCCTTGGCGTAACCTTGGGTATACGCGCTGTCTGCCGTTTCGACACGCAGACCGGCCGGGCGGCAGATGAAGGTCAGGCCCTGATTGCGCATCAGCGCGCCGGGCAGCAGCTTCAGTTCGGTCAGCACCTGAAAACCGTTGCAGATGCCCAGAACGAAGCCGCCCCGCGCCGCATGGTCGCGGATCGCCGCGGCGATCGGCGATTGCGCGGCGATCGCGCCGCAACGCAGGTAATCGCCATAGGAAAACCCGCCCGGCACGGCGACAAGATCGGTGCCTTCGGGCAGGGCCGAGTCCTTGTGCCAGATGCGCGTGACCTCGGCCCCTGCCTGCTGCAGGGCGACGGCAAGATCACGGTCGCAGTTTGATCCGGGAAAAGTGACGACGGCGGCTTTCATCGCGGGCTCCTGTCAGCGGGGATGGCACGGGCCATAGCGCATGCGGCCCCGCAAAGAAAGAGGGGCCGCAGCCATTGCGGCACGGCGTCAATGACTTCGCTTGCCAAATCACAAATGTAGGTATACCGGTCTACCTACTTTGACGGAGATGCCCATGACCACGACCGACGACACCCCCAGACCATCCGCCCATGATCGCCTGATGCAGGCGGCGATGGTGCTGTTCTATAACCACGGGATCGCAGGCACCGGCATCGACAGCATCATTCAACGTGCGGGCGTCGCCAAGAAAAGCCTGTATAACAACTTTTCATCCAAATCCGATCTGGTGAACCAGTATCTGCAGGCGCGGCACGCGGAATGGCTGGACCTGTATCGGCACCGGCTGCAAGGGGCCGACGACCCGGCGCAACGTATTCTGGCCGTGTTCGACGCCTATCAGGACCATGCCGAATTCGCCTATGAACGCGGCTTTCGCGGCTGCGGATTGCTGAATGCCGCGGCCGAGCTTGAGGCCGGCGATGAAGGCCGGACCGCTGTGCGCCAGCACAAGGAAGAGGTCGAGGCGATCATCGCGCAGCATTTGACCTCTCTGCTGCCCGCCGATCCGGATCGCGTGACCGCGCTTGCTGCGCATATCGCGTTCCTGCTTGAAGGGGCGATGGCCCGCGCCGGACTGGACGGCAACAGTACCCGCGTGGGGACTGCCCGCGCGATCGTCCACGACATGCTGAAGGTGCTGTAGGATGATGCAGACTCAAGCCCTGGGCGTTCTCGCCATCCTGTTTTCCGCCTTCGTCTGGGGCACGACCGGCACCGCCGCCACATTCGCCCCCCAGGTCGGTGCCGCCGCCATCGGTGCGGCCGCGATGGGGCTGGGCGGGATCGCACAGGCGCTCGTCGCCGCACGTGGCATCGCCCGCGCCCGCGTGGCCCTGTGGGGGCAAGGACGGCTGCTGATCATCGGCGCGATCGCGGTCGCGATCTATCCGCTTGCGTTCTACGGTTCGATGCGGCTGGCGGGCGTGACCGTGGGAACGGTGATCACCATCGGCTCGGCCCCGCTTCTGTCGGCGCTGATCGAGTATCTGCTGGAACGCAGGCGGCTGACCTTGCGCTGGTCGGTCGGCGCCTTGGTGGGACTGGTCGGCATGGGCCTGATCTGCGTGGCCGAAAATGCGGCCCATGGTGCGGATATCGGCGGGGACTCGGTCCCGCTTGGGGTGTTTCTGGGGCTGATCGGCGGGTTCACCTATGCGCTGTATTCCTGGACTGCGCGCAAGATGATGCTGGATGGCACCCGGTCCTCGGTGGCGATGGGCGCGACCTTCGGGCTGGGCGGGCTGCTGCTGATGCCGGTTCTGGTCATGTCGGGCGGGCCGTTCCTGGCCTCGTGGACGAATGCAGCGGTCGGCCTGTACATGGCGGCGGTGCCGATGTTTCTGGGCTATGTCGCCTTCGGGTATGGTCTGGCCCGCGTGCAGGCCAGCATGGCCACCGTCATCACCCTGTTCGAGCCGGTCGTGGCCGCCGTCCTTGCCGTCCTGATCGTGGGAGAGCGTCTGCCCGTATTGGGCTGGATCGGGGTCGCCATGGTCATCGGCTGCCTTGCGATCATCACCCTGCCGATACCCCGGACCCTGCGCAGCCGTCCAAGACCGGGTATGCAACCGCTGTAAGCTGTCGCAATGAAAAAGGCCGGGCGTTTGCCCGGCCTTTGCATGTCGCCCTTAGCTGAGGGCCTTGTTCAGGTACTCATCGACCTTCTCAAGGAAGCCCATGGTGGTCAGCCATTTCTGATCCGGACCGACCAGCAGCGCGAGGTCCTTGGTCATGAAGCCGTCCTCGACGCACTGAACGGTGACCTTCTCCAGCGTGGTGGCAAAGTTCATCAGCGCATCATTGCCGTCCAGCTTGGCGCGGTGCTTCAGGCCACCGGTCCAGGCAAAGATCGACGCGATCGAGTTGGTCGAGGTCGCGTTGCCCTTCTGGTGTTCACGATAGTGACGGGTCACGGTGCCATGCGCGGCCTCGGATTCGACGACCTGCCCATCCGGCGTCATCAGGACGCTGGTCATCAAGCCAAGGCTGCCAAAGCCCTGCGCAACGGTGTCGGACTGCACGTCGCCGTCATAGTTCTTGCAGGCCCAGACATAGCCGCCCGACCATTTCATCGCGCTGGCGACCATGTCGTCGATCAGGCGATGTTCATAGGTAATGCCGGCTTCCTTGAACTTGTCCGCGAATTCCTCGTCAAAGACCTGCTGGAACAGATCCTTGAAGCGGCCGTCATAGACCTTCATGATCGTGTTCTTGGTCGACAGATAGACCGGAACGCCGCGGGCCAGACCATAGTTCATGCTGGCGCGTGCGAAATCGCGGATCGAATCGTCAAGGTTGTACATCGCCATGGCGACACCGGCGCCGGGCGACTGGAACACCTCGTGTTCGATTTCTTCGCCGTCCTCACCGACGAACTTGATCGTCAGCTTGCCCTTGCCGGGGAATTTGAAGTCGGTCGCACGGTACTGGTCGCCAAAGGCGTGACGGCCGACGATGATCGGCTGGGTCCAGCCCGGAACCAGACGCGGGACGTTTTCGCAGATGATCGGCTCGCGGAAGATCACGCCGCCCAGAATGTTGCGGATGGTGCCGTTGGGCGAACGCCACATCTTTTTCAGGCCGAATTCCTCGACGCGGGCCTCGTCCGGGGTGATGGTCGCGCATTTGACGCCGACACCGTATTTCTTGATCGCCTCGGCGGCATCGACGGTGATCTGGTCGTCGGTGCGGTCACGCTCTTCGATGCCCAGATCGTAGTATTTCAGATCGATGTCCAGATAGGGCAGGATCAGCTTTTGCTTGATGAAATCCCAGATGATCCGGGTCATTTCGTCGCCGTCGAGCTCGACGACGGGATTGTCTACCTTGATCTTCGACATACTGGCCCCCTTGGCGTTGGAATGCTGCTGAGGCGCTATAGCCGGATTCGAGGCTGAATGAAAGACGGTATGCGATGGTATGCCATCAGCGTCCCTACAGCCGGGCATTCAGGTCGAGACAGTTTGATGAAAACCCGATGCGGATTGCCCGCCCGCGTTAACCGCGGCTCAGCCAGCTTTGCCTAAGCCTTGATGGTCAGTCGTCATCTTTCAAGGAGTAAGGTCGCATGCCGACCACGGTGAACCTTTTGTGGTTCGGGAATCTTGCCCAGATCAACACGAACCCGGCCACCCCTGCCAGCAATGCACAGGCGCGCAGCCTGATCGGCCACAGTGCCGAAGGGCGCAGCCAACTGAAACCTGTCGAAATTGCCGGTGAGACCGTCGGCATCCGCGTCGGCAACCAACCCGTCAACGCCTTCGCCACCACCTACAACGCCGCCGGTACATCGGACATGAGCTATCTTTCCCCGCAGACGGGGCAGCAGGCTGTTTCGCAGATCACCGGTTTTTTCCGGATTCAATACGATCTGCGGCTGCCCGATGACAGCACCGTCACCCAAAGCGGGGTACTGATGCAGATGGCAAATGGCGATATCTTCATGCGCCCCGCACTCAGCACGGTTTCCGCATGGGACGGTATCAGTGTTTTGCGCGGCGTCACCATCGTCGACGCCGCCCCGCTGCCCGTGAACACCTATGCCGCGACGATCTCGTTCGGGGCAGATATTTTCGACTTGCCGATCGTCTGTTTCGCGGCGGGTACGATGATCCTGACCTCGCAGGGCGAACGACCGGTGCAGGATCTGCGACCCGGCGATCTGGTCTGGACCCGCGATCACGGACACCAGCCGATCCGCTGGCATGGCCGACGCGATCTGGGCGCCGCCGATCTGGCCGCCAATCCGAAGATGCGCCCGATCCGGATCAGGGCGGGGGCGCTTGGTCCGAACCTGCCCGCGCGCGACCTGACGGTATCACCCCAACATCGCATTCTGGTTCGCTCGCAGATCGCGCAACGGATGTTCGGCGCGTTCGAGCTGCTGGTGCCCGCCCGTCAATTGACCGATGCGCCCGGCATTGACGAGATCCTTGATGCGACGGCTGTCAGCTATATCCATCTTCTGTTCGACCGGCACGAGGTCATCCGCTCGGACGGGGCTGAAACGGAATCGCTGTATCCCGGACCGCAGACCCTGAAGGCCCTGCGTCACGCCGCCGAGGAAATCTTTGCCCTGTTTCCCGAACTGCGCGACCTGTCCGCGACATTTCCCGGCGCACGCCCCTTTGCCACGGGTGCCAAGGCCCGCCAGATGGTGCAGCGACACGGCGCCAATGGCCGCGCCCTGTTTTGCTGATCGGGTCAGTCGGCCAGCGCCAGCGCGATCTGCGGCGACAGCCAGTCCCAGATCGCGGGCGCGCCCCGGCTGACCTTGCTGCCCACCCGCGCCTCGACATCGGCAAAGCTGACCGAATATTCGCGCCAACTGACGCCGCCGGAATGCAGGTTCTGAACGGCGGGCTGTACGCGATCCAGCGATTTGGCAAAGATCGCATCGGGCGTCTGAACCGCCTCGAATTCCTGCCACAGCGCGTGGAATTCCTGCGCCTGCGCGTCTGGCAACAGGCCGAAGATCCGCCTGGCCGCGGCAGCCTCGGCCTGCTGGATCTGTGCAGATCCATGCGCCTGCCCCGCCGCGGAATGCAATGGCACGTCGCCGACGTCGATCTCGACCAGATCATGCAGCAGCAGCATCCGGATCACCCGGCCGATATCGACCCCCGGCCCGGCCTGATCGGCCAGGGCCAGCGCATAAAGCGCCAGATGCCAGCTATGTTCGGCGCTGTTCTCGAAACGCGAGGCGTCGATCAATGTCGTCGCGCGGTACACCGATTTCAGCTGATCGGCCT
This sequence comes from Paracoccus homiensis, assembly GCF_900111675.1. GTDB lineage: Bacteria > Pseudomonadota > Alphaproteobacteria > Rhodobacterales > Rhodobacteraceae > Paracoccus > Paracoccus homiensis. Next base: position 107,461 of record NZ_FOHO01000008.1, on the reverse strand, counting down.
CGGCCAGAAAGGCCAGCCGCGCGGCCAGATCCCCGGCAACCGTTTCGCCCGCCAGCAAGGCCTGCGCGGCCTCGATCATCTCGGGCCATTCGTCGCGCAGACGCGCGGCGCGGCCACCTTCCAGATTGTCGCGCACGATCTGCACATGGTCGGGCAAGGGCGACGGGGCCTGCAACACCTGAAACAACGGCTGTGTGTGATCCATCCGCTTGGCAAAGACCGCATCGGCATCGACGCGCCCCTCGAAGGCGCGCCACTGGGTCAGAAGGGTGTCCGCGTCCGGATGAAGCCCAAGGATGCGGCGCGCGGCGGCATCCTCGGCGGCGGCGACATCGGTGGCATCATGGGTCAGATGGATCGGGTGATCGCCAACATCGATTTCAACCAGATCATGCAGCAACAGCATTGCGATCGCACGATCCGACGCGCCGAACACCATCGCCCACAAGGCGACATGCCAGCTGTGTTCGGCGCTGTTCTCGGCCCGCGACAGGTCCAGCAGGACATTGGCGCGGGTCACGGATTTCAGCCGGTCAGCCTCGTTCAGGAAGGCGAACTGACCGGCCAGAAGATCGGACATCGCCCGCGATTACCGCGTGGTTTCCGTCAGGCGACGGCGCACATAGGTCTGCACCTTGTCGATCATCGGCTTCATATGCGCCTCGTCGTCGCGGAAGAAGTGATCGGCGCCGTCGATTTCTTCGTGGCTGATGGTGATGCCCTTCTGCTCGCGCAGCTTGGCGACCAGCGTGTTGGTGTCTTTCGGCGGCGCGACGCGATCGGCGGTGCCGTTGATGATCAGGCCGGAATTCGGGCAGGGCGCAAGAAAGCTGAAATCATACATGTTCGCAGGGGGCGACACGCTGATGAAGCCGGTAATCTCGGGGCGGCGCATCAACAATTGCATCCCGATCCACGCGCCAAAGCTGAAGCCCGCCACCCAGCAATGCTTGGAGTTGGGGTTCATCGCCTGCAGATAATCCAGCGCCGAGGCGGCATCGGACAATTCGCCGACGCCCTGATCGAACTCGCCCTGACTGCGACCAACGCCGCGGAAATTGAACCGCATCACGGTAAAGCCCATCTTATGAAAGGCGTAATGCAGGTTGTACACGACCCGGTTGTTCATCGTGCCGCCATATTGCGGATGCGGGTGCAGGACGATGGCGATGGGCGCGTCGGGCTTGCCGGGCTGGGGATGGTAACGACCTTCAAGACGGCCTTCGGGCCCCGGAAAAATCAACTCTGGCATCGTCTTCCTTCAGCGGCAGGATGGTTTCTTGACGCGTTGCGCCGCGCCTTCTAGACCAGCATATCTGGGGTGCCGGCACAGGAACCGCAAGAAACGGATTTTGGCGGCATAACGCAGCGACGCGCCACCCGTCAATGCAGCCCGACAGAGCAAAGGGGAGGAGTCGCGTGAAACTTTCGACCAAAGGACGCTACGCGATCATCGCGTTGACCGATCTGGCCATCGCCAAGCAGGACGAATTGACCTCGCTTGGCGAGATCTCGAAACGTCAGGATATCTCGCTTCCCTATCTCGAACAGCTGTTCGTGCGCCTGCGCCGGGCCGAGTTGGTCACCTCGGTTCGCGGACCGGGGGGTGGCTATCGGCTTGCGCGGGCGCCCGAAACCATCCGCATCGCCGATGTGCTGGAAGCCGTCGATGAAACCGTCAGCGCCATGCATGTCGGCGCGGGGGCATCGGGCGGGGTGTCGGGCTCGCGAGCCCAGACCCTGTCGAACCGGCTGTGGGAAAGCCTGTCGGCGCATGTCTATGTGTTCCTGCACAACCACACGCTGGCCGATGTCGCCAAGAACCAGCTTCTGCCCTGCCCCGCCCTGCCGCGGCTGTTCAGCGTGGTCGACGAATAGCATCTCAGCCCTGCAGCAGGCGCAGGAAAGGCGGCAACTCGGCCATGCCGATCAGTTCGGCCCGTTCGCCATCCGGGCCACAAAGCCACAGGACATTGTCACGAAATTCGATCGACGCCACGCCGTCTTCGGGGATGTTCCGTTCGAAATAGGCGTTGATTACGTCCAGCATGTCACGGGTTAGTTCTGCCTTGACGCTGTAGCTTGGCTGACGGGCCGCTGTCATCGGTGGTCCTCTCGCAAAACTTGGCAAGTCACCCTTCAGATGCATGACCCAACAGGCATCCCCGGAAGCAGGCGACGGGCGACCGAACCGGGCAAGGCACAACTTTACCGAACAAAGTATTGAACTGTGTCATAGTTGACCCTTAGATCAATTTCCAATCCTTTGAGTTGAATTGCTGGCTTTTCAGCCAACGCCTTATTCCCAAATTCAGATTTTTTTTTCATGCTCGACAAAGTCATACAGATAAAAAGTGATGAACTCTCGCAACTTGAGCAGGTGGCGGCTACCGGCTTTCTGCTGGCTTTCGGTCTGCGCTTTGGCTATCCGCATTACCTTTTGAACAGATTCCCGAAGGATTGGGTCGAGATTTATGAACGCGAAAGGCTGGCCTTCGGCGATCCGGTCGCCTCTTGGGTGATCTCGCAGACCCATGCGATCCGCTGGTCCGAACTGAAGGCTCCGGACCCCCGCAATGTCATGCGCCGCGCCGCCCAGCACGGCCTGGTCTATGGCGCGACCTTCGTGTCGCAATATGACCGTCGGCGCAGCTTTCTCTCGGTCGCCCGCGCCGACCGCGAGATCACGGATCACGAAATGCAGATGCTTGACGGGATGCTGGATCGCTGGACACGGGCCTATTCGGAAACGGCTACGTCGCTGACCGCCGAAGAGCTGGCGGCGCTTGACCTGATCGGCCAAGGCGCGAAACAGAGCGAGGCTGCGGCACAGCTGAACATCAGCCTGTCATCGCTGAAGAACCGGCTGGAATCGGCGCAGCGCAAGCTGGGCGCGCGCAACACGATCAACGCAATCGCCATCGCCGTACGACGCGAACTGATCTGAAAAAGAACGACCAGAACACCAAGAACCGGCTAATTCAGGCTTTCGACAACTGAAGTGATTAAATGGTGCCCGGAGGCGGATTCGAACCACCGACACGCGGATTTTCAATCCGCTGCTCTACCAACTGAGCTATCCGGGCCCCTTGCGGCAACCTTGTGGGCTGCGGGCGTGGAGGGGTGTTTACGGCCGCTTTCACGGACTGTCCAGAGCAAACGTGAAAAAATTATCGCTCTTCGTCTTCGGGCGTGGGGACATCCTCCAGCGGCGGTCCCGGGATCACGTATTCACCGCGCAACCACCGCGCCAGATCGACATCCGCGCAGCGTTTGGAACAGAACGGACGGTAGGCCGGAATGCTGTCCTTGGAACAGATCGGGCAGGCCATCAGCGCCCCCCGGCAAGCCGCGCCAAGGGGGCGCGGTCGCGCTTGCGGTTGATTTCGTACAGGCCCATCGCGGTCCAGCCGACCAGCGTCGTTTCGGTTCCGTCGCCCTTGAAGGCTGCGCCCAGCACCTGGTCAAGCGTCGCGCGGTCGCGCTTGGGCATCGGCGCGAAATCGACCGCGACCTGCCCGCCAAGACCACGAAGCCGCAACTGACGCGGCAGATCGCGCGCAAGGGCGATATTGGCCTTCAGCGCCGCAGCAGGCGAGGTGTCGTTGCCGGTATTCACATCGACCGCGATCAGGGCGCGGGTCGATTCGATATAGGCCGAGGCACTGTTTGGCAGCGCGACCCGGTCGCGCAGCAGCGCGTCGATCGCATCCAGCACGCCAAAGGTCTCGAAGGCATCTTCGCCTTCTTCCACTGCGTCGGGCTGGGGATCGGACCATTCCGTCCAGGCCTGTTCCCAGGGGCTTGGCGCATCCAGCAACAGGTCGGGGTCGCCCTCACCTTCCGCCAGGATACGGTCCGCCAGATCGATCAGCGGGGTCAGATCGCGCAGGATATCCTCATCCTCGGCGTGCTCGGCCGCACTGCGGATCACCATGCCATGGGTTCGGTCGGCCATGCAGTCGCGGGCCAGCGCGGTCAGGTGATCGCGGGTCTCACTGTCGCGAATACGCCGCGAGACATTGATGCCGGGCGACATCGGCGTCACCAGACCATAGCGCCCGCGAAAGATCAGCCGCGGGGTCAGCGGGATGGCCTTGCCCTCTTCGGCGACGCCGCTGATCTGAACCAGCAAGGGCTGACCCTCGCTGATGCGAGAACGTTCGCGCAGATAGCCGCGCTGACCGTCGGGCAGGCGTACGAACACACCGCCCTGCCCTTTCATCAAACGCTCAGTCACGCCGCGGCAAATGGCACCGACCGCCAGATCCTCACCCGAATCGAGGATCAGATCGACCAGCTGACCGTCCTCCATCAGGGCTGCGGCCTCTTCGCCGTTGTAATGTCCAAGAACGACTTGGCGACCCTTCATTGGCGGCCTCCGTGAATTCCGATTGCGGCAAGCATCGCGGCGGTTTCCGCAAGCGGCAGGCCGACGACTGCAGAGAATGAGCCCTGAATCCAGGGAATGAATTGGGCGGCGGCACCTTGAATGGCATAACCGCCGGCCTTGCCCTGCCAGTCGCCGATATCCAGATAACGCTGCAACGCCGGCTCATCGACCGGGTTCATCCGCACCAGCGTCTCAACCAGCCGCACGCGACTGTGGTCTGCATGGCGCAAGGCGATGGCGGTCAGAACCTTGTGGCGGCGACCCGACATCAACCGCATGAACCGCGCGGCTTCGTCGCGATCCTCAGGCTTGCCCAGAATGCGACGCCCCACGGATACGGTCGTGTCTGCGGTCAGTACGGCCTCACCTTCGGCGACGGTCAGGGCATTCGCCTTTTCCAATGCCATGCGGCGCACGTAATCGCGCGGCAATTCGCCGGATGCAGGGGTTTCGTCGATATCGGCGGGGCGCAGGTCGGCAGGCTTGATGCCGATCTGGGCCAGAAGATCAAGGCGACGCGGACTTGCGGACCCCAGGATCAGCCGTGGTGGCGTGACCGATACAGTTCCGGTCATCGCGATCTTACTTGAAGCGGTAATTGATCCGCCCCTTGGTCAGGTCATAGGTGTTCATTTCCACCTGAACCTTGTCTCCGGCCAGAACACGGATGCGGTTTTTCCGCATCTTGCCTGCCATATGCGCGATGATCTCATGGCCATTTTCCAGCTCGACCCTGAACGTCGCATTCGGCAGGAGTTCCTTCACGACGCCGGGAAATTCGAGCATTTCTTCCTTGGCCATGGTCACTCCATACTATTCATCCCGCAGGAATCGGGACGTCAGCTAAATGCGTGCATGGCGCGCCAATTTCAAGTGGAAAGCGCGCTAGTTCTGACCATTCACCACGATTCCCGTCCCGGATGGCGGTCCGGACACGGTAGAATCGCGCGGCATCTTCGGTTCAGTCTGCCGGAATTCATCCGGAGTTGCCAGATCGACATGGCTGTTCGGTGCGGGTGCGACCGCCCCCGCATCACGGTCATGCAGCCGGATCGCATGGCAGCCTTCGGATTCGCCAAACTTCCCGGTGGACAGCAATTGCCCATCGGGTGTCTCAAGCCGAACATCGGCAAGGTTGACGCGCGGCAGGGCCAGCATCTTGCCCGCCGTCAGGCCACGAAGCTCACCCAGTGAGATCCGGCGGCGACACAGCACGCCGACCAGTTCGACCGGGGCGTCCTGCATGGATGCCGACAGGCTTGGCCGGGCCCTGGCCGGCTGTGCGACCTTCGGTGCCGCCACGGGCACCGGGCGTTCGGCCATGTCCCGCTGCGGGAAGGCCATGAAGATCTGTGCCTGCCGGGGATCGGGTCCGCCCAGCCGCAACTGAAAGGACAGGCTGCGATAGGCCTTGTCCTCCAGCATCAGCATCAGCGGGCGCAGGTCCGACAGATGGGTCGCGTATCGAAATCCTGCGACGCAGCCGAACCCTTGCAACGGTGCCAGATCGACAGCCAGTTCGGTCAGGCAGGCGGTGACGAAATCGGCACACAGCATCGCGTCGGCGCGGGTAATCTTGCGGCGCTCGACCGGGCGGCGGGTGATGCGGCCAAGGGTCTGCATCTCGATCAGCGCGGTCACGGCCTCGGGGCACAGGGCGACCATCGCGACGGCATCGCCCGGCCCCTGCAACACGGCCAACAGCGCGTCTTCGGGGATCAGTTCGGGCATTTCGGCCAGTGTCGCGGCCCCTGCCGTCACCTCATCGGGCTGGACCTGCATCTTGTAAAGCCGGTCCGCCGCGCGCCCCAAGGCGGTGGCTGCCGCGCGTGCGGGCGTCGGCGGCGCCGTCTGCGGCAACGAGGGCGCACGACCTGCCCCGACCTCGGCCTGCCCACGGGCCCGCAGCAATCGGCGCAATGCGCCCTCACCCTGTTCTGTCTGCCCATCGGCCATGCAAGACACCCACGAATCGTCGAAACACGCCCCTGAGCCTTTCAGCAAAGCATTGAGAAACCGTTTACGACGCTGCCCCGGCATGTGGGTTGGCCTGTCCGACCGGCGGGTGTTTCGGCAGCACGATACGAAACGCCGCGCCCCCCTGCCCCGGCAGATAGCTGATATCGCCACCAAGGGTCAGCATGATCTCGCGACAGATGGCCAGGCCCAGCCCCGCGCCCCCCGCCCGCGCAGGATCATTCAGTCGCGAGAATTTCTCGAAGATCAGCGACTGTCGCGCGGCATCGATTCCCGCACCGTTGTCGATGATGTCGATGGCGGGGCCGTTGGCCGGGCGCCGCGCGACACGGATGCGCAGCACCGGGCGGTCGGCATCGCAGTATTTGCGGGCATTGGTGATGACATTGATCAGCACCTGCAAAAGACGGTCCGGATCGGTGATGACGCCCAGATGTTCGGTCGGAATATCGCGATCAATGGTAAAGGCGCGTTCCGCCCGCGTAGCCGAGGCCGCGTTCAGCGCCCGTTCTATCAGATCGTGCAGATTAGCTGCCGATACATCCAGCTGCGCCTGCCCGCTTTCCAGCACCGAAAGGTCCAGCAGATCGTCCAGAAGCCGCGTCAGGCGTCCGGCCTCGTCATGGATGATGCCGGCGAAACGGGCGCGGTCCTCGTCCGACAGGTCAGGCGTCTTCAAGATTTCGGAAAACGCCCGGACCGAGGTCATCGGCGTGCGCAGTTCATGGCTGATCTGGCCCAGAAATGCGTCCTTCTGCACCGAAAGGGCGGTCAGCTTGTCATTCGCCTCGCGCAATTGCCGGGCCGTGCGTTCCAGTTCCGAGGTCGCGATTTCCAGCCGCTGCGCCTCTTTCATGGCGCGCTGCGCCTCGCCGGCGACATCCATCAGATCCGACACGGTCAACGACATGCCACCCGCCACCCGGTCGATCATCGCATGCGCCGTGGCCGCACCGACAGACCCCGACAGACGCCGTTCCAGCGCGGTCAGAAAGGCGGGCGTCAGATCCGGCAGATAACCGGATTTCCCCTGTGCGGCGGCCTGCGCCCGAAAGTAACGCAGCGCCTGATCGGGACCCCAGACGCGCCGCGCCATGGCCAGAAGCGGCTCGGCCCTGTCCTCGCCCGGTGCGCGGCTGTGGCGGATCGGCTGGATGGCGCTGACGAAGGACAGACCCTGCAAACGTTCGACCGGATCGGGAAAGCCGAAGATCGACAGCGCGATGAAGGCCAGCGTGTTGACCGACAGCGTCAGGAACACGGCAAAGGCCAGCGGATCGACACCATCGATCAGCGGCGGCAGGCGCCCGATCCCGACCGAAGGCAGGAACACGATCACCAGCCACAGCACCGAGCCCGCCCCGACCCCGGCATAGGCGCCCATCCGGTTCGCCCCACGCCACAACAATCCGCCCAGCATCGCGGGCAGAACCTGCGCCATCCCGGTAAAGGCGACAAGGCCCATCGCCGCCAACGCCTCGGACCCGCCAGAGGCCTGATGATACAGCCAGCCCGCGCCCATCACCGCAAGAATGGCCAGACGGCGCGAATTCAGAACGAAGCCACGCAGGTCATCGGTCTCTTCGCCCGATGCCGGGCGCCGCAGCCACAGCCGCAGCGGCGTCAGCCAGTGGTTCGAAATCATCGTCGACAGCGCGATGGTACAGACAACGACCATCGAGGTCGCCGCCGAAAACCCGCCCAGAAACACCAGCAGCGCCAGAAGATCCTGCCCCATCGCCTGCGGCAGGGTCAGGACATACAGGTCGGGATTGGCACTGGCGGGCAGCAGCTCGGCCCCCATCACGGCGATCGGCAGCACGAACAGCGACATGGCGAACAGATAGGCCGGAAAGGCCCATCCGGCGACATGCAGGCGTTCTTCGTCCGCCGCCTCGACGACCAGCACCTGAAACATGCGCGGCAGGGTCAGGATCGCGGCCGCCGACACGATGTTCAGCGCAGTCCAGCGGTCAGGGCGCAGCACCCAGCCGTCACGCGCGGGGTCCTGGGACGCGGCGGCGATGCGGGCCACGATGTCTGCCGGACCGTCGGCCAGCCCCCAGACTACAAAAACACCCAGGGCGACAAAGGCCACCAACTTGACCACGGCTTCCAGCGCGATGGCGGTGACGACCCCGTGGTGCCGTTCATCGGCGGCCAGATTGCGGGTTCCGAACAGGATGGTGAAAAGCGCCAGACCCGCTGCCACCCACAGCGCGGTTTCGCTGGTCACCGGCGTGGCCCCCGGCGATTGCAGGGCGAACAGCTCGAATGACAGGCGCACCGACTGCAACTGCAACGCGACGTAGGGGGTCGCGGCAATCACCGCGATCAGCGTGATCAAGGCGGCCAGCGCGTTCGATTTGCCGAACCGGGCCGAGATCAGGTCGGCAATCGAGGTCACGTGATGCATTCGCGCGATCCTGACCAGACGCCGCAGCCCCCACCAGGCCCCCGCGAATACCAGCGTCGGGCCAATATAGATCGTGGCGAATTCCAACCCCGAACGGCTGGCATAGCCAACAGCGCCATAGAACGTCCAGGCCGAGCAGTAAACCGAAAGGGACAGCGTATAGACCAGCGGATGATCCAACCAGCGCACGCGCCCCCGCTGTGCCGCGCGATCGGCGGCGAAGGCCACGCCGAACATCAGCACGACATAGCCCATGCAGACGGCGACCAATGTCTCAAACGGCATCGGGACGGTCCCAGTCTGCCTCGGACGGGGGGGTGCCACTGGCGCGGATCGTGGCGGCCTCGGCCCGGATCAGGGCGCGGTGCAGCGCGAAGATCGCCACGATCAGCGCGGCCCAAAGCCCGAACAGCCAGACGATGCCGCTGGCAAAACTGACAGCATCCGGCAGCCACCAGACCGGCAACATGAACCCGATCAGCGCCAGGATCGGCAACACCCGCGCCGCATCGCCCAGACGTCTGCGGCGAAACGAGGCGCGTTCCAGAAACAGGGGTTTATCCGCCATCGCCCCCCTGCCCCAGCATCCGCCGCACAAGCGCGCATAAATCATCATTGGCAAAGGGTTTCGACAGCACCGCATCGGCCTGTTCGGCCGCAGGTCCGGTCTGCCCCCGCGCGGTCAGCATCAGCACCGGGGTGGCGGCAAGGCCAAGATCGTCCTCGGCCCGCAGATCGGCCAGAATTTCCTCGCCCGAGCGGTTGGGCAGCATGAGGTCAAGGATGACCAGACGCGGACGCTGCGCCCGGATCGCCTCGATCCCGCCTGCGCCATCGGCATGCAGCGATATCCGCCAGCCTTCGCGCATCAGGATAAAGCGCACCGCCTCGGCGATATTGGGCTCATCCTCGATCATCAGGATATCCAGCATCATCGAGATAACCGCCCCTCCCAAAGCGTTGCCCGTGACGGCTAGTTTGCAGGATGCGGGCGCCCTGTCAAAGCCTGAGGGCCATGCAGCCCCGGCGCAAGGATCGAGGGTTCACGCCGCGCAAGGCAATCGCCGCGCGGGCAGATGCGGCAGGCGGGGCCGATGGGAATGACCGGGGTGGCGGCGGGCGCGGCCTCGCGGGCGGGCAGGATCAGCATCTGCGCCTGTGTCAGAACGGGCCCGGCAAGGCCCTGCGGCTGACTTCGGGTGGCGTGGCTAAGCGTATCGAAGGCTTGCCCCTGCGGCGTGACGACCCGCGTGCTGATCGCGACCTGCGGCGTCGCCAGGGCCTGAAACAGCGGCCAAAGCGGGCAGGCATCGCCCGGACGCGGCAGTGGAAAATCGGGCGCGGGACGGCGCAGGGTCAGCGCACCCGACCCGTCGCAGATCAGAAGCCCCGCGCTTTCAAAGCCCGGCGGGCGCAGGGCGGCCAGACGGCGCAGCACAAGATCAAGGGGTGCGCCCAGCCTTTCGGCGATCAACAGCGGATCGCCCAGATCACCGGCCTGGGCCAGACTGGCATCGGGCAGCCGACGGCGATCCTGTTCAAGCCGGTCCAGATGCGCGCGCGCCAGAACACGCGCCGCATCGGACGCCAGATCGGCGGAATCCGACAGATCGGGTGCCCCGGCGGCCATCCAGGCCTCGACCTCTTCCTGCGGGGTGAAGGTGCCGCCTTCGGTTTCGAACCCGTCCAGATAGGCGACCAGTGATTGCGCCGTTGTGGACAGTCGCAGACTGTCGGCAGACAGGTTGGCATGAAACCGGCTGCGCCATTCCGCGGGAATGTCGCCCTCTTCAGCCAGGATCGAGGCGGTCGACCGCACCGATGTCACGGCAGACAGCACCTCGTGCAGGGTGGTCAGAAGATAGGGATCCTGCGTCATCCGGTCGGACAGGTCGATCAATTGCCGTTCCAGCCCGCCGGCATGGCGGGTGGCGGCGATCAGCAGCCCGGCCCAGCCGGGAAAACGGGCCAGAAATTCGGGCGCCTGTTCCAGTTCAGGCATGGCATGACCGGACAAGGCCGGCACCTGCGCCGCAGCCTCGCGCAGGGCGGCAAGCCGGGCTTCCTCGCGCCCGGCGGACAGTTCTTCGACCGGAACGTCCAGCGCGGCGGCGATGCGGCCGACCAGCTTGTCCCCGATCGGCCGGCGGTTATGTTCGATGAGATTGAGATAGGCGGCCGAGATCCCGGCCTCGCGCGCGACATCGGCCTGACGGCGCGACATGGCCAGACGCCGCTCGCGGATGCGGGTGCCGGTCAGGACATGGGTCGCGCTGCGCTGGGTCATGGGCGGATGAAAGCCCGGCTGAGGTCACGGCGCAAGAGTTGCGCGCGATATTTATGTGCAAGCGGGGGCCGACCTTGCGGTCGGCGTGCTGCCGCCCGGGCCGGGGGCGCGCCGCTGACGCGGCGCGGGCGCCTCATGTCCGGATGGGCAGACCGTGGCGACCGGCAAGATCGGTAAAAAGCTGCCATGCCACACGGCCCGAACGCGACCCGCGCGTGGCCTGCCATTCGATCGCCTCTGCGCGCAGGGTGTCGGCGTCGATCTGCAATCCGTAGGCGCGGCAATAGCCCTGCACCATCGCCAGATATTCATCCTGCGAACAGGGATGAAAGCCCAGCCACAATCCGAACCGATCCGACAGAGAGATCTTTTCCTCGACCGCCTCGCCGGGGTGGATCGCGGTCGCCCGTTCGTTGTCGATCATGTCGCGCGGCATCAGGTGGCGCCGGTTCGAGGTTGCATAAAGGATCACATTCGCGGGCCGACCGCTGATCCCGCCATCCAGAACAGCCTTGAGCGATTTGTACTGCGTATCGTCATGGCTGAAGGACAGATCGTCGGAAAACAGCAGGAAGCGCCGATCGCTTGCCCTGCCCAGAATCGACAGCAGGCGCCCGACCGAGCCCAGATCCTCGCGCGCGATCTCGACCAGAACCAGCGGCAGGCCCTGGGCCACGGCCTCGGCATAGACGGCCTTGACCAACGAGGATTTCCCCATCCCCCGCGCGCCCCACAACAGCGCATTGTTCGCGCCATGCCCGCGCCCGAACTGAAGGGTATTGTCCAGCAGGATCTGCTTGGGGCGGTCAATGCCGATCAGCTGTACCAGATCGACGCGATCGACGGCGGGCACAGGGTCCAGCCGGTCGGGATCGGGGTGCCAGACATAGGCCGTCGCCTCGGCAAAGCTGGGCGCGGGCGATGGTGGCGGCGCCAACCGTTCCAGCGCCGCGGCAATCCGCTGCAGGGGGTCGGGGCCGTCATCCATATCGCGCATCTTTCCTCTTCAGTCTTCGCCGTCTTCGACCCACAATCCCTGCGCACGCAGTTCCGCCTCGCGCTTGCGTTCGATGCGGCGGACCAGCTGGATCGAGATTTCGTAAAGCCCGTAGACGACCGTGAACAGCACCACCTGACTGATGACATCGGGCGGGGTCGCCACGGCGGCCAGCAGCAGGATCGCCACCACCGCATATTTGCGGACCGAGCCCAGCCCCTCGGCCGAGACAAGCCCCGCCTTGCCCATCAGGGTCAGCAGAACCGGCAACTGAAAGCTAAGACCGAACGCAAGGATGAACTTGGTGGTCAGCGCCAGATATTCATCGACCGAACCCTGAAAGACGATCGCGGCCATCGGATTGTTCGCCGCGGCCTCGGCCCCGGCCTCGTCGGGCAGGGCAAGCGGCCCCTGCTGGAAGCCCAGGAAGAAATCATAGGCCATCGGCAGGATGACGTAATAGGCGAAGGCCGCGCCCAGAAAGAACATCACCGGCGAGGCGACCAGAAACGGCAGGAAGGCCTGTTTTTCGTTGCGATACAGGCCCGGTGCCACGAAACGCCACATCTGATAGGCGATCAGCGGGAAGGACAGCGCGAACCCACCAAGAAACGAGATGCGGATCGCGACAAAGAACCCCTCTTGCAGCTTCAGAAGGATCAACCCGCATTCCTGACCGCGCGTGTCCAGCGCGTGACAGATCGGGCGGGTCAGGAAATTGTAGATCGGGTTCCAGACCGTGTAGCACAGCACCATCGCGACGATGAACGCCAGAAGCGACCAGATGATGCGGGTACGCAGCTCGGCCAGATGCTCGATCAGCGGGGCCGAGCTGTCGTCGATCTCGTCTTCGGGGGTCGTGTTGGTGGCCAATTCAGGTGTCTTTCATGTCCGAGCGGCGGACCGCATGCAGCCGACGCTTGCCACTGTCATCGGCAGCAACGGTCGGTTGCGCCGGCGTCGATTGAACCTGCGGCGACGGGGCCGGGCTGTCGGCGGGAACGCTGGCGGGCGTTTCGCCCTGCGTGGCCGGAACCGGCGGCTGGCCGGGATAGGTCTTCAGCCCCTCGGTGGTGCCGGGGCGCTTGGGGTCCCATTTCTCGAATCGTTCGGCAGCGCGGTCCAGCGCGTCCAGACCCAGGGATTTCTTGGAGGTCAGCGACTTCATGTCCCGCAGGCTGCCCGCCGCCTCGTCGATACCCGAGGATTTCGCGGCATCTTCCATCGCCGAGGTGAACTCGCGCGCCATGGAACGTGCGCGGGCCGTGAACCGTCCCAGCGAATGAAACAGATGCGGCAGATCCTTGGGGCCGACGACGATCAGGGCGACGACGCCGATCAGCAGAAGCTCGCTCCAGCCGATGTCCAGCATGGCTGTGCCTTTCTGCGATCAGCTGCGGTCGGTCGAAGAGGGCGTGACGTCGCGGGCCTTTTCGCCCGGCGTTTCGCGCGGCTCGTCGGCGGCGTTTTCGATTTCCTCGGTGCCGTCTTTCACACCGCGCTTGAAGGCGGTGATGCCCTTGCCAACTTCACCCATCAGGGACGAGATCTTGCCGCGCCCGAACAGCACAAGCACCACGACCGCGATCAGAAGAAGGCCGGGAAGGCCGATATTGTTCAGCATTGCAAACTCCCTTGCCGGGACGGATCGCCCGTCCGCGCCCCTGTCTAAGGGCATCGCGATCCGAATGCAAAGCCCGAAAGCGTGATCGGGGCGACCGTCGCATGGCCGTCACAACGGCTTGGCAGGCCGGTCGCGGCGGGCGATAAGAAGGCATGGACATGTCGATCTATATCACCGCCTTCGTGACCCTGTTCGTGGTCATCGATCCTGTCGGGCTGGCCCCGGTCTTTATCGCGCTGACGCCCGGCCAAAGCGCGTCGGAACGCGCCCGCATCGGACGCCGCGCGGTCTTTATCTCGGCGATCTTGCTGACATTGTTCGGGCTGGTCGGCGAACGGCTGCTGTCGGGCATCGGGATCTCTATCTCGGCCTTTCGCATCGCGGGCGGCATCCTGTTGTTCCTGACCGCGCTGGACATGCTGTTCGAGCGCCGGACCGAGCGTCGCGAAGGTCAGGGTCAGGCGGATGCGCCCGAACATGACCCCTCGGTCTTTCCGCTGGCGACGCCGCTTCTGGCGGGGCCCGGCGCGCTGGCGACAATGATCCTGCTGGTGGGCGAACATCAGGGCTGGGGCCATGTGGTCATGGTTCATCTGGTGATGCTGGCGGTGCTGGCGATCGCACTTGTCTTGTTTCATCTGGCGACACCGCTGGCCCGGGCGCTGGGACGCACCGGCACGATGGTCGTCACGCGCCTTCTGGGGATGCTTCTGGCCGCGCTGTCGATCCAGTTCGTGATCGACGGGCTGGTCGGTTCGGGATTGATGGGATGAACCTGGACGATGGCGCGCAGCTGGTCTTCTATATCCTGCTGCTGATCGTGATCGGTGGCGCCATGATTTTCGAACTGGCGGGCCGGGGCGGGCAGATGCTGCGACAGGCGGCGCTGTGGGCGGTGATCTTCGCCGGGGCATTCTTCGCCGCCGACACCTGGCTGACCCAGCCACGTCAACAGGTCATCACCGGCGGCCGGATTCAGATCCCGGCCAGCCGCGACGGCCATTTCCACCTGACCGCCGAGGTGAACGGCACCCCGCTGCGCTTTATCGTCGATACCGGCGCATCCTATATCGCCCTTGGCCCGGACGACGCGCGCAAGGCCGGGATCGACCCGGACGATCTGGCCTATCTGGGCAGTGCGATGACCGCCAACGGGCAGGTTCGCACGGCCCGCGTGACCATCGACGACTTTTCCATCGGCGACATCCGGGAACAGCACGTTCCGGCCATGGTCATCGATGGCGACCTGAACGGATCGCTGCTGGGCATGTCCTATCTGCGCCGCTTTGCCCGTGTCAGCTTCGAGGGCGATCTTCTGATCCTGGAAAGATAGCCCCGCCCTGCCCCTTGAAGTCCCGATCCCGGTTCATTAGCTAGCCAACTTCGTTAAACAAGTTAGCACGCTAATAATATGGCTGACACTTCAATCATCGACTCGCTGCTGCATGTGATGCGAACGCTGCGGCGCAATTACGATGAATGCGCGCGCGACATGGGGCTGACCATGTCGCGCGCCCGCGTGCTGAGCCAGCTTAGCCGCCGGGAAGGGCTGACCCAGACCGAACTGGCCGCGGCGCTGGATATCGAAACCCCGACCCTGAAACGCCAGATCGACGCCTTGCAGGCCGATGGCTTTGTCCAGCGCCGCCCGATTCAGGGCGATGCGCGCAAGAACGCACTGTACTTGACCGACAAGGGCCGCGACAGCCAGATCACGGAATTCAGCCGCACCCTGCGCCGCGACGTGATTGCCGGAATCGACCCCAAAGACCTTGCCCGCGCCCAGTTGGTTCTGGACCAGCTGGCCGTCAACATCGCCAAGCTGTCCGCAAGATGAGCGCCGACGCCCCCGATAGCCCGGCCCAGCCGCCACAGAACCCCGCCCTGCCCCTTGGGCCGGCCCTGTGCTATGCGGCGGTCGCGCTGGCCGTCGGCCTGACCCAGGGCCTTGGCCAGGGGATGCTGCTGTCCAATCTGGGGGCGATCGCGGGCGATCTGGGCATCACGCGGGCGCAATCCAGTTGGCTTCTGGTCTGCTATATGGTGCCGCGCGCTGCCCTGCCGCTGCTTCTGATGAAGATGCGGACCCAGTTCGGGCTGCGCCGTTTCGCGGAAATCAGCATCGCACTGTACATGGTCGTGGCCTTCGCGGCGATCTATGCAAACGACTTCCGCTCGGCCCTGATCTTGCAGACCTTGTCGGGGGCGGCTGCCGCGCCGCTGTCCACGTTGACCTTCCTTTACATGATGGAGCCGCTGTCCCCGCAATGGCGCCTGCGCCTTGGCTTGCCGGTGGTGATGACGATCATCCTGTCCGGGACGCCGCTGGCGCGGATCATCTCGCCAGAGTTGATCGGCGACGGGTCGATCCTGTCGCTGCATCTGGTGACGCTGGCGATGTCGATGGTCAGCCTGGGACTGGTCTATCTGATCCCCGTGCGCCCCGTGCCGCGTGCCAAGGTGATCCAGCGGCTGGATTTCGTCAGCTTCGGCCTGATCGCGACCGGGTTCACGGCGCTGACCTCGGCCTTTGTGATGGGGCCGATCTACAACTGGACCGACGCGCCCGGAATCGGCATCGCGCTGGCCGTGACCGTCGCCACGCTGGCCACCGCCGCCATCATCGAGCTGAACCGCAAGGACCCGCTGCTGGATATTCGGTGGCTGACCAGCCCCGCGATCCTGCACCTGACGGCCACACTGTTCCTGTTCCGGCTGATCCTGTCCGAACAATCGTCGGGCGCACCGGGGCTGTTCACGGTTCTGGGGCTTGCGCCCTCGCAGATGACGACGCTGTTCACCCTGATCTTTCTGGGCGGGATCGCGGGCGGGCTGGCCTGCATCGCGTGGATCCGACCGCAGCGCGTTCCGCAGTTCCACCTTGCCGCGCTGATCCTGATCATGGTCGGCGCCTATATGGACAGCTTTGCCTCGCTGAACACGCGCCCCGAACAGATGTATCTCAGCCAGACGCTGATCGCGATGGCAAGTTTGCTGTTCATGCCGCCCGCGATGATCACCGGGTTGATGGCGGCGCTGGCAAAGGGACCGCAATACCTGCTGAACTTCATCATCGTCTTCATCTCGACCCAAAGTCTTGGGGCGGTGATCGGCTCGGGGCTGTTCACCACCTTCATCAACAACCGCCAGACATTGCATCTGCAATACCTGTCCGAACAGCTGCGCCTGACCGATCCGCAGGTTGCCCAGACGCTGCAATCTTCGTCGGCCCGGCTGGTCACCATGATCGCGGATCCTGCCCAACGTCAGGCGCAGGCCGTGATGGGTGTGGCGCAGCAGGCCAGCCAGCAGGCCTATATCATGGCCTATAACGACGCCTATTTCCTGATCTTCATTGTTGCGGCACTGGCCGCGGCCGCGCTGCTGATCCATCGGCTGCGTGATGGGCTTGCCCATCGAATGGCCGCCCGCGCGACTGCCGCCCAGACGGACGCTTTGACATGAACAAGACGCATCTTCTTCCCTCGGCCATCGCCCTTGTCATCGGCATTGCCGGTGTCGCGCTGCTGCTGTTCACCTGGCATCTGCCGCCCTTCCAGCCTGCCGATCCGGTGACCGAAAACGCCTATATCCGCGGCAAGGTCACCACGTTGGCACCGCAGGTTTCCGGTTATGTCAGCACTGTCGCGGCCACCGATTTTCAGGACGTCCAGAAAGGCGACGTGATCGCCCGTATCGACGACCGCAGCTATCGCCAGCGGCTGGCGCAGGCCAAGGCGCAACTGGCCGCGACACAGGCGGCGCTGCAGGTCGGCCAGCAGAATGTCGCCTCGGCCAAGGCGGCGCTGCGTGCCAATCAGGCGGCGGTCGAATCGGCCCGATTTGCGCTGGAGACCGCCGAAACCGACTGGAACCGCGCCCGCCGCCTGACCGACCGGGGCGTGGCCGCGCAATCGACGGCGGATCAGTCGGAACTGGCACTGAACAACGCCCGCGCCGAGGTGACCCAGGCCGAAGCGCAAGTGCAGGTCCAGCGCGAGGCGGTGACCTCGGCCCAGGTCTCGCTGGCCGCGCGCCGCGCCGATATCGAAAGCGCCAAGGCGGCGGTTGAACTGGCGCAGATCGATCTGGACAATACCGTCATCCGCGCCCCCGCGACGGGGCGGCTGGGGCAGGTTTCGGTCCGCGAGGGGCAATATGTAACCGCCGGGACGGCGCTGGTGTCCCATGTCGGCAGCGATCTTTGGGTCGTGGCGAATTTCAAGGAAACCAGCCTCAAGGGCCTGCGCGTCGGCGAAACCGCCGAATTCACCGTCGATGCCCTTCAGCATCAGCGTTTTACCGGCAAGGTGCAGGCATTTTCGCCCGCGACGGCATCGGAATTCAGCCTGATGTCGGGATCGGCCGCGACCGGCAACTTTACCAAGATCGCCCAACGCCTGCCGGTTCGCATCTCGATCGACGCCGATCAGGCGGGGGCGCAGGACCTTAGCCCCGGCATGTCGGTGGTGGTGCGCGTCGAAACCGTCGCGCAGGGAACCTGAAATCTGGGGAAGGTTGGTGCGGCCGAGAAGACTCGAACTTCCACTCCGGTTAAGGAACAGCGACCTCAACGCTGCGCGTCTACCAATTCCGCCACGGCCGCATCCGGGCAGTGCGGCGGGTCATACAATGGCGATGCGCAATTGAAAAGCGTTTTCTGACCGGCCCCGCGCTTTCCAAGGCGACTTGACCTTGACCGCCCCAAAGGCCAGATCGCACCCATGGTGGAATGGATCACAAGCACCGGCCTGACCGGATATGAACACGCCGTCGACCTGATGGAGGCGCGCGTCGCCGATATCCATGCGGGCCGCGCGGACGAGGCGATCTGGCTGGTGGAACATCCGCCGCTGTACACCGCCGGGACCAGCGCCGATGAAAAGGACCTGCTGACCGCGCGCTTTCCCGTCTACGCGGCCGGGCGTGGCGGGCAATACACCTATCACGGGCCGGGACAGCGCATCGTTTACGTGATGCTGGACCTGAACCGCCGCGGCCGCGACATTCGCGCCTTTGTCGCCGGGCTGGAACGCTGGGTCATCGGCGCATTGGCGGAATTCGGCGTGACCGGCGAAACCCGCGACGGTCGCGTCGGCGTCTGGGTCGCCCGCCCCGAAAAGCCCCCCCTGTTCGACGGCACCCCGCGCGAGGACAAAATCGCGGCCATCGGCGTGAAGCTGCGCCGCTGGGTCAGCTTCCATGGCATCTCGATCAATGTGGAACCCGATCTGACCCATTACGACGGCATCGTTCCCTGCGGAATCAGCGGTCATGGCGTGACCAGCCTCGTCGATCTGGGCCTGCCCGTCACGATCGAGGATCTGGACGTCGCGCTGCGCGGCAATTTCGCGAAGAACTTTCCCCAGCCCGACTGAATTCTGCCTGCGACCTTAGGGCGGGTGGATTCCCTGAACCGCCGCAATATAGTCAGGTCGGAGAACCAAGTCTTTTGGCTGAGCGAGGAAAGAGCATGAAAATTGCAGTTATTGGCACCCTGATGGGTGCAGCCCTAGCTATGCCGGCTTTTGCACAGGATGGCGATGTCGCCACGGGCGAAAAGGAATTTCGCAAATGCAAAGCCTGCCACATGATCGAATCGCCCGAAGGTGAATCGATCGTGAAGGGCGGCAAGACCGGGCCGAACCTGTATGGCATCATCGGCAGCCCGGCAGGCGCGCAGGAAGGCTTCAAGTACAGCGACGCGCTGATCGCGCTGAACGAAGCCGGCGAAGTCTGGACCCAGGAAGATCTGGCCGCCTACATCACCGATCCGAACGCCTTTGTGCAGGAAAAGACCGGTGACGATTCGGCCAAGACCAAGATGACCTTCAAGATGCGCAAGAATCAGGCCGATGTGGCCGCATATCTTGCCAGCGTCTCGCCGGAATAAGCCCCGCGCAGCAGTCCTGCGGCAATGCGCCGCAGGCCGGAACGACCTTGCCCTCGCGGAATGTGATATTCTTGCGAGGGCGTTCAACTTTTGGTCAGCGCGACACATTGCCCGATGGCGAGGGCTGGTCTAGAAGAATGCGGGATTACGCCGGTCTGCCAGACCGGCTCGACGACATTTGAGGGAGTTCGGGTATGGCAGACGCAGCCGCTCACGGCCACGAAGACCATCACGACCAACGCGGGTTCTTCACCCGATGGTTCATGTCCACCAATCACAAGGACATCGGTATTCTTTACCTTTTCACCGCAGGTCTGGTGGGGCTGATCTCGGTCTGTTTCACCGTCTACATGCGGATGGAACTGCAGCACCCCGGCGTGCAGTACATGTGCCTTGAAGGGGCCCGCTTCATCGCGGACGCTTCGGCGGAATGTACCCCGAACGGCCATCTGTGGAACGTGATGATCACCTATCACGGCGTCCTGATGATGTTCTTCGTGGTGATTCCGGCCCTGTTCGGCGGTTTCGGCAACTATTTCATGCCGCTGCATATCGGCGCCCCGGACATGAGCTTTCCGCGGCTGAACAACCTGTCCTACTGGATGTATGTCGCCGGTGTGGCGCTTGGCGTTGCCTCGCTTCTGGCACCGGGCGGGAACCAGCAGGCCGGTTCGGGCGTGGGTTGGGTTCTGTACCCGCCGCTGTCGACGACCGAGGGCGGCTATTCGATGGATCTGGCGATCTTCGCCGTTCACGTGTCGGGCGCATCCTCGATCCTGGGCGCGATCAACATTATCACCACCTTCCTGAACATGCGTGCCCCCGGCATGACCCTGTTCAAGGTGCCGCTGTTCGCCTGGTCGGTCTTTATCACCGCGTGGCTGATCCTTCTGGCGCTGCCGGTTCTGGCCGGGGCCATCACCATGCTGCTGATGGACCGCAATTTCGGCACCAACTTCTTCAACCCGGCCGGTGGCGGTGACCCGATCCTGTACCAGCACATCCTGTGGTTCTTTGGCCACCCGGAAGTGTACATCATCGTCCTGCCCGGCTTTGGCATCATCAGCCACGTCATCGCCACCTTCTCGAAGAAGCCGGTCTTCGGCTATCTGCCGATGGTTCTGGCCATGGCCGCGATCGGTGTTCTGGGCTTCGTCGTCTGGGCGCACCACATGTATACGGTCGGCATGTCGCTGACCCAGCAAAGCTATTTCATGCTGGCCACCATGACGATCGCCGTGCCCACGGGCATCAAGGTCTTCTCGTGGATCGCGACGATGTGGGGCGGCAGTGTCGAATTCAAGACCCCGATGCTGTGGGCCTTCGGCTTCCTGTTCCTGTTCACCGTCGGCGGTGTGACCGGCGTGGTCCTGTCGCAGGCGCCGCTGGATCGCGTCTATCACGACACCTACTATGTCGTGGCCCATTTCCACTATGTGATGTCGCTGGGTGCGGTCTTTGCGATCTTCGCCGGTGTCTATTACTGGATGGGCAAGATGTCGGGCCGCCAGTATCCCGAATGGGCCGGCAAGGTGCATTTCTGGATGATGTTCCTGGGCGCCAACCTGACCTTCTTCCCCCAGCACTTCCTGGGCCGTCAGGGCATGCCGCGCCGCTATATCGACTATCCGGTCGAATTCGCGTTCTGGAACAATATCAGCTCGATCGGGGCCTACCTGTCCTTCGCGTCGTTCCTGTTCTTCATCGGCATCGTGGTCTACACCCTGCGCGCCGGTCAGCGCGTGAACGTACCGAACTACTGGAACGAGCATGCAGACACGCTGGAATGGACGCTGTCCTCGCCCCCGCCGGAACACACGTTCGAGCAACTACCCAAGCGCTCGGACTGGGATCACAGCCACGCGCACTGATGCCCTATGAATGGACACAGGAAACGGCCCCGGAGGATTCCGGGGCCGTTTCACATCAACTCAGGCTGTGGCCCTATCGGTCACTGCCGCGCCGGGGTTTCGTCTGGTTCATCGGGGTGACCGCCGGGCTGATGGCCCTGCCCCTTGTCGCGGTTCTGGGCAGCTTTGTGCTGTGGGGGCTTCTGCCCTTCATCCTGCTGGTGATCTGGGGGGTCTGGGCCGCACTGCAAAACAGCTATCGCAGTGGCGAGACCTGGGAAAACCTGACCCTGACACGCGATCAGCTGCGGGTCCGTCGCCACGATCCGGGGCGTGCGGACCGCGATTGGCAGACCAACCCCTATTGGGTGCGGGTCGCCCTGCGCGACGGCCCTGTCGAGGAATATCTGACCCTGACCGACGGCCAGCGCGACATCGAACTTGGTGCCTTTCTGACCCCCGAAGAACGCCGCGCCCTGCGCGATGAGATCGAACAGCGGCTGTTCAGCCTGCGCTGAGCGCATGTGAAAATCGCCGCCCGTTGCGGGGCGGCGATCGCTGCGGGATCAGTCATCGTCGACCTTGTCTGGCAAGCCGTCCAGTTCGGTCGATGCGAAATCCTCCAGCTCGTCTTCCGACATGCTGTCATACATCTGCTGCGACGCGCCCTGCAGGTCGCCGACCTTGGTATCCCCGCGTTTGGCGGACAGGGCGGCACCCGCCGCGCGTTGCTGGGCCTTGGATCTGGCTGGCATAAGATCACCTCCTGCCTGCCAACGCACCCAAGGCCCGATCAGTTCAACAGGCGCTGTTTCACCAGCGGCCCGACCGCGGCGAAATCCATCTGCCCGGCATAGCGGGCGCGCAGTTCCGCCATGACGCGGCCCATATCGCGGATGCTTTCGGCCCCCAGATCCGACACGACCTTGTCGACCGCCTCGGCGCTTTCACCCTCGGTCAGCTGGCGGGGCAGGAACTCCTGGATGACGCCGATTTCATCGACCTCTTTCGCAGCCAGTTCCAGCCGCCCGCCCTCTTCATAGGCTTTCGAAGATTCCTGCCGCTGCTTGACCATTTTCGACATGATCGCGATCAGGTCGGCGTCGCTGAGGGCACCCTCTTCGCCATCGCCGGTCCGCGCGGCGATCTCGCGGTCCTTGATGGCAGCCCCGATCAGGCGCAGCGTCGAGACGCGCGCACTGTCCTTGGCCTTCATGGCGTCCTTGGTTGCGGCTTGAAGCTTGGCACGCAGATCCATCACAGTCTCCGATGATGCGCCGTGATTGGCGCAGGAAAGCTGGCGACATAGGCCGGGCCACGTGTAAAATCAAGCCAAACCGCGCGTCGGGGAACTTGACCTTGCCGCGCTGCCCCTCTATCCACCGACAGATTTTCAGTACAGGGGTGCCGCCATGGCCACAAAACCGACTGCCTGCCTCGCGCTTGCCGACGGGACCGTTTTCTATGGCCGAGGCTTTGGTGCCACCGGCGAGACCGTCGCCGAACTGGTCTTCAACACCGCGATGACCGGCTATCAGGAGATCATGACCGATCCCTCTTATGCCAGCCAGATCGTGACCTTCACCTTCCCCCATATCGGCAATACCGGCATCACCACCGAGGATGACGAGGCGCAGGATCCCGTCGCCAGCGGCATCGTCGTGCGCTGGGATCCGACCCAGCCGTCGAACTGGCGCGCGATGGGGGAATTGTCGGACTGGATGACCAAGCGCGGCCGCATCGGGATCGGCGGCGTCGATACCCGCCGCCTGACCCGCGCGATCCGTCAACAAGGGGCGCCGCATGTCGTGCTGGCCCATGACCCCGACGGCAATTTCGACATCGAGGCCATGGTTGCCAAGGCCCGCGGCTGGCAGGGCCTTGTCGGGCTTGATCTGGCCAAGGATGTCAGCTGTGCCCAAAGTTATCGCTGGGATCAGGGTGCCTGGGAATGGAGCAAGGGCTTCGGCACCTCGCCCGAGGACAAGCCCTTCAAGGTCGTGGCGCTGGACTATGGCGCAAAGCGGAACATCCTGCGGTCGCTGGTCGCCCATGGCGCGGATGTGACCGTACTGCCCGCGACCGCCACCGCCGAAGAGGTGATGGCCCATGAGCCCGAAGGCATCTTCCTGTCGAATGGCCCCGGCGATCCGGCGGCGACGGGCGAATACGCCGTGCCGATGATTCAGGAACTGCTGCGCCAGGACATGCCGATCTTCGGGATTTGCCTTGGTCATCAGATGCTTGCGCTGGCCCTGGGTGCGAAGACCGTCAAGATGGGCCACGGCCATCACGGCGCGAACCACCCCGTTCGCGACACCGAAACCGGCAAGGTCGAGATTACCTCGATGAACCACGGTTTCGCCGTCGATACCCAAAGCCTGCCCGAAGGCGTTCTGGAAACCCATGTCAGCCTGTTCGATGGCAGCAATTGCGGCATCCGGGTCGACGGCAAACCGGTCTTCTCGGTGCAGTACCACCCCGAGGCCGCGCCGGGTCCGCAGGACAGCCTGTATCTGTTCCAGCGCTTTGCCGACGCGATGCGCAATCGCCGCGACTGATCGGGCGCACGGCCGCGTTTAACCGCTTGTTAACCGTGGTCGTGCCACCACAGGGCGTTCCAAAAGGGAATCGCCCATGTCCGAGGCTGCGTTAGACCTGTTCCCCACGCCCCCCGCGCCTGTCGCGGGGCATGCCTGTGCGGCGCTTGCACCTCGCAATCCGCAGCCATTGGGCCAGATCCTTCTGGAGGACGGAGTCGTCGATCCCTCGCATCTGCTGAAAGCGCAGGTGCTGCGCGGTCGGCAAGAGGCGCGTCTGGGTCAGATCCTTCTGGCCCAGGGCTGGATCACGCCAGAGGCCCTGACCCGCGCGCTGTCGCGTCAATGGCGCTGTTCCGCCATCGATCCGGCGGCAACGCCTGGCGACCCGCGCCTGATCGACCTTGCCGGAGCCGATTTCTGCCTGGCGCATTCGGTCCTGCCCTGGCGTCGCATCGGCGGTGTAACCTGGGTCGCCACCGCCCGCCCCGAGGAATTCGCATCGCTCATCCCCCGGATGCCTGTCGAATTCGGCACCGTGCGAATGCTGCTTTGCACCGAAGCGCAGGCGCAAGGCGCGGTCCTTGCGCGACGTCGCATCGCCCTGATCCGTCAGGCCGAAACCTGCGTGCCCGCCGCTGAAAGCTGTCGCACGCGGAATGAATCGATGGTGGGCCGACTGGCCGTCGCCGTCATCCTGCTGGCCTTGATCGCGGTCTGGCTCGTGCCGGCGGCGCTGTTGGGCGGGTTGACCGCCATCGTGACACTGGGACTGATCGGGCAAAGCACGCTGAAGCTGCTGGCCCTTGCCAATACCGTGCTGCATGACCGGGCCGAGACCCGCACCCGACGCGATCTGGCCGCCGCAAAGGTGCAGCCGCCGCAGATGGATGGCCCCCTGCCGGTGATCTCGGTCATCGTGCCGCTGTTTCAGGAAAGCGATGTCGCGGGCAAGCTTGTCGCGCGGCTGGCGCGGCTGGCCTATCCGCGCGAACTGACCGACATCCTGCTGGCGATCGAGGCCAGCGACCATGTCACCAAGGATGCGCTGAAAGGCGCGAAGCTGCCCGCATGGATGCGCGTGGTCGAGGTTCCCGACGGGCCGATCAAGACCAAGCCCCGCGCGCTGAACTATGCGTTGAACTTCTGCCGCGGCAGCATCGTCGGCATCTGGGACGCCGAGGACCGACCCGACCCCGATCAGCTGCACCGCATCGCCCGGCATTTCCATTTCGCGGATGCGCGGGTCGGTTGCCTGCAAGGCGCGCTGGATTTTTACAACCCCCGCACCAACTGGCTGGCGCGCTGCTTTACCGTCGAATATGCGGCGTGGTTTCGGGTTCTGCTACCGGGCATTGCGCGGATGGGGCTGTTGGTGCCCTTGGGCGGGACCACCTGCTTTTTCCGGCGCGCCGCGCTGGACGATGCCCACGCCTGGGACGCATGGAACGTCACCGAGGACGCGGATCTGGGCGTCCGTCTGGCCCGCCGCGGCTGGACGACCGAGATCATCGACACCACCACCGACGAAGAGGCGAATTGCCGTGTCATCCCCTGGATCAAGCAGCGATCCCGCTGGCTGAAAGGATTCGCGATGACTTGGGGCGTGCATATGCGCGACCCGGTCGGGCTGTGCCGCGATCTCGGCGCGCGCCGCTTCATCGGTTTTCAGGTGCAGTTCCTGGCGATGCTTAGCCAGTACCTGCTGGCCCCGATGCTTTGGAGCTTCTGGCTGCTGGCCTTCGGCTTGCCCCATCTTCTGCGCACCCCGCTGGACGGCGCTTTGGGCGGTTGGGTGCTGCCGGGGCTGATGGCGCTGTTCATCGCGACAGAAACGCTGAATCTGGCCATCGGCCTTTATGCCGTGCGCGGGGCCAAGCACCGGCATCTGTCGCTGTGGGTGCCGACGCTGCACGTCTATTTCCCGCTTGGCTGTCTGGCCGGGTGGAAAGCGATCTACGAGGTCGTGCGCCATCCCTTCTATTGGGACAAGACCGCCCACGGCGTCTTTGACGAAGCCGAAACCGAAATCCTGCCCGACGACATGCGGCAAGTTCCGGTTCTGGGCCAGATCGGCGGACGCAGTCTGGACGAGATCGCGGCCCAGCGCGGCGAGGCACCCCGCCCCGCCACTCCGATCCCTGTCGTGGTCGCGCCGCCCATGGCCAAAGTCGGTTAATCCACGCGGCCCAATTGCGTATCGATGATGGCTGCGGCGGCTTCGGTGGCCGCATTCAGCCTGCTGGACAGTTCGTCCAGATCCGCACAGCTGGTTTCGCGCAGCAGGAATACCTGACCGCCATGGCCGATCTCATCGAAATCCAGCGGGCGCTCGGTCAGCAGCCGGGCCGAGCCCTGAATCCGCCACAGCAGGCGATAGGATGACGCCAGTCGATCGGCCTCTTGCCCGCCAAGAAGGCCCGCGCGTTTGCCACAGCGCAATTGCGCAAGCGTGCCGCGCTGCGGCTCGCCCGCCCGCAGGGCACAGGACTGCGCCAGAAGATCGATATCCTGCAAACGACCCGGTCCGATCTTGGCCTCCCACGCACCATCGACCGGCTTGGCAGCAAAGATCCGTTCGCGCATCTTCGCCAGATCCGGCATCACCCGCGGGTCCCCGCCACGATCCTTCAGCACCGACAGGCGCAGTTCTTCGATCCGGTCGGCCAGAGGCTGCGCGTTCTCGCCGGCCAGACCGACCACCCGCGCGCGGGTCAGGGCCAGATGTTCCCATGTCCAGGCTTCGGTCATCTGGTAATTTTCAAAGCTTTGGACCGAGGTCGCCACCGGCCCCTGACGGCCGGAAGGCCGCAGACGCATATCGACCTCGTACAGCCTGCCCTCGGCAGTCGGGGCCGAAACCGCGGTGATCAGCGCCTGCGTCAGCCGGGCATAATAGGGCCGCGCCGTCAGCGGCTTGGGTCCATCGGAACTGTCGACACCATCCGCGTCATAGATCACGATCAGGTCCAGATCCGACCCGGCATTCAGCTGTCTTGCGCCCAGGGACCCCATGCCCAGGACAACCGCGCCCTGGCCCGGCGGCGGACCATGCCGGCGGCTGAAATCCTGAACCGTCACCGGGGTCAGTGCCGCCACGCAGGCATCGGCCAGATCGGCATATTGCCCCCCGGCCTCATCCGCGTCGATCAGCCCGCGCAGATGATGCACCCCGATGCGGAAATGCCATTCATGCGCCCACCGCCGCGCCGCGTCCAACGCACGTTCATACCCCCCGCCCGGCGCGTTCAGCGCGGTCTTCAACTGCTTTGCCAGATCGTCGCGAAGGGATTGCGGGCCGGGCCATGCCGCGAAGAAACTGCCCCCCAGCACGGCATCCAGCACGGCGGGATGGCGCGACAGATAGGCCGACAGCCCCGGCGCCGTCCCGCAGATATCGACGATCAGGTCGATCAGCTGGGGGTTGGCCTCGAACAGTGAAAACAACTGCACGCCCGAAGGCAGGCCAGACAGAAACGCATCGAACCGGGCCAGAACCTCATCCGGTTGTCCGGCGCAGGACATGCGCGACAAAAGCTCTGGTTCGATCCGCTGGAACACCTGCTGGGCGCGTTGCGACCGAAGCGCCGGGTAGTGCTGCCACCGGTCGATGATCGCCCGCGCCTCGTCCGAGATGTCGGGCCGGGGGGCGGCGTCCGTGGGCGAGAAGAAGGATTCCGTCAGTTCATGGACATCTTCCAGCCGGGATTTCAGACGCTCGGACCACCGGTCCGCATCGTCCTGTCCCATCATCGCCGCGACGGTCGCAATCCCCTCGGCATCTTTCGGCAGGCAGTGGGTCTGCGCATCATTCACCATCTGGATGCGATGTTCGATGTCGCGATGCTCGCGGTAATGGTCGGTCAGGCGATCGGCCACGCCTTGCGGGATCCACCCCTTTTGGGCAAGTGCAGCCAGACCGCCCACAGTATCTCGGCACCGCAGATCGGGGTCGCGCCCGCCCGCGATCAGCTGACGGGTCTGGGTAAAGAACTCGATCTCGCGGATACCGCCCTGCCCCAGCTTCATATTGTGGCCGGGAATGTCCAGGCGACCGCCCAGCCCCTTGTGGTCGCGGATCCGCAGACGCATGTCATGGGCGTCCTGGATGGCCGCGAAATCCAGATGCTTGCGCCAGACGAAGGGGCGCAATTCGCGCAGGAAACGCTGGCCCGCCGCGATATCCCCGGCGGCGGCGCGCGCCTTGATGAAAGCCGCGCGTTCCCATGTGCGGCCCTCGGCCTCGTAATAGGCCAGTGCCGCCGCGGTCGAAATGCAGACCGGGGTGACAGAGGCGTCGGGCCGCAACCGCAGATCGGTGCGGAAGACATATCCATGTTCGGTCACGTCAGACAGCGTCGCCGCCATCTTGCGCGTCGCGCGGATCAGCGCGGCACGGGCCTCGTGCTGATCGGCCTCGTCATAGGCGGTTTCGTCAAACAGGACGATCAGATCGATATCCGAACTGTAGTTCAGTTCCTTCGCGCCGCCCTTTCCCATCGCCAGGGCAAAGATGCCCCCCGCATCGGCCTGGGTTTCAGGCAGCTTGCCGCGCCGTGCCTCATGCGCGACATGCACCCGCAGCGCCAGATCGACGGCACGATCCGCCAGATCGGACAGGGCGCCAGTGACCTTTTCAAGCGGCCAGACCCCGCCCAGATCGGCCAGCGCCGTATACAGCGCCACCCGCCGCTTGGCCCGGCGCAACGCCACGCCCAGCTCGGCGGCATCCAACGCCTCGAACCCTGCGGTTTCACGGGCGACCACATCTTCATGCGGCAGCGCATCCAACAGCCAGTCGGCCTCTTTCTGGATCAGCCCCGCCAGATAGGGGCTGGTCCCCGCCGCCCCCTTCAGCAGTTTCTGCAAAGGCGCAGGGGCCGCGACAAACAGCGCGGATACCGACGCAGCGCGGTCGGCATCCAAAGCCAGCGGAAAGCGGGTGATGCGATCAACGAAATCCATGCGCGTCACACTAGCCAAAGCCAAAGGACGGTCAATCTGCCGCAACATGGGCGCGCGGAAACCATGTTCCGCTTTCGGTGCTTGGCGTGTCATGATTTCGTTGCTAGGCTTTGCTGCGAACCCACAGCATGGCGAATTTTTCAAGCCCAGACGCCCGTATGAGAAGCCCTGACCCGAACCCCTGCCTGCCGGGGCGCCGCTGATGCGCCATACAGTCCCGCACGCGCCGCAATTCTATGTGACGGCCCCGCAGCCATGCCCCTATCTGCATGGCCGGGCCGAGCGAAAGCTGTTCACGGCGCTGCAGGGCGAAAACGCGGCCGAGCTGAACAACGCGCTGTCGCGGCAGGGCTTTCGTCGGTCCCAGAACGTGCTGTACCGCCCCAGCTGTGAAAGCTGCGTGGCCTGCATGTCGGCGCGGATCAGGGTCGCGGATTTTCAACCCTCGCGCACGCAGCGACGCTTGCAGAAACGCAACGCCGGGCTGCGCCGGCTGGCGACCAGCGCCTGGGCGACCGAAGAACAATATGATCTGTTCCGCAGCTATCTGGATCAGCGGCATGCCGATGGCGGCATGGCGGATATGGACATCTTCGAATTCGCCGCCATGGTCGAGGAAACGCCGATCAAGACGCGGGTGATCGAATATCGCTGCGACGGTCGCGATCCCGCCAAGCTGGTCAAGGGCGACGATCATCTGGCTGCCGTCTGCCTGACCGATGTACTGGATGACGGGCTGAGCCTTGTCTACAGCTTCTATGATCCGACGCTGCATGCCGCCAGCCTTGGCACCTATGTCATCCTTGATCATATCGAGATCGCGCGCGCCGCGGGGCTGCCCTATATCTATCTGGGCTATTGGGTGCCGGGCAGCCGCAAGATGGAATACAAGGCCCGGTTCTCTGCGCTTGAAATCTACAAGGGCGGTGTGTGGCAGGATATCGGCGACCCTGCCGATCATGTAGACGAGGCGCATCCCCTGTCCGTGGACCCGATCGTCGAGCAGGTTGCCCGCATCGCCCTGCCACAATTCGATCGCTGAACCGGAAGTCGCGAAAGAAAATTACAAATTCGGCAGGATCAGCGTCATTTTTACCGCCGGATACCATTGACCCTTCTGACAAGCGCCCATAGTTTGCCCCGACGCGGCGGCGCAGAAATGCGGCCTTCGCGCGGTTTATGTCTGATGGAGTGAAGAAGATGTCCCGAATGATGACGGGTGCAAGAATGGTTGTCGAAGCGCTGCGCGATCACGGCGTCGACACTGTATTCGGCTATCCGGGCGGGGCGGTACTACCCATCTATGACGAGATTTTTCAACAGAACGACATCACCCATGTTCTGGTCCGTCACGAGCAGGGTGCCGTTCACATGGCCGAGGGCTATGCCCGCGCGACCGGCAAGCCGGGGGTGGTTCTGGTCACCTCGGGTCCGGGGGCGACCAATGCCGTGACCGGCCTGACCGATGCCTTGCTGGATTCGATCCCGCTGGTGGTTCTGTCGGGACAGGTTCCGACCTTCCTGATCGGCACCGATGGCTTCCAGGAGGCCGACACCGTCGGCATCACCCGCCCCTGCACCAAGCATAACTGGCTGGTCAAGGATCCCAACAAGCTGGCCGAGACGATCCACAAGGGATTTCACGTCGCCACCTCGGGCCGTCCGGGCCCGGTGCTGATCGACATTCCGAAGGATGTGCAATTCGCCACCGCCGAATATCTGGGCCCCAAACAGGTCGCGCCGGCGCAATATCAGCCCGCGCGCAAGGGTGATCTTGACGCGATCACCCGACTGGTCGAGCTGATCGAACAGGCCGAACGCCCGATTTTCTATACCGGCGGCGGCGTCATCAATTCGGGGCCCGCAGCCAGTCAATTGCTGCGTGAACTGGTCGATGCGACCGGGTTCCCCGTCACCTCGACCTTGATGGGACTGGGCGCCTATCCTGCTTCGGGCAGGAACTGGCTGGGCATGTTGGGGATGCACGGTCTTTACGAGGCCAATCTGGCGATGCACGACTGCGACCTGATGATCAATCTGGGCGCACGGTTCGACGACCGGATCACCGGTCGCGTGGCCGATTTCAGCCCGAACTCGGTCAAGGCGCATGTCGATATCGACCCGTCCAGCATCAACAAGGTGATCCGCGTCGACCTGCCGATCATGGGCGATGTCGGCCATGTTCTGGAAGACATGCTGAAGGTCTGGAAATCCCGCGGACGCAAGGTGAACGGTCCCGCGCTTGGCAAGTGGTGGGAAAAAATCGAAGGCTGGAAGGCCAAGAACTGCCTGTTCTTCCAGAACAGCGATTCGATCATCAAGCCGCAATATGCGATGCAGCGCCTGCAGGAGCTGACCAAGGATCATGACCGCTATGTCACGACCGAAGTCGGCCAGCATCAGATGTGGGCTGCGCAATATCTGGGCTTTGACCAGCCGAATCGCTGGATGACATCAGGCGGACTGGGCACGATGGGCTATGGTCTGCCGGCCAGCATCGGTGTTCAGATGGCCCATCCCGACGCCTTGGTCGTCAATGTTGCCGGCGATGCCAGCTGGCTGATGAACATGCAGGAAATGGGCACGGCGGTCCAGTTCCGCCTTCCGGTCAAGCAGTTCATCCTGAACAATGAACGGCTGGGCATGGTGCGCCAGTGGCAGCAGCTGCTGCATGGCGAACGCTATAGCCAAAGCTGGTCCGACAGCCTGCCCGATTTCGTGAAGCTGGCCGAGGCCTTTGGCTGCAAGGGGGCGCAGGTTCAGGACCCCAAGGATCTGGACGACGCGATCCGGCAGATGATCGAATATGACGGCCCGTTCATTCTGGATGTGCTGGTCGAGAAGCATGAGAACTGCTTCCCGATGATCCCCTCGGGCAAGCCGCATAATGAAATGCTGCTTGGCGAGGCCGAAACCCAAGGCGTGATCGAATCGCAGGGTGCGGTTCTGGTCTGAGATGTCGGCACGGGGGCGCTGCCCCCGTACCCCCGGGATATTTCTGCACAGAAGATAGGGGCAGAGCATGAATGCGTTGAATATTCAAAAGGGCATGTCGAGCCATTCGGCCTATGACCTGCGCGATCCGAATGCCGAGATCGAGGAAAGCCACACCCTGGCGGTGCTGGTCGAGAACGAGCCGGGTGTTCTGGCGCGAGTGATCGGGCTGTTTTCGGGCCGTGGCTACAATATCGACAGCCTGACGGTGGCCGAGGTGGACCATACCGGTCATCGGTCGCGGATCACGGTCGTCACCCGTGGCACCCCCGCCGTGATCGAGCAGATCAAGGCGCAGTTGGGTCGGATCGTGCCCGTCCATGATGTGCACGATCTGACCGTCGAGGGTCCGTCGGTCGAGCGGGAACTGGGTTTGTTCAAGGTGGCGGGTCAGGGCGAAAAGCGTGTCGAAGCGCTGCGAATCGCCGAGATCTTTCGCGCCAATGTCGTCGATTCGACCTTGGAAAGCTTTGTTTTCGAACTGGTCGGCACGCCATCCAAGCTGGATGCCTTTGCTGAACTGATGCGCCCTCTTGGGCTGTCGGAACTGGCCCGCACGGGCGTCGCGGCGCTGGCCCGGGGGAACTGACCCCGGATCAGCGGGTGGCGAGACGTGCCGCCGGATAGCTGTTCGCGCCGCGCCCTTTCGTCACCGGGCGTGGCGTCGAACTGACAACCCTGAGATGCGGTTCCATCGGTTCGGCGCTATTGCGCAGCATCTCGGGCAGGCTGGAACAGCCTTGTTCGGACAACACCTGCACATTCCGGGCATGACGCAATTCGCCGATCGTCTCGCTTTCGAGTTCGACCAGGTCGCCGGGTTGCGGCCAGGCCGGGCCGTGATTCAGGTTTTCGGGGCCTTGCAGGTAAGCAAGTGAAGCCTGGTCTTCGCACCAGATCACCGCTTTCTTCCGATCCTTGCAGCTCCAAACTACGACGCCGATCATGGGCAGCCCTCTTTGGCCCGACCCCGACGGGGCACGAGATGTTCGTAAATTTCAAAGGTTATGTATGTGTTAATGTGACTAAAGCAGAAAACCGCCGACTTGCCAGCACTTTTTTGCGTATTTCTGCCTATATTTAGCTGGCATGTGTTTCATTATCATCACTCGGCCGTGAACTGGGCCACATCGAGGGCCCAAGCTGAGAGGTCTTTCAGGCTTGTCCTTTGTTCCGGCAGAAGTAAATTTCCGTCACTCAATTTCAGCAGGTCGCGGGACAGATCTGCCGCAGCCTTGGAAAAAACCTGTGGCGAAATCTGCGCCAGAGCCAGCAAAGCCTGTTGCAGACCAACATGGACCCAATAGTCCGCGGCCCCGTCACGACCGATGGGCAGCAACGATTCGACCAGCAGTTCATGCGCGCCAAGCGTTGGCACGAACAGGCGCGGATACTGTACCTGTGGCTGGATCGGGGTACGCCATTGCGACAGGACCTGAAGAATATGCGTGACCGCCTGTTTCGCGGTGCCGGGGTCGTTGATGCCGGGTGACAAGGCGCGCTGCGCTGATTCGGACAGCACCGACAGACCGAAGCGCGGATCCTGATCGAAGCTGCGATTCGCGGCGATGGTCAGTGTGCCGAGCAGGCGTTTGCGCAACGCTTCGGCCGCCTCTTCATCGGCGGGCTGCGGGCGGATATGAAAGGCGGGCGCGGCCAGATGCAGGAAATCGCCGGGACGGACCGCCAGATAGACCTCGATCCCCGCTTCGGACGCCATGTCGGACAGTTTCGCGGTGTCGCAATGCTGAAGGAACCCGTTGGCGTCCGACAGGACCGGCTGGGCATCGACCGGGGGCGCACCGATCATCGGATTGCCGCCCAGCCAGGGCGATTTCAGATGCAACGCCAGCGCCCTGTCGGCCGCGGCTTCGATCCGTTTCAGCGTGTCGCCCACGCGGCCCAGTTGCGACAGAAGCTCGATCCAGCGCAACAGCGACACGACGATGATCAGCACCACAAGTACCGTCACCGCAAACAGCACCAGCCGCCCGGATTCGCCATAGATGCCGGTTTTCAGGATGATGATGCTGACAAGGCTGAACAGAAACGCGCCGATAAAGGTTGCCAATA
Organism: Paracoccus homiensis; assembly: GCF_900111675.1. Classification (GTDB taxonomy): domain Bacteria; phylum Pseudomonadota; class Alphaproteobacteria; order Rhodobacterales; family Rhodobacteraceae; genus Paracoccus; species Paracoccus homiensis. The sequence continues at coordinate 73,452 of NZ_FOHO01000008.1, read as the reverse complement.
CCGTCTGGCTGGCCGAATCCGAAACCAGCAGATGCACCGCGCGCGGCGTCGCGGTGGTGCCCGCCGCCGCATAGGCCGCCGTCAGGATCGACAGGGAAAAGGTCGTCACCGCCAGCATGGACGAGGCAAGGATCTGCAGGATCGCCTCGATCGCGTCGGCGCCGATCTTGGCGGGTAGATCACTGGGAATGAAGCCTTTCAGCGCAAACCCGGCCAGCGCGGTCAGCACGCCCAGTACGGCGAAGGCCGTCACCCGCACCCAGACCTTGCGAAACAGTTGCGTCAGACGCCAGCGTAGCTGCCCGGGCAGGGGATTGGCGCCCGCCACCCCTACCGTGTCCTGCCGCTGCGCACGTCTTCGATGGCGCGTTGCACCTGCGCCAGACGCGAGGCGCGCGAGGGATGCGTTCCCAGGACGTGATTGCCGGGATCGGGCAGCCGTTCAAAGAACCTGGCCCCGCGCATCGGATCGAAACCCGCATTCAGGGACACGATGGCCCCAAGGTAATCGGCCTGAAGTTCCCAGTCCTTCGAATAATACCGCGACCCGACCGACGCGCCGATCTGCTGGGCCTGTTCGATCGCGGCCGCGTCGCCGCCATAGATCGACGCGATGCTGCCCAGAATCACCGCCCCCGCCGCAGCCGCGCCGGCCTTGCGGTCAAGATGGTTCAGGATGTGATGCGCGGCTTCGTGGCCGACGACAAAGGCGATCTCGTCGGAATTGCGGGTCGCCGCGATCAGCGACAGGGTAAAGCCGATAATCGGGCGGCCATTGTCATCGACCGTCTGAAAGGCGTTCGGTTCCAGTCCGGGGCGGTCATCGACGACGAATTGGAAATCGCAATTGATCGGCTGGGTGCGGCGCTGCAGGCATTCGCGTTCGACCGCGGGCTCCATCCGGCGCATGACGGCGACGAAAACGCGGGCGGAATCGTCGGGCGTGACGATGTCCATACTGGGGGCGCGGCTGGATTGGGTGGGTTGCCCCTGCGGCGCAGATGTCTGAACCGGCGCACAGCCCGCCAGCAGCCCCGCCACAATCACCGCCATCGCCGCCAACCGCCGGGGTGCCGATTTCCCTGCCATGATCGCTTGCATCCTGCCCTGTCCCCGCTTCGGGGTGATCCCGTTTGCCATCACCTTATCGCGCGTCATTTGCCGCTGCAAACCCTGACCCTTGCCCACCCTGCCCTTCCACGCAATTGTCAGGAACAAGCAGGAGAAAACAATGTTCACCATCGAGCACGATTTCGACGCCACCGTCATCACGCTGATCGACGAAGCCCCCGCCAAGACCCGGCCCCTGAACGAGGATGTGGTGATCCTGTCTTTCGACGATCGAGTCGTCATCGAACAGATGAGCCCCGATGGCGACGAGGTGGTCCGCGTCACCTTCACGCTGGAACAGCTGTCCGAACTGCGCCTTGCCCTGAACCTGCCCGAGGGGAATTACCGGATCGAGCGGAAGGACGGCTAGTCCAGCCGAAAGGTCTTGTCCCGCGCGGTCGCGCCACGGATCAGGGTCAGGCGCGATTTGGCGACACCCAGCGCATCCGCCAGCAGGCGGATCACCGCATCATTGGCCTTGCCCTTGTCAGGTGGCGCGGTGACGTGAACCCGCAGAACCTGCCCCGCCGCATCGACCGCGTTGCGGCGGGCCTTCGGCGTGACCCTGACCGCAAATTCGGCACCGGGGATTGCAAGATGGGACAGATCGCACATCGGCCACACATGGCAGGGCGGACGCTGCGGGGCAATCCTATGGAAATTCCCGCCCTGCCCCCATATGCCACCTGAAAGAACGGAGATCTTGATGGACCATCGCAACGATCAGGCGGTCGCGTTTCTGGGCGCCCGCCGCTCGCACCCGCCAAAGCTGCTGAAATCGCCCGGACCGGACCGCGACGAACTGATCCGGTTGCTGACCATGGCCGCCCGCGCGCCCGATCACGGAAAGCTGGAACCGTGGCGCTTTGTGGTCTTGGGTCGCGACCGGCTGGACGCCCTGCAACCGATCCTGCGCCAAGAGGTTCTGGCCACGGGTCAGGATGCCGCGGCGGCGGAAAAGGCCGCTGCATCCTTTGGTTCGCCGGTGATCGTGGCCGTGATCTTTTCGCCGGTGGCCAGCGAAAAGATCCCGGAATGGGAACAGGTCCTGTCGGCGGGCGCGGTCTGCCTTGGTCTGGTGAACGCGGCGCTGGCATCGGGATGGGGCGCGGCCTGGCTGACCGGGTTTGCGGCGCTGAACCAGGGCTTTGCCGAGGCGCATCTGGGCCTTGCGCCGTCCGAACGGGTCGCGGGCCTGATCCATATCGGCACGCGGGGCGAGACACCGCCCGAACGCCCCCGCCCCGATATTCAGGCCAAGACAAGCTGGCTGGAATGACCGTCTTTCGCGCACTGGCGCTGGCATGGTCCGACCTGCTGCGCCCCCGGATCTTTTCGCTGGCGCTGATGGGTATCGGGTTGACCGTCCTGCTGCTGGTGGCTTTGCAGGCGGGGGTTTTCTGGCTGATCCGCATCTTCGCAGCCGGCAGCTTTACCCTGCCATGGATCGGTGCGATCGAAACCGCCGCGCCACTGTCATGGGCCTCGCTTGCGCTGTTGCCGGTGATGGGCTTTTTCCTGATGGCCCCGGTCGCGGCCGGCTTCGCGGGGTTGTTCACCGACCGCGTGGCCGATGCCGTCGAGGACATGCACTATCCCCGCGCCAAGGGCCGCGCCCCGGATTTTCTGGACGGGCTGCTGGAATCGCTGGCGGTCGTCGCCGCGGTGCTGGGCGTCACGATCCTGTCGCTGATCCTGACGCCTTTTCTGGGTCCATTCGCGCCGCTGCTGTTCTACGGCGCGAATGGCTGGCTGTTGGGCCGTGAATTCTTTCAGATGGCCGCGCGACGGCATCTGGACGATACGCGCGCGACCGACCTGCGCCGCAGGCATATCCTGCCGATCACGCTGGCCGGGGCCGCAATTGCGGTGCTGCTGACCGTTCCACTGGTCAACATGATCGGCCCCCTTCTGGCTGCGGCGGGTTTTACCCACCTGTTCCACCTTATCCGCGGAAGAACAGGTCAAAGCTTTCCAACTGGGCGCGGGTAACGACCCCGCCCAGAATCAGCCAGGCGATGATCCCCCAGACCGCCGCCGCAAACAGCGTGGTCAGGATCAGCTTGCGGCGCAGCAACAGATTGGCCGGTGCGCCCGCGGGCGTGCCGGGCACGATCTCTCCGGCCTCGGCCTGCGATTTCTGGCCGATGGGCAGGACCACGAACAGGGTCAGAAACCACAGAACGGCATAAAGAACGATTCCGCCGGTCAGGTTCATCAGACCTGCTCCAGTTCGATCAGGCAGCCGTTGAAATCCTTGGGATGCAGGAACAGCACCGGCTTGCCATGTGCGCCGATCTTCGGTTCGCCGCTGCCCAGCACCCGCGCGCCTTCGGATTTCAGCTTGTCGCGGGCGGCGATGATATCCTCGACCTCAAAGCACATGTGGTGGATGCCACCCGAAGGGTTCTTTTCCAGAAAGCCGTTGATCGGGCTGTCGTCGCCCAGTGGATACAGAAGTTCGATCTTGGTGTTCGGCAGGTCGATGAACACCACCGTCACGCCATGATCCGGTTCGTCCTGCGGGGCGCGCACCGTCGCGCCAAGGGTGTTTTCATATTGGGCCGCCGCGGCCTGCAAATCGGGGACGGCAATGGCGACGTGGTTCAGCTTTCCGATCATGGGATCCTCCGTTTGTCGAAGTTCTAGGGCTTCAGCGCCGTCAGGAAAAGGAAAACGAGGGGATTAACCCGTTCTTAGGGAATCATTCGTTAACTAAAACGTATCGTCACACTCGGATGAGGAAACAGAGATGCTGACAGAAGTCGGAACCACCATGGGAGAGGCGCTGCCTCTTTGGCGCATGTCGCTGCCGGGTCGTCCACTGACCGGGCTGACCGTTCTTGTCGTCGAGGATTCGCGCTTCGCCAGCGAGGCGGTGCGCCTGCTGTGCCTGCGATCCGGGGCCCGCATCCGCCGTGCCGATTGCCTGCGGTCGGCGGCGCGGCATCTGAAGACCTATCGCCCGACGGTCGTGATCGTCGATCTGGGGCTGCCCGACGGCGATGGCGCCGACCTGATCCGCCAGATCGCCACATGCGAACCGCGCGTGCCGGTCGTTCTGGGCATCTCGGGCGACCCGGACATGCGCGACAATGCCATGCAGGCAGGCGCGGACGGGTTTCTGGCCAAGCCGGTCGAAAGCCTGGCGGTATTTCAGCAGGCGATCCTGTCGGCCCTGCCCCAGGCGGTACCTGCGGGGCCGCGCATTCTGCCCGATGACATGATCCAGCCGGACGCGTCCGGCCTGCGTGACGATCTGGCACATGTGGCCGAAATCCTGTCCTCGGCCCAGGACACGGCCGCCATCGACTATATCGCCCGATTTCTGGCGGGGGTGGCGCGGTCGGCGCATGACGACGACCTTGAACAGGCCGCAACGGCACTGGCCCGCGATCATCAGGCCGGGCACGCGGTTGCGACCGATCTGGCGCGGATCAGCGGGCTGGTTCAGGATCGGCTGTCGAAGGTGGCCGAGGTCTAGGCCCAGACGCCGGGATTGTCGCCCATCTCCAGCCCCGGAAACACGTCGCGTTCCAGCGCGTCGCGGGGGATGCCATACAGATCGCGCATCGCCCAGGCGGCATAGGCCCGGATGTCGCGCATCGGCATAAGGTCGCGCCCGGCATACAGATCGCCCTCGGCCAGACCCGGCCATTCGCCATAGGCGCGACCGCCGCGAATGGCGCCGCCCGCCATCAGCATCGCACCGCCCGTGCCGTGATCGGTGCCACCCGTTCCGTTTTCGCGCACCGTGCGCCCGAATTCGGTCATCGCCAGTACCGTCGTGCGCCCCCAGTTCGGCCCCAGCGTGTCGCGCAGGGTGATGATCGCCTCGGCCAGACGCTGCAACGACCGGCCGATGATCCGGCTCTGATTGGCGTGACTGTCCCATCCCGAAATCGAAAAGCTGGCGATCCGCGTTTCGCCGTTCAGCCGATCCGCGGCGAACCGTGCCAGCATCCGCGCGTCGCGGGCGGGACCGGGATCTTCCTGTTCGACCTGCATGCCCGCGCCGGCAATCTCCATCGCCTGATCGCCGGCGGCCTGAAACAACGGGTCGTCGTGATAGACATGTTCAAGAAGCCGCTGCGCCTGCCCCGACAGGTTGAAGCCAGCTTCGGGCGCCCAACTGCGCGCCGGGGCCGGACCATCCAGAATCTGCATGTCATCCAGCCCGATGGCATAGGCGGTCTGCGCCCGTGCCCCCGGCATCTGTTGCAGCAACCGGTTCAGCCAGCCATCCTTGCGCGCCAGCAGATCATCCTCGGACGGGATCCCGGCCTCCAGCAGGCCCTGCCCGTCGAAATGGCTGCGCTTGTCACGATAGGGCGTGGATACCGCAGGCGCGAAGGCCAATTCGCCTGAACGCCACAGCGGCATCAGCGGCGACAACGCCGGATGCAGCGCGAAGAAACCGTCCAGATCGGTCGCGCCCTGATCGGGTCCCTGCGACAGCTTGCGTCGCAGCTGTCGCAGCATCGGATCGCCATAGGGCTGAAACGCGTCCAGACCGTCCATCGCGCCACGAAGGATGATCACCACCAGCCGGTTTTCACCGGGGGCCGAGGCAAAGCTGATGCTGGACATCAACGGATGCGCCGCCGCCGAACAGCCGATCAGCGCCGAAGATTTCAGGAACAAGCGTCGTGACAGCATTGCGTCACCTCCGGTTGAAATCGGCCGAGGCCAGCACGATCGCCACCCCCTCACGCGGCGATTCCGCCTTCGGAACCGCCCATTGCAGCGATTGCGACGCGGTCGAACCCAGCGCGGTCCGCAAGAAATCGCGCGGATCGGGCAGATCGCCCAGCAGTTTGGCCGGGTGCCGCATCGACCAGTCGATCCGCGCGGCCAGCCCCTGCGGCGTGATCCAGCTTTCGGCGCTTTCGGGCCAGCCATCGGGACCGCGCGGCATGGCCCATCGCTGTCCCATGGTCTGCAGCGGGCGCAACAGCCGCCCGTTCGAATCGCGCCGGTCCAATTGCCGAAGATCGCCCCCCCGCATCCCCAGCGCACGCAGCGCGGCGACGACGAAATCAAAGGGCTGCCTGGCCTTCTGCCGAAATCCAGCGGCCAGTTCGGGGGCCTCGGCCAGGGCGACATAGACCACGGACAGATCGCCATCCGCCTGCCGATAGGTCTGCGCCAGACGGTCGATCAGATCGGCGGGCGGATCGTCGGACACGAAATGCACCGCCAGTTTGCGGGCCAGATGCCGCGCGGTGTCGGGATGCATGGCCAGATCGTCGATCACCGCGCGGATATCGTTCAGGCTGGCCTGTCCATTGCCGCCATAGGTGACGCCCAGCACGGTATCCGCGCCGGGTTCGGCCATGGCCGGACGAAAGGCCCGATCCTGCCCCGCCCGATAGCTAAGCCCGGTCAGCAGCCGCGCCAGTTGCCTCACGTCGCGCTGGGTATAGTCACCGCCGACGCCAAGGCTGTGCAGTTCGATCATTTCGCGGGCAAGGTTTTCGTTCAGGCCCAGATCGTCATCCTTGCGCCGCCTGGCAATGGCCGAATTCGGCCCGACGGACCCACTTTGGTTCAGGTAGGTCAGCATCCGCGGGTGGGTTTCCGCCGCGAACATCAGATCGGAAAAACGCCCCCCCAGATGCGGACGAATGGCCTCGTCGACATGGGCGGCGGCAATCAGGGACTGAAAGCGGTTGCCGCCCGCGACGGTGAAGTGATCGGACCAGAACTGCACCAGCCTTTCGCCAAAACCCACGGGATCAGCCACCGCACGCGCGACACGCACCTGAAAGGCATGCTGCGCCATCCAGATCGTCTCACGCCGCATCCGGGCCGATTTGCGCTGCGTCGGCTTGTCCGATCCGGGCTTTCGGGCTGCGGCGGCCAGATCGTTTTCGACCTGCCGGCGGGCGTCGATATCGGCCATGCGGATCGCATCCGCATCGGGCCGGGCCGTCGCGACCGACGCCAGCAGCAGATCGGCATCGACCGCTTGCGGGCTGTCCGGCGACAGACCATAGCCCAGCCGGATCATCGCGATTTCAGGGTCAAGAACCATTGCGCCTCAACGAAAACTGCCGCGGACATCATCCGCGGCAGATATGACACATGGCAAGGGCTGCTGTCAGTTCACTCTTTCGGCAGGGCCCGCAGACGCAATTCGCGCATCTGTTCATTGGTCGGTTCGGACGGGGCACCCATCATCAGATCCTCGGCACGCTGGTTCATCGGGAACATGATGACCTCGCGGATGTTCTGTTCATCCGCCAGCAACATCACGATCCGGTCGATGCCGGCCGCGCAACCGCCGTGCGGGGGCGCGCCATAGCGGAACGCCTTGACCATACCACCAAAGCGCTTTTCGACCTCGTCTGCGCCGTAACCGGCCAGTTCGAACGCCTTGAACATGATTTCCGGCTTGTGGTTCCGGATCGCGCCCGAGATCAGCTCATAGCCGTTGCAGGCCAGGTCGTACTGATAGCCCTTGACCGCCAGCGGATCGCCGTTCAGCGCGTCCAGACCACCCTGCGGCATGCTGAACGGGTTGTGGCTGAAGTCGATCTTGCCCTCGTCGTCCTTCTCGTACATCGGGAAATCGACGATCCAGGCGAACTTGAACTGGTTCTCGTCGGTCAGGCCCAGCTCGCGGCCGATCTCGTTGCGGGCGCGGCCCGCGACACCCTCGAACGCCTCGGGCTTGCCGCCAAGGAAGAACGCGGCATCGCCGATGCCCAGTCCCAGCTGCTGGCGGATCGCCTCGGTCCGCTCGGGGCCGATATTCTTGGCGACGGGGCCTGCAGCCTCGATCTGGCCGTTATCGTCCTTGCGCCACAGGATATAGCCCATGCCGGGCAAGCCCTGCGATTGCGCAAAGGCGTTCATGCGGTCGGCGAACTTGCGGCTGCCGCCGGTCGGCGCGGGAATGGCGCGGACCTCGGTGCCGTCCTGTTCCAGCAGCTTGGCGAAGATCGCAAAGCCCGAACCGCGGAAATGCTCGCTGACGATCTGCATCTCGATCGGGTTGCGCAGATCGGGCTTGTCGCTGCCGTATTTCAGCATGGCCTCGGCATAGGGGATGCGCGGCCATTCGGTATCGACCTTGCGGCCCTTGCCGAATTCCTCGAACAGGCCCTGCACGACCGGCTGGATCGAGGCAAAGACGTCCTCCTGGTCCACGAAGGACATTTCCAGGTCCAGCTGGTAGAAGTCGGTCGGGCTGCGGTCGGCGCGCGGATCCTCGTCGCGGAAGCAGGGCGCGATCTGGAAATACTTGTCGAAGCCCGCGACCATGATCAGCTGCTTGAACTGCTGGGGGGCCTGCGGCAACGCGTAGAACTTGCCCGGATGCAGACGCGACGGCACCAGGAAGTCGCGCGCGCCTTCGGGGCTGCTGGCCGTGATGATCGGCGTCTGGAATTCGGTGAAGCCCTGGTCCCACATGCGGTTGCGGATCGACCGGATCACCTGGCTGCGCAGCATGATGTTGTTGTGCAGGCTCTCGCGGCGCAGGTCGAGGAAGCGGTACGCAAGGCGCGTTTCTTCCGGGTAGTCCTGATCGCCGAAGACCGGCAGCGGCAGTTCATCGGCGGCGCCCAGCACCTCCAGGTCGGTCGCATAGACCTCGATCTCGCCGGTGGGCAGCTTGGGGTTCACGAGGCTGGCGTCGCGCAGCTTCACGCGGCCGTCGATGCGGATGACGGTTTCGGCGCGCAGCTTCTCCATCGCGGCGAAGGCGGGGCTGTCGCTGTCGGCCAGAACCTGCGTCATGCCGTAATGGTCGCGAAGATCGACGAACAGGACGCCCCCGTGATCGCGCACACGATGCACCCAGCCCGACAGGCGGATGGTTTCACCGGCGTTGGCGGCAGTCAGATCGCCGCAGGTATGGCTGCGATAGGCGTGCATGGTCGGTCCCCACTTGTTCAGCCCTCGCATGAACAGCGGGACAGTCGGGAAGTCAACCGCTCAGAAGGGGCGCACCACGTTGCCGCTGTAGAAATAATAGCCCATTCCCACCGCAAACAGCACATTTCCGGCCACCGCGTGCAGCATCCATGCCGCGGGAAAGCCGTGGCGCAGATAGGCACGCGCGAAAATCCAGCCGCCGCAGAAGGTCAGGATCGCCACGACCCAGGACCAATACATCAGATGCGCAAAGGAAAAGACGGCGGCATTGATCGCGATGGCCGCGTTTCCGGCAGGCATCAGACCGCCATAGCGATGGAAGAACAGGGGCCGGAAGATCAGTTCCTGCGGCAGGGCCGACAGCAGCGGGTAAAGGCACCAGATCACCAACAGGAATTCGGGGCGCTGCCGCACCATCGCAAAGATCGCCTCGGGTCGGGACAGATACAGCACCACCAGCCCCGAAATCAGCGTCGCGATCGCGATGCCCAGCACCTCCCACCAGGGCATCAGGCGGCCACGGACCAGTCCGCGCCATTCATAGCCGCCCGTGCGCCACAGCAGGATCAGCCCCGCCAGCATGAACAGGAACAGTGCCGTGAACATCTGATCCGGCGGCAGGAACAGCGCGATGGCCAAGGGCGCCCCGACATAAAGCAGGGCGAACTCGATCCACAACAGCGTGCGGGGTGCTACCGCGTCAATCGGGCCGAAAGCCATCGCGCCCAATCCGTTGACGAGCCTGCAAAGGCGTTGATGTCGACGTCACCCTGAATGCCCGGAACGATCCCGGTACCGGTATACTGCCAGAAGGCCCACCGCTGCCCCGGATAGGTGACGCTGGGATGATCCGCGACCGAGCGCAGCCAGAATTCCGCGCGCATGTCGCCCAGACGGTTGTCGCGGTAGAAATCGACCGTGGTGTAGATGATCGGACGCTGGCCATAGTGGCGGCCGACGATATCCAGGAAGATATTCGCCTCGCGCTTGACCTCGGCTGCGGGCGGGCGACGCGGGCAGGTCTTGGAATGGGTCCATTCAAGGTCCAGAACCGGCGGCAACGAGCCCCGTTCGCGCGGGACGTTGCGGATGAACCACGCCGCCTGTTCGCGACCGGTCCGGCAGAAATAGTAATAGTGATATGCGCCGCGCGGCATCCGTGCCGCCGCCGCCTCGCGCCAATAGCGCTGAAAGCTGGGGTCGCTGTGATCGCCGCCCTCGGTCGCCTTGATGAAGGCGAAGCTGACACCGGAACTGCGGACCTGCGCCCAGTTGATGTCGCCCTGCCACCGGGAAATGTCGATCCCGTGGACATGGTGATTATAGGGGTGACCATTGCGCCACTCATGCGGGTGGCTGTCGCCCAGTTGTGGAACGGATCCACCGACATATCTGGCGCCTCCGGCGGTTTCACCACGCGGCGGCGTTCTGGAACACGCCACCGCCAGAATCAGCATCAAGCCCAATAAGACCTTGGTTAAGTGACGCATTCCTGCCCCTTGATTTGCCTGTGACCCGCGTTGTTCGCGGCTTTGGCAAAAGTATCGCAAAGCTGTGAATGAAAGTCACCGCCCCGCAGAGGTCACGAACACGTCAGGACCGCACCGATCAGTTCGCCGGCGCGGTTTCGCCACCCTCTCCCACCGGTGCCGCGGCATCGGGCGAGATGGTCGGCGCCGCGGCGTCGCCGGCCCCTTCGGCATCGGTGATCGGGGTATCCTCAGGCGGAGGGGTGGTTGCGATGCCCTCATTCTGCTCGTCCACCCCGGCGGGAAAGACGACATACAAAAGCAGCGCCGCCAGTACGGCAACCGCAATGGCAATCAACGCGGGCCGGTGCTTGCGGGCCGAACGCGTGGCGTCGTTGTCGTTATGGGACATTGCTGTCTCCTGTTTGAACCTGTCAGTCAGAAAACTTCGCCTCTGGCGGGTTGGTTCCGGGCGCAAGGGCGGATTCGCACATCGCTGCCCGTCGGCCCGGTCAGGCATGGCAATGCGCTGCGGTTTCTGTCATCAAAACATCACCGGATTGCCATATCCTGCAGATCGCGCAGAAAAGACATCGTCAGTCGAAGGGCACAGAATGGGATTTTCGCCGCTGATCCACCCCGGTTCCACCCCGCAAGGCAAGGCGCTGGCCGCGGGCCTGATCGCGGAACAGCCTGCAAGGGCCGACCACGCCTTTGTCACGCTGGTCAGCAACGCCGCCTATCTTCCGGGGGCCGAAGCGCTGCTGCGCTCTTTGCGGCTGACGGGCAGCGGCGCCGATCTGGTGGTGCTGCATCGCGGTCTGGAACAGCCGCATCTGGCTCGTCTGCGGGCGCTGGGTGCGCGACTGGTTCATGCCGATCTGCTGCCCACCTCGGCGGGTTTCGACCAGACCCATGCCCGTGACGCGCTGCACCGGCGGGCCGCCTTCACCAAGGGCGGCAAGCCCGATTTCCACACGCCGCTGGACAATTTCATCAAGCTGCGGCTGTGGCAGCTGGATTACGACCGCTGTGTTTTCGTCGATGCGGACGCGATCGTGCTGCGCCCGGTGGACAAGCTGTTCGACATGCCCGAATTCTGCGCCGCGCCCAATGTCTATGACGGGCTTGACGGGTTTCTGCGGATGAATTCCGGCGTTTTCACCGCCCGCCCCGATGCCGCGACCTATGCAGACATGCTGTCGCGGCTGGACCGTCCGGGCGTGTTCTGGCGGCGCACCGATCAGACCTTCCTGCAGGATTACTTCCCCGATTGGCACGGCCTGTCGGTGCATCACAACATGCTGCAATATGTGTGGTTCATGATGCCCGAACTTTGGAGTTGGGACGACATCCGCATCCTGCATTTCCAATACGAGAAACCGTGGCAGGACCATGACAAGGCGCATCTGCTGCGACCGTTGATCGATCTGTGGCGGGCGATCGCGGCGGGTCAGCCCATGCCCGACCTGGCCGCCCAGACACGGCCTGCCGCCTGATGCGGATCGCGCTGACCGGAGCCAATGGCATCATCGGCAGCGCGATTGCCGAAGCCGCCTGCGCCGAGGGCCATCGGGTCACCGCCATCGGTCGCATGACCGGATACCGACTGGGCGATGATGCCGATCTGCGGGGGCATGACGCGCTGATCCACTGTGCCTTTGCGCATGTTCCGGGCAAGTATCGCGGCGGCGAGGGGTCTAACCCCGACGGCTTTCGGCGGGCCAATCTGGACGGCTCGATCCGGCTGTTCGATGCGGCGGCGCGTGACGGGGTGCGGCATGTGCTGTTCCTGTCCTCGCGCGCGGTCTTTGACGGGCGCGCACCGGGCATGATCCTGACCGAGGATCTGCCCCCCAGGCCGACCACGCTTTACGGGCAGGTCAAGGCCGAGGCCGAGGCCTATCTGGCCGATCTGCGTCGCGGCGGCCTGCTGACCACCTCGGTCCGCGCGACGGGGGTCTATGGCACCGGCAACGCCCATAAATGGCGCCAGCTTTTCGCCGAGTACCTGTCGGGCAAGCCGATCGAACCCCGCATCGGGTCCGAGGTGCATGTCGAGGATCTGGCCGATGCGGTGATGATCCTGCTGGCTCAGGACAGCCCGCCCCCCATCGCCCATGTCAGCGACATCCTTCTGGATCGCCGCGATCTGTTGGCGCAGGTGATGGCGCTGACCTGCTGCGCCCATCCGCTGCCCGCCGCAGATACCGACAGTTGGCCGCGTGAACTGCGCTGTGACGCGCTGCACGCCCTTGGCTGGCAGGGCGGCGGCTGGCGAAAATTATGCGCGACCCTGCCCGCCATGCTGGACGATCTGCCGCGTTTGTGATCGGCTGAAGGCCGGATTTCTGAAATGGCGCAAGGACATGACCCGCAAGCCAAGCGATGATCGCCCACAACCCCCTGCCCCCGCGGCGGGCTGGTGGCGCCCGACCTTCAGCTATGTGACGGGGCGCTGCGGCGGCGCGCTGCGGATCATGCGCGAACGCGGTCCCAGCCAGATGCAGTTCTGGTTTCTGGCGCTGTTGATCGGCATCGGCGCGGGGCTGGCCGCGCTTGGCTTTCGCCTGGGGATCAGCGCGTTGCAGCGCGCCATCTACGGCGCGGACGACCTGACCCTTGCCACCGCCGCCGAACGGCTGCCCTGGTACTGGGTGCTGGTGGTGCCGGTGATCGGCGGGCTGGTCGTCGGCCTGATCCTTGATCGCTTCACCCCCGATGCCCGCGTCCGCGCCGTGGCCGACGTGATCGAGGGCGCCGCGCTGGACGGGGGCCGCGTCGAAACGCGCGAGGGGCTGGCATCGGCTGCGGCCTCGCTGATCACGCTTGGCACGGGGGGCAGTTCCGGTCGCGAAGGCCCGGTGGTGCATCTGGCCGGTGTCGTGTCCACCGCCGTGGCCAAAAGGATCAAGGCAAGCCCGATGACCGGGCGCGATCTGCTGGGCTGTGCCGTCGCGGGCGCCGTCGCCGCCAGCTTCAATGCCCCCATCGCAGGGGCCCTGTTCGCGCATGAAGTGGTGCTGCGCCATTTCGCGCTGCATGCTTTCGCCCCGATCGCGATTTCGGCGGTGGCGGGCACGGTGATCAACCGGCTGGAATTTGGCGGGCTGACCGAATTCAACCTGCCGCAACAGGCCGATCTGGCCTTTTACGTCGAACTGCCCGCTTTCATGCTGCTGGGGCTGGTATCGGCATTGGTGGCGGCGGCGCTGATGTCGGCCATCTTCCGCGCCGACCGGGTCGGCAACTGGCTGATGTCACGCACGGGCTGGCCGCGCTGGCTGCGCCCGACGATCGCGGGACTGGCGTTGGGGCTGATCGCGATCCCCTTTCCGCATATCATCGGCGTCGGCTATGAAACCACCGCCGCCGCGCTCAGCGGGCGGATCGGGGCGGCGCAGGCCGTGCTGTTTGCGGTCGTCAAGGCGATCGCCGTCGCCATCACCCTTGGCGGGCGCATGGGGGGCGGAGTTTTCTCGCCAGCGCTGGTCATGGGGTCGCTGACCGGGCTGACTTTCGGCATCATCTCGACCGCGGTGCTGCCCGAATTGTCGGGATCGGTCGATATCTATGCCTTTGCGGGCATGGGCGCGGTGGGGGCGGCGGTTCTGGGGGCGCCGATTTCGACCGCGCTGATCATCTTCGAGATGACCGGCAACTGGCAGACGGGGATCGCGGTGATGGCCTCGGTCTCGCTCAGTTCGGCGCTGGCCTCGCGGCTGGTGAACCGATCCTTCTTTCTGACCCAGCTGGAACGCCGCGATGTCCATATCGCCGAAGGCCCGCAGGTCTGGCTGCCGCAAAAGATGCGGATCACCGCGCTGATCCGTCGGTTGGGCGATGAAAATGCGCCCTCGCCCGATCTGGCGCGGAACCTGATGGATGGCGGCGCGGTGCTGATCGAGGGGATGGCGCTGGATCGGGCACTGGCCGAATTCGACCGCAGCGGCGCCGCCTTTCTGCCGGTGATCGCGGCCCCCGATCCCCAGGACGCCGACACACCGCCCGAACCGTTCGGCGTGGTCTATCACGTCGATGCGCTGCGGGCGCTGAATCAGGCACTGTCGGAAACCGCCGCCGAAGAACACGGCTAGGCGGCGGCGGGATCAGCCCCGCCGCATAGCCGCCATGCCCAGCACCCGCGCACGTTTGCGCGGATCGCTGTCGAACAGCGCGGCCAGCTGTTCGGTGATCGCCCCCGCCAGCTGTTCGGCATCGGTGATCGTGACCGCGCGGTCGTAATAGCGCGTCACGTCATGGCCAATCCCGATGGCCAGCAATTCCACCTGACGTTTGCGTTCGACCATGGCGATCACGTCGCGCAGATGCTTTTCCAGATAGTTCGCCGGGTTGACCGACAGGGTGGAATCATCCACCGGTGCGCCGTCGGAAATCACCATCAGGATCTTGCGCGCCTCGGCCCGTTTCGCCAGTCGGCGATGCGCCCATTCCAGCGCCTCGCCGTCGATGTTTTCCTTCAGCAGGCCTTCCTTCATCATCAGGCCCAGATTGGGCCGAACCCGGCGCCAGGGCGCATCGGCGGATTTGTAGATGATGTGCCGCAGATCGTTCAGGCGGCCGGGCTGCGCGGGGCGACCCTGCTTCAGCCAGTCCTCGCGCGCCTGCCCGCCCTTCCATGCGCGGGTGGTAAAGCCCAGGATCTCGACCTTGACGTTGCAACGTTCCAGCGTCCGCGCCAGAACATCGGCGCAGATTGCCGCAATGCTGATCGGGCGACCGCGCATCGAGCCGGAATTGTCCAGCAACAGCGTCACCACAGTGTCGCGGAACTCCATGTCCTTCTCGACCTTGAAGCTGAGCGGCGTGGTCGGATTGGCGACGACACGGGCCAGACGTCCGGCGTCCAGAACACCTTCTTCCTTGTCGAATTCCCAGCTGCGATTCTGCTGTGCCTGCAAGCGACGCTGCAACTTGTTGGCAAGGCGGCTGACCGCCCCGCGCAGCGGATCAAGCTGCTTGTCCAGATAGGCGCGCAGACGTTCCAGTTCGGCCGGGTCGGCCAGATCCTCGGCACGGATTTCCTCGTCCCAGGTCTGGGCGAACACCTTGTACTCGGCGCTGGCCTCGCTGACCGGGGGCGGAATGTCGGGCGGCGACTCGGCCTCGGGCATCTCGGCCTCGTCGGTCAGCTGTTCGTCGGACTGGTCGTCCATGCTGACCTGCGCCTGACGTTCGTCCTGCTGCTGTTCCTGACTGCGCTCGGGCGAGGCGTCCGAGTCTTCGTTTTCGTTTTCTTCGCGCGACTGGTTGTCGCCGGCCTCTTCGTCCTGCTCGGCGTTTTCTTCGGCGTCGTCCTCCTGGGGGTCGTCCGGGTCTTCGCCCAGCTGATCGCCATAGCCAAGATCGCTGATCATCTGGCGAGCCAGTCGCGCAAATGCCTGCTGATCCTCCAGCACGTCATTCACATTCGCCAGCGCATCGCCTGCCTGCTGTTCAACGAAAGGACGCCACAGATCGGCCACGTTCTGCGCCCCACGCGGCAGCGCCCGCCCGGTGGCCGCCTGACGCAGAAGATAGCCCGCCGCCACGGCAAGGGGCGCGTCCGCGGGCTGCGAGATCTGGGAATAGCCCTTCTTGTCGGCATCGACCCCGATCTTCACGTCGATATTGGACAATGCGCCCGGCATGTCGCGGGCCCCCAGCGCCTCGCAGCGGGCGGTTTCCATCGCCTCGTACAACTCGCGCGCCATCGGCCCTGAGGGGGCGAATTTCGCATGGGTGGCGGCGTCGTGATGGCGCACCCGCATGGCCAGCGCATCGGCGGTTCCCCGCGCGATCAGAATTTCCTCGCGACCCATGCGGCGGCTGATCTGCGGCAGGCGCATCGTATCGCCCGCCACGCCCGACGGATCGGCGCTGAAGGTCACGTTCAGTTCCCGCTCATCGGCCATGGCGCGCGTGGCCTCGGTCAAGGCCTTCTTGAACGGATCGGCGGGGTTGTCTGACTGTTTCATGGCGACCATAGAACACCACCTGCGGCGCAGGGCAAGTGTCTGGCCGCAGAACAGCCGGCTTCGCCGTCAGTTTGCCGCTATAGCAGGTCCTTGGCGTTCTTTGCGTGCCGCGCGGCCAGATCCCGCTGACGCCTGTTTTCCGGGATCATGCGCGCGGGCGATGCGATGCCCGGCTGACCGAATAGGGTCCGAAACTCGGCCTGCGCTTCATCTGAAAGCGCCGCGATCCCAATCGGCGCGGCAAGAAAGCTTTCGGTGGGTGCACCCTCGGCAAAGATGATCTGATGATCATCGAAGACCAGATGGAAATACTCGACCGAACTGGCGTCCATATCGATATAGATGCCGGGGATAGCGGTCAGCTTTTTTGCCGCTATCAGAACCTCGGGCTGGCTGAACATGCGCTGCACGATCGGCGAAGCAACCAGCATCCGGTGCTGCGGCGATACCAGAAGATCGGCGACCGGCAGCCCATTTCCCATTGCCCCCGCCGTGATCCTGACAGGGCGCAGCTTGGAATTTCTGGCCAGTTCCGCAGGCTGGACCCGGCGCGACAACAGCAGGCGCAGGGGCTGCCAGCCGTGGTCCTGTGTCTGCACCAGATCGCCCGCCGCAAGATCCTGCACCGCGACCTCGCCCCGGTCGGTCCGAACCCGCGTGTCACGGGCAAGACAGGCGACGTAGCCGGTATATTCGTTCTGCTGCCGGTGGGACGTGCGTTCGATATTGAATGTATAGCTTTGCCCCGGTTGCAGCGCCACGGTCGAGATGATGCCGTCGATCGCCCCCTGCTGGTAACCGTCACCGCCAAAATGCAACGCGGTGACCTTGTGTCCAGTGGTGCTGTTGATCAGGTCATACGCCGTGCTGACCGTAGTTCCCGCCGGAAGGGTCTGCCCATCCAGATCAGCCGGCTGGTTCAGGACCTGACTGCCATCGATCTCGTCGATGATCAGGTCGTTGTCCAAGATGTCGATGGCCGTCGGTCTCGCATCTGGTCGCAGGGTCAGCGTGAAGGGGGCCGTGCCCGCTGCCGCCGCGCCGCTTTCGGCAGGCGGGGTGACGGTGAAATCACTTGGACTGTAAACCAGAATAATCGGCATCGAGAGGTCCTTTTGTAGGGCCAGCAAGGAATGTCGTATCAATATGTGGCCTGATTAGGTATCACAACAAGGCCGAGAACTCATCTGAAAACCGCAAGAGCCGACGCTGCGTCAGGCATCAGTCCTGCGTCAGGTCGACCGCGCAAAAATCCGGCCAGCCGTCCTGTCCGGAATCCCAGTCGGCCAACAGGCGCAGCGCGGGTTGGATGCCGCTGTCATGCGACGCAGCGCGGTCGGGATATTCGATGTCCCGCACCCAGCGTCCCGTCAGCAGGTTCCAGTCGCAACTGGCCGAGGCCGCGGTCAGCCGGTCCCATTGACGCAGGGTATAGCCGGCCACGCGGATCTGCCCGTCGCGTTCGGCAAAGGTCAGCACCTCTTCCCAAGGGGAACGCCCGACACCGATCTGTTCGGCGCGCAATTGCAGGCTGCCCGTCGCGGACACGGTCAGGGTCGGGATCTGTCCGGCCATCGACCCCATCCAGACCAGGTTGCGGCCGATGGCGATGGGCTGACCCGCAGCCTCGTCGGGCGATGACGCCAGGATCACCAGATCCGCGCCGCCCGCATCCGCGGGATCGCCCGCGACAAGAATGGCGCGTTCCTCACCGATGTGATCGGCAGATATCTCGACCGTGACGGCCTGCAACACGCGCGGCAGGACTGCCGCCTCTTGCGGTGTCAGCCCGTCCGCAGCCGCCTGCCCCGCGGTCAGGGACAGGCACAGCGGCACAAGATGGTGCCGCAGCGGGCTCACAGGGCTTTTGCGGCGGCGCTTTCGGGCAGTTCCTCGTCGAACAGGCGCTGATAGAACTCGGCCACCGTCTGGCGTTCCAACTCGTCGCATTTGTTCAGGAAGGTCAGGCGGAAGGCATAGCCGATATTGTCGAAGATGCGCGCGTTCTGCGCCCATGCGATCACGGTCCGCGGCGACATCACCGTCGACAGGTCGCCCTGCATGAAGGCGGTGCGGGTCAGATCGGCCAGCGTCACCATCTGACCGATGGATTTGCGCCCCTTTTCCGTATTCCAGGTCGGGTTCTTCGACAGCACGATCGCGGTTTCGGCGTCATGCGACAGGTAGTTCAGCGTCGAGACCAGCGACCAGCGGTCCATCTGACCCTGGTTGATCTGCTGCGTGCCATGGTAAAGACCCGTCGTATCGCCCAGACCGACGGTATTCGCCGTCGCGAACAGCCGGAAACAGGGATGCGGCGTGATCACTTCGTTCTGGTCCAGCAAGGTCAGCTTGCCGTCGGTTTCCAGAACGCGCTGGATCACGAACATCACATCGGCGCGACCTGCATCATATTCGTCGAATACGATCGCGGTCGGGTTGCGCAGCGCCCAGGGCAGGATGCCTTCGTGGAACACCGTGACCTGCTTGCCATCGACAAGCTTGATCGCGTCCTTGCCGATCAGGTCGATCCGGCTGACATGGCTGTCCAGGTTCACACGTACACAGGGCCAGTTCAGGCGGGCGGCGACCTGTTCGATATGGGTCGATTTGCCGGTGCCGTGATAGCCCTGGATCATGACGCGACGGTTATAGGCAAAGCCTGCAAGGATCGCCATCGTGGTGTCGGGATCGAACTTGTAGGTGCTGTCGATTTCCGGAACGCGATCGGTGCGTTCGGCAAAGCCTTTCACCTTCATGTCGCTGTCCAGACCGAACACCTCGCGCAGGTCGATCTCTTCGGTAGGTTTCGCGTTCGCGTCCAGCATCCTCGGGCCCTTTCCTCGCATCCGCGCCTTGATCGCGCATTCGCAGCCACAGTGCAAGCCGTGGTCGCGTTGACGCGTGCCGGGACGGTCCATAAGGTAGCCGCAACAATCCCGGAACCACGAGGTTTGGCGTGCAGGATGCCCGCAGGCTAGAGCTGGAAGAAATGATCGCGCGGATCGCGCTTGGCGACCGCGATTCGTTCGAGGCGCTGTATGACGCGACTTCGGCCAAGTTGCATGCGGTCTGCCTGTCGGTCCTGAAGGATCGGCCCGAGGCCGAAGAAACCCTGCAAGAGGTCTATATCAAGATTTGGCAGAACGCGACGCGCTATGCCTCGAACGGGTTGTCGCCGATGACCTGGCTGATCACCATCGCCCGCAATCGCGCAATCGACAGGCTGCGGGCCCGCAGTTCGCGCCCCGCGACCGCCCCGACCGATGCGGCGGCCGTCCTGCCCTCGGGCGAGCCCAGCCCCGAGGCTGCGACGATCCGTGCGCAGGAATGGGAAATGCTGGATGAATGCCTTGCACAGCTGGCCGATCAGCAGGCCGGTGCCGTGCGCGCGGTCTATCTGGAAGGCGTGACCTATGCCGATCTGGCCGAACGCGAGGGCAAACCCGTCAACACCGTCCGCAGCTGGCTGCGCCGCAGCCTTCTGCGCCTGAAGGACTGTGTCACCAGATGACCGAAGACACCCCCCTGACCCCGGATGAACATGACAGCGCCCTTGCGGCCGAGCTGGCGCTTGGACTGCTGGAAGGTCCCGAAGCCGAGGCCGCGACGACCCGCATGACCGAGGATGCGGGCTTCGCGCAGCAGGTCCGCGACTGGCAGGAACGGCTGGCCGGTCTGGCGATGCAGTTGACGCCGGTCATGGCTCCGGCCCGCGCCAAGCAGGGCATCCGCGAAAGGCTGGGCTTCGGGATGGCGCCGCTGGCCGAGGATCCGACCGAAACCCGCCCTTGGTGGCGCGGGCCTATCGGCGCGCTGGCGGGGCTGGTCGCCGTGGCGGCGGTCGCGGCCTTCCTGTGGCTGCCCGGCAACGCGCCGATCACCCCGACGGGCGCGCAGCCCGATTATCAGGCACAGCTGCAATCCGAGGCCGGCGATCTGCGTGTCGCCGCCCGTCTGGATGGACGCGAGATGGAAATCGACCTGCAGGATGGCGCGGCCGGCGAAGGCCGCGACCTGGAGATCTGGTGGATCAAGCCCGATGGCAGCGCGCCGATCTCGATCGGGCTGGTCCCGCGCAGCGGCAATGCCCGGATGGAGCTGCCCGCCGATCTGGACCCCACCGAGGGGATCAAGATCGCGCTGACGGATGAACCCGCCGGTGGTTCGCCCACAGGGCAGGCGACAGGCCCGATCGTCGCCGTCGCGGACCTCACACGTTTGTGATGTCGGTTTTTCAGGGCGGGCAGGCAACTTCTGCCCGCCTTCCTGCGTGGTTGTTGGCATCCGGACCCGATCGGTCCGCTGAAATGCCACACGGAGGAACTTCACATGAACCGTATTTTCACCGCCCTGGGCGCCACTGCCGTCACCGCAACCCTGTCGGTCGCAGCCTTTGCCGCCAACACCATGGTCGGCGGCGCCGAGATGTTTCCCAACAAGAACATCGTCGAGAATGCCGTGAACTCGGCCGATCACACCACCCTGGTCGAGGCCGTCAAGGCTGCCGGGCTGGTTGATACGCTGTCCGGCCCCGGCCCCTTCACCGTCTTTGCGCCGACCAATGCCGCCTTCGCCAAACTTCCCGAAGCCGCGGTGGCGGACCTGCTGAAGCCTGAAAACAAGGATCAGCTGGCCAAAGTGCTGACCTGCCACGTCGTCGCGGCGGATGCGATGTCGCCGGCCATCGGCAAGATGATCATGGATGACGGCGGCCAGCATCCGGTCGAAACGGTGGGCGGCTGCGTTCTGACCGCCTCGATCAACCCCGACAACAACGCGCTGCAACTGACCGATGAAAACGGCAATGTCGCCACGGTGAACATTCCCGATGTCGATCAGTCGAACGGCGTGATCCACGTCATCGACACCGTGCTGATGCCCAAGATGTAAGTCACGCACGGACGCGCCTGCCAGTCCCCGGCAGGCCACTGGCCCGCGCCACCCCTCGGCGCGGGCTTTTACGTGGGGTGAACCGGGTTGCGCCAGCCTGCGTTGCAGTGAAAGGTCGGGTAACTGCGATGAACGGGACAGGTAGGACTGATGAGCGGGCTAATCGCGCTGCTGGACGACGTTGCCAGCATTTCCAAGGTGGCGGCGGCATCGATCGACGATGTGGCCGGACAGGCGGCCAAGGCCGGGGCCAAGGCGGCCGGTGCGCTGATCGACGATGCGGCGGTCACGCCGAAATACCTGCACGGCTTCAAGGCCGAGCGAGAGTTGCCCATCGTCTGGAAGATCGCCAGAGGGTCGTTTTTCAACAAGCTGGTGATCCTGCTGCCCGTCGCGCTGATCCTGTCGGTCTTTGCGCCCTGGCTGATCACGCCGCTTCTGATGATCGGCGGCGCCTATCTGTGCTTTGAGGGCGCCGAGAAGATCGCCCATGTCTTTGCCCATCGCGGCGACCGGCATGACAGCGAAAAGCACACCCATCCCGAAGGCGGCGGCGCCGCGCTGGAGGAACAGCGCGTCGCAGGGGCGATCAAGACCGATTTCATCCTGTCGGCTGAGATCATGACCATTGCCCTGTCCACCATTCCCGCGACCGATACCCTTTTGATGAAGGCGATCATTCTGGCGGTGGTCGCCGTCGGCATCACGATCGCGGTCTATGGCGCGGTGGCGCTGATCGTGAAGGCCGATGACGTGGGGATGCATCTTGCGACCGAACGTGGCGGCCTTCTGGCGGCGCTGGGGCGCGGGATCGTCAAGTTCATGCCGGGCTTCATGAAGGCGCTGACCATCGTCGGCACCGCCGCGATGCTGTGGGTCGGCGGCAATATCGTGAGCCACGGGCTGGCCGATCTGGGCTGGCACGCGCCCTATGACTGGATCCACCACATGGCCGAAATCGCGGGCCATGCCGCAGCCGGCATCCAGGGCCTTGCCGCATGGGCCACCACGGCGTTTTTCGACGGCGTCTTCGGTTTGGCGCTTGGCCTGATCCTGATCCCCGTGGTCGAGCGGGCGATCAACCCGCTGCTGGCCGCGACGGTGCTGCCGCTGATCGCGCGCTTCAAGGGCGGTGACGCGGCGGAATGATCCCCCGTCGCACGGTTGCGCGCTGAACATGCGCGCAACCCATACGAATATCAGGGAAAATTTTCGAAACCCGCCGCAACACAATTCGCACCCAAGCGTTGACCATCCGATCAAATACTGTCACATTTCCTTCACAATAATGTTGTGTGTTCGTCACGCTTGACCGCTAGGCCAGCGTCCGAAACGCAACTCCATTGGGAGGGAACCTTATGAACCGTCTGATCACCGCATCCGCGGTGGCGCTTGTCGCGTCGCTGTCGGCCGCCCATGCCAAAACCGATATCCAGTGGTGGCACGCCATGGGTGGCGAACTGGGCGCCAAGCTGGAAGAAATCGTCAAGGGCTTCAACGACAGCCAGGACGACTATAACGTCATCCCGTCCTACAAGGGCACCTATCCCGAAACGATGACCGCGGCGATCGCGGCGTTCCGCGCCAAGGAACAGCCCGCCATCGTGCAGGTCTTCGAGGTCGGCACCGGCACGATGATGGCCGCCGAGGGCGCCATCGTCCCGGTCTATCAGCTGATGCAGGACAATGACGTCCAGTTCGATCAGAACGCCTTCCTGCCCGCCGTCGTGGGTTATTACACCGATACCGATGGCAACATGCTGTCGATGCCGTTCAACAGCTCGACCCCGATCCTGTATTACAACAAGGACGTGTTCGAAAAAGCCGGCCTCGATCCGGAACAGCCCCCGAAGACCTGGGGCGAGATGGAAGAATTTTCCAAGAAGATCATGGAAAGCGGCGCGGCCAGCTGCGGCTTTACCACTGGCTGGATCAGCTGGATCCAGACCGAGAATTTCAGCGCCTGGCACAACCAGCCCATCGGCACCAACCAGAACGGCTTCGGCGGTCTGGACAGCGAGCTGACCGTCAACGGCCCGGCCCAGGTGCAGCACTGGACCACGCTGAAGAAATGGGCCGATGAAGGCATCTTCAAATATGGCGGCCCGGTCGGCGGCGACAACGCCCCCCCGATGTTCTATTCGCAGGAATGCGCCATGATCATGAACAGCTCGGCCAGCCGCGCCGGTGTCATGGCCAACGCCCAGGACTTCGAAGTCGGCTTCGGCATGCTGCCCTATTACGACGATATCGAGGGCGCACCGCAGAACTCGATCATCGGCGGCGCGACCCTGTGGGTGCTGTCGGGCAAGTCGGACGAAGAATATGCCGGCACGGCCAAGTTCTTCGAATACCTGTCCAGCCCCGAAGTTCAGGCCGACTGGCACCAGTTCTCGGGCTATCTGCCGATCACGCAGGCGGCCTATGACCTGGGCAAGGAACAGAACTACTATTCCGAAAATCCGGGCGCCGAAGTCGGGCTGCAGCAGATCACGCTGAACGCGCCGACCGAGAACTCGAAAGGGCTGCGTTTCGGCAACTACGTCCAGATCCGCGGCATCATCGACGAAGAGTTCGAGCAGTTGCTTTCGGGTGCCAAGGACGCGCAGGGCGCATTGGACGGCGTTGTCGAGCGTGGCAACAAGCTGATCCAGGAATTCGCGGCGCAGAACCAGTAAGCCCGTCTTACCCCACAAAGGGGGCCGCGCAGCCGCGTGGCCCCTGTTCCTATTCTTCCGACCGGACATCCGATGAAGCGCACCATCTTCAGCAACCAATTGCTGCCCTGGCTTTTGCTGGCGCCGCAGCTTGCCATCACCTTCATCTTCTTTCTGTGGCCGGCGGGTCAGGCCATCTGGCAAAGCTTTCTTCGCGAGGACGCTTTCGGCATCAAGACCAGCTTTGTCGGGCTGGCCAATTTCCGGGCGCTGGTCGACAGCCCCGAATACATGAATTCCCTTCAGGTGACGGCCGTCTTTGCGGTGTCGGTCACGCTGTTGTCGATGGGGGTATCGCTGCTGATGGCGGTCTCGGTCGACCGGATGCTGCGGTCTTCGCGCATCTATACGACGCTGCTGGTCTGGCCCTATGCGGTCGCGCCGGCCGTTGCGGGTATCCTGTGGTGGTTCATCTTCAACCCCACCATCGGCGTCCTGCCCTATGCGCTGGACCTGATCGGCTATGACTGGAACCACATCCAGAACCCCAATCAGGCGATGGGCCTGGTGGTGATCGCCAGCGCGTGGAAGCAGATCAGCTATAACTTCCTGTTCTTCGTGGCGGGTCTTCAGGCGATCCCGGCGTCGCTGCGCGAGGCTGCGGCGATCGACGGCGCAGGCCCGATCCGGCGCTTTTTCGACATCACCTTCCCGCTTTTGTCGCCGACGACCTTCTTCCTGCTGGTCGTCAATATCGTCTACGCCATGTTCGACACCTTCGGCGTCATCGACGCCACGACAGAAGGCGGACCGGCGCAGGCCACCAACATCATGGTCTACAAGGTCTATTTCGATGGCTTCGTGGGTCAGAATATCGGCAGTTCGGCGGCGCAATCGGTTGTGCTGATGCTGCTGGTGATCGCCCTGACGGTCGTGCAGTTCCGCTGGGTCGAAAAGAAGGTCGAATACTGATGATCGAGAACCGCCCCGGACTGAACATCCTGTCCCACCTGGTGCTGATCCTTGGCGTCGTCGTCGTGGGTCTGCCCCTGTGGGTGGCCTTTGTCGCCTCGACCCATACGGCGACCGACTTCATGTCGGGCACCATCCCCCTTTTGCCCGGCCCGCATCTGATCGAGAATTACAGCCGCATGCTGGATTCCGGCGTCTCGACCAGCGGCACGCCCCCGGTCGCGCGGATGATGCTGAACAGCCTGATCATGGCGCTGGCCATCGCATTGGGCAAGATCGCCATCTCGATCCTGTCGGCCTTTGCCATCGTCTATTTCCGCTTTCCGCTGCGCGGGCTGGCCTTCTGGTGCATCTTCGTGACGCTGATGCTGCCGGTCGAGGTGCGGATCGTGCCGACCTTCCAGGTCGTGGCCGGTCTGGGCCTGTTGAACAGCTATGCCGGCCTGTCGATCCCGCTGATCGCCAGCGCCACAGCGACCTTCCTGTTCCGGCAGGTGTTCCTGACCATGCCGGACGAGCTGGTCGAGGCCGCACGCATCGACGGCGCGGGCCCCATGAAATTCTTCCGCGACATCCTGCTGCCATTGTCGCGGACCAATATGGCGGCGCTGTTCGTCATCCTGTTCATCTATGGCTGGAACCAATATCTCTGGCCGCTGCTCATCACCACAGACGCGCAGTACTATACCATCGTCGCGGGCATCAAACGCATGGCCGACGCGGTGGATGGTCTGCCGCAATGGCATCTGGTCATGGCGACCGCTGTCATGGCGATGCTGCCGCCCGTCGCGGTCGTCATCGGCATGCAAAAGCTGTTCGTCAAAGGTCTGGTCGAGACGGAGAAATAAGAACGTGGCCTCAATTACCCTCGACAATGTCGGCAAGGTCTATCCCGGCGGCACCCGCGCCATCGGCGATGTGAACATCCAGATCGCCGACGGCGAATTCATCGTGCTGGTCGGCCCCTCGGGCTGTGGCAAATCCACGCTGCTGCGCATGGTCGCCGGTCTGGAAACCATCACCGACGGCGAAATCCGCATCGGCGACAAGGTCGTGAACAAGGTCGAACCGGCCGATCGCGACATCGCCATGGTGTTTCAGAACTATGCGCTTTACCCGCATATGTCGGTGCGCCAGAATCTGGCCTATGGCCTGAAGAACCGCCGCACCCCCAAGGCCGAGATCGACCGCCGCGTCAATGACGCCGCCGAGATCCTGCAAATCGGCCAATTCCTTGACCGCAAGCCGCGCGCCCTGTCGGGCGGTCAGCGTCAGCGCGTGGCGATGGGCCGCGCCATCGTGCGCGAACCGGCGGCGTTCCTGTTCGATGAACCGCTGTCGAACCTTGACGCCAAGCTGCGCGTGACCATGCGCCTAGAGATCAAGGAATTGCAGAAACGTCTGGGCACGACCTCGCTTTACGTGACCCACGACCAGCTAGAGGCGATGACGCTGGCCGATCGGCTGGTGGTCCTGAACGCGGGCCGGATCGAACAGATCGGCACCCCGCTTGAGGTGTATCGCAAGCCGGCCTCGACCTTCGTGGCAGGCTTCATCGGTTCGCCCGCGATGAACCTGATCGACGCCCGTGCCGTCCCCTATCTGCCGGGCACCGCCCATGCAGGCACCGTCGGCATCCGCCCCGAGGATCTGACCGTCGCCGCCGATGGCCCGATCGAAATGCAGGTGCAGGCGGTCGAGGAACTGGGCGCACAGCGACTGGTCCACGGCCACACGGCGGGCGAGGCGATCACGATCACCATGCCCCCGACCGCTCCCCTGTCCGACACGCTGCGACTGACCGCGGCGCAGGACAAGCTGCATCTGTTTGATCGGCAAAGCGGCGCGCGGATCGAATAAAGGGCGTTCGTTCTCGATGTGTTCCGTGCTACCATAGCGCGAACCATCTGGAACGGAGTTGCCCATGTGCCTGTCCCTTGGCTGTTCGTCGCCGCACAACCCGCTGAACTGCATCGTCCCGCCGCATATGCTGCGGGTGATGGCGCTGCGGGGCGATGACAAGACGGCGCGCATGGCGCGGTCGCTTCTGAAACAGAATGCCGCCCTGCGCGACGAACGCGCCGAACATGTCAGCCCGCCGCCACCCGCGCAGGATGGCGGCACCTTTGCCCCCCACGCCGTCAGCCCTGCCGAGGGGCTTTGCTGTCCCGACCGCCGCATTCACGATGGCGACGGCAAGGCCGCCCTGCCTGGCAGGCTGGTGCGGGCCGAAGGTGACGACGCGACCGGGGATGCGGATGTCGATCTGGCCTATGACGGCGCGGGTCAGGTGTTTTCGCTGTTTGCCGATGAATATGGCCGCAACTCGCTGGACGGGGCGGGCATGCCGCTGATCGCGACGGTGCGGCACCGGCGCAATTACAACAACGCCTTCTGGAACGGCGACCAGATGGCCTATGGCACCGGCGACGGCGAAGTGTTCCGCACCTTTCTGGAACTGTCGGTGATCGGCCATGAAATGGCCCATGGCGTGATCCAGCATTCCGGCGGTCTGATCTATGAAAACCAGTCGGGCGCACTGAACGAAAGCATCGCCGACGTGTTTGGCGCCCTGTCGTTGCAACGCAGCCTGGGCCAGCAGATCCACGACGCCGACTGGCTGGTCGGTCGCGGCATTCTGGGCCCTGGCATCAACGGCGTCGCGCTGCGCAGCATGAAGGCCCCCGGCACGGCCTATGCCGACGATCTTCTGGGCCAGGACCCGCAGCCCTGGCACATGGACCATTTCGTGACCACGACCGAAGACAACGGCGGCGTGCATATCAATTCGGGCATTCCGAACCACGCCTTCTACCTGTTCTGCAACTATATCGGCGGCAAGTCCTGGGAACTGCCCGGTCAGGTCTGGTACCGTGCCCTGCAACAGCTGAACAATCCGATGGCCAGCTTTCAGCAATGGGCCGATCAGACGATGGATGCCGTCACCGCCATCGCCGGGCGCGGCACGATCGAGGCGGTCTTGCTGCGCCGTGCGTGGAAACTTGTCGGAATCGCGATCTAGCCCTATTTTACGGGGATGAGCAGCTTACTTGGTGGATGCGTTGCCATGATCATCGACATCACGGCGCAGGGCGGCTTTGGCGGGATCACCGCCGCCGCGATGAAAAAGACCATCGACGTGGATCAGCAACCCCGTCAGATGCAGCAGGAACTGTGCGACGCGTTCGAACCCCGCGAATTGCAGCGTCTGACACGCACGCCCTGCCCCGATTGTGCCGACCGCCTGACCTATCGCATCACCGTGACCGAGGGGCAGGAAAACCCGCAGGTCTTTACCCTGCGCGAAGATCAGTTGCCGCCCGAAATGCTGGACCTGATCGACCAGATGTAGCGCGGGCTACAGCCATTTCCGCCAGCGCAGCACGAACCAGACGGCGGCCGCCGTGGCCGCCATCAGACCCAGAGCCATCGGATAACCCCACGGCTTGTCCAGTTCCGGCATATTGGCAAAGTTCATTCCGTAGATGCTGGCAATCAGGGTCGGCGGCAGGAACAGCGCCGCGACCACCGACAGGATCCGGACCGTGTTGTTTTGCTGAAGGTTGATCATGCCAAGCGTCGTGTCCACGCCCAGACTGACGCGCGAGGACAGGAAATCGGCATGCACCTCCAGCGCCTGAACATCGCGCAGCTGTCCCTTGATGACCGGGCGCAGGCGCTTGGCCTCGGGGCGTTCGTCGATGATCGAGATATAGAAGGCCAGGATCCGCTCGATCGTCAGCAGGCCAAGGCGCACCCGCGACAGCAATTCGGCCTCGCGCCCGATCTCCTGCAACGCCTCTTGCAGCCGGTCCGAGGCGGCGCTGCTGGCGCCGCGCTCGAACACACTGGCCATCGAGCGGTCCAGAACCCGCCCCGATCCTTCCAGAATGTCGGCCAGCCGGGCGATGATTTCGTCGATCAGGCCCATGAACAGGCGATCGGGGGTCGAACAGCCCAAGGTCGAACGCTCGGCACGCTCCGGGAAGGTCAGAAATGGCCGCGGCGAGTGGTGGCGCACCGTGACCAGACGCTGATCGGACAGGATAAAGCTGACGGGCATCGCCTCGCGCCCGCCATCCGCCCGTTCGCCGGGGATCACCCCGGTCATGTAGTCCAGCCCGTTTTCGCGATACAGACGGTTCGAGATCTCGATCTCTTCCATCTCGGCAAGGCTGGGCACATCGACGCCGATCTCGCGCAGCTGGCGGATCTCGGCATCGCCGGGCTGCACCAGATCGATCCAGATCGCGGATTGCAGTTCATCGCCCGGCTGAAGCCGCACGATCTTTCCCGCACGGGTGGTATAGGCATACAGCATCGACATCTCCTGACCCGGACGGGAATCCTGCCCGCCCGGCATAGCACCAGCCCTGTCCGAAGTGCCACCCGCGACGTGAAAGGGGCGCCCGTTGCCGGACGCCCCCGAATGATCTGACATCCGCGACCTAGACCTTGTCGCGGAAATAATCGTCGACCTCACGCTCGGCCTCGTTCTTGGTCCAGCCATAGCGTTCCTGCAGCTTGCCGACCAACTGATCGCGGTCGCCCTCCATCTGGGCGACCTCATCCTCGGTCAGTTCGCCCCATTTTTCCCGGACGGCGCCGGTCATCTGCTTCCATTTTCCTTTGACGATATCCCAGTTCATGTCATCCCCTTTCGGATGTCTGCCTGTGTATGGTCAGGAAACAAGCGCGCAGGGCCGACAGTTCCGGGATATTGCCTTTGTTAAGTCACAAGATCCTGAGGTCGCTGCCCCTCCAGAAATGCCAGCAGGTTCTGCATGGCCCGCATCGCCATCTCGGTCCGGACTTCATCGGTGGCGGTGCCCAGATGCGGCAGCAGCGTGGCATTCGGCGCGTCGATCAGCGCCTGCGGCACCTGCGGTTCGCGTTCATAGACATCCAGCCCGGCACCGGCGATGCCGCCCGCGTTCAACGCCTGGATCAGCGCCGCCTCATCGACGACATCGCCGCGGGCGATATTCACCAGATAGCCGCGCGGACCCAGCTTGCGCAGTTCCTCGGGGCCGATCAGGTGGCGGGTGCCCGCCCCACCCGGCACGGCGATGACCGCCACGTCGCAGGCATCAAGCATCTGGGGCAGATCGGCCATCTGCCGCGCCGGCACGTCCAGCGCGGACACGTTCGAGCGGTTGTGAAACACCACCCGCATGCCAAAGCCGAAATGACAGCGGCGGGCAATGGCCTTGCCGATCCGGCCCATGCCGATGATGCCGACCGTGCGACCGGTGACATTGCCCCCCAGAAGCTGCGTCGGGTTCCAGCCGGTCCATTCGCCCGCGCGCAGGATCCGCTCGCCCTCGCTGGCGCGGCGCAGGGTCATCAGGATCAGCGTCATCGCGATATCGGCGGTAGCATCGGTGACGACATCGGGGGTGTTGGTGACCGTCACCCCGGCCTGCCGCGCGGCCTCGATATCGATATGGTTGAAGCCCGCGCCGAAATTCGCCAGCACCTTGCAGCGCAGATCGCCCGCAAAGGCGGCGGCGGCAAATCCGTCGCCCAGGGTCGGGATGATCGCGTCGTAATCGCGCATCGCCTGCGCGGCCTGTTCCACGGTCAATGGCGTGTTGTCACGGAAGGTCACGTCAAAGCGTGCGGCAAGCGCGGTGGTGGCCGTTTCGGTCATGGGCCGGGTAACAAGCAGCTTCATCAGAACAACCTTCCGCCATTCGGCACATTCAGATCGGGCCCGATCAGCACCACCTCGCCATCCTCGTCGGGCACGCCCAGCACCAGAACCTCGGACCGGACGGGGCCGATCTGGCGCGGCGGGAAATTCACCACGCACAGGACCTTCTTGCCGACCAGCGATTCGGGATCGTAATGTCGCGTGATCTGGGCCGAGGATTTCCGCTCGCCCATCTCACCCAGATCGACCCACAGCTTGATGGCGGGCTTGCGGGCTTCGGGGAACGGCTCGGCGCGGGTGATCGTCGCGACGCGGATATCGACCTTCAGGAAATCATCGAAACTGATCGTCACGCGTTGCCCTTTCCCAATTCGCGGCCACGTTCGGTCGCCGCCGCGACGGTGCGCGCCATCAGGGGCGGCAGACCCGCATCCGCATCCATCAGCACCGACAGCCCTGCCGCGGTCGTTCCGCCGGGCGAGGTGACGTTCTGGCGTAGAACGGCGGGATCCTCATCGGCATCGATGGCCAGCGCCCCTGCCCCGGCAACGGTCATCCGCGCCAGTTCCAGTGCCAGATCGGCCGACAGGCCCTGCGCCTCGCCCGCCTTGGCCATCGCCTCGATCATGTGAAAGACATAGGCGGGGCCGCTGCCGGACAGCCCGGTCACGGCGTCCATCTGATCCTCGCTGTCCAGCCGCACGACACGCCCCACGGCCCGCATCAGCGTTTCCGCCAGATCCAGATGCGCCGCGCTGGTCTTGTCATTGCCGATCATGGCGGAAATGCCCTTGCCGATGGCGGCGGGCGTGTTGGGCATCACGCGCACGATCGGCGCGGTGGGAAAGCTGTTCTGGAAGGTCGCGATCGTGGTGCCCGCGGCCACCGACACGACCAGCGTGTCGATCAGGACGGGCACCTCGCCCAGGGCCTCGGCCATCATCTGCGGCTTGACGGCCAGCACCAGCACGGCGGGATTTTCGGGCAGTTCGGCATTCACGCGCAGGCCCTTGTCCTGCCATTCGGGCGCAAGCCGGGGGTCGATCACCGTGACCGCGCCGGGTTCCAGCCCGCGTGCCAGCCAGCCCTTCAACATGGCCCCGCCCATCCGGCCGCACCCGACCAGAACCAGACCGCGCGTGTTGATATCGTCGAAATCGCTCATCAGACCCCCCATGCTGCATTGCCGGGGGCGACGGCCCCCTATGCCCGTCCGTAGGCCTCGCCCAAGGCGATGTCCAGCGCGGCGGCCGGTTCGGTATTGCCCCAGCCGACCAGCTGGAACGAGGGATAGAAGCGTTCGCAGGCGATCAGGGCGTTGCTGATCATCTGGTTGATCTGCTCGGTCGAGGCGATGGCCTCGCCCGCCAGAACCAGGCCATAGCGCCACACCATCAACCGCTGCTGCGCCCAATAGGTGAAGCCGCCGTCCCAGACCTGATCGTTGGTCAGGTTCAACACCTCATAGATCTTGGGCAGACGGTCGGCCGGGGGCTCCATGTCGAAGGTGCAGATCAGGCGCAGAACCTCTTCGCGCGCCGACCAGGCCAGCGTCAGCGAATAGTTGCGCCACTGCCCTTCGACAACCATGGCGATCTGATCATCGGCCAGCCGGTCGAAATCCCATTCGTGATGGGCCGCGACGGCCTCGACGATGTCGATCGGGTGGATCTCATCGCCGGCGATGAAATGATCGGTCTGAGCCATGCCTGCATCCTGCCTATGTCTAAGGACGCGGTTCTGCCGCCGCTATTCCTTGTGGGTCACACTAGACCGGGCATAGGTGCCCGAATGTTCTTACCAGATATCGTGGTCGTGAATTGCCAGCGTGTAAAGTGAAATTTCCATGCCGGATTGCGGAAAGCAGGGGATAAATCTACCAGATAGCGAAGAAACTTGGGGATAAGATACAAGATGCAGCGCGACCACGGCGGCGATATCGACAGGGCAAGGGCGATTTTTGGGGCGGGCGACTGGATCGATCTGTCCACCGGCATCAATCGCAGACCCTGGCCGGTCCCCGTTCTGACGCCCGAGGCATGGACCGCCCTGCCCACCCGCGCCGCCGAAGAAAAGTTGCAACAGGTCGCGGCGACATGGTTCGGCTGCGATCCGGCGCGGGTGCTGCCGATGGCCGGCGCATCGGTCCCGATCCAGCTGTTGCCGCAGATCCTGCCCACGGGGCGCGCAGCGGTGCTGACGCCCAGCTATAACGAACATGCCGCCAGCCTGCGCGCGGCGGGCTGGCAGGTCGGCGATGCGGCGGGGATCGACCAGATGGCCGGTGCCGATCTGGCGGTGGTGGTGAATCCCAACAACCCGGATGGTCGCGAGTGGCAACCACAGGCGCTTGCCGATCTGGCGCGTCAGGTCGGGCATCTGATCGTCGATGAAAGCTTTGCCGATCCGCGCCCGGATCTGTCCCTTGCCCCCACCGCGCCCGACAACGTGCTGATCCTGCGCAGTTTCGGCAAGTTCTGGGGGCTGGCGGGCGTGCGGCTGGGCTTTCTGATCGCCGCGCCGGACCTGATTGCCCG
The DNA here is from genome assembly GCF_900111675.1 of Paracoccus homiensis. GTDB lineage: Bacteria > Pseudomonadota > Alphaproteobacteria > Rhodobacterales > Rhodobacteraceae > Paracoccus > Paracoccus homiensis. The sequence continues at coordinate 40,296 of NZ_FOHO01000008.1, read as the reverse complement.
GTGTCGTGCGGCCATACCGCCCTGGTCGGTCAGCGGCACCGCGCTGGAAATCGGCACCCGCGCCATGGCCGATCTGGACTGGGCCGACGCCGCCACCGTCTATCACGCCGAGGCCGGGCTTCGGCTGGACCGCCTGGCCAGCCTTGCGGGATGGCATCCGGTCGGTGGGACGCATCTGTTCCGGCTGTACGACACTCCGGACGCAAAGGCCGCGCAGGACCAACTGGCCGCCGCCCATGTCTGGAGCCGGATCTTCCCTTATTCCGACCGTTGGGTGCGGCTGGGGGTTCCCGGCACGCGGGCCGAATGGGACCGGATGGAACAGATCATATGCTAGGCGCTGTTCGGTCGCGATGCGATTTGGCATGATGCGCCCATGCAGCCCCGAAAGGATATCATGCGCGCCGCGACCCTGCTGACCTGCCTGTTCCTGATCGCCCCGCCCGGCCCGGCAATGGCGGACGTCCCGCTAATCATCCTGGACCCGACGCAACTGCCCTTCGATCTTGGGCCGGGCCATCCAGCCAACAACCCCGCGAAGGCCGCCAATTCGCCCAATGCGGCGTGGAATTCATCGGGAAACACCGCCAATTCCGGCGCGGCCTGGGAAAACAGGCCCACCAATCCGGCCAATGAAAAGCGGCTGATCATCACCGCCGATGGCGGCGTTCTGGGCTATTACGCGACCAATGCGGGGGGCGTGCTGAACCTGTTCGACATCAATGGCAACCGCATCGCCTATCGGCCCGCACGCGGCACCCGCAGCCTGTTCACCACCAAGGGCAGCTGGTGCGGCACGGTCGATGGCAATCGCGGCGGCATGGTTCTGGCCGTGACGCGCAGTTGCGCACAGGCTTTTGGCCGGTAGCGACGCAAAAGCCGTAATTCCGTTACATATCTGTCCTAAAGGGGGCGCAACAGGCGGAGAGATTCATGGACGATACACCCAAGGACTGGTTGCAGGCCGAACTTCAGGACACGCTGGACGAGGATATCGAGATCGAGATGGAGGACGCGACCCTGTCCGCCGAGATCCGTCGCATCTATCGCAGTCACCATCCCAACCAGATGGACCGCAAGCTGTATTTTCAGGATTTGCTGCGCCTGCAGGCCGAACTGATCCGCCTGCAGGACTGGGTCAGCTATTACAAGGAAAAGGTCGTCGTCATCTTCGAGGGCCGCGATTCCGCAGGCAAGGGTGGCGCGATCAAGCGGATCACCCAGCGCCTGAACCCGCGCGTGGCGCGTGTGGTGGCCCTGCCCGCGCCTTCGGACCGGGAAAAGACGCAATGGTATTTCCAGCGCTATGTCCCGCACCTGCCCGCCGGGGGCGAAATCGTGCTGTTCGACCGCAGCTGGTACAACCGCGCCGGGGTCGAGCGGGTCATGGGCTTTGCCGATGAGGATCAGGTCGAACAGTTCTTCCAGGACGTTCCCGAATTCGAACGGATGCTGGTGCGGTCGGGGATCAGGGTGATCAAATACTGGTTCTCGATCACCGACGAGGAACAGCAGATGCGCTTTCTGATGCGCGTTCACGACCCGCTGAAACAGTGGAAACTGTCGCCGATGGACCTGCAATCGCGCGTGCGCTGGGAAGGCTATACCAAGGCCAAGGAGGACATGTTCGAGCGCACGAACATCCCCGAGGCGCCCTGGTATATCGTACCCGGCAACGACAAGAAGCGCGCCCGCCTGAACTGCATGAGCCATCTTCTGGGGCTGATCCCCTATACCGACGTTCCCCATGAAGAGGTCAAGCTGCCCGAACGGGTCTTCAATCCCGACTATGAACGCGAGGTTCTGCCACGCGAGCTTTACGTGCCGCAGAAATACTGATCCATTGCCCGACAGGCAGCGTTGCGGGGGCTGTCTGCCCCCGCAACGCTGACGCGCGACTCCCCCGAGGGGTATTTCGCCAAAGGAGAAGCGCAGGGTGCTGGAATTTCACATCTACGACGTGTTCACCGACCGCCCTTTCAGCGGCAACCCCCTGGCGATCGTCATGGGGGCCGACGATCTGAGCACGGGGCAGATGCAGATCATCGCGCGGCAGTTCAACCTGTCGGAAACGATCTTCGTCATGGCCCCCCGCAATCCGGATCATGATGCGCGGGTGCGGATCTTCTTTCCGACCGCCGAGATTCCCTTTGCCGGTCATCCCACCATCGGCTGTGCCCTGCATCTTGCACAGGGCCAGCCGGGTCGGATCGTTCTGGAGGAAGAGGCCGGGCTGGTGCCCGTGACCATCGCCGATGGCAAGGCCGAGCTGGTCGCCCCGAAGCTGCCGGTGCCGCATCCGGGCGAGACCGAGCGCGGGTTGATCGCGCAGGCCCTGGGGCTGCCAGTGGATGCGATCGGCTTTGACGGGCATCAACCGATGATCTGGCAGGGCGGGCCCGCCTTTCTGTATGTACCGCTGCGATCGTTGCGGGACCTGGCGGCGGCGCGGCCGATCCAGCCCTACTGGGCGCAGCTGATGCAGGCAGCCCATGTCGACAGCGCCTATTTGTATCTGTGCGAGGGCAGCGGTTACCGGGCGCGGATGTTTTCACCTGATGCGGGGATCCCCGAGGATCCGGCAACCGGGTCGGCATCGGCCATTCTGGCGGCGCAACTGCTGGCCTCGGGCGCGTTGCCCGAGGGCGAGACGCAGCTGCTGTTGCAGCAAGGGATCGAAATGGGCCGCCCATCGCGCATCGGCTTGACGGCGGTCGTCCGGCAGGGGCGGCTGGTTCAGGCGCGTGTCGCCGGGCGCGCGGCGCATATCGCCAGCGGACAGATCAGGATACCGGAGAAACCATGAGCAAAGCCTATTGGATCGGGCATGTCGATGTCACCGACCCCGCCGCCTATGAAGCCTATCGCAGGGCCAACGCCGTGGCATTTCAGAAATATGGCGGGCGGTTTCTGGTCCGTGGTGGCGCGCAGGATGTGGTCGAGGGCGCGGCAAGGGCCCGCACCGTCGTGATCGAATTTCCGTCGCTGCGGGCGGCGCAGGACTGTTATCACAGCGTCGAATATCAGCATGCCAAATCGTTGCGCGCACCGGTCAGCGATGCCGATCTGGTGATCGTGGAAGGCTGGGACGGCTAGGCATTGCCGCTTGTGACGGGCCGCAAAGCCATTATGTTGGACCCATGTTCAAGAACCTGATCGCAAACCTTTTCGCGGATGACCGCCAGCAACCCTTGCTGGACGCGGAGGATGCCGAGATCGCGATCGCGGCGCTGCTGGTGCGGATTGCCCGTGCGGACAACCATTACGAGCAAAGCGAAAAGGACCGGATCGACCTGGTTCTGGCCCGCCGCCGTGGCCTGTCGCAGGCCGAAGCAACCGCGCGGCGTCATACGGCCGAGGCGATCGAGGCCGAGGCCCCCGATACCGTGCGCTTTACCCGCCAGATCAAGGATCGGATCGCGCTGGACGATCGCGCCGGCGTCATCGCAGCCCTGTGGGAGGTGTGCTATGCTGATCTGCGACGCGACGCCGATGAGGAAACGATGATCCGGCTGGTCGCAAGCCTGCTGGGCGTGAATGACCGCGACTCGGCGCTGATCCGGCAGCGGGTCCTGGCCGATCTGGGGATCGAGGGCTAGATCCCCAACCGGTCGCGCAGACCATACCATGCCATCCCCGCAACCAGCAGCGGCGCGCGCAGGAAGCGGCCACCGGGGAACAGCCGTGTCGGCACGGCGGCCATTGCGTCGAACCCTTCCGCCTGCCCTGCGACCGCATCGGCCATCAGCCGCCCCGCCAGGGTCGCCATCGCCACGCCATGCCCGGAAAACCCGCTGGCCGACAGGCAGTTCTGCGCAGGCCGCGCGAAATACGGCATCCGGTTCATGGTGATCGCCAGCGTGCCACCCCAGGCATGGGTCAGTTCGACATCGCTCAACTGCGGATAGACCGACAGCAGATGCGGGCGCACGACGCCCCGGATATCCTTCGGAAATTTGTAGGTCGCGGTTTCGCCACCGCCGAAGATCAGCCGCCGCTGATCGTCCATGCGCCAGTAATTGACCACGAATTTGGTGTCGGCGACGGCGGTGTCGCGGGGCAGGATCTCGGGGAAGTCATCGCCAAGCGGGCGGGTGGCGACGATATAATTGTTGATCGGCATCACCCGTGCCGAGACCTTGGGTGCGATATTGCCCAGATAGCCGTTCCCCGCCAGAACCACATGATCGCAGATGACCTTGCCGGTGTCGCAATGCACCACGCTTTTGTCACCCGCGCGGGTGGCATGGGTGATGCGATGGACGTGGCTGTTTTCGTAGATCCGCGCCCCGGCCCCCTGCGCCAGCCCTGCCATACCGATGGCAAGGTTCAGCGGGTGCACATGGGCCGCACCCCAATCGACATCACCGCCGATATAGGCCGGGCTGCCGATCAACGCGGACAGGCCCTCTGCATCCAGCGGCTGCACCTTGTCATAGTCGTAATCGCGGGCCAGACGATCCGCCAGCGCACGGGCGTGATCGACCTCATCCTTGCTGCGGCAGGCATGGGCGATGCCGTCGCGGACCGGAACGTCCGCCTGACCGGCCAGATCGCGGACCAGCGCCTTGGCATCCTCGGCCAGTGACCACAGCCGCGCGGCGGCCTGCCTGCCCAGATTGTCTTCCAGCCAATCGACCTCTTGCCGCTGACCGGAACCGATCTGACCGCCATTGCGCCCCGAGGCCCCAAACCCCACGCGATGAGCCTCGAGCAAGGCGACCTGAAAACCGCGCCGCGCCAGATGCAGGGCCGCAGACAACCCGGTATAGCCACCGCCGACCACGGCGATATCGGCGCGCAGTTCACCCCGGATCCGGGGCTGATCGTCGAAGGGCAGCCGCGTATCGGCATAGACGCTGCCGGGATACTGCCCGCGCCGGTCGTTCAGATACAGCAGGTTCATACGTTCAGCAGCAGATGTTCGCGTTCCCACGGGCTGATGACCTGAAGGAACTCTTTGTATTCATTCCGCTTCACGGCTTCGTAAACATCGGCGAACTCTTGGCCCAGAACACCGCGCATCGCCTGATTTTCCGACATCAGGTCCAGCGCATCGCCAAGGTTATAGGGCAGTTCATCCTGCGACATATAGGCGTCGCCCAGATATTCGGCGCGCGGGCCTTCCTGTTCGATCAGTCCCAGATATCCGCAGGCAAGGGACGCCGCGATCCCCAGATAGGGGTTGCAATCCATCCCCGCCAGACGGTTCTCGATCCGCCGGGCGGCAGGCCCCGAGATCGGCACGCGCAGGCCCGTGGTGCGGTTGTCGCGGCCCCATTCCAGATTGATTGGCGCGGCAAAGTCGGGGACATAGCGGCGATAGCTGTTCACATAGGGTGCCAGCAGGGCGATGGCCGCCGGCAGATGCCGCTGCATCCCGCCGATGAAATGCAGAAAGGCGTCGGTTTCCTGGCCCTGCGGGCTGGAAAAGATGTTCTGCCCGTTTTCGATATCCACGACCGAATGGTGGATATGCATCGCGCTGCCGGGTTCACCTTCGATGGGCTTGGCCATGAAGGTGGCAAAGCAGTCATGGCGCAACGCGGCCTCGCGGATCATCCGCTTGAAATAGAAGATCTCATCCGCCAGCGCGACGGGATCGCCATGATTCAGGTTGATCTCGATCTGGCCGGCGCCGCCTTCCTGAAGGATGCCGTCGATTTCGAACCCCTGCGCCTCGGCGAAATCATAGATGTCGTCGATCACCTTGCCATATTCGTCGACAGCCGACATCGAATAGGCCTGCTTGGCGGCGGCGCGGCGGCCCGTGCGACCCATCGGCGGAATGATCGGCTGGTTCGGGTCGACATTGCGGGCGACCAGAAAGAACTCCATCTCGGGGGCGACGACGGGCTTCCAGCCACGATCGCGATACAGCTGCACGACGCGCTTCAGCACGTTGCGCGGTGCGATGGGCACCGGGTTGCCCTGTTGATCATGGGCGTCATGGATGACCTGCAACGTCCAGTCCGCCGTCCAGGGCGCGGCCGTGGCGGTCGTGTAATCCGGCGTCAGGATCATGTCGGGTTCGGTAAAGGCCCCGGCGGGATTGTCGGCCCATTCCCCGGTGATCGTCTGCAGAAAGATCGAGTTCGGCAGGTAGAACTGATCCTGATGCGCGAATTTCGACGCGGGCATCGCCTTGCCACGGGCCACGCCCGCAATATCGGCAACGATGCATTCCACCTCGTCCAGGCGGCGCCCGGCCAGATATTCGCGCGCGGCGGCGGGGATCTTGTCGGTCCAGGCGGCACTCATGCGGCACCTTTGGCCAGCGGGCGCGGCTGTTTGAAGAACGCCTCGATCTGATCGGCCAGCAGGGTCGAGCCGTCGGCCTGCCCCATTCGCGCCGCTGCCTGATCCAGAAGATCCTGGGGCACGACGCCCTTGGCGCGGGTGTCCATCAGCCCCTGCACGAATGCGTCCTGAAATTCGGGATGCGCCTGCACGGTAAAGGCACGATCGTCATAGACCAGCGCGGCATTCTCGCAGAATGCGTTGCGACCGGTTACCTGCGCGCCTTCGGGCAGGGTGACGACCTGATCCTGATGCCAGGCGTTCAGCGTCACCTGCTGCCCGCCGAAATCGTAATCCTGCGCCCCGACGGCCCATCCCTCGGGGTGCTTCACCACGGTCCCGCCAAGTGCCTGCGCGATGATCTGATGGCCGAAACAGATGCCCACCATCGGCACCGCAGCCTGATAGGCGCGGCGGATGAAATCCTCTAGCGGCGGGATGAAGGCATGATCCTCATAGGCCCCGTGCCGCGACCCGGTCAGCAACCAGCCATCGGCCTGCGCCACGTCATCGGGGAACTGCATATCCTCGACATGCCAGATGGTGAATTCGAAGCCACGCCCATCCAGCAGGCGCACGAACATGTCGGGATAGTCGCCCAGTTCGTCCTTCAATTGCGCGGGCGACTGTCCGCATTGAAGTATGCCGATATGCATGAAAAACCTGTCAGCTTGCCTGTGCCTGAAAGGTAGTCCTCATCTGCGGGTCGCCGCAAGGGGGCAGCCCCTGATAGTTGCGGCACCCATGGAAAAGGCGGGGCGCGGCCATCGCCACACCCCGCCCCGATCACCTGACAGCGATGTCAGCCGCGCGCCTTGACCACCTGCAACAGCGGCATGAACTGCGACATGTCCGGACCATGCGCCTGACCGGTCACGGCCTTGCGCAGCGGCATGAACAGCCCCTTGCCCTTGCGGCCGGTCGCCTCTTTGACCTGCTGGGTCCATTCCCCCCAAGTCGCGTCCGTATAGGGCGGCGGCGGCAGCATCGTCATGGCCTGCGCGATGAATTCGGCGTCCTCTGGCTCGACCTGCGGATCTGCGCCTTCGCTGCAAATGCGCCACCAGCCCGCAAGATCCTCCAGCGTGGTGATGTTCTGCGAGGCCACCTGCCAGAAACGCTCGGCCTGATCTTCGGGCACACCAAGCGCCAGAATACGGTCACGCAGGGTCGCGAAGGGCAGCGACTGGTTCCGTTCGCGGGTCAGCGGCCACAGATCCTCGGCATCGAATTTCGTGGGCGATGCGCCGAATTGCGACAGATCGAAAGCCTCGGCCAGCTCATCCAGACCAGCCAGCGTCACCGGCTGTCCCGAACCCAGCCGCGCCATCAGCGACAGCAGCGCCTCGGGGGCGACACCGGCCTCGCGCAGATCCTTCAGCGACAGCGCGCCGATGCGTTTGGACAGTTCTTCGCCCTTCGCGCCGGTCAGCAGGCTGTGATGGGCAAAGCTGGGCGGCGTGCCGCCGATCGACTTGATGATCTGGATCTGCGTCGCGGTATTGGTGACGTGGTCGGACCCGCGCACGATGTCGGTCACGCCCATATCCGTGTCATCGACGCTGCTGGCAAAGGTGTACAGAACCTGACCGTCGGCCCGGATCAGCACCGGATCGCTGACCGAGGCCGCGTCGATCGAGATGTCGCCCAGAATGCCATCGACCCATTCGATACGTTCCAGGTCCAGCTTGAAACGCCAATAGCCCTCGCGCCCCTCGGCCCGCAGCCGGGTCTTGTCGTCATCCGACAGGTGCAGGCCGGTGCGGTCATAGACCGGCGGCTTGCCCATGTTCAGCTGCTTCTTGCGCTTCAGGTCCAGTTCGGTCGGGGTTTCGAACACCTCGTACAGACGCCCGTCGGCACGCAGTTGCCGGGCCACCTCGGCATAGCGGTCCAGCCGCAGGGACTGACGCTCTTCGCGATCCCAGTGCAGGCCCAGCCATTCAAGATCGCGCTTGATGCCGTCGACATATTCCTGCTTGCTGCGTTCCTGATCGGTGTCGTCGAGGCGCAGGATGAACTGCCCCCCCGCCTTGCGCGCGATCAGGTAATTGAACAGCGCGGTGCGCAGATTGCCGACATGGATGTGGCCCGTGGGTGACGGGGCAAAGCGCGTGGTGGTCATTTGCAGATCTCCTGTTGCCCGCTGCTCTTTCACAGACGGCGATTTTTGTCCATATCAGGGACGACTCGCAGGAGGTGCGAATGACCGATTGGGAAGGGGTTTCCGCCCCCGACGCCGCCGAAATCGAGGCCCTGGCCCATCAGGCCGTGGCCAGCCTGCCCGCAAGGTTCGCCGGGCACGCCAAGGATGTCGCGATCCGGGTGGCGGAATTCGCCCCCGAGGATGTGCTGGACGAATTGCAGATCGACGACCCGTTCGAACTGACGGGCCTGTATGACGGCATCCCCATGACCGAAAAATCGATCGCCGATCAGTCCGGCGGCCCCGATGTCGTATGGCTGTTCCGGCGGCCGATCCTTGACGAGTGGGCATCACGCGGGGGTGTCGCGCTGAACGAACTGATCGCGCATATCGTCGTGCATGAACTGGCCCATCACTTCGGCTGGTCCGACGAACAGATCGCCCGCATCGACCAGTGGTGGGAATGACGCAGCAATCGCCGATCCTGACCGTGACCCTGAACCCGGCGCTGGACCTGTCCACCGCCGCCGATCAGGTCCGGCCCGATCTGAAGCTGCGTTGCGACAAGCCGGTGGCCGATCCGGGCGGCGGCGGCATCAATGTCAGCCGCGCGATCAAGATCATGGGCGGGCAATCGACCGCGATGGTCGCGCTTGGCGGGGCGACCGGCACCCGCATCGCCGAGATGCTGAAGGCCGACGGCCTGTCGGTGACCCGCCTGACCGCCCCCGGCGAAACCCGGCAATCACTGGCAGTGACCGACCGCCAGACCGGCGGGCAGTATCGCTTTGTCATGCCGGGCCCGGAATGGCACACGACCCATGTCGCCGACATGATGTCCGCGATCACCGAATCCGCGCGGGCGGGCGGCTGGGTGGTGGTTTCTGGCTCGAACCCGCCGGGGGTAGCGCCCGGATTTGAACAGATGCTGACGGTGCGGCTGAACGATGGCCGCGCCAAGCTTCTGGTTGACACCTCGGGCGATGCGCTGCGCGCGCTGGCCGGTTCGTCGATCCCGGTCGATGTCCTGCGCATGGACAGCCACGAGGCCGAGGGGCTGGCCGGTCGCCCCCTGCCCCTGCGCAGCGACAGCGCGGCCTTTGCCGCGGGGCTGGTCCGCGACGGGGCGGCGAAATCGGTGATCGTGGCCCGCGGGGCGGATGGCTCGGTCGTGGCTGGGCCGGATGGCGCCTGGCATGCCGAGGCCGCAAAGGTGCGCGTGGTCAGCGCCGTCGGTGCGGGCGACAGCTTTGTCGCGGGCTTCGTGCTGGCGATGGCGCGGGGCGAACATGTCAGCGAGGCGCTGGCCCTTGGCGCGGCGGCGGCCTCGGCTGCGGTGATGACACCGGCGACCGAACTGTGCCACGGCCACGATGTCGAACGCTTTCACGCCGAACGGGTTGTCACCCGCCTGTAACGGGTGCCGCCACCAAAAAAGGCCGCCCCGATGGGCGGCCTGAAAAGGACGGCGCAGGTTGGATCAGGCTGCTTCGGCTTCCTCGGCAGCCATGCGGCGTTCGCTTTCCTCGCGCGACAGCGCGACCGAGGTGCGGACGCCCTTCGACACGAATTCCATCAGGCCCTTCACGACCCGTTCGTTCGGGTCGATGCCGGCACAGCTCAGAACCTCGCGTCCATCGCGCGAACGTGCCCAACGTGCAATCTGTTCAGGCCCGTTGCCGTATTTTTTGTCATCTGCGATTGCGTCGTCCAGTGCTGCCAGCACGACGGCCGCAAAAAGCTTGCGGGCACGCTGGCCTTGTTCAAAATTGAAAGCCGAACCATCAACAAAATCGCGCATATCTATTCGTCCATCTGCTAGAGTCTGAAACGCCGCAACCATTCGGGTCAGCACGGCGCCAGCCCTTCGTTTTCTTTTCCGTTTCTTCGACGGTGCCGCCTGCCTTAGCCCAACACAGCGCCGATTCGATATTACCTGCCTCGCATAACTGCCATGCAAATTGTGCAAGTCGTGTAAAAATCGGGGCAACACCCCAAAATCAGCCCTGTTTCGGCGGTGTTTTGCCGCCGCCACCGCTTGACAACGCCGACCAAGCGTTTTGGTTGCCTCGCAGCCGAGTGCCAGATATAGGGGCGCGACTGCGCCGTTCAACGCCCGGACGGTCGGAATTTCCGCAATATTCGACGAGTGCTTTCATGCCCAAGATCAACGGCAACGAAATCCGCCCCGGCAATGTGCTGGAGCATGACGGCGGCCTGTGGGCCGCTGTGAAGGTCAACCATGTAAAGCCCGGCAAGGGCGGCGCATTTGCACAGGTTGAACTGAAAAACCTGCGCGACGGCCGCAAGCTGAACGAACGCTTCCGCAGCGAAGACAAGGTCGAGCGGGTCCGTCTGGACCAGAAAGACCAGCAATTCCTGTACGAAACCGATGGCAAGCTGGTCTTCATGGACAGCGAAACCTTCGAACAGACCGAACTGGACGCTGAACTGCTGGGCGAACGCCGCCCCTTCCTGCAGGACGGCATGACCGCGACCATCGAATATTACGGCGACGAGGCGCTGTCGGTGTCGCTGCCGCAGAAGGTCACCTGCAAGGTCGTCGAGACCGAGCCGGTCGTCAAAGGCCAGACCGCCGCCAACAGCTACAAGCCGGCCGTTCTGGACAACGGCGTTCGCATCATGGTCCCGCCCTTCATCGGTCAGGACGAAGCCATCATCGTGAACACCGAACTGTTCGAATACAGCGAGCGCGCCTGATACCGCTGCGCTGCGCAAAACTGTTTCAAAAGCCCCGCAATAATCCGCGGGGCTTTTTCATGCGCGGCTCAGCCCATCCGCTCACTGGAAAATGAACCGGGCGACGCGGGGAACACGACCGTCTTGTTGCCATTCAGGAACACGCGATGGTTGGCATGGGCATGGATCGCGCGGGCCAGCACCTGGCTTTCGACGTCACGGCCAAGGCTGACATAGTCCGAAGCGCTTTGCGCATGTGTGACGCGCACGATGTCCTGTTCGATGATCGGGCCTTCGTCCAGATCGGCCGTGACATAGTGGCTGGTCGCGCCGATCAGCTTCACCCCCCGTTCATAGGCCTGCTTATAGGGGTTCGCGCCCTTGAAGGACGGCAGGAAGGAATGGTGGATATTGATGATCCTGCCCGACATCTTCTGACACATCCGGTCCGACAGCACCTGCATGTAGCGCGCAAGCACGACCAGTTCCGCCTCGGCCTCTTCGACGACGCGCAGCAATTGCGCCTCGGCCTCGGGTTTGTTCTCGCGGGTCACCTTGATGCAGTGAAACGGAATGTCGTGGTTCACCACCAGCTTCTGGTAATCCATGTGATTGCTGATCACCGCCACGATATCGATGGGCAGCGCCCCGATCCGCCAGCGGTACAGCAGGTCGTTCAGGCAATGCCCGAAGCGGCTGACCATGATCACCACCTTCATCTTGCGCGATTCGTCATGGAACTGGTGGACCATGTCGAAGGGCACGGCCTTGGCAAAGCCGGCATCCAGATCGGCCAGGGTGACGCCGGTTTCCGACGCAAAACTGACCCGCATGAAGAAGCGCCCCGTTTCCGGGTCGTCATATTGCGAGCTGTCGGTGATGTTACAGCCGTTTTCGGCCAGATAGCCCGCGATAGCAGCCACAACCCCGCGCTTGGATGCGCAAGTGACGGTCAGGCAGAATTTGGTCATTGTCCCTCCGGTGGAAACCAGTCCGGCGCGAGGCGCGCGTCAGCACAGCTTTTGCCGCCTCGCAGCCCCGGTGACCAGCCATCTGCGACCCCGGAGGAACATTTTACGCCGTTTCGCGACCTCAGGCCGCAGCCGCGCCCGGCTCGGCCAGGGTCACGATATCCATCATGATGGTGTTCAGCTGGAAATCCTTGGGCGTGTAAACCCGCGCCACCCCCATCGCCAGAAGCCGCGTGGCATCCTCGTCCGGGATGATGCCGCCGACGATCACCGGAATATCGGTCAGCCCGGCCTCGCGCATCCGCGCCATCAGATCCTCGATCAGCGGCAGGTGACTGCCCGACAGGATCGACAGCCCGACGACATGGGCCTGTTCCTCTTGCGCACGGGCGACGATCTGTTCCGGCGTCAGGCGGATCCCCTCATAGGTGATGTCCATGCCGCAGTCGCGGGCGCGGAACGCGATCTGTTCGGCGCCATTGGAATGCCCGTCCAGCCCCGGCTTGCCGACCACGAATTTCAGCCGGCGGCCCAGACGGGCGCTGACGGCATCGACCGCCTCGCGGATGTCGTCCAGCCCTTCGGTCCGGTTCGACGGGTTGGCGGACACGCCCGTCGGGCCGCGATATTCGCCATGAATGCGGCGCATGACGCCGGCCCATTCCCCGGTCGTCACCCCGGCCTTCGCCGCCTGAATAGAGGCCGGCATAACATTCGCGCCACTCTGCGCGGCATCGCGCAGCGCGGCGAGGGCGGCCTCGACGGCCCCCTCGTCGCGCGCCCCTTTCCACGCGCGCAGACGTTCGATCTGATCCTGCTCGACCGCCGGATCGACCACCATGATGCCACCATCCCCCGCCGTCAGCGGCGACGGCTCGCCCTGCTCCCAGCGGTTCACGCCGACCACGACGGTTTCGTTCGATTCGATCCGGTTCAGACGCTCGGCATTCGATTCGACCAGCCGCGACTTCATATAGTCGATGGCCGCGATCGCCCCGCCCATATCGTCCAGCAGCTTCAGTTCATCCCGTGCACCCTGCTTCAGTTCCTCGACCTTGGCGGCGACTGCCGGGTTTCCGTCGAACAGATCGCCATATTCCAGCAAGTCGGTTTCATAGGCCACGATCTGCTGCATGCGCAGCGACCATTGCTGATCCCAGGGACGCGGCAGGCCAAGTGCCTCGTTCCAGGCCGGCAACTGCACCGCCCGCGCCCGCGCGTTCTTCGACAGGGTCACGGCCAGCATTTCCAGCAGGATGCGATAGACGTTGTTTTCGGGCTGCTGCTCGGTCAGGCCAAGGCTGTTGACCTGCACGCCATACCGAAAACGGCGGAATTTCGGATCCTCGATGCCATAGCGTTCTGCCGTGATCTCATTCCACAGCTCGGTAAAGGCACGCATCTTGCACATCTCGGTCACGAACCGGATGCCCGCATTCACGAAAAAGCTGATCCGCCCCACCATCGCCGGAAAATCGGCTTCGGGCACCTTGGTCTTCAGATCGTCCAGAACCGCGATCGCCGTGCCCAGCGCATAGGCCAGTTCCTGCTGCGGCGTCGCCCCGGCCTCTTGCAGGTGATAGGAACAGACATTCATCGGGTTCCATTTGGGCAGGTATTCGCGCGTATAGGCCGCGACATCGGTGATCATGGCAAGGCTGGGCTTGGGCGGGCAGATATAGGTGCCGCGCGACAGGTATTCCTTGATCAGATCGTTCTGCACCGTGCCCTGCAACGCGGCGATGTCGGCGCCCTGCTCTTCCGCGACGGCGATATACAGCGACAGCAGCCAGGGCGCGGTCGCGTTGATCGTCATCGAGGTGTTCATCTGCTCCAGCGGGATCTGGTCGAACAGCGCGCGCATGTCGCCCAGATGGCAGACGGGCACGCCGACCTTGCCCACCTCGCCCCGCGCAAGGATGTGGTCGCTGTCATACCCGGTCTGTGTCGGCAGGTCGAAGGCCACCGACAATCCCGTCTGACCCTTGGCCAGATTGCTGCGATACAGCGCGTTTGATTTCTCGGCGGTCGAGTGGCCTGCATAAGTCCGGAACAGCCACGGTTTGTCTTTGTCAGCCATGCAGTCGCCTCGCAATAATCTTACGGTTGCGATATCGTTACCGAAACAAAGATGCGCCGTCAATTCGCTGCATCGCGGCATGTTCGAAATCGGCACTTAACCTTATCGTCACCGCCATGATATGCACCCCCAGATGCAGGCAGCCCTTTGCCCGGGCAGCCAGCCGATCCCCAAGCGGGCGCGCTTTGTTCTTATTTCGTAACCAGGTTGACACTCATGCGACAGATCCGATGTTCCGCGCCCGGATAGAGCCTGTTCGATTGCTGGCAGTGCTGATGCTGGTGACCTACCACGTGGTCGGGGACACTGCGGAAAGCGGGCTACAAATCGCCGACACGCACCCTCTCAGGCTGGTTATGAGCCTGCTGGCCGATCTGCGCATGCCGCTTTTTGCCTGCATCTCCGGGTTTCTTTACGCGCTGAAGCCGGTATCCCCGGCCGCCTACCCGACATTCATTCGTGGCAAGTTCCGTCGCCTCGCAGTTCCCGCGACCATCTGCATTGCGGGCTTTCTTGGGGCGTCGCAGGTCATGGGCACGAAGTTCATGCCGCAGGGGCCGATCTGGCATGCGTTCGTCTTTCCCTACGCCCATTTCTGGTTCCTTCAGGCGATTTTTCTGATCTTCGTCTTCTATTGCGGATTCGACATCCTGACGCGCGGTCGGCTGCTGCTGGTCAGTCTTACGGTTGCATGCGCGGTCTACTTGCTGCGACTTGGCTTCCCCAGCAATGTCATGTCGGTCAATCATGCGCTGTATCTTCTGCCCTATTTCCTGACCGGTATCGTCATGGCGCGACACGAAGAACGGGCCGCGCGCTGGCGACCCCTCGTGATTCTGCTGTCGGCTGCGATCCTGGCGCTGGGGGTCGGATGGGTCCTGCGTGACCCAGGCCAGAACACTGCAATGCTTGCCTCGCGTCATGATCTGCAAAGCTTGATGGTCGGAATGTCCGGTGCCGTTCTGTTGCTGGGAATCGCCCCGCGGGTCACCTGGCTGAACGGATTCGGCAGTCTCGCCTTCACGATCTATCTTTACCACATTTTCGGAACATCGCTGGCCCGCAGGGCACTGGACGCGGCGGGCATCGACGATCTTACGGTTCATATCTGCGCCGGTCTGATCTGCGGACTTGCGCTGCCCGCGGCCCTGTATCTTTTGGCGGCGCAGCATAATTTGCTGAATTTTGGCCTTCATGGGCGCCTTCCAACAAGGCCGGTGCGACATAAAATTTCCACCTAGGCCAAATAATCGTTGTATTGTTGCGCATCGACCTTTACCAAGCAGGACATGAGGCCGCTTGATTCTGCGCTGCGGCAATTAAGAAGGAGACACCGATGGCTCTGGATGCCCCGACCCCGATCGCACCCTATGATGCGCCCGTGAAAGACCTGTATGAAATGGGCGAGATGCCGCCCCTGGGTCACGTTCCCAAGCAGATGCATGCCTGGGCGATCCGCCGCGACCGCCAGGGGGAACCCGACAAGGCGATGCAGCTTGAGGTCGTCGAGACCCCGCAGATCGACAGCCACGAAGTGCTGGTTCTGGTGATGGCCGCAGGCGTCAACTACAACGGCATCTGGGCCGGACTCGGCGTTCCGGTCAGCATGTTCGACGTCCACAAGCAGCCCTATCACATCGCGGGTTCGGACGCCTCGGGCATCGTCTGGGCCGTCGGTGACAAGGTCAAACGCTGGAAGGTCGGCGACGAGGTCGTGATTCATTGTAATCAGGACGATGGCGACGACGAGGAATGCAATGGCGGCGACCCGATGTATTCGCCCACCCAGCGAATCTGGGGCTACGAGACGCCGGATGGCAGCTTTGCCCAGTTCACCCGCGTTCAGGCGCAACAGCTGATGCCGCGTCCGCGCCACCTGACCTGGGAAGAATCCGCCTGCTACACGCTGACGCTGGCCACCGCCTATCGGATGCTGTTCGGCCATGAACCGCATGAGTTGAAGCCCGGCATGAATGTGCTGGTCTGGGGTGCCTCGGGCGGTCTGGGGTCCTATGCGATCCAGCTGATCAACGCGGCGGGCGGCAACGCCATCGGCGTCATCAGCGAAGAGGACAAGCGCGACTTCGTCATGTCCCTGGGTGCCAAGGGTGTCATCAACCGCAAGGAATTCAATTGCTGGGGCCAGCTGCCCACGGTGAACACCCCCGAATACAAGGAGTGGTTCAACGAGGTCCGCAAATTCGGCAAGGCCATCTGGGACATCACCGGCAAGGGGAACAACGTCGACATCGTCTTCGAACATCCCGGCGAGGCGACCTTCCCGGTGTCCACCTTCGTCTGCAAGAAGGGCGGCATGGTCGTGATCTGCGCGGGCACCACCGGCTTCAACTGCACCTTCGACGTGCGCTACATGTGGATGCACCAGAAGCGCCTGCAGGGCAGCCATTTCGCCCATCTGAAACAGGCCAGTGCCGCGAACAAGCTGATGGTCGAGCGTCGTCTGGACCCCTGCATGTCCGAGGTCTTTCCCTGGGCCGAACTGCCGCAGGCTCACCTGAAGATGTATCGCAACCAGCACAAACCGGGCAACATGTCGGTTCTGGTTCAATCGCCCACCACCGGCCTGCGCACCTTCGAGGACGCGTTGGAAGCCGGCCGCCGCTAAGCGGAGCAGAGCGGATCACATCACGGCATCGTGCGGGACACCGCGCGATGCCTTTCCTGTTCCGGGCCCTCCGCCGATCACGGTCAGATCGCTACCCCATCTTCGCGGGCGGTCCGGCATTTCCACTCGCGCAATGTCTCGCGCGGATGCGTTTCCAGCCATTTCGCAATTTCGGACTGGCCCCGCAGCATGCAGGTCCTCAGGCCCATTTCATCTGTGAACAGAAGGCTGCGGTCCTGGCAACTGGCCGGGGCCACGGACAAGCAGGTCACGAAGAACAGTTCGATCATCGGATCGCCCTTTCATTTGCCCTCCCTGTGTCAGATCCCCAAACCTCATACTAAAGGATGATACCGCGAATCGCCCAAGCCGCCCTAGCTGCCTAAACGATCAGTTCGGCATCTGCATGCGGGCCGACCGCGAATTCGGAAGTTCTGGCGCTGAAACCCGCAGGATTGGGTCACTCTCGGCGCTTCCGATTCTGCGTTTTGGCAGGCGGGCGCCCCCTTCCGCTGCCTTCCCCACCACCCAGCAGGGATAATCCGGCGACCGCGATCCCCTCCTGAACGCGGCATCCCCCTTCGCTTTCGCGCCGGGGCGGGATATGCCTGCCCCATGACCGGACAAACGCCTGCCAGCACCGCCCCTGCCCCGACCCTTTCGCCCGATCAGGCCGAGGCATGGGACGCCCTGTCCGACGCGTTTCAGCAATCCGGGGTCGATCTTCTGGCCGAAGAAGTCCACGCCCCGCAGCCGGGCAAGGGTCGCGTCATGGCGGTCATCGGCAAGGCGGGGTCGGGCAAGACCCTGATCCTGGCGCAGATCACCAAGGCCCTGCAAGAGGCCGGCGTCGACCTGATCAGCGGCGATTACGAAGGCCGCCGCCGCAAGGATCGCCGCACCGTCGCCATCTTGGCCCCCACCAACAAGGCAGCCTTCGTCCTGCGCACGCGCGGCGTGCCGGCGACCACGATCCACCGCATTCTCTACACCCCGGTCTATGACCCGGAATATGAACGGATCGCCGAATGGCTGACCGGCGAAGGCAGCCGCCCGACCATCGACAGCCTGCCCGACGAGGCGCTGGATCGCGCCCGCGCCTTCTATGACCAGCATGCCTCGGTTCCGGGGGCCTTGGCCGCTGCGGGCCTGCGCGGCTCGGACTTCATCAGCGGATGGAAACGACGCGAGGAAGGTCTGGACATCGGGTTGATCGACGAAGCCTCGATGCTGGACGAAAAACAGTTCGACGACCTGCGCGAGATCTTTCCCCTGTTGATCCTGTTCGGCGATCCCGCGCAGCTTGCCCCGGTCGGATTGTCCGGTGAAATGGTCTTCGACCGGCTCGCACCGCAACAACGCCTGATGCTGAACCGCATCCACCGTCAGGCCGATGACAGCCCGATCCTGGACCTGGCCCATGCGCTGGCCGACGACAAGCTGCTCTTCGAGGATTTCGAAAGCATGGTCCGCGCCGCTGCCCGCAAGGACGACCGGGTCATCTGGTCCGAACGCGTCGAATCCGACCTGATGGCCCGTTCCCCGGTGCTGGTCTGGCGCAACGCCACGCGGATCCGCCTGATCCACGCCTTCCGCTCGGCCTTCGGCGCACCGGGCGATGCCCTCCTGCCGGGCGAACCGCTGATCTGCGACGGCCTGGAACTTCCGCTAAAATACCGCAAGAAACGCATCGATCTCGAGGCGCGCGGCCTGATCAAGGGCGCACAGGTCGTCTATCTGGGACCGGGACGCAAACCGGGTTTCTCGCGCCTGCATGTGATCGGCGCCGAAGATCCGCGCCTGTCCGCCGCCTCGATCGTCAAGATCGAGATGCCCGAGACGGAAGAGCCCTTCATCCCATTCGCCGCCCGCATGGGCGCGGCCTTCCTGCACGGCGCGGCGGTCACGATCCACAAATCGCAGGGCAGCCAATGGCCCGATGTGCAGGTCTTCGCCCCCGACATCGCCGCCGCCGCGTGGTCGAACCGGACCGAAGCCGGAATTCCGCTGTGGAAACGCCTCGCCTATGTCGCGATCACCCGCGCTCAGGAACGGCTGCACTGGGTGGTCCGCCCGCGCCTCGCGCGACCGGCAGGCCCGCTCTCGACCGCCGATCTCGAAGCCCCGGTCGCGCCCCTTTCACTGCAAGCGCAGGATCAGGACGACTAGCGTCTTCTTTGGTCAAATACCCCGGGGGTCCGGGGGCTGGCCCCCGGCGGCCGCGGGACGCCGATCACGCCCGTCGGCCACCCAGATGCGCGATCTCGATCCGCAACGCCTCGACCAGCGCCTCATGCGGCATCCCGGTTTCGCGCGACAGGCGCAGCAGGCCGAAATGGACCCGCGCGATTTCCTGATAATATCGCGCAAAAGTAAAGTTGATCGAGGCGCCGACCACCGCGCCGAAGACCGGCGCCGATTGGGCCGCCAGCTTCTGACCCAGCGACACCGACAGGCGCGGCGCGACCTTGCTGATCAGTCCTTGTACGGTCTGGCCGGTCACGGTCATGCGCGCGGCCAGCAGGCCCAGATCGGTGCCGTCATCCTCTTCCATGGGCCCGGCGGCCGCGAAGATGCGCAGACATTCCTTGCGCACCTCCTCGCTTTCGGGGTCCAGACCGTGCTCGGCGGCGATGTCCAGCATCGCCCGCAACAGCAGCGTGACCGTGAAAGGCAGCTCGACCACCGCACCCGGCAACCCCGCCGCACCCCCTGCCGCCCCGCTGACGGTCGAGGCCATGCGGTTGAACAGATCGCCCCGATCGCGCATCATCCTGCGGCTGCCCGAGGCGGCGCTGAAGGCGCGGCTCAGCGCGATCCGGGTCATCCGGTCCAGCCGGTTGCGCACGAAACCCGGCAACCGCTCGATCAGGTTTTCCGCGCTGTTGCCGACCATCGACATGATTTCCATGCCAAGCCCCCCCGCCTCGACATGGCGGCGGGCCAGCCGCGCGATCTGTTCGCGCATCGCCGGGTCGGTAATCGGTGGCAGCACCAGTTGCGGTTGCGATCCCATCGCGTCGATCCTTCAGCAGGCCAATCGGGTCTTCTTCGATCATAGATGGGGCCTGTCGACCACGCTGACCAGCCCCGATCTCAGGGCAAGGCGCGCTCGACGACCCCTTCGACCCCAACCCATGCCCCGTCGGCAAGTTCCAGCCCCAGAACCCGGTCCGGGTTGGTCGGCGGCGGCATTTCGACCGCGTCCAGCCGTTGAAAGCCGAAACGCGAATAATAGGGCGCGTCCCCCACCAGCAGCACCCGCCGCCAGCCAAGCTGCGCCGCGCGGGTCAGGCTGTCGCGCATCAGCAGCGCGCCCAGACCTTCGCCCTGCGCAGTCGGGTGCACCGCGATCGGGCCCAGCAACAGCGCATCATGCCCACCGATCCGCACCGGCCAGAACCGGATCGCCGCCAGAACGATCCCGACCTCGTTGCGCAGAACCAGACACAGCCCCGCGACCCTGGGCACGCCATCACGCAGCCGATAGGATGACAGCGCCGTGCGTCCGGGCGCGAAACACAGGTCGTAAAGCGCCTCGACCTCGTATTCGTCGGACGGCGTCTCGGGGCTGATCTGATACATGGCGCCTCCGGTTTTTTGCGCGCCTTAGCATGGCTTTCGCCCATGCGGAACATTGCAGCGCAGGAAAAGCGGTGGCAGTTTGTCGGCAACCAAAGGGAAAGGCATCGCCATGTTCTATCGTCCCGAAGCCGGCCACGGGCTGCCGCACAACCCCTTCAACGCATTGGTCGCGCCGCGCCCGATCGGCTGGATCTCAACGCGGGGGCGGCGGGGCGACAACCTTGCGCCCTATTCCTTCTTCAATGCCGTCGCCTATGTGCCGCCACAGGTGATGTTTGCCTCGACCGGGGCCAAGGCCGACCGTCTGGGCACCAAGGACAGCGTGGCCCAGATCACCGAAACCGGCGTCTTCTGCGTCAATATCGCCAGCGGCGACATGCGCGATGCGATGAATGCCAGTTCCGCCCCGCTGCCTGCGGGGCAAAGCGAATTTCAGGCCGCTGGCATCGAGGCGGTCGAGTGCGAAACCATCGAATGCCTGCGCGTGGCGAGGGCCGCCGCCTCGCTGGAATGCCGGATGACCCAGATCGTGCCGCTGGCCGGTCAGTCGAATTTCGCGGTTTTCGGCGTCGTGACCGGCATCCATATCCGCGACGACTGCATCGTCGAGGGGCGTTTCGACCCGCGTGCCGCAGGGGGATGGTTGTCGCGGCTGGGCTACAAGGATTATGCCGCCGTCACAGAATTGTTCGAAATGGACCGCCCCACATGACCAAGACCGTCAAGGATTACATCCGCGCCATCCATGATTTCCCGCATGAGGGCATCATCTTTCGCGATGTGACCACGCTTTTCGCCGACGCACGCGGCTTTCGCATGGCCGTGGACCAGCTTTTGCACGCCTATGCGGGCCAGCGCATCGACAAGGTCGTCGGCCTTGAGGCGCGCGGATTCATTCTGGGCGGCGCGGTGGCGCATCAGCTTTCGACAGGCTTCGTACCGATCCGCAAGAAGGGCAAACTGCCCGGCACGGTGATTTCAGAAGCCTACCAACTGGAATATGGCGAAGCCGTGATGGAAATCCATGACGATGCGCTGGCCAAGGGCGACAAGGTGCTGATCGTCGACGATCTTCTGGCCACCGGCGGCACCGCCGATGCGGCGATAAAGCTGTGCAAGCGGCTTGGTGCCGAACTGGTCGGCTGCGCCTTCGTGATCGACCTGCCGGAACTGGGCGGGCGCAAGCTGCTGGAAGATCAGGGCGTGACCGTCGAAGCCCTGTGCAGCTTTGACGGCCACTAGGCGGCATCACGGGACCATCTTCACCGGGCCATCGCCCAGCTATCAACCTGTGCGGCGGCCCAGTATTTCGCGAAGGCCGGATGGGTCATCTGCCCCTCCAGCAGGGCCGCGGGGGCCAGCCAGTCGTAAAGGCTGGCCGCGGATCTGACCTCTCGCGGGCTGGTGCGGATCATCAGGTGATGCGGGGTGAACGCATCGGGATGATCCAGCCCCGAACTTTCGCACGCCTCTTGCACCGCATGCATCGTCGCCTTGTGGAACCGCGCGGCCCGGGCGGCCTTGTCGGGCACGACCAGCGCACGATAGCGGTCGGGATCCTGGGTGGTGATGCCGGTGGGGCATTTCCCGGTGTGGCAGGCCTGCGCCTGAATGCAGCCGATCGCGAACATGAAGCCGCGCGCCATGTTCACCCCATCCGCCCCCAGCGCCGAGATCCGGCAGATGTCGAATGCGGTGATGATCTTGGCCGACGCGATCAGCTTGATCCTATCGCGCAGGTCAAGCCCAACCAGCGTGTTATGCACCAGCATCAGCCCTTCGCGCAGCGGGGCACCCTTGTGATCGGCAAATTCCACCGGCGCGGCGCCGGTTCCGCCCTCGCCCCCATCGACGGTGATGAAATCCGGGGTGATCCCGGTTTCATGAAACGCCTTTGCCATGGCGAACCATTCCCACGGATGCCCCACGCACAGCTTGATGCCGACCGGCTTGCCACCCGACAGATCGCGCAGTTGGGCGATGAAACCGCATAATTCGCGCGGCGTGGAAAAGGCCGAATGGGACGAGGGGCTGACACAGGCCTGCCCCACGGGCACGCCACGCGCTTCGGCGATGGCTTCGGTCACCTTGGCGCCGGGCAGGATGCCGCCGTGACCGGGCTTGGCGCCCTGGCTCAGCTTGATCTCGATCATCTTGACCGCCGGGTCGACGGCCTGCGCGCTGAAGCCCTGCGGGCTGAAACTTCCATCGGGATTGCGGCACCCGAAATAACCCGAGCCGATCTGCCAGACCAGATCGCCGCCCATCCGGTGATAGCGCGAGATCGACCCCTCGCCCGTGGTATGGGCAAACCCGCCCGCCTTGGCAGCGCGGTTCAGCGCCTCGATCGCATTGGGCGACAGCGCGCCATAGGACATGCCGGAAATGTTGACGACCGAACTGTCATAGGGCTGACGACAATCCGGCCCCCCGATGCGGATGCGGAAATCATGGCCGGGCAGATGCGTGGTGGCGATCGAATGGTTCAACCACTCGTAGCCGTCGCCATAGACATTGCGCAGCGTGCCAAAGGGCCGCACCCCTTCGACCCCCTTGGCGCGGCGATAGACCACGGCCCGCTGTTCCCGCGAGAATGGCGTCTCGTCGTGATCATTCTCGACGAAATACTGCCGGATCTCGGGGCGGAAATGTTCCAGCAGATAGCGCATCCGCGACGACAGCGGATAGTTTCGCATCAAGGCATGCTGGGTCTGGAACAGGTCATAGATCCCGGTGCCCGTGCCCAGAAGGCCAAGGATCAGCAGAAACGCCCCCAGAACCGGGAACGACCCGATCAGCAACAGACCTACGGGGATCAGCAGGATCGCCAGCACGAACGGGATATAGCGTTCGTAGTAACGGGCGCGCTCGGCGGCGCGGGTGAAACGCAATCGCATGGTCAACATCCCTCCCTTGGCCCAAGCATGGCCCAGAAAGGCGACGGATTTAAAGCGTTTATCCGACAGCTTGCCTAACCGGCCGGAAAGATCACACCCGGATTCATGATGCCCGCCGGGTCCAGCGCCTGTTTGATCGTCCGCATCGCCTGCACCCGGACCGGATCGCCCCAGCGCGCCAGATCGGCCGCCTTCAGCCGGCCCACACCATGTTCCGCCGAGAATGAGCCACCACGTTCGACCACCATTTCATGGATCATCCGCGACAGATCGCGGCGGATATCGTCGTATTCCTCGCGGCGGCGACCTTCGGCGGGAAACAGGTTGAAATGCAGGTTGCCGTCGCCCAGATGCCCGAAACAGTTGATCCGCATGTCGCCCTGCTGCGCCAGCCGGACCTGCGCGTCGCGGATGAACTGGCCGATCACCGACAGCGGCAGGCTGATATCATGGCTGGCGATCGCCCCGACCGCGCGATTTCCAAGCGGGATATGTTCCCGCAGCCCCCACATCTCGGCCGCCTGCTGGCCGGACTGGGCGATCACGCCATCGCTGACCAGGCCAGACTCCAGCCCCGCCGCGAACAACCCTTCCAGCGCGGCATCGGCGCCAAGACCTGCAGGCAACCCCACCTCGATCAGGGCGATCCAGTCGGGGATGTCATCGAAAGGCTGGCGGATCTGGGGAAAATGCTGTCGCAGAAAGCGCAGCCCCTGCCCCGAGATCAGCTCGAACGCGGTGACGCCGCCGGCCATGCGCCCCTGCGCAAGGGCCAGCAGGTCCAGCGCGGCCTCGGGATCGGCGACCTGCATCATCGCGACACCGTTTTCCGCAGGCAGCGGGGCCATCACCAAAGAGGCCGCCGTGATCACCCCCAGCGTGCCTTCCGCGCCGATCAGCAGGTCGCGCAGATCATAGCCGGTATTGTCCTTACGCAGCCGTTTCAGGTCACGCATGATCTGCCCCGAGGGCAGCACCGCCTCGATCCCCAGGCACAGCGCACGCGCATTGCCATAGCGCAGCACATTCACGCCGCCCGCATTGGTGGACAGCACGCCGCCGATCTGTGCCGTCCCCTGCGAGGCCAGCGACAGCGGAAACTGTCGCCCGACCTGCGCGGCGGCATCGCGGGCCTGTTGCAGCGTCACCCCGCTTTCCGCGATCATCACGCCCTCGCTGGGGAATACGTCGCGGATCGCGCTCATCCGTTCCAGCGACAGGATCAGCGGCGCGGGGCCGTCGGACATGATCTGCCCCGCCACCAGCCCGGTGCCGCCGCCACGCGGCACGACCGCGACGCCCGCCTCGGCGCAGGCGCGGATGATTGCGGCGGTTTCCTCGACATCGCGGGGCGCGGCGACCAGCCCCGCCCGACCGTGAAAACGGCCACGCGGTTCTTCCAGATAGGTCGGCGCAATCTCTCTCAGCACGCCGGATGGCAGGCGGGCGGCAAGGCGATCATCGGCGGCGGACAAGCTCATCGGGGCAGCCTTATTCCAAAGGTTCAGCGGGCCTCGCTGCGGCCGCGTCGGTCGTTGCGCAAATTGGCGTATAGCACATGGTTGCGCCAGCGTCCGTTGATCTGAAGATAGCTTTGCGCCACGCCTTCATATTTGAAGCCCGATTTTTCCAGAACCCCGCGCGAGGCGACGTTTTCCGGCAGGCAGGCGGCCTCGACCCGGCTAAGGTCAAGTTCGACAAAGGCGTGGTGGACAAGCGCGCCGATCGCCTCGCCCATGAACCCATGACGGGCAAAGGGCTTGCCGATCCAATAGCCGATGGTGCCTGTCTGCGCGGGGCCGCGCCGGATGTTGTCCAGCGTGATCGCCCCCAGCAGCACACCATCGCGGCGCAGCACGAACAGCGGCAGGGCGGTGCCGCCCTTGCTGGCCCGCGCGGCCCAGTAGACGCGGTTGGTAAAGCTTTTGCGCGACAGGTGGTCGGCCGACCAGACCGGTTCCCAAGGCGTCAGGAACTCGCGACTTTCGATGCGCAGCGCGGTCCAGGCATTGTAATCGGAATGCGCGGGCAGGCGCAGCACGGTGCGTTCGGTTTCCAATCGGACCGGACGCCGCCGCATAAACATCAGGCGGCAAGCCTTTCGGCCAGACTGTCCCGAGAGGGCGCCGCCTTGACCGGTCCGTACAACGCAAGGGCCGGTCGGGCATTCGCGATCAGCCGTTCGGCATGGCCGCGAACCTCGTCCAGCGTGACCGACGAGATACGCTCGGCCACCTCGGCCGGGTCCAGCA
The DNA here is from genome assembly GCF_900111675.1 of Paracoccus homiensis. Taxonomy (GTDB): domain Bacteria; phylum Pseudomonadota; class Alphaproteobacteria; order Rhodobacterales; family Rhodobacteraceae; genus Paracoccus; species Paracoccus homiensis. The sequence continues at coordinate 14,739 of NZ_FOHO01000008.1, read as the reverse complement.
CCCGTCCCCAGATCGCCAGCACCCGCGCGATGCGTTCGGCCTGCGCCGACGGGCTTTCCAGCCCCATCAACAGCCCCGCCCGCAACTGCGCCTTGGCGCGATCGACCTCGACCTGCGTCATGTCGCCCGCGGCGCGCTTCAGTTCGTCGACGGTCAGATTGGCCAGATCGGCCACGTCATCGCCACCTGTGCCCGCATAGATGGTCATCATGCCGGTATCGTCGTGAAAGCCGGATTGCGCAAAGATGGTATAGCACAGGCCCCGTTCTTCGCGGATCTTCTGGAACAGCCGCGAGGACATGCCGCCCCCCAGTGCCGCCGAAAAGATCTGCGCGGCATAGAAGTCGGGCGACAGATAGCCCGAACCTTCCAGCGCCAGCGCGAAATGCGCCTGTTCCAGCTTTTTCACGCGCCGCGCCTCGCGGCCCTGCCAGGACGCGCCTTCGCGCGGCTTTTGCAGGATCGGGCGAAGATGGCCAAAGGCCGTTTCGGCCAGACGCACGATGCGGTCATGATCGACCGAGCCTGCGGCCGCCACGATCATCTGGCCCGGCCCGTAATGTTCGGACACGAAACCGGCCAGATCCTCGCGGGAAAAGCTGCTGACACGTTCGGCGGGCCCAAGGATCGGCCGACCTATGGCCTGATCGGGATAGGCGGCTTCCTGCAGCCAGTCGAAGATGATGTCGTCGGGCGTGTCCATCGACTGCCCGATTTCCTGCAGGATCACGCCGCGCTCGACCTCGATCTCGCGCTGATCGAAGATCGGGTTCAGCACGATGTCGGAAATCACGTCAAAGGCCAGATCGACATCGTTTTCCAGCACGCGGACGTAATAGGCCGTCGCATCGCGCGAGGTATAGGCGTTGATGAAACCGCCCACATCCTCGATCGCCTCGGCGATCTGCAGGGCGGTCCGGGTCTTGGTGCCCTTGAACGCCATATGTTCCAGGAAATGGGCGATGCCGTTCTGTTCGACCCGTTCATTGCGCCCGCCGGCATTGACCCAGATGCCAAGGGCCGCGGAATGCAGGCCGGGCATGTCGCGGGTCGCGATCCGCAGGCCGTTGGGAAGCGTCGTCAGGCGCAGATGAGGGTCGATCGTCAATTCGTTCTCCGTTCAAGGATCAGCGATTTAAGCGCATCGACGTCATTTTCAACCCTGCTGACACGTTCGGGCAGATCGAACAGGTCGGCCATATGCGGCGGCAGCGGCGGGCGCAGGCCCACCGCCTTTTCGACGGCATCGGGGAATTTCGCCGGATGCGCGGTCGCAAGCGTCACCATCGGCACGCCGGGCTGGATATGCTGACGCGCGACGGCGGCGCCGACGGCGCTGTGCGGGCACAGGACCTCGCCGGTTTCGGCGCGGATCGTGCGGATCATCTGGATCGTCTCTTCCTCGCTGACCCGGCCTGAAACATACTGCTCGCGCAGCGCCTGCAAGGCGCCTTGGCTGATGGTGAAGCCACCGGTTTTCATCTCGTCCATCAGCTGCGCGATGGCCGCGGCATCGCCGCCATAAGCCCAGTACAGCGCCCGTTCGAAATTCGAGCTGACCTGGATATCCATCGACGGGCTGATTGACGGCGCAACCTCGCCAATGCGGTATTCGCCGGTGGTCAGCGCGCGGTGCAGGATGTCGTTCTGGTTGGTCGCGACGATCAGGCGGCGGATCGGGGCGCCCATGGCCCGCGCGATGCTGCCCGCGAAGATGTCGCCGAAATTGCCGGTCGGCACGGTAAAGTCGGTGGGCCGCATGCCAAGGCTGGCGGCGGCGGTGAAGTAATAGACGATCTGGGCCACGACGCGCGCCCAGTTGATGCTGTTGACACCCGCAAGCCCGACCTGATCGCGGAACTGATGATCGTTGAACAGATCCTTCAGCCGGGCCTGACAGTCATCGAAATGCCCGGTCACGGCCAGCGCATGCACATTCGATGCATCCGGCGTGGTCATCTGGCGGCGCTGCACCTCGCTGACGCGGCCATGGGGGAACATGATGAACACGTCCACATTGTCGATGCCCTTGAACGCCTCGATCGCGGCGCTGCCGGTATCGCCCGAGGTCGCGCCGACGATCGTGATCCGCTGCCCCGACCGCTTCAGCGCGATTTCGAACAGCTGGGCGATCAGCTGCATCGCGAAATCCTTGAAGGCCAGTGTCGGGCCGTGGAACAGTTCCAGCAGGTGATGGCCGGGGGCCAGCTGGCGCAGCGGCGCCTTGGCGGCATGTTCGATCCGGCCATATGCGCGGTCTATGGCACCGCGCAGCTCGTCCTCGGTAAAGCTGTCGCCGGTGAAGGGGCGAATGACGCGATAGGCCACCTCGGCATAGGGCAGGCCGTCCATCTCATCCAGGCCCGAGATCGCGGGAACGGTTTCGGGCAGGTACAGCCCCCCGTCACGGGCAAGGCCCGACAGCATCGCCTGTTCGAAATCCAGCACCGGGGCCTGTCCCCGCGTCGAGACGTAACGCATCGTCATTCCTTCAGTAGGTCCGTCGCCTGATACGCCAGATCAGGGCGACTGTCATCCCTGCCCAGACAGCGGCAATCATGAACCATTGCACGGCATAGGACAGGTGGTTGTTGGGGATACCCTCGATCGCGACCGGGATGGGTTGAACGCCCTGCGCATCGCCGGTGACATGGCTGGCCACCACAAGCACCGGCATCGTGTCCAACAGCTGTGCCATGGCGGGCACGTCGCGGGCAAACCAGATGTTTTCGTCCAGATTGGGCTCGGGGGTCGCGCTGCCCTTTTCGTCGGGCCAATGCAGATTGCCGCGCACCTCAAGCCGGGTCGGCCCGCGTTCCAGACGGCGACCCTCTTGCGGGACGAAACCGCGATCCAGCAGGATGTCGCGGCCGTCATCGGTGATGAATCGCGACACGATCTGATAGCCGCCGCCCTGATCCTTGGTGCCGGACAGGACATGGATTTCATCGCCCGTGGTGGTGCCGCTGACCTCGACGGGCATGTATTTCATCGCCGGATCAAATGTGTCGGGCAGAGGGACGGGGGCCGCGTCGATCTGCGCCTGAATTTGCGCCAACAGCCCTTCCTTCCACGCCATGCGACGCAACTGCCACGATCCCAACGAAATCAGGATCGCACAGCCGACAACACCAAGGATAAGCGGGAACAGATAGCGGCGCATGGGCGCGTCAGGGCCTTTGGCTCAGCAGAAACGAAAAACGCGCGGGGACTGGCCCCGCGCGTCGATCAGGCAGGGGCCGAAATCAGCTGCCCCAGATATAGACGGCGCCGAACAGGAACAGCCAGACGACATCGACGAAGTGCCAGTACCAGGCGGCAGCCTCGAACCCGACATGCTGTTCCTGGGTCATCTGACCCTTCAGCAGGCGGAACAGGCAGACGGCCAGGAAGATGGTCCCGACGATGACGTGGAAGCCGTGGAAACCCGTCGCCAGATAGAAGGCGCTGGCATAGGAGGTGTCGGCCAGACCGAAGGCGGCGTGGCTGTATTCATAGGCCTGCAGCACCGAGAAGATCGCACCCAGAATGATCGCGACGATCAGGCCGTTGATGGTGGTCTTGCGGTCACCTTCATGCACGAAGGCATGGTGGGCCCAGGTCACGGCGACACCCGACAGCAGCAGGATCAGCGTATTGATAAACGGCAGGTGCCAGGGGTCGAAGGTGATGATGCCTTCGGGCGGCCAGACGCCGTCCTTGATCGGGCTTTCCGGCCCCATCGGATACATCACGTTCTTGAACCAGTTCCAGAACCACGCGACGAAGAACATCACCTCGGAGATGATGAACAGGATGAAGCCGTATTGCAGGCCGATCCGAACGACCGGGGTGTGGTCGCCGGCCTCGCCTTCGCGGATGACATCGGCCCACCAGCTGTACATGACATACAGCACCCCGACAAAACCGATCAGGAACAGCCACGGCCCGGCGACCGGAATACCCAGCAGATGCACGTCGTCAGCCATCCAGCCAACGGCGCCGTACAGCATCAGGAACGCCGCAATCGCCGAGATGAAGGGCCAGATGGACGGCGGAAGGATGTGATAGTCGTGGTTCTTAGCATGCGCCATGATCGGTCCCCGTCGGCTCCTCGTAAGTCGTATCAGTTGACGTTCTTGGCCGGGGCAGCGTCAAGCGCTGCCTGCTTCGGCTCGGTCAGATGAAAGGTGTAGGACAGCGTGATATCACGCACCCAAGCGGCATCGCCATCCTCGATCAGTTCGGGATCGACGAAGAAATTGATCGGCATTTCGATACGCTCGCCGGGCTTCAGCGTCTGTTCGGTAAAGCAGAAGCACTCGATCTTGTCGAAATAATAGCCCGACACCTCGGGCGCGACGTTATAGCTTGCCGTGCCGGTAATGGTCTGGTCGCTGTTGTTGATCGCCTCGTAATAGGCCATCGCACTTTCGCCCAGACGTACATCCATCTTGGTCTGCATCGGGCGGAACGTCCAGGGCACGTCCTTGTCGATATTGGCGTCAAAGCGGACGCGGATCACCTCGTCCAGTACCTGATCGGGCGCCGCCGTCGAAACCTGCGTGGTGCCCCCGAACCCGGTGACGCGGCAGAACCAGCTGTAGAACGGAACGGCGGCCCAGGCCAGCGCACCCATGGTCACGACGACGCCCACAAGCGCCAGAACGGTCCGGGAATTGCGGCTCATTGCGACACCTCTTCTTGCGGGACGACCGAAACGCGCGGCTGGTGGTCATAGGCCTCCATCAGGTCGCCCTGACGCACCTTGACCACGGTCAGCGCAAAGACCAGCGCCACGAAAGCCACCAGCACCAGCCCAAGCCCGACATTGCGGGACCGGCGGCGACGGTGCAGTTCATGTTCCGTCTGCATCGGCATCACCATCCCCCGACCCAGGACTGGATCAGCAGCGCAAGGAAATGCGCGAACAGATAGTATAGCGACAGTTTGAAAACGCCACGCTCGGTCGCGTAATTGTCGGCGATCGCGGCGTCTTCGCTGCGGCGCAGGACGCGCCAGCCGCCGATGATGAACAGCAGGTTGGCGATCACGGCCACGGCCATGTAGATCGGCCCGCCGACGGATGTCAGGCCCAGCCAGATGGCGAAGGGTGCCAGGACCAGCGTATAGCCAAAAATGTGGCGGCGGGTGGTTTCGCGACCGTGGGTCACGGTCAGCATCGGCACGCCCGCCTTGTGATAATCTTCCTTCATGAACAGGGCCAGCGCCCAGAAATGCGGCGGCGTCCAGAAGAAGATCAGTGCGAACATCAGCAGCGATTCGACGCTGATGCCGCCGGTCGCACAGGCCCAGCCGATCATCGGCGGAAAGGCCCCCGCAGCGCCGCCGATCACGATGTTCTGCGGCGTCCAGCGTTTCAGCCACATCGTGTAGATGACGGCATAGAAGAAAATGGTGAAGGCCAGAAAGCCCGCCGCGAACCAGTTCGCCGCAAGCCCCAGCATCATGACCGCGAAACCGGCCAGCACAAGACCGACGCCCAGTGCCTCGCCGCCCTGCACGCGACCCGACGGGATCGGGCGGCTTTGGGTGCGCTTCATCACCGCGTCGATATCGGCGTCATACCACATGTTCAACGCGCCCGAGGCACCGCCGCCAAGCGCGATGAACAGGACCGAACAGAACGCGACGAAGGGATGGATATCCACCGGTGCGACCCACAGCCCGACAAAGGCGGTGAACACGACCAGCGACATCACCCGAGGTTTCAGCAGGGCGATATAATCGCCGAACTCTGCCTCGGGGGTGCGGTCATATGCGTGGGTATCGGTCATCGCGTTCTTCGGTCGGCCTTAGTCGGCTTTGGCAAGCTGCAGACGGGTTTCTTCGGACAAGCCAAGGGCGGCCTGCTGTTCCTCGGGCATGGTGCCGCCCTGCTCGGCGACCCAGGCGGCGTAGGTTTCGGGCGACACCGCCTTCACCACGATCGGCATATAAGCATGGTTGATGCCGCACAGCTCGCTGCACTGGCCGAAATACACGCCCTCTTGTTCGACATTGAACCACGCCTGCGCGATCCGGCCCGGAACGGCGTCCTGCTTGACCGCAAAGGCGGGGATGGTCCAGCTGTGGATCACGTCATTCGCGGTGACCTGCAGCAGGACGGTCTTGCCGACCGGGACGACCACGGCGGTATCGGTCGCCAGCAGGTGTTCGTCCTCGCTATAGCCGTATTCGGCCAGCTCATCCTTGGCCAGCATGATCGAATCGAAGCTGACGTCATTGTCGGGATATTCGTAGGACCAGTACCACTGGTTGCCGATCGCCTTGACGACGATATCGGGATTGGCGGGCATTTCCTGGCTGCGGAACAGCGCCGGCAGCGAGAAGGCACCGATCACCACCAGAATCAGCACCGGCACCAGCGTCCATGCGATTTCCAGCGGGGTGTTGTGGGTGAACTTGGCCGGAACCGGGTTCGCGCGGCTGTTGAACCGGAAGATCACCGCCAACAGCAGGCCGCAGACGAAAATCGTCACCACGGCAATGATGATCAGCACGAAATGGTCCAGCCACTGCTGATCGCGGGCCAGCTCGGTCGCTGCGGGCTGAAAGCCCGTCCCCGCCGCATGCGGCTTACCGATCGTCGGCAGCTCACCCAGTACATCCTGCGCCATTGCGGCCGCGCCCAGCATGCCCGCCGTGGCGAACCCCGTAGCTGCCGCAACTGCACGGCGAATCATCGCTTTTGCCATCAATCCATCCCGTAGCGTTGGTGCGGCCATACGACCGCAAGAGCCGCCAAAGGCCGCCCCTTTCCCTTTCACATGGTCCGTTCTATGACCATATCTCGACCTCTCGGGCAAGTGATACCTCGGATGCAAAACGAAATTCACGCCTTGCCGCCGCAGCAATGTCACGCCATTCCGGCCGCCCGACCGCCGCGATCCGACGAAGGGATTTCCCATGACCCGCGACAGTTTCGACCCGTTCACGCAGCATCTGGACCGCGATCGCGCGCTTGCGATCCTTCGTGAGGCGGTCGCCGGTGCCGATGACGGCGAGTTGTTCATCGAACGCAGCGTCGCCGAAACGCTGGTTTTCGATGACGGCCGGCTGCGCAATTCGGGCTACACTGCGGATCAGGGCTTTGGCCTGCGCGCGGTCCGGGGCGAGGTCACCGGCTATGCACATTCCACCGAACTTTCCGAGACTTCGCTGCGTCGCGCCGCCGAAACCGCACGCCTTGCGGTCGGTGGCGGCGGCGGCACGCTTGCCGATCCGGCGTCGATGATCTCGCAGAACCTGTATCCGGCGATCGACCCGGCTGCGGGCATTCCCGTCGCACAGCGAATCGACCTGCTGCGCCAGATCGACGATTACGCCCGCAGCCGGGACCCGCGCGTGGTGCAGGTCACCGCCTCGATCGCGACATCGCTGCAAGAGATCGCGATCCTGCGCCCCGAGGGGGGGCTGGTCACCGATATCCGCCCGATGGCGCGACTGAATGTCGCAGTCATCGTCGAGAACAACGACCGCCGCGAATCCGGCAGTCATGGTGGCGGCGGGCGCATTCCCCTGGACGGGCTGATGCAGCCGCAGCACTGGCAGGCCGCCGTTGATGAGGCGTTGCGCATCGCGCTGGTCAATCTGCGCTCGGTCCCGGCGCCTGCGGGGCTGATGGATGTGGTGCTGGGCGCGGGCTGGCCCGGCATTTTGCTGCACGAGGCCGTCGGCCACGGGTTGGAAGGCGATTTCAACCGCAAGAAGGCCAGCGCCTTTGCCGGTCTGATGGGTCAGCGCGTCGCCGCCCCCGGCGTCACCGTCGTCGATGACGGCACCATCCCCGACCGTCGCGGCAGCATCAGCGTCGACGACGAAGGTACGCCGCCAGCCCGCAATGTCCTGATCGAGGACGGGATTCTGGTCGGCTACATGCAGGATCGCCAGAACGCACGCCTGATGGGCGTGCAGCCGACCGGCAATGGCCGCCGCGAAAGCTTTGCCCATGCCCCCATGCCGCGCATGACCAATACCTACATGCCCGGCGGCGACGCCGATCCGGACGACATCCTCGCCGATCTGAAGGACGGCATCTATGCCGTCGGTTTCGGCGGCGGTCAGGTCGATATCACCAATGGCAAGTTCGTGTTTTCCTGCACCGAGGCCTATCGCGTGACGAACGGCCAGATCGGCGAGCCGATCCGCGGCGCCACGCTGATCGGTGACGGCGCCACCGCGCTGCAACAGGTCCGCGCCGTGGGCAATGACATGGCGCTGGATCCCGGCATCGGAAATTGCGGCAAACAGGGGCAATGGGTGCCCGTGGGCGTGGGTCAGCCGACGCTGATGATCGGCGGGCTGACGGTGGGCGGCTCTGCTGCGTAGGCAGCGCTAACCATATCTTAACCGAATCTCCGCTATCCCGGTGTCTGGATGAGGCGGAGGCAACATGGATACCGGGTTCGTTTCTTTCGGCACCCCCCAAACCCCACCAACCGCAAGGGACGACGACCTGTCCTTCCTGCGCCTCATCCGTTCACGCCGGGTGGGGCCTGCGACATTTCATCGGCTTGTGGCTGAACATGGCACGGTGACGGCCGCGCTGGATGCCCTGCCGCAGGTTGCGGCGCAGGCGGGCATGACCGATTACGCGATCTGCCCCGAAGGCGTCGCCGCCGCGGAACTGAACGCAGGGCGCAAGGCCGGGGCGCGGATGATCCGCTGCGATTCGCCGCTTTACCCGGCGGCGCTGCGTGAAATCGACGGCGCCCCCCCGGTCCTGTGGCTGCGGGGCAATCCCGAATTCCTGACCCTGAACCCGGTCGCCGTGATCGGTGCGCGCAATGCCTCGTCGCTGGGGTTGCGCATGGCGCGGGGCATGGCCACGGGACTGGGCGAGCTGGGCCACACCGTCGTGGCCGGGCTGGCCCGTGGCATCGATACCGCCGCCCATAACGCGGCCCTGCCGACCGGGACGGTTGCCGTCATGGCGGGCGGTGTCGATGTGATCTACCCGGCGGAAAACGTCGTACTGGCCGCGCAGATCGTCGAACAGGGGGCGCTGGTATCGGAACAACCGCCCGGCACCGAACCTGCCGCGCGACATTTCCCCATGCGCAACCGAATCATCTCGGGCTTGTCGCGGGCCGTCGTCGTGATCGAGGCCGCGCATCGGTCCGGGTCGCTGATCACGGCCAGAAATGCGCTGGATCAGGGACGCGAAGTGATGGCCGTGCCTGGACATCCGATGGATGCACGGGCCGCGGGCTGTAACCAGTTGATCCGCGATGGCGCGATTCTGGTGCGCAATTCGCAGGATGTCGCCGATGCGCTGCAACCCGATGGGCTGGCGGAACAGCCTGCCCATCGGCCGGAACCACAAATCCAGGCAAGCCCGGCTGTTGCCACGCGCCCCGGTCGCGACACCGGTGGTCCGGTACAGCTTGAGGCACGGATCCTGTCGCGCCTGACCCCCAGCCCGACCGAGGAAAACGACCTGATCCGCGATCTGGGCGTGACCGCCGCCACGGCCAGCGCCGCGATCCTGTCGCTGGAATTGCAGGGCCGCCTGACACGTCTGGCGGGTGGGCGATTGGCCCTGTCCTGACGCGACATCGGGCCCGTGTGCGACAACCGCCCGGCGATGCCCGCAACCGTCAGCCGTTGACACTGCGAGGCGGCGGACCCATGTTGCCGCCCCATTGAAGGGTCCCCGAGGTCACTATGCCTGTTGTCGTCGTCGAATCTCCGGCAAAAGCCAAAACCATCGAGAAATATCTGGGTGGCGATTATCGCGTGCTGGCCAGTTTCGGCCACGTCCGCGACCTGCCGCCCAAGGATGGCAGCGTCGATCCGGACGCCGATTTCGCCATGAAATGGGAAGTCGCCAGCGACAGCAAGAAACACCTGAAGGCGATCAAGGATGCGCTGAAGGACGACCAGAACCTGATTCTGGCCACCGACCCCGACCGCGAGGGCGAGGCGATCAGCTGGCACCTGCTGGAGGCACTGGCCCCTGCCCTGAAGAAGGGCAGTGAGGTGAACCGCGTCACCTTCAACGCGATCACCAAGACCGCCGTCAGCGAAGCGATGGCGCAGCCCCGCCAGATCGATCAGGCGCTGGTCGATGCCTATCTGGCACGCCGCGCGCTGGATTATCTGGTTGGCTTCAATCTGTCGCCGGTCCTGTGGCGCAAGCTGCCGGGCGCGAAATCGGCGGGCCGCGTGCAGTCGGTCTGCCTGCGGCTGATCGTCGACCGGGAAATGGAGATCGAGGCCTTCAAGCCGCGCGAATACTGGTCGGTCCATGCCCGTCTGGCCACGCCCGGCGGCGACGAATACGACGCCACGCTGACCTCGCTGGCCGGGGCCAAGCTGGACCGCTATGACCTGCCCGATGCCGAAAAGGCCGCGATGGCCGTCAGCGCGGTGTCCAGCCGCGATCTGAAGGTGACGGGCGTCGCCGCCAAGCCCGCCAGCCGCAACCCCTGGCCGCCCTTCATGACCTCGACCCTGCAACAGGAAGCCAGCCGCAAGATGGGCATGGGCGCCAAGGCCTGCATGTCGGCGGCGCAGCGCCTGTATGAGGCCGGGTTGATCACCTATATGCGGACCGACGGCATCGACATGGCCCCCGAGGCCGTCCATGCCGCCCGCGACGCGATCAAAGCCAAGTTCGGCGACAACTACGTCCCGAAAAGCCCGCGTATGTACAAGAACAAGGCCAAGAACGCGCAGGAAGCCCACGAATGTATCCGCCCGACCGACATGATGCTGTCGCCCGACAAGCTGAAGGTCTCGGCCGAGGATCAGCGCCGCCTGTACGACCTGATCTGGAAGCGCACCATCGCCAGCCAGATGGAAGCCGCCCGGATGGAGCGCACGACGGTCGAGATCGCCAGCCCCGACAACCAGGTCGGCCTGCGCGCCACCGGTCAGGTGATGCTGTTCGACGGCTTCCTGAAAGTCTATGATCAGGGGCGCGACGATGACGATGCCGAGGACAGCGCCCGCCTGCCCGCCATTGCCGAGGGCGAGGCCGCGAAACTGGTCCCCAAGGCGTTCGAACCGGAACTGGCCAAGGCCCGCGACAAGGGCGGCGACCTGCCCGATGCGCCCGCGACCCAGCTGGCCGCACCCGGCATGCTGGCCGATCAGGCCGCCGCGACCGCAGGCCGTCAGCATTTCACCCAGCCGCCCCCGCGCTATACCGAGGCGACGCTGGTCAAGCGCATGGAAGAACTGGGCATCGGCCGTCCCTCGACCTATGCCAGCATCGTTACGACGATCCAGGACCGCGACTATGTCCGCAAGGACAAGAACCGCCTGATCCCCGAGGACAAGGGCCGTCTGGTGACGACCTTCCTGGTGAAATACTTCCCGCGCTATGTCAGCTATGACTTCACCGCCGATCTGGAAAACGAACTGGATGAGATCAGCGCCGGCGATCTGGTGTGGCGCGAGGTTCTGGGCCGGTTCTGGAAGGATTTCTCCAAGGCGCTGGAAGGCACGTCGGAACTGCGCATCACCGAGGTGCTGGACGCCATCGACGAGGCGCTGGCCCCGCATCTGTACCCGCCGCGCCCGGATGGCAGCGACCCGCGCGTCTGCCCGCTTTGCGGTCAGGGGCGTCTGAACCTGAAAACCGCGCGTTCGGGCGGCGCCTTCATCGGTTGCACCAATTACCCCGACTGCCGCTTTACCCGCCCCCTGTCTGCCCCCGATGGCGAGGAACCGGTGGGCGACCGCGTTCTGGGGCATGACGGCGGCGACGAAATCAGCCTGAAGACCGGGCGCTTCGGCCCCTATATCCAGCGCGGCGAGGCGACCGAGGAACAGCCCAAGCCGCCGCGTGCCTCGATCCCGAAAGGGTGGGACGCGGGCAGTGTCGATCTGGAAAAGGCGCTGCAGTTGCTGTCCCTGCCGCGTCCCGTGGGCAATCACCCCGAAGATGGCGAACTGGTCGAGGCCGGGATCGGCCGCTATGGCCCCTATGTCAAGCACGGCCCGAAATATGCGAACCTGCCCGATGTCGATGAGGTCTTCACCATCGGCATGAACCGCGCGGTCGAGGTTCTGGCCGCGAAACAGACCCGGGGCCGGGCGGCGGCCGCCGCGCCGCTGAAGGAACTGGGCGACCACCCAGATGGCGGCAAGATTCAGGTGATGAACGGCCGCTATGGCCCCTATGTGAAGTGGGAAAAGATCAACGCCACCCTGCCGCGCGATGTCACCCCCGAGGACATCACCCCCGAACAGGCGCTGGAACTGATTGCCGCGAAGGCCGCCAAGAAAGGCACGCGCAAGCCTGCCGCCAAGAAGACGGCGGCGAAAAAGCCCGCGGCCAAGAAAACCACGGCAAAGAAAACGACCGCCAAGAAGGCCGCGACCAAGAAGGCGGACGACAAGACCGACGAATGATTTAGATCGCAGCCCCCGCCGCGCCGCGCAGAAATTTCTGCCGGATCGCGGCGGCATGGGGGTTTTCGGTCAGGATCGTCCGCAGCAACTCGGGTGAATCCGATTGCACCATCGCGGCGGCCTCGATCAGGCGCTGATAGCTGGCGGTTCCCAGACGACTGGACCCCGCCCCAAGATCGGCCAATCCGCGCGCGATCAGGTGGGTCAGCCCCTGCACCACCGCCATCTCGCGGTCATGATCGTCGGGCGTTGTGGGGATCACGCGCAGCCCAAGCCCGCGCAGAAACCGCGCCAGCCGCAGATGCCCGCGCCCGCGCAGCGGGCACCAGGCGATGCGATGCCCCGCGATCCCGTCACGCGCGCTTTCCGGCCCGAACAGTGGATGCGTCGCAAGGATCTGGACGTGATCCGGCAGCAGGTCGCGCATCATCTGCGCCGGACGCAGCTTGACCGAGGCGACATCCGCGACCAGTGCGCCGGGCCGCAGATGCGGCGCGATCGCGCCGAGAACTCCCTGCATCTGCGACAGCGGCACCGCAAGGATGACGATGTCGCAGCCCGCCGCCCCCGTCAGATCGACCGAGGACAGATCATTCGAGCGCAGCGCCGGATCGCAGATCACGACCCGCGCATGATCGCGCAGGTGCCGTGCGACAAGCTGACCGAACGCGCCGAACCCGATGATGGAAACCGATAAAGACATCAAACGACCCTTTCTGGCGCAAGCCCGTGGTCATCTGTCTGTGTCTCAACCGCCGGTCCCGCGCGGTTGACATGGCTTTGCCCCCGCTATGTCAGCGGGCGATAATAGACGGCAAATGCGGCAAAACCTGTTTTCATGCCCGCTAGGAAACCTGCGCGGACAGGCAAAGTCAAGTCTTGCCGCTAACAGGGGCTGGCGCGATTGACACTGCACAGGCTGCGGGCCATGACTTTGCCCAAGTTTCATCCATAAGGGGGAGGACCGATGAAAAAGGTCTATGCCAACGCGACCGAGGCCCTTTCCGGGCTTTTGCATGACGGGATGACGATCTCGGCCGGGGGGTTCGGTCTTTGCGGGATTCCCGAGCTGCTGATTGATGCGATCGTGGACAGCGGCGTCAAGGACCTGACCATCGCAAGCAACAATTGCGGCGTCGACGGCTTTGGTCTGGGCAAGCTGCTGGACACTAGGCAGATCAGGAAGATGATCAGCTCTTACGTCGGTGAGAACGCCGAATTCATGCGTCAGTACCTGTCGGGCGAGCTGGAGCTGGAATTCAACCCGCAGGGCACGCTGGCCGAACGGATGCGCGCCGGCGGCAGCGGCATCCCGGGCTTTTACACCAAGACCGGCGTCGGCACCCAGATCGCCGAGGGCAAGGAGGTCAAGATCTTTGACGGCGAGGAATATATCCTCGAACGCGGGATCGTCTCGGACCTGGCGATCGTGAAGGCGTGGAAGGCCGACGACACCGGCAATCTGGTGTTCCGCAAGACCGCGCGCAACTTCAACCCGCCCGCCGCCATGTCCGGCCGCATCTGCGTGGTCGAGGTCGAGGAAATCGTCGAACGCGGCAGCCTGGACCCCGATCACATCCACCTGCCCGGCATCTATGTGCATCGCATCATCCAGGGCGATCACGAAAAGCGCATCGAAAAAGTCACCACCCGCAAGCGTGAGGAGGCGTGATCATGGCCAATGAAATGAAAGGCTGGGATCGTGACCAGATGGCCGCCCGCGCGGCCGAGGAACTGGAAGACGGCATGTATGTGAACCTCGGCATCGGGATCCCGACGCTGGTCGCCAATTACACCGGCGACAAGGACATCACGCTGCAATCGGAAAACGGCATGCTGGGCATGGGCCCCTTCCCCTATGAGGGCGAAGAGGATCCCGACCTGATCAATGCCGGCAAGCAGACCATCACCGAATTGTCGCGCACCTCGTATTTCGACAGCGCGACCAGCTTTGGCATGATCCGCGGCGGCAAGATCGCGGCGGCGATTCTGGGCGCGATGGAAGTGGCCGAGAACGGCGATCTGGCGAACTGGATGATCCCCGGCAAGCTGGTCAAGGGCATGGGCGGCGCGATGGATCTGGTCGCGGGCGTCAAGCGCGTGATCGTGGTCATGGACCACACCAACAAGGCCGGCGAATCCAAGCTGCTGAAGGAATGCACCCTGCCGCTGACCGGCAAGGGCGTGGTCAATCGCATCATCACCAATCTGGGCGTTCTGGACGTGGTCGAGGGCGGGCTGAAGATCGTCGAGACCGCCGATGGCGTGACCGAAGCCGACCTCCGCGCCGCCACCGAAGCCACCATCGTCACCTGACCGGCATGATCACAACCAAACGCAAACGGGGGGCAAAGCCCCCCGTTCGCTGTTGTA
>NZ_FOHO01000001.1 GCF_900111675.1 Paracoccus homiensis | reverse complement strand
CGGCCGCAGCAGGCTTTCGAAGAAGCCAGTTGTCTGCCGCAGCGCCATCCCGAACAGCACCTTCATCAAGAGGCACGTCTGTATGGCGGCGTCGCTGTAGCTCTGCTGGCGGCCACGCCTGCCAGTTGGTGCGGCCTCCCAGCTCATCTCGGGATCGAACCAGATCGTCAGCGATCCGCGGCGCTTGAGCGCTTCATTGTAGGCTGGCCAGTTCCTGGTCTTGTAGGTTGGAGGTGTGGGTCTGCTCATGGATTCCAGCTACCACGCTGGATTCATGAGATGAATCCCACAAGGGATTTGTGCAACAGAGCCCCACTTGAGGAAGACTTCAGTGGCAATCAACACATCGGGAAATTGGTCGGAGCGAGAGGATTCGAACCTCCGACCCCCTGCTCCCGAAGCAGGTGCGCTACCAGGCTGCGCTACGCTCCGACCGTGGGTGGGCAGGTAGCGTGGGTGGGCGGGAAATGCAAGCCCTCTTAGTCGCGGGGTTGCCATAATCTTTGCAGCAACGTGGTTTTGGGGGCGGTGACGGTCTCGGCGCGCAGTCGCGAGGCGGTGACCGGGCGGTTGGTCGAGTTGCCGCCGCTTTTCTCGCGCCAGACGATATAGATGCCCGAGGCGATGATGACGGACGCCCCGATCAGCGTGGGCAGGTCGAGGGTTTCGCCGAACAGCACCCAGCCATATCCGGTGGCCCACAGGATCTGCGAATATTGCATCGGGGCGACGATGGCGGCTTCGCCCGCGCGGTAGGCCTGGATCAGCAGGAACCCGGCCAGCAGTCCGAAGGCGGCGATGACGCCCGTGAGGGCCAGATGCTGAAGCTGCATCGGGCGATAGTCCAGCCCCAGCGAGGCTCCGGTCAGCACGAAATTGCCCAGCATCGGCCACATCAGCAGGACCAGAGGCCGTTCCGAGCGGCCCAGCTTGCGGACGATCACGGCGGCGGTCGCGCTGCCGACGGCGCCGATCAGGGCGGCCAGATGGCCAATTTCCAACGAGCGGGCGCCGGGACGCAGCACGATCAGCACGCCCAGCAGGCCCGCGATGACGGCCATCCAGCGGTGGATGCCGACCTTTTCGCCAAGGATCGGGATGGACAGGATCGTCACCAGCAATGGGGCGGCGAAAAGGATCGCATAGACCTGCGCCAGTGGCAGGCTGGAGAATGCGTAGAAGCCGCCGATCCCGGCCAGGATGCCGCAGGCGGTGCGCAGTGCGACCCAGCCGGGATGGGCCGGGCGCAACGTACCGTGGGTCGGGTCGCGCATCAGCACCATCGACACCAGCGGGAAGGACATCAGCGACGAGAAGAACAGGATCTGAAGCGGTGGATAGCTTGCCCCCAGCGTCTTGATGATGACGTCATGGGTCGCATAAAGGCCCATCGCCAGCAGCGCCAAAAAAGCCCCCTTGATATTGTCGCCACCCATGCCGTTCCCCTGATCCGTCATGCGGCAAGGTCTGGATTCGCAGCGGGGAAAGTCAAGGGCCGCAGCCCGGCGCACGAAGATCGCGCGCCGGTTGTGGCGAATATATCAGGCGGACAGGGCCGCGATGATCCGGTCGCCCATGTCCGAGGTCGACACCGGGGTGCCGCCTTCGGGGCCCATCAGGTCGGCGGTGCGCACGCCGTCGGCCAGAACCTGCTCGACCGCGCGTTCCAGCTCGGCTGCGGCGTCGCCCTGATCGAAGGAATAGCGCAGCGCCATCGCAAAGCTGAGGATGCAGGCGATCGGATTGGCCTTGCCCTGACCGGCGATGTCGGGCGCGCTGCCGTGCACGGGTTCGTACAGCGCCTTGGGGCGGCCATTGGCCATCGGCGCGCCAAGGCTGGCCGAGGGCAGCATGCCAAGGCTGCCGGTCAGCATCGCGGCGGCGTCCGACAGCACATCGCCGAACAGGTTGTCGGTCACGATCACGTCGAACTGGCGCGGGTTGCGGACCAGCTGCATCGCGCCGTTGTCGGCATACATGTGCGACAGCTCGACCTCGGGATATTCGTTGTCATGGACCCACTGGACCTCTTCGCGCCACAGGATGCCCGATTCCATCACATTGGCCTTTTCCATCGAGCAGACCTTGTTGCCGCGACGCTTGGCCAGTTCAAAGGCCGAGCGCGCGACGCGGCGGATCTCGCCGCTGGTATAGCGCTGGGTGTTGATGCCGACGCGGCCACCTTCGTTGTCGGGGTTGTTGTCATCGGCATGGATGCCGCGCGGTTCGCCGAAATAGACCCCCGAGGTCAGTTCGCGGACGATCAGGATGTCCAGCCCCGCGACCACGTCGCGCTTGAGGCTGCTGAAATCGGCCAGCGCGTCAAAGCACTGGGCCGGACGCAGATTGGCGAACAGGTCCATTTCCTTGCGCAGGCGCAGCAGGCCGCGTTCGGGTTTCAGGCTGAAATCCAGATCGTCGTATTTCGGTCCGCCCACGGCGCCCAGCAGCACCGCATCGACCTGTTGGGCCTTGGCCATGGTTTCATCCGCCAAAGGCTTGCCATAGCGGTCATAGGCCGCGCCGCCCACATCGTCATGGCTGACCGTGAAGCTCATGCCGCGATTGGTCTGGAACCAGTCGATCACCTTCGTGACCTCGGCCATGACTTCGGGGCCAATGCCGTCGCCGGGAAGGATAAGAAGCGAATATGGGGCGGTCATCTGCGATCCTCCTGATGTGCCATCGCGGGTTAGACCCCACCCGTCCCGCGGTCAAGATCGCGCCACCGCGGCAGGGGCGGGCGGGGGCGGGGCTATCGGAAGGGCGGCGGCTTGGTTATGGTGCCGGGCATCGCGACGCGGGTTCCCCGCAACGGCCGGAGGATCCCATGGCACAGACACCGCTGGTAATCGCGCCGAACCTCAAACGCAGGCTGTCGGGGGTGACGGCGACGGTGGTGCGGCTGGTGCCGGTACAAGCACGCAGCATCGACATTCGCGCGACAGGGCCGGGCCTTCCGCCCGAGGTGCCGCATGTGCCGCTGTGGCGCATGGCGGTGCTGCCGCGCGACCGCTGGCGGGTCTGGCATGCGCGGCGCAATACCGAAATGGCGCTGGGTCTGGTCCTGCGCCGGGTGCTGGGCCGGAAATTCCGGCTGCTGTTCACCTCTGCCTCGCAGCGCAGGCACAGCGGTTATACGCGATGGCTGATTGCACGGATGGATCGGGTCGTGGCGACCTCGGCCAAGGGCGCGGCCTATCTGGAACGGCCCGCCGATGTGATCCACCACGGTATCGACACCGCCGGATTCGCCCCGCCACCGGATCGCGCGGCCTTGCGGGGCAATCTGGGACTGCCCGCGGATCAGGTGCTGGTCGGGTGCTATGGCCGGATCCGCGAACAGAAGGGCACGGGCGATTTCGTGCGGGCGATGATGGATCTGCTGCCGGACCGGCCGCAGGTCACCGCGCTGGTCATGGGGCGGGCCACCGAAAAGCACCGCGCCTATCTGGCCGATCTTCACGCGCAGGTGCGGGCGGCGGGGCTGGGCGACCGCATCCTGTTCCTGCCCGAGGTCACCGTGGATCGCATGGCCGATTGGTATGGCGCGCTGGATCTGTATGTCGCCCCGCAACGCTGGGAGGGGTTCGGCCTGACCGTGCTTGAGGCGATGTCATGCGGCGTGCCGGTCGTCGCCACCCGCGTCGGCGCGTTCGAGGAATTGCTGACACCTGCCACCGGCAGCCTGATCCCGCCAGACGATCCCACCGCGATACGCAATGCGATTGCGCAATGGCTGGATGATGATGCGGCGCGCCTGCTTGCGGCGCGGGCCGCCCGCGATCATGCCGTCACCCATCACGACATCAAGGTCGAGGCGCAGGCGCTGATCGACGTGTATCGCGAGATGCTGGCATGAACCGCGCCGGGTTTCTGATTGCACGCAGCCTGCGTCGGGAACAGCCGCTGACACAGTTGTCGGTGCCGCAGGGGAACCTGCTGGCGGGGCTGTCGGGGCGGCGGGTCGCGCTGATCGGCAATGCGCGGGCGCTGGCGAATGCCCGTCACGGCGCGGCAATCGACAGTGCCGATCTGGTGGTTCGGATCAATCGCGCCCCGATGCCGGACCCGGCCAGCCATGGGCGGCGGACCGATTGGCTTGCACTGGCCGTGCGTCTGTCCGATGCCGACCGCGCCCGCATCGCGGCGGGGCGCATCCTGTGGATGTCGCCCAAACGCAAGCGGCTGGATTGGCGCAGCGCTACCAGCCCCGGCTTCTACCTGCATCCGCTGGCCGATTATCACGCCTTGCGCGACAGGCTGGCCGCGCCGCCCACAACGGGGGCGATGCTGATCGACCTGCTGCTGCGATCCGATCTGTCACGGCTGACCCTTTACGGGTTCGACTTTTTTGCCAGTCAAAGTCTGTCGGGCAGCCGCAGCGCCGATCAGGTCCCCCATGATTTCAGCGCCGAGGCGGGCTGGGTGCAGGATCTGACCCGACGCGACCCAAGGCTGACCGTCATCCCGACATGAGCAGCGACGACCTGACCGATGCCGGCCCGTTCGGGGATGCCGACCGTGCCGCCGTCTATCGCGCGATCCGGACCCGGCGCGATGTCCGCAGCCAGTTCACCGCCCGCCCTGTGGCTGAGGACCTGTTGCGGCGGCTGTTGCAGGCGGCCCATCACGCGCCCTCGGTCGGGTTCATGCAGCCCTGGGATTTCATCGTCATCCGCAGCCCCGATGTGCGCGCCCGGATCAAGGCCGCGTTCGACCGGGCCAATGCCGAGGCCAGAGAGATGTTCCCAAAGGAACGCCGCCGCCTGTATTCCGATCTGAAACTGGAAGGCATCGCGCAGGCACCGGTCAACCTGTGCGTGACCTGCGACCGCAGCCGGGGCGGCAAGGTGGTGCTGGGCCGGACGCAGAACATGGACATGGATCTGTATTCAACAGTCTGCGCCGTTCAGAACCTGTGGCTGGCCGCGCGGGCCGAGGGGGTCGGCGTCGGCTGGGTCAGCATCTTTCACGACAGCGATCTGCGCCGCATCCTGCGTCTGCCCGACCATGTGGTGCCCGTGGCCTATCTGTGCCTGGGCCATGTCGATCAGCTGTGGGCGCAGCCCGAATTGCAGAGGCGCGGCTGGGCTAGGCGTCTGCCGCTGGATGACCTGATCCATGAAGATGGCTGGGAACCGGGGCCGGGGCGCGCGGATTAGGCCCACAGCGCCGCCCCTTCCATCCTTGCCCCCGGTGCGCTACACGCGGTCAACCGCAGAAAACAGGAGTCCCCAATGGGCTACAAAGTCGTTGTTGCGGGCGCCACGGGTAATGTGGGCCGCGAAATGCTGAACATCCTGGACGAGCGCCAGTTCCCGGTCGATGAGATCGCGGTCCTTGCCTCGCGCCGGTCGCAGGGCACCGAAGTCAGCTTTGGTGACAAGACCCTGAAAATCCAGGACATCGACCAGTTCGACTTTACCGGTTGGGACATGGCACTGTTCGCCATCGGCTCGGACGCGACCAAGAAATACGCGCCCGTCGCCGCCAAGGCCGGCTGCGTGGTCATCGATAACAGCTCGCTCTATCGCTATGACCCCGATATCCCGCTGATCGTCCCCGAGGTGAACCCGGAAGCCATCACCGGCTATTCGAAAAAGAACATCATTGCGAACCCCAACTGCTCGACCGCACAGATGGTCGTCGCGCTGAAGCCGCTGCATGACCGCGCCCGCATCAAGCGCGTCGTCGTCTCGACCTACCAGTCGGTGTCGGGTTCGGGCAAGGAAGGCATGGACGAGCTGTGGAACCAGACCAAGGGCATGTATGTGCCGGGTCAGGAGGTCGAGCCGTCGAAGTTCCAGAAGCAGATCGCCTTCAACGTGATTCCGCAGATCGACGTCTTCATGGAAGACGGCTCGACCAAGGAAGAATGGAAGATGGTCGCGGAAACGAAGAAGATCGTCGATGCCTCGATCAAGGTCACGGCGACCTGCGTGCGCGTTCCGGTCTTCGTCGGCCATTCGGAAGCCATCAATATCGAGTTCGAGGATTTCCTGGACGAGGACGAGGCCCGCGACATCCTGCGCGAGGCACCCGGCATCATGGTCGTCGACAAGCGCGAGCCCGGCGGCTACACGACCCCGGTCGAATGCGTGGGCGATTTCGCCACCTTCATCAGCCGCATCCGTCAGGACAGCACCATCGAGAACGGCCTGAACCTGTGGTGCGTCAGTGACAACCTGCGCAAGGGCGCGGCCCTGAACGCGGTTCAGATCGCGGAACTGTTGGGCAACCGGGTTCTGAAAAAGGGCTGATCTTGTTCGACTGGATCACCAGTTTTCTTGAGGGCGGCGGGGCATGGGCCATCGCCGCCCTCATGTTTCTGGAAAACGTCTTTCCGCCGATTCCGTCCGAACTGATCATGCCGCTGGCCGGGTTCAACGCGGCAAGCGGCGCGACCTCGCTTTGGTTGACGGTCTGCGCGGGCGCGGCGGGATCGCTGGCCGGGGCCTATCTGTGGTATCTGGTGGGGCTGATCTTCGGCGAGCGTCGCCTGCGCAAGCTGGTTCGGCGTCATGGCCGCTGGCTGACCATGACCCCGGCAGAACTTGACCGGGCGCAGGGCTGGTTCGACCGGCATGGCCGCAGCGTGGTGTTTTTCGGGCGTTTCGTGCCGACTGTCAGAACGCTGATTTCCGTGCCCGCCGGAATCGCGCGGATGTTTTTGCCGCGCTTTTTGCTGTTCTCGGGGCTGGGTACGGCGGTCTGGTGCGCCGCGTTGGCCGGGGCAGGCTATCTTCTGGGCGATGCATACGACCGGGTCTCGGCCTGGCTGAACCCGGTCTCGACCGCGGTGGTGGCCGCGCTGGTCGCGGCCTATCTGTGGCGCGTCCTCAGGTGGCAACCCGAGGACTGACCGGATCAGATCTGGTTCCAGACGCGGCCGGCATCCTCGGCCTGCCACAGTGTGCCTTCGCGGATGTCATGCAGCAGGCCATGCAGGCTCAGCGTGCCTGCCTCGACCGCCGATTTGACGAAGGGGAAGGTCATCAGGTTGCCGATCGAGACCATCACCGCCTCGCGTTCCAGCGCGCTGACCTGCTGGTCCTCGGGCAGGTCGCTGATGCGTTCATAGCCGGGACGCAGAATGTCCATCCAGCGACCGACGAAGCTGGATTTCTCTTCCAGTTCGGGGGCCTTGCCCGAACACATCGCATGGCACCCGGCAACGCCGCCGCAGCTGGTATGGCCGACGATGATCAGATGCGCGACCTTCAGCGCGGTCACCGCATATTCGACCGCGGCCGAGGTGCCGTGCTGCTGCCCGTCGGGCGCGTAGGGCGGGACAAGGTTGGCGATATTGCGGTGGATGAAGAATTCGCCCGTTTCGGCGCCGAAGATGCCGGTGACATGCACACGGCTGTCGCAGCAGGAAATCACCATCGCGCGCGGGCGCTGACCTTCATCGGACAGGCGGCGATACCAGGCGCTGTTCTCGGAATAGGTGGTGGCTTTCCAACCGTGATAGCGGCTGACCAGATATTGCGGAAGTGGGCGGACGTTATGCATGGCTGACCTCGCAGATTTGCCCGTCTTGATAGGCGGCAATTACACAAAATTCGAGAGGTTTTTGCAGGGCGGCCTAAAGCTTCCTTCATTCCTGTTCGCGATAGTCCCAATTCACGAATGAAGGATCGGAGGCAACTGGAATGGCACAGATCACGGCTTTGGCCGTATCAGAACCCGTGCGCGTGGATGCGCGTCGCGTCGGGGATATCGTCAATGAACTTGGCGAAAGTGCCGCACAGAATGTGATTGGACTGGCGCTGGAACAGCTGGCGCAGACGCTGACGACGGTGGACGATGCGCTGTCGCAGGGGGATATGGCGCAGGGAATTGCGCAGGCGGATGGGCTGGCACGGCTGGCTTGGCAGGTGGGGCTGGTCTCGCTTGCCGGGGTTGCGATGGATCTGGGGCACTGTCTTGAACGCAACGACATGGGCGCGGCTGCCGCAGTGCGGGCGCGGTTGATGCGGATCGGGAATCAGTCGCTGACCGCGATCTGGGACCGCAGCGAACTGGGCTGACAAAGGTTTGGTGATCAGGCTTGCCCTTGCAGGGGCGTGGGCAGCCTGTAGTCTGGCGCGACAATTACGGAGTGAGTCATGCGCCCCCAATTCGCCCCCGCCTCGAACGATGCCAAACCGCTTTGGCCGGTGCTGAAAGGGGCTGCGATCCCCGCCGGCGCAAATGCGGGCGACTGGCCCACCGCCTGCGGTTTCAGTGGGAAATCCGGGGACATCTGCCTGTTGCCTGACGGCAAGGGCGGCGTCGCGGGCGCGTTGCTGGGCTTGGGTGGGCCCACCGACCACGCACGCGAACGGTTCCAGTTCGCGGCCGGAAAGGCGCTGCCCAGGGGTGACTGGTATCTGGCGGATCTGCCCGCGGGCTTCGATCCCGATCAGATCGCGCTGGGCTGGCTGCTGGGTCAGTACCGCTTTACCCGCTACAAGGGCGAGGCGGCCGACGGCCCGCGCCTGGTCTGTCCCGAGGGCGTTGACGCCGCCCGGATCGAGGCGATTGCCGCGGGCGAATTCCTGACCCGCGATCTGATCAACACACCCGCCAGCGATATGGGTCCGGATCAACTGGAACAGGTGGCCCGCGATCTGGCGCAAGAGATCGTTGCCAGCATCAGCGTGACGACGGGCGAGGCATTGCTTGCGGCGAATTTTCCGCTGATCCATGCCGTCGGGCGCGCCGCCGAACAGGCCCCCCGCCTGATCGACATGCGGTTGGGCGATCATGGGCCGATGCTGACGCTGGTGGGCAAGGGCGTCTGTTTCGACACCGGCGGTCTGGACATCAAGCCGCCCTCCTCCATGGGACTGATGAAAAAGGACATGGGCGGGGCGGCGACGGTGCTGGGTCTTGTGCGGATGCTGGCGGGCACCGGCGCGGCGCAGGGGGTCCGTTTGCGGGTGCTGATCCCGGCGGTGGAAAACAGCATTGCCGGCAACGCCTTTCGCCCCGGCGATGTGCTGACCAGCCGTAAGGGCCTGACGGTCGAGGTCAACAATACCGATGCCGAAGGGCGGCTGGTCCTGGCCGATGCGCTGACCTTCGCGGCCGAGGAATCGCCCGATCTGACCCTGTCCTTCGCGACGCTGACCGGTGCCGCGCGCGTGGCTCTGGGGCCGGACGTGCCGCCCTTCTATTGCGATGACGACGCGACCGCGACCGCGATCCAGGCGGCGGCCATGGCCGTGGGCGATCCACTGTGGCGAATGCCGTTCTGGGCCCCCTATGACAAGCTGATCGAACCGCAGATCGCCGATCTGGACAACGCCCCCTCGGGCGGAATGGCGGGCTCTATCACGGCTGCGCTGTTCCTGCGCCGCTTTGCCGAAGGTGCGGGGCGCTATGTGCATCTGGATATCTACGGCTGGCAGCCATCCGCCGCGCCGGGTCGTCCCAAGGGCGGGGTCGGACAAGGGGCGCGGGCGGTTCTGGCCGCACTTCCGCAGGTGCTGTCGTGACGCTGGATCGCCGTCTGACCCCGGCCACCGCGCGTGTCGCGCTGGCGTCTCTGCGCGGCGTGATCGACCGCCCGGACTATATCGATGGCACGCCCGCGCGTCTGGCCGTGCCGCTGGCCGATCTGCTGAAAGCGCCCGACGGCGCCCGCGACCGTCAGCTGAATTTCGGCGCCGACGTGACCATCATTGATGAGGATCGGGGCTGGGTCTTCGTGCAGGCAGCTGCCGATTCCTACTGCGGCTGGTTGCGCCCCGAGGTGCTGACCCAGGATCGCCCGCCCATAACCCATCGCGTGACGGCCCCGGCGACCCATCGCTATCCCGGACCGAACATGAAGCTGCCTGAACTGGACAGCCTGTCCATCGGCGCGCGGCTTTCCGTTTCGGGGATCGAGGGCGGTTTCGCGCGCCTGCTGACCGGGGGCTGCGTCCCGCTGCAACATATCGGCGACACCGCGGCCCCCGATCCGGTCGCGGTCGCCGAAAGCCTGCTGGGCACGCCCTATCTGTGGGGGGGAAACAGCCGGGCCGGGATCGATTGCTCGGGCCTTGCCCAGATCGCGCTGTCGGAATGCGGTATTGCCTGCCCGGGCGACAGCGATCTGCAGGAAAAGGCGTTTCCCGCCGCCGATCAGATCCAGCGCGGCGATCTTCTGTTCTGGCCGGGTCATGTCGCGATCGCGGCGTCGCCACAGGTCATGGTCCACGCGACTGCCTGGAAAATGGCGGTCATCCATGAACCGATCGCCGACGCCATCGCCCGAATCGATGCGGCGGGCGACGGACCTTTTCTGGGCATCCGCCGCCCCGGCTGAGGCTATCTTCTGTGCCCAAATATCCGCGGGGAAATCCACGCAGCGCGTGGATTGGGGCGGCAGCCCCTACAGGTTGAAGACACGCTCGGGCTGGACCGTGCCGCCCTGATAGCGGCCAATGCAGATCGGTCCGCTTGCGTCGCTGACCCAGACCAGATCGCCCCATTCGGCGCTGCCGGTCACCTGACCGGGATTGCCATTGCGGATCCGGACCGCGCCCTCGGGCGTGGCGCGCAGCATCGGCAGATCGGTCAGCGCCGATTCCAGTGGCAAAAGCTGTTCCTCGACCCAGCTCTGGGTGTCGCGGTCGATGCGATCGAAGGCAACGCCATCCTCGACATCGAAGGGGCCGGACCAGACACGGCGCAGATGCGCGACATGGCCCAGGCAGCCCAGTTCGCGCCCCAGATCCCGCGCGATGGATCGGACGTAGCCGCCCTTGCCGCAAACCAGTTCCAGCCGCGCGGTCCCGGCATCGCTGTCCAGCAGGGTCAGGCTTTCGACCCAAAGCGGGCGGGCGGCCAGATCCAGCTCTTCGCCCTCGCGGGCCAGGTCATAGGCCCGTTCGCCATCGACCTTCACCGCCGAAAAGGCGGGCGGCACCTGCATGATGTCGCCGACGAAACCGGGCAGCGCGGCCGTGATCTGTTCCGCGGTCGGGCGGGCATCGCTGCGCCGCAGCACATCGCCCGAAGCGTCGTCGGTCGTGGTTTCCGCACCCCAGGTGATCGTGAAATCATAGCATTTCAGCGCATCGGTGATGGTGGCGACGGTTTTCGTGGCTTCGCCAAGAGCGACGGCCAGAACTCCGGTCGCATCCGGGTCCAGCGTCCCGGCATGTCCGGCCTTCTTGGCGTCCAGCGCCCACCGGACCTTGTTGACCACCGAGGTCGAGGTGATGCCGGCCGGCTTGTCCACGATCAGCCAGCCCGAAATGTCGCGGCCCTTCTTGCGTCCCATGGAACCCCCTTGGACTTGAAAGGCGGCCAGATAGCCAGCGGCCGCGCTCTGGTCAACCCGGCTGCGCAACCAGGCCGATCATCGGCCCCATCGAGCGGCCGAAATCGGCGCGGTTCAGGCCCGGCGCATAAAGCCTGCTGATCGAGCCGTCGAAATACAACGCATCGCGCACGCCCAGCCCATCGCGGAACAGCCGCCCGAATTCGTGGAAAGTCACTGGCCTATTCGAGATGGCGAACCACGCGGTCTGCCCGTCGGGCGACACACCCACGCCATTGCGGATATAGCGGCTGTCGCTGTCGACCAGAAAGCGCGGATGCAGCGCGCCGTCGATCACCAGCATCGGCCCCGATTGGGTGGCCAGGCGGCAATCGGGCGCAGTTTTGGCATAGGCGCGACTTTCGATCACCTGAAACGCCCGCGCACCGCCGGTGCAGAAGACGCCGTTGGGCAGCATGCCGAAATTCCCCTCGCCCGCATGCGGGTTCAGCGGGGCAAGTTCCTGCCCGTCGATGACCAGAAGGCCGACGGGGCGGTAATCGGGGTGGAACATGCCCGCATTCATGGCGAAAGACAGGTCCTGCCCGGCGGGCAGCGACTTGCGGACATTGTTGAAGCTGTTCAGCGGCGCGCCGTCCTGATCGTATTGCCACAGCTGCAGGTCGGGTTCCTGCGCGGCCTCGACCTGACAGACGATATAGCCCTGACCGTCATGGTCCATGCGGCTGCAACCTTCCGAGGCTGCGGGCAGGCCCATGGCAAAGACCATGCCGATGGCAACGCCCAGCTGGCGTTGCAGCTCAAGCATCGTCGCGATCATCATCCGCTTCGTCGTCGGGGGTTTCGACATCGCGGCGCACGCGTTCATCGGCGAACATGCGGCGGGTGTCATCCATGCGGTCGAAGGTCTCGTCCAGCTGAAAGCGCAGCTGCGGCGCGTATTTCAGCGTCAGGCCCTTGGCGACCAGATGGCGCAGCTCGGACGAGTTGCGGCGCAGCGCGGCCAGCGCATCCTCGGCCCCTTCGCCCCCCAGGGGCAGAACATAGGCCGTCGCCACCTTCAGGTCGGGCGAGGTGCGCACTTCGCCCACCGTGATCGAGTGGCGGTTGAGGTCAGGGTCATGCACATCCCCGCGCAACAGCACGTCGGATAGGGTGCGGCGGATCAGCTCGCCCACGCGCAGCTGTCGCTGCGACGGTCCCGAGCCATGTGAAAAACGGTTCTGTGCCATATGCTCCGATGTAGGGGGTCGCAGCGCGGGCCGCAACGGGATAAGAGGCGGTAACGAACGGGGGTGACGCATGAGTGACGTCGAACAGACCGCAACCGGGGATCTGCCGGGCATTGTCGTGACGGGGGCATCGGGCCGGATGGGCCAGATGCTGATCCGCCTGATCCTTGAAAGCGATCAGGCGCGACTGGTCGGCGCGCTGGAACGCACGGGCCATGACTGGATCGGGCGCGACATCGGCGAGGCGATGGGCGGCCAGCCCGCAGGTGTTCAGGTGACCGATGATGCGGTCAGCGCGATCGCGCGGGCGCAGGCGGTGATCGACTTCACCGCCCCCGCCGCCACGTTGGGTTTTGCCGAACTGACAGCGCAGGCGCGGGCGGTCCATGTCATCGGAACCACCGGCTTCGAGGATGCCGATCTGGCCCAGTTGGCTGCCGCCGGACGCCATGCCCCGATCATCCGCGCCGGCAACATGAGCCTGGGGGTCAACCTGCTGGTCGGGCTGACCCGCAAGGTCGCCGCCGCGCTGGGCGAGGATTGGGACATCGAGGTCGTCGAGGCGCATCATCGGCACAAGGTCGATGCCCCCTCGGGCACGGCGCTGATGCTGGGCGAGGCTGCCGCCGAGGGGCGCGGCGCCGCGCTGGCCGATCTGCGCACCCCGGCCCGCGAAGGCATCACCGGCGCCCGCGAGGCCGGCACCATCGGCTTTTCCGCCATCCGTGGCGGCGATGTGGTGGGCGAACATGACGTGATCTTCGCCACCGAGGGCGAACGTGTGGTGCTGCGCCATCTGGCCACTGACCGCGCCATCTTTGCCCGTGGTGCGATCCGCGCGGCCCTGTGGGGGCAGGACAAGGGCCCGGGCGAATACGACATGGCGGATGTTCTGGGCCTGAACTGATTCGCGTGGCCCTGCGGCTGCGCGGGGCCCGTTGCATCCATGAGTTGTGCGCTTATGTCCCGTCTCTGCCGATGGGGCTGTATTTTCCGTCAGGTTTCGCACGCGGAGACCTTGTCCGGCTTGCACAGGATCGCGGCATCGCCAATTGCATGATGATCGGCCCTTCGCGGCCAGCTTTTATGTTGTGCAAGGTTTATGACGATGAAAATTCTTAAGGTAATGTCCTTCGTGGCCATGCTGGCCCCCATCGGGGCCGCGGCCAATGCGGCGACCGTGGATGCCAATTATCAAGGCGTCTCGGGCGAGGCGCTGACCATTTACAACGGCGTCAAATCCAACCCCGGCAATCAGCGTGTCATCGCGGGCGAGTTTTCGTTCTCGTCCACCGCGCTGGGCAATTTTGCCGCCTATTGCGTCGATCTGGCGACCAGCCTGATCACCAATTCGACGACGACGGTGAACTATACCGTCAAGGAAAACATGTTCAGCGCCAACACGATCAGCAATGTTCAGCGTCTGTTCGACGCGAACTATGCCGAGGTGGATACCAAGGCCGAGCGCGCCTCGTTCCAGCTTGCGCTGTGGGAAATGCTGTATGACACGGATCTCACCGACAACAATTTCGCCTATGTCAGCGGTGGCTCGACCGGTGTGTGGGATCGTGCCGACAGCTATCTGGCCGCCGCGGGCGATTATACCGGCCGCAAGCTGTGGAACCTGACCTTCCTTGGCGATGCCGATCCGCGTTCGCAGGGCGTCGTGACCATGACCGAAGTGGCCCCGGTGCCGCTGCCGGCGGCTGGCCTGCTGCTGCTGGGTGGTCTGGGTGGCCTTGGCGTGATCGCACGTCGCCGCAAATCGGCGGCCTGATCGCACGCTGATCCAAAAGGTTTTCGCGCGGGTGCCATCGGTGCCCGCGCGTTGATTCCGGGCCATGACCTGTCGCGGCGCATTTGCACTGCCCGCCGCAACGGCTAGAAGCAGGGCATGACCACCGCGCATCTGATCACCGATGAAACCACCACGGCCGCGCTTGCCCGGCTGATGGCCGCCATTCTGCGCCCCGGCCAGACCGTTCTGCTGGACGGTCCCGTCGGCGCGGGCAAGACGCATTTCGCGCGGGCCTTCATCCGCGCAAGGCAGGGCGATCAGGCCGAGGACGTGCCAAGCCCGACCTTCACGCTGGTCCAGACTTACGACGATCCGACCGGGACCGAGATCTGGCACGCCGATCTGTATCGCCTGACCGATCCGTCCGAACTGGACGAACTGGGCCTGGACGAGGCTCAGGAAAGCGCCATCTGCCTGATCGAGTGGCCCGACCGGTTGGAACGGATGCCCGAAGGCGCGATCACCCTGTCGATTGCCCCTTGCGACGATCCGGCGCTGCGCGACATCACCCTGATCGGTCCGGGTGCCGAACGCATTGCCCGGATGGCGCGGTTCCTGTGGGATGCAGGCCGCATCGAGGCCACGGTCGCGCCGCTGGCGGGCGATGCCTCGGCCCGGCGATTCCTGCGGCTGGGCGGGGCGGGCGGTCCCGCCGTGGTGATGGATGATCCGGCTGGTGACTGTCGCCAGTTCCTGCGGGTCACGCAGTGGCTGCGCGATGGCGGTTTCGGCGCGCCGAAGGTGTTGGCGCAGGATCTGCAGGCAGGATTCCTTCTGGTGCAGGATCTGGGCGACGATCTGGTGGCGCGGGTGATTGCCCGCGACCCGTCGCTGACCGCGCCGATCTACCAGCGCATCACCGATTTTCTGGTTGCGCTGCATCAATGCCCGGTTCCGGATTTCGTGCCCGCGCTGGATGGGCCCGAACTGGCCCGGCAGGTCGGGCTGTTTGACGATTTCTACCCGCAGGCCGTCGGCCATGATCGCGCGGCATCGGCGCAGATCGCCCAGACCGTCGCGGCGCTGCATCTGCGCTTGGCCGCCGATGTCGCGCCGGTTCTAGCCCTGCGCGATTTCCATGCCGAGAACCTGATCTGGCAGGGCGCGGCGCCCCTGGGTCTGGTCGATTATCAGGACGCGGTGGCCTGTCATCCGGCCTATGACCTGGTCTCGGCGTTGCAGGATGCGCGGCGCGATGTGGATGCGGATCTGGAACGGGCCTGCATCGACCGCTATCTGGCAGCGACCGGTCTGCCTGCCGATGGGTTCCGCGCGGCCTATGCGCTGCTGGGCGCGCAGCGCAACCTGCGCATTCTGGGGATTTTCGTGCGGCTGTGCATCCGCGACGGCAAGCCGCGCTATCTGGATTTCATGCCGCGCGTCTGGGCGCTGTTGCAGCGCGATCTGGCGCATCCGGCGCTGCGGCCGCTGGCCGATCTGCTGCGCGACATGCCCGCACCCACCCCCGAGACGATCGAAAGGATCCGCCGCCAATGCGCCCATTGATGATCTTTGCCGCCGGTCTGGGCACGCGGATGCGGCCGCTGACGAATGATCGGCCCAAACCCTTGGTGCAGGTGGCGGGACAGACGCTGCTGGACCGGGCGCTGGATCTGGGCCGCGCTGCAGGCTGTGCGCCGATTGCCGTCAACACGCATTATCTGGGCCACCAGATCCGCGACCATCTGGCTGGGCAGGATGTCGCCATCAGCGACGAGCCGCAGGTGATTCTGGACACCGGTGGCGGCCTGCGTCAGGCGATGCCCCTGCTGGGACCGGGACCGGTGATGACGCTGAACCCCGATGTCGTCTGGACCGGTCCGAACCCGTTGGCCGCGCTGCAGGATGCGTGGCGCGACGATATGGATGCCCTGCTGGCGCTGGTGCCGCTGTCGCGCGCCGTGGCGCGGCTGGGTGCGGGCGATTTCGCCATGGACGCGCAGGGCCGGATCAGCCGTCAGGGCGATTATGTCTATGCCGGTGCACAGATCATCCGGCCCGAGCTGCTGGCGGATATCCCCGATCAGGTCTTTTCGCTGAACCGGCTGTGGGATCTGATGATTGCCAGGGGCCGCGCCTTTGGCATGGTCCATCCGGGCGGCTGGTGCGATGTGGGCCGCCCCGAGGCAATCGAACTGGCGCAGGGGATGCTGGCCGATGCCCGTGTTTGACGGCGGGCTTTACGCGCTGCCGCCCGGTGTCGATTTCGCGCAGGAATTCGTGGCGGGCTTCTTGCAGCGGATGCAGGGGCAGGCGCCCGATCTGATTGCGCGGACCACGATCTATGCGAATTCGGGCCGCACGCTGACCGCGATGAAGGAGGCGTTCGACCGTCACGGGCCGCTGCTGCTGCCCCGGATGCGGGTGGTGACCGATCTGGGCGCGGGCAATGCCCTGCGGCGTGGCGCCTTGGTGGCCCCGCTGGCGCGGCGTCTGGAACTGGCGCATCTGATCAACCAGCTGTTGAAGCGCAGGCCCGATCTGGCGGCGGGTCATTCCGTGCCCGCGCTGGCGCATTCGCTGGCCGATCTGATGACCGAAATGCAGACCGAGGGCCGCGGCCCCGAGGCGCTGGAAGCCATCGATACCGGTGACCATGCCCGGCATTGGCAGAACGCGCTGGCGTTTCTGCGCATCGCAGCCGAATTTCACCTGACCGGCGACATCAGCGACCGCGCCGCCCGTCAACGGGCCGAGGCCGAGGATGCCGTGACCGCCTGGGCCGAAGGCCGCGAACTGCCCGATGCGCCGATCATCGTCGCGGGCTCTACCGGGTCGCATGGCGCGACGCGGATGTTCATGCAGGCGGTGGCCGGGTTGCCGCAGGGGGCGGTGGTGCTGCCCGGTTTCGACTGGGATCAGCCGCAGCCGATCTGGGACGGACTGGAGCGGGCCGAGGATCACCCGCAGGCCCGCTATGCCCCCCTGATCGCGGCGGCCGGCGCTCCGCGCCGCTGGTCCGATGTCGCGGCCCCCGCGCCTGAACGCAACGCGCTGGTGTCGCTGGCGCTGCGGCCCGCGCCGGTGACCGATCAGTGGATCGCCGAGGGGCCGGCCCTGGCGCCGCTGATCCCGGCGACCGAAGGCCTGACCCTGATCGAGGCCGATCAGCCCGGCGCCGAGGCCGAGGCCATCGCCCTGATCATGCGCAAGGCGGCCGAGGATCGGCAGCCAATCACCCTGATCGCGGCGGATAGCGGGCTGATCCGGCGGGTGAACGCGGCGTTGGACCGCTGGCATCTGCGGCCCGATGACAGCGCGGGGCGTCCCTTGCCCCTGACCGCGCCGGGCCTGTTCCTGCGTCAGATCGCGGGCCTGTTCGGCCAGCCGCTGACCATTGATCGCCTGCTGATCCTGTTGAAACACCCGCTGACCTGCACCGGATCGGGGCTGATCGCCAGTCGCGATGCCCGGTTGCAGGCGCGCGAACTGGAATTGCGACTGCGGGCGCGTGGCCCCGCATTCCCCGATGGTGACGCCTTGCGCGACTGGGCCAGCAAGGGCAACGAGACGCGCAAGCTTTGGGCTGATTGGGTCGCGGCGGTTCTGGACAGGTTCGCGCATTTTGCCGAGGATCGCGGCGCACGGCCCTTGCCGGACCGGCTGACCGATCTGCTGGCCATGGCCGAGGCGTTGGCCGCAGGCCCTTCGGGGGATGCCGAGGCATCGGAATTGTGGCGGGAAAAGCCCGGTCGCATGACCCGTGCCGTGCTGGACCATCTGCGCGACCATGCCGCCAGCGGTCCGGCAATGACACCGGGCGATTTCGCGGCGCTGCTGCTGGATGAACTGAATGCGCAGGCCATTCGCGGCGATGTCGAGATCCACCCGCTGCTGAAGATCCGCGGCCCGCGCGAGGCGCGGATCGCGGGGGATGAAACGCTGATCCTGTCGGGCCTGAACGAGGGCGGTTGGCCGCGTGCCCTGTCGCCCGACCCTTGGCTGTCGCGGCAGATGCGGGCACAGGCGGGGCTGACCTCGCCCGAGCGTCTGATCGGGCTGGCGGCGCATGATTTCCAGCAGGCGATCGGGGCAAAGCGCGTCTTTCTGACCCGCGCCAAGCGCGATGCCGAAGCCGAAACCATCCCCTCGCGCTGGTTGAACCGTCTGGTCAACCTGATGGCGGGTCTGCCGGATCGCGACGGTCCCGCCGCATTGGCGAATATGCGCGAACGCGGGCGGCACTGGCTGGATCTGGCGGGGCAGTTGTCGCGGCCGCGGGCCCCGGTTCCGGCGGCGACGCGGCCCGCGCCGATCCCGCCCGCGCCGGCCTTCGGTGAATTGCCGGTCACCGATATCTCGTTGCTGATCCGCGACCCCTATGCGGTCTATGCCAAGCGCGTTCTGGGTCTGCGCCCGCTGAACCCGCTGCGCCCGCAGCCCGATGCCGCGCTGCGCGGCCAGACCCTGCACAGCATTGTCGAGCGGCTTTTGAAATCGCGCCCTTCGGCCACCACGCCGCCGCAGGCCTTGCGCGATGAATTCCTGCGCATCACGACCGAGGTGCTGGCCGAACAGGTGCCCTGGCCCTCGGCGCGGGTGTTCTGGCAGGCGCGGATGGCCGGGATCGCGGATCGCATCGTGGCGGATGAACTGGCACGCCTGGCCGAGGGCAGCCCCCAGATCGTCGAAGAGCGCGGCGCGGTCAGTGTCGCCGGGCTGGATTTCCGCCTGACCGCGAAACCCGACCGCATCGACCTGCTGCATGACGGGCGGGCGATGATCTATGACTACAAATCCGGCAAGCCCCCCAGCGACAGCCAGATCGCCAGCTTTGACAAGCAGTTGGTGCTGGAGGCCGCGATGGTCCGGCGAGGCGGGTTCCACAGCCTTGGCCCCATAGATGTCGCGGGCATCCGCTATATCCAGTTGGGCGGCGACGGCGCGACCAGCGACCGGGAATTTTCATCGCTTCTGGAAGGGCAGAACTGGGACGGCTTCGTGCGGCTGATCACCGGCTATCTGCAGGGGCAGATGGGTTTTACGGCCATGCGGGCACCCGAAAAGGTCAGCTACGCGGGCGATTTCGAACATCTGGCGCGGTTTGGCGAATGGTCGCTGGCCGATATGCCGGACCCGCAGAAGGTCGGCGATCATGGATGACGCAACCCGCAATCAGATCGAGGCCGCGCATCCCGCCCGCTCGACCTGGCTGACGGCGAATGCCGGGTCGGGCAAGACACGGGTGCTGACCGACCGGGTGGCGCGGCTGTTGCTGGCTGGCACCTCGCCCGAGCGGATCCTGTGCCTGACCTATACCAAGGCCGCCGCGACCGAGATGCAGAACCGCTTGCTGAAGCGTCTGGGCGAATGGGCCATGCTGCCGCAGGATCAGCTGCGCGCGGAACTGTCGCGTCTGGGCGAGGGCGGCGAGCCTGATCTTCCCGAGGCTCGGCGCCTGTTCGCCCGCGCGATCGAGACACCGGGCGGGCTGAAGGTTCAGACGATCCACAGCTTTTGCGCGGCATTGCTGCGTCGTTTTCCGCTGGAAGCCGGTGTGCCGATGGGCTTCGTGGAGCTGGATGACCGCACCGGTCGCGCCCTGCGGGCCGAGATCGTCGAGGAAATGGCCGAACAGGGCGATCCGGTCATGCGCGATCTGGTGGCACTGCATGGCGGCGACAATCTGGACGGGTTCCTGGCCGGTCTCAGCGAGGCCGATTTTGCCCCCGCCCCCGATGCGGACGCGATCTGGCGCGGGCTGGGCCTGCCGCCGGGTCTGGATCAGGACGGTCTGCTGGCGCAGGTGTTTGACGGCGGCGAGGGTGATCTGTTCGACGCGCTGTTGCCGCTGTTGGGCAAGGGGGGCGCCAATGACGTCAAACTGGCCGACAAGCTGCGCGGCGGTCGCTGGCGCGATCCCGGCATGGCCGAGCTGACGATCCTGATCGGCGCCCTGCTGACCGGTGCCAAGACCAAGGTGCCGTTTTCGGCCAAGATCGGCAGCCTGCCGGGCAAGCCGCTGCGCGAAGGCCCCTGCGCCCCCTTCATGGAGGAACTTGAGGCCCTGATGCAGCGGGTCGAGGATGCGCGGCCCCTGGCGCTTGCGCTGGGGCTGGCGGAAAAGACGCTGGCGCTGCATCGCTTTGGCCATGCCTTCGTTCAGCGCATGGCGATCCGCAAGGCGGCCCATGGCTGGCTGGATTTCGACGACCTGATCCACCGGACCGCGCGGCTTTTGCGCGAATCCAGCATGGCGCAATGGGTGCTGTGGCGGCTGGATGGCGGGATCGACCACATCCTTGTCGATGAGGCGCAGGATACCAGCCCCGACCAATGGCGGGTGATCCGCAGCCTGACCGATGAATTCACCAGCGGCGCCGGTGCGCAGGACCGGACCCGGACCCTGTTCGTCGTCGGGGATCCCAAACAGTCGATCTATTCCTTTCAGGGCGCCGACATCGCCGTGTTCGAGGCGATGCGCGACCGTTTCGACCAGGATTTCGAAGCCGTCGCACAGCCGATGCAGCGGCGCGGGCTTGCGCATTCCTTCCGCTCGTCCCCGGCGGTGCTGTCGCTGGTCGATGCGGTCTTTCAGGGCGATGCGGCCGAGGGGCTGGGCGATCCGCCGAACCATATCGCCTTTCGCGACGGTCTGCCGGGGCGGGTCGATATCTGGCCGCCTCTGCCCGAACCGGAAAAGCCGGAAGAGGGTGACTGGACGCAGCCCGTCGATGCGCCTGCCGAAAATGCGGCGGACACGGTGCTGGCGCGGGCTGTCGCGGGCCAGATCAGGGCGATCATCGGTACGCCGTTCCTGGATCCCAAAAGCAACCAGGTTCGCGCCATCGGCCCCGGCGATATCCAGATCCTGGTTCAGCGCCGCGCCCGCCTGTTCGAAGATCTGCTGCGCGAATGCAAGGCGGCGGGCCTGCCGGTGGCGGGGGCCGACCGGCTGAAACTGGCGGCCGAACTGGCGGTGCGCGATATCGTCGCCACGCTGTCGGTCATTGCCACGCCCGAGGATGATCTGTCGCTGGCTGCCGCGCTGCGCTCGCCCTTGTTCGGGCTGACCGAGGATGATCTGTATCGGCTTTCCGCCGGGCGTGGCCGTCAATACCTGACCCAGCGCCTGCGCGAGTCCGGGCATGATCGCGCGCGCGAAATTCTGGCTGATCTGATGGATCAGGCGGATTTCCTGCGCCCCTATGATCTGATCTCGCGCCTGCTGACCCGGCATGGCGGGCGGGCCGCGCTGCTGGCGCGGCTGGGGGCCGAGGCCGAGGACGGGATCGACGAGTTGATGTCGCAGGCATTGGCCTATGAGGTGGTCGAGACACCTTCGCTGACCGGGTTTCTGGTCTGGCTGTCCGGCGATGATGTGCAGGTCAAGCGCCAACTGCCCGGCGGCGCGGGCGGGCTGATCCGGATCATGACGGTGCATGGCTCGAAAGGGTTGGAAAGCCCGGTCGTGATCATGCCCGAAACCAAGAAGCGCAGGCCCGACAATCGCGCCCGGACCGTGCGCATCGACGACCGCCCGATCTGGCGCGGCAGTGCCGAGCAACGCCCCGAGATCGTCGCCGAAGCGGTCGAGGAACAGGCCCGCAAACAGGCCGAGGAAAGCCGGCGACTGCTGTATGTGGCGATGACCCGTGCCGAAAGCTGGCTGATCGTGGCGGCGGCTGGCGAGACCGGGACCGGGCTGGACAGTTGGCACAGCATTATCGTCGAGGGGGCGGGCCGCGCCGCGTTGCCCCGTAGCGAGGTCGAGATCGAGGGCGTGGGTACCGCGCTGCGCCTGTCCTATGGCGACTGGCCCACCGATGAGGTCGAGGCCCGCGTCGTCACGGCGAATAAGGTCGATCTGCCCGACTGGACCGCGCAGCTGGCCCCGCCCGCGCCCGAACGCAGCCGCCCCGTCGCCGCGACATCCCTGGGCGGTGCAAAGGTCGTCGGCGGTCCTGTCGCGGATGCCGATCCCGAGGCCGCGATGCTGCGCGGCACCAGGCTGCACCTGCTGTTGGAACATCTGCCGGGGGTGTCGCGCGACCAATGGCCCGATCTGGCCCGCGCGGCGCTGTCGGGGGGCGAGGGTGGCTTGCCCGATGCCGTCGAACTGGCCGATCTGCTGGCCGAGGCGTCCGAGGTGATCGATGCGCCCGATCTGTCGCAGGTCATGGACCCGCCAGCGGGCGCAGTTGTCCTGCGCGAGGTGGAACTGACCGCGCCATTGCCGGGTCTGGGGACGCTGCATGGCACCATCGACCGGCTGATCGTCACCGATGCCGAGGTTCTGGCCGTCGATTACAAGTCGAATTCGGTCGTGCCGACCGCGCCAGACGACACGCCCGAGGGGATCCTGCGCCAGATGGCGGCCTATCGCGCGGCCCTGCGCCAGATCTATCCGGACCGGCCGCTGCGCTGTGCGGTTCTGTGGACCGCCACCCGGACGCTGATGGATCTGCCCGATCCGCTGCTGGACCGCGCCTTGCCCGCCCTTGACCCGAACGCGTCGGGTTCATAGCTGTTGGTGAACGAATTTGCGAAGGTGGCACAGGCCACCAGTGCCCCAAGGAGAAAACAGCATGGCAACCGTCCACGTGAATGACGCCGAATTCGACGCCGAAGTCCGTCAGGCCGACACCCCCGTGATCGTCGATTTCTGGGCCGAGTGGTGTGGCCCGTGCAAGCAGATCGGCCCGGCTCTGGAAGAGCTGTCGGACGAATATGCCGGCAAGCTGAAGATCGTGAAGGTCAATGTCGACGAGAACCCCGAACAGGCAGCGGCCCTGGGCGTGCGTGGCATCCCGGCACTGTTCATGTTCAAGGGCGGCGAGGTCGTGTCGAACCGCATGGGTGCGGCACCGAAAGCCGCGCTGAAAAGCTGGATCGACGAGTCGGTCTAAGACTGCGCCATGGTGATTGGGCCGTCCCGTTTCGGGGCGGCTTTTTTCATGTCCGGATCACACCGGCCAGCCGCCATCGCGCATGGCCGCCAGCAGATGCTCGTCGGCGTCCGGGGCCATCATGTCCAGACTTTGGCATGTCAGAAACCAGTGCAGGTAGCCCGCGAAATCCGGCTGGTGTGACATGGCCTGCCCGATGGCCCGTTCGGCGCCCAGATCCGCCGCCTTCAGCGCGATGTGGTGAAAGTCGGATTGCGCGAAAAGCACCGCAGGCTTGCCCAGAATGAACCCGTCAAAGGCCACCGCGCTGTTCTGGGTGACGACAAAGGCGCAATCGGGCAAAAGCTGCGCGCTGTTTCCGCCGATGGTCAGGTTCGGATATCGGGCAGCAAGCGCGGCAAGGGCCTTGTCGTCCTGCTCATCAAGGGTTTCCTTCGGGTGCAGCGTCGCGATGGTGGGGCGCCCGGTTTGCGCGGCCTGTTCCAGCATGTCGATCGGGCTTGCGACCTGAAAGGATCGGGTCTGCCGCAGCCGCCCCTGCAATGGCACCAGAATGTGATCGCCACGAGACGGGGTGATATCGCCAAGCACGCGGCGGCGCAGGCGAAGCGCGAAATCATCGGCCTGTCGGCGCGGCACCAAGGCCGGGTCGAACGCCGCCCGCGCCACCGGCCAGCGCCAGCGTTGGGCCTGCCGTTCCAGACGCCAGAACGGATAGTGATAGGCCAGCCGGAATGTCAGGGCGCGATCATGGGTGGGCTGTTCCATGTGATAAAGCGCATAGCCCGGCTGATCGGCGGCCTGCGCTCGTGGGCGATCACCCGACCACCGGATCCGGACCTGCCAGTCCCGATCCGTCAGCAGCCGCGTCAAGCGATTGAGAAAGCCCGACTTTCCCGCCCGCGCCATGTGCAGCATCGGTGGGTAGAGATAGATGTTCAGGATCCGCGGCTGGCTCATGTCGGGCAGGCTAGGCCGCGCGTCAAAGCGGCGCAACGGGTTGCGCTGCGCGGGTGGCAACCATATCTGACCCGAAACGACGGAGGCCCTTATGGCGGAAGAAAAGTTTCCCGGTTGGCATGGCACGACGATCCTTGCCGTGCGCCGCGGAGGTAAGGTTGTGGTCGCAGGCGACGGGCAGGTCAGCGTCGGCCCGACGGTGATGAAGGGCAGTGCGCGCAAGGTGCGGCGGCTGTCGCCCGGTGGCCGTGACGTGGTCGTCGGGTTCGCCGGTTCGACCGCCGATGCCTTTACCCTGCTGGAGCGGCTGGAGAAAAAGCTGGAGGCTGCACCAGGTCAGTTGCAGCGCGCCTGCGTCGAGCTGGCCAAGGATTGGCGCACCGACAAATATCTGCGCAATCTGGAAGCGATGCTGATCGTCACCGATGGCGATCAGGTCTATGTCGTGACCGGTGCGGGCGATGTTCTGGAACCCGAACATGATGTCGCCGCCATCGGCTCGGGCGGGAATTTCGCGCTGGCGGCGGCCCGCGGCCTGCTGGCGACGGATCTGGATGCCGAGTCCGTGGCGCGCAAGGCCATGGCGATCGCTGCCGATATCTGCGTCTATACCAATGGCAATCTGACCGTCGAGACGCTGGACGGGTAGGGGGGGGGCGCCGCCCCCTGGCCCGTGCCGGGCCTTACCCCCGGGATATTTGAACACAGAAGATAGCCACCGAGGCACATCATGACCGACCTGACACCCCGTGCGATCGTTTCCGAGCTTGATCGCTTTATCATTGGCCAGAAAGAGGCCAAGCGCGCCGTGGCCGTGGCGCTGCGCAATCGTTGGCGGCGCAAGCAGCTGGGCGACGATCTGCGTGACGAGGTCTATCCCAAGAACATCCTGATGATCGGCCCGACCGGCGTCGGCAAGACCGAGATCAGCCGCCGTCTTGCCAAGCTGGCCAATGCGCCCTTCATCAAGGTCGAGGCGACGAAATTCACCGAGGTCGGCTATGTCGGTCGCGATGTCGAGCAGATCATCCGCGATCTGGTGGATGCTGCGGTGATCGACACCCGCGAGCGGATGCGCGACGAGGTGAAAGCGCGGGCGCATAAATCGGCCGAGGAGCGCGTGATCGAGGCGCTGGCGGGCGAGGGTGCGCGGGATGGGACGCGACAGATGTTCCGCGACAAGCTGAAGCGGGGCGAGCTGGACGACACCACGATCGAGCTGGAGCTGGTCGACAACTCGAACCCGCTGGGGGGCATGGATGTGCCCGGACAGCCCGGCGCCAGCCTGGGCGGGATGATGGATCTGTCGGGGCTGATGAAGGCCTTTGGCGGGCGCCGGGTGCGGCGCAAGGTGACGGTCGCCGAAAGCTATGAGCTGCTGATCGCGGAAGAGGCCGACAAGCTGCTGGATGACGACACCGTCAAGGCAGCCGCGCTGGAATCGGTTCAGGAAAACGGCATCGTCTTTGTCGACGAGATCGACAAGGTCTGTGCCCGCAGCGATGCCCGCGGCGGCGATGTCAGCCGCGAGGGGGTGCAGCGCGACCTGTTGCCTTTGATCGAGGGAACGACCGTCAGCACGAAATACGGTGCGGTCAAGACCGATCATATCCTGTTCATCGCGTCGGGGGCGTTTCATGTCGCGAAACCCAGCGACCTGCTGCCTGAATTGCAGGGGCGGCTGCCGATCCGTGTAGAGTTGCGCGCGCTGACCGAAGCCGATTTCATCCGCATCCTGACCGAAACCGACAACGCGTTGACCCGCCAGTACACCGCGCTGATGCAGACCGAGGGCGTGACGGTGAATTTCACCGAGGACGGTATCGTCGCGCTGGCGCGGATCGCGGCCGAGGTCAATGGCTCGGTCGAGAATATCGGGGCGCGGCGTCTGTATACCGTGATCGAGCGCGTCTTCGAGGAACTGTCCTTCGAGGCGCCCGATCAGGCTGGTCAGACGGTCAGTGTCGATGGCGAGTTCGTCGAGCGTCACATCGGCGATCTGTCACGGTCGGCGGACCTGTCGCGCTACGTGTTGTAAGGGAACCGATTGCCGCGCATCTTGTTGGGGGTCTGACCCTGTTCAACGAGGTGCGTGGCGATGGAATTCATTCTTGGTGTGATCATCTTCGTGCTGGATGTCTGGGCGATCGCGTCCGTCATCAATACGAAGGAAACGACCGGAACGAAGGTGCTGTGGATCGCGCTGATTGCGATTCTGCCGGTTCTGGGACTGATCATCTGGTATTTCGCCGGACCCAAGGCGAAATACAGCTGACCCGCTAACGGCGCAGATAGACGTAGTAGGCCCCTTCGCCGCCGTGCCGATAATGCGCGGCGGTGACCTGCTGGACCGCGGCCGACAACGGCGGCTGGTGCAGCCAGAACGGCACCTGGTGGCGCAGCGCGCCGGGTCGGGTGGGCAGCGGGCCGTGATCGCCGCGCCCCTTGCCGGTGATGACCAGAACCAGACGATTTCCATTGGCCCTGCAGGACAGGATGAAGGCGATCAGCTCGGGATGGGCCGCCGCCAATGTCATGCCATGCAGGTCCAGCCGCGCCTCGGGGCGCAACTTTCCCTGGGTCATGCGCTTGTGGGTCTTGTGGTCCATGCGCAGCGGCGATTGCGACAGGCGCTGCGCCGGGCTGGGTGAGGGGTCGTGCAGCGGACGACCGCCTTTGGCCGCCTGTCCGATCCGGAATGCCGGCACGGCGTCAGGCATGGCGGGGGGCTGTTTCAAGGATGCCGGCAGCTTGGTCGCGGGGGCGACCGGTGCGGGCGTCGTTTTTGCATAGGTCGTGTCGGCCGTGCGCGCGATGCGTGACCACAACTCCTGTTCGTCAGGCGTCAGATCACGCCGCCGCCGCGCCATCAGCCGGTCGCGACAAGCTGCCAGTTCGGGTCGTTCTGACCCATGTGGCGGGCGAAGGTCCACAGGTCGCGCTGTTTGCGCGGTGCCTTGGGGTCGCCCTCGATCACGCTGCCGTCGGCGTCGCGGGTGGCCACGATGACTTCGGCCACGAAGCGCACGGTTACCTCGGCCAGTCCGGTCGTGCTGTCGTATTCGGCCTGCGCCAGGGCGGTTTCGCGCGTGCCCAGATATTGCGCTTCGACCGTCTGGCCGGCGGCCTTGCGCTGATCGATGACCGACTGGAACGCCTCGGCGACGGGTTCCGACAGGAACGGGCGCACATCCGCGATATCGCCGCGCTCAAAGCTCATCAGGATCATCTCATGCGCGGATTTCGCGCCGGTCAGAAAGCTGCCGACCCCGAAGGACGGTTCGGCCTGCTTCATCGCCGTCAGGGCGGCCGCGGCAGGGCTGCCCGGCTCGACATGGTCGTTGATGTCGTGATCCGGCTCATCCGCGCTGCCCTCGATCACCTCGAACCGGCGACGGTCGGGCTGGGCGGGATTTTCGACCTTTGGCGGTTCGAACCCGTCACGCGTGCCCAGGACATTGCGCAGGCGCAGGATCAGAAAAATGGCGATCCCGGCCAGGACGAGAAGCTGGATCAGCGCGTTGGACATCAGTTGAACCTCAAATCGGGGCGGGTCTGTTGGTATATGACAACTTGCCCATTATGTAGGGATTGCGCCGGGGCAAGTCCAGTTGCCCGCCGGTAAAGGAAAGGGAATTCGCATGTGGCTTTTCTGGCTTTTCGTGGCCGTACCGATCATCGAGATCGCGCTGTTCATTCAGGTGGGCGGTCTGATCGGTCTGTGGCCGACGCTGGGGATCGTGCTGCTGACGGCCGTGGTCGGCCATCGCCTGATGCGCAGCCAGGGCCTGCATGCATGGAATGAGGTTCAGCGCAGCTTTTCCGAGCTTCGCGACCCCA
The DNA here is from genome assembly GCF_900111675.1 of Paracoccus homiensis. Taxonomy (GTDB): domain Bacteria; phylum Pseudomonadota; class Alphaproteobacteria; order Rhodobacterales; family Rhodobacteraceae; genus Paracoccus; species Paracoccus homiensis. The sequence continues at coordinate 436,840 of NZ_FOHO01000001.1, read as the reverse complement.
GCCGCCCCTTGGCGCATGGGGTGATGATCCTGATCGCGGGGATGCTGCTGCTGACGCCCGGTTTCTTCACCGACACGGTCGGCCTGCTGCTGTTGCTGCCCGGTGTGCGGGAACGGGTGATGACCTATCTGGGGCGCCATATTCAGGTCAGCCGCGTCAATATGTCCGGGGGCTATCGCCGTGAAACCCATCGTCCGCCCTATGGCGAGGGCGTGATCGACGGCGACTATGTGGTCGAGGATGAACCCGAAGCCGCGCCCCCGCGGCCCGATCTTCCGCCTTCGGACGATGCGTCGCGGGGCAATTCAGGGTGGACGCGGCATTGAGAGGTTGCCACCGCGCTGCTAGAACATGGCCTGAAACGTCCAATTGAGGGAACACCATGGCCGACGAAAGCCAGCCGAACGGCGCCGCGCCCGAGGCGCAGACCCAGCAGCAGCAGGTCAAGATGCAGATCCTGGCCCAATATATCCGCGACCTGTCCTTTGAAAACGCGGTTGCGCAGAAGGGTGCGCCCTCGGGCGATGTGCAGCCCGAAATCAGCGTGCAGGTCAGCCTTGATGCGCGCAAGCGTCAGGCCGATCATCAGTATGAAGTGATCTCGAAGTTTCGGGTGACCTCGAAGAACAAGGCCGATGACCAGACGCTGTTCCTGGCAGAACTGGATTATGGCGGAGTGTTCCATGTCGAGGGCGTCCCCGAGGATCAGCTGCACCCGTTCCTGATGATCGAATGCCCGCGGATGATGTTCCCCTTTGTGCGGCGCATCATTTCCGACCTGACCCGTGATGGCGGCTTCCCGCCCTTCAACATGGACCCGGTCGATTTCGTCGCCCTGTACCGTCAGGAACTGGCCCGGCGCGCACAGCAGCAGCAGGGCCAGCAGGTCCCGGCCGATCAGAAGCTGTCGTAACGGCATCTGGCGATGGCCCAGAAACCCCGGCGCGCCTGGCAGCGGATGCTGTCCGGGCGTCGCCTTGATCTTCTAGATCCGACCCCCTTCGACATCGAGATCACAGATATCGCGCATGGTCTTGCCTTTGTCGCGCGATGGAACGGTCAGACCCAGGGCGACTGGCCCTATTCCGTGGCCGAGCATTCCCTGTTGGTCGAGCGTATCTTTGCGCGGCTGAATCCCGAAGCCCCGGCACGATGGCGTCTGGCCGCGCTGCTGCATGATGCCCCCGAATATGTCATCGGGGACATGATCTCTCCGGTGAAATCGGCGCTGGGGGCGGAATATGGCGAGATGGATCAGCGCCTGACGACGGCGATTCACCGCAAGTTCGGGTTGCCCGCGGCCCTGCCGATGACCGTGAAGAAAAAGATCAAGATGGCGGATCGCGTGTCGGCCCGGCTGGAAGCGGTGCGCATCGCCGGCTTCGCCGACAGCGAGGCGCGGCGCCTGTTTCCGGTCCCTGACAGTGCGATGCTGGATGATCTGGAAATCCGGTTGCGACCCCCGGCAGAGGTTCGCAAAGCCTATCTGGATCGCTTTTCCGAACTGATAGACGAAATAGACATATAAGGTTTAACCAAAAGAAAAGGGCCGCGATTGCGACCCTTTTTATTACGAGATCAGCAGATCTTCCAGTTCCCGGCCCTGTTCCAGGTTCTCTTGAACCCAGCGGGGTTTCCGGCCGCGACCGGTCCAGGTCATCGTCGGATCTGCAGGATTCGCATATTTCGGCGCGACGGTTCCGGTGCGTTTGGGCTTTCCACCGGTCAGATCGGCAAGGTTAAACCCATGTTCGCGCGCGGCTTCTTCGATCGCGGCCAATGCCTCGCGGCGTTTCCGGTCTTCATAGGAATTGATGGCGCGATCAAGCTTTGCGCGCATTTCGCGCATCTCTTTCAGAGAAAGCTTATCAAAGTCGATGTTCATTCTATTCTGTCCGTGCGTGCTGATTAGATTAATCTAAACTATATGACCACAAATTCAAGAACAGTTATCTTTTAGTTAGCGCGGTCCACGTTTGGCCAGTATTCTTTGCAGGGTTCTGCGATGCATATGCAGTCTACGTGCCGTTTCACTGACATTTCTGTCGCATTGCTCAAAGACGCGCTGGATATGTTCCCAGCGCACGCGATCGGCGGACATCGGGTTTTCCGGCGGGGGCGGCAATTGTTCGCCCGATGACAGCAGCGCGGCCATCACCTCATTGGCGTCGGCGGGCTTTGCCAGATAGTCGGTCGCGCCCATCTTGACCGCCGCGACCGCTGTGGCGATGGCGCCATAACCGGTCAGCACGACGATTCGGGCATCCTCGCGCCGGTCGCGCAGCGCCTCGACCACGTCCAGACCGTTGCCGTCTTCCAGCCGAAGGTCGATCACGGCATAGGCGGGGGTCTTTTCCACCAGCAGGCGTTGCGCCTCGGCGACGCTCAGTGCGGTGCGCACCTCGAAGCCGCGTTTCTCCATGGCGCGGCCCAGTCTTGTGACGAAGACTTCGTCGTCATCCACCAAAAGCAGCGATGCGTCGGGGCCGATACCATCCATTACCATCTCCGTCATTGCGGGCCGATCCTTTCGGAAACTCGGGCGATCCTATCCGGTTTCACCGGGAACCGCGATTCCCTGCTCAGCCCGCGGCGTCGATAAAACATCCCACGCGGTCGGCCATCTGTTCGGGGCTGACATCGCGGGAAAAGAACTCGACGGTCTGGTTGCCGGGCATGACCAGATAGCTGTTGGTCATGTGGTCGACCAGATAATACTCGTCATCTTCCTCGTTGTTCAGCTTGTAGTAGTTGCGCCAGCCCTTGTTGATCGCGGCGATTTCCTCGTCGCTGCCGGTCAGGCCGATCATGTCGCCGGGAAAGACGCTCACGAAATCTTTAACCACGTCGGGCGTGTCGCGGGCCGGATCGACGGTCACGAAGACGGCCTGGGCATCCAATCCGCTGTCGGCCAGAATCGCGGTGGCCTCGGCGTTGCGGGCGCTGTCCAGCGGGCAGACATCGGGGCAGAACGTATAGCCGAAATACAGGATCGAGGGTTTGTCGAAGACCTGTTGGTCGGTCACCCGTTCACCATCCTGATTTGTCAGCGTGAATTCGGTGCCAAAGCTGTCCATTCCGCCTGCGACGGTGCTTTGGCGGCATTGGGCAAAGGCATCGCCACCCTGGCTTTGGGCCAGAAAGATGCCCCCGGCGGCCAGCACCGCCACGGCGGCGACGCTGCCGATCAGAAGAAGCTTGCGGTCAGCCATGATGGACACCCCTGAAAATGTTGATGTTGCGCGCGTTGCATCGCCCATCCGGCCACAGGTATCAAGGCACCCATTGTCGCAGCGAGGATCGCCATGCACGCCCCAGATGAGATCAGCCCCGCAGAAATCGCCCGGTCCGAACCCATCCGCATGCGGACCGTCATCCTCCTGCGCTGGGTCGCGATCCTGGGGCAGTTATGCGCCACGGTCGTTGCCTATACGATGGGGATGCAATTCGCGGTCAAGCCGGTTCTGATCCTGATCCTTGCGGCGACGGCGATGAACATGTGGCTGTTTCTGCAATCGCCTCGGCAAAGCTCGGTCCGCAGCACGGTCTATCAGCTGGTGTTCGATCTGGTGCAGATCGCGGCGCTGATGGCGCTGACCGGCGGCATGGCCAATCCTTTCGCGCTGCTGGTGCTGGCGCCGGTGACGATCGCGGCGACGACGCTGAATCCGCGTCAGACCGTTGCACTGGGATTGGCGACGGTGGCGTTGATCACCCTGTCGGCCGTGGTCGCGCTGCCGCTGCACGAACCCGATGGCACGCCCTTGCGGCTGGACCCGCTGCTGGCGCTGGGGCATTGGTTCGCGCTGGTGATCGGGGTGTTCTTCTTTGCCTATTACGCCCACCGCGTGACGGCCGAGCTGTCGGCGACCTCGAACGCGCTGTTTGCCACGCAGATGGCGTTGGCGCGGGAACAGCGATTGCAGCATCTGGGTGGCGTCGTCGCGGCCGCCGCGCATGAGATGGGCACGCCCTTGGCCACCATCAAGCTGATCGCATCCGAGCTGGCCGATGAGCTGCAGGATCGCCCCGATCTGGCTGCCGACATGTCCAACCTGCGGCTGTCGGCGGATCGCTGCGCCCAGATCCTGCGCAGCATGGGGCGCGCGGGCAAGGATGATCTGCTGATGCGCGCCGCGCCCCTGCACACGGTTCTGGACGATGCGGCCAGCCCGCATGCCGATCGCGGCCCCAGGGTCGAGATTCTGGCCGAGGGGCCGGTGGTGCGCCGCGATCCCGGCGTCATTCACGGTTTGCGCAACCTGATCCAGAACGCGGTCGATTTCGCCGATCAGCGGGTGGTGATCGAGGCGGACAGCGATTCCCAGCATCTGACCGTCACGGTGCGCGATGACGGTCCCGGCTATCCGGCGGCCTTGCTGGCAAGGATCGGTGATCCCTATCTGACCAGCCGCCGCATCGGGCCGCAGCGCGGGGAATATGACGGCATGGGTCTGGGGTTGTTCATTGCCAAGACCCTGCTGGAACGCTCGGGCGCGCGGCTGACCTTCGCCAATGGCGGGCCGGGTGCGATCGTGCGGGTGCGCTGGCCGCTGGACCGCATCGTGGTCGATGACCGCGCGGTTCTGGGCGAGAACCCGGAAAACACGGTGTGAAAAGAAGTGTTAACGGCTTCTTAACGAAAATGGCATTAAGGAAGATGAAACGAGAGAGGGATCGCGATCTTGGCGAGTTACGATCTTTGGTCAACTGTTGCCGCGCTGGTGGCCGGTACGTTCTCGGTCGTTCTGGCGATCCTGTGCATCCGTGCCTATGACCGCCTGAAGGGTCGGCGCCCACAGGCGACGCTTGGTACGCTGTCCGATGGCCTGCAACCGGTGATCTTCCTGTTTCGCGATCGGCAACTGGTGGATGCGACGGGGCCTGCGCGGTCGCTGCTGGACCATGCGGGCGGGCCGGATGGCGACTGGCCGCGGCTGATGGCCTGGATCGCGCCACGCTTTCCCGACGCGGCGCGGCATTTGTCCGAACTGGGCGCGCGCTTGCAGATCGACCTGACCGGCAGCGAAGGAATGGGCAGTGCCGCCCTGAGCCTGCGGGCCGAGGATCTGGGCGAGGGGCTGGTCCGGATCTCGGTCAACGATCCCAGTGCCGAACATGCCGGCATCCTTGTCGATTCGCTGTCCCAGCAGGCCATGGAAGAAGAACTTGACCTGTTGCGCCGGGCCCTGGACCAGACGCCGATGCTGGTCTGGCGGCAGGATGCGGACAGCCGCATCACCTGGGCCAACGCCGCCTATCTGCGCCGCGCCGAGGTGATGGGGGACGGCGATCTGCCCTGGCCCCTGCCGCGCCTTCTGGAAAGCCCCAAGCCGGTGCCGGGGGCGGGGACCAAGACCCGCCGCGCGTCTTTGGACGATCATGGGGTGGTGTCCTGGTATGATTGTCACAGCCACAAGATGGGCGATCAGACGATGATGTTCGCGCTGCCTGCGGACGCGGCGGTGCGGGCCGAACGCAGCCTGCGCGAATTCGTCCAGACACTGACCAAGACCTTTGCCGACCTGCCGATCGGGCTTGCGATCTTCGACCGTCAGCGTCGCTTGCAGCTGTTCAATCCGGCATTGATCGACCTGACCGGGCTGCCGACCGGGTTTCTGACCGCGCGACCGACCCTGCTGGATTTTCTGGACCAGCTTCGCGAACATCGCATGGTGCCCGAACCCAAGGATTATCGCAGCTGGCGTCAGCAGATGAGCAATCTGGAAAGCGCCGCCGCGACCGGCCACCATGTCGAGGAATGGTCGCTGCCCAATGGGCGCACCTATCGCGTGACGGGCCGGCCGCATCCCGATGGGGCGGTGGCCTTCCTGTTCGACGACATCACGTCCGAAATCGCCCTGACCCGGCAGTTCCGGTCCGATTTGCTGATGGGCAGTGCGGTTCTGGATCGGCTGGACGATGCGCTGGCCGTTTTCGAACCTTCGGGCAAGATCGTCCTGACCAATCAGGCCTATCGCGACATGTGGCCCTCGGCGGCAGGCACCCTGACCGAGGCGCTGGCGGAATGGAAATCGCAGGGTCAGACCGGGCCGGGCCTTGCCGCCCTGGAGGCGCGCCTGCAAGGCCAGCCCGAGGCACGCGACACCGGGGCCATTCTGGACGCGCGCGGCCATCTGATCGGGTGGAGTGTGTCGTTTCTGGGGGGCACGAACCAGCTTTTGTCGTTCAAGAAGAACGTCGCCGTGCAGGGGCCCGTCCGCCCCGAACCGGATCGCAGCGCAAGCCTGTCGCAGGTCGGGGCGCGATAACCCCGACCTGAGCCTTCTTAATAATCCCGTTCGAAATAGACACCCAGCGTGCTTTCGCCGTCACTGGCGACCGAGCCACGCGCGCGCAGGGTTTCAGAGATATCCAGATTGAGGTTGATCGAAGTCTTGCCCTGATCGCCCACCGACACGTCGGTATAGACATTGTCGCTGATATATTTCCCGGCGCGCACCTCGACATTGCCTTCGTCGTCGGTCTGCAGATCCAGATCGTCCAGCCCGAACTGATTGCGCAGATTGCCGATCACACCCTCGCCGCCGCGACCGGCCAGAACGGCCAGGGCATTGGCCAGTTGCAGCGCCTGAAGCGGGCTGATCGTGTCCAGACCGCGTCCGAACAACAGCTGCGACAGCACTTCTTCCTCGGGCATTTCGGGCGAGGATTCGAAGCTGACATCGGGATCGCGGGCCTCGCCGTCGATGATGACGCGGGTGGTCACATCGTTCTGGCTGGTTTCGGCGACCAGACGCAGGACCGGCACCAGGCTGCCCTGCAGTTCCACCAGCCCCTCGGTCAGGTCGAACCGCTTGCCCAGCAGATCGACGCGACCCCGGATCAGTTCCAGATGGCCGATGGGCACGACATTGCGCGCGGTGCCGCGAACCTGCAATTCGCCGCCCATTTCCGCATCGACGCCGCGACCGCGGATGAACACCTGGTTCGGGGCGCTGATGAACAGATCCAGACGCGGCGGATTCCCCGGTGGGGTCGAAGGCGGCGCAGACATGTTGGCGTCGCGCGATGCGTCACTGGGATAGGGCAGCAGCCCGGCCTTGGCGCGGGTCGCGCGCTGTGGGGGGCGTTCGGCCAGATGGCTGATTTCGGGGATCGCCTTTGCCCCGCCCAGCCCGGTCGAGGGGATGCGGATCTCGGTTTCGCCCACATCGATACGCCCTGAAATCAGCGGACCGTCGGCATTGCGGCCCGACACCCGTACCTGTCCCGACAGGCGTGTCTGGTACAGGTTGGGGTCGCGGGCGACGACATTGTCCAGCGTGGCCACCAGATCCAGCGTGCCGGCCCGCAGATCGACCGGACCCGCGATCGACAGGCGACCACCCGCCGCGACGCTGCTGGTGGCATCGACATTGATGCGCCCGTTCTGGAAGCCCGCCGTCGCGGTCAGATCGTCCAGCCGGATGCCCAGCCGGGGATCGGCCAGTTCGGCCCCGGTCAACTGCGCGGTGCCGGTCAGCGCGTTCAGGCCCGGCGCCCCGTTCAGCCGCAGATCAAGGCTAAGCGGCCCGTCGATGCTGCGCGTGCGCATGAAGCTGTTGGCGATGGCGGCATTCGCACCACCCGTGATCGCGATATCCGTGGTCGAGAAATCGCGCGCCGCCGTTCCCGCGATCTGCAGGCGGGTCTGGGCGGGGGCGGTGGCATCAAGGTCGATGACGAAATTCTGCGGCGTCTGCGCCAGCGTTCCCGTGACCTGCACCGGACCGGGGATCGCACGCTCGATCAGGCCCAGATCGCTAAGCCGCGCGTCGATATTCAGCGCCTGCGCCGGGTCGCCATCCGCCGACACCCGCAGCTGCGGGTTCTGAACCTGAAGCCGTTGCAGCGACAGGCCCGAGGGCGATTGCGTTGCCGCGATGTCAAAGCTGGTCTGCCCGCGCAGGACCGGGTCGATGCGCGGCTGGTTCAGTTGCAGCCCGTTCGCGTTGCCCGTTGCGGTGATGCGGCGCTGATCGCCGTCCTCGACCAGCCGGGCATCGGCACTGACCGACCCGCGGATCCCGTTGCCGACGAAACGCAGATCCGAGGCGTTCAGCCGGGCCGACAGGTCGGTCTGGCCGCCGCCGACCTTGCCGTTGGCATCGGCGGACAGGCGCGGGTTTTCGATCTGCGCCTGTTCGATGCTAAAGACGCCGCCCTGTTCGGTTCCGGTGACGGCGATGCGGGTTTCCCCGGCCAGCGCGCCGTCCAGCTGTGCCTGACCCATGGCCAGATCCTGCCCGGTGCCGGTCAGTTGCAGCCGCCGCACACCTTCGCCCTGTTCCTGAAAGCTGGCATCCGCGCTTAGCGCGCCGCGCCAGCCTGCCCCGAACGAGGCCAGCGACGCGATGTCGATATCGGCGGTCAGATCGGTCACGCCGGGGCCGTAGGTGCCATCGGCGGTCACATTCATCTGCTGATTGGTCAGGCTGACATCACGCAGCGTGATCACGCCGTCCTTTTCCTGCGCCTTGATCGTCAGATCGGTGGTGCCGGTCAACGCGCCATCGACATTCTGCTGACCCAGAGACAGGTTCTGGCCCGTGCCGGTGACGTCGAACAGCCGCGTACCCTGTGATTCGGACATCACCGCATCGGCGCTGAAACCGCCCGACCATCCGGCCTTGATCGCGGCCAGATCGGGAACCGACAGATTGGCGGTGCCATCCAGTGCACCTTGGGCAAAGCTGCCCTGACCTTCGGCGCTTAGCTGCGGGTTCGACAGTTCGAACGCCTTCAGCGCGTAGCCATCTTCTTGTTCGCCCGCCAGAACGGTCAGCGTGGTCTTGCCCTGCAGGGCGCCGTCCAGCGCCTCGATCCCGATCTGCAGATCCTCGGCATCCCCGGACACGGCAAGCTGCCGTGCGCCGGTCGCGCCGCTGAGTTTGGCCAGAAGTTCGGCCGAGCCGGAATAGCCGGGATCGACCTCGGACAGCGACGGCATGGAAATCCGTGCCGTCAGATCCGAGGAATCGCTGTTCAGATAGCCCTGCGCCTCGGCGGTCAGGTTCTGGGCGTTCACGGTCAACTGGCCAAGTTCGATCCCCACCTCGTCGCGGCGTGCGCGCATCTTGATCCGCGACTGACCGGCCAGCAGGCGATCGGCCTGTTCCTGATCGATGCTGATATTGGTGCCGCGAATTTCGGCGTCCAGATCAAAGCTTTTGGTCAGAACGGTGTAATAGCCCGACAGGTCGGCCTGGGCCTGACCGGCCAGCGGCCGCCCCGCCAGATCCGAAATCCGTGACAGATCCTGATAGCCCGCCGTCATGTCGAACGAGGCGATGATCCCCGTCGACAGACCCGACAGCAGCGCATATCCGTTCAGCCCGTAATCCGCGCCGTCGATCTGCAATTCGCTGATATCCATATGGCCGCCGCCATAGGTGAATGTGGATCGCCCGGTCACGGCCTGACCCACCGCGCGCGCCAGCGCCGGGTCCGCGAAATTCAGCCCCGAGGCGCCGAAATCCAGCCCGCCGGTGATTTCGGACAGGGCGCCGGTGTCGGACAACAGAACCTCGCCTGCGCCGTTCAGGGTCAGTTCCTCCATGCTGACGGTGCCCTGATCCAGCATGCCCACGCGCCCCTGAAGGGTCCAGCCCTGGCCCTGATCTGCGTCGTAATTCAGTTCCACCCGACCGGATTCCACGGTCGCATTCTGACCCGCGCCGGGCAGGCTGACAGGCACCTGGCTTGCGCCCGCGTCGCGCCCAAGCGTGATCGTCAGTTGCGCGGTCTGGGGGGCGTTGCTGGCATTGGTGGACAGCTGCCCTTCCAGATTCAGGGCGTCGGTATCGATCCGCAGCGTCGGGATGTTCAGCCGACCGTCCTGCCCACGCCAGCCTTCGGCCAGCAATTGCGTATTGGGGCCAAAGAAGGTGCGGTCGTCGGGCGGCAGCAGCGCCGCGACATCGCCGCCCAGTTGCACGCGAAAGCCGCGTCCGGGCGACTGGCCGTCCAGTTCCTGCTGATTCAGCGTCACGCGACCGGTCACGCGCGGCTGCCCCGCGGTTGCCAGCCGAAGATCGGCGGCGAAATCGTCCAGCGTGCCTTCCCCGCTGATCTGGGCCGAGACCGAGGGCTTGTCATGCAGGTCGATCAGGTTGACCAGCAGACCGTCGCGCGCCTCTTCCAGGGCCAGATTGACGCTGAGATTCTGTGTTTCGTTGCCATAGGCGGCGCTGAGGATGAATTCGCCGCGCGGCCCGTCCAGACGGTCGATGGTCAGATCGGCCATGCCTTCGCCGTCGATCAGGCTCATGTTGCCATTGACGGCGATGGCGGCGGGCATGCCGATCACGGGTTCGCCCAGTTCGACGCGACCGACCTGAATTTTCTCGATTTCCAGCGATACGGGCAGATCAGGCAGCGCGAATTCGGTGGTTTCGGCGGTAGTGTCCTGCGCCTCGCCCGTGGGCAGGCGCGGCAGTTCGACGACCTCGGCCGACAGTTCCGCGATCTGGACCCGGCGGCGCAGCAGGGCCGTGCGGCTCCATTGGATGGCGCCGTTCTTCAGGGTCAGCCACGCGCCATCGGCATCCATGATGACGATTTCGTCGAAGGTGGCCCGTGACGACAGCGCCCCTTCAAAGCCGCTGATGACCACGCGGCGATCGTCCCCCGACAGGTTCTTTTCCAGAAAGCGGGTCAGAAAGCCCTTGTCGTCGTCGATCTGCTGCGACAGCTCGGCCGCGCTTTGCGCCATGGCCAGCGCCGGGAACAGGATTGCAAAGATGAGTATCAGAAATCCGCGCATCAGAATGCCTGCCCAAGTCCAAGGTAAACCTGAACCCCGTCATCGGTATCGCCATTGCCGAGAGGGGTTGCGATGTCGAAACGCAGCGGGCCGATGGGCGTGTCATAGCGCACACCCGCACCGACCCCTGCATGCCAGCCGGAATCGCCCGACCACGCCTCTTCCGTCCAGACGCGACCGTAATCGACAAAGCCGACAACGCCGATCTTTTCGCGCAGCTGATAGCGGATTTCGGCGCTGGCGTTGAAGATGCTCATGCCGCCGGTCTTGATCGGACCGTCGCTGCCCTGAATTTCCTCGACCCCAAGTGATTCATAGGAATGGCCGCGCACGGTGCCGCCGCCGCCCGAATAGAACAGGTAATCCCGCGGCGTATTCTGGATGTCGCTGCCCAGAACCGATCCGGCGCGGGCACGGCCCGCAAAGGTCAGCCGGTCTTCGGGCAGGATCGAATAATAGCCCCGCGCCTCGCCATCCAGCCGCAGCCCGGAATCGGTGCCGTCAAAGCCCTTGAACGGCGTCGCCTCGCCATCCAGGTAAAAACCGCTTTTGGCATTGGTGGGTTCGTCGCGCTTGTCCCAAGTGACGCTGGACGGGAAGGCCAGCACCTTGAAGATGCGTCGCCCGTTATCGTCGGTGACGCGTTCGTAGTAATATTCGGTGCCCAGATCGATCGTCAGGTCGTCATTGGGAATATGGGTAAAGCCAAGTCCCAGCGTCACCGCGTCGGAATCGTAGTCATCCTCGCGCATTTTCGCCAGTTCGGTTTCCACATAGGCGGTCGTGTCGGCGGTGATGGTGGCGGGGCGGTCGATCCGGAAGGTGATTTCCTCGTCCCGGCCACTGTTGTCGGAACCGATATCGGACACCTCTGCGTCGATCCGCAGCCTTTCGCCGCCGCCCAGCAGGTTGCGGTGCATCCAGTAGGCCGAGATCTGCGCCCCGTCGATATTCGAGATCTCGAACCCTGCGCCGATGCGGCGGGGCTTGTCCTCGACCACGGTCAGGTTGACATCCATCGTGTTGCCCGGCCCAAGCGTTTCGGCTTCTTCCAGCGTGATCGCGGAAAAGACGCCGGTGCGGCGCAGGCGCTTGCGCACATCTTCCAGTTCCTCGGGGTCGAAACCTTCGCCTTCTGGCAGGCCCGCGATCTTGTGCAGGCGGCGCGGCTTCATCCGCTTGTAGCCGGTCATGTTCAGCTTGCCGAAGGTGACGGCCGGGCCGGGGTTCAGCGCGATCTGGCTGTCGACGGTGGATTGGGCGTGATCGGCCACGATCTGTTGCCCCGCCAGATCGGCCTTGGCGTGACCCTGATTGCGCCAGCCGTCGACGCCGGCCAGCGCGGCGGACTTGATCGTCCCGGTGCCCGCCGTTTCGCCCTGGGCATATTCGTCGGGAATGTCGCTGTCGGGGGCGACCGGCGCGATGGCCGCGCGGGAAAAGCGAAAACGCGGGCCGGGATCGACCGTGACCACGACATTCGTGACCGCAGCCGGGGCATCCAGCGGCGCGATCTCTGCCGCCTCGACCCCGTCCAGCGTGATGAAGATCAGCGCGGAATAATAGCCCTGATCGTAAAGCGTGCCCAGGATGCGGGCGTAATCGGCACGGGCCGCGGCCAGCACATCCTGCGGGTTGTTGCGTTCTTCCTTCAACGCCCCCGCGATCAGCGAGGTGTTGCGGATCGCATTCGCGATGCCGTCATCGCCGCCATCCACCCGGATATCCAGATCGACGGGGCCTTCGATTTCCTCGCCACCGCCCAATAAACCCGAGAACGGCGACGAGGACTGGGCCAGCGCCATCGTCCCGCATCCCAGTGCCGTGCCAGCGATCAGCATGGCCTTCACATATGCCCGCATCGTTTCCTGCCCTGTTCGTCGTTCTTTGCGGCAATATGAACAGGAATCGACCTGTCATGCCAGTAAATGAACGTCAAAAAGGCAGAAAGTGATAACGGGGCGGCGGTCTGTTGCCGTCAGGTCAAGGCGGCCAGGCAGCCGTGCAGCGCGGCCATGTCGTCGCGGATCAGGCAGATCGGCGTATTGGCCGGGATCTGGCGCATATGCGCTTCGGACAGGAAGGCATTCTCAAAAAGGCCGATGCGGTCCGCGATGCTGCGCCCGACGCTGCCTGCGATGAACAGTCCTTCCAGCGGCATGAAGCGCAGGGCAAGTTCGCGGCACAGCAGGCCGACAAGTTCCGCGAACAGGTCATAGGTCGCGATCGCCTCGGGATCGCCCTCGCCGGCGGCGCGGGCCACGGCCTCGCTTGGGATGGGCGGCTGGCCGGTTCGCGCGGCATGCAGACGGGCCAGCCCGCGCCCGGCAAAGGTTTCCTCGGTCGAAAAGAACTGCGCGGCACCTTCGGGGCCGAACAGATCGACAAGGCGGCGATAGATATTCGCGGGCAGCTGGGTGTGACCTTCTTCGGCCTCCAGCGCGGTGATGCCGCCCTGCGGCAGCACCCGCACGGCGCAGACATTGAAGCCCGTGCCCAGTCCGACGACCAGCGATTGCCCGTTCCGTGCCCGGTCCGGCGGCGCCGAGCGCAGGACCGAGACGCCATCGCCCTGAAGGCTGGGGGTGGCGTAACCCAGCGCCGTCAGGTCGTTGATCAGCCGGACCTGATCGGCGTCGGTCAGCCGGGCCAGCCGCTCTTCCGAGAAATCCCAGTCGCGGTTCGTCAGGCTGGCCCGGCCACCGCTGACCGGACCTGCCACGGCCACACAGACCGAGGTGATGCGCGGATCGTGCTGATCCTTCAGGAACTGCCGGACGACATCGTCAAAGCTGTGATAGTCGTCGCCCCGAAACCGCGTCACCGTCACATCGTCGATGACACCGTTGCGGGCGATCGCCAGCCGGGCGTTGGTGCCGCCCACATCCCCAAGAAGCATCGCCATCGGTCCGTTCCCCTCGCGATCAGTTCAGACGCTGACCATCTTTAGGCGAGAAGTAGGACAGTTTCGAGAGGTCGAATGCTAGCGGAAACATCTGTTTCGGCCGCACCGCGCTTTCGGCCCGCAGACGTGCCGTCACCGGCTTGCCGCCCAGATGGGTCACGGCAAAGGTGTCGGCCCCTGCCGGTTCGACCACGTCGATCATCACCTCGCCCCCCGATTGCCGCGCGGCGTCGGGCAAATGGGCGGTGCCGGTCGCCTCGTGGATGTCTTCGGGGCGGACACCCAGAACGATCTCGGCGGGCAGGTCGCGGGCCACCGGGTCGGTAAAGACAAGGGGATCGCCCTGACCGCGGTCGATCTCGATCCGGGTGGCGCCGCCTTCGGCCCGGACGCGGGCCGGGATCAGGTTCATCGCCGGGCTGCCCATGAAATCGGCCACGAACATGTTGGCCGGGCGGTTGTAGATTTCCGCGGGCGTGCCGATCTGCTGGATCACGCCGCCCTTCATGACGACGATCTTGGTGGCCAGCGTCATCGCCTCGATCTGGTCATGGGTGACATAGACGATGGACGCGTTCAGGTCCTGATGCAGCTTCTTGATCTCGGTCCGCATGCTGACGCGCAGTTTCGCGTCCAGGTTCGACAGCGGTTCGTCGAACAGGAACAGCCGCGGATCGCGCACCAGCGCCCGGCCCATCGCGACGCGCTGACGCTGACCGCCCGACAGCTGACCCGGCTTGCGGTTCAGAAGCTGTTCGATCTGCAACTGGCGCGACACCTCGGCCAGTTTCGCCTCTTGCGTGGCCTTGTCGACGCCGCGCACCTTCATGCCGAAGGTGATGTTCTTGGCGACCGACATGGTGGGGTACAGCGCATAGGACTGAAACACCATGGCGATGTCGCGGTCCTTGGGCGACACGCCCGTCACGTCGCGGCCTGCGATGCTGATCTTGCCGCCGGTGGTCGGTTCCAGCCCGGCGATGCAGTTCAGCAAGGTGGATTTGCCGCAGCCCGACGGGCCGACCAGCACAAGGAAGTCGCCTTCCTCGATGCTGATATTGATGTCGTGCAGAATATGGGTCTCGCCATAGGCTTTCTGCAGGTGGTCGATTTCAAGGATCGGCATGGGATCACCCTTTCACGGAACCGGCGGTCAGACCGCGGATGAAATATTTGCCAGCGACGACGTAAACCAGCAGCGTGGGCAGGGCGGCGATGATCGCGGCGGCCATATCCACGTTGTAGGCTTTGACGCCGGTGGTCGAATTGACGATGTTGTTCAGCGCGACGGTGACGGGCTGGCTGCCCGGACCGCTGAAGCTGACCCCGAACAGGAAGTCGTTCCAGATCTGGGTGAACTGCCAGATGACCGAGACGGTAATGATCGGCAGCGACAGGGGCAGGAAGATCGCGAAGAAGATGCGGAAGAAACCCGCGCCATCGACCTTGGCCGCCCGCACCAGTTCCTGCGGAATGGTGACATAGTAGTTGCGGAAGAACAGCGTCGTGAAGCCGATCCCGTAGATCACGTGCACGAAGATCAGCCCCGGAATGCTGCCCGCCAGCCCCAGAAAGCCTAGCGCCTGCGCCATCGGCAGCAGCACGACCTGGAAGGGGATGAAGCAGCCGAACAGGATCGCCGCGAAGAACAGGTTCGCGCCGCGGAACTGCCATTGCGCGAAGACATAGCCGTTCAGGGCGCCCACCACCGTGGAAATGGCGACGGCGGGCACGGCCATCAGCACGCTGTTCCAGAAGAACGGGCGCAGCCCCTCGCACTGGGTGCCGGCGCAGGCGGTGGACCAGGCCTCGGCCCAGGGGGCGAAGGTGATCTCTCGCGGCAGGGACAGCAGGCCGCCGGTGCGGATCTCCTCCAGCGACTTCAGCGAGGTCGTCAGCATCACGAACAGCGGCATCAGGTAGAAGGCCGCGAACAGGATCAGGACCGCATAGAGGCCCCAGCGAAGCAGGGTGTTAGTGGTCACGGCGCGGCCTCAATTCACTGTAGAGATAGGGAACGACGATCGCGAAGATGACGCCCATCATGACCATGGCGCTGGACGCCGCCTGGCCCAGATCCCCGCGCGAGAACGCCATCGCGTACATGTAGGTCGCGGGCAGATCGGTCGAGTAGCCGGGGCCGCCATTGGTCAGCGCGATGACAAGGTCGAAGGCCTTGATCGCCAGATGCGCCAGCACGATGAAGGCCGACAGGAAGATCGGCGCCATCGTCGGGATGATGATCGCGGAATAGATGCGGTGGTTCGGGATGCCGTCCACCTGGGCTGCGCGGATGATCTCGGTATCGACGGACCGCAGGCCCGCAAGGAACAGCGCCATCACGAAGCCCGATGCCTGCCAGACGGCGGCCAGCACGACGGTATAGATCGCCATCTCGGGCTTGATCAGCCAGTCGAAGGTAAAGCTCTCGAAGCCCCAGCCGCGGACGGTCTCCTGGATGCCCAGACCCGGATTCAGGATCCATTTCCACGCGGTGCCCGTCACGATCAGCGACAGCGCCATCGGGTACAGATAGACCGTGCGCAGAACGCCCTCGGCCCGGATCCTCTGGTCCAGGAAGATCGCCAGCAGCAGGCCGATCACCATCGAGATCACGATGAACAGGCCGCCGAAGATGAACAGGTTGTTCATCGCCACGTCCCAGCGCGGGGCCGCGAACAGGCGTTCGAATTGCCCGAAGCCGTCGATCTCGTATTTCGGCATCAGGCGCGATTTCGTCAGGCTGATCCAAGCGGTCCAGGCGATGAAGCCGTAGACGAAGATCAGGATCGCCACGAAGGACGGCGCCAAGACAAGCTTGGGCACGTTGCGTTCAAGCCATTCCATTCCGGATAACCCTTCAAAGAAAAACCCCGCGCCCTGACCGCAAGTCGGGGCGCGGGGCGTTCAGCCTTCGATCACATCGCGTTCGCGACGGCGTCGGCCAGTTGCTGGACCGCGTCTTCCGACGACATGTCGCTGTTGAAATGCGCGGTCACGACATCGGTGATCGCGCCTGCGGGTGCACCGCGCAGGGCCATGCCGTGGGCATAGCTGGGCAGCAGCGAACCGTCGGCCGCATCCTCGTTCATGTCCTTGTTCGACTGCATGGCGCAATCGTCGAACTCGTCCAGGGCCACGTCGGTGCGTGCCGGGATCGAGCCCTTGTTCAGGTTGAACGTCTTCTGGAAGTCGGGGCCCATGATCAGCTTGGCCAGCAGTGCCTGGCCGTCCTGCTTGTCCTGGCCGTCGACCTCGAAGAAGGCGAAGCTGTCGACATTGTAGAGGAAGCCCTCGCCCGGGGTGGGGGCGCAGACGAAATCGGTGCCCGGCTCCTTGCCGGCGGCCAGGAATTCGCCCTTGGCCCAGTCGCCCATGATCTGGAAGGCGGCCTCGCCGTTCATGACCATGGCGGTGGCCAGGTTCCAATCGCGACCCGAGAAGTTGTCATCGACATAGCCGCGGATGGTCCGCATTTCATCGAAGGCCTGCTTCATCGTGTCCGAGGTCAGCGCCTCGGGGTCCAGATCGACCAGCGCCTTCTGGAAGAATTCGGGGCCGCCAAGACCCAGCACGACCGCCTCGAAGACGGTCGCGTCTTGCCAAGCCTGACCGCCATGGGCCAGCGGCGTGACGCCCGCTTCCTGCAGCTTTTCGGCTGCGGCATTGAATTCGTCCCAGGTGGTCGGCATCTCGATGCCGTGCTCGTCCAGGATCTGCTTGTTGCCCCAGATCCAGTTGACGCGGTGCACGTTCACGGGCGCGGCGCACCATTCGCCCTCGCACTTCATGTGCTCGGCGATCTGCTCGGGCAGGACGTCGGCCCAGCCGTTCTCTTCGGCGACGGCGCCGATATCGGCAAGGCCGGTTTCTTCGTACCATTCCTGAATGGCGGGGCCTTTCAGCTGCACGGCGGTGGGGGCGTTGCCCGACAGCACGCGCGCACGCAGCGCGGTCATGGCCGCGTCACCGCCGCCACCGGCCACCGGCATATCGGTCCAGGTGCCACCCTCGGCGGCGAATTGTTCCTGCAGGACGGCAACGGATTTCGCCTCGCCGCCCGAGGTCCACCAATGCAGAACCTCGGCCTGCGGTTCGGCCATGACGGGTCCGGCCAGCATCACGGCGGTCGAGGCCGCCATCACGGATTTCATGTTCATGGATCCTCCCAGATCTTTGACAGCGCAGGCTTGTCCACCCGCGTCATGCCACATCATGGCAAATCCACAGCCATGCAGGCAACGCAGCACAGCCTTGCAGATACCACTTTGGCGGCGCAGGTGTTACAGACTGTTACGAGGCCGTCGCGTCATCCATCCCGGAGGGACAATGCCACTGCAGAAACTGCTGGTCGTCGAAGATGACGCCGAGATGGCCGCGATGATGGCCGCCTTTCTGCAGCGGCAGGGCTATTTCGTCACCCGCGCGGGCAGTCGCGATCAGGCGCTGCAGGCCCTTGCGGCGGGGCGGGTCGATCTGATCCTGCTGGACGTGTCGCTGGGCGCCGATAGCGGCGTCGAGATCTGCGCCGAGATCCGCGCCGCGCAGGACGTGCCGATCATCATGGTCTCGGCACTGTCGGCCGATCATCAGCGCATGGCGGGATACGAGGTCGGCGCCGATGATTACATCGCCAAGCCCTTCAACCCGGAACTGCTGCTGGCGCGGATCCGGGCCGTTCTGCGCCGCGCCCATCGCGCGCCCAGCCTGTCGCATCGCAGGCGTGATGCGGTGCTGCGTTTTGGCGGCTGGCGCTATGACGCGCGCCGCGACGAGGTGACCGCCCCCGGAGGCTGGCAGGTCGCGCTGTCGGCGCGGGAAACGGCGCTGTTGCGGGTGTTTCTGGCCAATCCGCTGATCCCGCTGAGCCGCGAGGAAATCGCCGAGGCGCTGGATGACGAGGATGCCGCCGAGGGCCGCGCCATCGACATGCTGGTCACGCGCCTGCGCCACAAGACCGATGCGGCGCTGATCCGGACCGAACGCGGCACCGGATATGTTCTGACGACCGAGGTCACGCCCGACGATGCCTAGCCGACTAAGCCTGCGCTGGCTGGCCCGACTGTGGATCGTGCTGGCGATGATCGCGGGGGGCGCGGCGGTCTGGGTCTGGATGCGATCCGAAACCGCGTGGCAGGATCATCTGGACCGTGCCTATCTGGCCGGGCTGGCGCTGCATGAAAGTCTGGACAGCGGCGTCGCCCTGCCGCCCGGGCTTAGCCTGTCGCGGCTGGCCGGTCAGCCCGATCTGCAACCCGGATGGCGCGAAACGCGGATCACGCTGACGGGTGGGCGGCCCGATCAATCCTATGGGCCACGGCTGTCGGTCCGCATCCAGTCGCCTGATATCCAGTACCCCGCCGCCGCAATCGAAAGCGTGGGTGGCGGATCGCAGGCTGCGGGGCTGGCCTCGGTGACGCGGGGGCTGGCGCGGTTCTGCAGCCAGCCGCGCCTGTTCGTTCAGCTGGATCAGGGCGTCTGGAGCCGGGTCGACGGGCAGCAGGTCTGGGGCTGTCAGGCCGCACCGCGCGATCTGCGGCTGCTGGCCGGGGCGATCCTGCTGGGCGGGCTGGGCCTGCTGTTCGGGTGGGTGGCCGAGGTGTCGGGCGCTTTCGCGGGCTTTGCCGCCGCGCTGCGCGATCACAGGGCGCGCAATGCCGCGCTGCCGGTCGGCGGCGTGGATGAACTGCGCCAGACTGCCGAGGCGGTGAACGCCTATGTCGCGCAGGATCGCGCGGCCCTGGAAAACCGGGCGATGGTCCTGTCGGGGGTCAGCCATGACCTTGGCACCCCCGCGACCCGCCTGCGGCTGCGCAGCGCCCTGATCGAGGACGACGATCTGCGCGCCCGACTGGAACGCGATATCGACGAGATGACGGGCATGATCGATGGCGTTCTGACCTATACCCGCGCCGAGATCGGGTCCGAGCCGTTTCGCCAGCTGTCGCTGACCTCGCTGGCCGAGGCGGTGGTCGCCGATTATCAGGATGTTGGCCTGCCCGTCACCCTGACCCTGCCGCCCATCCGCGAGGCCGGGGCCGGCACGCTGTTTTCGCGCATGACCGCCCGTCCCGCCGCTGACCCGCAGACGGTGCTGATGCGCGGTCAGCCGACCTCGCTGCGTCGGGCGCTGACCAATCTGATCGACAACGCGCTGAAATACGGGCGCGAGGCGCGGGTCGGCGTGGATGCCGATGCCGATGATGCCTGGCTGACCGTCACCGATCGCGGTTCCGTCCTGACCCAGGGGGATCTGGCCCGCCTGACGGGTGCCTTTCAGCGGGGCGAAAATGCCGGTGCAGAACGCGGTGTCGGGCTGGGCCTTGCGATCGTGTCGACCGTGGCGGCGCAGCATGGCGGGCGGCTTGAATTCGGGCATGAGGATGGCGGTCTGTCGGCCCGCCTGATCCTGTGCCGCAGATGGGCCTGACCGCACACCCGACGGCTGCTGCAATGGGGGCAGCATCGGGCGACTTGGGAACCCAAGCCGCAATTCCCGTGTTTATTCGCCAGCAAACGCAAGGTGAAAGGCCATATCATGTCCCGCACGGCACATCGCATCGTCAAGCTGTTCACGGCTGGCAGCGTCATGCTGCTGACGGCTGTTCCCGCCCTTTCGGCGACCCGTTCCGATCAGCCCGTTCAGGGATGGTCCGCGATGGCGGGCGTCGATATCGCCACGCTGTTGGACCGGGCGCAGCATTTGCCCGAAACCGACATGGCGGTTGGCGATCAACCCTATTGCGCCGACGATCCGGAAATTCACCGGACGCTGAAATCCGATTTTTCCGAAACCAGGGTGGATGCGTCGCATCAGGGGACCGAGCTTTGGGGCTCGGACCAGATGGGGACCTGGACACTGGTCGCGCCGCGCGGCGACCAGACCAGTTGCATCATCGCCTCGGGGGTCGGATATGACGATCAGCAGGATGTCGAGGTCTATTACCAGACCGCCGGGCTGCGCTGATCAACCGACGCGGCGCAGGAAGGCGCGGGTGCGGTCGTCCTGCGCATTGCCGAAAATCTGGCTAGGCGGGCCTTGTTCCACGATGCGTCCGCCTTCCATGAAGATCACCCGATCCGCGATTTCACGGGCGAACTGCATCTCATGGGTGACGATCAGCATGGTCTGACGGCCATCGGCGATCTTGCGGATCAGGTCCAGAACCTCGCCCACCCATTCCGGGTCCAGCGCGCTGGTCGGTTCGTCAAACAGCATCAGTTCCGCATCCAACGCCATCGCGCGGCCGATGCCGACCCGTTGTTGCTGCCCCCCCGACATGCCGGACGGATAGCTGTCGCCGCGATCGCCCAGACCGATCTGACCCAGGATTTCGTCGGCGCGTGCACGCGCCTTTTCGGGTGTCCATCCGCGCACGGTGGTCAGCCCTTCCATGATGTTCTGCCGGGCCGTCATATTGGCAAACAGCGCGTAGTTCTGAAAGACAAAGCCCGTGCGACGGCGCAGCGCCAGAATCTCGGGCTTGTCCGCCCTGGCCGCATCGACCGTCAGATCGCCCAGGGTGATGCGCCCGGCATCGGGCCGGTCAAGAAAGTTCAGGCAGCGCAGCAGCGTCGATTTCCCGGTGCCCGAGGGACCGATGATCGCCACGCGTTCGCCCGGCGTCAGGCACAGGTCGATGCCGTTCAGCACCGTATTGTCGCCGAATGTCTTGATCAGACCTGAAATTTCGATCTCGCAGCTCATCTGGCCACCGCCTTTCCAAGATGCGCTTCCATGCGGCGCTGTCCGACCGACAGTGCCTCGACGATGACCCAGTAGAACAGCGCGACGACCAGAAACGCCTCGAGGTAGAGAAAGCTTCCGGCGGCCTCTTTCTGGGCCGCGCCCATCATCTCGGTCACGCCCAGGGTGAAGGCAAGCGAGGTGCCTTTGATCATGTCGATGAAATAGTTCATCAGCGTCGGCGCGGCGGTCTGGGCGGCCTGCGGCAGGATCACGCGGCGCAGCAGCTGGCCCTGTGTCATGCCGATGGATTGCGCGGCCTCCCATTGGCTGCGGTCGACGCCAAGGATCGCGCCACGGATGCTTTCGGCCATATAGGCCGAGAAATGCAGCGTCAGGCCAAGGATCGTCGCCGTGACGCCATTGATGCTGGTCAGAAAGGACAGCATCTGCGGCGCGCCGTAGTAGAACAGGAACAACTGAACCAGCAGCGGCGTGCCGCGGAAAAAGCTGATGAACACCGCAACAAGCCTGTCGATGACCGGCAGTTTCAGGACACGGATGATGGCCAGAATGGCGGCCAGCGCAAGCGCCGCCACCATTGCCACGATGGCCATGAACAGGGTCAGCGGGATGTAGCCGGCGATCACCGGCGCCAGATCCCACATATAGGCGATGTCCAGGGGCCGCATTATTCAGCCGCTGCCGGCTTGGTCACATCCGCATCCAGCCATTTCTGCGAAATTTCGGCCAGTTTGCCGTTTTCCTTCAGCGTGGTGATCGCGGCATCGACGCGGTCGCGCATGGCCTTGCCGTCATCGTCGTTGCGGAAGGGCAGGGCGTTGCGGATCTCGTCGAAGGGTTGGCCAGCCAGCGCCAGCGGCAGCGGGCTTTCCTTGATCACCTGACCCGAACTGACGCGGTCCATCACGAAGGCATCGACCCGACCCAGCGCGGTATCCTGTGCGATGTTGCTTTCATAGGTGCGGATGTCGATGTCGTCGGCATAGGGCAGGTTGCGCAGCAATTCCTCGAAGTTCGAGCCCAGATTGACCGCGACTGACTTGCCCTGCAGGCTTTCGGGGCCGGTGATCGCGTCTTCGTTGCCCGCCTTCACCACGACCTGCGCCCCGTCATAGACATAGGGCTGGCTGAAGGCGAATTTCGCCTCGCGTTCGGGGGTGATGGTGATCTGGTTGGCCACCGTGTCGATGCGGCCCGATTCCAAGGCGCCGATCAGACCCGAAAAGGACATGGTGACGAATTCGATCTCGTCGCCGGTCTCTTCGCCGATGGCGTTCAGGAAATCGACCTCGAACCCCTGCAATTCGTCGGCGCGGGTGAAGGTGAAGGGGAAATAGCCCCCCGACATGCCCACGCGGATCGTGTCGGCGGCGGCGGGCAGGGCGGTGGTCACGGCAAGGATCGCCGTCAGGATGGTCTTGCGCATCGGAATGCTCCTTTGATTTCTTGCGCCCTAGATGCGGTCGCGCGGTCGCGATCACAACCGGCCCTGCGGGGATGGGCGAAAAATAAGAACGGCGTGGACCCGGCGTCGGCTTCGCAGGGTATAGCATTTCGCGGTAAAACGGACGGCCGGGAAAATTGTTCCGGGCCTTCCCCTGCAAGCTGTTGCCTTCTCATCACAATCCGGGTTTCCTGCCACGCGGAGGAATTGCCGCGCCCCTGCAATGGCGGGCTGCGGCGCCAAGGAGGGTCAGATGAAACACCTATATGCCGCCGCACTGATCGGTGCGGGCTTTGCTGTGCCCGCGGGCGCGCAGGAAATTAAGATCGGCTATGCGCTGGCCGAGGACAGCCATTACGGCGTCGCGGCCAAGGCGTTCGAACAGTCGATCGCCGGGGCACTGGGCGATCAGTTCGGCTTTCGCCACTTCCCGTCCTCGGGTCTGGGGGGCGAGCGCGAGGTGATCGAGGGGCTGCAGCTGGGCACGGTCGAGATGACCATCGTGTCCACCGGCACATTGTCGAACTTCGTCCCCGAGGTCGGCGTGTTCGACGTGCCCTTCCTGTTTTCCAGCCTGGATCACGCCCGCAGCGTGCTGGATGGCCAGATCGGACAGGACATGCTGGCGAAATTCGACGATGCCGGCATTCATGCGCTGGCCTGGGGCGAACAGGGGTTCCGCCACATCACCAATAATCGTGGCCCCATCGCGGCCCCCGCCGATACCGATGGGCTGAAGATCCGCACGATGGAAAACCCGGTCCATATCGCCGCCTTCGAGGCACTGGGCGCCGCGCCCACGCCGATGGCATGGCCCGAGGTGATCGGCGCGTTGCAGCAGGGCGCGATCGACGGGCAGGAAAACCCGCTGTCGGTCATCGTCTCGGCCAAGCTGAGCGAGGTGCAGAAATACCTGACGCTGGACGGGCATGTCTATTCGCCCGCCGTGATCCTTGTGTCGCCCAGCCTGTGGGGGCAGTTGGATGATGACCAGAAGGCCGCCTTCGATCAGGCCGCGATCGATGCCGTCGCCGCGATGCGCGGCTATGTCGACGAAGTCGAGGCGTCGGGCGTCGAGACGCTGAAATCCGAGGGCATGGAGGTCAACGAGTTGTCGGCCGAACAGAAAGCCGCGTTCCGTGACGCCCTGGCCGAACCCTACAAGGCCTATGAGGAACAGTTCGGCAAGGATCTGATGGACAGTATACAGGCCGCCGACTGATCCCCATGCGCCGGATCGAACGCGGCTTCGTGATCTTGAATGGCGCCGTCGTCATCGCCGGTCTGGCGGTGATGGCGGTCGTCATCGGCTGGAACGTGGCGGGGCGCTATCTGGGCGGCCATGCCCTGCCCTGGGCCGACGAGGTGGCGCGTTACACGATGATCTGGCTGACCTTTCTGGGCAGCGGTCTGGCCCTGCGCGAAGGCGCGCATGTCGCCATCACCAACGCGCAAGAGGCGCTGCCAGGCCCCGCGCAGCGCCTGCTGCGATGGGCGATCCTGCTGACCCTGTTCGGTTTTTTCGCCTTTATGGTTTGGGTCGGGATCGATTACATGAATCGGATGGCGATCCAGAAATCGGCGGCGCTGCGATTGCCGATGAAATGGGTCTATGCGGCCATGCCCGCGGGTTTCGCGCTGATGATCCTGCATCTGGCCCTGATCGCGCCGCGTTACCTGCGGGCGGGGTTCGCCGCCACCGACGAGGCCGCGCGTGGTTGAGATCCTGATCATATCCTTTCTGGTCCTGCTGTTCCTTGGCGTGCCGGTGGCGTTTTCGCTGGCGCTGTCGGCCTTTGCGGCGGTGTCGCTGGCGGGGAACTATCCGCTGGTCGTGGTCGTCAAGGAAATGTTCACCGGGCTGGACAGTTTTCCGCTGCTGGCGGTGCCGTTCTTCATTCTGGCCTCGGAAATCATGTCGGCGGGGGCGATTTCGGCGATGCTGCTGCGTTTTGCGGCGCAGTTCGTGGGCCATCTGCGCGGCGGGCTTGGCTATGCAAATGTCCTGACATCGACCCTGTTTGCGGGCATTTCCGGTTCGGCGCTGGCCGATGCGGCGGGGCCGGGGGCGATGATGGTGCGGATGATGGACAAGGCAGGCTATGACCGCGCCTATGCCGGGGCTCTGACCATCGCGACCTCGGTCGTGGGGCCGATCATCCCGCCCTCGATCACGATGATCATCTATGCGCTTCAGGATCGCAATGTCTCGGTCGGGTCGCTGTTCATGGCGGGGATCCTGCCGGGGCTGCTGATTTCCGGCGCGATGGCTGCGGTGAACTGGTGGATCAGCCGCAAGCGTGGCTATCGCAGCAATGATCCGCGTCCGCCCGCTCGGGTCATGCTGCGCAACACGATGGCGGCGCTGCCGGCGCTGTTGCTGGTGGTGCTGATCGTCGGCGGCATCCGGGGCGGCGTCTTCACCCCGACCGAGGCGTCGGTGATCGCCGTTGCCTATGCCATCCTGGTCAGCGCGGTCGTCTATCGCGGTTTCGGCCTGCGCGACCTGTGGGGGGCGTTCTGGCGCGCAGGGATCATGTCCGTCGCCGTGCTGATGATCCTGGCGGCGGCGCGGGCCTTTGCCTGGGTGCTGATCATCGAGGGCGTGCCGCAGGCCATGGCCGATGCGGTGATCGCGATGAACCTGTCGCCCGTCGCCTTTCTGCTGATGGTCAACCTGTTGCTTCTGGGTTTCGGCATGTTCATGGACCCGCTGCCGGGTGTGATGATCCTTGTGCCGATCCTTGCGCCCATTGCCCATTCGCTGGGGATCGCGGCGGATCATTTCGCCATCGTGGTGATCGTGAACCTGACCTTCGGGCTGATGACGCCGCCGGTCGGCGGGCTGATCTTCGTCGTCGCCAGCGCGACCCATCAGCGGCCCTCGGCGCTGATCCGCGAATTGCCGCCCTTCTTTCTGGCGGCAATTCTGGTTCTGCTGACGCTGACCTTCGTGCCCGGCCTGTCCACCTGGTTGCCCGCAATCAGCGGATTTGGCAGGGGTTAGATGGGGAAAACTACCGACAGGCGCGGAAATCGTTGCGTCCTTGCCCATCCCGAAGCATCCTTCATCTGTCCGCGACAATGACAAAAGGGATGGGAGTATGAGCAAGCGAGACGACCTGATCGGCAAATATGCCGGGGATATCCGCGACAAGCTGGGCGCCGAGCCCGACATGGACCTGCTGCGCAAGGTGACCATCGGCTGCGGCCCGTCGATCTACAACGCCGATGCCGAAACCGTCGCGTCCAGCGATCAGGCGGAACTGGACCGTATCCGCAAGAACTATCTGATGAAGAAGCTGGGCCTGTCCGACGGCCCCGAGCTGATGGACGCGATCAACGCCGTCATCGACAAATATGGCCGTTCGAACCGCAGCAAGTACCGCCCCGTGGTCTATTACCTGCTGTGCCAGCATTTCAACAAGCAGTCGGTTTACGGCTGATCGATCAGGCGCTTGATCGCGGCCACATGATCCGGCGCGGCGGACAGACAGTCCTGCGCCAGGGTGCCGGCGGTGGCGATCAGGGCGTCGGGTTCCACGATCTGATCGATCAGGCCCCAGTTCAGGGCCTGATCCGCGCTGGCCTTGCAGCCAGCCATCAGGATCATCTTGGCGCGCGCCGGCCCTGTCAGCGCGCACAGCCGCGCCGGATCGCTGGGTTGCGGCAGAAAGCCCAGCTTCATCACCGGATAGAAGAACCGCGCCTGCGGCACCGCGATCCGCAGATCGCAGGCCAGCGCCATGCCGAAGGCCCCGCCCGCCAGTGTTCCGTTCAGGGCTGCGATGGTCAGACAGGGCAGGGCGGCGATGCGCCCCGACACCTGTTCCCACAAGGGCGAGGTCGCCAGCCCCGCCCTTGCTTCGTCCAGGTCGGCACCGGCGGAAAACACTTTTCCCTCTGCGGTCAGGATCAGCGCGCGGCAATCCGACCGGGCCACCTCGTCCAGTGCCTCGCAGATCCGGGTCAGCATCGCCGCGGTCAAGGAATTGGCCTTTTCCGCGCGATGGATCGAGATTTGGGCAAGGCCCTGCTGCTGAGACAGTTGGATCACGGATTGTTCCCTTTTCCTTGGGTTGCGCCTGTGTCAGAACCTTCCTGAATTCGGCTTTTCGAAAGGTATTGTGATGCAGCGCTTTCTGACAAGTTCGGCGGTGGCCTTGATCGCAGGCGCGGTGCCCGCGCTGGCAGAGGTGACGCCCGGGCAGGTCTGGACCAATCTGGCAAGCTACTATTCGGATATGGGCTATGACATTGCCATCGGCTCGCGCGACGAGGCCGGGCAGAACCTGACCCTGAACGACGTCACCATCACCACCGAGGCCGATTACGGCAAGACCGTCATCACCGTGCCGAAGATCAACCTGACCCAGACCGGCGACGCAAGGGTGCGGACCGAATTCGACGGCGACATCCTGTTGACCAGCGAAGCAACCGGCGAGGATGCCGAGGATCTGCCCGCCTTCGACATCGTCATCAGCATGCCCGGCAACGAGATGGTCTCATCGGGCGAGCCCGAGGACATGCTGCACGAGGTCACCTATCCGACGCTGAAGATGGCGCTTGACCTTGGCGATGAGATCGTCACCGATGCCGAGGCGCCGTTCCTGATCACGGTCAATGACGTGACCGGCACCTATCGCGCGGTCGAGGATGCAGGCCGTCTGCTGACCTATGATTTCAAGGCTGCCGGTCTGGATCTGGCCGTGTCGATGAACGAACCCGAGGGCGAGGACGGTCAGCCGGGTGAAGGGAAGATCACCGCCAATGCCAAGGTCGATGGCCTGTCCTCGACCGGCAGCATGACCATACCCGAAGGCGATTTCAACATGGCCGAACGTCCCGATCAGGCGTTGGAGGCCGGGATGAAGGCCGATGGCACATTCGCCATGGGGGGCATCGACGGCACCGCCAATTATTCGGGCACCAATGCCGAAGGCGCGGCTGAATCCGGCGATGTGACCTATACCGCCGGCAAGTCGGATCTGGTCTTTTCGATGTCGGGCGACGGGCTGACCTATGAGGTCGGTGCCGAAGGCTCGCAGATGGAGATTGCCAGCTCGGACCTGCCATTCCCGGTGGGCTATGCGATCGAAAGCGCCAAGGGTGCGCTGACCTTCCCGATCAGCGCCGCCGACGCGCCGCAGCCCTTCACGCTCAGCTATGCGCTGGAAGGGCTGACGCTGGCGGATGCCATCTGGAACCTGTTCGATCCGCAGGAACAGCTGCCGCGCGACCCGGCCAATCTGATGCTTGACCTGTCGGGCACCGCGCTGGTCCGTCAAAGCCTGTTCGATCCCAGCTTTGGCCAGCAGATGCAGGACTATGCCGAGCAGATGGAGACTGCCGAACCGGGCACCGAAATCGCGCCGCCGCCCTCGCCCTTCCAGCCCAAGGCCCTGACCATCAACAAGTTGTCGCTGCAGGCCGTCGGCGTCGATGCCCAGGTGACCGGCGATCTGACCCTGCCCGAAACCGAGGGGCAGATGCCCTTCGGCACGGTCGAGGGCAGCTTTACCGGCGTGAATGGCCTGCTGGACAAGCTGGTTTCGATGGGGCTGCTGCCGCAGGAACAGGTGATGGGCGCACGCATGATGATCGCTATGTTCGCCCGTCCGGCCGAGGATAACCCCGAACAGCTGAACACCACGCTGGAACTGCGCGAGGACGGGTCGATCTTCGCCAATGGTCAGCAGGTGAAGTGAGAACAGGCCGGGACGGCGCCGCTGTCGTCCCGGCCCCATGTGACGAGGCACCGATGACCCAGGACGACATGCAGACCGACCTGAAACGATTGGCCGAGGCGCTGATCCACAAGGCGCAACGGGCAGGTGCCGATCAGGCGGACGCGCTGGCGATGCGCGGCCAGTCGGTCAGCATCGATGTTCGTGGCGGGGCGCTGGAACAGGCCGAACGCGCCGAAGGTGTGGAAATCGGCCTGCGTGTGCTGATCGGCGGGCGTCAGGCCTGTGTGTCATCCTCGGATCACAGCGACGATGCGATTGCCCGAATGGCCGAACGTGCCGTCGCCATGGCGAAAGAGGCGCCGGTCGACGACTATCTTGGGCTTGCCGACCCCGATCAGTTGACCGCGCGGCGCGATGCCGCCGGGCTGGACCTGTGCGATCATATCAGCGAGCCGTCGCCCGCGGAATTGCAGGATATGGCGCTGCGGGCCGAGGCTGCGGCCCTGCAGGCCAA
This sequence comes from Paracoccus homiensis, assembly GCF_900111675.1. Taxonomy (GTDB): domain Bacteria; phylum Pseudomonadota; class Alphaproteobacteria; order Rhodobacterales; family Rhodobacteraceae; genus Paracoccus; species Paracoccus homiensis. The sequence continues at coordinate 407,808 of NZ_FOHO01000001.1, read as the reverse complement.
GGGCATTTCGCAGGTCGAGGCCGCGTCCGCCGCCTTCAGCCGCCGGGGTCTGTGGCTTGCGGCCACGAACGGGTTTTCGGGCGGTTACGGACGCAGCACGCATGCGATCTCGGCCGTGGCGATCACCGGCGAGGGGCTGGGGATGGAGCGTGACTACGCCGCCGAATCCCGGGTCTTTGCCGCCGATCTGCCGCCCGCCGAGGATATCGGCGCATTGGCCGCCGAACGCACCCTTGCCCGCGCCGGATCGCGCAAGCCGCCGACGGGGGCGTTTCCGATCTTGTATGACCGCCGCGTGGCCTCCAGCCTGATCGCGCATCTTCTGGGCGCGGTGAACGGGGGCGCTGTCGCGCGCGGCGCAAGCTGGCTGCGCAAGGCGATGGATGAACAGGTGCTGCCCGTGGGCATGGACCTGACCGAAGACCCGCTGCGCCCGCGCTATCCGTCATCGCGCCCCTTCGACGCCGAAGGTCTGGCCACCCGTCAGCGCGGCATCATACGCGATGGCGTGCTGCGCGAATGGACGCTGGATCTGGCGACCGGGCGCAAGCTGGGGCTGGACAGCACCGGGTCGGCCGCGCGGGGGCTGACTTCGGCGCCCAGCCCGACCAACAGCAATATCCGCCTGACGCCGGGCACGGCCACGCAGGCCGAACTGATCGCCGGAATGGGGCGCGGTCTGGTCGTGACCTCGATGCTGGGTGCCTCGATCAACGGGACGACGGGCGATTATTCGCGCGGTGCGGCGGGTTTCTGGGTCGAGAACGGCCAGATCGCCTATCCGGTGAATGAATGCACCATCGCGGGCAACCTGCGCGAGATGCTTATGACGCTGACCGCCGCCAATGATGCGCTGCCCTGGCGCGCGCATGAAGTGCCCAGCCTTCTGGTGCAGGGGATGACGGTTGCGGGGGCCTGAGGCCGATCTGGACCTGCTGACCGGTGCGGCCATCCGCGCCGGTCAGATCGCCCTGCAATATTGGGGCAAGGCGCCGCGCAACTGGGAAAAGGATGCCGGCGCCGGCCCCGTGACCGAGGCCGATCTGGCCGTGAACGAGGAATTGCAGGCGATCCTGACCGCCGCGCGCCCCGATTACGGCTGGCTGTCCGAGGAAAGCGAGGCGGACAGTTCGCGACTGGATGCGCGGCATTGCTTTATCATCGACCCGATCGACGGCACCCGCGCCTTCATCGCGGAACAGCAGGGTTTTTCCCATTCGCTGGCCGTGGCCGATGGCGACCGGATCGTTGCTGCGGTGGTGCATCTTCCGGTTCTGGGCCTGACCTATGCCGCGCATGCCGATGGCGTCGCCACCCTGAACGGGCAGCCGATCTCGCCACGCGATGCCGATATCGCCGATGCGCGCGTGCTGACCTACCGCGCCGCGACCGAGGGGTCGGCCTGGCGCGGCGGCGTTCAGCCGCCCTTCCGCCGCGAATTTCGTCCGTCACTTGCCTGGCGACTGTGCCTTGCCGCCGAAGGGCGTTTCGATGCCGCGCTGTCCCTGCGGGCGGCATGGGAATGGGACATCGCCGCAGGCAGCCTGATCGCGGAACGCGCGGGCGCGGTGGTGACGGATCGGCTGGGCCACCGGATGCGGTTCAACAACCCCAAGGCGATGGTCGATGGGTTGATCGTCGCAGGGCGAAATTTGCACGCGCAAATTCGCGCAGCCTTGGCCGAATAAACCCATTTCTGTCAGTGTGTTGCGGCAATTCACGCCGCATGATCGCGCCAATTCACAGCCAGATCACAGCGCCCTTGCATAACTGCCCCATCGGCTGCGGTTGATCGGAACTGATGTCAGCTCCTCGCCGTCAGAAACTGGTTAAGGGGTCACATCATGTCTGGTCAGCACAAGTCGAATACACATCATATCATCGCCGCCCTTCAACTGCTGGGCGATGGACCGGCGGGCGCAAGGAATGAGCCGGTCCAGAACGCCTTGCGGCGTCTGCATTTGGCGGCGATTGAGGGACGGTCCGAACCCGCGGCTCCTCTCCGTGGCGTGGACCGTCCCATCCGGGATCGGATCGACAGGCTGCAGCGTGAAAACCGCCTGCTGATCGATCAGGTGGAACGCCTTGCCTGTGCGGTCGGGGCCTGCCCCAACTGCTGGGGCACGATCCCGGATTGCGAAGATTGCGGCGGTATCGGGAAACCGGGGGCCTACAACCCGGACCACGAATGTTTCACCCGTTTTGTTTTTCCAGTGATCGCGCGGCTGATGGCCGGGCGCGTGGACGAAACCGTCGTATCCGACAGCCTGATCGGCCTGTCGGACCCCAACCACCCGTTTGACACGCCTGTGTAACCAGTTCCTCCCTGTTTGGTCCCGTGTGCTGCGGGTGGCTTGGCGGATGATCGCAAGATCATCCGCCAGCCCTTTTTCAGGGGTGGGCTTGACTATCGGGCGGCTGGCGCGGATTTTGCGCGCCATATTCGCCAGCCTCTTGCCAGCCATCGACACCGGACCGCGCCATGCGCGGCAGATACCGTCAAGGATGGGCAAGGATGGGCGAATTTCCCCCGGATTCGGAAGAACAGTCACGGCTGGACTGGTGGCCGCTGACGCTGGCACAGCTTGATTTCTGGGAGGAATATCTAGCGCATCCCGGCGTTGCCGTTTCGACGGTGGCGCATTCGACCCGGTTTCAGGGCGATCTGGATCAGGCCGCACTGGTCTGTGCGATCCGGCAGGTCGCCGCAGAGACCGATGTGATGTCGCTGCGATTCCGCCAGACGCCCGACGGGCCGATGCAGGCCGTCGATCCCGGACAACGGCCGGTTCTGCAGCAGGTCGATCTGCGCGATCATCCGGACCCCGAGGCCGAGGCGACGCGCCGGATGCAGGCCGATATCCAATCCCCGCTGGACCTGACCCGCGACCTTTTGGCCGCGCTGTGGCTGTTGCGGTTGCCGGATGCGTGGATCTGGTATTGCCGTGGGCACCACATCTTTCTGGACGGCTATGCGATGGCGCTGATCGAACGGCGGGTCGCGGCGCTTTATGCCGAGATGACAGGCGGTCCCGCTACCCACGCGCCTTTTGCACCCTTCACCGATTATCTGCGCGAAGAGGACGCCTATCGCACCGGGCCGTTGCATGAAAAGGCGCGGGCCTTCTGGGCGGAACGTCTTGCCGCCGCGCCGCCACTGCGGGTGCTGGACAAGGGCTCGGAGGATTATCCGGCCAGCCCCCTGACCGCCGAGATCGACCTGTCCGATCTGGTTCAGCCCCTGCGCGCCTGCGCCACCGCGTTGCAACTGGGCGAAGCCGACCTGCTGACTCTGCTGTCCGCGATCTGGCTGTGGCATCATCCGGGCACGCAGGATCAGCCCGCATGTCGGGATCAGGTGATCTGGCTGCCCTACATGAGCCGTTTCGGCAGTGTCAGCGTGTCGATCCCGGCGATGGTGGTGAATATCTTTCCCTTCACGCTGCGCTATGACCCGGCGCGGGATCTGGCACAGAATCTGCGCGATCTGTCTGGGGATCTGCGGCGTCACCGTCGTCATGGCCGGTATCGCATCGAACAGATGGGCCAGGATCAGGGCCTGTCGAAACGCCAGCGCTATCTGTTTTCGCCGCTGATCAATGTCATGCCGTTCGAAACCGCCAGCTATCCGAAGCTGCGCTGCGAACGCGACGTGCTGGCCGCCGGACCCGCGGACGGGTTCAACATGACCTTTGCCCATTCCGCGCGTGATGCTGTGCTGATGCTGTATCTGGAGGCCGACCCGACCCTGACGCCGCCCGACCTGTTTCACCGACATGTCGGTGGACTGACGGCCTATCTGCAAGATTGTCTGACAAAGGAATGCGCATCGCCCTTGCCGTGGGGAAAGGCAGGGCGATGCACGGGTAGGTAACAGGCGAGAAAGCGAGACCGATAAAAAAATGCCACGACCTGAGTCCGGGCCATAATGCCTGGGTCAATAGCAACCCGGTTCAGGCCGTGGCGTAGGGAACAACAATTACTTTGCTGCCAAATTTCCTTCCAAATGTCAGCGTCTTGCGCTGAAACCATGTATGCCACATGACAGGGTTCGTGTTAATTCGTAGTGATACTTAGGTAGATCCACGGATTTTGGGATGCGACTGCTGCGGCTATCGCGCTGACCGGAACAACCCGTCCGGAGGCGGAAAAGATGAAGAAATCCCTTGGTGCGCTGTTGGCGCTGTGTCTTGCGGGAACGCAGTTTCTGGCGATCCTGCTGGTGGTCTTTTCCAGCTATCTGTCGTCGGAACGCGCCCTGCTGCAACATGCCCGCGACCTTTTGCGCGATGTCGGCACCAACACGATCGAACATTCCAAGGGTTTCCTCAGCCCCGCCGAGGGTGCCGCGCAGCTTGCCGCGCGGCTTGCCCAAAGCCGGGTGGTCGCCAGCGACAATACCGTGCTGCTGGAACAACTGCTGTTTCAGCAGTTGCAGATCTCGCCCCAGTTTTCGGGCATCTATTTCGGCGGCGCCGATGGCAGCTTTCTGTATGTGATGCGCAGCCCCGAGGGGGCCGGCCCGTTCCGCACCAAGATCATCCGCACCGGCGACGAACGCTCGGTCCGCTATATCTGGCGCGACGACGACTACAAGATCGTGGATGAGCTGTATGATCCCGACGACATGTTCGACCCGCGCACGCGACCCTGGTTCATACGGGCCCAGGAAACGCGGGGCACGATCTGGACCGATCCCTATATCTTCTTCTCGTCCCAGCAGCCGGGGATCACGCTGGCCTCGCCGGTGATCGGTGCCGATAGTGAGGTGCAGGGCGTTGTCGGCGTCGATATCGAGATCAGCATGATCTCGAATTTTCTGGCGCAGCTTCGGGTGGGGCAGCATGGCGGCGCGCTGATCCTGAACCGAAACGGCGATGTCATCGCCCATCCCGATCCCGAACTGATCAAGACCGAGGATACCGACGGCACGCTGCGTTTTTCCAATATCAGCGAATTGGAGGATCCGATCGCCCGCGCCGCCTTTGCGCCACTGATGCGGCAGGGGCGGGTGCTGGTCTGGCAGGAACGCCCGCAGCAATTCATCCTGAACGGCGAAAGCTATGTCGCAACGGTGCTGCCCACCATCAGCGACCGCCTGCCCTGGACCATCGGCGTCTATGCGCCCGAAAAGGATTTCACCCAGGCGCTGAAGGAAAACCGGGTGCTGAACATCTGGATCGCGGCGGTCGTGGCCGCAATCACCGGGCTGGTTGGGCTGGCCCTGGCCAGCATCATCAACAAGCCGGTCAAGGCGTTCGCCATCCGCTCGGCCCTGATCAATCAGGGCGAGATCGACCCCGCCGAACCGATGCCGCGCACCTACCGAGAGCTTGAGGCCGCGAATTCGGCGCTGGTCCAGCAGATCGTGGCGCGGCGCGCGACCGAACAGGAATATGAACAGGCCTTCGCGCAATCGCCCTGGGGCATGGCCCAGATCCAGCCGCAGACGGGCGCATTGGAACGGACGAATGCCCATTTCAGCAAGATCACCGGCTATTCCGAGGCGGAATTGCGCACCATCCGCTTTGTCGATCTGATCGCCGAAGGGGAGACCATCAGCGAGGGTTTTCTTGCCGGGGATTACGACATCGCCCATGAACTGCGCTGCCGTCGCAAGGATGGCAGCCTGATCTGGATCAGCGCCCGCGCCTTCAAGGTCCGCGACCGCGACGGCAATATTGCGCATGGGGTGGTCATGATCGAAGATATTTCCGACAGTAAGGTGATGGAACAAGAGATCCTGAAACTGAACCGGGATATGTCGCATCTGGCCCGTGGCAACACGATGGGCCAGATGGCCGCAGGATTGGCCCATGAACTGAACCAGCCGCTGACCGCGATTTCTGCCAATGCCGAAACCGCGCTTCTGGTGCTGGAAGATCAGAAGCAGGTCGATCCCGAACTGTACGAGATTCTTCAGGAAATGAACCAGCAATCGCATCGCGCGGGCGAAATCATCCGCGCGTTGCGGGGGTTCATCCGCAAGGACGAAGGGGCCAAGTCCGCCTTCTCGCTGCGGGATCTGGTCGAACAGACGTCAAAACTGCTGTTGGCCGAACTGTCCGAGGCGAATGTGGTCCTGCATTCACAGATCCCCGCAGGCCTGCCCCCGGTCGAGGCGAATCGCGTGCAGATCGCCCAAGTGATCGTCAACCTGGTCCGCAACGCGATCGAGGCGATGTCCGTCACCGACCCCTCGGGCCGCCAGATCGTGATCGATGCCAAGGTGTCGCAGCAGATGATGCTTGTCTCGGTTCAGGATACCGGTCCGGGCATTCCCGCGGGTCGAGAGCTGTTTTCGCAATTCGAAACCACCAAGGCAGACGGCATGGGGCTGGGCCTGTCCCTGTGCCACACCATCGTCGAAGGCAATGGCGGCGAGATCTGGTTGGATCGGAACGGCGCGGCGGGCGCCTGTTTCCGCTTTTCGCTGCCTCTGGCCCCGACCCGCACGACCCCGCAGCACAAGGAGGATCCCGCATGACCGGCATCGAGCAGACCGTTTTCATCGTCGATGACGACGCGGCAATCCGCGTTTCGCTGTCGCGGGCGTTGACCCGGCGCGGCTACCGGGTCGAATGCCATGAATCGGCGGCATCGTTTCTGGCGACCTATACCGGCATGCGGCAGGGGTGCCTTGTGCTGGATTATGGCATGCCCGGAATGAACGGGCTGGAATTGCAGGACCGGCTGCGTCACAGCGGGCACACGCTGCCGATCATCTTCGTGACCGGTCATGGCGGGGTGCCGGAATCGGTTCGGGCGATCAAGGCCGGGGCCATCGACTTTCTGCAAAAACCGTTCAGCCAGTCGCAACTGGTCGAGCGGATCGACCAGGCCCTGGCCATTTCGCGCGAGCAGGCCGAACAGCAAAGCGCCTCGCAGCAATGGCAGGCCCGTTTCGATCGGCTGACCCCGCGCGAACGCGAGATCGCGGAATTCATCCTGTCGAACCCGTCGCTGGTCTCGAACAAGCAGATCGCCGCGGATCTGGGCATCAGCCCGCGGACAGTGGAACATCACCGCGCCCGCATCTTTGAAAAGCTTGAGGTCAGCTCGGTCGCCGAGCTTATCGGCCTGTCCCGCGAAGGCGAGACGCCGACGGCCTGACGCCCGCCGCCGCGCAAGATCGTTGATTAATATCGCCCCTGACCTATCATCAACGGTCATCAGGGATCGGGTATCAGGCGAAAGCACAGGCGATGGCGATAGAGTTTTCGGTTTCGGGCGATTTCATTGCCAACAACGCGAATGTCGGCACAAACAGCAGCGGCGGCAATGATGGGGCGGGCACGCTGACGATCAGCAACGGTCAGCGCCTGTTCGACACGGACGACCTGATCGTCATCACTGCCGAGAACGAGACCGCTGATGGTCAGTTAAATGGCAGCAGCGTCATCACGGGAATTGTCGTCTATGACAGCGCAGCCGATTATGCGGCGGGTATCCCGAAATACACCTACGGACCCCAGAATCCGGGACAGACCGCCAATATTCAGGGCGATATCAGCGGTCTTGGCGATGTCTATGTGCGGTTCAACGGTTCGGTTCTGGTCTCATCCGATCCCGGCGCACCGAATTTGCAGAACCTTCTTGTGGCGCCCGAACATCCCATCGCCACGGGCGGCAGCTTCAGCCTCGATCGCGATACGAATGTCGATTATGATGGCGATGGTGTGATCGCCGCGGGCCCGCCCGAGGAAGGCGATTCCGCTTTCAACGCCGTGGCCTATCCGATCTGCTTTGCCGGCGACGCGATGATCGACACGCCTGTGGGGGCAGTGCGGGCCGATGGGCTGCGCGTCGGGGATCTGGTCAACACCAGGGATCGCGGGCCGCAGCCGGTTCGCTGGATCGATATGCGCAGCTATTCCGCAGCCGAGCTTGCAGCCAATCCAAACGCGCGCCCGATCCGCATCACTGCCGGGGCGCTGGGGCGAAATATCCCCGAACATGACCTGCTGTTGTCGCCGCAGCATCGCGTGCTTGCCCGTTCCGCCATTGCGCAACAGATGTTCGGAACGGATGAGGTTCTGGTCGCGGTCAAGCAATTGATCGCCGTCGATGGCATCGCCATCGCCGGGGACGTTCGGACCGTGACCTATGTTCACTTCATGTTCGACCGGCACGAGATCGTTCGTGCGAATGGTGCCGATGCGGAATCGCTGTTCGCGGGGGCGCAGGCGCTGGCCGCCGTGGGCAAGGCGGCCAAGGCCGAACTGTTCGCGATATTTCCGGGCCTGCGCGACGCCGCACAGGACAGCGCGGATTTCGCCCGCGTGGTCGCGCAGGGACGGAAGGCGCGCGAATTTGCAGGTCTGCACGCGACCGATGGGGTGCCACTGATCGACCGCATCTGATCGGGCGCGGGGCGCAGCGGACTGCGCCCCGTCATTCTGATTACTCCGCGGCCTCGGCATAGCTGTCCAGCGGCGGGCAGGTGCAGATCAGGTTGCGGTCGCCATAGGCGTTGTCCACGCGCCCGACGGGCGGCCAGTACTTGTCCACGCGGAAAGATCCGGCAGGGAAGCAGCCCTGTTCGCGCGAATAGGGGCGGTCCCAGTCCTTGACCAGATCCTCGACCGTGTGGGGGGCATGGCGCAGGGGGCTGTGCTCGACCGCGATGCGCTCCTCGGCCACGTCGGTGATCTCGTCCCGGATCGACAGCATGGCGGAGACGAAGCGGTCGATCTCGGCCTTGGTTTCGGATTCCGTGGGTTCGACCATCAGCGTGCCGGCGACCGGCCAGGACATGGTCGGCGCGTGGAAGCCGTTGTCGATCAGGCGCTTGGCGATGTCATCGACCGTCACGCCGTGGTCGGCGAAGGGGCGGGTGTCGATGATGCATTCATGCGCCACGCGGCCGCGATTGCCCATGAACAGGATCGGATAGGCCCCGGCCAGCCGCGACGCGATATAGTTCGCGTTCAGGATCGCCACGCGGGTCGCCTGGGTCAGCCCCTCGCCGCCCATCATCAGGCAATAGGCCCAGCTGATCAGCAGGATCGAGGCGCTGCCATAGGGGGCCGCGCTGACCGCGCCGTCGCCCGTGCGCGGATCGCCGGGCAGGAAGGGCGCCAGGTGCGATTTCACGCCGATCGGGCCCATGCCAGGGCCGCCGCCGCCATGCGGGATCGCAAAGGTCTTGTGCAGGTTCAGGTGGCTGACATCGCCGCCGATCTCGCCGGGTTTCACCAACCCGACCAGCGCGTTCATGTTGGCCCCGTCGATATAGACCTGCCCGCCATGTTCATGCGTGATGTCGCAGACCTCGCGCACCGTATCCTCGAAGACGCCGTGGGTGCTGGGATAGGTGATCATGACGGCGGCCAGCCTGTCGCCCGCCTTCGCCGCCTTGTCGGCGAAATCCTGAACGTCGATATCGCCGTTCGGGGCCGATTTCACGACCACGACCTTCATCCCGCACATCTGCGCGGATGCGGGGTTCGTGCCATGCGCCGACATCGGGATCAGGCAGATGTCGCGCTGATCGTCGCCATTGGCGCGGTGATAGGCCTGGATCGTCAGCAGCCCCGCATATTCGCCCTGCGCGCCGCTGTTGGGCTGCATGGAAAACGCGTCATAGCCGGTGATGCGGCACAGCTTCTGGGTCAGGTCGGTGATCGCCTCTTGGTAACCGGCGGCCTGATCGGCGGGGGCAAAGGGATGCAGCGCGCCGAATTCGGGCCAGGTGATGGGCATCATCTCGGCCGCGGCGTTCAGCTTCATGGTGCAGCTGCCAAGCGGGATCATCGCACGGTCCAGCGCCAGGTCGCGATCCGACAGGCGGCGCATATAGCGCATCATCTCGGATTCGGCGCGGTTCATGTGGAAGACCGGATGGGTCAGGTAGTCGCTGTCGCGCAGCAGCGCCTCGGGGATGGCGGGGCGGTCGGCGCGGGCGGCCTGCTCCTCGATCCCGAAGGCGTCCAGCAGGCGGGCGATGACGCCGGCATCGGTGGTCTCGTCGACGCTGATGCCCACGCGGTCGCGGCCCACGCGTCGCAGGTTGATGCCGCGATGGCGGGCGGCGGCCATGATGCCCTGCTGGCCGACGCCAACCTTGACGGTCACGGTGTCGAAGAAGGCATCGGGCGCGACCTCGGCCCCGGCGGCGCGCAGCGCATCGGCGATGGCGACCGCGTTCAGATGGACGCGCTGCGCGATGGCCCGCAGGCCCACGGGGCCGTGGAACACCGCGTAGAAGCTGGCCATGACCGCCAGCAGCGCCTGCGCCGTGCAGACGTTGGACGTGGCCTTTTCACGGCGGATATGCTGCTCACGGGTCTGCAGCGACAGGCGATAGGCCTGGTTGCCCGCCGCATCGACGCTGACGCCCACGATGCGGCCGGGCATGGCGCGCTTCAGCTCGTCCCGGCAGGACATGAAGGCCGCGTGCGGGCCGCCATAGCCCATCGGCACGCCAAACCGCTGCGCGCTGCCGACCGCGATATCGGCGCCCATCGCGCCCGGTTCCTTCAGCAGGCACAGCGCCAGCAGATCGGTCGCCACGATGGCCAGCGCCTTGGCGTCGTGCAGCGCCTCGATTTCGGGGGTCAGGTCGCGGATATGACCGTAGGTGCCCGGATACTGGAAGATCGCGCCGAAGACCTGATCGGCCTGCAGATCGTCGATCGAGCCCGTGACGATGCGGATGCCCAGGGGGGCGGCGCGCGTCTCGATCACGGAAATGGTCTGGGGATGCAGGTCATGGGCCACGAAGAAGGCATCGGCCTTGGATTTCGACTGACGCCGCGCCATGGCCATCGCCTCGGCCGCCGCCGTCGCCTCGTCCAGCAGGCTCGCATTGGCGACGGGCAGGCCGGTCAGATCCGCCACCATCGTCTGGAAGTTCAGCAGCGCCTCAAGGCGCCCCTGCGCGATCTCGGGCTGATAGGGGGTATAGGCCGTGTACCAAGCCGGGTTTTCCAGGATGTTGCGCTGGATCGCGGGCGGCGTGACGGTGCCGTAGTAACCCTGCCCGATCAGGCTGGTCATGACGCGGTTCTTCTTCGCCACCTGTTCCATCCGGGCCAGCAGCGCGGCTTCGGACAGCGCGGGCCAGTCAAGGCTGTCGGCCTGCCGGATCGCCTTCGGAACGGTCTGGTCGATCAGCGCGTCAAGGCTGTCGGCCCCAACCGCGGCCAGCATCTGCTCCATCTCGGCGGGCGAGGGGCCGATATGGCGGCGATTGGCGAAATCGTCGGGGTTGTAGTCGGTCGGAGTCCACAAAGTCATGCCGCTATCCATAAGGGGACAAGCCGCCCCTTCTTCTTTGTCCAAATACCCGGACCGGGGCCGGGACGGCCCCGGAAACCGCCTCAGCCGATCAGCTCGCCATAGGCGGCTTCGTCCATGAAGCTGTCCAGCACATCCAGCGAGGCCGGCTTGATCCGAAAGAACCAGGCCGCCATCGGGTCGTCATTCACATTGCCCGGGTTGTCGGCCAGATCGCTGTTCACGGCGGTGATGACGCCGGCCACGGGGGCGGTGATGTCCGAGGCCGCCTTGACCGACTCGATCACGACAACCTCTTCCTCGGCCTCGACCTCGCGGCCCTCTTCGGGCAGTTCGATGAAGACGACATCGCCCAGCTGTTCGCTGGCATGTTTGGTGATGCCCACGACGATCTCATCGCCCTCGGCGCGCAGCCATTCGTGATCGACGGTATATTTCAGCATGGGGAAGCTCCTCAGCGTTTGTAGCTTGGGGTGATGAAGGGCAGGGCGGTGACGGTGACGGGCATCCGCTTGCCGCGCAATTCGGCAAAGACCGTGGCGCCATCGGCCAGGTCGACCGGAATGCGGGCCATGGCGATCGGACCGCCGACCGAGGGACCGAAGCTGCCGGAACTGACGTCGCCGATCGGCGCACCACCTTCGGCTTCGGCAAAGATCTGCACGCCCTCGCGGATTGGGGCGCGGCCCTCGGGGCGCAGCCCGCGACGGGTGTGGCTGACGCCATCTGCCAGCTCGGCCAGCACCGTCGCGGCACCGGGAAAGCCGCCCTCGCGTGCGCCATCGGCGCGGCGGGCCTTTGAAATCGCCCAGCCAAGCCCGGCGGCGGCCGGCGTCACATCACCGGTCATGTCATGGCCATAAAGCGGCATCCCTGCTTCCAGCCGCAGGCTGTCGCGGGCGCCCAGGCCGATCGGGGCGACCTCATCATGATCCAGCAATGCCTGGGCGAATGCGGCCAGACAATCATTCGGAACGGAAATCTCGAACCCATCCTCGCCGGTATAACCCGACCGCGACAGCCACAGATCGACACCGTTCCAGTCAAGGCTGCGACTGTCCATGAAACGCATCTCGGCGGCGGCGGGCAGCAGGCGGGCCAGCACCTCGGCGGCCTTGGGGCCTTGCAACGCGATCAGCCCGCGATCGGTCACCGGCGTGACCTTGACCCCTGACAGGCCTTGCAGAATGGCGATGTCCTGTTCGGCACAGGCGGCGTTGACGACCAGCAGATAGTGATCGCCGCGATTGGCAAACATCAGATCGTCCAGAATGCCGCCGCGCTCATTGGTGAACAGGCCGTAACGCTGACGCCCCTCGGGCAGGCCCAGCACGGCGGCCGCGATCACGGTTTCCAGCGCGGCACCCGCGCTGTCCAAGTCACCGTCCAGCGGATGAACAAGCACCTGCCCCATATGGCTGACATCGAACAGACCGGCCTTGTCGCGGGTATGCAGATGTTCGGCCATGACGCCCATCGGATATTGGACGGGCATTTCCCAGCCCGCAAACGGGACCATGCGCGCCCCTTGGGCGACATGCAGGTCATACAGACCGGTCCGGCGCAGTTCCTCGGCCATGTGGCCTCCTCTGTGTGTCGCCGGACAGACCGGCACCGTGATTGCGGATAGCTCCGCGCTCCGATGCCCCCTCTGTCCCTGTCCTTGCGGACGCCTGAGATCGTTATCCCTTCGGCGGGCCTTTCGGCCTCTCTCCAGAGTCTTGATGGAAGACGGTCCTTTTGCCTGAGAGTTCGCCGGGGCGGCTGCTCCTTCGGCACCGGCGTTTCACCGGCTTCTCCCGAATTCCTTGTTCACAGCTATCCGCGCGGCGCGGATGGCGCAAGCCTTTTGTCGTAGACGCATGCCGGAAGGTCGCAATCGGATGACGGGCGGGCCGCAGGCCTCAGGTCTTGGGAAACACAAAGACCCGGTCGCGGCGCAACATCAGCCACATCGGGGTGCCGGCCGGCGGCAGAAACACGCCGGGCACGGTCGCGTTCAGCGCGATCCCCCCTTGATCGGTCGAGAATTCGACCAGCGATTCGCGACCCAGATACCGGGCCCGGACAACCCGCGCCAGCGCGGCCGTCCCGTTTTGCGCCGTGGGCGCAGGGCCCTGTCCGGCGCGGTCGAAATCGATCTTCAGATGCTGTGGCCGGATCACGATCTCGACATGCTTGCCGTCCGGCACACCGGGCGTCAGAAAGCGCCCAAAGGGCGTTTCCGTCAGCGCACCCTGGACGCATCCTGTCAAGACGTTGATATCGCTGAAAAATGCCGCGGCCTGCCGATCCACGGGCGCATTGTACAGGTTGTAGGGCGCGCCTTGCTGTACGATCTTGCCATTGCGCATCAGCAGGATCTGATCGGCCATGCGCATCGCTTCATGCGGTTCATGGGTGACAAGCAGAACGGCTGTTCCCTCGTCTTTCAGCAGCCCCAGTGTTTCGTCACGGATCCCGTCGCGCAGCCGTTCGTCCAGCCCGCTGAAGGGTTCGTCCATCAACAGGATGCGCGGTCGCGGTGCCAGGGCGCGGGCCAGTGCGACGCGCTGTTGTTCGCCGCCAGACAGCTCGTGCGGATAGCTGTCGATATGGCGGGCCATCTGCACCCGCTCCAACAGCTCGACGACGCGGGCACGGTTGGCGACAAAGCCGCCTTTCAGGCCAAATGCGACATTCTCGCTGACCGGCAGGTGCGGAAACAGCGCGAAATCCTGAAACATCAGGCCGATGGCGCGACGTTCGGGCGGCACCCGGAAATGCGTGTCGCAGATCAGCTTTCCATCGACCAGAATGCGCCCGCTGTCCTGCATGTCGACCCCGGCCACGATCCGCAATGTCGTCGATTTGCCGCAGCCCGAAGGACCCAGCAGGCAGGCGACCTGCCCCGGCAGGACGGTAAAGGACACATCGTCGACAACCCGCTTGCCATCGAAGGCGCGGATCAGGTTCTGAACCTCAAGGCGGGGTTTGGCGGTCACGGGGCTTGCCGGATTGGTCGCGTGGTTCCGCCCGCCCTAGCAGGGGCAGGCGGAACCCGCAAGCATGGGGCCTAGATCGTCACGTTCAGGGCACCGCCGTCCAGCAGGATGTTCTGGCCGACGATGAATCGGGCCTGCTGGCTGCACAGGAAGGCGCAGGTGGCGCCGAAATCATCGGCGCGGCCATAGGTGCCGGTCGGGATGCCGGCCTGACGCCGGGTGCGGGCCTCGTCAATCGTGATGCCCTCTTTCTCTGCGACGCCGCGATCAAGACTGTCCGCACGGTCGGTTGCGTGAATGCCGGGCAGGATGTTGTTTACACAGACGCCACTGCCCGCGACCTGCCGTGACATGCCGGCGACAAAGCCGGTCAGGCCTGCGCGGGCGGTGTTCGACAGGCCCAGAACGGCAATCGGCGAGCGGACGGATTGCGAGGTGATGTTGACTACGCGGCCCCAGCCACGCTGCATCATGCCGGGGACAAGCGCCTGCATCAGGGCGACCGAGGACAGCATGTTCGCGTCGATGGCCTTGATGAAATCCTCGCGGTTCCAGTCGGTCCATACCCCCGGCGGCGGGCCGCCTGCATTGGTCACAAGGATATCTGCCTGACCGACGGCCTCAAGAACCTTGGCGCGGCCATCTTCGGTGGTGATGTCGGCGGCGACCGGTGTGACTTCGACGCCGTATCTGGACGCGATCTCCTGCGCGGTTCTGGTGATGTCGGCTTCATTGCGACTGTTGATCACCAGATTGACCCCGGCTTCGGCCAGCGCCTCGGCGCAGCCACGGCCCAAGCCTTTCGATGCGGCGCAGACCAGTCCGCGTTTGCCCTTGATACCTAGATCCATGCGTTTTCTCCTGTGATGCGGGCAACGAAGCCCGACGGCCGCGGAATGTCAAACGCTGTTCGATGCGGCGGGCGGCGGGGGCGCTGCCCCCGCGGCGCCTGCCGGGGCTCGATGCCCCAGCAGGCGCCTCCCCCCGGGATATTTCACCACAGAAGATGTGGCGAGCGGCCTATTCCGCGGTCGATGACCGGATCTTGCGGATGTTGTCGCCGTAGATGTCGGGCTGATTCACCGAACCGCCCTTGAAGACGGCCGACCCCGCGACCAGCACATCGGCCCCCGCCTGTGCAACCAGCGGTGCGGTGGTCACATCAACGCCGCCATCCACCTGGATATGGACGGGTCGGTCGCCGATCATCTGGCGCAGGCGCTTGATCTTGGTCAGCTGCGAATGGATGAATTTCTGCCCGCCAAAGCCCGGGTTCACCGTCATCACCAGAACCATATCGGTCAGATCCAGCAGATATTCGACGGCCTCGACCGGTGTTCCGGGATTCAGCGCGATGCCCGCCTGCTTGCCGGTCGCGCGGATCGCCTGCAAGGTCCGATGCGGGTGTGGGCCGGCTTCGATATGGGCGGTGATCATATCGGCGCCTGCCTCGGCATAGGCTTCGATATAGGCGTCGACCGGCGAGATCATCAGGTGAACGTCCATGAAGGTCGTCACATGCGGCCGGAATGCCTTTACCGCGGGTGGCCCGAAGGTCAGGTTGGGGACGAAATGCCCGTCCATGACATCGACATGCACCCAATCGGCGCCCTGATCTTCGATGGCGCGGATTTCGGCCCCGAAATTCGCGAAATCGGCGGAAAGGATTGACGGCGCGATCTTGATCTTGCGGTCGATCGACATGGGCAGCCTCCTGCAATGTAATGCGCTGTCTGCTGCACAGATACCGTGCCTGCGTCAAGTCTGCGCGGCCTCAATCGTCGCGCAGGGCCAGGATTTCGCTGGCTGGTGCGGTTGCGCCGCCCTCGAAGACCAGATGAACCCCGTCTTCGCCAAGCTCGGCCTCGACGATGCTGGCATAGGCCCCGACCTTGGTTTCCGCGATCACCTCGCCCGCACGCAGGCTTTCGATGACGAAACTGTACTGCCCATCGGCAAGCTTGTTGCCCATCGCATCGCGGCCAAACCATTCCACCGGACCTGCGCCGGGCCCGATCAGTTCGCGTGTCACTTCGTTGCCACGCGCATCCAGCGCGATCAGCGCCACGTCGTCGGCCCGCATGTCGGGCGCGATATCCAGGGTCAGCGCCTGTTGGCCGAACCACACCGGAGCGGTTGTCCGGGCTTCCTTTCCGATCCAGGCGGCGGTCTGGCCCAGGCCTGCACCGCCCTGTTGCAGGATCATCTGCTGTAGCAGCTTGTTTGTCTGGGCCTGCTGTTCCACGCCCGAGAAGGTCGCAAGCTGCACGGCGAAATCGGTCCCCTCCATCGGGTTCAGCGGGTCCTGATTCTTCAGTTGTGCGGTCAGCATCTTCAGGAATGTGTCGAATTCCGTGCTGGCCGTGTTTGCGGTTGTTGCCGCAGTCGAACTGGCGGTGGCGGTGGCGGTGCTGCCGGTGGTTTGGGTTACTGCGCTGACCATCGGGCTCTCCTTCAGATGCGAATGTCGATATGGCGGGTGCCCCAGCCCGAGGACAACGCGACCAGGGAAACCGTGTCGCGGGACGGGGCAGGGGCGATATGTTCGGTCAGGGCTTGGGCAGATGCGTCGAGGGGGGCTGCCCATTCAGGATCCTGCCAGTTCTGCCCCGCATCGCCGTCACGAAAGTCCAGCTGCGCGCCCTCCATGCCGGACCCGCGCAGTTCCTCTGCCAGATCTTCGGCATGGCGGCGCATCTGGTCCAGCGTTTCAGCCCGGTCTGCCCAGATCGTCAGATGCGGCGTGCGGTCATGCCCGCCCAGCACCATACGCACGCGGCCCAGTTCTTCGGGTGACAACGTGATTTCGACCAACTCATCCCGAGTGCGAATCGCAGCATCGGCCAGTTGGCGGCTGATCGGCGTGGGCGGGACCGCGCGCAGCGCCTGTACGCTGTGCTGGGTTTGCTGCGGCTCTGACCTTGCTTCCGACGCTTGGGGCGTCTGGGGCAGCGCCGATGCCTCTTCCGCTGGCAGATCCGGAAGGGCGGCTTGTGTCAGCGTGACGCGCTGATCGGCTAGGGCAGGCTTTGGGGCCGTGGTGTCGTTTGCGCCCGGTTCCTTGGGCGCTGCCCAAGACATCCGCGCTGGATCGTCGGCAAGATCTGCTTCTGTCGGCTGTGCCGGGGGATCCGTTTCCGGCATCGGATCTGGGAGCGAATCGCCCACAATTGCGGTTTGATCGGCAAGCTGCTTGGCGCCCTTTGCGTCATGGGTCACGGTAAGGGCAGGCCTGTCACCGTCGATCATTGTCGCCCGCGATTTGGGTAATTCGGCCGTCGTGCCCGTCCACGCCGCCATAAGCTGAGCGACCGGGTCGGTGTCCAGCCCGTTCTCGTCCGCCTGAGCTGGCCCTGTCAGAACGTCATCAACGGGTATTTCCGGTGCAGGTTCAGTTAGCGTTGTCTGATCCGGCACGTCAATTTCGAAACAGGCCCCGGCGGTTTCATCCACGACGGGTTCATCCCGTGGTTTCCGCGAAGTATCTGCGCTGTCGATCTTCAAGAAAGGAATTTCCATCGAATTGCTCGCAAAATGACAGAAGAAAACAAGGCCTGTCTAACCGATACTCCTTACCAATTATTTACTTGGGCCGGATAAGTTCCTCCTAATCAATATCAGGAGTGTTTGAATGGAAATCAGATCCGTCCCGGGTGCCGCGCAGATGGCACCTGCCACCGCCGCGCCCGCCGATCAGCTTGAGCAGGCTTTTCTGGAAGAGATGCTGAAATATTGCGGCCCGAAACCGATGCAGAACGGGTTTTCCGGCGGCGCCGGAGAAGAACAGTTCAGCAGCTTTCTGACCACGGAATATGCCGGGATTCTTGCCCGCAAGCTGGATCTGGGCCTGTCGATCGGGGGTGAGGCATGAGCGATTCCCTGATGCGTCATCTGAAACAGGCGCGCGAGGCCGTGATTGCGGGCGATGCGGCGCGCGCGATGGCCGCGATTGAAAAGCTGTCCAAGGCCGGAGAGATGCGCGTCGACGATGCCGCGCGCCCGCATCTTCAGCGTCAGGTCGAGGAATTGCATCAACTTGCGCTTGCGGCCCAGAAGGGGGCGCGAATGGCGATGGATCAGGTGCGCGCCATCGTCGAGGCCGCGAGATCGCTTCAAACCTATGACAGCGTCGGCGCGCGCAGGGTTGCGGTCACCGTGGCGCCGGTCCCGCGCCGCTATTGAGTAAAATCCTATGCGTCCTGGCTTTGAGGGAATCGCCGAAATTCACTATTCGTCAATCACCCACTGCTAAGACGGTGTTGCACGGGAAAAGTGCAGGGCACAGCGCCCGATCGGTCAGAAGGCCTTCCTTGAAACCGTGACGCAAAAGCGTCCGAATATCGGAGGACAATATGTCCAGCATTCTGACCAACAACGGCGCCATCGTCGCCCTGCAAACCCTCAAGTCGATCAATTCGAACCTGAACAAGACGCAGGAACAGGTGTCGACCGGCAAGGCGGTGAACAACGCCCAGGACAATGCCGCGATCTGGGCCATCTCGAAAGTGATGGAAACCGATCAGTCGGCCTTCAAAGCCATCCAAAGCAACCTGAACGTTGCCGAGGCGACTGTCGCAACGGCCCGGAACGGCGCCGAACAGATCACCACGCTTCTGAACGAGATGAAAGATCTCGCCATCGGGGCAAGCAGCGATACGGCTGACTTCGCGAAGATCAACACCGACATCGTCGCGAAAAAGAACCAGATCACCGCGATCATTGGCGGCACCCAGTTGAACGGCGTCAACCTTCTGAAGACCAACCCGGTGCCGGGCCAGACCAGCTTTACGGTCCTGGGCTCGCTGGACCGGACCAACGGCACGGTTGCCACGACGGCCAACAACATCTCGGTCAACTCGGTCGATTTCCAAGCGTCCATTCAGAACGCAACGGTGACGACCATCACCGATCGTGCCACGGCCGCAACGGTGGTGGGCGAGCTTGAGGGATTCATCAACACTGCGGTTGTCGGTGCGGCCGCCCTGGGTTCGGCGGGCAAGCGGATTTCGGACCAGTCGGCCTTTGTCGGCAAGCTGGAAGACTCGCTGCAGATGGGGATCGGATCGCTTGTCGACGCCGATATGGAAGAGGCGTCGGCGCGCCTGCAGGCTTTGCAGACGCAGCAGCAGCTGGGCATCCAGGCCCTGTCGATCGCGAACCAGGCACCCTCGGCCATCCTGTCGCTGTTCCGCTGATCCTGGCGGTAGCAAAAGATCTGCCGGGGCGCATGCCAGCGCCCCGGCAACACCCCACAGTCTTAGATCAGGATCTTAGAAATTGAACGCGGTCACCCCACATAACGAATACGGATATGGCGCGCAGGTCCTGCGCGGTTCCCGCGACGCGGAATACGACGTCTTTTCGCGCGTGACGCGCATGTTGCGCCAGGCGGACCCCTCAGGTCGCAGCAGCGATGCGATCCTTGCGGTTCACAAGAACAATGAACTTTGGACCATCCTCGCCGCGGACCTGGCCCAGCCGGGCAACGGACTTCCCGACGAGGTCAAGGCGGGCCTATTGTCGCTTGCCATGTTCTCGGTGCGCCACGGGCACGGCATCATGAATGGCAAAGGCTCGACCCAAGTGCTGATCGATATCAACCTGTCGGTCATGAAGGGGTTGCGCGGGGAGGTCGGGATATGAGCGGCCTCGTCCTGAAACTGGCCCCGAATGAGCGTATCCTGATCAACGGGGCGGTCATCGAAAATGGTGAAAAACGGTCCAAGATCTCGATCCGGACGCCGAACGTGAATGTTCTGCGGCTGCGTGATGCAATCCGACCCGAGGACGCCAAGACCCCGGTGTCGCGGGCCTGCTATATCGCCCAGTTGATCCTGTCGGGCGATGCCGATCCTGCCGAGGGCCGGCAGCAATTGCTGGTCGCGATCGAACAGCTGAGTCAGGTCTTTACCGATCGCGACAGCCGATTGCTGCTGGCAGACGCAAGTGCCGCTTGTGTTGCGGAGAACCCCTATCAGGTGCTGCGCCGCTTGCGCGAGCTTCTGCCACGCGAGGCGCGGCTGTTCGCCGCCCTACCGCAATGACCGCCGCGATCAGCGTCGGGTTGGGTGGGCTTGGAGGCTGGAAGATCCTGCAACGGACGCAGGATCGTCAGCTAGAGGCGCTTGCCTCGGATGCTAGTATCCAGCGGGCAACCGGCTATTTCAGTGACCGGATCGAGGTCACGAACTCGGCCGAGGCGCTGATCGCGGACTATCGGATGCTGAACGTCGCCCTGAGCGCGTTCGGCCTGGAAGACGATCTGCCCAACAAGGCCTTTATCAGGCAGGTTCTCGAGTCGGACCTGAGCGATGAACAGTCATTGGCAAACCGTCTGGGCGATAAACGCTATCTGAGATTGGCGCAGGCTTTCGATTTCGCGGGCGGAAACCGGACGGATGACGCCGGGTTCGCGGATGAGATATCGCAAGCTTTCCTGAACCGGGAGTTTGAAAGGCGCGTAGGTCAGTCCGATGAAACCCTGCGTCTTGCCATGAATGCGCAGCGAGAATTGCAGGGCTTCGTCGGTCGGACCTCCAGCAATACGACCCTTTGGTTCGAGGTTTTGGGCAACCCACCGCTGCGCGAGGTCTTCGAGGGGGCGTTCGGCTTCGGATCGGCCTATTCGCAACTGTCCGTCGATCGGCAGTTGACCGAATTCACCAAAGCTGCCGAGCGCTTTCTTGGCACCTCGGACCTGACCGAGATTGCCGGAGGCGCGAAAAGCGATCGCCTGATGCAGGCCTTTCTTGTGCGCTCGCAACTGACGGAGTCCGTGGCGCAGACGCGATACAGCGCGGCCCTGCAATTATTGACCTCTTGATCAAAAATCATGGATGTGCGCGGCTCTTGGCGACGGCCTGCACCGCTTTTCGGTATTTTGGCGAATGCAGCCTTGCACCGCAGCGAGGCTTGACTATAACCCCGGACGATTTGGCCATTCCATGACACACCGGAGGCACAGCTATGCCGAAAAGAACCGATATCAAATCCATCCTGATCATCGGCGCCGGGCCCATTGTCATCGGACAGGCTTGCGAGTTTGACTACTCGGGCGCGCAGGCTTGCAAGGCGCTGCGCGAAGAGGGGTATCGGGTCATTCTGGTGAACTCGAACCCTGCGACGATCATGACCGATCCGGAGATGGCCGACGCGACCTATATCGAGCCGATCACCCCTGACATGGTCGAGAAGATCATCGCGAAGGAACGCCCGGATGCGTTGCTGCCCACGATGGGTGGTCAGACCGGCCTGAACACCGCCCTGGCCCTGGCGGATTCGGGGGCGCTGAACCGCTATGGCGTTGAATTGATCGGCGCGCAGCGTTCCGCCATTGAAATGGCCGAGGATCGCAAGCTGTTCCGCGAGGCAATGGACCGGATCGGCCTTGAAAACCCGCGCGCGACCATCGTGTCGGCCCCGAAGCTTGCCAATGGCAAGTTCGATATCTCGGCCGGGGTCGCCACGGCAATGGAGGCGCTTGAAGATATCGGCCTTCCCGCGATCATCCGTCCGGCCTTTACGCTGGGGGGCACCGGTGGCGGCGTCGCCTATAACCGCGACGATTACGAACGTATCGTCCGTTCGGGGTTGGACGCCTCGCCCATGGCGCAGGTGCTGATCGACGAAAGCCTTCTGGGCTGGAAAGAATACGAGATGGAGGTCGTACGCGACCGCAACGACAACGCCATCATCGTCTGCGCGATCGAGAATGTCGATCCGATGGGCGTGCATACCGGCGACTCGATGACCGTCGCACCGGCGCTGACCCTGACCGATCGCGAATACCAGATCATGCGCAATGGCAGCATCGCCGTGCTGCGCGAGATCGGCGTCGAAACCGGCGGCTCGAACGTGCAATGGGCGATCAACCCCGAAGACGGCCGCATGGTCGTGATCGAGATGAACCCGCGCGTCTCGCGCAGCTCGGCGCTGGCGTCGAAGGCCACGGGCTTCCCGATCGCCAAGATCGCCGCCAAGCTGGCCGTCGGCTATACCTTGGATGAGCTGGACAACGACATCACCAAGGTGACGCCCGCCAGCTTCGAACCCAGCATCGATTATGTCGTCACCAAAATCCCGCGTTTTGCCTTCGAAAAGTTTCCGGGCAGCAAGCCCGAACTGACGACTGCGATGAAGTCGGTCGGCGAGGTCATGGCAATCGGCCGCAGCTTCCATGAATCGCTGCAAAAGGCGCTGACCTCGATGGAAAACGGGCTGACCGGTCTCGATGAAATCGTGATCGAGGGCGCCGCGGATCAAGGCAAGCCCGCTGTCATCGCCGCGTTGTCCAAGCAGACGCCCGACCGCATCCGCATCATCGCCGAAGCGATGCGTTTCGGCATGACCGATGATGAAATTCAGCGCGTCACCAGCTTTGATCCCTGGTTCCTGGCGCGGATTCGGGAAATCATCGACGCCGAAAACCAGGTGCGCCAGACCGGGTTGCCCGAGGACGCCGATGCCCTGCGCGATCTGAAGATGATGGGCTTTACCGATGCCCGGCTTGCGACGCTGACCGGCCGTGACGAGGCCGACATTCGCCGCGCGCGCCGCAGCGCCGGTATCCGTCCGGTCTTCAAGCGCATCGACACCTGCGCCGCCGAATTCGAAGCGCAGACGCCCTATATGTATTCCACCTACGAAGCCCCGGCCATGGGCGATGTGGAATGTGAATCGCGCCCGACCGATGCCAAGAAAGTCGTCATTCTGGGGGGTGGCCCGAACCGGATCGGTCAGGGGATCGAGTTCGATTACTGCTGCTGCCACGCCTGTTTCGCGCTGACCGAGGCGGGCTATGAAACCATCATGGTCAACTGCAACCCGGAAACGGTCAGCACCGACTATGATACCAGCGACCGCCTGTATTTCGAGCCGTTGACCTTGGAACATGTGCTGGAAATCCTGCGGACCGAGCAGGAAAACGGCACGTTGCATGGCGTGATCGTGCAGTTCGGTGGCCAGACCCCGCTGAAATTGGCCAATGACCTTGAGGCCGAGGGGATCCCGATCCTGGGCACCACGCCCGACGCTATCGATCTGGCCGAGGATCGCGAACGCTTTCAGGATCTGCTGAACCGTCTGGACCTGAAGCAGCCGATCAATGGCATCGCCCATAGCGACGCCGAGGCGATTGCGATTGCCGGCAAGATCGGCTTCCCGCTGGTCATTCGGCCGTCCTATGTGCTGGGCGGTCGCGCGATGGAAATCGTGCGCGATATGGACCATCTGAAACGCTATATCACCGAAGCCGTCAGCGTTTCGGGCAAGAACCCGGTTCTGCTGGACAGCTATCTGACCGGCGCGATCGAGGTTGACGTCGATGCGCTGTGCGATGGCGAGAACGTCCATGTCGCGGGGATCATGGAGCATATCGAAGAGGCGGGCGTCCATTCGGGCGACAGTGCCTGTTCGTTGCCGCCGCATACCCTGACCGCCGAGACGATCGACGAACTGAAACGCCAGACCGAGCTGATGGCACGCGGGTTGCGCGTCGTCGGACTGATGAACGTGCAGTTCGCGTTGAAAGACGGCGAGATCTATGTCCTGGAGGTGAACCCGCGTGCCTCGCGCACCGTGCCCTTTGTCGCCAAGGCCACCGACAGTGCCATCGCCTCGATCGCGGCGCGTCTGATGGCGGGCGAGCCGATGTCGAACTTCCCCGCACGTGCGCCCTATCCGGAAGGGGTCGGGCCCGAGGACGATCTGCCCTTTGCCGATCCGCTGACGCTGGCCGATCCGATCACGCCCTGGTTCTCGGTCAAGGAGGCTGTGTTGCCCTTTGCCCGCTTCCCGGGCGTTGATACGCTGCTGGGGCCGGAAATGCGCTCGACCGGCGAAGTGATGGGCTGGGATCGCAATTTCCCGCGCGCCTTCCTGAAGGCCCAGGTCGGGGCGGGAACGCATCTGCCGCATGAAGGCCGGGTCTTCGTGTCGGTCAAGGATGCGGACAAGACCGACGCCCTGGCCGAGGCTGCACGCGATTTGGTCGCAATGGGCTTTGCGCTGATCGCGACCTCGGGGACGGCCGAATTCCTTGCGGCGAACGGGGTGGAATCGACCCGCGTCAACAAGGTCTATGAAGGGCGTCCCAATATCGCCGACCGCCTGAAGAACGGCGAGATCGCGATGGTGCTGAACACGACCGAGGGCGCGCAGGCGATTGCCGACAGTCGCGAGATCCGCGCCGTCGCGCTGTATGGCAAGATCCCGTATTTCACCACCGCCGCCGGCAGCATCGCCGCCGTCGCCGCCATCAAGTCGCGCGAAGAGGGCGAGGTCGGGGTCCGGTCGCTTCAGGCCTGAACCCGATCGATCGATCCGCAAGATGAAAGGGCGCGGCTGTCACCAGCCGCGCCCTCGCTTTTTTTGCCCGCAATCTCTTACAGGATGAAATCGCCGGCCCAGTAATCATTGGCGTCGTCGGCCCCGTCACTGATCCGAATGGTCATTTCCGGCGTGGAATCGGCGTCGGTGTTCACGCGCAGCCAGGTTTCGCTGCCCACATTCTGCATCCAGATGCTGCCCGCGCCCCCGTTCGAGGTGCCGCTGAAGGTGAAGGCCTGATTGCCCGCGATACCGGTATTCGCATCGATGGCCGACAGGTCGATCTTGTCCTCGATCGTGGACAGCAGATTGATCCCGGCCCCTTGGAAATCTGTGATCCGATCGTAATTGGCGCTGTTGCCAAAGGGCGAATCCGCCGTGCTGTAGAAGACGAAGGTGTCTTCGCCACCGCCACCGGACATGACATCGGCGCCCAGGCGGCCGCTGATCCGGTCGTCTCCGCTTTGGCCGAACATGGTGTCGTTGCCCGACCCGCCATCCATGCGGTCGTTCTGATTGCCACCATACATGGTGTCATTGCCCGCATCGCCATACATGTTGTCGCGGCCGTTCTGACCATACAGGCGGTCATTGTCGTTGCCGCCGCGCATATAGTCGTTGCCACTGCCGCCAAACATGCGGTCGACACCGTTGTTGCCATACATCCGGTCGTTGCCCGACCCGCCCAGCATGGTGTCATTGCCGTTGCCGCCGAACAGCAGGTCGTTGCCATTGCCGCCCGACAGGTAGTCGTTGCCGTTGTCGCCATACAGCGTGTCATTGCCGTCCAGCCCGGTGATCCGGTCATTGCCGTCCCCGCCACTGATGCGGTTCGAGGCCGAATTGCCCGCCAGCGTGTCATCGCCCGCCCCAGCGATCAGATGCTCGAACTGGGTAAAGCTTTCGCCGCTGAAATTGGTCGTGCCGGTCGCCATGTCGATATTGTAGTCACCACCAAAGCTGGTGGTGTTCAGCGTGTCGATGCCACTGCCGCCGCGCAGCGTCTCGGGCGTGCCATTACCGGCATAGATCAGGTCGTTGCCGTCCTGCCCGTCATAGACGCCGCGCCCGCTGGACCGGATGACATCGTCACCGCTGCCGCCATAGACGGTATTGGTGCCGCTGCCGCCGTCCAGGCTGTCATTGCCGGCGCCGCCCGAGACATAGTCATTGCCGGCCCCCGCAGCGACCGTGTCGTTGCCGCCTCTGGTATAGATGCGGTTGGCGCCCGATGTGCCGGTGATGTTGTCGTTTCCGTTCCCGGTCACCAGGTTTTCGAACTGGGTAAAGCTTTCGCCGGTATAGTTGGTGGCACCGGTCGTCATGTTGATCGTGTAGTTGCCGTTCCAGTGGGTGGTGTTCAGCCAGTCCGTGCCAGCCCCGCCACGCAGCGTCTCCTGTGCTCCGAGCCCGGCATAGACATAGTCGTTGTCGCCCTGGCCGTCGAAGATGCCGCTGCCGCTGGACCGGATCGTGTCATTGCCGTTGCCGCCATAAACGGTGTCGCGTCCGCTGCCCGCGTCGATGCTGTCATTGCCGTTGGCGGTCCAGACATAGTCGTTGCCCGCGCCCGCATCGACCTTGTCATTGCCGCCATTGGTATAGATGCGATTGCCATCCGCCGTGCCGATGATGTTGTCATCGCCGTTCCCGGTCACGAGATTTTCGAACTGGGTAAAGCTTTCGCCGGTATAGTTGGTCGCGCCGGTCACCATGTTGATGGTGTAGTCACTGTTCCAGTGGGTGGTGTTCAGCCAGTCCGTGCCAGCCCCGCCGCGCAGCGTTTCCTGTGTTCCGAGCCCAGCATAGATATAGTCGTTGCCGCCCTGGCCGTCAAAGATGCCGCTGCCGCTGGACCGGATCGTGTCATTGCCGTTGCCGCCATAGACGGTGTCGCGTCCGCTGCCCGCGTCGATGCTATCATTGCCGTCGCCGGTCCAGACATAGTCATTGCCCGCGCCCGCGTTCACCCTGTCATTGCCGCCATAGGTATAGATCCGGTTGGCGCCCGATGTGCCGGTGATGTTGTCGTTGCCATTCCCGGTCACGAGGTTTTCGAACTGGGTAAAGCTTTCGCCGGTATGGTTGGTGGCACCGGTCGTCATGTAGATCGTGTAGTTGCCGTTCCAGTGGGTGGTGTTCAGCCAGTCCGTGCCAGCCCCGCCGCGCAGCGTTTCCTGTGTCCCGAGCCCGGCATAGACATAGTCGTTGCCCGTACCGCCGTCATAGACCCCTGCGCCGCTGGACCGGATCGTGTCATTGCCCGAACCGCCCCAGATGGTGTCGCGACCGCCATTGCCGCCCAGACTGTCATTGCCGCCGAACCCATAGATCAGGTCCGCGCCCGAGGTGCCGGGGATAGTGTTGTTGCCGCTGTTGCCAAATAGCGTTGCCATCGTAGATCTCCTTCACGTTTGCTCCCTGCGGGATGCCGAACCGATCGGCGGTCCCAAGGCGGGGATAGCGTGAGGGTCGTGATGCCCCTGTGATCGGACTTTTGGCGGCCTTCCGGCATCAGCGGCTCCCGCAAGGGAAGGCAGCCCCGCGATCCGGCGGCATGATTTCCTTAACTGTCTGATCCGGCGTTCGGAAAGCAGGCGAATTTTAGGATGCAGATGGTGAAGAAAGGGCGTGAATTCATGAACTTGAATGCGATTTGGCGTCGCGCGATCTGACCGATCCGGCCGCCGGAATCACCCCAGATAGGCGCGCAGCGCCGCCGGCGGGTTGTCCAGCAATGCCTGTGTGGGTTGCGGGGCCTCGGCGCGCCCCTGATCGACGACGATGGTCTGGTCCGCAAAAGCGCGGGCATCGCCCGGATCATGCGTCACCATCAGCACCGTGGCCCGTGTCCTGTCCGCGATCCGCCCCAACAGGGCCAGCATTTCGGATTTCAGCGCGGGGCCAAGCGCCGAAAAGGGCTCATCCAGCAGCAGGATCGGCCTTGCGCGCAGCAGGACGCGGGCAAGGGCGACGCGGCTTTGCTGGCCTCCTGACAGGTTCTCGGGCTTGCGCGGGCCCATGTCGCGCAGGCCCACCTGCGTCAGGGCATCCTGCACCTGCGCCTGTTGATCCGGTCCCAGCCGCAGGTCGGGGCGCAGGCCCAGCCCTACATTCTGGGCCACGCTCAGATGCGGAAACAGGTTCTGGTCCTGAAACAGGAATGAAACGGGCCGCTGGCCGGGCGACAGTGGCAGAAGATCGGTGCCCTGCCAGCTGACCTGACCCCGCTGCGGCGTCAGGAACCCTCCGATCAGCGACAGCAGCGTGGACTTTCCCGACCCCGAGGGGCCGATGATCGCGACCCGTGCGCCCGGTGCGATCCGCAGATCGGCGGCAAGCGCGAAATCCCCGCGCGCGACATGGATGTCAGATAGCTCAAGCAAGGCGGCCTCCGCGATCGAACAGCCAGAACAACAGGAAGGAAATCGCCATCAGCAGCACTGCGCAGGCGGCGGCATCCTGCATCCGGTAGGAATTCATCAGCTGGTAAAGTTTCAGGGGCAGCGTGGGATCATTGGTCGCGAACAGGGTGATCACGCCCAGATCGCCCATCGCCAGCGCCGCCGCCAGCCCACCCGCAAAGCCAAGCGGCCGCGCAAGTCGCGGCAGCGTCAGGTAACGCAGTCGCGCCATCCCGTGCAGGTTCAGCGATTCGGCCAGCCGTCCATAATCCGCCCGCAGGTCCCGCGCCGCCGGGATCAGCGATCGCAGCCCGAAAGGCAGCGCCATGATCGCATTGATCGCGACCGTCACGGGCAGCGCCATGTCATCGGGCGACAGCCAGCCACGCAGCAGGATGAACAGCCCCGTTCCCAGAACCAGCGGCGAGGCGACCAGCGGCAGCATCCCCGCAAGCTCGATCCAGGCGGCGCGACCACGGGCGATGGACAGGGCCAGAACCAGCCCAAGCGAAATGGACAGCACCGCCGAAACCAGCGCCATGACGACCGATCGCAACGTGGCCTGCCAGACCTCGGGCGGCAGCAAGGGGATGCGGGGCAGACCCTGAATCGTGACGGCAAGGATGGGCCACAGCAGGAACCCGGCGGCCAGCAGGATCGCGGCGATATCCGCCCCGACGCGCCAGCCCCTGGGACCGCGCGGCCCCTGCTGGCTGGCGATGCCGGCACCGAAGGCGGCAGGCACCGCGATCCAGCGGGCCAGCCCCATTGCCGCGACGCACAGCCCGATCTGCACCAGACCCAGCGTTGCTGCGCGGCCCAGATCGAAATCGAAGCGGAAGGCCTGATAGATTGCCAATTCGACCGTGGTGGCCGACGGGCCACCCCCAAGTGCCAGCGCCACGGTGAACGAGGTCAGGCAGACCAGAAACACCGCCAGCCAAACACCCGGCAGCACCGCGCGCAGCATGGGGCGTTCCAGATGGCGGGCAATGTCGGCGGGGCCAAAGCCAAGGCTTTCGGCCAGGCGGAACCGCTCGGCCGGGATCGCCTGCCAGCCCTGCAGGATCAGCCGCACCGACAGCGGCAGGTTGAAGAAGACATGGGCAAGGATCACCCCCTGCCAGCCATAGACGCTGAATTCGGGCAGGCCGATCAGGCGCAGCCCGTCATTCAGGGCGCCGTTGCGGCCAAAGACCGCGATCAGCCCCATGATCGCGACGATCACTGGCAGAATGAATGGCGCACCCAGCAGCGTGACCAGCGCCGCGCGGCCCGGAAAGCGCCGCCGCGCCAGCGCCCGCGCAACCGGCACCGCCAGCAGCGCGGACAAGGCCGCCGACAGCGCCGCCTGCCACAGCGTGAACCAGACCGCGCGCCAGTCCCACGGTCCCAGACCCGACAGACCCCTGGCCTGCAGCGCGACCGCGATCAGCGTCCCCAGGATCAGCGTGGCCAGCCCCGCCGCCAGTGCCGCCCCTGCCGCGCGGTCCCTTAGCCCGAAAACGCCTGCAGCCATTCATTCAGCGCCGGTTCACGCAGCTCTTCGGCCTGTTCTTCGGAATAGAACAGCGTCTTGTCGGGGCGCGGCAGATCGCGCATCACCTGCGGCCACTGGTCCTGCGGCAGTTTCGAGGGCAGCGACCAGTTCGCCAGCGGGATCGTCTGCTGGAAATCCTCGGTCAGGATCCAGTCCATGAACTGCTGTGCCAATTCCGGCTGATCGCTGGATTTCACCTGCGCGGCCAGTTCGGCCATGAAGTAATGACCCTCGGGGAAGATCGCGGCCTTTTTGGTCAGGTCTTCTTCGGCGGCGATGTGATAGGCGGGCGAGGTGGTGTAGGACAGCACCATATCCGCTTCGCCATCGGTGAACATGCCATAGGATTCCGACCAGCCCTTGGTGACGGTCAGAACCTTGGGTGCCAGCTTTTCCCACGCCGCCTGCGCATCCTCGCCATAGACCGATTTCACCCACAACAGCAGCGCCAGCCCCGAAATCGAGGATCGCGGGTCCTGAATCACGATCTTCAGATCGTCGGGCGCGTCCAGCAGGTCCTGAAAGCTGGCGGGCGGGTTTTCCAGCCGGGTTTCGTCATAGATAAAGGCGGTCTCGCCCCAGTTATAGGGCAGGAACACGTCGTCCGACCATGCGACCGGCAACGACAGGTCACTGATATCCTGACCATGCGGTGCGAACAGGCCCGATGCGCGGGCGCGCGCGGTCACATCGGTGTTCAGGCCAAAGACGATATCGGCCTCGGTGCCTTCGCCCTCCATCAGGATGCGGGGCAGGATGTCGCCGGTCACGAAGGTCAGATCGCAGTTGCAGAACGCCTCGAACCCCTGTTCGATCTTCGGGCCGGGGCCCCATTCGCTGGCGATGTAATCGCCGGCATAGACGGTCAGCACGGGCTTTTCCTGCGCCAGCGCGGGCGTCGCGGCCAACAGGGCCAGGGCGGTCAGGCGGGTTTTCATCGCTGTCTCCTCCGATGTGGTCAGGTATCGAAAGAAAGGACAGCGTCACCTTCCCTCCGCCGGGGTGAGCCGGATCAGGTTCTACGGGTCCGCGTCGTGCGTCTCAGCCGGAATTGGCCCCCCGAGGCATTCACCGAACATAATGCCCCCGCCGCGCTTCGCAAGATGAAAGCGCGGTTTCCAAGCATCGCGCAGACAGTTAAAACGCCCTGCAATGACAGGCGAAGGACAGGCATGAGCGACCAGCCCACCCCGATGATGGCGCAATATCTGGCGATCCGTGATGCAAATCCCGGCGCGCTGCTGTTCTATCGCATGGGCGATTTCTACGAGATGTTCTTTGATGACGCGGTGGCGGCGGCCGCGGCGCTGGACATCGCGCTGACGAAACGCGGCACCCATCAGGGCGAACCGATCCCGATGTGCGGCGTTCCGGTCCATGCCGCCGAAAGCTATCTTCTGACCCTGATCCGCAAGGGGTTTCGCGTCGCCATCGCCGAGCAGATGGAAGATCCCGCCGAGGCCAAGAAGCGGGGCAGCAAATCCGTGGTGGCCCGCGATGTGGTGCGGCTGGTCACGCCCGGCACCCTGACCGAGGAATCGCTGCTTGAGGCGCGGCGCCACAATTTCCTGGCGGCCTTCGCGCAGGTGCGCGACGAAACGGCGCTGGCCTGGGTCGATATCTCGACCGGGGCATTTCAGGTGATGGAATGCCCGCTGCCGCGTCTTGCGCCGGAACTTGCGCGTTTGGCCCCGCGTGAACTGCTGGCGGCGGAAGGGGCCGGTCTGGATGAGCTGGCGGATGATGCGGGGGCGGCGCTGACCGATCTGCCGGCGGGTGCCTTTGACAGCGCGGGCGGCGCGCGGCGGCTATGTGCGCTGTATGCCGTGGAGACGCTGGACGGGTTTGGCAATTTCAGCCGGGCCGAGCTGGCGGCGATGGGCGCCATCGTCGATTATCTGGACATGACGCAGAAGGGCAAACTGCCGCTGCTGCGTCCGCCGATGCGTGAACGGGCGGGCGGCGCGGTGCAGATCGACGCCTCGACCCGCCGCAATCTGGAACTGACGCAATCGCTGTCGGGCGGGCGCGAGGGCAGCCTTTTATCGGCCATCGACCGCACGGTCACGGCCCCCGGTGCGCGGCTTCTGGAACGGCGGATCAGTGCGCCCAGCCGTGACCTGCCCCTGATCCACGCCCGCCATGATGCGGTCGCACAATTGGTCGAGGATCCCCGTCTGACCGCCGATCTGCGCGAGGCGCTTGGCCGGGTGCCCGATATGGACCGCGCCTTGTCACGGCTGGCGCTGGACCGTGGCGGGCCGCGCGATCTGGCCGCGATTCGCGCCGGGCTGACGCAAGGGGCGGCGATTGCGGACCGTCTGCCCGAAGGTTCGGCGCAGGTTCTGGCGCAGGCGGCGGGCGATCTGACCGGACATGACGCATTGATCGACCTGCTGGATGAGGCGCTGGTGGCCGAGCCGCCCTTGCTTGCGCGCGATGGCGGCTTTGTCGCCACCGGCTATGACGAGGATCTGGACCAGACCCGCACCCTGCGCGACGAGGGGCGGGGCGTGATCGCCGGGATGCAGGCCGATTATGCCGCGCGGGCCGGGGTCACCAGCCTGAAGATCAAGCATAACAACGTGCTGGGCTATTTCATCGAAACGACCTCGACCCATGCCGAACGGATGCTGGCGATGTCGGATGTGTTCATCCACCGCCAGACGACCGCGAACCAGATCCGGTTCACCACCGTCGAATTGTCGGAACTTGAAACCCGTATCCTGAATGCCCGCGACCGCGCCCTGGACATCGAGCGCGTGGTGTTCGCCCGCCTGCGTGCCGCCGTGCTGGATCAGGCCGCCGCCATCGGTCAGGCGGCGCGGGCGCTGGCGGAAATCGATCTGGCCGCCGGTTTTGCCGATATCGCCACCGGCGAAGGCTGGACCCGGCCGCGCGTCGATGACAGCCGCGCCTTTGACGTTCAGGGTGGCCGGCATCCGGTCGTGGAACGGGCGCTGAAACGCAAATCCGAAAGCTTTGTCGCCAATGACTGCGATCTGACCGCCGGGCAGACCCCCGCGATCTGGCTTCTGACCGGCCCCAACATGGCCGGTAAATCGACCTTCCTGCGCCAGAACGCGCTGATCGCGGTGCTGGCGCAGGCCGGGGGATTCGTGCCGGCGCGGCACGCCCATATCGGCATGGTCAGCCAGTTGTTCAGCCGCGTGGGGGCCGCCGATGATCTGGCGCGCGGACGTTCGACCTTCATGGTGGAAATGGTCGAGACCGCCGCGATCCTCAATCAGGCCGACGATCGTGCCCTGGTCATCCTTGACGAGATCGGGCGCGGCACGGCGACATGGGACGGGCTGTCCATCGCCTGGGCGGTGATGGAGCATCTGCACGCCGTCAACCGGTGCCGGGCGCTGTTTGCCACGCATTACCACGAAATGACCGCGCTGACCGCCAAGCTGGACGGGGTCGAGAACGCGACCGTCGCCGTGCGCGAATGGGAAGGCGAGGTGATCTTCCTGCACGAGGTCCGCAAAGGGGCTGCCGACCGGTCCTATGGCGTGCAGGTTGCGCGTCTGGCCGGGTTGCCCGCCTCGGTCGTCGATCGCGCGCGCGAGGTTCTGGATGCGCTGGAATCGGGTGAACGCGAGGGCGCGGCCCGTCCTGCCGCGCTGATCGACGATCTGCCGCTGTTCCGCGCCGTGCCGCCCGCGCCCGCCGCGCCGGTGGCCAAGGAAAGCCCGCTTGACGCGCGGTTGCGCGACATCCATCCCGACAGCCTGTCCCCGCGCGAGGCGCTGGACCTGATCTATGACCTGAAATCCCTGACCGGAGAAACCGCATGAGCTTTAACACCTTTGGCCGCGAATTCCGGTTCACCACCTGGGGCGAAAGCCACGGCCCCGCGCTTGGCGCGACCGTCGATGGCGTGCCGCCCGGCGTCGAACTGACCGAGGAATTCATCCAGCAATTCCTGGACCGTCGCCGTCCGGGCACCAGCAAGCACACCACCCAGCGCCGCGAGGCCGATCAGGTCCGTATCCTGTCGGGCGTGTTCGAAGGGCGCAGCACCGGCACGCCGATCCAGCTGATGATCGAGAACACCGATCAGCGCAGCAAGGATTACGGCGAGATCGCGACCAGCTTTCGCCCCGGCCATGCCGATATCACCTATCATCTGAAATACGGGCTGCGCGACTATCGCGGCGGCGGTCGGTCCAGCGCGCGGGAAACGGCGGCGCGGGTCGCGGCGGGCGGGGTTGCACAGGCCGTGCTGCGTGCGCTGCTGCCCGATCTGCGGATCACCGGCTATATGGTGCAGATGGGCGCGATGCATCTGGATCGCGCGAAATTCGATCTGTCGGCGGTGCCCGGCAATCCGTTCTTCCTGCCCGATGCCACGGCGGTCGAGGCATGGTCCGATTATCTGGACGGCATCCGCAAGGATCAGAACAGCGTCGGCGCCGCGATCGAGGTTCTGGTGCAGGGCTGTCCGCCCGGCCTTGGCGCGCCGGTCTATGCCAAGCTGGACACCGATCTGGCCGCGGCGATGATGTCGATCAACGCCGTCAAGGGTGTCGAGATCGGCGAGGGCATGGCCGCCGCCGCCCTGACCGGCACCGCCAATGCCGATGAAATCCGCATGGGCAATGACGGCCCGCGCTTCATGTCGAACCATGCGGGCGGCATTCTGGGCGGGATCAGTACCGGGCAGGACATCGCGGTGCGCTTTTCGGTCAAGCCGACCAGTTCGATCACCACGCCGCGCCAGACGATCAACCAGATGGGCGAGGAACTGGACCTGATCACCAAGGGCCGCCACGATCCCTGCGTGGGCATTCGCGCCGTCCCCGTGGCCGAGGCGATGGCCGCCTGCGTCATCCTTGACCATCTGCTGATGGACCGCGCCCAGACCGGCGGAACCCGCGGCCAGATCGGCTGAAACCGCGAGCGGTTTACCCCACAGGGTTGTGAGGTCGTGCGAAACATGCTGTCCTGACGGAAGCTACCCGCCGCGACGGCAGGGCGTCGCGCGGACCCACAACCGGCAGGGGACGACATGGCAGATACGGATCAAGACGGCGACGCAGACCCACGGGTTCTGGATTTCGATACCGATTACGAACTGGGTCAGGACAATATCCGTCCGATGGGGCTGGATATCCACAATCCGGTCTTTGTCATCTCGGCAAGCCTGATCATCCTGTTCGTCGCGGTTGCGCTGACCAACCAGGAGGCCGCGGCCCAGTTCTTTGGCTGGCTGCGCCCGTTCCTGACCAGCACCTTCGACTGGTATCTGATGATCGCGGTCAACATCCTGGTGCTGTTCTGCCTGTTTCTGGCGATCTCGCCGCTTGGCAAGGTGCGGATCGGCGGGCGCGATGCGACGCCCGACTACAGCTATCCCGGCTGGATCGCGATGCTGTTTTCGGCGGGCATGGGGATCGGGTTGCTGTTCTTCAGCGTGTTGGAGCCGATGTATTACACGCTGCCCGATCTTGACGCCTGGCCGTTGGGGCGCGATCCGTCGGTGCCCGGAAACGAGACGATGGGCATCGTCGGCACGGTGTTCCACTGGGGGCTTAGCGGCTGGGCGGTCTATGTCGTCGTCGGGCTGGTTCTGGCGATCTTTCATTTCAATCTGGAACTGCCGTTGACGCTGCGCTCGGCCTTTTACCCGCTGCTGGGGGAACGGGTCTGGGGCTGGCCGGGCCATCTGATCGACACGCTGGCGGTCTTTGCCACGCTGTTCGGGCTGACGACGACGCTGGGTCTGGGGGCGCAGCAGGTCGCGGCGGGGCTGAACGATGTTTTCGGCATCCCGATCTCGGACACGCTGATCGTGGGGCTGATCGTTGCCATCACGGCGGTGGCGTTGGTGTCCGTGGTGCTGGGCATGGATGCCGGGGTCAAGCGGCTGTCCGAAATCAACATGGTGTTGGCGGTGATCCTGTTCGTCTTTGTGCTGCTGGTCGGGCCGACGCTGTCCCTGCTGGGCAATTTCGGCGCGGTGCTGCGCGATTACGCGGTCCAGATCGTGCCGCTGTCCAACCCCTTCGGGCGCGAGGATACGGGCTATATGCACGGCTGGACGACCTTCTACTGGGCATGGTGGATCGCATGGTCGCCTTTTGTCGGCATGTTCATTGCCCGCATCTCGCGCGGGCGGACGGTGCGGGAATTCGTGCTGTGCGTGCTGGTCGCGCCCTCGCTGGTCTGCGCCCTGTGGATGAGCGTGTTCGGTGGGTTGGCGCTGGAACAGATGGCGGCAGGTTATGACGGCGTGGCGCAGGCGGTGTCGGAATACCGGCCCGAACTGGCGCTGTTCCGGATGCTGGATCAGCTGCCGCTTTACAGCATCACCGCGCCGGTATCGCTGATCCTGATCGTGGTGTTCTTCGTCACCTCGTCCGATTCGGGGTCGCTGGTGATCGACACGATCACGGCGGGCGGCAAGATGGATGCGCCGGTCGCGCAGCGCGTCTTCTGGGCCACGTTCGAGGGATTGGTGGCGATCGCGCTGCTGTTGGGCGGCGGCCTGAATGCGCTGCAGGGGGCGGCGGTGTCGATGGGCATTCCCTTCACGCTGGTCGTTCTGGCAATGGCGTGGTGCCTGTATCTGGCCCTGCGATCCGAGCGTCACAAATAGTCACATAACATCGCAGGTTGAACCATCTGGGGCGCCGCGCAACTGCGTGGCGCCCCAGCAATTGTTGCCTTCGCGTCAGATTTCGCCTTGTCATAAAATCGTCATATTTGTGTTGCACGGCTGTCACGAAGGCGGCCTAGGTCACAAGGCAGCCCCATCACGGGGAAACCGACTCAGGAGTGATCCATGAACACCGCGAAATTCACCGTCTCGGCGATTGCCATCATCGCGGCCTCGGCCACCGCCGCCGCCGCACGTGACAACGTCCAGACCGCCGGTTCCTCGACCGTGCTGCCTTATGCCACCATCGTCGCCGAAGCCTTCGGTGAAAACTTCGACTTCCCCACCCCGGTCGTCGAATCGGGTGGTTCGGGCGCGGGCCGCAAGAAGCTGTGCGAAGGCGTTGGCGAAAACACCATCGACATCGCGAATTCGTCCAGCCGCATCAAGCAGTCGGATATCGACCTGTGCGCCGAAAACGGCGTGACCGAGATCATGGAAGTGCGCATCGGCTATGACGGCATCGTCTTTGCCAGCGACATCGACGGCGCCGACTTCGCCTTTACCCCGGCCGACTGGTTCAACGCGCTGGCCAAGGACATCGTCGTCGACGGCGAAGTCAAAGCCAATGACAACGCCACCTGGGCCGACGTGAATGCCGACCTGCCCGCGCAGGAAATCCTGGCCTTCGTTCCGGGCACCAAGCACGGCACCCGCGAAGTGTTCGACGAAAAGGTGATCCTTGCCGGCTGTGAAGAATCGGGTGCCATGGAAGTCTTTGCCGAACAGAACGGCGGCGACGAAGACAAGGCCGAAGAGATGTGCACCGCGCTGCGCACCGACGGCGTGTCGGTCGATATCGACGGCGACTACACCGAAACGCTGGCCCGTATCGACGCAAACAAGAACGCCATCGGCGTGTTCGGCCTGTCCTTCTATGAAAACAACATGGACAAGCTGAAAGTGGCGACCATGTCGGGTGTGACCCCCTCGACGGAATCGATCGCGTCGGGCGAATATCCCGTGTCGCGTCCGCTGTTCTTCTACGTCAAGAACGCACATCTGGACGTCATCCCCGGCCTGCAGGAATATATCGAGTTCTTCGTGTCCGATGACATCGCCGGCCCGAACGGTCCGCTGGCATCCTATGGTCTGGTGTCGGACCCGGAACTGGCCGCGACCCAGGAAATGGTTGCCAACCGCACCCCGATGGGGCCGCTGGAGTAATTTCTTTCGGTTGAAAGCTGGGGCGACGGCTGTATACGCCGTCGCCTCGTACCCATTTGTGACAGGTATCCCATGAGCATTGGCCTTCTTCTGCTGATCGTGGTCGGACTTGGTGTGATCGGCTATATTCTTGGCCGCCGCCGTGCCCTGGCCAGCGTTGCGGGTGACCCCCGCAAACTGCATTCGTTGCCCAGCCAGTATGGCCAATCGGTCTTTCTGTTCACCGTCGTTCCTGCGCTGCTGCTGCTGATCGTCTGGCTGCTGGCCGCGCCAAGCGTCATCGACGGCCAGGTCCGGGGCACCGTGACGACCGATGGGGTATCCCAATCCGAGATCGACCTGAAAATGGCCGATGTCGGACGTATCTCGGACGGGCTGGGCGCGCTGATGGCCGCCAATGACATGTCCGAGGATGATCTGACGGCGCTGACGCCCGGCGATTCCGACCTGCGCGGCCAATTGGCCGCGGTCGGCGTTGCGGTCGGGGCCGATGTCGAACCCGCCGTGTTCGAAGCCGCCAAACATAAGCGCAGCCTGACCAACAGCGCCGGCCTGATCCGCACGGTGCTGATCCTGCTGGTCGCGCTGGCCGGTCTGGCCTATGCGATGACCCGCATTCGCCCCGATTTCCGCGCCCGCAATGTCAGCGAGGCGGTGGTCAAGGCGCTGCTTCTGGGATCGTCGCTGATCGCCATTCTGACGACCGTCGGGATCGTGCTGTCGCTGATCTTCGAAACCATGCATTTTTTCCGGCTGTATCCCGCCAAGGATTTCTTCCTGTCGCTGACCTGGAACCCGCAATTCCGCGGCGGTTCCGATCTAGGCGTCTGGCCGCTGATCTGGGGGACGCTGTATGTCTCGTTCATCGCGCTGCTGGTCGCGGTGCCGATCGGACTTCTGGCCGCGATCTATCTGGCCGAATACGCCACCAAGCGCGTGCGCAGCGTCGCCAAACCGCTGATCGAGATTTTGGCCGGCATCCCGACCATCGTCTATGGTCTGTTCGCGCTGATCACCGTCGGCCCGATGCTGCGCGACTATTTCGCGCAACCGCTGGGTCTGGGGAATTCGTCCTCGTCGGTGATGACCGCCGGTCTGGTCATGGGCATCATGCTGATCCCCTTTGTCAGCTCGCTGTCGGATGACATCATCAACTCGGTTCCGCAGTCGATGCGCGACGGTTCCTACGGGCTGGGCGCGACGAAATCGGAAAGCATCAAGCAGGTGATCCTGCCCGCCGCCCTGCCGGGCGTCGTCGGTGCCGTCCTGCTGGCCGCCAGTCGCGCCATCGGGGAAACCATGATCGTGGTGCTGGGGGCAGGGGCCGCCGCCAAGCTGTCGATGAACCCGTTCGAGGCGATGACCACCGTCACCGTGAAGATCGTCAGCCAGCTGACTGGCGATACCGAATTTGCCAGCCCCGAAACGCTGGTCGCCTTTGCCCTGGGTCTGACGCTGTTCGTCTTTACCCTCGGGCTGAATGTTCTGGCGCTGTATATCGTGCGCAAATACCGGGAGCAGTATGAATGACCGACGCGACCGCACATAACGCCCCCGCTGCCGCACCGGCCCGGCCGAAATCGCTGTTGACGCAGGATGCGCGGACCAAGCGCCGCAACGCCGCCGAGAAACGCTTTCGCACCTATGGCGCGGTGGCGATCTGTCTGGCCATCGCCGCGCTGGTGATGCTGCTGACATCGGTTCTGGGCAATGGCGCCTCGTCCTTCTTCCAGACCTATGCCAAGATCGAGGTCACGCTGGATCCCGAAGTTCTGGACCCCAAGGGCAATCGCGATCCGGCAGAGATGTCGAAGATCACGACCATCGGCTATGGCAACCTGATGAAGCAGGCTTTCCCCGCCTCGCTGCAGGCGGCCGGCGTCTCGACCGAGGGTGTGCCCGAGAAGGAAATCGGCGACATGCTGTCGAAAGAGGCCCCGGCGCAGTTGCGCAACCGGGTGCTGAACAATCCCGATCTGCTGGGCGAAACGATCAGCTTCTGGGCGCTGGCGAATGGCCGTATCGACGGCTACCTGAAGGACCGGGTCACCATGACCTCGGCCGAGCGTGACGGCAATGTCAGCCCCGAACAGCTGCAACTGGCCGACCGCATGATGGAGGCCGACCTGCTGGAAAAGCGGTTCAACTGGGATTTCATCACCTTCCCCGATGCCTCGGAACTGCGCCCCGAGGCCGCCGGTCTGGGCGTCGCCATCATCGGCTCGGCCTACATGATGCTGATCGTGCTGTTCCTGGCGCTGCCCATCGGCGTCGCCGCCAGCATCTATCTTGAGGAATTCGCCCCCCAGAACCGCCTGACCGATCTGATCGAGGTCAATATCTCGAACCTCGCTGCGGTGCCGTCGATCGTGTTTGGTATCCTGGGCCTGGCCGTGTTCATCAACTATGCGGGGCTGCCCGCCTCGGCGCCCATCGTCGGGGGGCTTGTGCTGACGCTGATGACGCTGCCGACGATCATCATCTCGACCCGCGCGGCGCTGAAGGCGGTGCCCCCTTCGATCCGCGATGCGGCGCTTGGGGTCGGGGCATCGAAGATGCAGTCGGTGTTCCATCACGTGCTGCCGCTGGCCATGCCGGGTATTCTGACGGGCACCATCCTTGGCCTTGCACAGGCCCTGGGCGAAACCGCGCCGCTGTTGCTGATCGGCATGGTCGCCTTTGTGCGCGATTATCCCAGCTGGCCGGTCGACGGTCTGTTCGAACCCGCCTCGGCGCTGCCGGTGCAGGTCTATAACTTCACCACGCGCGGCGATCCCGCCTTTGTGGAACGCGCTTCCGGGGCGATCATCGTCCTGTTGGTCTTCCTGCTGTGCATGAACCTGTTGGCGATCTATCTGCGCCGCAAGTTCGAGCGGCGTTGGTAAAGCGGCCCGAAGGAGGTCATTATGTACGATACGAAGCGAGTGGAGAGCATCGTGGGCCAGGACGACATCAAGATTTCGGCACGCAAGGTGCAGGTCTATTATGGCGACAAACACGCCATCAAGGATGTGGATGTCGATATTCTGGACAAGACGGTCACCGCCTTCATCGGTCCGTCGGGATGCGGCAAATCCACGTTCCTGCGGTGCATCAACCGCATGAACGACACCATCCCGATCGCCCGCATCGAAGGGCAGATCAAGCTGGATGGCGAGGATATCTATGACAAGCGCGTGGATCCGGTGCAGCTGCGCGCCCGCGTGGGCATGGTGTTCCAGAAGCCGAACCCCTTCCCGAAATCGATCTATGACAACGTCGCCTATGGCGCGCGCATCCACGGTCTGGCCCGCAACAAGGCCGAGCTGGACGAGATCATCGAGAAGTCCCTGCGTGGCGCCGCGCTGTGGAACGAGGTCAAGGATCGCCTGAACGAACCGGGCACCGGCCTGTCGGGCGGCCAGCAACAGCGCCTGTGCATCGCCCGCGCCGTCGCCACCTCGCCCGAGGTGCTGCTGATGGACGAGCCCTGCAGTGCGCTGGACCCCATCGCCACCGGCCAGGTCGAGGAACTGATCGACCAGCTGCGTCAGGAATTTTCGGTCGTGATCGTCACGCACTCGATGCAGCAGGCCGCGCGCGTCAGCCAGAAGACCGCCTTCTTCCACCTTGGCAATCTGGTGGAATACGGCGACACGGACGACATCTTCACCAAGCCCAGGGACACCCGGACCGAGGCCTATATCTCGGGCCGTATCGGCTGATCGTCGGAGGAGAACGACATGATGAACCGCGACAAGCATATCTCATCCGCGTTTGACCGCGATCTTGAGACGATCCAGGCGCAGCTGGTCAAGATGGGCGGCATGGTCGAGGCGGCCATCGCCGATGCCTCGAACGCGCTGGAGAACCGCGACGAGGAACTGGCCGACGAAGTGCGCCGCCGCGACAAGCAGATCGACGCGCTGGAAGCCCAGATCAACGAGGATGCCGCGCGTCTGATCGCCCTGCGCGCGCCGACCGCCACCGATCTGCGGATGGTACTGGCGGTGATGAAGATCGCCGCCTCGCTGGAGCGTGTGGGCGATTTCGCCAAGAACATGGCCAAACGCTCGAACGTCTTGGTGCAGATGCCGGCCATCGAAGGGTCGGGGCTTGCCCTGCGCCGGATGAGCCAGGCGGTCAGCAAAATGTTGCAGGATGCGCTGGACAGCTATATCCGCCGCGACGCCGAACTGGCCGAGGATGTGCGTCAGCGCGATCTGGAAGTCGATCAGATGTACAACGCGCTGTTCCGTGAATTCCTGACCCACATGATGGAAGACCCGCGCAATATCACCGCCTGCATGCATCTGCATTTCATCGCCAAGAACACCGAACGGATGGGCGATCATGCCACCTCGATCGCCGAGCAGGTGATCTACCTGGTCACCGGCGATCTGCCCGATGACACCCGCCCCAAGGCCAACAGCGTTCCGGGCAATGTCGATGTGACCGGGATCGAGGGCTGAGACCATGGCGACCCGTCAAGCCCCCTGCGTTCTGGTGGTCGAGGACGAAGGCGCTCAGCGCGAAGTTCTGCGCTACAACCTTGAAGCCGAGGGCTTCGAGGTTGTGGTGGCCGACAATGGCGAAGATGCCCTTTTGCTGGTTCAGGAAGAACAACCCGACCTGATGGTTCTGGACTGGAT
This sequence comes from Paracoccus homiensis, assembly GCF_900111675.1. Lineage (GTDB taxonomy): Bacteria > Pseudomonadota > Alphaproteobacteria > Rhodobacterales > Rhodobacteraceae > Paracoccus > Paracoccus homiensis. Next base: position 365,848 of record NZ_FOHO01000001.1, on the reverse strand, counting down.
GCTGCCCAAGGTGTCGGGGATCGAGGTCTGCCGTCAGGTCAAGGCCGATCCTTCAAGCCGCGGCATCCCGATCATCATGCTGTCGGCGCGCAGCGAGGAAACCGATCGCGTGCGCGGGCTGGAAACCGGGGCTGACGATTACGTCGTCAAACCCTATTCCGTGGTCGAGTTGATGGCCCGTCTGCGCACCCAGCTGCGCCGCACGCGGCCCGCCACCATGGGTGAACGGCTTAGCTTTGCCGATATCATCCTGGATGCGGCCGAGCATCGCGTGTTTCGCGCGGGGCAACCGCTGCATCTTGGCCCGACCGAATTTCGTTTGCTGTCGACGCTGATGGAAAAGCCGGGGCGGGTCTGGACACGCGAACAGCTTCTGGACCGGGTCTGGGGCCGCGACATCTATGTCGATACCCGCACCATCGACGTGCATGTCGGCCGTCTGCGCAAGGCGCTGATGTCGAATGGCGGCGACAATCCGGTGCGCACCGTGCGCGGCACCGGATATGCGCTTGGCTAGGCAGGTTGCCGATCCAGGAACGCCAGCGTGTCCTGCATGCCGGGAATGGCTTCACCCGCGCCCTGGCGGGTGACCTGCAACGCAGCGGCCGCCGAGGCAAGCCGTAGCGCGGTGTCGATATCGTCGCCGCGATCGGTGCAGGCGGCGAAATAGCCTGCAAAGGTATCGCCCGCGCCGGTCGTATCGACGGGCTGGACCTTGAAGGCGGGATGGTGATGGCTGCGTCCCGTGATCAGGTCGCGATATTCCGCCCCCGCCGCGCCGCGCGTGATCAGCAGCCCCTCGACCGGCAGGTCCCCGGGAATGGCTTCGAACAACTCGCGCGCCTCGCCCTCGTTCATTGCCAGAACCGAAACATGCGGCAGGATCTGTCGCACGGCGTCGATCTGGAAGGGCGCGGCGGAATAGATCACCCGCGCCCCGGCCTGACGGGCGGCACGGGCCGCCTCGACCTGACCATTGGTTTCGTTCTGGATCAGCAGCGTATCGCCTGCCCCGATGGTCGACAGCGCGGACAGCATCGCCCGAATCCCGATGGCGCGATTTGCGCCGGGATGGATGATGATCGAATTTTCGGCCTCGGTATCCAGCAGGATCAGCGCGTGGCCCGTGGCCTCATCGGGCAGCATCTGGATCGCGCTGCAATCGATCCCCAAGGCCTGCAACCGCTCGACGATCCAGCGGTCGCCGGACCCGACTGCGCCCAGATGGCGGGGTGTCGTCCCCGCCTGCGCCGCCGCGATGGACTGATTGCCACCCTTGCCGCCCAATCCGACGGCATAGCTGTCTGCCGCCAGCGTTTCGCCGGGCTGCGGAAGATGCTGCAGCCGATAGACGTGATCGGCATTGATCGAGCCCAGATTCCAGATTGCCATTCGTGCCTCCTACTTCCGGGCATGTGAACGCCCCGATGCGCAATTGTCCAGCCGCAACGAAAAACGCGCCCCGAGGGGCGCGTTTCAAGGATTGGGTCTTTGTCCCGGATCAGGCTTTCTTGCCCTTGTGGGGGGCCCAGATCCGCTTGTTGGTCAGATACAGCAGTGACCCCAGCACGATCAGGAACAGGACCGAGACCAGACCGACCATCTTGCGATCCATCATCTTCGGTTCCGCGGTCCACATCAGGAAGGCCGACAGGTCGCGGGCCATCTGATCGACGGTCGCGGGGGTGCCGTCCTCATAGGTGACCAGATCATCCGACAGCGGGGGCGGCATCGCGATATAGCCCGACGGGAAGGCCGTGTTTTCATAGAACACCGAGCCAGCCTGCTCCATCTCTTCGCCGGTATAGCTGGTCAGGATGGCGTGGATGTATTCCGGGCCGCCGATGCCGTTGATCAGCTGGTTGAGACCGGTGCCATAGGGGCCATGAAAGCCCGCGCGCGCCTTGGCCATCAGCGACAGGTCCGGACCCATGCCATCGCCCGACACGGCCGGGAAATGGTCCGTCGGCAGACGGGTGCGATCCTCGCCGGTTTCCGCATCGGTGATTTCGGTCAGGCTTGCCGCATAGGCGCGCACCTGATCCTCGGGCAGGCCGGGGCCGCCTTCGTCATGCAGGGTGCGGATCGGCACGAATTTCATGCCGTGGCAGGCCGAGCAGACCTCGGTATAGACCTGAAGGCCGCGCTGCAGCTGGAACTGGTCGAACTTGCCGAACGGGCCTTCGAAGCTGAAGTCGATGTCCTCGATATGCACGGCGCCATGGCCGCCGCCGTGATCGCCCTCTTCGCCATGCGCGTCGTCGCCGTGAGCGTCATCGCCATGTGCGTCATCGCCGTGATCGTCGGCATGGGCTTCGGCGGCTTCCTCGGCGGGGGCCTCTGCCTCAGCCTCCGCCTCGGCGGCGGGGGTTTCTTCGGCTGCGGTGGCGTCCTCGGTCGCTTCGGCTGGTTCTTCAGCTTCAGCTTCGGCGTCCGGGGCCGCGTCGGCCTCGTCCGCTTGCGGGGCTTCGTCAGCGGCAGATTCCTCTGCCGCTTCGGGGGCTGCGCTGTCCTCGGCCGGGGCTTCGGTCGCGTCGGCGGCCGTGTCCTCGGTCGTGGCTTGCGCCTCGGCTGCCTGCTCGGTCGGGGCCGGGCTGGTGGCCTCCTGCGCCCAGGCAAAGCCCGACGCAGACAGGGTCAGGGCCGCAACAGCCGTGAGCGTCTTGGTTCTCAGGGTCATTGGATGGCTCTCCTTACTCGGCCGAGTGCGCTTTGGCGCGGTAGTGATCGTTGAAGTCCTCTTCGATGGTCGCGGGCATCGGCTCGGGCTTTTCGATCACACCCAGCAGCGGCAGGATCACCAGGAAATAGGCGAACCAATAGGCCGAACCGGCCAGCGCGATATAGGGATAGATCCCCTCGGCCGGCATGGCGCCCACCCACATCAGGACCACGAAATCCACGGCAAGAAGCCAGAACCACCACTTGAACTGCGGGCGATACTTGCCCGAGCGCACGCGGCTGGTGTCCAGCCAGGGCACCAGTGCCATGACCAGGATCGCGCCGAACATCGCGATCACCCCGAAGAACTTGGCGTCGATGATGCCGAAGGACAGCCAGTTGACGAACATCACCAGCCAGACATCGGCCGTGAAGGCGCGCAGGATCGCGTAGAACGGCAGGAAGTACCATTCGGGAACGATATGCGCAGGCGTCGCCAGCGGATTCGCCTCGATATAGTTGTCGGGGTGGCCCAGATAGTTGGGCATGAAGCCGACGATCGCGAAGAAGATCACCAGAACAACGGCCAGCGCGAACAGGTCCTTGATCACGAAATAGGGCCAGAAGGGCAGGGTATCCTTTTCCGCCTCTTCCTTGCTGGTGCGGCGCACCTCGACCCCGGTGGGGTTGTTGTTGCCGGTGGTGTGGAAGGCCCAGATATGCACCACGACCAGCGCCGCGATGATGAAGGGCAGCAGATAATGCAGCGAGAAGAAGCGGTTCAGCGTCGCGTTGTCGACAGCCGGCCCGCCCAGCAACCAGGTCTGGATCGAGGGCCCGATGCCGGGGATGGCACCAAAGAGGCCGGTGATCACGGTCGCGCCCCAGAAGGACATCTGACCCCAGGGCAGCACATAGCCCATGAAGGCGGTGCCCATCATGCACAGATAGATCAGCATGCCGATAATCCAGGTCACTTCGCGCGGGGCTTTGTAGCTGCCATAGTACAGGCCGCGGAAGATGTGCAGATAGACGGCAAGGAAGAATAGCGAAGCGCCGTTGGCGTGCAGATAGCGCAGCATGTAGCCGCCATTCACGTCACGCATGATGTGTTCGACGCTGGCAAAGGCCAGGTCGACATGCGGCGTGTAGTGCATCACCAGGACGATGCCGGTGATGATCTGCAGCCCAAGGCAGAATGCCAGGACGATGCCCCAGATCCACATCCAGTTCAGGTTCTTGGGCGTGGGGATCATCAGGGTGTCATAGATGATGCTGACTACCGGCAAACGGCGGTGAAGCCAGCGTTCTGCGCCCGTCTTGGGCTCGTAATGGTCGTGGGGAATACCGGCCATGTGAAACCCTCCTCAGCCCAGCTTGATGGTCGTGTCGTTGACGAATTCAGCGACCGGAATATGCAGGTTCTGCGGAGCAGGCCCTTTGCGGATGCGCCCGGCGGTGTCGTAATGCGAGCCGTGGCAGGGGCAGAACCAGCCGCCGAAATCGCCGGCACCATCGCCGATCGGCACGCAGCCCAGATGGGTGCAGACGCCGATCTGGACCAGCCATTCGCCGGCCTCGTCCAGGGTGCGGTTTTCGTCGGTGGCGGGTTCGCCGGGCTTGTTCTGGTTTTCGGCGTTCTGGTCGATCAGATCGCCCAGATCGACGGCGCGACCGGCCTCGATCTCTTCTGCGGTCCGACGACGGATGAACACGGGCTTGCCCAGCCATTTGACGGTCAGTTGGGTGCCGACATCGACGCCGCTGACATCGACCTGAATCGAGGACAGCGCCTGGACGTCAGCCGAGGGGTTCATCTGGTTCACAAGCGTCCAGGCGGTGGCACCGGCGGCCACCGTGCCTGCGCCCGCCGTGGCATAGTAGAGGAAATCCCTCCGGGTGCCTACGTGGTCATCTGCGTGGGACACGGGTCATTCTCCAATCCGGGCCGGCGAACCGGCCGATACGACAATCCGGGCCGCGTGTGATCGCAGCCTTCGCGACGGCGGTTCTAGCGATCAAATCCCTGTCAGTCCAGAAGGTAAGCCACCCGCACCCATGCCCGAAGCTTAGCCATGTTGAAAATTTGTCGCGCTTTGCAGATCGGGGGTGGGCGCATTTGTCGCAGGCTGCGGATCTTCCGCGGGCGCGCCTATAGCAGCCCTTCCGCGCGAAAGCTGAGTTCGCGGGATTTTCCGATGATCAGGTGATCGTGGATGACGATGCCCATCGTATCCCCTGCCTGGGCGATTCTGGCGGTCATGGTGATGTCCGAATCTGACGGGGTGGGGTCGCCCGATGGATGGTTGTGGACCAGAATCAGCGCCGAGGCGTTCAGTTCCAGCGCGCGCTTGATGATTTCACGCGGGTAAACGGGGACGTGATCGACGGTGCCGCTGGCCTGTTCCTCATCCGCGATCAGGACATTCTTGCGGTCCAGATACAGGACCCGGAATTGTTCGGTTTCGCGATGCGCCATGGTCGTGTGGCAATAATCCAGAAGCGCCTGCCAGCTTGACAGGACCGGACGCTGGATGATCCTGGCGCGGGACAGGCGTTGGGCGGCGGCCTCGACGATCTTCAGTTCGGTGATGACGGCGGGGCCGACGCCTTCGACCTCGGACAGGCGTGCGGGGTTGGCCGACAGCACGCGGTTGAAATCACCGAACCTTTCGATCAGTCGTCGCGCCAGAGGTTTGACATCCTGTCGCGGGATCGCGCGAAACAGCACCAGTTCCAGCAATTCGTAATCGGGCATCGCCGTTGCGCCGCCCTGCATGAAACGTTCGCGCAGACGCGCGCGGTGATCAGAAAGGTAGGAGGGGGTGCCCTTTGCCGGGCCCTTGGCAGGCGCCGGAACGATCACCGGCCCGACATCGTCCGAGGCGGGGGTGAACAGGGGCATGGGCATTTCGCCAAAGGAACGATTCGGGGCCATGCAAGCAGCATGGCCCCGAGCGGTGAACAAAGCGTTAACAGACCAGCGCCCGTCAGCGCGTCATGTCGTCCCAGAAGCCTTTGACCTTGTTAAAGAAACTGGTCGATTGCGGGCTGTTGTCAGCCTTGACCTCCTGAAACTCGCGCAGCAATTCGCGCTGCCGAGCGGTCAGGTTGACCGGGGTTTCGACGACCAGCTCGATCAGCATGTCGCCAGCCTCGCCATTCGCGCCGGCACCGTGGCGCAGCGGGGGCATCCCCTTGCCGCGCAGGCGCATCTGTCGACCCGACTGACTGCCCGCCGGAACCTTCACGCGCGACCGGCCGCCATCGATTGTCGGCACCTCGACCTCGCCGCCAAGTGCGGCGGTGGCCATGCTGACGGGGACCTGGCAGGCCAGCGTCTTGCCGTCGCGCAGGAAGATCTCGTGCTCGGCCACGTCGATGAAGATGTACAGATCGCCGGCTGGACCGCCACGCATTCCGGCCTCGCCCTCGCCGGCAAGGCGGATGCGGGTGCCGGTTTCGACGCCTGCCGGGATATTGACCGACAGGGTGCGTTCCTTTTCGACCCGGCCAGCGCCGTGGCAGGCCTTGCAGGGGTTCTTGACGATCTGGCCCTGGCCGCCACAGGTGGGGCAGGTCCGTTCGACGGTAAAGAAACCCTGCTGCGCCCGGACGCGGCCCATGCCCGAGCAGGTCGGGCAGGTCGCAGGCTGGGTCGCGCCCTCGGCCCCGGTGCCGTCGCATTCCTCACAGGCGACCGAGCTGGCCACCGTGATGGTTTTCTGCACGCCCCGATAGGCCTCTTCCAGACCGACGCGCAGGTTGTAGCGCAGATCCTGACCGCGCTGTGCACGCGACCGTCCGCCCCCGCCGCCGCCGGCGCGGCGGCCGCCCATCATGTCGCCGAAAAGATCTTCGAACACATCCGCAAAGGCCGAGCCGAAATCACCCTGAGGGCCGCCACTGCGACCGCCAAAGCCGCCGCCCATGCCGCCATTCTCGAAGGCCTGATGGCCAAAGCGGTCATAGGCCGCCTTTTTCTGGTCGTCCTTCAGATGCTCATAGGCTTCGTTGACTTCCTTGAACTGGCTCTCGGCCGCAGCGTTATCCTTGTTGCGGTCGGGATGCAGTTCCTTGGCCTTGCGACGGTAGGCTTTCTTGATTTCCTCGGACGAGGCCCCACGGCTGACCCCGAGAACCTCATAAAAGCAGCGCTTCGCCATATCTTGTCCTGTTTACTGACCCCCGAACGAAATCCGGCCCGCAACGGGGCGGGCCGGTCCGAGGGTGCGGCCCGGATCAGCCGCGTTTCTTGTCTTCGCCGAGATCTTCGAAATCGGCATCAACGATATCGTCCTGCTCGGCCGAACGGGGGCCTTCCTCGGCCTCGTCATCGGCGGAATCAGGCTCGGACTGCTGCGACTTGTAGATCGCCTCGCCCAGTTTCATGGATGCGTCCATGACATTCTGGATGCCCGACTGGATCTTGCCCGCGTCTTCCGACTTCAGCGATTCTTCCAGCGCGCCGATGGCCAGTTCGATCGCCTCGACGGTCGATTCGTCCACCTTGTCGCCATGTTCTTCCAGCGACTTGCGGGTGCTGTGGATCAGGCTTTCGGCCTGGTTCTTGGCTTCGACCAGTTCGCGGCGGCCCTTGTCGGCCTCGGCATTCTGTTCGGCGTCCTTCACCATGCGCTCGATGTCATCGTCGGTCAGACCGCCCGATGCCTGGATGGTGATGTTCTGTTCCTTGCCGGTGCCCTTGTCCTTGGCCGAAACCGAGACGATGCCGTTCGCGTCGATGTCGAAGGTCACTTCGATCTGCGGCATGCCGCGCGGTGCGGGCGGGATGTCCTCGAGGTTGAACTGACCCAGCATCTTGTTGTCGGCGGCCATCTCGCGTTCGCCCTGGAAGACCCGGATCGTCACGGCGTTCTGGTTGTCTTCCGCGGTCGAGAAGATCTGCGACTTCTTGGTCGGGATCGTGGTGTTGCGGTCGATCAGGCGGGTGAACACGCCCCCCAGCGTTTCGATGCCCAGGGACAGCGGGGTCACGTCCAGCAGCACGACATCCTTGACGTCACCCTGCAGCACGCCGGCCTGAATGGCGGCGCCCAGGGCCACGACTTCGTCCGGGTTCACGCCCTTATGCGGTTCCTTGCCGAAGAAGTCGGTCACCTCCGCGATGACTTTCGGCATGCGGGTCATACCGCCGACCAGAACGACTTCGTCGATCTCGCCCTTGCTGACACCGGCGTCTTTCAGGGCTTCCTGAACCGGCTTCATCGTGCGCTTGATCAGGTCGCTGACCAGACTTTCCAGCTTGGCGCGGGTCAGTTTCATGACCATGTGCAGCGGCGTGCCCGAATCCTTGTCCATCGAGATGAACGGCTGGTTGATTTCGGTCTGGCTGCTGCTGGACAGTTCGATCTTGGCTTTCTCGGCCGCCTCTTTCAGGCGCTGAAGGGCCATCTTGTCCTTGGTCAGATCGACGCCGTGCTCTTTCTTGAACTCTTCGGCGAGGAAGTTGACGATACGCATGTCGAAGTCTTCGCCGCCAAGGAACGTGTCCCCGTTGGTCGATTTCACCTCGAACAGGCCGTCGTCGATTTCCAGGATGGTGATGTCGAAGGTGCCGCCGCCGAGGTCATAGACCGCGATCGTCTTGCTTTCCTTCTTGTCCAGACCATAGGCCAGTGCGGCTGCAGTCGGCTCGTTGATGATGCGCAGCACTTCAAGGCCCGCAATCTTGCCGGCATCCTTGGTGGCCTGACGCTGAGCGTCGTTGAAATAGGCCGGGACGGTGATGACGGCCTGCGTCACCTCTTCGCCCAGATAGGATTCGGCCGTTTCCTTCATCTTCTGAAGAATCATCGCGCTGACTTGCGCGGGGGAATAGCTTTCGCCCTTCACACCGACCCAGGCGTCGCCATTGCCGCCATCGACGATGTCATAGGGAACCAGCTTCTTGTCCTTTTCGACGGCTTCGTCGCCGATGCGACGGCCGATCAGGCGCTTGACCGCGAACACGGTGTTGCTGGGGTTGGTGACAGCCTGACGCTTTGCCGATTGCCCGACCAGACGCTCACCATCGGTGAAGCCGACGATCGAGGGCGTGGTGCGCGCGCCTTCGCTGTTTTCGATGACCTTCGGCTGGCTGCCATCCATGATGGCGACGCAGCTGTTGGTGGTGCCGAGGTCGATGCCGATAACTTTGGACATGTAGTGTAACCTTCTCTTGCGGCGATGTTTTGGGCTTTGGGTCCGTTATGGCCCCCGCGGCCCGATCCCTTGATGCTTTCAGGCCCGGACATGCCCGGACGCTTCGGGGGTGTATATAGGTGGCGAAACCCGCGCTGCAAGCGGCGAAACGGGCCATTTTCCCCGGTTGCCAGGGGGAAACCGCGTGAATTTCGGTGAAAGCGGCCTATCGCCCGGCGGTCCAGCTGATCGATTCGTATTTGCGGGTGGTGAAGTTGATCAGCAACCCGACAATCACCGCGCCCATCGAAAACCAAAGCGCGTAATAGGGATCGGTTTTGAGAGGCGTGTAATTGACGAAAACAAAGCCGCGGGTCTGGTCGTTGATGTGAAACAGCGGATTCCACGAAAACCACGGCAACAGCGCGTTGGGCAGCACATTCGCCACGAACATCTTGCCCGAGGCGAACATGTTGATCCGCTGATAGGCGCTGGTCAGGATCTTGGCGGTCTGGGGCGACCAGGGCCTGATGCCCAGAAAGATCAGGCCCATCGTCGCGCCCGAGAACCACGCCAGAAGATACATCGCCAGAACGCCCGGAAAAAAATCGATCGTCAAAGGCTCGATCAGGACGTGATACAGCCACAGCAGCGCCGCCATGCTGATCGTCTGGCGATACAGGACCGTGACCGCCGCCGCGCCTATCAGGATCGCCGGGTTCAGCGGGCCGTGCTTGGTCATGCCGCTGGACACGGAATGCGCCCCGGACACGGCACCTGCCGTGCGGACATGGGTCATGAAGATGAAGATCCCGCTCATGATGAACAGGAAGAAATTGCCGCGTATCGGGGACTGCCTGATGCCGATGATCAGATAGATCAGCATGAAGGCGCCCATGAACATCGCCGTCTGCAGAATCGTCAGCAGGATGCCGACAATGGCATTTCGATGTTCCGTGCGCAGGTTGTAGACTGTCTGGTGAAAGATCAGCGCCAGCGTCGTGCCCGCGGCTTGCAGCATGTTCTGGTTGCGGCGCTGCTGGAACAAGACGGCGGTCCTTTGCGATCGTTGCTTGAAAGCCCCATGCGACAGCTTGGCGGGCGGGCCGTGCTTGCCCAGCCAAACTCCTGCGATCATAAGTGGGGAAGACATATCGCACAATCGCCACGGCGCCCCGGCCGTGCCCGGAATGAAGGAAAACTGGATGCAATTCGATCGACTTACGACAGAAATGCGTCGGCTGGCGCTGGAGGCCGGGGCCAGGATCATGGAAATCTACGGTGCCGAGGATTTCGACGTACGCGCCAAGTCCGACGATTCCCCGGTAACCGCCGCCGATGAGGCCGCGGACGCGCTGATTTCGCAGGGGCTGCGGGCGGCCTTTCCCGATGTGCCGCTGGTGACCGAGGAACAGGCCGCGACGCATGATCAGACGGTTTCGACCTTTCTGATCGTCGATCCGCTGGACGGTACCAAGGAATTCGTGCAACGGCGCGGCGATTTCACCGTGAATATCGCCTATGTCGAAAACGGGGTGCCGGTGCGCGGCGTGGTCTATGCGCCCGCCAAGGGCCGGCTGTTCTATACCACCGCCGATGGCCGTTCGGTCGAAGAGCGGGCGCCGTTCGGCGACCAGCCCGGCGAGACGCTGCCGGTGGGCGTGAACCCGACGCCTGACAATCGCGGCCTGATGGTGGTGGCCTCGAAGTCGCATCGCGATGCGGCGACGGATGATTACATTGCCCGCTATGGCGTGCGCGACATGACCAGCGCGGGATCGTCGCTGAAATTCTGTCTGGTGGCCACGGGCGAGGCCGATCTGTATCCGCGTCTGGGTCGCACGATGGAATGGGACACCGCCGCGGGCGATGCCGTGCTGCGTGGCGCGGGCGGCGAGGTTGTGCGCTTCGACGATCACAGCCCATTGGCCTATGGCAAGCAGGGTTTTGAAAATCCGTTCTTTATCGCCTATGCGCCGGGCGTTCTTCTGGTCAAGGATTGATCCCGATGTCGGTGACCATTGTCATTCCGGCCCGCTATGCCTCGACCCGCTATCCGGGCAAGCCTCTGGTGGAATTGCGCGGCGCGTCGGGTGCGGCGTTCAGCCTGATTCAGCGCAGCTGGATGGCGGCCAAGGCCGTCAGCGGTGTCGACCGGGTTCTGGTCGCCACCGACGATGAGCGGATTGCCGATCATGCGACGGGATTCGGGGCCGAGGTCGCGATGACCTCGACCGCCTGCCGCAACGGGACCGAGCGTTGCGCCGAGGTGCTGGGCCAACTGGCCCCGGAACCCGAGATCGTGGTCAACCTGCAGGGCGATGCGCCCCTGACCCCGGCATGGTTCGTCGAGGATCTGATCGCGGGTCTGCGCAACGCGCCCCAGGCCGGGGTCGCCACGCCCGTCCTGCGGTGTTCGGGGCGGATGCGGGCCGATCTGATCGCGGATCGCATGGCCGGTCGCGTCGGCGGCACCACCGCAGTGTTCGGCCATGACCGGCAGGCGCTGTATTTTTCGAAGGAAGTCATTCCTTTTGCGGCGGGCGAATTCGGCGACGACGATCCCAGCCCGGTCTTTCATCATGTCGGCGTCTATGCTTATCGCCCGGCGGCGCTGCGAGCCTATTCCGGCTGGGATGAGGGGCAGCTTGAAAAGCTGGAAGGCCTTGAACAGCTTCGCTTTCTTGAGCGTGGCCAGCGCGTTCTTTGCGTAGAGGTGCAGGCCAGGGGGCGTCAGTTCTGGGAACTGAACAATCCCGAGGATGTTCCACGGCTTGAGCGGATGATGGCCGATATGGGCATCGACTAAGCAGTTTTGCGACGGTTTCGCGACTGAAAATGAAAAGAATTTACCGGGTCGACTTGGCGAGATATGGTCAGTCGAACTAAAATGACGTTGGGGTGTTGTCCGTGGGCAAACACGCCGTGACTTTAAATGTATAAAGGGTCTGACATCATGAACCGCAAGGTTACCAAAGCCATCTTCCCGGTGGCCGGTCTGGGAACTCGCTTTTTGCCCGCGACGAAAAGCATCCCGAAAGAGATCATGACCCTGGTCGATCGCCCGCTGATCCAATACGCGATCGACGAAGCCCGTGCCGCCGGCATCAAGGAATTCATCTTCGTGACCTCGCGCGGCAAGGGTGCGCTGGAAGATTATTTCGACCACGCCCATGAACTGGAAGCCAGCCTGAAACAGAAAGGCAAGAACGACCTTCTGGACATGCTGCGCGAAACCAACATGGAATCCGGTGCGATTGCCTATATCCGCCAGCACAAGGCGCTGGGTCTGGGCCATGCCGTCTGGTGCGCACGTCGTCTGGTTGCCGAGGACGAGCCCTTCGCCGTGATCCTGACCGATGACGTGATCATGGGCGAACCGCCCTGCCTGCAGCAGATGATCGAGGCCTACGAGGAAACCGGCGGCAGCATGGTCGCCACGATGGAGGTTCCGGCCGAAAAGGCGCAGGCCTATGGCGTTCTGGACGTGGCCGAGGATATGGGTGCCATCGTCAAGGCGCGCGGCATGGTCGAAAAGCCGGCGCCGGGCACGGCACCGTCGAATCTGGCCGTGATCGGGCGCTATATCCTTGCGCCGACGGTCATGCAGAACCTGAACAAGCTGAAGCAGGGGTCGGGCGGGGAAATCCAGCTGACCGACGCGATCGCCGATGAGATCGAGGCCGATCGCGGCGTCTACGGCCTGCGCTTCCGCGGCCAGCGTTTCGATTGCGGGTCCAAGGCGGGCTTCCTGCAGGCGACGGTGGCCTTTGGGCTGGAACGCGACGAATTGCGGGAAGAGTTTTCGGACTATCTTGCCGATGTCGTCTCGATGCGCCGCGCGGCCGAGTAAGTTCACATGACGAAGACGGTTCTTGTCACCGGCGGCGCCGGGTATATTGGCTCGCATGCCTGCAAGGCGCTGGCGGCGGCGGGCTATGTGCCTGTCACGCTGGACAATCTGTCGACCGGGTGGCGCGATGCGGTCAAGTTCGGCCCCTTCGTGCAGGCCGATCTGCTGGACCGTGCCGCGCTGGACGCGGCCTTTGCCGAACATCGTCCGGTGGCGGTGCTGCATTTCGCGGCGCTGAGCCAGGTGGGCGAGGCGATGTCCCAGCCCGGAAAATACTGGCGCAACAATGTCAGCGGCTCGCTGAACCTGATCGAAGCCGCGATTGACGCAGGCTGCCTGGACTTTGTCTTTTCTTCGACCTGCGCGACCTATGGTGACCGCGACGGCGAGGTGCTGGACGAAGAAACCGCGCAGGCCCCGCTGAACGCCTATGGCGCCAGCAAGCGCGCGATCGAGGATATGCTGATCGACTTTCAGGCCTCGCACGGGCTGCGGCATGTGATCTTCCGCTATTTCAACGTGGCAGGTGCCGATCCCGACGCCGAGGTGGGCGAATTCCACCGCCCCGAAACGCATCTGATCCCGCTGATCCTGGATGCGGTCGATGGCAAGCGCGCCGCGCTGACCATCCACGGCACCGATTATCCGACCCAGGATGGCACCTGCATTCGCGACTACGTGCATGTCATGGATCTGGTCGATGCACATGTGCAGGGGCTGGAATATCTGCGGGCGGGCAAGGGCAGCCGGGTGTTCTGCCTGGGCACCGGCGACGGGTTTTCGGTCCGCGAAGTGGTCGAGGCGACGCGCCATGTCACCAATCGTCCCGTGCCGATGCAGGATGGTCCCCGCCGGGCAGGCGATGCCGTGAAACTGGTCTGCGGCAGCCAGCGTGCCCGCGATGAACTGGGCTGGCGGCCCGATCGCTCGACCATGCGGCAGATGATCGGCGACGCCTGGCGCTGGCATCAGAACGGCAGCTACGAGGCCTAGGCGTGGCCCCGGCGACGTTCCGGCAGCGGTGGTCTGCCTATCGGACGCGCTGGAAACGCCGAGAGCTTTTGTGGCGCTGTATCAGGGCGGGGCGGCGATTGTCGCCCCTGTCCGACCGCACCAGACAGATTTCGGCGCGCGACATTCTGCTGTTTGCGGCGATCCGCAACGAAATCGACCGTCTGCCCGAATTTCTGGACCATTATCGCGGGCTTGGGGTCGACCATTTCCTGATCGTCGACAATCACAGCGATGATGGCAGCGCGGATTATCTGCGTGGCCAGCCGGATCTGTCCCTGTGGCGCAGCGGCGACAGCTATCGCGCCGCGCGTTTCGGCATGGATTGGCTGGGCGCGCTGCAATTCCGTCACGGTCATGGCCATTGGTGCGTGACCGTCGATGCGGATGAATTGCTGATCTATCCCGATTACCCCCGTCAGAGCCTGACTGAACTGACCGCAAGACTGGATCGCGAGGGCGTTCCGGCGATGGGCGCGCTGATGTTGGAGCCTTTTCCCACCGGCCCCCTTGGCACCGCCGATGCAGGCCCCGATGCGCCGATGATGACGCGGCTGCCCTGGTTCCAGCCGGGGCCATTTCGCACCAGAATCGTCCAGCCGCGCCGCAACCGGATCACGCAGGGCGGCGTGCGCGAGCGGTTCTTTCGCGACGATCCCGACCTGTCGCCCACGCTGAACAAGTTGCCTCTGGTGCGCTGGCACTGGCGGCATGTCTATGTGAATTCGACCCATTCGATGCTGCCCCCGCGGTTGAACGATTGCTATGACGGTCCGGGCGATCCGCGCCTGTCGGGGGTGTTGCTGCATGGCAAGTTCCTGCCTCAGATCGCCGCCAAATCGGACGAGGAATTGCAGCGCGGTCAACACTTTGTCGATCCCGCACGGCATCGTGCATATCATCGCGAACTGACCACCGGCCCGGTCTTGCACAGCACCGCCGCGCAACGCTACGAAGGTTGGGAACAGCTTGTCGCGCTAGGGTTGATGGGAACCGGTGAAGGTCGAAGGGCACAGACAGAACCCGCGCACCCCGAAGAGCGGGGCTGAAAGGGCATGACCTTTCGCCTGCGTCTGTCGGGGCAAACGCGCCGCCGCGCCTTGCGGCAGTATTTGCTGGCCCGCGCGGTGAACCGGGGCCGGGCGTTGCGACCGGTGGCGGACCGGACAGCGCAGATCACCAAGGGCGATCTTCTGGTCTTCGTGACGCAGCGCAATGAACGGATCCGGCTGCCCTATTTCCTGGAATACTATCGGAAGATGGGCGTCGCGCATTTCCTGTTCGTCGATAATGACAGCAGCGATGGCAGCCGCGACTATCTGGCCGATCAGCCCGATGTGTCGCTGTGGCAGTGCAAGGGCAGCTACAAGGCTGCGCGGTTCGGCATGGATTGGATCGACCGGCTGTTGATGCGTTACGGTCACGGCCATTGGTGCCTGACCGTCGATCCGGACGAGTTTCTAGTCTATCCGCATTGCGATACGCGTCCGCTGCGGGCGTTGACCGACTGGCTGGATCGCTCGGGGCGGGTGTCGTTTCCGGCGATGCTTCTGGATATGTATCCGCACGGCGGGATCGAGGAACAGGTCTATGCCGAGGGCGACGATCCCTTGCAGATCGCGCGCTATTTCGATGCCGGCAGCTATACGATCAGCAAGAACGACTATTTCGGCAATCTGTGGATTCAGGGCGGTCCGCGCGCGCGGGCGTTTTTCCGCGACAATCCCGTGGCCGCCCCCGCGCTGAACAAGATCCCGCTTGTGAAATGGCATTGGCGCTATGCCTATGTCAGTTCGACGCACATGCTGTTGCCGCATCAGCTGAACCGCGTTTATGACGAGGACGGGGGCGAACGGATTTCGGGCTGTCTGCTGCACGCCAAGTTCATCTCGACCTTTACCGAGAAGGCGGCCGAGGAATTGTCGCGCGGCCAGCACTATTCCAACAGTCAGGAATATCGCGCCTATCACGCCGGTCTGGCGCAGGGCACGCAACTGTGGTGCCCGCAGTCGCAGGAATTCCGCGACTGGCGGCAACTGGACGATCTGGGCCTGATGTCGCGCGGGGGATGGGTATGACGGCGCAGGTCCGGCTGGGGGTGGTTCTGCTGTGTCATGCCGACCTGCAGGTCGCGGCGCGGATGGCGCGGATCTGGGCCGATGGCGGCGCAAGGGTCGCGATCCATGTCGATGCGCGATCCGATGCGGGCGGGATGATGCAGGCGTTTCAGGGCGACGACCGGGTGGTGTTCGCGCCGCGCCGTCGTTGCGATTGGGGGCGGTTCAATCTGGTGCAGGCGACACAGGACGCCGCGCAGGCGCTGTTCGACCGCTGGCCCGATTGCACGCATGTCTATCTGGCCTCGGGGTCGTGCCTGCCGCTGCGTCCGATATCGGACATGACGGCGTTTCTGGCGGCCGACCCCGACCGTGACCATATCGAAAGCGTCAGCGCCCGCGAGGCCGGATGGGCCAAGGGCGGCCTGCATGAAGAGCGCTTTACCCTTTTTCATCCTTTTGACTGGCAACGGCGGCGCAGGTTGTTTGATCGCAGCGTCAGACTGCAGCGGCGTCTGGGCCTTCGCCGCAGACTGCCCGCCGGGGTGAACCCGCATCTGGGATCGCAATGGTGGTGCCTGACCGCGACGACGCTGCGCGCGATCCTGACCGATCCACGACGCGCCGAATTCGACCGGTTCTTTCGCCATGTCTGGATCCCCGACGAAAGCTATTTCCAGACCCTGGCGCGGCGACACTCGGCCCGGATCGAAAGCCGTTCGCTGACCCTTGCGCAGTTCGATCACAAGGGGCGCCCCTATCTGCTGTATGACGATATGGCGTCCCTGCTGGCCGAATCGCATTGTTTCGTCGCGCGAAAGCTGTGGCCGGGGGCGTCGGGCCTGTTGCAGCAATTTCCAACGCGACAGGTTGCGCTGACCGATCCCACGCCGCCCCGGCCCGATCACGTCGACCGGATCATTCAGCGCCGGGCCGAACGCCGCGTGACCGGCCGGCCGGGCCTGCATATGCAAAGCCGCTTTCCCCGCAAGGACGCCGAGAATGGCAAGACCGCCGGTCCCTATGCGGTGCTGCAAGGGTTCAGCGATATCTTTCCGGGGTTCGAGGGCTGGCTGGCCCCCCGCGTGGCGGCGCAGGTGCATGGTCACCTGTTCGACCCGGTGCAGGTGCAATTCGCGGATCAAGCCGCTTTCGGACCGGGCGCGATGTCCGATAGCCCCGCGCTGCGCGACCATGATCCGCAGGGTTTTCTGACCTCGCTGATCCGGCACAGCGCGCAGATGCAGCTGTTTCAGTTCAGTGCGCGCGACAATCAGGCGCTGAACTGGTACATGGCCACCGATCCCAATGCGCGGATGGCGGTGGTGACCGGCGCGTGGCTGGTTCCCCTGATCGACAGCGACATGCCGTTTGACGATATCCGCCGCATCGCCGCGATCCTGCAACGCGCCGAACTGGATCAGTTGAAGGTGCTGCAATCGAACTGGGTCCGGGCGCGGATCCTGCGTTGGGAACTGGGCGATTTTCTGGCCCGGCCCCTAGATTGCCTGAACGCCGCGCTGCATCTGGTCGATCCCGAGGCCGCGCCGGTCACCGATCTGCCCGTGATGCGCGATCTGTCGGGTCTGGCTGCGCTGCTGCGTCGGTTGCGCAATTCCGGGCTTCGGCCCAGATTGGGCGGCGATCTGGACATCTCGCCTCCGCCAGCGCCAAGCAAGGGAAAGCCCACCGATGACGACTGAATTCCGCAGCTTCGTGATCCTTGCCGGAATGCGCACCGGCTCGAACCTGCTGGAGGCGACGCTGAACCATGTCAAACGGGTCACCTGCTTTGGCGAGGCGTTCAACCCCTATATGCTGGGCTGGCCGGGCAAGGAGGAATTGCAGGGCATCAGCCGCGAAACGCGCGAGGCCGATCCCATGGCCCTGTTGGCGAAACTGTTCGACAAGCCGGGGCATCTGCCCGGATTTCGCTATTTCCACGACCATGATCCGCGGGTGTTCGACGCCTTCATGGACGATCAAAGCTGCGCCAAGATCATCCTGACGCGCAACCCGCTGGACAGTTATGTCTCGGTCCGGCTGGCCTGGGAAACCGATCAGTGGAAACTGAATGAAACCGAAACCCCGGCCGAGGCGGCGATCACCTATGACGGTGCCGAATTTCGCCAGATGCTGTCGGAAACCGAAGGGTTTCATCAGCGTATCGCCCATCGGTTGCAGACCAGCGGTCAGTCGGGTTTCTGGCTGGCCTATGAGGATCTGCGCGATCCCGATGTGATGACGGGGCTGCTGCACTGGCTGGGACGTCGCGATCTGGACCGGGTGAACCCCGCCACCGATCAGGTGCCGCAGAACCCGCGCGAGATGGCGCAGAAAGTCCGCAATTTTTCGCAGATGCAGCAGGATTTGCAGGCGATCGATCCCTTTGGGCTGGGCCGGGTGCCGAATTTCGAATCGGCCCGAGGACCCGCCGTGCCCAGTTTTCAGGGCTGCGGCGCGGGGCAGGGCCTGATCTATATGCCGGTGCAGGCCGGCAGCGACGATCCGGTGTCTGATTGGCTGGCCGCCCTTGGCCCGCTGCAAGCCGATTTCACCCAGACGACGCTGCGCCACTGGAAACGCGACCATCCGGGGCATCGCAGCTTCAGCGTCCTGCGTCATCCCCTGCATCGCGCATGGGAGGCGTTCTTGCACCTGCTGACACAGGCCAAGCCGGTGTTGCGCCAGACCCTGCGCGATATCCATCGCGTCGATCTGCCCGCCGATGACGCCTTGGCCGACCTGTCGGAAAGCGATCTGGAGCGGGTGTTCGGGCAGTTTCTGGATTTCCTGCGCCGCACCCTGAATGGCCAGACCTCGTTGCCGACCCATCCGAACTGGGCCAGCCAGACCGAGGTCATTGCGGGTTTTGCCCGGTTTTCCACCCCCGACATGCTGTTGCGCGAAGGCCGGTTGTCCGAGGATCTGGCCCATCTATGCGCTGCTGCCGGCATCGACGACCCAAGGTTGGAGCGGTTGGCCGGTGGGGCCTATCCCGAATTTCTGGACCAGCCGGATCTGATCCGCGCCGCCAAACAGGCCTATCAGCGCGATTTCGTCAGTTTCGGCTTTCCCGAAACGCCATAGGACAAGGGCCGCGACGACGCGCGGCCCCTTCGGATCAGCCCTTCAGCAGCGCGGCCAGTTCGGCCTGCTTGTCACGCACCAATGCCTCGTCACCATCGGCCTCGACATTCAGGCGCACCACGGGTTCGGTGTTCGATTTGCGCAGGTTGAACCGCCACGTCCCGAAGCTGAGCGACACCCCGTCCAGATCGTCGCGGCTGTCTGCCTTGGCCTCATAGGCGTCGATCAGGCGCGCGATGGCCGCATCGGGGTCCTCGATATGATAATTCGTCTCGCCCGACGAAGGGTAAAGCTTCATCCGTTCGGATAGCAGCTGGGCCAGCGTCTGCCCCTTGCGCGACAGCAATTCGATCATCAGCAGCCACGGGATCATGCCGCTGTCGCAGAAATAGAAGTCGCGGAAATAGTGGTGCGCCGACATCTCGCCGCCATAGATCGCGCCGACATCGCGCATCTTGCGCTTGATGAAGGCGTGGCCGGTCTTACTGACCACGGCCTCGCCGCCAGCCTCCTGGATCATGGCGCGGGTGTTCATGATTACGCGCGGGTCATGCACGATCTTTTCACCCGGAGATTTTTCAAGGAAGGCCGCGCCCAGCAGGCCCACGATATATTCGCCGGGGATAAAGCGCCCGTTCTCGTCGAAAAAGAAGCAGCGGTCGAAATCGCCGTCCCAGGCAACCCCCAGATCGGCACCTTCGGCCTGCACCTTTTCGACGGTGGGCGGCTGGTTTTCCGGCAGCAGCGGGTTGGGAATGCCGTTCGGAAAGCTGCTGTCCACGTCGTGATGCATCCGCACGAAGGTCAGCGGCGCGCCCCGGCGCTGCAATTCTTCTGCAATGGCATCAAAGGTCGGGCCTGCGGTGCCGTTCCCGGCATTGACCACGATCTTCATCGGGCGCAGCGCCGAGATATCCACGAAATCGGCCATCGCCTTGGCGTAATCGGCGCGGGCATGGCTGAAATCGGTGACGCTGCCCTTGCTGGCGGGGGTGAAGGCGCCCCCCGTCGCCAGTTCGACGATCGGCGGCAGTTCGGTCGCCGGGTCCAGCGGGGCCGAGCCACGGCCGACGATCTTCATTCCGTTGTAGTTGATCGGATTATGCGATGCCGTGACCTCGATCCCGCCATCGGTGTCGTGAAAACCGGTGTGGAAATAGACCTCTTCGGTGCCGGCAAGGCCCAGATCCAGCACATCCGCGCCCCCATCGGTCAGGCCCTCGATCAGCGCCGCCGACAGCTCGGGCGAGGTTTCGCGGCTGTCACGGCCCACGACCACGCGTTTGGCATCCCGCGCCTGCGCAAAAGCGCGGCCGATCCGGTAGGCGACGTCGGTGTCCAGGTTCTTGCCCAGTTCGCCCCGGACGTCATAGGCCTTGAAGCAAGTGATCTCGCGGTGGCCAAGATTGTTCTTGTCGGTCATTGGCGCAACCCTCCATGCGCTAGGTTCATGACAAGCGCTAACAGCTTGTCCGGTAAATTCAAGTCGATCTGGTCCCTTGTGCCGAGGTGACGCGCGGCCCAGATTCCCGCTACAGAACGGTCAAACGCGCAAGAGGGGCACATGGATACCAAAACTTTGATCGCGACCTATTTCGAGGCGTTCAACGCCGGGCAGACCGACCGGATGCTGGACCTGCTGCATGACGAGGTGGAACATCACGTCAACGAAGGTCAGATCCGCAAGGGCAAGGATCTGTTTGCCCGGTTCAACGCCCATATGACCGAATGCTATCGCGAAAACCTGACCGATATGGTGATCTTCGCCAATGAGGCGGGCGATCGCGCCGCGGCGGAATTCGTCGTCAACGGCACCTATCTGTCGACCGACGAGGGGCTGCCCCCCGCCAATGGCCAGACCTACCGCCTGCCTGCGGGATCGTTCTTTACCATCCGCGACGGCAAGATTTCGCGGGTGACCACCTATTACAATCTCGCCGACTGGATGCGTCAGGTTGCGGGATGACCGTCACCACGCGGGTGCTGACAGGCGCGGCGCTGACCGACGCGCTGGACGATGTGGCGCGGTTGCGCATCGCGGTGTTTCGCGACTGGCCCTATCTGTATGACGGCGATCCGGACTACGAACGGCGCTATCTGGCGGCCTATCAGTCGCCAGATGCGGTGGTGGTCGTGGCCCGCGATGGCGGTCGGATCGTCGGGGCCTCGACCGGGGCGCCGATGGCCGATCACGCGGATGATTTCGCCGCCGCCTTTGCCGACCGTCCCGAGGATCTGTCGCAGATCTTCTACTGTGCGGAATCGGTGCTGTTGCCCCGGTATCGCGGGCATGGCCTGGGCCATGCCTTCTTTGATGCGCGCGAAGATCACGCGCGGCGCCTGGGCTTTCGCTATTCGGCCTTTTGCAGCGTGCAGCGCCCGGCCGATCATCCGGCGCGGCCCGCAACCTATCGCCCGCTGGACGGGTTCTGGCGCAAGCGGGGCTATCAGCCCTTGCCGGGTGTCACGGCCCGGTTTTCATGGAAGGATGTCGGCGAGCCGGTCGAAACCGGCAAGCCGCTGCAATTCTGGATGAGGTCCCTATGAAGATCGCCTCTGCCGCCTATCCGATGGATTGGCTCGACAGTTTCGACGCCTATGCCGACAAGATCACCCGATGGGTCCAGGCGGCAGAGGGGGCCGATCTGCTGGTGTTTCCCGAATATGGCGCGATGGAGCTGGCCTCGCTTGGCGGGCGCGACATTGCAGGCGATCTGGAAAGATCCCTGCACGAGGTTGCCCGCCATGCCGACGCCGTGGCCGATCTGCATCTGCGGCTGGCACGCGATCATGGCTGTCACATCCTTGCGGCCTCGGGGCCGGCATTCACCGGGGACCGTCCGGTCAATCGCGCGGTTCTGTTCGGCCCGGATGGCGTGATCGGTCATCAGGACAAGCAGATCATGACCCGGTTCGAGCGGGACGATTGGGATGTCCGCGGCGCGCCGGGGCTGCGGCTATTTGACACGGCTTTGGGTCGGATCGGCATCCTGATCTGCTATGACAGCGAGTTTCCCCTTCTGGGGCGCGTTCTGGCCACGGCGGGGGCGGAACTGATCTTGGTTCCCAGCTGCACCGACACCGTCGCAGGCTTTCACCGTGTGCGGATCGGGTCTATGGCGCGGGCCTTGGAAAGCCAATGCGTGGTGGTCCATGCACCGACCGTCTGCCCGGTCGACTGGAACCCCGCGATTGACGAAAACCACGGAAAAGCCGCCATTTACGGGCCGCCCGATGGTTTTTGGCCCGAAACCGGAATCATTTCCGAAGGGGAAATGGATCAGCCCGGCTGGGTATTTGCCGAGGTCGATTTGAACAGGGTAAAGAAAAGCCGCAGCGACGGGGCGGTTCTGCCCTTTGCGCATTGGCCCGAACAGGACGGGATCGGCCGGATCAAATGAACATTCTTTAGGCATCCGGGGCGAAAATTAATTCAAAGTTAACGCTTGGGCACTTTTAATCGGGGAACCAAGCAGCATATTGGCCGTTATGCTGCATGTGTCCGATGATATAAAAATACAGGAGTGGGAACTGTCCGAGCAGTTTACCCGGTCTCAGGGGCCCGGGGGCCAGAACGTGAACAAGGTTGAAACGGCAGTAGAATTACGCTTCGAAGCAGAGCGTTCGCCCAGTTTGACCGACGCCGTGAAACGTCGTCTCAGGCGTCTTTCGGGTCGCCGCTGGACGTCGGACGGCGCCGTGGTGATTCTGTGTCAGGACACGCGGTCGCAGGCGCGCAACCGCGACATTGCGCGCGAGCGGATGGCCGAATTGATCCGCAAGGCCAGCGTCGCCCCCAAGCGCCGCATCGCGACCCGTCCGACCTTGGGCAGCCAGAAACGTCGTCTGAAGGCGAAATCCATTCGGGGTGAGGTCAAATCCCTGCGTGGCAAGGTGGAGGGCGAGGAATGAACCTTCTTCACCGCACCTTCAACATGGTGATCGGACGTCGCCCGCCGCAGATGCAGGTCGCCGCACTGTGCATTCATCCCGACACCGCGAATGTTCTTTTGATAACCAGCCGTGGAACGGGCCGCTGGGTCATCCCGAAGGGCTGGCCCATGGAAGGGCGCAGCCTGTCGGGTGCCGCCGCGCAAGAGGCGTGGGAAGAGGCCGGGGTTCGGGGTGACATCTCGGAACTGGAGCTGGGTCGCTACAGCTATGACAAGGATCAGGATGAGGGGTTTTCCATCCCGGTCGAGGTTCGTGTCTTTCGCCTGAGGGTCTTGCAGTTGCAGGATCGCTTTCCCGAACACGATCAACGCCGCCGCGAATGGTTCGCGCCTGACGATGCGGCGGATCTGGTCGCGGAACCGGGGCTGAAACGCATCCTGCGCGCCTTGCCCGCGGCATAGACGGGACCGTCACGCGTGCCGCCGCCTTCCGAATATCGGATCCTCGACAAGGATCTGACCCGCCTGACCCACGCCGAGCAGGCGCAGGTCCATGCGTTTCAGCCCGTCTGGCGGCTGGGTCTGGGCCTGATCGTGGCGGTCGCGGGGCTGCTGGTATTCATGAGCTTTCAATCCGGCGTCGACCAGAACATCGCGATCAGTGCCGCCGTCGTCGTGGCCGTGTGGCTGGGGCTGGCGATCGGATCGAACGATGTGGCCAATTCGCTTGGTCCGGCGGTGGGGGCAGGGGCCATCGGTGTTCTGCCCGGACTGTTCCTTGTGGCGATGGCCGAGCTTGCGGGCGCCTCGCTTGGCGGCGGTGCCGTGACACAGCGCCTTGCCGGGGGTATCTTCAATCTGGATATGGCACCTTCGGCCTTTCATCTGCAGGTTCTGATGCTGGGCGCACTGATCGGCGCGGCAAGCTGGATCACGCTGGCGACCGGAATCGGGTTGCCGGTCAGTACCTCGCATTCGATTGTCGGTGCGATTTCAGGGGCCAGTGTCGCGGCGATGGGTGTCTTTGCCGTCAAATGGAGCGTGCTTGCCAGCATCGCCTCGGCCTGGGTGGTGTCGCCCCTGATCGCGGCCGGGCTGGCCGGTGGTGTCCTGATCCTGATCACGCTGCGCGTCGCACAGGCCGATAACCGCGAGGCCGCCGCGCTGCGCTGGATCCCCGCGCTTGTCGGTGTGATGGTCGGGCTGTTCGGCATCTATCTGTCGCTGCTGATCTCGCGCAGGCTGGATGTGCCGCTGGTCTCGATGCAGGTGGCGTCGCTGCTGATCGCCGGGCCTGCGGCCTGGGCCATGCGCCGCCGCCTGGTGGCCGAGTTCAGCCGCATCCAGTCCAGACCCCGCCTGAAACATCTGTTCCGGCCACCATTGGTCGTGGCCGTGGTCATCATGGCCTTCGCGCATGGCGCCAATGACGTGGGCAATGTGGCCGGCCCGCTTTCGGTCATTCTGCCGACAGGGGCCCCGCATGGCGCGTCGCAGGTGCCGATCTGGGTGCTTGCCGGGGCCGGATTGGCGATCGCGCTGGGAACGCTGTTGTTCGGGCGGCGGTTGGTCGTCATGGTCGGCAGCGGGATCACCCGGCTTAATCCGGTTCGCGCGTTCTGCGTGTCGCTGGCGACGGCGGCGACCGTGTTGATCGCATCGGGGGCCGGGCTGCCGGTGTCGACCACGCATGTGGCGGTGGGCGGCATCTTCGGCGTGGGTTTTGCCCGCGAATGGCTGGATCGCCAAAGCGACCGGCAACGCGACGCCTTGCCCATCGAAGAGCGCCGCCGCCGCCGCCTGATCCGGCGCAGCCATGTGGCGACGATGACGGCGGCCTGGCTGGTGACGGTGCCGGTGACGGCGCTGCTTGGCGGGGTGGCCTATCTGTTGGTGGCGGCGGCGAACGGGCTTTAGACGACGACCTCGGATGCGGTCTGCTGGCCGACGCCGAAGACGCGTTTGTAGCGTTCGACCTCATCCGCCGGACCCATGGCCTTGGCCGGGTTGTCCGACAGCTTGACCGTTGGTTGGCCATTCGCGGCGACGGCCTTGCAGACCAGGCTGAACGGGGCCAGCCCATCACCTGGGACCAGCCCGCGGAAATCATTGGTCAACAGTGTGCCCCAGCCGAAACTGACCTTCACGCGGCCGTGGAACTGGTGGTGCAGCTGGGCAATCTTGTCGACATCCAGCCCGTCGGAAAAGATGATCAGCTTGTTGCGGGGATCCTCGCCGCGCGACTTCCACCACGAAATCGCGGTTTCCGCGCCCGTCGCGGGATCGCCGCTGTCGATGCGGATGCCCGTCCAGCCCGCCAGCCAGTCGGGGGCCTGTTCCAGAAAGCCGCGGGTGCCATAGGTGTCGGGCAGGATGATGCGCAGGTTGCCTTCGTGTTCGTCGTGCCAATCGGCCAGCACGTCATAGGGCGCACGGCGCAGGGCGGTGTCGTCCTCGGCCAGGGCGGCATTGACCATCGGCAATTCATGGGCGTTGGTGCCGATCGCCTCGATGTCGCGATGCATGGCGATCAGGCAGTTGGATGTGCCGGTAAAGCGGTCGCCCAGCCCCTCGATCATGGCCTGCACGCACCAGTCCTGCCACAGAAAGCTGTGCCGCCGACGGGTGCCGAAATCGGCGATCCGCAGATCGGGCAGGTTGCGCAGATGCTGAACCTTTTCCCACAGCCGGGTCATCGCCTGCGCATAAAGTACCTGCAATTCGAACCGGCCCATATCCTTCAGCACCGCGCGCGAGCGCAGTTCCATCAGGATGGCAAGCGCGGGGATTTCCCACAGCATCACTTCGGGCCAGCGGCCTTCGAAGGTCAGCTCATACTGACCGTCACGCTTTTCCAGATGGTAGGCGGGCAGCCGCAACCCTTCGAGGAATTCCATGAAATCCGAGCGGAACATCTGCCGCTTGCCATAGAAGGTGTTGCCGCGCAGCCATGTGCTTTCGCCACGCGACAGCGACAGGCCGCGCACGTGATCCAGCTGTTCACGCAGTTCGCCCTCGTCGATCAGGTCGGCCAGACGGATCTGCTTGCTGCGATTGATCAGGCTGAAGGTGACATTGGTGTCCGGCCGGTTGCGGAACACCGACTGGCACATCAGCAGCTTGTAGAAATCATTGTCGATCAGCGACCGGACGATCGGGTCGATCTTCCATTTGTGATTGTAAACGCGCGTGGCAATATCGACCATCTGCGGCCCCCTGACTTTTCACCTTGGTCCCTGAAAAACGCTTGCGGTGCAAGACTTTCAGGCCAGAACAACGCCCGCCTGCCGCATCTGGGTCCGGGCCTGATCGCGGCTGCCGTTCAGGTCGATGGCCCGCGTGGCGGATTCCACGACCCGGACGGCAAATCCCAGACGGGCGGCGTCGATCGCGCTCCAGGCGACGCAGAAATCATGTGCCAGCCCGACCAGCGTCAGATCGGTCAGCCCCCGGTCACGCAGATAGCCGGCCAGACCGGTGGTGGTTTCGTGGTCGTTCTCGAAAAAGGCGGAATAGCTGTCGATCTGGCGGCGAAAGCCCTTGCGGATCACCAGATCGGCGCGGTCCAGGCGCAGGCCGCTGTGAAAATCGGCGCCCTCGCTGCCGATGACGCAATGGCGCGGCCACAGGACCTGCGGGCCATAGGGCATCTGGGTGACGCTGAAGGGCTGCGCGTCGCGGTGGTTTTCGGCAAAGCTGCTGTGATCCGCGGGATGCCAGTCCTGGGTCAGCACAACGGCGTCATAGTCGCGCATCATGTCGTTGATCGGCGCGACGATCTGATCGCCACCCGCCACGGCCAGCGCGCCGCCCGGGCAAAAGTCGTTCTGCATATCGATCACGATCAAAGCATGTGCCATCGCGCACTCCTTTCCCTTGCCGTCGTCATGAGTAAGAAGCCCCCCGGCGCGCGTCAATCTTTGCCGATTCGATTGCAGTTTCCGCAAATCGCTTTGGGGGCGGGGCTGGGCGCGTTAGAATGCACAAAAGGCGGTCATGGCCGCGCTAGGAGATGGGATGAGCATTGACGACTACGAAGAGCCGACAGGCGGACGAAGCCCGGCGCTGATCTGGGGGCTGCGCGCCCTTGGGATCGCGATGGCGCTTTTGGTCTGGGTGCTTCTTGGCGGGTCCGAGGGTTTGCCCGCCGATGCGCGGATCGTGGCTGCGGTCGGCACGCTGATGGCGATCTGGTGGATGACCGAGGCGATCCCGCTATCGGCCACGGCGCTGCTGCCCATCGTGCTGATCCCGGCCCTGACCGACCGCAGCGTCGGCGAGGCCACTGCCCCCTATGCCAGTTCCATCGTCTTTCTGTTTCTGGGCGGCTTTCTGATCGCCATCGCGATGGAAAAATGGGGCCTGCATCGCCGTGTCGCGTTGATGACGCTGGCGCGGGTCGGGGTGCAGCCGCGCCGGATCGTTCTTGGCATGATGCTGGCCACCGGTTTTCTGTCGATGTGGGTGTCAAACACCGCGACCACGCTGATGATGCTGCCCATCGGGATGTCGGTTCTGGCGCTGGTCGTGGATCGCGGTTCGCGTCAGGACGGTGCCGCCGCCGACGATGCACTGGCGGCGGGCCAGAAGATCAGCGATGTCGTCAGCGACCCGAATATCCGTGCCTTCGGCGTCTGCCTTGTGCTGGCGATCGCGTGGTCGGCCTCGATGGGCGGGCTGGGCACGCTGCTGGGCAGTCCGCCCAACGCCATCGTCGCAGGCTATGCCGCCGATGAACTGGGCCGCGAGATCGGCTTTCTGGAATGGATGGTGATCGGCCTGCCCCTGGCGCTGATCTTCATCCTGATCGCCTGGGTGCTGATGACCCGCGTGCTGTATCGCTTTGATCTGCCGGAAATTCCGGGCGGGCGTCGGATGATCGACGACCAGATCGCCGCGTTGGGTCCGCTGGCGCAGGGCGAGCGTATGGTGATGTTCGTCTTTCTGGGCGCGGCCTTCCTGTGGGTGGTGCCGGGGCTTCTGACCAACATCCCGGGTGTCGAGGCCGCGCTGCCCTGGCTGGACATGCTGGACGATACCGCGATTGCCGTGGGCGCGGGGCTGATCATGTTCATCCTGCCGGCGCAGGGGCGTCAGCGCATGGTTCTGGACTGGAAGGATGCGGAAAACGGCCTGCCCTGGGGTGTTCTGCTGCTGTTCGGCGGCGGTCTCAGCCTTGCCTCGTCGGTCGGCGCCTCGGGTCTTGATCAGTGGTTCGGCCAGCAGGTGCAGGGGCTTGGCGCGCTGCCCAGCATCCTTCTGGTGGCGGCGGTGGTCACCATCATCCTGTTTCTGACCGAGGTGACATCGAACACCGCGACGGCTGCGACCTTCATCCCGATTCTGGGCGGGGTCGCGCTGGGGATCGGCAGTGACGCGCTGAGCCTGCTGATCCCGGCGGCCTTTGCCGCCACCTGCGCCTTCATGCTGCCGGTCGGTACGCCGCCCAATGCCATCGTCTTCGGCACCGGCACCGTGACCATCGGTCAGATGGCGCGGGGCGGGGTCGTCCTGAACATCGTCGGCATCCTGCTGATCACGGCAGTGTGCTATCTGCTGGGCGGTCTGGCGATGGGCCTGACCTTCTAAGGCACTTGTCAGACAGGGCGCGGCTGGCATATGCCGCGCCCATGCTGACCGTTGCCGCGCTATACCACTTTACCCGTTTCGACGATCCCGCCGCCCTGCGCGGCCCGCTGTTGCAGCTGTGCGAGGCCCAGGGCATTCGCGGCACGCTGCTGCTTGCGCGCGAAGGGATCAATGGCACGATCGCGGGCACCCGTCAGGGGATCGACGCCGTTCTGGCCCATATCCGCGCGCTGCCGGGCTGTGCCGATCTGGACTGGAAGGAAAGCGGCGCGTCCGACATGCCCTTTGGCCGCATGAAGGTGCGCCTGAAACGCGAGATCGTCACCATGGGCCAGCCCGATGTCGATCCGACCGCCGCCGTCGGCCGCTATGTCGAGCCGGGCGACTGGAACGAGCTGATCAGCGCGCCGGATGTGGCGGTGATCGATACCCGCAATGATTACGAGGTCGGCATCGGCACCTTCGAGGGCGCGGTCGATCCCGGCACCCGCAGCTTTCGTGATTTCCCGGCATGGTGGGAAAAAAACGCGCATCGCTTTCACAACAAGCGCATCGCCATGTTCTGCACCGGCGGCATCCGCTGTGAAAAATCGACGAACTACCTGATGTCGCAGGGCGTCGAGGATGTGTTCCACCTGAAGGGCGGCATCCTGAAATATCTTGAGGACGTGCCCGAACAGGACAGCAAATGGCAGGGCGAATGCTTTGTCTTCGACAAGCGCGTCAGCCTGGGCCACGGTCTGCGTCAGGGCCGCCATATCATGTGCCACGCCTGCCGCCGCCCGCTGTTGCCCGAGGATCGCGACCGCCCCGAATATGAAGAGGGCGTCTGCTGCCACCATTGTGTCGATGAATATACCGCCGAGGACCGCGCGCGGTTCCGCGAGCGTCAGCATCAGTTCGATCTGGCCGAACGGCGCGGCGAAGACTGATCCCCGCCGCGCGATTCCCGCTGTGTCAGCCGGCCTGACCGACGCCGCCCGCCGCGATTGCGGCCATGTTCACGATGTCATTCACCGATGAGTTGGTGGACACGATCTGGATCGGCTTCGGCACGCCGGTCAGGATCGGGCCGATCACCGTCGCCCCGGCCATTTCCTGCAACAGCTTGACCGAGATCGAGGCCGAGTGCCGCGCCGGCACGACCAGAACATTGGCTGCTCCGGTCAGGCGGCTGAACGGATAGCGGGCCGCCGCCTCGGGGTTCAGGGCGACGTCCACGGTCATCTCGCCCTCGTATTCGAAATCGACGCCGCGCGCATCCAGAACCCGTGGAGCCTCGGCCATCTTGGTTGCGCGTTCGCTGACCGGGTAGCCGAAGTTCGAGAAGGACAGGAAGGCCACGCGCGGATCCAGACCCAGCCCGCGGGCCACATGCGCGCCGCGGGTTGCGATATCGGCCAGATCCTCGGCGTCGGGCCATTCATGGACCAGCGTATCCCCGATCAGCACGATCCGGCCCTTGTGTAGGACGCCGGTGATGCCGACCGCGCCATCCTGCGGCCGCAGGTCAAAGACATGGCCGATCTGCGCCAGCACATGCGCGTTCTTGCGCGTGGCGCCGGTCACCAGACCATCGGCATGGCCATGCGCCAGCATCAGCGCGGCAAAGACATGGCGGTCGCGATTGGCCAGCTTGTAGGCATCTTCGCGGTCCACGCCCTTGCGTTGCAGGCGCTGATAGAGAAAGTCGTGATACGCCTCGAGGTGGCGGGTGTTGGCGGCATTGACCACGGTGATTTCGCGGAAGGCATCGCCAAGGCCCAGGGCCTCAAGCTCGGATTTGACCTCGGCCTCGCGGCCGACGACCAGTGCCTGGCCCATATTGGCGCGCTGCCATGCGACGGCGGCACGCAGGACGCGGGGCTCGTCGCCCTCGGCAAAGATCATGCGGGCCTGCTTGGCGCGGGCGCGGGCATGGATGCCCTGAAGGATCGCGGCGGTCGGATCCATCCGGTTCTTCAGCGACTGGACATAGCCGTCCATGTCGATGATCGGGCGGCGCGCGACGCCCGTGTCCATGCCCGCACGCGCGACGGCGGGCGGCACGACATGGATCAGGCGC
The DNA here is from genome assembly GCF_900111675.1 of Paracoccus homiensis. Classification (GTDB taxonomy): domain Bacteria; phylum Pseudomonadota; class Alphaproteobacteria; order Rhodobacterales; family Rhodobacteraceae; genus Paracoccus; species Paracoccus homiensis. The sequence continues at coordinate 335,485 of NZ_FOHO01000001.1, read as the reverse complement.
GGGTCGAAGGGCGTCGGGATGATGTAATCGCGCCCGAATTGCAGCTTGCGGCCATAGGCGACGGCAACCTCGTCGGGGACATCCTCGCGGGCCAGTTCGGCAAGGGCCTGCGCGCAGGCGATCTTCATGTCATCGTTGATGGCGCGGGCATGAATGTCCAGCGCACCGCGGAACAGATAGGGAAAGCCCAGGACGTTGTTCACCTGATTGGGATAGTCGCTGCGCCCGGTGGCCACGATGGCATCGGGGCGGACGGCATGGGCATCCTCGGGGGTGATTTCCGGGTCCGGGTTCGCCATGGCGAAGATGACCGGATTGTCGGCCATGGATTGCACCATGTCCTGCGTGACCGCACCCTTGGCGCTGACACCCAGGAACACGTCCGCGCCTTTCATGGCCTCTTCCAGGCTGCGGGCTTCGGTGACGACCGCATGGGCCGATTTCCACTGGTTCATGCCCTCGGTGCGACCCTGATAGATCACGCCCTTGGTGTCGCACATGATGCAGTTTTCATGCCGCGCGCCCATGGATTTCAGCAGTTCCAGACAGGCGATCCCGGCCGCCCCCGCGCCGTTCAGGACGATGCGCACATCCTCGATCTTCTTGCCCGACAGTTCCAGCGCATTGATCAGGCCGGCGGCGCAGATCACGGCGGTGCCATGCTGGTCGTCGTGAAAGACCGGAATGTCCATCAGTTCCTTCAGCCGCTGTTCGATGATGAAACATTCCGGCGCCTTGATGTCTTCCAGATTGATGCCGCCGAAGGTCGGACCCATCAGGCGCACGGCGTTGATGAACTCATCGGCATCCTCGGTATCCAGTTCGATGTCGATGGCATTCACGTCGGCAAAGCGCTTGAACAGCACCGCCTTGCCTTCCATCACCGGCTTCGAGGCCAGCGCACCCAGATTGCCCATGCCAAGGATGGCCGTCCCGTTCGAGATCACCGCCACCATGTTGCCCTTGGTGGTATAGTCATAGGCGGTTTCGGGCTTGTCGGCGATCGCCTGCACCGGAACGGCCACACCGGGGCTGTAGGCCAGGGACAGGTCGCGCTGTGTCGCCATCGGGGTCGAGGCGGTGATGTCGTATTTCCCCGGGCTGGGCTCCATATGGTAGGCCAGCGCCTCTTCGGGCGTGATGCGGGTGCCGCGGCGCGTCTTTTCTGCCATGTCTCTCCTCCGGGTGGGCGTCCCTGCTGCTTAACGCGGCAGAGGGGTTGCCTCAACGCCGTTCCGGGGAAAGTCGTGGTTTAAAGCGTGACCTTGGTGAAACTGTCACGCAGCGCGGCGGACCAGGCGGCGCTCATTTCCATGAAATCGGGGTCGCCTTCCTGAATGCGGCGGCGGGTGGTGACCCGGCAGGCGTCCTTTTCCATCACCGCCAGATCCAGCGGCATCCCCACCGACAGGTTCGACCGCAGGGTCGAATCCATCGACAGAAGCACCGCCTTCTGCGCGTCCGACAGGCTGGTATCGGGGGTCACGACGCGGTCGAGGATGGGCTTGCCGTATTTATGTTCGCCGATCTGCAGGAAGGGCGTGTCATCGGTCGCCTCGATGAAGTTGCCTTCGGGATAGATCAGGAACATGCGCATGTCGCCGCCCCTGCGCTGACCGGCGACGATCATGCTGGCCGAGGCCTGCTGTTTCAGATCGCGGCACTGATCGGCGATCTCGCGGCGGGTGCGGGTCAGGGTATCGCCGATGATCGTGGCCACACGCAGCATGTTCGGCGCCTTCATGATCGACGTGGTCTCGTCGGCCATCTCGTCCTCGATGGCCTCTTCCAGACGGGCCAGCGTGGTCTGGGTCACCGACAGCGACCCGGCGGTCATGATCACTAGGCTGCGTTCACCCGGTTCTTCAAAGATGAACATCTTGCGATAGCAGGAAATATTGTCCAGCCCGGCATTGGTGCGGGTGTCGGACAGCAAGACCAGCCCGGCATTCAGCTTCAGGCCGACGCAGTAAGTCATTCAGGTTCGTCCCATTCAAATCAACCCGCAATCTAGGCATCGCGGCTGCGGGTCGCAATCTTTCCTTTCGGTCAGGTCCGCCGGGCTATTGTGCGATTTCCTCGACATGGACGGCCACGTCCAGACGTTCGGCCCCCGATCCCATCGCTACGCCCCGGATCGGCGCGGCATCAGAACTGTCCAGACCCGATCCCAGACGGACATAGCGTTCGTCGGGACAGCACCGGTTGGCGGCATCGAAACCGACCCAGCCAAGGCCGCCGACATGGATTTCCGCCCAGGCATGGGCGGCATCATGGGGTTGGCCGTCCAGCGTCGAGTGCAGATACCCCGAGACATAGCGCGCGGGCAGCCCGCGCAGCCTTGCCAGCGCGATCAGCGCGTGGCTGTGGTCCTGGCAGACGCCCTCGCCCAGGGCCAGCGCCTCGGCCGCGGTGGTATGCGCCTCGGTGACGCCGGGACGGAAAGCAATGGCATCGGTCACCGCCGAGGACAGCCGATGTGACAGATCCAGCGCATCATCGGTCGAGCCGTCCACCGAATGCGCAAGCTCGCGCAGCGCCTCGTCGGGCGCGGTCGGTTTGGTGTCGCGCAGATAGGCCAGCGGGTGAATGATCTCGCGATGTCCGCGCAGGACACCCGCGGTGTCGCGGGTTTCGATATGGCCCGAGGTGCGGACGGTGATTTCCTGCACCGGGCCACGCACGGTCCAGCCCTCGACCCAGTCGCCCGCGCCGTCGCGAAAGCCGGGCCCTTTCAGGCCGTTCGTCACCTCGATCAGCCATTCATGGGTTTTCTGCCCCTCGAAGACAGATGGCGTCAGGCGCAGGCTTTGCACCAGGTTGCGGATGGGCATGTCATAGCCATAGGTCGTCTCGTGCGAGATGCGCAGCTTCATGGCTTAGGCCCCCCCTAGCAGATAGTCCTGATGCACCCGGTTCGAGATCGTCCCGATCTCGCCGATGAACCAGCTGAGAAATTCGTGCAGCCCCTCGTCGAAGATCATGTCGATATCGCGCGATTGCAGCGCCTCAAGCGAATGGCGGGCCTGATCGCGGGCACTGGTCGGCGCGCTGTCGCCATAGCGGCGGGCGATGCCTTCCAGATGCCAGACCGTCTCGTAAAGCGAGGTGATCAGCGAGCGGGGGCTTTCGCCGTTCAGGATCAGGAAATCGGCCACCCGCGCGGCGGAAATGTCGCCGCCATAGGCCCAGTGGAACGCCCGATGCGCCGACAGGGCGCGCAGGATCACCTGCCATTGATAGGTGTCCAGACCCGAGCCGACGAACTCGATCCGGGGCAGCAGCACGAAATATTTCACGTCCAGCAGCCGCGCCGTGGCATCGGCGCGTTCAAGGCCGTAACCCGTATGCATGAAATGCCAGCCGTCATTGCGCAGCTGCGTGGCATTGATCGCGCCGCGCACGGTCGAGATATGGCCGGTGGTGAAATCGGTCAGCGTCGCGGTGTCCAGCTTTGCCCTTGGGGTCCGCTCGATCCGGCGCAGTTCCTGAAAGGCCACGTTCAGCGCGTCCCAGACCTGACTGGTCAGCGCGGTGCGGACGATGCGCCCGGCCTCGCGGGCCTTTTCGATGCATGAGACGACCGATGATGGGTTGTCGCGGTCGAAGAAGATGAATTCCTCGATCTTTTCCTGCGTGGCCTCGCCATATTTGCTGGCAAAGACCTCAGCAGTGCCCGAAGCGCGCAACAGCGCGTTCCATTCGTTCTGATACCCGGCTTCCGTATTCGGCAACAGGGTGATCCGCTGACCTACATCCAGCAGGCGGGCGGCGGTGTCGGCGCGTTCAAGATGGCGACCCATCCAGAACAGGTTCGAGGCGGTCCGGCTAAGCATGTGTTGTCCCTCCTCTTATTCCGACAGGACCCAGGTGTCCTTGACGCCCCCGCCTTGCGACGAGTTCACGACAAGGCTGCCCTCGCGCAGGGCGACGCGGGTCAGGCCGCCGGGCACAAGTTCGATCCGGTCGCCGCACAGGCAATAGGGGCGCAGGTCCACATGGCGCGGCGCGACGCCTTCCTCGACAAAGGTCGGGCAGGTCGACAGCGACAGCGTCGGCTGCGCGATATAGTTCGAGGGGTTGGCCTCGATCTTCTTGCGAAAGATCTCGACCTCTTCCCTGGTGGATTTGGGGCCGACCAGCATCCCATACCCGCCCGAGCCGTGAACCTCTTTGACGACCAGATCCGGCAGGTTGTCCATCACATAGCGGTAATCGTCATCCTTCCACAGCGTCCAGGTCTGGACATTGTTCAGGATCGGCTCTTCGCCCAGATAAAAGCGGACCATTTCCGGCACGAACGTATAGATCGCCTTGTCATCGGCCACACCCGCGCCGGGCGCCGAACAGATCGACACCCCGCCCGAACGATAGACATCCATCAGACCCGGAATGCCCAGCATCGAATCCGGCCGGAAACACAGCGGATCAAGGAAGGGATCGTCGATCCGGCGATAGATCACATCGACCCGCTTGGGCCCCTGCGTGGTGCGCATGTAGACGAATTCGCCATCCACGAACAGATCCGCGCCCTCGACCAGTTCGACCCCCATCAGATTGGCCAGAAAGCTGTGTTCGTAATAGGCGCTGTTGTAATGGCCCGGCGTCAGGATGACGCAGGTCGGGCGGCTGTCGCATTTCTGCGGTGCCACCGATTCCAGCGTATGGCGCAGCAGTTGCGGATACTGGTCCACCGGCTCGATCCGGTTCTGGCGGAACAGCTGCGGAAACATCCGCATCATGATCTCGCGGTTCTCCAGCATATAGCTGACCCCGGACGGGGTGCGGCAGTTATCCTCCAGCACGTAGAATTCGTCCTTCGCCGTGCGGACCAGATCGACGCCGATGATATGGGAATAGACCCCGCGCGGGGGCACAAAGCCCACGACGGCCTTTTCATAGGCCTCGTTGCGATAGACCAGCCGCGCCGGAATGCGGCCCGCGCGGATGATTTCGCCACGGCCATAGACGTCGCGCAGAAAGGCGTTCAAGGCGCGGGCGCGTTGCTTGATGCCGCGTTCCAGCTTGCGCCACTCGGCCTGTTCGAAGACCCGCGGCATCATGTCGAAGGGGATCAGGCGGTCGGGGTCGCCGCCCTCGCCATAGACGGCGAAGGTGATGCCGATACGGCGGAACAGATCCTCGGCCTCGGCCTGTTTCATCTGGCGGAAGTCCTGGGGCATGGTTTCGACCCATTCACTGAGCCGCGCATAGGGATCGCGCACCCGATCCCCTTCAAGCATTTCGTTATAGAATGTCATCATCCCCCCACATTGGACAAAGGAACCGACGGATCAACGCAACAGTCGGATGATCCGAGACAGTCGGCCGCGAGTCCACAAGGGAATGGCGGGAACCTGCCGAAAGTTCCGGCATTTTCAGTGACGCAAGGGGCGGCGCAGGTCAAATGCGCCGCCCCTTGCCCGGATATTGTGCAGTCAGATCAGTTCGATGGCAATCGCCGTGCCCTCGCCGCCGCCGATACAGATGGCCGCGACGCCGCGGCGCTTGCCCGCCGCCTGCAATGCATGGATCAGGGTCACGATGATCCGCGCGCCCGAGGCCCCGATCGGGTGGCCAAGCGCGCAGGCGCCGCCATTCACGTTGACCTTGTCGTGCGGCAGGTCCATCCGCGCCATGAAGGCCATGGGCACGACGGCGAAGGCTTCGTTCACCTCCCACAGATCGACCTCGTCCTTGGTCCAGCCGATTGCGGTCAGCAGCTTTTCCGCGGCGGGGACGGGCGCGGTCGGGAATTTGCCGGGTTCCTGCCCGTGACTGGCATAGCCGACGATGCGGGCGATCGCGCCCTGTTCCTGCGCGCTGATGACAAGTGCCGCCGCGCCGTCCGAGATAGAGCTGGAATTGGCCGCCGTCACCGTACCGTCCTTGCGGAAGGCGGGCTTCAGTTGGGGGATCTTGTCGGGTCGCGCATTGCCGGGCTGTTCGTCGGTATCGACGATTTCCTCGCCCTTGCGGGTGCTGATGATGACAGGCGCGATTTCCCGCGCAAAGGCCCCGGTTTCGATGGCGCGATTGGCGCGCGACAGGCTGGCCAGCGCATAGTCGTCCTGCGCCTCGCGGCCAAAGGCGAATTCGGCGGCGCAATCCTCGGCAAAGGTGCCCATCAGGCGGCCCTTGTCATAGGCGTCCTCCAGCCCGTCCAGAAACATGTGGTCGATCACCTGCCCATGACCCAGCCGTGCGCCTGCCCGCATCTTGGGCAGCAGGTAGGGCGCGTTCGACATGCTTTCCATGCCGCCGGCCACGACCAGATCGGCGCTGCCTGCGCGAATCATGTCGCCCGCCATCATCACCGCCTGCATCCCCGAGCCGCACATCTTGTTCAGCGTCGTGGCCGGAACCGTCTGCGGCAGGCCAGCCGCGAATCCCGCCTGCCGCGCGGGGGCCTGACCCTGACCCGCGGGCAGAACACAGCCCATGAACAGCGCCTGCGGCTGGTCGGCGGCCGTGTTTGCGCGCTCAAGTGCGGCCTTGATGGCGGTGCCCCCCAGCTGCGCCGCCGTCTGACCCGACAGTGCCCCCTGCAACCCGCCCATCGGGGTCCGGGCCGCACCGTGGATGAAGATATCTCTAATTTTCATTATTCCACACTCCCTTTCCGGCCTCGCTTACCGGATCGTAACCTTTGACGTCTAGTCACAGGATAAGGTCTGCAGGAAAGGTTACCCCGATGGAACTCACCGCCAACGATCAGGGCGAACAGGTTGTCGTGACGCTGGCAGAGCCGCGCATCGATGCGGCCATCGCGACGCGGTTCAAGGATACGATGCGCGAAATCATCACCAAGCATCGCAAGCCGGTGCTGGTCGACATGCGTTCCGTTCAGTTCATGGACAGTTCCGGTCTGGGTGCCATGATCGCCGTGCACAAGGCGATGCCGCAGGGCGTGCATCTGACCCTTCAGGATCTGACCCCCGATGTCATGCGGGTGTTTCGACTGACGCGGATGGATTCCGTGTTTCAGATCAAGGCTTCCGGTGACCAGCAGGAGATGACGACATGACCCCATCGCACCGGCAGAATGTCGGGCCGCACCCTCGCCCCTCGATGTCCACCAAGCCCATGTTCCATCGTGTTTTCGCGGCCGAACCTTCGGTCGTGCGCAAGACGCTTGTCGATATCCGTGCACGTTTCGGTGCCGGGCTGGACGAAGATACGATGGGCCGGCTGGAACTGGTTCTGGCAGAGGTGTTGAACAATGTCGCCGAACATGCGGTCGATGTGCGGCAGGGCACATCGATCCACCTGTGCATCGTCCGGCAGGATGCGGGCTTTGCCTGCGCGATCACCGATGACGGGGTGTCTTTGCCGCAGGAATGCCTGCAACCGCGCAACCTGCCGCAGGACGGCGCAACCGAACTGCCCGAGGGCGGGTTCGGTTGGTATCTTATTCAGGATCTGACGCAGGCGCTGTGCTATTACCGCGAGCGGCATCGCAATTTCCTGGCCTTCAGCGTACCCTTTGACGGTGTCGAGAGGGCGCATTAGGCGCTAGTTCAGGCGTTCCTGCAGCGGATAGCGCCCGTCCTCGAAATCACCGAACATCTCCGTGACTTCGGGGTGGTCCAACGGCTCGCCCGAATAATCCGGGACCAGGTTCTGTTCCGAGACATAAGCGATGTAGTAGGTCGCCTCGGTTTCGGCATAAAGGTGATAGAAGGGCTGGTCCTTGGCCGGTCGCGCGTCTTCGGGGATGGATTCGTACCATTCCTCGGTATTCGCGAATTCCGGGTCCACGTCGAAGATCACGCCACGGAACGGACGTTCCCTGTGGCGGACCACCTGACCCAGACTGTATTTCGCGATGCGTTGACCAGATTGCATTCGGGACGATCCCAAGAGGTATAAGCCGTTGTTGTAGCGCTGGCAGGCGTTCTAGCGCCGCCGCCCGATTCTGTCCACCATGCCCGCGGGTCAGGGGGTTTGCGCCTCGACCGGCACCGGCACGGTCGAAATCGCCATCTTGGCCGAACCGTCGGTGATCTGGTTGCCATGCGCCAGATAGACCAGCACCTGATTGGCCTCGTCATAGATGCGCTTGACCCGCAGCGACTTGAAGATCAGCGAGCGGCCTTCGCTGAACACGTTCTCGCCCTTCGGGCCGCGCTCGATCCGGGTAAGGTCGATGGGGCCGGTCTGACTGCACTCGATGGCGCTGTTCGAGGGGTCCTCGAACCAGTTGCCCTTGCTGAGCCGGTCGATGACCGAGCGGTCGAAATAGGCCAGATGACAGGTCACGCCGCCGACCTTGGGGTCCTGAACCGCCTCGACGACGATGTCGTTTCCGACCCAATCGACGCCGATCTTGCCGATTTCCTCGGCCTGGGCGGTCAGGGGCATCATCAGCGCAAGGCAGGCGGCACGAAACATCGGCTTACTCCGGGTGCAGGGGGACACGTCCTTCATCGGTCAGAAGGTGGGCCTTCCCATCCTCGATGACAATGGCGCAAAGCGGTCGTCCATAGGCCGCGCCGCCATCGATGTTCAGCCGGTTGCCGTGATGGACCGCCGTGTCCAGCGCGGTGTGTCCATGGATCACCAGCGTGCCATGATCGCGGGTGTCTTCCAGAAAACCCTTGCGGATCCAGACCAGATCCTGCTCGGCCTGATGTTGCAGATCGATGCCCGGACGGATGCCGGCATGCACGACCAACGCCTCGGGGTGCAGGAACCACAAAGGCAGGTTGGCCAGAAAATCGGCATGGGCGCGCGGCACCGCCCGCAAAGCCTGGGCATGAAGTTCGGGGGCAGGCAGGTCGGTATCCAGCCCATAGGATTGCAGCGTTGCGGCCGCGCCCAGACCGGGATGCGCCGTCCAGGGCCTGCCCGAACCGACGCCAGGATCGACCCAGGCGGGATTGCGCAGATAGGCGGGCAGAAAGCGATCGTGATTGCCGCGCGTGACGACCCAGTTGCGCCCGTCGATGCGACCTTGCAGCAGATGCTGAACCACGCCGCGCGAATCCGGGCCCCGATCGATCAGATCGCCGACATGCGCGATCAACGCGTCCTTGCCGCCATCGCTGAAGATGCGCTCATGCGCGGCCTTCAGCAGGTCCAACTGTCCATGCACATCGCCGATCGCATAAAGTCGCATCGCATCGTCCCATCGTTATGTCGCCCGCTACGCGACAGATGGCAGGGTTCCGCGCCACCGACAACGGGCGGCGCGGAAATTGTCGGGATCAGACTTCGAACTGCAACCGGCGGGCTTGCAGGAACTTGCCCGTCTCGCGCAGCACGGCCAGGGTTTCGTCCTTGATGGGCTCGTCCAGATACAGGATCGCGATCGCATCATCGCCATTGGCCGAGCGGCCCAGGGTAAAGTTCGCGATGTTCACCCCCAGATTGCCAAGCGTCATCCCCAGGGCGCCGATCACGCCGGGCACGTCCTTGTTGCGGGTGTACAGCATATGCTCCCCGACCTCGGCATCGATATTGATGCCGCGGATCTGGATGAAGCGCGGCTTGTCATCGCTGAACACCGTCCCCGCGATCGAGCGTTCACGCTCGGCCGTGACCACAGTCAGCTTGATGTAACCCTCGTAGACGCCGGCCTTGTCCTGACGGGTGGTGGCGACCTGAATGCCGCGATCCTTCGCGATCACCGGGGCGGACACCATGTTCACATCAGGGTTGGTCGCCTTCATCACGCCCGCGATCACCGACGCGTTCAGCGCGTTCAGGTTCATCTCGGACACGACGCCGTCATACAGGATGTTGATCGCCTTGATCGGTTCATCCGTCATCTGGCCCACGAATGCACCCAGATGCCCGGCCAGCTTGATCCACGGGCCCATCACGGCGGCTTCCTCGGCGGTGACCGACGGCATGTTCAGCGCGTTCTGCACGGCGCCGGTCAGCAGATAATCCGACATCTGCTCGGCCACCTGCAGTGCCACGTTTTCCTGCGCTTCCGTGGTCGATGCGCCCAGATGCGGCGTCACGACGACATTGGGCAGGTTGAACAGCGGGCTTTCCGTGGCGGGTTCGACCGCAAAGACGTCAAAGGCGGCTCCGGCGACACGCCCGTCCTTCAGGGCCTCGGCCAGCGCCTCTTCGTCAACCAGACCGCCACGGGCACAGTTTACGATGCGAACGCCCTTCTTCAGCTTGGCGATATTCTCGCGCGACAGGATGTTCTTGGTCTTGTCGGTCAGCGGCACGTGGAAGGTGATGAAATCCGCCTTGCCCAGCAGCTCGTCCAACTCGACCTTGGTGACGCCCAGTTCCTTGGCGCGCTCTTCCGACAGGAACGGATCGAAGGCCAGAACCTTCATGTGCAGACCCAGCGCACGGTCGATCACGATGGAACCGATATTGCCCGCGCCGATCACGCCAAGCGTCTTGTTGAACAGCTCGACCCCCATGAAGCGGCTCTTTTCCCACTTGCCGGCATGGGTGCTTGCGCTGGCTTCGGGCAATTGGCGGGCGACGGCGAACATCATCGCGATCGCATGTTCCGCCGTGGTGATCGAGTTGCCGAAGGGCGTGTTCATCACGATCACACCCTTCTTGGATGCGGCCGGGATATCGACATTGTCGACACCGATCCCCGCGCGCCCCACGACCTTCAGATTGGCCGCATTCTCCAGCAGCTTTTCCGTGACCTTCGTGGCCGACCGGATGGCAAGCCCGTCATACTGACCGATCACCTCGGCCAGCTTTTCCTTGTCCTTGCCCAGGTCGGGCAGATAATCCACCTCGACACCGCGATCGCGAAAGATCTGGACGGCGGTTTCCGACAGCTTGTCCGATACAAGAACCTTCGGCATGTCAATCATCCTCATATGCTGCACCCGGGCCCACGCCTCGCAGGTGCCTGATCATCTTCTGTGAAGAAATATCCTCGGGGGTCCGGGGGCAGACAGCCCCCGGCGGTCGCGGGACGCGAATTACTGCGCGGCCAGTTCCGCGCGATAGGCATATTCGATCCACGGCATCAGCGCCGCGACATCGGCCGCCTCGACGGTCGATCCGCACCAGATCCGCAGACCTGCCGGAGCATCGCGATAGGCGCCGGCGTCCAGGGCCACACCCTCTTTCTCCAGCCGCTTGGCCACGGCCTTGGCAAAGCTGGCCCCGTCCTTGATCGCGGGATCGGTGAATTTCAGGCAGACGCTGGTGGTCGATGCGGTGGCCGGGTCTGCGGCCAGATCGGCGATCCAGTCCTTGTCGGCGATGAAATCGCGCACGGCCTTGGCATTGGCGTCGGCGCGCGCGATCAGGCCCTGCAGGCCGCCGATCTTCTGCGCCCAGTTCAGGGCTGCCAGGTAATCTTCGACCGCCAGCATCGAGGGCGTGTTGATCGTCTCGCCACGGAAGATGCCCTCGATCAGCTTGCCGCCCTTGGTCAGGCGAAAGATCTTGGGCAGCGGGCGGTCCGGGGTAAAGCTTTCCAGACGCTCGACGGCGCGGGGCGACAGGATCAGCATGCCATGCGCGGCCTCGCCGCCCAGAACCTTCTGCCAGCTGAAGGTGACGACATCCAGCTTGTCCCAGGGCAGGTCCATGGCAAATGCGGCGCTGGTGGCGTCGCAGATGGTCAGGCCCTCGCGATCGGCCGGGATCGCATCGCCATTGGCAACGCGCACGCCGCTGGTGGTGCCGTTCCAGGTGAAGACCACGTCCTTGTTGAAATCGACTTCGGCGAAGTCGACGATCTGGCCGTAATCGGCCTTGCGGACGGTGGCGTCCAGCTTCAGCTGCTTGACCGCGTCGGTGACCCAGCCTTCGCCAAAGCTTTCCCAGGCCAGCATTTCGACGGGGCGGGCGCCCAGCATGGTCCACATCGCCATCTCGACGGCGCCGGTATCCGAGGCCGGAACGATGCCGATGCGGTAATCTGCGGGAACGCCCAGAACCTCGCGCGTCTTGTCGATCGCCTCGGCCAGCTTCGCCTTGCCGACAGCGGCACGGTGCGAGCGGCCCAGAGGGGCGTCGGACAGCAGGTTCAGATCATATTCGGGGAATTTGGCGCAGGGGCCAGACGAAAAACGCGGATTTGCCGGCCGCGTGGCCGGGATCGTCGGATCAGTCATGTGACTCAGCCTTCCAGCTAAAAGCCCTTCGTTGGGGAAGGGTGTCCCACGGACGGACATACAGGTCTCGGCCGCACTGGCGCAAGCGAAAACTTTGGCCTACATCCCGATCTGTCCAATAACAGGAGCGTCCATGTTCACCGTCTCGCTGATCGCTGCCCCCGCGCGGGCCAATCTGGAAAGCGCCCTTGTGGACGGGCTGGCGCGCGGCTGGGATGGCAGCGGGCTGCGCTGGTTGAACCCCGGCATCGCAGCGGAATTCGATGTGGCCGCGCAACCTGCGGATCTGGATCGCGTCTGGGCCGATCTGCAACGCGTCGGTATCGATCTGGCGATCCAGCCGGCACAGGGCCGCCGCAAGATGCTGCTGCTGGCCGATATGGATTCGACCATGATTCAGCAGGAATGCATCGACGAGCTGGCCGATATGGCGGGGGTCGGGGCGCGTGTCGCCGATATCACCGCCCGCGCCATGAATGGCGAGCTGAACTTCAACGACGCCCTGATCGAGCGGGTGGGCCTGCTGGCCGGTCTGGACGAATCGGTCATCGCCGAGGTGCTGAAGACCCGGATCACCCTGGCGCCCGGCGGTCTGGAGCTGGTCGCCACCATGCGCGCCAACGGGGCCTATGCCGCGCTGGTGTCGGGCGGGTTCACCAGCTTTACGGGGCCGGTCGCCGCCATGCTTGGCTTTGACGAGAACCGGGCCAATATCCTTCTGGCCCGTGACGGCAAGCTGACCGGCGATGTGGGCCGCCCGATCCTGGGCCGCGAGGCCAAGATCGAGGCGCTGCAGGACATCACCGCCACGCGCGGCATCACCGTCGATCAGGCGATTGCGGTCGGGGACGGCGCGAATGATCTGGGAATGCTGCAACTGGCCGGGGCTGGCGTGGCGCTGCATGCCAAGCCCGCCGTTGCCGCGCAGGCGGGCATCCGCATCAACCATGGCGATCTGACCGCGCTTCTGTATCTGCAAGGCTATCGCGCCGCCGATTTCGCGGCCTGATTCCGTTCGATCCCGTCGAACACCCTGTTCCGTAGCTGTCCACTGGGCGCGGACATGGTTCGCCTCCATCTTGCAGTCAGGTTTCTGACGAAAGGATGGAGAGATGCGCGGCGGCTTGCATCACGTCACTGCCATCACCCGCGATGTGCAGGCGAATGTCGATTTCTGGATGGGATTTCTGGGCCTGTCGCTGGTCAAGCAGACCGCCGGGTTCGAGGATGCGCAGCAATTGCACCTGTTCTATGGGGATGCGCGGGGTCGTCCGGGGACGCTGATCAGCTTTCTGGTCTGGCAGGGCGGCGCGCCGGGGCGGGTGGGGCACGGTCAGGTGGCCGAGATCGCGTTGACGATCCCCCGTGGCCGGATCGGCGACTGGCTGACGCGCGCCCTGGATCACGGCATCGCGGTTCAGGGGCCTTCGCGCGAATTCGGCGCCTCGGTACTGCGGTTGAAGGACCCCGACGGCATCATCGTCAAGCTGGTCGGCACCGATCAGCCCGATGGCGACTGGCCTGCCGCGCCTTCGGGTCTGCATGCGGCGACTTTGTGGTCCGATGACGTCTTCGCCACAACGGCATTTCTGGCGCAGTTCGGCTTTGGCATCACGGCGGTCGAGGCGGGGGTCACCCGCCTGACATCGCCGGGCGGGGCGCTGGATATCCGCGATGCGTCGGGCTTCGTTCCGGGTATTCCCGGCACCGGGGTCATCGACCATGTCGCGCTGCGCGTGCCGGATGCGGCGCAGGTCACGACATGGCAGGCCAGACTGCCCGGCGCTACCACCGTGCATGACCGCAGGTATTTCACCTCGCTTTATGTGCGGGACCCGGCGGGCGTGCTGATCGAACTGGCCAGCGACGGTCCCGGCATGGCGGTGGACGAGCCTGCCGAGGCCTTGGGACACAAGCTGGTCTTTCCCCCTGAATTTGCAGCGCAAAGCGCGGATCTGCGCGTCAGCCTGCCGCAATTCGCCCGTCCGGGCGAGGAAAGGACCATCATGCGACAACTGCCCTTCGTTCACCGGATCCACCGCCCCGATGCCGCCGACGGCTCGGCGATGGTGCTGTTGCATGGCACCGGCGGAAACGAGGCCGATCTGATGCCGCTGGCCCATCGCATCGCGCCCCATGCCACGCTGATCGGCGTCCGTGGACGATCAACCGAAGAAGGGGTGGCGCGCTTTTTCCGGCGGCTGTCGGTGGACAGCTTCGATCAGGACGACATCCGGTCCGAGGCGCGGGCCTTTCGCGCCTTCTGGGATGGGGCGGTGTCCGGCTATGATCTGGACCCGGCGCGGCTGACCGTGCTGGGCTATTCCAACGGCGCGAATTTCGCCGGCGCGGTCATGGGGCTTTATCCCGGACTGATCCGGCAGGCGGTGCTGCTGCGCCCGATGGCGGTGCTGTCACAGATGCCGAAGGTCGATCTGACGGGCACGCGGGTCCTGACTTTGGCCGGGGCGCAGGATCCATATGGCCGCTATGCCCCGGCGCTGAACGCATGGTTGCGGAACAGCGGTGCCGATCTGACGGCGCGGCAGATCAATGCCGGGCATAATCTGTCGCCTGATGATCTGACCACCGCGCAACAATGGCTATAGCCAACCGCTGCGGCCCGCGATGGGCCGCAGCCTTGCCCCTAGGCAATGCGAAACCGGGTGCCCCACGGGTCGGTTATCTGATGCCCGGCGCGGGCGGGGTCCGCGATCACCACTTCGGCAAGGCCGGCCATGCCTTGCGGGCGGGGGCCGGCATTGCGGCTGTTCCAGATATTTCCCGCAAGGTGGTGGTGATAGCCGTTCCAGCCATACCAGCCGCCGCCTGTCGCCTGAAATTGCAGATCCAGCCCCAGTTCATCCAGAAAGAACCCATCCGCCTGTCGCAGATCGCCCACCTGCAGATGCACATGCCCGACCGTCGCGTCCGCCGCGATGCCGTGCCACGCTGTCTGCGCCTCAGCCGCCAGATCGTTCAGGTCCAGCCGATGCGTGAACATCCGGATCCGGCCCATGTCGCGCGGCCAGTCCTGCGGGGCTCGGTCGCGATAGACCTCGATCCCGTTGCCCTCGGGGTCGTCCAGATAGATCGCCTCGCTGACGCCGTGGTCGCTGGCGCCGGTCAGACGCAGGCCCGTATCGGCGGCGTGACGCAGCCATTCGGCCAGATCCCTGCGCGACGGCAGCAGAAAGGCGGTGTGAAACAGCCCTGCCTGCGACGGATCCTGCGGCATGGCCGCCGGATCGCCGCGCAGTTCCAGAAGGACACGGCTGCCTGTGCCCAGTCGCCGCGTCGCGCCGTCGCCGCCCATCGGCCGCAGTCCCAGCGCCGTTTCATAAAAGCGTTCCATGCCGGGCAGATCGCGCACGGTCAGGGCCACATGATCGATTTCACGCCCATCCATTGGCGTTCCCCTTTCCTGATCCCGGACCTGTCGCGACGGCCCGGTCGGTCCGTCTACAGCGTGGCGGCGAAATCGGCGACAAAGCGGGCCAGCCGGTCGCGCGTCTTGTCATCGGTCAGGTTGCCGTCCTCGTCGAACAGATCGCCCGCCTTCGACACCATCAGCCGCCCCTCCCAGAACGGGCGCGTCTGCAATGTCCGCAGCACCGGCAGCCAGTGGCTTTGTGCGTGGGCGGTGCCGAAACTGCCGGGCGAGGCACCGGTCACCGCGACGGGCTTGCCCTTGAAATTCGCCAGCCCGTCGCCGCGCGACATCCAGTCGATCGCGTTCTTGAAGACGCCGGGAATGCCGTTGTTGTATTCCGGGCTGACCAGCAGCAGCCCGTCGGCCCCGGCAAGCTGCGCATTCAGGCGCTGCACTGCCTTGGGCGTGCCCGAGGCCGCCTCGGCATCGCCATTATACAGGGGGACATCGGTGATGGACCCGATGATGATCCGGACCCCGTCAGGGGCGCTGTCACGGGCGGCCCGCAACAGGCCGGTGTTGAAGGACGCGCGGCGCAGGCTGCCGCTGAGGCCGAGGATCGTCGTCATGTCAGGCTCCTTCCGGTGGGTGGGGGCATGGTGCCCCCCGGACCTATGCTAGTCGAGCGGTTTGAGTTCCGCCTTGATCTGGGCGCGCTTGCCTTCCAGGAAGGGCGGCAGGGACAGGCCCTGACCCATCGTGTCGCGCGGTTCATCCACGTCGAAGCCGGGGTCGTCGGTGGCCAGTTCGAACAGGTTGCCCCCCGGTTCGCGGAAATACAGCGAGCGGAAATAGTAACGCTCGACCTCGCCGGAATTCGGCACGCGGAACTGTGCGACGCGGGATGCCCATTCGGTCAGTTCGGGCTTGCCCGGCACGCGAAAGGCCACGTGATGCACGCCGCCCGCGCCCTGACGGGCCATCGGCAGACCCGGCTGGACCGCAACATGCAGTTCCGCCGCGGCCCCGCCCGGCCCCATGTCAAAGACATGAACCCGGCCTTCGCCATCGGGGCTGGCATAGTCCCGCGCCTTGCGCATGTTCATCACCTGCGTCAGCAGCGCCTGGGTCGGGGCCAGGTCCGGGACCGAAATGGTGATCGGGCCAAGGCCGCGGATCTGATGATCGGCGGGCACCGGGCTGTGCGCCCACGGCTGTCCCACCGGGTCGGGGGCGGCGATCAGGCGCAGGCGCTGTCCCTCGGGGTCCTCGACATCAAGGCTGGCGCGGCCATCCAGTTCGGTGATCGTTCCGCTGGACACACCCAGATCACGCAGGCGGCGCGCCCAGTAATCCAGACTGTCCTGCGCCACGCGCAGCCCGGTGCGGCTGATCGAATTAGTGCCGCGACGTTCGCGGGCGGCCGGCCAGTCGAAAAAGGTGATGTCGGTGCCCGGCGTCCCCGCGCCATCCGCGAAGAACAGGTGATAGGCCGAGGTGTCGTCCTGGTTCACCGTCTTCTTGACCCGCCGCATTCCCAGCGTTTCGGTATAGAAGCGGTTGTTTCCGGCCGCGTCGGCGGTGATGGCGGTCAGGTGGTGAATGCCTTGCAATTGCATGGCGAAACTCCTGTCGATGTTGCTTGATCTCAATATGCGGGGCTGGCGGCGTTTCCGGCAGGCGCCATCGGTGCAAAGCGGCGTTCGCTTTGCGCGAACACCGCGCCGGGCGGTCGCATGGCGGTTCCGGGCAGGATCGCGGATTGTCGCGGGGCGCAAAGGGTTGCAGGATGCCGTCGGCAGGATCGGGGCAATGGCCCGGGCGGACATCACGGACGGACAGACATGATCAACACGCTTTACGATGCCTTGATGGCCCCTCATGCCGGATCGCAGCGCGATTTCCTGATCCTGCCGGACGGTACGCGGCATTCTTATGACCAGATCCACCGCCTGTCTGGCCGTCTGGCGAATCTGCTGGTGGCCCAAGGGGTTACGCCCGGCGACCGGGTGGCCGCGCAGGTCGAGAAATCGCCGCAGGCGCTTGCGCTGTATCTGGCGACCGTGCGGGCGGGGGCGGTCTTTTTGCCGCTGAACACCGCCTATACCCCGGCCGAGATCGCCTATTTCGTCGGCGATGCGGAACCCGCGCTGGTCGTCTGCGACCCGGCGCGTGAAGGGCTGCGCGATGATTTCATGGCCCCCGATGCAGCGCTGCTGACGCTGGCCGCGGATGGCAGCGGCAGTCTGATGGCCGAGGCGATCCGCCATCCCGAAACCCACAGCCCGACCCCGCGCGAGGGCAGTGCCCTGGCGGCGATCCTGTATACGTCGGGCACGACGGGCCGGTCCAAGGGCGCCATGCTGAGCCATGACAATCTGCTGTCGAATGCCCGCACGCTGGCCGATGCTTGGCGGTTCGGAGCGGATGACGTGCTGCTGCATGCGCTGCCGATCTTTCACACCCACGGCCTGTTTGTGGCCAGCAATGTGATGATGCTGACCGGCGGTGCGATGATCTGGCTGGCGCGTTTCGATGCCGATGCGATCATTCGCCTGATTCCGCAGGCCACAAGCCTGATGGGCGTGCCGACATTCTATACCCGGCTGCTGGATCGGCCCGAATTCAACCGCGACCTGACCCAGAAGATGCGGCTGTTCACCTCGGGCAGTGCG
This sequence comes from Paracoccus homiensis, assembly GCF_900111675.1. GTDB lineage: Bacteria > Pseudomonadota > Alphaproteobacteria > Rhodobacterales > Rhodobacteraceae > Paracoccus > Paracoccus homiensis. The sequence goes on along the minus strand of NZ_FOHO01000001.1, from coordinate 317,372 downwards.
CCGCTTCTGGCCGAAACCCACCGCGCCTTCGAACAGCGCACTGGGCACCGCATCCTTGAACGATATGGCATGACGGAAACCAACATGAACACCTCGAACCCCTATGACGGCGAGCGCCGCGCGGGGACGGTGGGCTTTCCGCTGCCGGGGGTCGAATTGAAGATCACCGATGATGACGGTGCCGACCTGCCGCAGGGTCAGATCGGCATGATCGAGGTGCGCGGCGACAATGTGTTTCAGGGCTATTGGCGGATGCCCGAAAAGACCGCCGAGGAACTGGCCGGGGATGGCTGGTTCAAGACCGGCGATCTGGGGCTGATCGACGAGGATGGTTATGTCGTCATCGTCGGACGCGGCAAGGACATGATCATCTCGGGCGGGTTCAACATCTATCCCAAAGAGGTCGAGTTGCTGATCGATGAATTGCCGGGCGTTCTGGAAAGCGCGGTGATCGGCGTGCCGCATCCCGATCTTGGTGAAGGGGTGGTGGCCGTGGTGGCGCGCGACAAGGGCCAGGACCCTGATCCGCAGGCGATCATCGACGCGCTGGCGGATCGGCTGGCCAGGTTCAAGCAACCCAGGAAGGTGATCGTGGTCGATGAACTGCCGCGCAATACCATGGGAAAGGTGCAGAAGGCCGCGTTGCGCAGCGAACATGCCGCGCTGTTCAGGGGCTGACGCTTTCCCGCGTGGGCGATTTGTGGCAGGGCTGGGGCGCGGCACGAATGCCGCGTCCGCAACTGACAGGACCATGTGATGATCGACCCGAACGCCCCGTTCTTCCGCCCGCTGTGGGTGCGCCTGATCTGCGGTCTGTCGCCCCTGCTTTGGGCCGGGGTCGAGGCCTGGCACGGCAATGGTTTCTGGGCACTTCTGTTTGCGGCCGCCGGGCTTTACCTGTGCTATCAGCTGTTCTTCCTGCGCAAGGCGGATTGAAGCCCGCCTTGCACGCCGCATCAGACCGTCAGATCCGGGGCGCCGTCCAGCCATGCAAAGCCATTGGCAGGCAGGTTCAGGACATCGCCCGACAGGCTGGCATGACCCGGACCGATCAGCGTGCATCCGGCGGCCTGCACCACTGCCGGGGTCTTTGACAGGTTGAAGATGCAGGTCACCGTCTGGCCGTCATGGTCGCGGCGAAAGGCCAGCAACGGTTCGGGCAGGTCCAGAAACCTTGTCGCGCCCCAGCGCAGCGCGGGCGTGGCCTTGCGATGGGCCAGCGTCGCGCGATAGCCCGACAGCACGCTGTCATTTCCGGCCTCTTGCGTGGCGACGGCACGGGCCGCCTGCGGTTCCTTGACCGGCAGCCAGGGTTTGGCCGATGAAAAGCCCGCATTCGGGGCGTCGGCGTCCCAGACCATCGGCGTGCGACAGCCGTCGCGGCCCTTCACCTCGGGCCAGAAGCGCAGGGCAGGGGGGTCGGTCAGTTCCGCATAGACAAGCTCGGTTTCGGTCTGGCCCAGCTCTTCGCCCTGATAAAGGCAGACCGAGCCGGGAAAGGACAGCAGCATCGCCGCCGCCTGTTTCGCCAGATCGTCCCGGTTCAGCGCGTGATCGCCCCAGCGGGTCACATGGCGCGGCACGTCATGGTTGGAAAAGGACCAGCAGGAATGCCCGTCGGGTGCGCCTTTCTGCACGCCCTCGATCACATGGCGGAAATGCCTGGCGGTAAAGGCGGGGCCAAGCATTTCAAAGCTGTAGCACATATGCAGGCGGTCGCTGCCCTCGGTATATTCGGCCATGATGCGGATCGCGGTGTCGCCGCCATCGCCGACCTCGCCCACCATCATCCGCGCGTCGTACTCATCGGTCAGCGCGCGCAGCCGTTTCAGAAAGCCGATATTCTCGGGGCGGTTCTTGGAGTGTATATGCTGTTGATAACCATAGGTTTCCGGCCCGTCCGCGTCGGGATTGGGCGGGTTGTCGCGCAGCTTGTCGTCGTGGAAATAGTAGTTCACCGTGTCCAGCCGGAACCCGTCGACGCCCCGGTCCAGCCAGAAGCGCATCGTGTCCAGCAGCGCATCCTGCACCGGGCGGTGGTGGAAATTCAGGTCCGGCTGCTGGATCAGGAAGTTGTGCAGGTAATACTGTCGGCGGCGCGGTTCCCATTCCCAGGCCGGCCCACCAAAGACCGAGGGCCAGTTCGTCGGCGGCGTGCCGTCGGGGTTGGGATCGGCCCAGACATACCAGTCGGCCTTGGGGTTGCTGCGGCTTTGGCGCGATTCCTCGAACCAGGGATGCTTGTCGCTGGTATGGCTGATGACCTGATCGATGATGACCTTCAGGCCCAGATCATGCGCCCGCGCGACCATCGCGTCGAAATCCGCCAGCGTGCCGAACAGCGGGTCGATATCGGTGTAATCCGACACGTCATAGCCCATGTCCTTCATCGGCGAGGTGAAGATCGGCGACAGCCAGATCGCATCCACCCCCAGCGCGGCCACGTGATCCAGCCGCCGCGTGATGCCGCGCAGATCGCCGATCCCATCGCCATTGTCGTCCTGAAAGCTGCGGGGATAGATCTGGTAGATCACCGCGTCTCGCCACCATTCGGTCATCGGAAACTCCTGTCCCGTGATGCGTGTCGAGGCCAGACAAGCACGACACCGGCAGCAAGGGAAAGTGGAAGTTAGCGTTCACATGCGCATTGTGTGAAAACTTGCGCAGGCTACAGTGCGGGTATGAGCGAGATGCCGAATCCTTCACCCATCGCGGAACGTGATCTGGCTTTGCTGGGCGCGGGGCAGCACGATCGGCCCTTCGACGTGCTGGGACCGCACAAGCACAAGGGCCGCTGGTGGGTCACGGCTTTTCACCCCGATATCGCGTCGCTGTCGGCCATCACCGACACGGGCGAGATGCCCTTGCCCCGCATCAAGGGCGATCTGTTCGCGGGTCCGGTCGGGGCCGGGCCCTATCGGCTGAAGGCGGTGTCGGGCGGCGGGGTCGCGTGGGAATTTCACGACCCCTATCGGTTCGATCCGGTGCTGGGCGAGGTTGATCTGCATCTTCTGGGCGAGGGGACGCATCGCAGGTTGTGGCAGGCGCTTGGGGCGCATGTGATGACCCATCAGGGCGTCGCGGGCACGCATTTCGCCGTCTGGGCGCCCAATGCGCGGCGGGTTTCGGTGGTGGGCCAATTCAACCAGTGGGACGGTCGCCGCCATCCGATGCGGCGCATCGGCGGTTCCGGTGTCTGGGAAATCTTCCTGCCATCCCTGTCCGAGGGGGAACTTTACAAATACGAGATCCTCGGCGCCGATGGCTCGGTCATGCAGAAGGCCGATCCGGTCGGGTTCGGCAGCCAGCATCCCCCCGAAAAAGCCAGCGTGGTGCGCGACATTTCCGGTTTTGGCTGGCGGGATGACCTGTGGATGGCGACCCGCAGCGAAATACAGGACCATCAGGCCCCGATCAGCATCTACGAGGTGCATCTGGGCAGTTGGCGCCGCCGCTGGGACGATCACGGGCGGCCCCTGTCCTACAAGGAACTGGCCCGCGATCTGGTCGGCTATGCCAAGGATATGGGCTTTACCCATCTGGAACTTTTGCCGGTCAGCGAGTTTCCCTTTGACGGCTCATGGGGCTATCAGCCGGTCGGCCTTTACGCGCCGACGATCCGGTTCGGCCCGCCGCATGAATTCCGCGATCTGGTCGATGCCGCGCATCAGGCGGGCTTGGGTGTTCTGCTGGACTGGGTGCCGGGCCATTTCCCGACCGATGCGCATGGGCTGGCACGGTTCGACGGCACGCCGCTTTATGAACATGCCGACCCGCGCGAGGGGTTCCACCAGGACTGGAACACCCTGATCTACAATTATGGCCGGACCGAGGTGCAGAATTACCTGATCTCGAACGCGTTGTACTGGTTGCAGGAATATCATATCGACGGGCTGCGCGTGGATGCCGTCGCCTCGATGCTGTATCGCGACTATTCGCGCAAGGATGGCGAATGGGTGCCGAACCGCGATGGCGGGCGCGAGAATTACGAAGCCATCGCCTTCATGCAGAACATGAATGTCATCAGCTATGGCGAATGCCCCGGCATCATGACCGTGGCCGAGGAAAGCACGTCCTTTCCGAATGTCTCGACGCCTGTCGATACCGGCGGGCTGGGCTTCGGGTTCAAGTGGAACATGGGCTGGATGAACGACACCCTGCGCTATATCCAGCAGGACCCGGTGCATCGCAAATACCATCACGACCAGATGACCTTTGGCCTGATGTATGCCTTTTCCGAGAATTTCATCCTGCCGATCAGCCATGACGAGGTCGTGCATGGCAAGGGCAGCATGCTGCGCAAGATGCCCGGCGACGAATGGCAGCAATTCGCCAATCTTCGGGCCTATTACGGCTTCATGTGGGGGCATCCGGGCAAGAAACTGTTGTTCATGGGCTGCGAATTCGCCCAGCCCGAGGAATGGAACCACAATGGCGAATTGAACTGGCATGCCGCCGAACAGCCGCCGAACAAGGGCGTGCAGGCGCTGATCCGCGACCTGAACCGGCTGTATCGCGAAACGCCCGCGCTGCATCTGAAGGATTGCAATGCCGACGGCTTCCAGTGGATCGCGACCGATGCCGATCAATCCACCTATATCTGGTTGCGTCGCGGTGACGACGCCGACCCGCCGGTGGTGGTCGCGTGCAACTTTACCCCGGTCCCGCGCGATAGGTTCCGGATCGGGGTGCCGCGCGCGGGATCGTGGCGCGAGGCGATCAATACCGACGCCGCGATCTATGGCGGCAGCGGCTTGGGCAATCTGGGGCGCGTCACGGCGGACGGGCCCGCGCAGGACGGACAGCCTGCGTCGATGGCGGTGACCTTGCCGCCGCTGTCCGTGGTGATCTTTACGGCCGACGACTGACATCATTGGGGAGGATCTGACATGGCCGAGACGAAACGACTGACCCGCCGGGCGATGGCTTTTGTTCTGGCGGGGGGGCGTGGCAGCCGCCTGAAGGAACTGACCGACCGGCGCGTCAAGCCCGCCGTCTATTTCGGCGGCAAGACCCGGATCATCGATTTCGCCCTGTCGAACGCGATGAACAGCGGCATCCGCAAGATCGCCGTCGCCACCCAGTACAAGGCCCACAGCCTGATCCGCCATTGCCAGCGCGGCTGGAACTTCTTTCGGGCCGAGCGGAACGAATTTCTGGACATCCTGCCCGCCAGTCAGCGCATGTCCGAGGAACACTGGTATCGCGGGACCGCCGATGCGGTCGCGCAGAATATCGACATCGTTGACAGCTATGACGTGGATTACGTCATCATCCTTGCGGGCGATCACATCTACAAGATGGATTACGAGATCATGCTGCGCGAGCATGTCGAAAGCGGCGCCGATGTGACGGTCGGCTGCCTGACCGTCCCGCGCAGCGAGGCCAGCGCCTTTGGCGTCATGGCGGTGGACGACAAGGGGCGCATCACCTCGTTTCTGGAAAAACCCGCCGATCCGCCCGGAATGCCCGGCGATCCCGACAAGTCGCTGGCCTCGATGGGGATCTATGTCTTCAACTGGGCCTTTCTGCGCGATCTGCTGCGGGCCGATGCCGAGGATCCCAACTCCAGCCATGATTTCGGCCATGACCTGATCCCCGACATCGTACGGCGCGGCAAGGCGATGGCGCATCGCTTTGACGTGTCCTGCGTCCGGGCCGAAGGGGCACCCGCCTATTGGAAGGATGTCGGCACGGTCGATGCGTTCTGGCAGGCCAATATCGACCTGACGAATTTCACGCCGGAACTGAACCTGTGGGACAATGACTGGCCCATCTGGACCTATTCGGAATCGGTGCCCCCGGCGAAATTCATCCATGACGAAAAGGACCGCCGCGGGATGGCGCTGTCGTCAATGGTGTCGGGCGGATGCATCATTTCGGGGACCGAGATCCGCAATTCGCTGCTGTTCACACGGGTGCAGACGAATTCCTGGGCCTCGCTGGATCATGTCGTGGCGCTGCCCTATGTCACGGTCCATCGCCGCGCACGGCTGACCAAGGCGGTGATCGACCGCGGCGTGGTCATCCCCGAGGGGCTGATCGTGGGCGAGGATGCGCGCGAGGATGCCAGGTGGTTCCGGGTCAGCGAGAACGGCGTGACCCTGATCACTCAGGCGATGCTGGACGCCCGCGCGGCCAGCCTGTGATGCGGGTTCTGTCGGTCGCCTCGGAATGCGCGCCCTTGGTCAAGACCGGTGGTCTGGCCGATGTGGTCGGCGCGCTGCCTGCCGCGCTGGCCCGCGAAGGGGTGCAGATGCGGACCCTGCTGCCGGGTTATCCCGCGATCATCGCGGCCTTGACGGATACCCGCGAGCTTTCGCAGATCGACGATCTGTTCGGCGGCACGGCGCGGTTGCTGGCGGGGCAGGCGGCGGGGCTGGACCTGTTGGTGATCGAGGCCGGGCATCTGTATCAGCGGCCCGGCAATCCCTATCTGGGCCCCGATGGCCACGACTGGCCCGACAATCCCGAACGCTTTGCCGCGCTGTCCTGGGTGGCGGCGCAGATCGCGGCGCAGGGCGCGGGGGACTGGCGGCCAGACATCGTGCATGGCCATGACTGGCAGGCGGGGTTCATGCCGGAATATCTGCGCCGCTTCGGCGTGGGCGATATCCGCAGCGTGCTGACCATCCATAATATCGCCTTTACCGGCCCGGCACGCCCCGACCGACTGCATGCGTTGCGACTGGATCCGGCGCGGTTTCACAGCGAAGGCTATGAATATTGGGGTCAGATTTCCGCGCTGAAGGCCGGGCTGATCGGGGCAGACCGCCTGACGACCGTGTCCCCGACCTATGCGACCGAGCTGATGACACCGGAATTCGGCATGGGGATGGAGGGGGTGATCCGCCATCGCCGCGCCGATCTGACCGGGATCCTGAATGGCATCGACAGCGATGTCTGGAACCCCGCAACCGATCCGGCGATCACGCCCTATGATCGGCCCGCCGGCAAGGCCCCGAACCGCGCCGCGCTGCGGGCTGAAATGGGCCTGCCCGACAGTGACGGTCCCCTATGTGTGATCGTATCGCGGATGACGCATCAGAAAGGGCTGGATCTGGTTCTGGAATCGCTGCCCGCGCTGCTGGATGGGGGCGGGCAGCTGGCGGTTCTGGGATCGGGCGACGCCGCGCTGCAATCGGCCTGGCAGGACGCCGCGCGCGACCCGAATGTCGCCGTCCGGATCGGTTACGACGAAGCCCTGTCCCACCGGATGATCGCGGGCGGGGATGCGATCCTTGTGCCGTCAAGGTTCGAACCCTGCGGCCTGACACAGCTTTACGGGCTGCGCTATGGCACGGTGCCGCTGGTCGCGCTGACCGGGGGGCTGGCCGATACGGTCATCAACGCCTCTCCGGCGGCGCTGGCGCGTCAGGTGGCGACGGGGGTGCAGTTCTGGCCCGTCGATGCGCTGACGCTGCGGCACGCCTTCTCGCGGCTTTGTGCCCTTTACAAGGATGATCAGACATGGTCCCGCCTTCAGCAGAACGCGATGGCGCAACCGGTCGGCTGGGATCAGTCGGCCCAAGCCTACGCCGCCCTCTACGCCGAGCTGACCGCGACCGAATGAACGACAGATATGTGATGACCGCAGGTTCGCCCACACCACTTGGGGCAAGCTTTGACGGTGCGGGGGTGAATTTCGCCGTCTTTTCGCAACATGGCGAACGGGTGGTGCTGTGCCTGTTCGACGACCGCAACAAAGAGATCGCGCGACTGGACCTGCCCGAACGCGAAGGTCATGTCTGGCACGGCTATGTTCCCGAATTGCGGCCCGGACAGCGGTACGGCCTGCGCGTTCACGGTCCCTACCGCCCGCAAGAAGGGCACCGCTTCAACGCCAACAAGCTGTTGATCGACCCCTATGCCAAGCGCCTGACGGGCGGCCCAAGGATGCATGACGCGATACTGGGCTATCGCGCCGGGCATGCGGATCTGGACCTGTCCTTCGATCGTCGCGACAGTGCCCAGCACATGCCGAAATGCGTGGTCACCGATACCAGCTTTTCCTGGGGCGATGACAGGCCGCTGCGACGTCCGATGGCCGATACCGTGATCTACGAGGCGCATGTCAAAGGTCTGACCGCCGGGCGCGGCGATATTCCCGATGCGGGCAGCTTTGCGGCCATGGCCTCGGACCCGGTGCTGGACCATCTGACCGATCTGGGCGTGACCGCGATCGAATTGCTGCCCGTCCATGCCTTCGCCGATGACCGCTTTCTGACCGAGCGCGGGCTGCGCAATTACTGGGGCTATATGTCCTACGGCTTTTTCGCGCCCGAGCCGCGTTACATGCGCGATGGCGATATCGCCGAATTTCAGCAAATGGTCGCGCGGTTCCATAAGGCCGGGATCGAGGTCATTCTGGACGTGGTCTACAACCACACCGCCGAGGGCAACGAGCTTGGGCCGACCCTGTCCTTTCGCGGGCTGGACAACGCCGCCTATTACCGGCTGGCCGAGGATCGCCGTTTCTATGTCAACGATGCCGGCACCGGCAATGTGCTGAACATGGACAGCCCCTTTACCCTGCGGCTGGTGATGGACAGCCTGCGCTATTGGGTCGAGGTGATGCATGTCGATGGGTTCCGTTTTGACCTGTGTTCGGTGCTGGGCCGGACGCGCGGCGTGTTCGACCGCGACGGGCCCTTCTTTCGTGCCGTGCGGCAGGACCCGGTGCTGAACCGCGTCAAGCTGATCGCCGAGCCCTGGGATATCGGCGAGGGTGGCTATCAGTTGGGCAGCTATCCCGCGCCCTTCGCGGAATGGAACGACCGTTTTCGCGATCAGATCCGGGCCTTCTGGCGCGGGGATGCCGGGCTGGTCGGCAAGCTGGCCAAGCGCATTGCCGGATCTGCGGCCCGGTTCGATCATGATGGCCGGGCGGCGACATCCTCGGTCAATTTCGTGGCTGCCCATGACGGCTTCACGCTGATGGATACGGTCAGCTACAACGACAAGCACAACGAGGCCAATGGCGAGGACAACCGCGACGGCCACAATCACAATGTTTCGGACAATTGCGGGGTCGAGGGGCCGGGCGACGATCCCGAATTGCTGGCCCGCCGCGCCCGCCGTCGCCGCAACCTGATGGCGACGCTGCTGCTGAGCCAGGGAACGCCCATGATCCTGGCCGGGGACGAACTGGGCAATTCGCAGGGCGGCAACAACAACGCCTATTGTCAGGACAATGAGATCGGCTGGGTCGACTGGTCGGCGGTCGATGACGAGTTTCTGGATTTCTGTCGCCGCGCCATCGCGTTTCGCCGCGCGCATCCGATCCTGCGGCAGCGGCGCTTCCTGCACAGCCAGCCGCGCGAACAGGACGGGCTGCCGGATCTTTTCTGGCGCCGGGCCGATGGCGGGCTGATGGGGCCCGAGGATTGGGCCAATCCCGATCTGCGGCTTTTGGGGGCGGAAATGCGGATGGCATCGGGAACGCCGGCCTATGCGGCGCTGCCGGGGGCGGTCTATCTGGTGTTCAACGCCGGCAATCAGGCCAAGGTCAGGCTGCCCGACACCAACGGGCAGGGCGGCCATTGGCGGCGGCAGCTGGACAGCGCGCTGGAACGCGAACCCGACGACGCCTGTGGCGACACCGTCACCGTCGCCGCCGAAAGCATCGCCGCCTTTGTCCTATGCAACAGCGCCGAATGCGGGTGACCCGCGCGGCAGTTGCGCCACGCCCTTGCGGAAATTGCCGCGCAAGCGGGCGGTTGCACGCTGTCACGGCGCGGATTTCGCTGTAGACGCATGTTGACCGATGGCGGATGGCGGATCTGCGTGACAATCGCGCGTGGCCGCCGCCCGATAGCGCTGTCGCCCGCATTTGCATGATGAGGCCCCTTGTGACCCAACTGCCTTCTGCCGAAACGCTTCGCGATCAGATCCTCTACCACCTGACCCATACGCAGGGCCGGGGCGAGGAATTCGCCACGACCTTCGATTGGCGGCTGGCCGTCAGCTATACCATCCGCGACCTGATCGTGACGCCGTGGATGGCGGCGTTGCGGGGGGCGCGCGATCAGGGCCGCAAGCGGGTTTACTACCTGTCGATGGAATTTCTGATCGGCCGCATTCTGGAAGACGCGATCATCAATCTGGGCCTGAATGACAGCATGGATGGGGCGCTGGACCTGCTGGGCCTGAACAAGCAGCAGATTCTGGACGACGAACCCGATGCCGCGCTTGGCAATGGCGGCCTAGGCCGTCTGGCTGCCTGTTTCATGGAATCGCTTTCCTCGCTGTCGGTTCCGGCCTTCGGCTATGGCATCCGCTATGAACACGGGTTGTTCCGTCAGCGGTTCGAGGCAGGCCAGCAGGTCGAAACCCCGGAAGACTGGCTGAATCAACCGCATCCCTGGGAATTCGTGCGGCTGGATTACAGCTATGCCATCGGGTTCAAGGGGCATGTCGAACAGGTCGATGGCCGCGCGGTGTGGCATCCCGGCGAAAGCGTCATCGCGCGGGCCTATGATACGCCGGTGATCGGCTGGCAGGGCGATTGGGCAAATACGCTGCGCCTGTGGGGGGCGCATCCGACGACGCTGTTCGATCTGCACCGCTTCAACGCGGGCGATCACACCGCCGCCGCCGAGCCCGAGGCGCTGGCCCGGACCATCAGCCGCGTGCTTTACCCCGATGACGGCACCGAATCCGGCAAGGAACTGCGGCTGAAACAGGAGTATTTCCTGACGGCCGCCGCGCTTCAGGATATCCTGCGCCGCTTTCTGTCGGAACATGACGATCTGCGGCAGCTGCCGGACAAGGTCGCGATTCAGCTGAACGACACCCATCCGGCCATTGCGGGCCCGGAACTGATCCGGCTGCTGATGGACGATCACGGCATGGATTTCCCGACCGCCCGCGATATCGCGCGCGGCACGCTGAACTATACCAATCACACCCTTCTGCCCGAGGCGCTGGAACGCTGGTCGACCTGGCTGATGGGCCGCGTCCTGCCGCGGCATATGCAGATCATACAGATGATCGACGACGATCACCGCCTGCAGACCCGCCGCCCCGATCATCTGGGTATCGTCCATCATGACGAGGTGCGGATGGGCGAACTGGCCTTCGTCATGGCGGGCAGGGTGAACGGCGTGTCGGCCCTGCATACGGATCTGGTCAAAAGCACCGTCTTTGCCGATCTGAACCGGCTGCATCCGGGGCGGATCGTCAATCAGACCAACGGCGTCACACCGCGTCGCTGGCTGCGCATGTCGAACCCGGCGCTGTCGGCGGTGCTGGACGATGTGATCGGCACGGGCTGGACCGGCGATCTGGATCAGTTGCGCGGGTTAGAGCCTCATGCCGAGGATCCTGCGCTGCTGGCACGTCTGCGCGCGGCCAAGCGTGCCAACAAGGTCTGGCTGTCCGATGGGCTGCTGGCCGGGCTGGGCGTCAGGGCCGATCCGGACGCGATCTTCGACGTGCAGGTCAAGCGTATCCACGAATACAAACGTCAGCTGCTGAACATCCTTGAAGCCATCGCCCTGTGGCGGCGCATCCATGACGACCCGAACGGCGACTGGGTGCCGCGGGTCAAGATCTTCGGCGGCAAGGCCGCGCCGGGATACTGGCTGGCCAAGACCGTGATCCATCTGATCAACGATGTCGCCGCGACGATCAACACTGATCCGGTCACGCGCGATTTTCTGCAGATCGCCTATCCGCCGAATTACAATGTCTCGATGGCCGAGGATCTGATCCCTGCCGCCGATCTGTCGGAACAGATCTCGACCGCCGGAAAAGAGGCGTCGGGCACCGGCAACATGAAATTCACCATGAACGGTGCGCTGACCATCGGCACGCTGGATGGTGCCAATGTCGAGATCCGCGACCATGTCGGACCCGAAAATTTCTTCCTGTTCGGCCTGACGGCGGACAAGGTCGATCAGGCCCGCGCCCGCCCCGGTCATGCCCGCGCCGCCATCGAGGCCAGTGACGATCTGTCCGCCGCCCTGCATATGATCGCAGAAGGCCGTTTTGGCCGCCCCGAGCCGTATTTTGCGCTGCTGGACCGTACCTGGAATGATGATCCCTTCTTGGTCGCCAGCGATTTCGACGACTATTTCGCCGCGCAACGTCAGGTCGACGCCGCATATCGCGACCCCGCCCGATGGGACCGCATGGCGGCCCTGAATATTGCGCGATCGGGCTTTTTCTCATCTGACCGGACGATCCGCGGTTATCTGCGGGATATCTGGAAGCTGGAACCGGGGGCGTAGATAAAACCCGCTTGTCGGGGGCGTTCTGCGCAAAATACTAAATGCATCGCATTTAATCGTTTCCGTGACGCCGGGCTAAGTCGATACCGGAACGAGGTGATGGTCCCAGGCGCGACCGGGGGATTTGGACAGCGGATGCAGGGTCTGGTCGGAACGCACCAAGCCGCCCAGCCCGTCCGAAATGAAAAAGCCCGCCCGCGCCGGGGCAAGGCCGCAGACATCTTCGCGCCGGATCGTCTGTTGATGGCCGCCGCGATGGTCAAAGACCTGCACCCGCCCGCCACGGGGCGAACTGATCGCGACTCGGCGTCCCTCGGCATCGAAGGCGACCGAGCCGACATAGCCCTGCATCGCCATCGCCTCGTGGATGGGCAGTTCGGCCAGCACCGCGCCCTGCCCGCGCCGGTGCAGGCCCAGAAGGGGCATCCCCTCGGCCGGGTCGCCCTGCCATTGCATCCCGAAGGCCACCACGCCGTCCTGCCCGAAGGCGATATGGCGGATCGAGTTGCGGCGCAGTTCGGGGTCCAGCTCGACCTGGTCCAGCAGCGCCCCGTCGGTCGCGACATAGGACAGGTTCGGACGCATCAGCGCGACATCCAGCTTGACGCCCGGCTGGTCGGGGTGATTGCGATAGCCGCCATTGGCCGCGACAAGGATGTCGCCCGGCATCCGCCTGATCTCGTGCGGGCCGATGCCGTGGGTCGGGATCTCGGCGATGCGGCGCCAGCCTTCGCGGCGCGACCACAGCCCGATGCGCCCCTCGCCGCTGTCATAGGCGTTTTCAGATGTGCACAGGATGTCGCCATCCGCGATGAAGGTGCCGTGGCCGTAGAAATGCCGCCCCTGCGGCGCATGCAGCCGGGCCAGGACCTGTCCGGTCACGCAGTTCAGCACGATCGCGAAATTGCCGGGGCTGCGGGCAAAGGCCACGGCCTCGGGGGCGGTCGGATGGGCGGTGGCGGCGTGGCCGCGACCGGGCAGCGGAATGCGGAACAGGTCCGCGCCCCGATCCGACAGGCCGAACAGCGCATAGCCGCCATCCCCTTCGCGCGCGGCGCCAAGGATCGCGGGGCTGCCCGCATCGGCCCAGCCCAGCCGGGGCGCGACCGCCCCCGCCATCAGCGCCGTCAGGAAGCTGCGCCTGCGCATCAGTCGCCATCCTTGGAATTGAAGCCCGCAGTCAGGCCCAGCCCGCCGCCGATCTCGCCCTCGATCGCGGTGCCGATGGCGCGGATGCGCTGTTGCAGGATCTCGACCTTCAGGCGCTGCGTCGGGTCGGTGACCCCTTCAAGGCGCGGATCGTCCTGCAATTCCGCGACCTGCGCCTGCGCGTTGTCGAAGGCCGCCTCGGTCAGGGGGATCGGATCGTCCGACAGCGCGACCGCCATGTCGCGCAGCGCGGCCAGCGACAGTTCGATGTTGCGCAGCGGGCGGTCGCTGCGCCATGCCTCGGCCAGCTTGGGGCGGGGCTTGTCGAAGCTGCCCATCGGGCGGCCAAGGCGCTGATCGGCGTCGAATTCGATGCCCGACAGCAGCGCGGTATAGATCGCCTGATCCGCCTCTCGGGCAGACAGGTAACGGTCGTTCCCGTCCTGCCCCGCATCCAGCATCAGCTGCGCGTGGTCCTGCCAGTCGGCCTGCACGGCATCTGCGATGGTGGCCAGGTCGGTCGCGATGGCGCGGGCATAGCGGCATTCGTAATCGCCAACCTCGTCCGCCATCAGCTGTTCCAGCGCCATCAGACCGCGCCCTGCTATCGAAACCTCGGCAAAGCCTGCCGGATCGTCCACGACCGGATCCTGATCCGCGACCAGCCCCCGGACCGAGCGTGCGACAAGCCCGCGCGGATCGGGCCAGAACGCCACCGTCAGCGCACGCCCGTCCTGTTCCAAGGGCCCGAAGGCCAGATGCGACAGGCCCATCCAGGCATCGAATGCCTGCTGATAGGGGGTGTCCAGCGCGCTGGCCGAACAATCGGCACCGGCCGCATCGGCCAGGGCATGGGCAGCCGTCGCAAAGCGGTCGGTCGCGGGCAGGATATGGTCGTTCACCACCTCGGGGGTGCCGGCCATGGCGGGCAGCGGCAGCAGGGCAAGGGCCAGCAGGGTTCGCATCACAGGCTTTCCACAAATCGGATCAGGGCCGCCCGGTCCTCGGGCGGGATGTCGATGACGGCGTCGCGGGCGGGCGCGGCCTCGCCGCCATGCCACAGGATCGCCTCCAACACGGAACGCGCGCGTCCGTCATGCAGCAGCATGCTGTGGCCGTTGACGGTCCGGGTCAAGCCGATGCCCCACAGGGGCGGCGTGCGCCATTCGCGGCCATTCGCCAGCCCCTCGGGGCGGTGATCGGCCAGCCCGTCGCCCATGTCGTGCAGCAGCATGTCGGTATAGGGCCAGATCAGCTGGAAGCTGTGCTCGGACCGATCCTCCATCCGCGCGGTGACGTATTTGGGCCGGTGACAATCGGCGCAGCCCGTGTCGTAGAAGACCTGCTTGCCGCGCAGCACCTGCGGATCGCCTTCGTCGCGGCGGGCGGGAACGGCCAGGTTCTGGCTGTAGAAGACGGTCAGCGCCAGCCCTTCGGCGTCGATCTCGAACCCGCGTGCATCGCCGCCGCCATGGGGAGCGGCGCGGCAATCCTGCTGGGCATCCGTGCATTCGCCCGCATGGTCCGGATGCAACGGGTTCGAGATGCCGATATCGCCTGAAAACGCGCTGGCGGATTGTTCCTCGACGGTGGGCATCCCAGCCTTCCAACCGAAACGGCCCAGCATCGGGGCGTCATGCCGCGCCGACCAGACGATATTGGCCCGCCCCGAGATCCCGTCGCCATCGGCATCATCCGGATCGGCACCGGCAAGAATGTCGGCGGTCGGGATCGCCTCCAGCAGGCCAAGGCCGATCATCGGCGGGGCGACGCGGGGGCTGATCATCAGATCGTCGCGCAGGGGGCCGTATGCCGGATCGTCGATGCCGTATTCAGGCACGCGCAGATGCGCGACCTCGCCGCCCGACAGGTCCACCCGCGTTTCGGCATAGTCGATGGTCATGCGCCCTTCCGCCGGAACGCCCGCGACCGACAGGTCCTGCAACTGCCCGCCATAGGTCGGATCGGGGCGCGTCGGCTCGACCGGGTTACCTGTCCCGGCCAGGTATTCCTCGATCTGGCTGCGGGGGTCGTTATCCGATGCCGGCACCGACAGCCGCAGGAACATCGAGCCGCCAGCCTCGCCCCGCGTGTCGGGGGGATGGCCGCGCCCGTCCTTCAGGTGGCAGTTCTGGCAGCCGCGCGAATTGTACAGCGGCCCCAGCCCGTCGGATGCCAGCGTCGACGAGGGCGAGGACACCCACAGCTTGCGAAACAGCCCGTTGCCGACCTTGAAGCGCAGTTCTCCCTCGAACCCGATATTGGCCGAGGGCTGCGAGAAGGCATCCGCATCGTCGCGGGCACGCACGGTCGCGGCCCCGCCGGGATTGCCCTCGAAGGGTTCGGGCGCGGTGAAATCCTGCGTGGGCGCGACGACATCGGCGATCCGTGCGGTTTCGGCGCCGGTGCGGGGCGTGGCGTTCAGGTGCAGATCGGTCAGCGCCGGACCCTCCGCAAGGACCGGCGCCGCCGTGATCATCAGCAGCGGCAGCAGGTGCCGCGCGGCCTTACTGGAAGACGGCATCGGGGCTGTCGAGGCTGTCCGAGCCCTCGATGGCGACGTCCTGCGCACCCAGCAGGGTGACCGCGCGTTCGATATCCTGCGTCTGCGCGACCAGCGCATCGACGGCGGCCATGATCAGGCCCTCGCCCGCGTCATTGCCGCGTGCCAGCATCTGGTCATAGGAGGTGCCGCCCTCGGCCACGGTCTTGATGCGGCCCAGCTTGGCCACGCTGTCATCCAGTCCCGCGCGCAGCGACCGATCGACCGATGCGTCGGCCTCGGCCACCAGCGAGGACAGGCTCTCGCCCGAGACGACCGTGCCGTCGATGCGGGCATATTCGCCCAGATAGACGTTCCGGATGCCCAGCCCATCATAGTAATGGCTGTTATGCGTGTTGTCCGAGAAGCAGTCGTGTTCCTCCTCGGGGTCGTTCAGCATCACGCCCAGCTTCATGCGCTCGCCCGCCAGTTCGCCATAGGACAGGCTGCCCATGCCGGTCAGCATGGCGCTGATCGCGGCGTCGGGATCGGCGGTCAGGCCGGTCGCGGCCTCGCCGCCCTCGGCCCATTGCGCGGTCATCCATTCCAGGTCGCTGACCAGCAGGTCGGTCGCGGCCTTCAGGTAATCGCCGCGACGGTCGCAATTGCCGCCGGTGCAGTCGTCACCCGCGGCATAGTCGGTCCAAGGGCGGTCGCCCGCGCCGTGATCGGTGCCGTTCAGGTCCTGACCCCACAGCAGGAACTCGATCGCGTGATAGCCGGTGGCGACATTCGCCTCGATGGCGTCTGCCTCGTGCAGCTGGCCCGACAGCAGGTCGGGCGTGATCTCGGTCGCGTCGATATCCTCGCCCGACAGGGTGAAGGTCGGCGCGGCGACCACGTTCAGCGCGGCGTATTCGTTCGCATCCGACGCCCCGCCATAGGACGGATCGACATAGTCGATCAGCCCCTCGTCCAGCGGCCAGGCGTTCACCTTGCCTTCCCAGTCGTCCACGATGGCATTGCCGAAGCGCAGCGCCTCGGTCTGCTGATAGGGCACGCGAGCGGCCAGCCATGCCGCGCGGGCATCCTGCAGCGCCTCGGCCGAGGGGGACTGGATCAGCGCATCGACGGCGGCCTGCAGGTCGCGCGCGGCGATCAGGCTGTCCTCGTATCCGGCATGGGCGATGGCGATGTAATTCGCGACGACCTCGGGCTTGCCCGCAAGGGCGGGCGAGGCGGTGGCCAGCGCAAGGGCGGACATGGCGAGGGTGGTTTTCATGCGATCCTCCTGAGGCGGGGTCGGTCCATCGCGGATGCGGACCGTTTGACCGCGTTCTGCCCCCTTGGCGATCGCGAAGTCAATTCCCGAGTTCTTTTATCGGTCAATTTGCCGGAAATTGCACGAAAAGGGCGAGCCTTCGTCAGAAGGCTCGCCCCTGGGTTCGTTGATCGGGGCCTCGCTCCTAGCTGAGGAAGCGGCGCGCGGCGGGCAGGTGCCGCATCAGCAGGTAATAGGTCACGCCCGCCGGGATCAGGCTGGCATACCAGCTGATGCCCGAAAAGATCAGCGCAAAGACCACGCCGGTGACAGTCGCGATCAGCGCCGCCGGGTTCATGCCCTGATAGGGGCCGGTCTCGTCATACAGGTGATCCAGATTCAGCGTCTGCTTGCGGATGACATAGTAATCCACCACGAGGATCGCGAAGATCGGACCAAGGAAGGCGCTGTAGGTCTGGATGAACAGACCCAGCCCGGCGGCGGATTCGTCGCGGACCAGCATCCAGGGGAAGGTCGCGAAGGCCAGAAGGCCCACGACCACCGCGGAGGTCTTGAAGTTCAGCTTGAACACATCCATCAGCGCATAGGCTGGCGGCACGACATTGTTCAGGATATTGGTCGTCACCTGCGCAAAGGCGATGAACAGCAGTGTCACGACCAGCAGAAG
Organism: Paracoccus homiensis; assembly: GCF_900111675.1. Classification (GTDB taxonomy): domain Bacteria; phylum Pseudomonadota; class Alphaproteobacteria; order Rhodobacterales; family Rhodobacteraceae; genus Paracoccus; species Paracoccus homiensis. The sequence continues at coordinate 299,559 of NZ_FOHO01000001.1, read as the reverse complement.
CTTGTTGTCGACCGCACTGGAAAAGACCTTGATCGGATCGACTTCGCCGGTGGCACCCGACACCATCAGCCCGATCAGGCCCATGAACAGCGTCGCGGGCAGGATCGAATTGGCATAGATCGCCACCTGCCGCACCGGGCCGACCTGATGGCGCAGTTCGCGGCTGTAATCGGACACGTTCAGCATCATGGTCGAATAGATGCCCAGAAACAGCATCGTGGCCCCCCAGAAGGGCGCGCCCCATGTTCCCTCGACATTCACCAGATTGGCGCTGATCTCTTCGCCATATTTGCTGATGACGCTGAAGAACATGTAGATCAGCGACCCGATGATAAAGACCGAGCCGATGTTTTCCAGCCATTTGATGCCGTGAAAGCCCAGCACCGACAGGCCGATCTGCAGGAACTGGAAGCCGATGAAGAACACCCAGATATTCGAATAGCCGAACATGGTTTCGCTGACGAGGTTCAGCGCCCCGGCACCGATCCAGCTTTGAAATCCGAACCAGACGATGGCCGGCACCGACCGGACCAGCGCGGGCAGGCGCGTGCCTGAAAACCCGAAGGCCGAGCGCGCCTGCACCATGAAGGGGATGCCATATTTGTGGCCCGCGCGTCCGTTGATCATCAGCGCGATTCCGATCACCGCGCAGCCGATGGCGATGGCCACGAAGGTTTGCAGCAGGTTCAGCGTGCCGACGAGGCCCGATCCGATGGTGAAGGTGCCGATGGACACGCAGCCGCCCAGCCAGGCGAACAGATAGGACCACGGATCCATGATGCGGGTCTGTTGCGGGGCCAGCGATTCCTGGCCCAGCCCTTTTTCATCGGTGGTGCTGTGTTGCGGCGGCGCGGCGGCCATCATGTCGGTCTGTGTCATGGGTAACTCCCTGTCAGGATTATGAGCGATTATTTCTTGTTGGGCACCGCGTAGGCGCCGATCTTGCTGGTTTTCAGCCCGGCGCCCACCAGCGCCTCGGCGAATTTCGTGGCGACGGTGACGCCGTCGATGACCGGAATCCCGGTTTCACGGGACAGCCATTCGGTCAGGTCGGACATGCCCGCGCAGCCCAGGACGACGGCTTCGCATTTGTCTTCGTCGATGGCGCGCAGGATCTCGTCACGGATCTGCTGCCGGGCGTTCGAGCCGGGCTCTTCCAGTGCCAGGACCGGAATCTCGGCCGAGCGGACGCGGCGGCATTGGTGATCCAGCCCGTATTTGCGGACCAGATCCTCGATGATCGGGACCGAGCGTGGCAGCGTGGTGACCACCGTGAACGAGGTCGCGATCATGCTGGCCGCCTTGCAGGCCGCCTCGCAGATGCCAAGGACGGGGCCGGTGGCGATTTCGCGGCAGGCCCCGATCGAGGGGTCGTCGAAACAGGCGACGACGATGGCATCGGCGGCCGATGCCTCGGCCTGTTGCACTTCGCGCATCAGATGGGCGGCAGACATGACCTCATCGAAATGGCCTTCGATGCTGGCCGGGGCGCCATGCGCGGTGCGGCCGATCACCTCGACATGATCGCCCGCCGCCGCGCGGGCCGAGGCGATGATCTTGTCCGTCATCGACTGGGTAGAGTTGGGGTTGATGACCACCAGTTTCATACGGTTTCCTCCATGAGTCATGAATTGATAACACAGATTGTTAACAATCCAAAAATAAATCTTTTGCTTATATCTTGGGCGTGACGCCTGTTGCGCAGGCCCTTGCGGCATGCAATCTGGGCGATATGGACAAGCCGCTTGAAACCATCATTGTCGACAGCATTCTGGACGCGATCGCGGATCAGCGGCTGCGCGCGGGCACGAAACTGGGCGAACAGGCGCTGTCCGATCTGTTCCGCTGCAACCGTGCGCATGTGCGCCGGGCGCTGGCGACGCTGACTGCGTATCGCGTGGTCGATCATCTGCCCAATCGCGGGGCCTTCGTGGCCACCCCCACGCCACAGGATGCGCGCGACATCTTTCAGGCACGCCGCGCGATCGAGCGCGTGATCTGCCGCAATGCCGTGAACCAGGCGACCGAACAGGACATCGCCGATCTGCGCAGCCATCTGGCCCAGGAGGCCGCGGCCAAGGGGCAGGGCAACCGCCCCGCCGCAGTGCGCCTGTCCCGCGGATTTCACGTGCTGCTGGGCCGGGTCGGTCGCAATCCGGTCCTGTCGCGCTATCTGGAAGAACTGACGATGCAAAGCTCGTTGATCATCGGGCTTTACGCCTCGGCCCACGGCACCTTGTGCGCCGAGGATGAACATGCGCGTCTGGTCGATGCGATCGAGGCGCGCGATCCCGATGCGGCGCAGCGGTTGCTGGACGAACATCTGCGCCATATCGAGGCCGGGATCGAATTTGGCGACGAGGCGCCGCCGACCGATATGCTGTCGGCGGTCCTGAAACGAAGCTAGGCGACGCCCCTGGCCGGCCCGCGACCGGGCGCGCGCAGATGGCGCGCGCCCAGCCGCGCCCGCAGCCCGCGCGACAGCCAGTCGATGCCCGCGGTCAGCAGCGCCGTCGCCAGCAGGATCACCACGGCCCGGTCCAGGCGCAGTTCGGCGATCGCGTCATCAAGAAAGAACCCAAGCGTGGCGATGCCAAGGATGCCCATGATCGCGCTTTCGCGGATGATGATTTCCCAGCGATACAGGCACAGCGCCACGAATTGCCCGAACAGGCGCGGCACGATTTCCCAGCCCCATAATGTCAGTCCGCGCGGGGCATCCGGGCGCAGGGTCAGCCCCCCCGCCTGACGGCCCAGAAGATGCCCGATGATCGCGCCGTTATGCAGCGCCAGCGCCAGCACGGCGGGTAGCATCGAGGGGCCGAGGATCTGCAGGAACAGATAGGCCAGCATGTATTCGGGAAAGCTGCGCAGAACTACCAGCAGCAGATGCCCCAGCGCCGCGCCCCATCGGCCCATCACGCGCGGCACGATCAGCGCCTGACCCAGAAACGCGATCATCCCCGTCAGGATCAGCGCAAGTTGGGCCACCACCAGCGTCGCGGCGATGCCGGGCAGGATGGCATCCCGGCCCAGATCGGCCAGCCAGGGCCACAGCCCCGCCGGGTCGCCCTGACGCAGGGGGGCGGGCAAGATGTCCTGGGACAGAAACCGCCACAGCGCGCCCGCGCCCATCGGAGGGGCGGTGACCTGTGTCAGCATCGCGCCTGCCGCAACCAGCCACGGCAACAGAAGCCGGGGCCGCATCCACAGCCGCAGCGTGGCGATCAGCAGGATATAGACCAGCATGATCGCCCCGGCGGCACCGTACTCACCCTGTTTGAAAAAGCTGTCCAGCTGAAAGCCAAGGGTCGGCAACCCGATAAAGCCCAGCACGGCCGAGGACCGCAGCCCGCATTCGATCCGGTAAAGCGCATAGGTCTGCATCTCGGGGCGGGCCAGCGGCGCGCGCGCCCACAAAAAGCGGCTAAGCGCGTCAACCTGCGGGCCCAGCCAGTTGGCGGGGCGGGGGTCGGCCTCGTCCAGGATCTCGGACAGGACCTTCGCGAAGATGCCGGCATAGGGCAGGGCGATGGCCAGCACCCCGGTCAGCACACCCATCCCCGCGACCTGCATCAGCAGCAGCGCCCAGAACAGTTCATGGACCGAACGCAGCGCGATCGCTGTCCAGCGCACCGCGCGAAAGCGATAGAAGGGCGCCATGACCAGCCCGGCCAGCCCGCCCGCAGCAACGCCCGCGATGGCAAAGGCAACGGTCAGCGCAAGTGCGCGAAAGATATCCTCGACCGCGCTGAAATCGGGACGCAGAAAGCCCGTCAGCATACGTCCCAGCGCGGACCAGGGATCATGCCCGGCGACCTGCAGATCGGCCAGCGGCAGGCATAGCAGCGCGATGGCTGCAAAGCCCGCGACGATCCCCGTCCGAGACAGCCGCCTAACGGGCATAAAGCGCCTCGACACGGTCCCAGACGGCGTCGATCGGGCCGTCGATCCGGATCTGGCCCTGCCGCAGTCCGATCAGCCTTGTGCCAAAGCTGCGGGCCGTATCCAGATCGTGCATTGCCAGAATGGCGGTCGGGAAGGCCTGCCGCAGCAGCCTGGCCAGATGCTCGGCCTGCGCGGGATCGACGGCGGATAGCGGCTCGTCGCCCAACAGCACATCGCCGCCCCGAAACAACGCCCGCGCCAGGGCGACGCGCTGTTTCTGGCCCCCCGACAGGCTTTCGACGGGGCGGTCGGCCTCGGCTGTCAGGCCGACCTGCGCCAGGATCGCCAGCGCGTGCTGACGGTCGCGGCGGCGTGGGCGGATCAGCGTTGTCAGGTTGTAGAACGCGCCGTGATCGTCCAGCCGCCCCATCAGCACATTGCGCAGCGCCGACAGCTGCGGCACCAGCGCATGATCCTGCGGCATCAGCGCGACCCGCCGGCCCTGTGCCAGCAGGGCCTGATGCAGGGCTGCCAGCAGGGTGGATTTGCCCGCCCCGCTGCGCCCCAGCAGCACCACCTTGTCGCCCGGCGCGACGGACAGCGTCACATCGCGCAGGACCGGGGTGGCGTCATAGCCCAGCTGTGCCGAGGTCAGCAGTTGCAAGGCTTACTCCAACAGATCCAGCTGCTGGCCGATGGTCTCGATCGGGGCGTAGTCGTCATTCGTGGCGGCGATGAAGGCGCTGCGCGGAAAGGCGGTCAGAAGGTCGGGATCGTCCATGCCGATCAGCGCCGCCTGAACCCTGTCAGCGAAACCTTCGCCCCAGCGGGCATCGACATCGCCGCGGATGGTCCAGTTGTAATCGGGATAGGGCGGGGTCTTCCAGATGATCCTGGCGGTTTCGACCTCGGGGGCGCCATCGGAGACGGCCTGATCATAGACCGAGAAATTCAGCGCCCCGACCTGCCATGCGCCCGAGGCGACCAGGCGCAGGGTCTGGCTGTGGTCGCCGGAAAAGCCGACGCGGCCAAAGAAATCCTCGGGGGCCTGCCCGGTTTCCTCGCGGATATGATATTCCGGCATCAGCCGCCCCGAGGTCGAGGTCTTGGCCCCGAAGGTGAAGGACATGCCCTTCGCCGCCATCGGGAAATCGTCGGATTCGGTCAGGCCGGTCTTGGTGTTGGCGATGAAATAGGTGACGAAGTTCTGGTCCTCGTCGCCCTGCGCGATGGCGCGGGCATCAGGGACCAGCATCCGTGCCTGCACCCCCGACAGCCCGCCGAACCACGCCAGTTGCACCTGATCGTTGCGAAACGCGGTGACGGCGGCGGGATAGGATTTCACCGGCACGAATTCGACCGGCACGCCCAGCTCGTTGGTCAGATAGTCGGCGACCTTGTCAAAGCGTTCCGACAGGCGGGTTTCGTCCTCATCGGGGATGGCGGAAAAATACAGCGTATCCTGGGCCTGGGCGGCAATCGGCAGCGTCAGGGCAAGGGCGGACAGCAGCAGGCGGATGGGGGTGCGCATGGCAAACCTTCTGTTGGGATGGGGCCGGTCGGTAGGCGTGGCTGCCACCCCGAGGGCGGTTGCTGCGTCATCGTCCCGGCAAACCCCGGATGGAGGATACGCGCTAGCACCGCGCGGACCCGAGCGCTACCTGCGCATCGGTTTGCAGGGGAAACTTTAGCAAAACCTCGGGTTCGCGGGCAACAATTGCCTGCATGCCGGATTTTTTACGCGAAAGGCGGGAACATTTGTCTGTTCTTTCGCTTCTTCTTGACAGCCGCGATGCGCAGGATCACGGTTTTTATGTACCTATCTATTCAGACAGGCAGGAGGGTGAGGATGAATATCGACCTTTCGCGCCGCAGCTTTCTAAGGCTGGCGGGGGCGGGGGTTGCGGCAACGTCGCTGGGGGCCATGGGCTTCGGCGAAGCCGAGGCAGCCGAGGCCGCGCATGTGCGCGCCTTCAAGCTGACCACGACGACGGAAACGCGCAACACCTGTCCATATTGCTCGGTCGCCTGCGGGATCATCATGTATTCCGAGGGCGATGTGAAAGCCGGCGAAACCGCCGAGATCATGCATATCGAGGGCGACGCCGACCATCCCACGAACCGCGGAACGCTGTGCCCGAAAGGCGCCGCGCTGAAGGATTTCGTGAAGGCGCCGACCCGCCTGACCCGGCCCCGCTATCGCGCCGCCGGCGCGACCGAATTTCAGGACATCACCTGGGATCAGGCGCTGGACAAGATCGCCCGCGCGATGAAGGACGACCGCGACGCCAATCTGGTTCAGACGAACGAAGATGGCGTGGCGGTCAACCGCTGGACCACCACGGGTTTTCTGGCCGCATCGGCCACCACGAATGAAACCGCATGGCTGACCTACAAGGCCGTGCGTTCCACCGGAATAGTCGGTTTCGACAATCAGGCACGCGTCTGACACGGCCCCACGGTGTCCAGTTTGGGCCCAACCTTTGGCCGTGGCGCGATGACGAACGCCTGGACCGACATCAAGAATACCGACCTTGTGGTCGTCATGGGCGGCAATGCCGCCGAAGCCCATCCCTGCGGCTTCAAATGGGTGACCGAGGCCAAGGCCAATCGGGGTGCCAAGCTGATCGTCGTCGATCCGCGCTATACCCGCACGGCCAGCGTGTCGGATTTCTATGCCCCGATCCGTCCGGGCAGCGATATCAGCTTCCTCATGGGGGTGATCCGCTGGTGCATGGAAAACGACAAGGTGCAGTGGGAATATGTCCGCAACTACACCAATGCCGCCTTCCTCGTGAAAGAGGGCTTTGGCTGGTCCGACGGGCTGTTCACCGGCTATGACGAGGAAAAGCGCGATTACGACAAGGAAAGCTGGGATTACCAGATCGGTGAGGACGGCTATGCCCGGATCGACCCGACCTTGCAGGACCCGCGCTGTGTCTGGAACCTGCTAAAGGCCCATGTCGAGGCCTATACGCCGGAATTCGTGGAAAACATCTGCGGCACGCCCAAGGACAAGTTCCTGCAGATCTGCGAGATGATCGGCGAATGCAGCGCGCCCGACCGGGTGATGACCTCGATGTATGCGCTGGGTTGGACGCAGCATTCGAAAGGGGCGCAGAACATTCGCGGCATGGCGATGCTGCAACTGATTCTGGGCAATATCGGGATGCGTGGCGGCGGCATGAACGCGCTGCGCGGCCATTCGAACATTCAGGGCCTGACCGATCTGGGCCTGATGTCGAACTTGATCCCCGGCTATCTGAACATCCCGACCGAAAAAGAGCCGGACTGGCAGACCTATATCTCGGCCCGCGGGTTCAAGCCGCTGCGCCCGAACCAGACCAGCTATTGGCAGAACTACCCCAAATTCATGGTCAGCTTCATGAAGGCCATGTGGGGCGATGCGGCCACGGCCGAGAATGACTGGGCCTATCACTACCTGCCCAAGCTGGACGTGCCGACCTATGACGTGTTGCGTATGTTCGAACTGATGAAGCACGGGCAGATCAACCTGTACTTCTGCCAGGGCTTCAACCCGCTTCTGTCCTTCCCCAACCGGGCCAAGCTGACCGAGGCGTTGTCGCGGCTGAAATTGCTGGTCGTGATGGACCCGCTGGAAACCGAAACCGCGCATTTCTGGGAAAATCACGGCATCCACAATGACGTGGACAGCGCCGCGATCCAGACCGAGGTGCTGGAACTGCCCACGACCTGCTTTGCTGAAGACGAGGGCGCGTTGGTCAATTCGGGGCGCTGGCTGCAATGGCACTGGGCCGGGGGCACACCGCCGGGCGAGGCCAGGCACGACACCTGGATCATGGCCAATATCTTCCTGAGGCTGCGCAAGCTGTACCAGGACGAAGGCGGCGTGTTCCCCGATCCGATCCTGAACCTGACCTGGGATTATGCCGACCCGTCGGAACCCACGCCCGAAGAACTGGCACGGGAAATGAACGGGCGGGCATTGAAGACCGTCTATGACGCCAAGGACCCATCGACCGTGCTGGTCGAGGCGGGCAAGCAGGTGAAGAACTTTACCCAGTTGCAGGATGACGGGTCGACCATGTGCGGCTGCTGGATCTATTCCGGCTGCTGGAACGAGGATGGCAACAACATGGCGCGGCGGGACAATTCCGATCCCGGCGATGCCGGCATGTTCCTGAACTGGTCCTTTGCCTGGCCGGTGAACCGGCGGATCCTGTATAACCGCGCCTCGGCCGACATGCAGGGCAAACCCTGGGACCCCGACCGCAAGCTGATCGAATGGACCGGCGAGAAATGGGAAGGCTATGATGTGCCCGATATCGGGGTCACGTCGAAACCGGACGAGGTGATGCCCTTCATCATGAACCAGGAGGGCGCATCGCGCCTGTTTACCCGGGGCATGATGCGGGACGGCCCGTTCCCGACCCATATGGAGCCGTTCGAAAGCCCGCTGAAGAATGTGTTCAACGACAAGATGCGCGGCAACCCCGTCAGCCGGGTCTTTGCCGACGATGCCGCGCAATTCGCCACCAGCGACGAATTTCCCTTCGTCGCGACCTCGTATCGCCTGACCGAGCATTTCCACTACTGGACCAAGCACAACAAGGTGAACGCATCCCTGCAGCCCGAGTTCTTCGTGGAAATCAGCGAGGAACTGGCCGCCGAAAAGGGCATCGCCAAGGGCGGGCGCGTTCGGGTCTGGGGCAAGCGGGGCGAGGTCTGGGCCAAGGCTGTGGTCACCAAGCGGATCAAGCCGATGATCTGCGATGGCAAGACGGTTCATGTCGTGGGCATCCCGCTGCACTGGGGCTTCAAGGGCGCGGCGAAGAAAGGGTGGGGGCCCAACAGCCTGACTCCCTTTGTCGGTGACGCCAATGTCGAGACGCCGGAATTCAAGGCGTTCCTCGTCAATATCGAACCCTCAACAGAGGAGCCGGTGGCATGAGCGGGACAGCGCCTCAACCCACGACGGCGGCGGCCAATCCGCCGGTGCAGCCGATGGAAGCCGGTTTCGGGACGCGCGATCTGGTGCGCGTCTCGGCCACCGCCGATCTGCCCGCGCCGGATCGGCAACTGACCAAGCTGGCCAAGCTGATCGATGTCAGCAAATGCATCGGTTGCAAGGCCTGCCAATCCGCCTGCGTGGAATGGAACGACACCACCCCCGAGATCGGCGAGAATGTGGGGGTCTATGAAAACCCCCACGATCTGACCCCGGACATGTTCACGCTGATGCGGTTCAGCGAGTGGGAAAACCCCGCCACGAACGAACTTGAATGGCTGATCCGCAAGGATGGCTGCATGCATTGCGAGGATCCGGGCTGCCTGAAGGCCTGTCCGGCGCCGGGCGCGATCGTGCAATATTCCAACGGAATCGTGGATTTCATCCACGACAACTGCATCGGCTGCGGCTATTGCGTCACCGGCTGTCCCTTTGACATTCCCCGGATCAGCAAGACCGATCACAAAAGCTATAAATGCACGCTGTGTTCGGACCGGGTCGCGGTCGGGCAGGGGCCGGCCTGTGCCAAGGCCTGTCCCACGAAGGCGATTACCTTCGGCACCAAGGATGACATGCTGGCGCTGGCCGATGACCGGATCGAGGATCTGAAATCGCGTGGCTACGACAATGCCGGGGTCTATGATCCCGAAGGCGTCGGCGGCACCCATGTGATCTATGTGCTGCACCATGCCGACAAGCCGGGCATCTATAGCGATCTTCCCGAAAATCCGCGCATCTCGCCGATCGTCGAGGGGTGGAAGGGGGTCACCAAGACCGCAGGCATGGCCGCGATGGGTGTTGCCGCCGCCGGGGCGTTGTTGATGGGCCTGTTCTCGCGCGGGAACAAGGTCGAGGCCGAGGAAGAAGTGGCCGCCGAACGTCTGGTCCGCGACCGGGAGGATATCTGATGGCAAGGCTGTTCTATTCGGAACGCGGCGATCATATCGAAAGCACCGAACCGGTGCGGGTCAGCCGCTATCGTGGCATCACGCGGCTGAACCACTGGATCACGGCGGGGTCGCTGATCCTGCTTGCGCTGTCGGGTTTGGCGTTCTTTTCACCGTCGCTGTATTTCCTGACCGGGCTGTTCGGCGGCGGTCAGATCGCCCGTTGGCTGCACCCGATCCTTGGGGTCGTGCTGTTTCTCAGCTTTGCGTTGCTGTTCTTGCAGATGTGGCGTCTGAACCTGCCGCGTCCCGAGGATACGACCTGGGTCACACGAATCGGGGATGTCGTCACCGGCCATGAAGAACGGTTGCCGGAACTGGGCAAATACAATGCCGGGCAGAAATTCATCTTCTGGGCGATGTCCGGGCTGATCCTGGTGCTGATCGTGTCGGGGGTGATGATGTGGCAGCAGTTCTTCGACGGTCTGGTGCCGATCCAGATACGGCGCATTGCCACGCTGATTCATGCGCTGGCGGCGGTCGCGATCATTCTTGTGTTCATCCTGCATGTGTTTGCCGCCTTCTGGGTGCGTGGCACTTTGCGGGCCATGACGCGGGGGGATGTGACCGGCGGCTGGGCGTGGCGGCACCACCGCAAATGGCTGCGCGAAGTGGCTGGACGCGGTGATCGTGGCCCGGCAGAGTAGCGCGAAACACTACGACCTAGTGGCCGGTCCGGCCCGGAGAGATCATGGCAACGACCACCCATCCCGATCCAGGCGCCATTGGCGGCGTGCCGAAGCCGCCCCTGGCCATCCTTCCCGACCCCGACAGCCTGTTCGCCCGACGTGCGAACCGTTTCGGATTTCTGGCGGAACATGATCCGCGTCTGGGCCCCTATCTGGCTTTTCTGGCCGACCTGACCGCGTTGCAGGCCCGCCTGATCGACGAATTGCCGGAACCGGATCCGATCACCCGCGACCGGATCGAACTGGCCCGCGCCAGCCGGATGCCGCCGATCGACCGTGACCTGCAGGCAACTGACGAGGTGCTGCACGAAACGCTGACCGTGCTGTGCCACGAGGCGCTGTCGCTGGAGATGCCTGAACCGGCAAAGCTGGCGTTGCAGGCGGTGGTGTCGGCGGATCTGGCCGATCGCCACTGGTTGCTGGAAAACCTGCTGTCGGACCGCATCCCCGAAGACAGCGCCGCGCCGCATCTGTTCGCGGCGGCTGCGGTTCAGGTGCATATGGCGCGCCTTGCATCCATGCTGGATGCCGAGGCGCTGGTCCCGATCCGCACCGGCATCTGTCCGGCCTGCGGCGGACGGCCGGTCACCTCGCAGATCACGGCGACGCAGGGGATCGAAAACCTGCGCTATGCCACCTGCGCCTGCTGTGCCACACGTTGGAACGAGGTGCGGGTGAAATGCCTGTCCTGCGCATCGACCAAGGGCATCAGCTATCGTTCGGTCGAGACGGAAAAGGCGACCGTCAAGGCCGAAGTCTGTTCGGAATGCGATTCTTGGGTCAAGGTGCTGTATCTGGTCGATAATCACAGTCTTGACCCGGTGGCCGACGATGTCGCCAGTCTTGGGCTGGACCTGATGATGAAGGACACCGGCTTTTCCCGCGCGGGGCTGAACGCCTATCTGGCGGGGTATTGATGCAGGGCTTTCGCGCCCTTCCCTCGATCGATCAACTGCTGCAATCCGACACGGGACGCCTGCTGATCGAGGAACATGGCCGCGCGGTCGTGACCAAGGGCGCGCGGCTGCGCATGGATGCGGCCCGAGAGGCGATCCGCGGTGGTGCCGATGGCGGGGCCGAGGCCGCGCGCCTGCCGCATCTTCTGGCCGCCGATCTTGCCGCCGCGGCGCAGTCGCGTCTGCGGCCGATGCTGAACCTGACCGGTACGGTCCTGCATACCAATCTGGGTCGTGCGATCCTGCCCGACAGCGCCATCCACGCTGCCAGTGCCGCCATGGCCGCACCGCTGAACCTGGAATTCGATCTGGATGGCGGCACGCGCGGGCAGCGTGACGATCACCTGCGCGGGCTGATCTGCGATCTGACCGGGGCCGAGGATGCGACGGTCGTCAACAACAATGCCGCCGCGATGCTGATCGTGCTGAACACGCTTGGTCTGGGGCGTGAAGGCATCGTGTCGCGCGGCGAACTGATCGAGATCGGCGGCTCGTTCCGCATTCCCGACATCATGGAACGCGCGGGCGCCCGTTTGGTCGAGGTCGGCACGACCAACCGCACCCACCCGCATGATTACGAAAACGCCATCGGCCCAGACAGCGGTCTGATCCTGAAGGTGCACACCTCGAACTACCGGATCGAGGGGTTCACGCGCGATGTGGCGGCCCCCGACCTGTCCGCCATCGCGGGCAAGTCGGGGCTGCCCTTGGTGAACGATCTGGGGTCGGGGTCGCTGATCGATCTGTCCCGCTGGGGCCTGCGGCGCGAGCCGACCGTGGCCGAGGCCATTGCCGAGGGTGCCGATCTGGTCACCTTTTCGGGGGATAAGCTGCTGGGCGGTCCGCAGGCGGGGTTCATTGCCGGGCGGCGTGACCTGATCGCGCGGATCAACCGTAACCCGATGAAACGTGCGCTGCGTCTGGACAAGATCCGCATCGCCGCGCTTGAGGCCGTGCTGCGGTTGTATCGCGACCCCGATCGCCTGGAACAGCGATTGCCGACGCTGCGCCATCTGGCGCGGCAACGTCAGGATATCGTCGCGCAAGCCCTGCGCCTGCTGCCGCAGGTCGGGCAGATTCTGGCGCCTTTGGGCTTTGCCACCAAGATGTGCGACTGCGACAGCCAGATCGGTTCGGGCGCGCTGCCGACCGATACGATCCCTTCGGCGGGGTTGCGGCTGACCGGGCAGGGCGGCGATGCGCCCGACCGCCTTGCCGCGATGCTGCGTGGCCTGCCGCGCCCGGTGATCGGGCATATCCATGACGGGGCGATGATCCTGGATCTGCGCTGTCTGGATCGCGATGACGACCTGCTGACGGCATTGGTGGCGCTGTGATCATCGGGACGGCGGGGCATATCGACCACGGCAAGACGGCATTGGTCAAGGCACTGACCGGGACTGATGCCGACCGGCTGGCCGAGGAAAAGGCCCGCGGGATTACCATTGATCTGGGCTTTGCCTATGCCGATCTGGGCGGTGACACCATATGCGGTTTCGTCGATGTGCCGGGACATGAGCGCCTGATCCACACCATGCTGGCCGGGGCGGGGGGGATCGATCTGGCGCTGTTGGTGGTGGCCGCCGATGACGGGGTAATGCCCCAGACGCGCGAACATCTGGCGATCATGGACCTGCTGGGCATCCGTCGCGGGATCGTGGCGCTGACCAAATGCGATCTGGCCGATGCGCCGCGCCGCGATGGGGTCGCGCAGCAGATTCGCGCGGCGCTGGCCCCGACCGGCCTGCGCGATGCGCCGATCCTGCCGGTTTCCTCGCTGACCGGCGAGGGGGTGGGGGATCTGCGCAGGGCGTTGGTTGTGGCGCAGCGGGATCTGACCGCGCGGCCGGCGCAGGATGGTTTTCGGCTGGCGGTGGATCGCAGTTTCACCCTGTCGGGCGCGGGCACGGTGGTGACAGGGACCGTGATTTCCGGGCAGGTGGCGGTGGGCGATCAGGTGGCGATCAGCCCGACGGGGCTGTCCGCGCGGGTGCGTGGTCTGCATGCCCAGAACCGCCCGGCCCAGATCGGACTGGCCGGTCAGCGATGCGCCCTGAACCTGGCGGGCGATGGTATCGCCAAAGAGGCAATCCGACGTGGCGATCTGATCCTGTCGCCCGCCTTGCACGCCCCGACCGATCGCATCGATGCCCTTCTGCATGTCCTGCCAAGCCAGCCAAAGGCCGTCGGCACATGGTTTCCCGCGCGCCTGCACAGCCATGCGGTCGAAGCCGGGGCACGGATCGTGCCATTGGCCGACCCGATCCAGCCGGGGGGCAGCGGTCCCGTTCAGATCGTGCTGGACCGTCCGATTTCGGCTGCGGTGCTGGATCGCTTTGTGCTGCGCGACGTGTCGGCGCAGCGGACGATCGGTGGCGGGCAGTTCCTTGATCTGCGCGCCCCGTCACGCCGGCGGCGCGCGCCGGATCGGTTGGCCCTGATTGCGGCGGCTGACCAGACTGCGCCGGAACGCGCCCTGTCGCATATGGCCCGGATCGCGCCGGTCGATCTGGTCGTGTTCTGTCGCGACCGTGCGATCCCCGACAGCGCGGCGGCGGATCTGATCGCGCGGGCAGGCGTGGATGTCATTGGCAGGCAGGCACTTGGTCCGGATATGGCAGCCGCGCTGGAACAGGCTTTGCTGGACGCGTTGACCAGTTTTCACGCGGCCAATCCCGACCTGTCGGGAATCGGGCGCGAAAAACTGCGCCTGCAGATGCAGCCACGGCTGCCAAAGCCCGATTTCATGGCGCTGTTGCATCGGCAATCCGAAGCCGGGCGGATCGTGCTGGATGGCGCGTTCCTGCGCCTGCCCGGACATGAGGTCAGCCTGTCACCCGAAGATGAGGCGCTGTGGGCCCGCATCAAGCCCGACCTGACCGGCGAGGCCCGCTTTCGCCCGCCGCGTGTCCGCGATTTTGCCGCAAATCTGGGGCTGGATGAACGCGAGGTGCGGCGGGTGCTGAAGCTGACGCAAAAGCTGGGCCGGACCGATCAGATTGCACGCGACCATTTCTTCGCACGTGCGGTCACGCGCGAGATGGTTGCAATCATCTGTGACGTGGCACGGGCCGCGCCGGATGGCTGGTTCACGGCCCCCGCCTTTCGGGACCGCGTTCAGAACGGGCGCAAGGTCGCGATCGAGATCCTGGATTTTCTGGATCGGTTGGGGGTGACCTTGCGTCGGGGCGATATGCGGCGCATCAATCCGCACAGGGTCGATCTGTTCGGACCAATTGGAAGGGAATCGTCCCCGGTGGGGCGGCCGGACTTCAAATCCGGTTGGGGCAGCGAGCCTGTCCCGGGTGGGTTCGACTCCCATTCCCTTCCGCCAGAATCCCGGTGATGTCGGGCGGATCATAGCGTCCGCTGAGGGTCGCAAGGACCGCCATATAACCCCGGCACGCGATGCATGGACGGATCCGGGGCTTGGGGGCTGGTCCTGCAAGGATTGTACCTGCGCGACTGAACATCACGGTTTGGGACAGACTGATCCTGAAATGCTGCTGCATTTCAGTAATCGTCTGAATTCCAAGGAAGTTCAGTGGTGAGCCCGACAGGATTCGAACCTGTGACCCACTGATTAAAAGTCAGTTGCTCTACCAACTGAGCTACGGGCCCATCGCACGGGGGGCTATCTACGGTTGGTGGCTGGTGGCGTCAACAGGAAAAACGACAAGTCTGGCAAATTCTTTTCCTCGGGCCTATATCGCGGCCATGACAGCTGACATGACCCCCCCGCTGCCCTTCATGAAGATGCACGGGCTTGGCAATGATTTTGTGGTGATCGATCTGCGCGGCTCGGCCCTGGCCCTGTCGCCCGATCACGTTGTGCGCATCGCGGACCGCCATATGGGGGTGGGCTTTGATCAGCTTGCCACCATCCATGATGACGATCGGTCCGATGCGCGGCTGGTCTTCTGGAACGCCGACGGGTCGCGCAGCGGCGCCTGCGGGAACGCGACCCGCTGCATCGCGCGGCATTTGCTGGATCAGACCGGCAGGTCCGGCCTGCGCCTGCGCACCGATCATGCCGTCCTGACCGCCGAGGATGCCGAGAACGGGCTGACCCGCGTGAATATGGGGCATCCGGTGCTGGACTGGCGCGCGATCCCCTTGGCGCAGGATGTCGATATCGACCATTTGCCGATCGAGGGCGATCCGGTTGCGACCGGCATGGGCAATCCGCATGTCACCTTCTTCGTGGATGACGCGGCCTCGGTCGATCTGGCCGAATTCGGTCCGCGGATGGAACATCACTTCCTGTACCCCGAACGTACCAATGTCGAGGTCGTGCAGGTCATCTCGTTCGATGAAATCACCCTGCGGATCTGGGAACGCGGCACGGGGCCGACGCTGGCCTCGGGGTCCTGTTCCTGCGCGGCGGCGGTGGCTGCGGCGCGGCGCGGGCTGACGGGGCGGCGCGTCAAGGTGAACGTGCCGGGCGGCGTGTTGCATATCGACTGGCGTGACGACGGGGTCTGGATGGAAGGCCCGACCGCGCATGTCTTTTCCGGAACCTTCACCGCGGATTGGTGGGCGGCATGAGCGCACCCGTCTTTTCCACCCTCGGCTGCCGCCTGAACGCCTACGAGACCGAGGCCATGCGCGAGATGGCCGATGCCGCGGGCCTGTCGGGTGCCGTGGTCGTAAACACCTGCGCCGTCACCGCCGAGGCCGTGCGCAAGGCGCGTCAGGAAATCCGCCGCCTGTCGCGTGAAAACCCCGGCGCGCCCGTCATCGTGACCGGCTGCGCGGCCCAGACCGAACCCGAGACCTTCGCCGCCATGCCCGAGGTCACGCGCGTTATCGGCAATCACGAAAAGATGCAGCCCGAGACTTGGACCCAGCTGCGCGCCCCCGACCTGATCGGCGAGACCGAAAAGGTCCGCGTCGACGACATCATGTCGGTCAAGGAGACGGCGGGGCACCTGATCGACGGCTTCGGCCGTCACCGCGCCTATGTGCAGGTCCAGAACGGCTGCGACCACCGCTGCACCTTCTGCATCATCCCCTATGGCCGCGGCAATTCGCGCAGCGTGCCCGCGGGCGTCGTGGTCGAACAGATCAAGCGCCTTGTCGGGCGCGGCTTCAACGAGGTCGTGCTGACCGGCGTGGACCTGACCAGCTGGGGCGCGGATCTGCCGGGAACGCCGCGTCTGGGCGATCTGGTCATGCGCATCCTGCGCCTTGTCCCCGACCTGCCGCGCCTGCGCATCAGCAGCATCGATTCCATCGAGGCCGACGAGAACCTGATGCTGGCCATCGCCTCCGAACCGCGCCTGATGCCGCATCTGCACCTGTCGCTTCAGGCGGGCGACGACATGATCCTGAAGCGCATGAAGCGCCGCCACCTGCGCGACGACGCCATCGCCTTCTGCGAGGAAGCCCGCCGCCTGCGCCCCGATATCGTCTTCGGGGCCGACATCATCGCCGGTTTCCCGACCGAGACCGAGGAGATGTTCCGGAACAGCCTGAAGCTGGTCTCCGATTGCGACCTGACCTTCCTGCATGTCTTCCCCTATTCCGCGCGCAAGGGCACGCCTGCCGCGCGGATGCCGGCGGTCAAGGGCCCCGCGATCCGCGACCGCGCCGCGCGCCTGCGCGGGGCGGGCGATGCCGCGCTGCGCCGCCATCTGGACGCGCAGATCGGACGGACGCATCGCGTGCTGACCGAAGGCCCGCGCATCGGACGCACCGAGCAGTTCACCGAAGTGGCCTTCGACACCGACCAGCCCGAAGGCACATTGATGGATCTGGTCATCGCCGGACATGACGGCGCCCGCCTGACCGTCTGATTGTGGTCTTGTCCCTTGGCCGCGTGCCGCCTAGCGTGGCGCGACGGCAGGAGGAGGCCCTGATGACGACAGCCCTGTTCACCCATGATTCCGCCGCGCGGCATGTCACGCCGGACGGCCATCCCGAACAGGTGGCCCGTTACGGCGCGGTCATCCGGGCGCTGGCCGATCTGGATCTGGATCGCCGCGACGCCCCCGAGGCGCAGGATGGCGAGGTGCTGCGCTGTCATCCGGAACGCTATCTGGCGCGGATCCGCGATTTCGAACCGGCCGAGGGGCTGCGGATGCTGGATGCGGATACGCATATGTCGCCCGGCAGCTTTCAGGCGGCGCTGCGTGCGGTCGGCGGGGCCTGCGCGGCGGTCGATGCGGTGCTGGCCGGCGAGGTCGCGAATGCCTTCGTCGCCATGCGCCCGCCCGGACACCATGCCGAACGCGAAACGGCGATGGGCTTCTGCCTGTTCGGCACCGTCGCCATCGCCGCCAAGCGCGCGTTGGATCTGCACAAGCTGGACCGCGTGGCGGTTCTGGATTTCGACGTCCATCACGGCAATGGCACGCAGGACCTGCTGTGGGACGAACCGCGCGCATTCTTTGCCTCGTCGCATCAGATGCCGCTTTATCCCGGCAGTGGGACGATGGCCGAACAAGGGGCGCATGGTCAGGTGATGAACGTGCCCTTGCCCCCACATTCCGGCGGGGCCGAGGCGCGGGCCGCCTGGGACGATATCCTGCGCCGTTGTCGTGATTTCGCGCCGCAACTGGTCATCATCTCGGCCGGGTTCGACGCCCATCGCGACGATCCGCTGGCGCAGTTGAACTGGTCGGACGAGGATTTCGCCGCCCTGACCCGCGCCATCTGCGACATGGCGTCCGACTGCGCGGCACCGGTGGTATCCTGTCTGGAAGGTGGCTATGATCTTGCCGCTTTGGGGCGGTCGGTCCGTGCCCATGTCAAGGTGCTGATGGAGGCCGCAGAATGAGCGAGATCACCGAACTGTCCTTCGAGGACGCAATGCGCGAACTGGAAGCGACCGTGGGCAAGCTGGAAACCGGCGAGGCCACGCTTGAGGAATCGATCGCCCTGTATGAACGCGGCGCCAAGCTGCGCGAGCATTGCGAAAAACGCCTGCGCGAAGCCGAGGAGCGGGTGGAAAAGATCACCCTTGCGGCCAATGGTCAGCCCTCGGGCGCGGAACCGGCCGAGGGTCTGTGATGCAGGCACGTCTGGACGAGGTGAAGGCGCAGGTTCAATCCGCGCTGGACGCCGCCATCGCCGATCTGCCGCAGGGCGAACTGCGCGATGCGATGGCCTATGCGACCGTGGGCGGCAAGCGGCTGCGCGCCTTTCTGGTGATGGAATCGGCGCGGCTGCACGGCGTTCAGGCCGAGGCGGCGCTGCCCGTCGCCGCCGCGGTCGAGGCGCTGCATGCCTATAGCCTTGTCCATGACGACCTGCCCGCGATGGATGACGACGATCTGCGTCGCGGCATGCCGACCTGCCATGTCCAATGGTCCGAAGCCACGGCGATCCTGGCTGGCGATGCGTTGCAGACGCTGGCCTTCGATCTGCTGGCCCGCGATCAGGTCGGCGATGCGGCCGCGCGTCTGCGCCTGATCCGCGCCTTTTCCGATGCCGTCGGCGCGCGGGGCATGGTCTGGGGGCAGGCACTGGACATTGCCGCCGAAACGGCGGTCGACGCCCTGGACCTGAAGGCGGTCAAGCGCCTGCAGGGGGCCAAGACCGGCGCCTTGATCCGATTTGCCGCGATGTCGGGGGCGCTGATCGCGGATGCCGATTCGGCGGCGCTGGACGATTACGCAACCGCATTGGGACTGGCCTTCCAGATCGCCGACGACATCCTGGATGTCACGGGTGACGAGGATGTGACCGGCAAGCGCGTCGGCAAGGATGCCGATGCGGGCAAGGCGACTTTCGTGTCGCTTCTGGGGCTTGAGGGCGCACAGGACGAGGCCCGTCGTTATGTCACCCGCGCCGAGGATGCGCTGTCGCCCTATGGCGATGCCGCCGGAAACTTGCGCGATCTGGCGCGATTCGTTATCGAGCGCGATACTTGATAAGCCCGGAGGGCCAGCCATGACCGATCGCCCGCAGACTCCGGTCCTTGACAGGGTCAATCTGCCCTCGGACCTGAAATCCCTGACCGATGCCGAGCTGAAACGCCTGGCCGATGAATTGCGTACCGAGACGGTCAGCGCCGTCAGTGTGACCGGCGGCCATCTGGGCGCGGGTCTGGGCGTGGTCGAACTGACCGTGGCCCTGCATGCGGTCTTTGATACCCCGCGCGACAAGATCATCTGGGATGTCGGGCACCAGTGCTATCCCCACAAGATCCTGACCGGACGGCGCGACCGGATCCGCACCCTGCGCATGGGCGGCGGTCTGGCCGGGTTCACCAAGCGTGCCGAAAGCGAATATGACCCGTTCGGGGCCGGCCACAGCTCGACCTCGATTTCGGCGGCGCTGGGGTTCGCGGCGGCGCGCGATCTGGGGGGCGATCCGGGCGATGCCATCGCGGTGATCGGCGACGGCGCCATGAGCGCGGGCATGGCCTATGAGGCGCTGAACAATGCCGGCCATCTGGGCAAGCGGTTGTTCGTCATCCTGAATGACAACGAAATGTCGATTGCCCCGCCGGTGGGCGCGATGTCGTCCTATCTGACGCGGCTTTATACCGGCGGCCCGTTTCAGGAACTGAAGGCTGCTGCCAAGGGTGCCGTCAGCCTGCTGCCCTCTCCGATGCAGGAAGGTGCGCGCCGGGCCAAGGAAATGCTGAAAGGCATGACCGTCGGCGGCACCCTGTTCGAAGAGCTGGGCTTTTCCTATATCGGCCCGGTAGACGGCCACGATGTCGAGCAACTGCTGGCCCTGCTGCGTACGGTCAAGTCGCGGGCGACGGGTCCGGTCCTGATCCATGCCGTCACCCGCAAGGGCAAGGGCTATGGCCCGGCGGAAAACGCCGCCGATCGGGGCCACGCGACGGGCAAGTTCGACGTGATCACCGGGGTGCAGAAGAAGGCGAAATCGAACGCGCCCAGCTATACCTCGGTTTTTGCGCGGAACCTGATCGCCGAGGCCGAGCGTGACGACCGCATCGTTGGCGTGACTGCGGCGATGCCGGATGGCACCGGGCTGAAACAATTTGCCGATCGCTTCCCGCGCCGGTCCTTTGACGTGGGGATCGCCGAGCAACATGCCGTGACCTTTGCCGCGGGGCTTGCCGCGGGCGGGCTGAAACCGTTCTGCGCGATCTATTCGACCTTCCTGCAGCGTGGCTATGATCAGGTCGTCCATGACGTGGCCGTGCAGAACCTGCCGGTGCGTTTCGCCATCGACCGCGCCGGGTTGGTCGGTCAGGACGGCCCGACCCATGCCGGGGCCTTCGATATCGCGTTTCTGGCCAATCTGCCGGGCTTCGTGGTCATGGCCGCCGCCGACGAGGCCGAACTGACGCATATGGTCGCAACCGCCGCCGCACATGACAGCGGCCCGATCGCCTTCCGCTTTCCGCGCGGCGAGGGGACTGGGGTCGACATGCCGGAAAAGGGCGATGTGCTGCCCATTGGACGCGGTCGCATGATCGCCGAGGGGAAATCGGTCGCGATCCTGTCCTTCGGGACCCGCCTGTCCGAAGTGATGAAGGCGCGTGAATCGCTGATGTCGCGTGGCATTCAGCCGACCGTCGCCGATGCCCGCTTTGCCAAGCCGTTGGATCGCGAACTGATCCTGCGCCTTGCGCACGACCACGATGCGCTGATCACCATCGAAGAGGGCGCTGTCGGCGGCTTTGGCAGCCATGTCGCGCAACTTCTGGCGGATGAAGGCGTGTTCGATCACGGGCTGAAGTTCCGTTCGATGGTGCTGCCGGATCTGTTCGTGGACCACGACGCGCCGGTGGCGATGTATGACACCTCGGCGCTGAATGCCGCGCATATCGAGGCCAAGATCCTGCAGGTTCTGGGCATCGACAATCTGGACGAACGCCGGGCCTGATCCGCGCTATTGATAGCTGCGGACCAACGCCCCGGCGATCAGGGTCCAGCCGTCGACCACGACGAAGAATGCCAGCTTGAAGGGCAGGGCCACCACGACCGGGGGCACCATCATCATGCCCATCGACATCAGCACCGCCGAGACGACCAGATCGATGATCAGGAAGGGCAGGGCGACCAGAAAGCCGATCTCGAAGGCGCGCTGGATTTCCGACAGCATGAAGGACGGCACCAGCACCGCAAGCCGATCCGCCGGACCGTCGGGATCGGGCGCGATCTCGGCCAGGGTCTGCAGCGTGTCGGGATCGGTGCGCAGGGCCATGAACTCGCGAAACGGGATGATGCCGCGCTGAAACGCCTCGGACAGGCCGATGGTGCCGTCGCGCAACGGGGCACCCGCGGTCTGCCAAGCCTCGCGCAGGACCGGGTCCATGATGAACCATGTCAGGAAGATCGACAGGCTGATGATCAGCATGTTCGGAGGCGCGCTTTGCAGTCCCAACGATTGCCGCAGGATCGACAGCACCGTGACGATGAAGGGAAAGCAGGTCACCGTGATCGCGATGCCGGGCGCAAGCGACAATGCCGTCAATCCCAGCACGATCAGCACCGAGTTCTGGCCCAGACTGTCGGCGGCCTGCTGCAGCCCGGCCGCGTCCTGCGCCAGAACCGCCGAGGGCAGGGTCAGCAGCAGGACCGTGATCAACAGCCTCACAGGCCCTCCGACGCGCCTGATATCCTGACGCATAGCCGGTCTTCGGGGGTGCCGTCGCCGGTCAGCTCGCCGCGGGCGACGACCTTGTCGCCGACGCAGATCTCGACGCCCTCGTCGATGGTCTGGTCCAGGGTCACGATATCGTCGGCCTGCAACGCGGCCAGTTGGGCGACGGTCATGCGGGTGCGACCCAGTCGGATCGTCACTTCCAGCTGAATGTTGTCGGTGTCGATCAGGTGCTTCAATGCGTCCATGTCGGGGTGTCCTGCTTGATTTCTTCGATCAGCGCGCGGATCTGGCGCGTCATGCTGTCCTGCGAAAATTCGATGCGTCCGCCCTGAAGGTTCAGCGAAACCGTTGCGTCAGAGCGTTCTTCGATCCGGATATTCTGCAGACCCGATTGCTGGATGCAGCGCTCGACCATGGGGCGCAGGTCGGGCCCGCAGATCAGGTCGGCGCATAGCGGCGGCGTCTGATCGGCCAACCGCTCCAGCTCTGCCAGAAGCGAGCGTTCCAGTCGCTGCGAGGCGGTGGCCGGGGTCAGGGCATCCAGAATGGCCGACAGCACCGGTGCCAGCGCGGCGACGGCCTCGGACCGAATGTCGTGGCGGCGGGCTGCATCATCGACCATCGCCTGCGCCAGACGATCCAGCCCGGCGCGCAGGCCCTGCAACTGTTCGCTGTCGCGCTGTGCAAGACCCTGTGCCAGCCCTTCGGCGCGGGCGGCCTCCAGCTCGGCGCGGTCAAAGCTGGGTTCGGGCTGACGACGCGCCGCGGAAAAGGATTCCAGTTTGATCACTGCGGGGGTCAATGTGCTTTCTCCTTGTTCTCGATCCAGCCGGACAGGATCTTGACGCTTTCATCCTGGCGGTCGCGCATCATGCCGCGCAGACGGGCCACCGGATCGGCCGAGGGCAGCGACAATTGTTCGGGTTGACGTGGGGCCGGGGCCTCCAGACTGGGTTGCGGGGCTTCGGGCGCATCTTCTTCGATGGTACCGGTCAGCGCGTCTTCCAGCGGGCGACTGTCGTCCAGTGCCGGGGCCGAGGGCGCATTGCGCATCCGGGACAGCGGGCGCAGCAGCAGGAAGATCATGGCCAACGCTATCATCCCGATCAGTGCGATCCTGGCCAGTCCGTTCAGTTCCAGCCGGTCCAGAAAGCCGGGGCTGGCCAGCGTGCCGGTTTCGCCAAGCGCCGAGAAGGGCAGGGATTTCACGGTGATCACATCGCCGCGTGTCTCATCGAACCCCACGGCCGAGGCGACCAGTTCGCGCAGCGATTGCAGTTCGGCCTCTGATCGCGGAACCATGCTGACCTCGCCATTCTGTTCCTGCGCCACACCATTGACCAGCACGGCAACCGTCATCCGCCGAACCGATCCCGGCTGACGCGAAACTTCGCGCGTCACGGTGCTGACCTCGTAATTCGACTGTTGACGGTTCTCCGAGCGGGCAGCCTCGGTCCTGTCGCCCGCGGACTCTTCGGTATCGGGCAGGTTCGAAGCCGCCGTCACCGCACCCGACCCGGTCGAGTTGCTTTGATCGGTCGTTTCCTCGGTCACTTCGGAAATCAGCGCGCGCTGGTTGGGGTCAAAGCGTTGTTCGGTCAGCAGCTCTGATTCAGTGACCAGATCCAGATTCAACTCGACGATGGCATTGCCCAGACCGACATGCGGCTGAAGGATGCGTTCGACATTGCGCTTCATCTCTTCGGCGCGGTCGGCACCGGTTGCATCCTCGCCGGCGGCCACGATGCCGGTCTTGGTGTCGATGACGGTGACGCTGTCCGGCTGCATGCCGGGTACCCCCGACGAGATCAGGTATTTCAACGCCGCCGCCTGATCGCGGGTGATCGCGCCGCCATTCGTCGTCAGCGTGACTGAGGCACTGCCGCCCTGTTCGCGACGATAGCCGCGGCCATTCTCGATCGCCAGGTGTACGCGGGCCGTCTTGACATTGGGCAGCGCTAGGATCGTGCGCGCCAGCTCGCCTTCCTTCGCGCGCCAATAGGCGGCGTCGAACATCTGCGAGGTGGTGCCAAAGCCAGACATCCCGTCCAGCAATTCGTAACCCGCGCCACCGGCAGCCGGCAGTCCCTGCGACGCCAGCTGCATGCGCAGCTGATCGCGCTGTGTCGCATCGACCCATATCGAATCGCCACGCACCTCATAGGCGACGCCTGCGCGTTCGATCCCGCCGAC
Organism: Paracoccus homiensis; assembly: GCF_900111675.1. Lineage (GTDB taxonomy): Bacteria > Pseudomonadota > Alphaproteobacteria > Rhodobacterales > Rhodobacteraceae > Paracoccus > Paracoccus homiensis. The sequence goes on along the minus strand of NZ_FOHO01000001.1, from coordinate 275,360 downwards.
GACTTCGCCCGCCTGCGCAGGATCCAGCCCGCCATAAAGCAATGTCATGTTCGGTCGGCTTGCCAGCGTGGCAAAGGCGAGAATGGTCAGGAAGGTCGCCACGAAGGCGCCCGCGAGAATGACTTTCTGTCTAGAGCTTCGCTCTGTCCAATAGTCCTGCAGTTTTTGCAAAACCGGCCCTTTCGAATCAGAAACTGTCTTCGTCGATGGCCCTTCATTGCATGGCGGCGATTAAGAATTGGTTAGTCGCAAACTGTTACATCCGTCTCATCAGGACGGAGAATCAGGATGACCGATATTGCCGTTTCGGCGGGTGACGAACCGGAAAAGAAGCCGCGCAAGCTGTTGTTGCCGGTGCTGGCGCTGGCTTTGGGCGCAGCGGGGTTCGGCTCGACCTATCTGGGGCTCTGGTCGCCTGCGGCGCTGATGAAACCTGCCGAAAAGCCGCATGCCGTGCAGGCACCGGCGGTGACTTTCGTGACCGTGCCGACCGTGGATGTTCCGTTGCCGGGCGGTGCCTATCGCGGTGTGGTCCTGTCGGCGGTGATTGAAACGGATCAGGCCCATGCCGAGACGGTGACCCATCTGATGCCGCGCGTGCTGGATGCGTTCACAACCTTCCTGTCCAGCGTGGATCCGGCCGCCTATGGCAAGCGCGGGGTATTGGAAATCATCCGGGCCGAACTGATCACCCGCACCCGCTATGTGCTGGGCGAAGAACCGGTCAAGGACCTTCTCATCACGGAGTTTCGATTCAAATGAGCGTGGATGTTCTTCTGCAATCGGGGCTGATTCTGGCCTCTGTCGGGTTGGCGATCTTCTGCCTGGTTCTGGCGCGGCGGCTGCGGCGGCTGAACGATCTGGAAACCGGATTGGGGGGCGCGATCGCGGTCATGGCCGCCGAGGTCGATCGGCTGGAACGCGCGATGCGCGAAGCCCGCGATCAGGCCACCGGCGCCAGCGAGGAACTGGCCAAACAGATCGTCGCTGCCCGCAAGGAGCGAGAGCTTTGGGATCTGCGTCAGAAGCTGGGCGTCGCGGCGATGCCCGACCGCCCCGATCCCGTGATCCCGTTGCGGAACCGGCGACTTCGCAAGCGGGTGGAGGCGGCCGATGCGTAAGATCCTTCCGATCCTCGCGCTGGGATTCGCGCTGCCCGGGGCGGTCGTTCTGATGCGACATGGCGATCTGTCGCAGATGTTTGCCGCATTTGCCGAACCGCCCGGGCTGATGCAGGGCTGTGGGGATGTCCCGGAAGCCGTGGCCCTGGCCGAAGAGCTTCGCGACCGCGCCCTGCGCATCGAACGCTATCTGGAAAGCGTTGAGGCGCGGAAGGCCGAACTGGCCGCCGCCCAGACCAGCCTGACCAGGAAGCTGGTCGAACTGCGGGCCGAAAAGACCGGGATCCAGTCGCACCGATCTGGAAATTCGGCTGCCGTCCGCGACGACATTCAGCGGCTGATCGCGGTTTATGACCAGATGAAGCCCGCTGAGGCAGCGGCGATCATCAGCAACCTGCCGCCCGATTTCGCGGCCGAGATCCTGATCCGCCTTCAGCCTGAAAACGGGGCACGCATCATCGCCTCGGTCGAGCCGCAACAGGCCGCGTTGCTGACCGCGGAAATGGGCGCGCGCAGCGTCCGCAAACAGTAAGGAAGGGCCGAGATCATGTTTGGAATTATCGGGATCGTCCTGACCATGGCGATGGTGTTCGGCGGCTATCTGTTGGCTGGCGGCAAGATGGGCGTCATCATGCATGCACTGCCTTTCGAATTGATGATGATCATGGGCGCGGCGGTCGGTTCCTACCTGCTGTCGAATGACAGCCACACGCTGAAGGCGACGATTGGCGGGATCATGCGGGCCTTCAAGGGGCCGAAATGGACCGCCGCCGACCATCAGGACGTGTTGTGCCTGATGTTCCAGCTGTTGAAGATCGCGCGTGAAAATCCGGTCGAGTTGGAACAGCATATCGAACAGCCGCAGGACTCGGCCATTTTCGGGGCCTATCCGCGCCTGCTTGCGGACCATGAAGTGGTGTCGCTGATCGCCGATACCATGCGCTCGGCCAGTCTGAACTATGACGATCCCTATCAGGTCGAGGAAATTCTGGCCCATCGCCTTGCCGCCATGCGCGAAGAGGAAATGCACGTGCCCCACGCGCTGCAAAGCATGGCGGACGCGCTGCCTGCGCTGGGCATCGTCGCGGCGGTTCTGGGTGTGATCAAGACCATGAGCGCCATCGATCAGCCGCCCGAGGTTCTGGGCAAGATGATCGGCGGTGCGCTTGTGGGAACATTTCTGGGGGTGTTTCTGGCCTATGGGTTCGTCGCGCCGCTGGCGCAGCGGCTGGGCAATGTCGTCAAGCAGGATCTGATGTTCTTCGATGTCATCAAATCGGTGCTGGTCGCGGGGCTGCATCAGCACGCCACCAATCTGTGTGTCGAGGTCGGACGCCAGGCAGTGCCCGATCATGTCAGGCCCAGCTTTGACGGCCTGGAAACCGCGCTGCGCGATCTGAAGAAGGCGGCATGATGCTGTTCGCCGCGCTTCTGGCCGCCGCCACTGAAACGCCACTGGTTCAGGGCCTGCCCGCCGAGGTGGCCGGCTATGCCGAAGAGGCGTCCGGCTGGGTTCTGTCGGGGCAGGATCTGCCGCGTGATTATCGCGTCCGGCTGTTGCAGATGGAGCCGTCCCAGCGCCTGCAGGCGATCATTTTCCTGCGCCGGGCGGGGCTGTTGTCCGGCAAGGCGTGGACATTGGACGACATCCTGCGGCCCGTTCAAACAACCGGGGAAAAATCCGAATGAAATCCGTCCGAGCCATCGCCCCGCGCGGATCGCGCATGCCCGATCCCTCGTTGCTGATCACCGGTGCGCTGGTGGCGGTGGTGCTGTCGCTGGTCGTGCCGCTGCCCCCCGGTCTTCTGGATGTCGGGATCGCCCTGTCGATCGCGACGGCGACGCTGGTCCTGGTAATGGCTTCTCTGGTCGACAAGCCGACGGATTTTCAGGCATTCCCCGTGTTGTTGCTGATCAGCCTTGTGATCCGGCTGTCGCTGAACGTGTCCTCGACCCGGCTGATCCTGACGCAGGGGCATACCGGTACGGACGCGGCCGGGCAGGTCATCAACGGTTTTGCCGATTTCGTTGCAGGCGGTTCGCTGTTGGTCGGGCTGACGGTCTTTGCCGTGATTTCGGTGGTGAATTTCATGGTCATCACCAAGGGCTCGGGGCGGATGGCCGAGGTCGCGGCGCGTTTCGCGCTGGACTCGCTGCCGGGCAAGCAGTTGGCCATCGACGGCGATCTGAACGCGGGCGCGATCGACCACGCCGAGGCGAAACGCCGTCGGGCGCAGGAACAGCGCGAGATCAGCTTTTTCGGATCGCTGGACGGGGCGTCGAAATTCGTCAAGGGCGACGCGATCGCCGGCATCGTGATCACGCTGATCAATCTGCTGATTGGCCTGTCCGTGGGGGTCATCAGCCACGGCATGCCCGTGGGCGAGGCGATGGCCACCTATTCGCATCTGACGATCGGCGATGGTCTGGTCAGTCAGATCCCCGCGCTGATCACCTCAATGGCGGCGGCGCTGCTGCTGTCGCGCGGCGGCGCGACCGATACCACGGCGGATCTTCTGACCCGGCAGTTCACGCGCAGCTGGCAACCCTCGGCCGCGGTCGCGGCGGCGATGATGCTGATGTCCTTCGTGCCGGGGATGCCGCGATTTCTGTTTCTGGCAATGGCCGCGACCATGGCCGCCAGCGCCTGGTATCTGGCGCAGCGACAGAAACGCAGCGAGGCCGAGATCATCGAGGATCTGCCCGAGGATGCACCCGCTCCCGCCAGCCGCATCGGCGATGTGCTGGACACGGATGAAATCTGCGTCGAGATCGGCTCGGACCTGATTGCGGTCGCGCTGGATCAGGCGCGGGGACTGGGCACCCGGATCACCAACCTGCGCATCTATGTCGCCCGCAGTTTCGGTGTGATCCTGCCGGATGTCCGGATCACCGATACCGATGAAATCCCACCCGGCGACTATCGGATCAAGATACAAGGTGTGGTGCGCGGCCGCGGGGTCCTGAAGCCGGGGCAGGTTCTGGCGCTGGGATCGGATGATGTTCTGGCAAAGCTGCCGGGCCAGCAGGTGCGCGAACCGGTCTATTCCAGTCCCGCGCGCTGGATCCAGCCCAACGATCACGACGATGCCGCAACGATGGGCGCCACCGTCGTCACCCCGATGGAGGTTCTGTCCACCCATCTGATGGAGGTGGTGAAGGCCAATCTGCCCGCGCTTCTGACGCTGGCGGCGATGCAGCGCCAGATAGATGAGCTGAAAACGCTCAGCGATTCGGCGCGGTCCGAACGCTATCGCCGCTATTTCGAGGGGATGATCCCCGAGAAGGTCACCCCCGAGGTTCTGCTGGCGATCCTGCGCGCGCTGTTGGAGGAACGTGTTTCGATCCGCAACCTGCCGCTGATCGTCGATGCCATCTGCGAATTCCGCAGCATCGAGTCCATCGAGACGCTGTATGAAATGGTGCGTAAACGGATGCGCGGCCAGATCACCCAGCAATATAGCGACGATGCGGGCCATATCGAGGCCTTGCAGCTGCACCCGTCGTGGGAGGCCGAATTTGTCCGCTCGGATTCCGAAACCGGGCGCACCGGCGGCGGGGCGCTGACCCCTGCATTGTCGCAAAAACTGCTGGAGGCGACGCGCAAGGCGATGGGGCGCGTTAACACCGCACAGGCGGTGATCGTGACCCCGGACCATCGCCGCCGGACAGTGCGTGCGCTGTTGGGCTCGAACGGATATGCGATCCCCGTTCTGGGGCTGGAGGAAATCGACAGCGCGGCCGAACTGAACCTGATCGGCACGATCGAGGCGGCATGAGCTGGCCCCTGCCGATCGACCTTCTGCCGGGGCTCAGCTACAGCCTGCTGCTGGTCTATCTGCGGGTTCAGGCCTTTGTCATGGTCCTGCCGGGCCTTGGCGAACGGGTGCTGCCGATGCGGGTTCGGGTCGGTCTTGCCATGGCGATCTCGCCCCTGCTGGCGGGGACTGTGGCCGATCTTCCCTTGCCCGGCTCTGCACCGGCGATCGCGTTTCAGGCGCTGGGGCAGATGCTGATCGGGCTGGCGCTTGGCAGCCTGTTGCGGATCCTGGCCTATGCCATCGATATCGCGACGACCGCCATCGCCGCGACGGCCTCGTTGTCGCAGATCATCGGCGTCCAGAATGAGGCCGCGCCGCACCCCATCGGCAACCTGATCCATCTGGGCGGTATCGCGATCCTGATGGCGCTGGGGCTGCCATCGATGCTGATGGATCTGATCGCCGACAGCTTTGCCATCTGGCCGCCGGGGGCGATGCCGCAGATCACGGGCCTTGCCGCCGAGGCCGTCGCGATGATGGCGCGCAGCTTTGCCCTGGCGATGCTGCTGGCGGCGCCGTTCACCTTGGGCGGTTTCCTGTATCAGGCGCTGTCGGGCGTCATCAACAAGGTCATGCCCGCCTTGCCGGTCGTCTTTATCGGCTCGCCCGCCGCGGTGATGCTGGCGCTGGCGGCGCTGGCATTGCTGGCACCGATGCTGGTGGGGTTGTGGGCGGATGCCGTTCTGGATTTCACGCTGCCGGGGGCACCATGAGCGAGGACAAGGACGACAAGCAATTCGACCCGTCGGAACAAAAGCTGCGGCGCGCGCGCGAGGACGGCGATGTTCCCCGCTCGACCGAAGTGAATGCCGCGACCATGTATATCGGGGCCTGGCTGGCACTGACGGTCGGGGCTGGCTTTGCGGTCAAGCAATGGCTCTCGATGGCCAGCCGCGCGATGGGGGCCGAGGGTTGGCCGCTGGAGGCCGGGTTCGCGCTGGCGGGCGATCTGTCGGCCTATGCCGGGATTGCGGTGATCGGGTTGGCGGTCATTCCCTGTTGCGCGATTCTTGTCGGGCTGATCGCACAGCGCGGGCTGGTCTTTTCGACGAAGAAGCTGAAAATCGACGTGAACAGGCTGAATCCGGTCAAGAATGCGGGGCAGAAATTCGGCCCCTCTGGCCTGGTCACGTTCGGGATCTCGCTGGCCAAGGTGATCGTGGTCTGTGTCTGCGGCTGGTTCCTGTTCGCCAGCCTGCTGGACCAACTGGGCGCGACGGCGCTTGGCGGGGGCGGGCAGTGGATCGCGGGGCTGGGGATGCTGCTTGGGCGCGTGCTGCTGATGGCGCTTGCGGTCTCGCTGGCGTTTTCGGTGATCGATCTTCTGTGGAAACGCCATGAGTTCCTGAAGCGTCACCGCATGAGCCGCAAGGAAATGGAGGATGAGCACAAGGAAGCCGAGGGCGATCCGCATCTGAAAGCGGCCCGGCGTCAGAAGGCCGTTGATATCGCGATGAAGCAGATGCTGGCGGATGTCGCCAAGGCAGATGTCGTGATCGTCAATCCCACGCATTACGCCGTCGCGCTGGAATGGAAACGGGGCAGCGGTCGTGCGCCGGTCTGCCTTGCCAAAGGCACCGATGATGTGGCCGCCCGCATCCGCGACAAGGCGCGCGAGGGCAAGGTTCCGATCTTCTCGGATCCGCCTTGCGCGCGGGCGATACATGCCACCGTCAAGATCGGCGAGGAAATCAGGCGCGAACAATTCGCGGGCGTGGCCGCCGCGATCCGCTTTGCAGAAAAGATGCGTGAAAAGGCAAAGGCGGGGTGGACATGAAGCTGGCGCAATTGATCGCACTGGAACGCATCGCCCGCCTGAAGGCCGAGCGTGAGTTGAAGAAGTTCGGCGCCTTCCGTCAACATATGGCGATGGCGCAGGGGCAGTGCGATGCGATGCGGAACGCATTGCAGCAAAGCTATGACAGCAGTTCCCCCCTGACCCTGTCCGAGGCGCGGATGGCCAATGCCCAGGCCGGTCGCAGTGCGCGGGAACTGGCCCGCGCCCAACAGGAACTGGCCCGCATGCGCCCCCGCTTCGAGCAGGCGCGTCAGGACGCCGCACGAGAGTTCGGCAGGGCCGAGGTGTTGCTTGATCTGGCCCGGCGGGGCGAGGGCCGCGACCGGTTCTAGGGTCGCGGGTATTGGACAGCGCGAATGCGACCTGCTAGATCGCGTAAAGTCTGACAGATGGGAAGCCCGAAGATGCTGCACGCCGAACCCAGCCCCTCGTCGAAGGATAGCCGCAAGGTATGGACCGGGCCCGAGGCCCGCGCGCTGTTCGACCTGCCCTTCATGGAGCTTCTGTTCCAGGCGCAGACCGTCCATCGCCAGCATTTCGACCCCAATCGCGTTCAGATGAGCCGCCTGTTGTCGATCAAGACCGGCGGCTGCCCCGAGGATTGCAGCTATTGCAGCCAGTCGGCCTATCACGAAAGCGGGCTTTCGGCCTCGAAGCTGATCGAGGTGCAGCGCGTTCTGGGCGAGGCGCGCCGCGCCCGCGATGCCGGGGCCACGCGTTACTGCATGGGTGCTGCGTGGCGCAGCCCGAAGCCTCGGGACATGCCCCAGATCATCGCCATGGTCGAGGGGGTCAAGGCGCTGGGTATGGAGACCTGCATGACCCTTGGCATGCTGGACGCCGATCAGGCGCGGCAACTGGCCGATGCGGGGCTGGATTACTACAACCACAATATCGACACCTCGGAATCGCATTATGGCAATGTGATTACGACGCGCAGCTTTTCCGACCGTCTGGAAACGTTGCAGAATGTCCGCGACAGCGGGATCAAGGTCTGTTCGGGTGGCATTCTGGGCCTGGGCGAGGGCGATCAGGACCGCGTCGATATGCTGGTGACGCTGGCAAACCTGCCGGTGCCGCCCGAAAGCGTGCCGATCAACATGCTGATCCCGGTGCCGGGCACGCCGTTGGAAAACGCCGAGCCTGTCGATCCGATCGACTTCATCCGCACGATCGCCACCGCGCGCATCATGATGCCGACCAGCCATGTCCGCCTGTCCGCCGGCCGGACCGAGATGTCGGACGAAATGCAGGCCCTGTGCTTCTTTGCGGGTGCGAATTCGATCTTCGTGGGCGACACGCTGCTGACCAAGGACAACCCGACCGAAGATGTGGATGCGGTGCTGTTCGCCAAGCTTGGGCTGCAGCCGATGCAGGCGCATGAACACATGCCCGACGACACAGCCGAGGAACGCCGTGCCCGGTTGCTGGCCGCCGATCCCGCCATTCCGGTCCTGCGCTGATCGCGTTTCGGGGTCGGAATGGATCGGCTTGCGCCCTTTCGCCAGCAGCTTGACGCGCTGGCGCAGGATGACCGTCTGCGGCGGCTGAATCTGCGCCAGGGCATTGATTTTTCGTCGAATGATTACATCGGGCTTGCCAGTCATCCGGCCCTGGCGGATGCGGTGCGTGATGCCCTGCGGTCGGGAACGCCGGTGGGGGCCACCGGTTCGCGGCTGCTGCGGGGGCATGACGATGTGCAGGCTGCGTTCGAGGCCAAGGCCGCACGGTTCTTCGGCGCCGAGGCGGCATTGGGCTTTGGCGGCGGATATGTCGCGAATTTTGCGGTTCTGACCACCCTGCCGCAACGGGGCGATCTGTTGTTGATGGATGACCTGTCCCATGCCAGCACGCATGAAGGCGCGCGCGCGGGCCGCGCCACCCAACAGATGTTCCGCCATAATGACGTCGGCCATGCCGAGGATCAGATCCGCGCCTGGCGCCAGTCGGGTGGCACGGGTGCGGTCTGGATCGCGGTCGAAAGCCTGTACAGCATGGATGGCGATTTTGCCCCCTTGGCGGATCTGGCGGGGCTGGCCGATCGCGAAGGTTTCCTGCTGATCGACGAGGCGCATGCCACCGGCGTCTACGGTCCGGACGGGCGCGGCCTGTCCCACGCGCTGGAAGGGCGCGAAAACGTCCTGACGCTGCATACATTGGGCAAGGCGCTGGGGGGATCGGGGGCGTTGATCTGCGCGGCGCGGCCCTTGATCGATTTTCTGATCAACCGCTGTCGGCCCTTTATCTTTGCGACCGCGCCCTCGCCGCTGATGGCGGCGGCGGGCAGCGCGGCGCTGGATCTGCTGCGGTCCGAGCCGTCGCGGCGCGACCGTCTGGCCGGGTATGTCCGCGATTTCCGCGCGGAACTGGCGCGGCGTCTGCCGCAGGTCGCGACCAGCAACAGCCAGATCATGCCGCTGATCGTGGGGCAGAACGGTCCGACCATGGATCTTGCCGCGCGGCTTCAGGATCGGGGTTTTGATGTTCGCGGCATCCGGCCGCCGACCGTGCCGCAGGGCAGTTCGCGGCTGCGGGTGTCGTTGAACCTGAATGCGACGGCGGCGGATGTGGTCCGCCTTGCCGAAACCCTGGAGGAATTTTGGCCAGATATGTGATCACCGGAACCGGCACCGATATCGGCAAGACGGTTCTGTCGGCAGGGCTGTGCGGCTTTCTGGGATATGACTACTGGAAGCCGCTTCAGACCGGGGTGGCCGGCAACCTGCCCAATGCCGCCATCGGCAAGGCACAGCATCCGCTGCCCGATACCGATGCCGATGTGATCACAAGGCTGGCCGCTGTGCGGAGCTATCCCGAAACCTGGGCGCTGACCCAACCGCTGTCGCCGCATCGCGCGGCGGAGCTTGACGGCATCAGCATCGATCCGGACCGGATCGACCCGCCCGCAGATGATGCGCTGATCATCGAGGGCGCGGGCGGCGTTCTGGCCCCGGTGACGCGTCAGGTCCTGTTCGCCGATCTGTTCGCGCGCTGGCAGATCCCCGTGATCCTGGCGGCCGGGACCGGGCTTGGCACGATCAGCTACAGCCTGACCGCGCTGGAAAGCCTGCGCGCGCGGGGCGTGCCGGTGCATGGCGTGGCCTTCATCGGCGAGGACAATCCCGACAATATCGCCACCATCGGGCAGATCGGCCGCGTCCGCGTTCTGGGGCGTCTGCCGATACTGCCCACGCTGACCCGCGACAGCCTGCAAGCCGCCATGGCGCAGGGTTTTGACAAAGGGGATTTCGCATGAGCGCCGTCTGGCATCCGTTCTTTCAGCACGCGACCGAACCGCAGCCGCCGCAGATCACCCGGACCGAAGGTGCCTATCTGGAAACCGCCGATGGCCGCCGCCTGCTGGACGGGGTGTCCAGCTGGTGGGTCGTGACGCATGGGCATCGCCAGCCGCAGATCGTGCAGGCGATCCGCGAGGCGACCGAAAGCCTGGATCAGGTGATCTTTGCCGGTCTGACCCACGCCCCGGCCGAGGAACTGGCCACCGAACTGGTCGGCATGGCGCCCGCCGGGCTGGATCATGTGTTTTACAGTGACAGCGGCTCGACCGCGGTCGAGGTCGCGTTGAAGATGGCCCTTGGCTACTGGCGACACGAAGGCGATGGCCGCCACCGGATCGCCGTGATCGAGGACAGCTATCACGGCGACACCATCGGCACCATGAGCGTGGGCGAACGTGGCGTCTTCAACGCCGCCTATGATCCGCTGATGTTCGCCGTGGACCGTCTGCCATTTCCCGCAGGCGACGGACAGAACACGCTGGACGCGTTCGAGGCGCTGGCGAAATCGGGGCAGATGGCCGCGCTGATCCTGGAACCCCTTGTGCTGGGCGCGGGGGGGATGCGGATGTATCCGGCGACCGTGCTGGCGGGGCTGCGCCAGATCTGTGATCGCCATGATGTGCTGCTGATCGCCGATGAGGTGATGACCGGCTGGGGCCGCACGGGGCGGCTGTGGGCCTGCGATCATGCCGGGATCGCGCCGGACATCATGTGCACAAGCAAGGGCTTGACCGGTGGCGTGGTGCCCTTGGCCGCGACCCTTGCCAGCGGGCGGATCTTCGACGCGCATTGCTCGACCGATCGGACGCGGACCTTCTATCATTCGTCCAGCTATACCGCGAACCCGATTGCCTGCGCGGCGGCATTGGCGCAGGTGCGGCTGTGGCAGGACAGCCCGATGCAATCGCGGCTGGACGATCTGGGCGCGATGCAATCGGCGCGTCTGGCGCGGCTGGCTGCGGATGACCGGTTCGAAAACCCGCGCCAGTGGGGCACCGTCGCCGCGCTGGATCTGAAAGTGCGCGATGGCGGCTATCTGGCGGAAACCGGCCCCCGCATGCGCGCGCATTTCATGGAAAAAGGTGTTCTTCTGCGCCCCTTGGGCAATACCGTCTATGTCCTTCCGCCCTATTGCGTGACCGAAGAGGATCTGGATCTGGCATGGGATGCGATCGCGTCCTTTCAGGGATAGATCACGTCCACCCAGACCAGTCGGTGATCGGATGCGGCCTCGACCGCCGGGGCCAGCGGGTCGTCGGGTGCGGGCCAAAGAACGCCGCTATCGGTGACGACAAGCGAGGTCGCCGGCAGAATGTAATCCACCCGCAGGTTCCCCGGGCTTTCGGCGTCGAAACTGGCCGTGTCCAGCGCCGGATCGCCCCGTTGCGCGGCATTCGCCCCCGTTTGCGGTGGCTGCCAGTCGCCGCGCGGTCCGGGATCCTGGGCCCGTGCGATCAGGCGTTGCATCGCGTCGGGACGCCCCTCGCCATCGATCAGATCCAGATTGGGGTTGCCCAGCAAGACAAAGGGTGCGTCGGGCAGGTGGGTCAGCCAGAACGCGGCCTCGTCATGGTTGCGACGGCCGTTGCGATCCTCGGGGCCGTCAAACACCGGCGGGGTGGCGGCCCAGGCAAGAAGGTGCAGCGGCCCGCCCGCCGTCTGAATGCGCAGATCCCAATGCGCGGTCGAGGACAGACGCTGCGTTCGGGCGATCGCGTCGGGGGTTGCGGGCATCAGGTTGCCGGGCAGGTCGCGCCACAGAACGTCGGAATAGTCCGTTACCCCGGCGATCGGCAGGCGTGACAGAACCGCCATGCCGTTCTGGCCGGTGAACTGGCCCCAGCCCTGCGCATCGTCGGCCTCGCCCAGCCGTCCGTCCTGATCCAGATCCAGCCCGGTCGCCATGCCGCTATTGGGGCGGGCGGCGAAATGATGCGGGAGGTCCAGCCCCTGATCCCGCAGCAGCGTGGCAAAGGCTGTCAGCGCGCGGTTATCCGCATCCCAGTCGATCCCGGTCAGCAGGATGATATCGGGCTGCGCGGCGGCGATGACCTGGGCTGCGGCGATCACCTGCGGCGCGCCCTTGGTGATGTCGCGCAGCAGCAGTCCCGGCCCCTTGCGGCTAAGTCCGGGATCGTAGGTCGCGATGCGGATGGGCGTGTCGGCATCGGCGGGATGCGCCACCGCCGCCACCAGAAGCAGCAGGGCGACCCCCGCAGCGCGTGTCAGGATCGGCAGGGTTTTCAAGGGCCAGCAAGGCATCATGCGCAAAGATATGGCAGACAGGCTGCTGCCTGCCAAGATCGCCCGCCATCGGCGATCCCAAGTGCCCCGCGCAAGGTCATGGCGACACATCGCGCAGGGCCAGACAGGTCAGACCCAGGGCCGCGCCTGTGCCATCTGGCTTTCGTAATCGCCGATGGCCGGGGCCTTTTCCATCGTCAGCCCGATATCGTCCAACCCGTTCAGCAGGCAGTGCTTGCGGAAGGGGTCGATCTCGAACCGGAATTCCTGCCCGTCCGAGGTGCTGACCGTCTGGTTTTCCAGATCGACGGTCATGCGGGCATTCGCGCCCTTGCGTGCATCATCCATCAGGATGTCGATCACGTCCTGCGGCAGGGTGATCGGCAGGATGCCGTTCTTGAAGCAGTTGTTGAAGAAGATGTCCGCAAAGCTGGTCGAGATCACGCAGCGGATGCCGAAATCCAGCAAGGCCCAGGGCGCATGTTCGCGGGACGATCCACAGCCGAAATTGTCACCGGCGACAAGGATCTGGGTTTCGCGATAGGCGGGCTGGTTCAGAACGAAATCCGCGATCTCGTTGCCGTCGCGGTCATAGCGCAGCTCGTCGAACAGGTTCACGCCCAGCCCGGACCGCTTGATCGTCTTCAGGAATTGCTTGGGGATGATCATGTCGGTGTCGATATTGACCAGCGGCATCGGCGCCGCGATTCCGGTCAGGGATGTGAACTTATCCATCGTGATCCTCGTGTCATGGTGACTGGCCCGTGCAGGGCGCAGGGACTAGTCTGCGCGCAACATATCTTGTGGAGTACGCAATTGGAACATTCAGCCGTGCTTGAATGCGTGTTCGGATCATGGTCGCCGAAGATCGGCGATCCGAATGTGACCGGGTGGCTGACCGTGCTGTCCTATCTGATCGCGGGCGGGCTGTGCGTGGCCGTCTGGCGCAAACTGCGCGGCGATGGCGGCGGACGTTTCTGGGCGGTGCTGGCGATGCTTTTGCTGGCGCTGGCGGTGAACAAGCAGCTGGACCTGCAATCGGCACTGACCGCGACCGGGAAATGCCTTGCGCAGGCGCAGGGCTGGTATGGTCAACGCCGGGTCGTGCAGCTGATCTTTCTGGGCGGGATCGCCGTCGCGGGTATTGCGGCGATGTCGGTCGGGCTGTGGCAGTTGCGGGGGCAATTGCGCATGCACGCTATCGCGTTGATCGGAACGATAATTCTTTTGGTATTCGTGATGGCCCGTGCGTTGAGCTTTCATCATATCGACCGGATTCTGGGTGTCGGTCAATTTGGAATTCCGAATAATTTTCTATTTGAGAACGCGGGTTTATTCTTAATCGCGGGCAATGCCATTCTTATTTTGTTGGGGTCGCGTACTCGCCGGAAAGAGTTATGGATATGACATGAAAAAGCCCCGCGATCTGGCGGGGCTAATTCATGGAATGTTTTGAAATCTATTACGATTTCTTGCGGCGACGGGCGACTGCGCCCATCGCGCCCAGACCGCCCAGCAGCAGGAAGCCCGCAGCGGGGATCGGAACCGGTGCAATGTCGATCCGCAGAACGAAATCGTCGAAGTCGCGGTCGTTCTGGGCCAGGTCGTCGAACATCGCGTACCACGAGGTGCCGTCGGTGTAGTAACCGATTGCGAAATCCGGGCTGTTCGGCACGGCGACGCCGTGGTTGCGGATTTCGCCCTGGTTCACGACGGGCTCGTCGGTTTCAAAGCTGAACTTCAGAAGGCCAGAGGACAGCTGCGTCGACATGCGGGTGGTGCCGATGTCGTCGGTTTCGAAGATCGACCAGCTGTTCGCAGCCGAGGCCGAATAGTTCAGGTTGCCGGCTTCCGACCCGATGAACGTGTATGTGATCTTGGCGGCACCGTCCAGATACAGACCGTTGGTCGTACCCTTGGCAGCGCCGGTCAGGTAAGTGACCGTTTGGCCGTTCAGGTTCGGCGCAAGATCGTAATTGCTGATCGTCTGGCTTGCATAGCCGCTGCCGATCAGGCTTAGCGAAGCTGCGCTGGCGCCGGTCGCCAGAAGGGCGGCAGCAGCGGTCGCTACAGCAAGATTCTTAAGTTTCATTGTAAACACCTCCAGGTGAGACTCATTATCGCACGGGGCAGCACTCGTTACAGCTGACCGACCCTTTCAAAAATTAGCACCCGAATAACGTTGCGTCCAATAAAACTGCCCTCCCTATTCAAATAGGCAGGTGTTATCCCGTCAGGGTTGAATCAAAAAAGCCGGGATCCGCCAATACGGGTCCCGGCTTGCTTAATGGCAGTCCAGCCTGCGCGATTCGGGGCGAATCACGCGACTGTGAAGGCCTCGCGGATATCGACCAGATGGCCTGCAACGCCCGCGGCGGCGGCCATGGCGGGGCTCATCAGATGGGTGCGGCCCTTGTAGCCCTGACGCCCTTCGAAATTGCGGTTCGAGGTGGCGGCGCAACGCTCGCCCGGGGCCAGCTGGTCGGGGTTCATGCCCAGACACATCGAACAGCCGGCCAGCCGCCATTCAAAGCCTGCATCCTTGAAGATCTGGTCCAGACCTTCTTCCTCGGCCTGGGCGCGAACGAGGCCCGATCCGGGCACGACCATGCCGCGCACGCCCTGCGCCAGCTTGCGGCCGCGCAGCACGTCGGCTGCGGCGCGAAGATCTTCGATCCGGCCGTTGGTGCAGGACCCGATGAACACCGCGTCGATGGCGATTTCGGTCAGCGGCGTGCCTGCCGTCAGGTCCATGTATTCCAGCGAGCGGCGGGCCGCGTCGACCTTGCCGCCCTTGAAATCCTCGGGGGCGGGAACGCGGGCGGTGATGGGCAATGCGTCCTCGGGGCTGGTGCCCCAGGTGACGGTCGGCGCGATGTCTTCACCGCGGATCGTGACGATCTTGTCCCAGGTCGCGTCGGTATCGCTGAACAGGGTCTTCCACCATGCGACTGCGGCTTCCCACTGGGCGCCCTTGGGGGCGTGGGCGCGGCCCTTGACATAGTTGAAGGTGGTTTCATCCGGCGCGATCAGGCCGGCGCGTGCGCCGCCTTCGATCGCCATGTTGCAGATGGTCATCCGGCCTTCCATGGACAGGTTGCGGATCACCTCGCCCGAATATTCGATCACATGGCCGGTGCCGCCCGCGGTGCCGGTTTCGGCGATGATCGCCAGAACCACGTCCTTGGCGGTGACGCCCGGCGCCAGGCGGCCGGTGATCTCGACCTTCATGTTCTTCGATTTCGACTGGATCAGCGTCTGCGTGGCCAGCACATGTTCCACCTCGGAGGTGCCGATGCCGTGGGCCAGCGCGCCGAAGGCGCCATGCGTCGCGGTGTGGCTGTCGCCGCAGACGACGGTCATGCCGGGCAGGGTCCAGCCCTGTTCGGGACCGACGATATGCACGATCCCCTGGCGGATGTCGTTGACCGGGTAATAGTTCACGCCGAATTCGCGGGCGTTGCGGTCCAGCGCATCGACCTGCACCCGCGATTCCGCGTTGTCGATGCCTTTTTCACGGTCCAGCGTGGTCGGCACGTTATGGTCCGGCACCGCGATGGTGCGTTCGGGGCTGCGGACCTTGCGACCGGTCATGCGCAGACCTTCGAAGGCCTGCGGGCTGGTCACCTCATGGACCAGATGCCGGTCGATATACAGCAGGCAGGTTCCATCATCTTGACGGTCGACGACATGCGCATCCCAGATCTTGTCGTAAAGAGTGCGCGGCGCTTGGGTAGGGTCGGTCATGGCTGTGGCTTTCGGCTATGCTACGATTGGGTTTGCAACAGGGTCAGGCTGCGCCGGTCGCGCAGCCGATCACAGTCGCGCGGTGACGCAGAGCGCCTCGCCATGAAACCGTGCAGGCAGACGGGCGCGGTCATGGATGTCGAAATAGATGAACCCAGTCATGACTGGCTATGTAAGCCGCCCCGACCGTTGACGCAATAACGCGCTGCTGCTTGCATGAGGTATCGGCCCAAGCCGGAAAGGACCGCGATGGAGCAGCTGAACCCCGATGTCGTCGATGCCGCGCAGGGCGTGTGGACGCGCCTGATCCTGTTTCTGGAAACGCTGCTGATCCCCACCCGCCTGTATCAGCTGCTGGCCGTCGCCGGGTTGGTCGTGGTGTCATGGGCGGGGGGGCGCATCGGATCGCGCCTGCTGACCGAATGGCTGCGGACCCGCGACAACTGGCCGAAATGGCGGCTGCGGCTGGGGTTGCTGATCAACCGGCGCATGTCCTTGATCTGCTTCGCATTGCTGGCCTGGATCGTGGTCTTGGTCATGCGCGAGGTGACGTGGCCGTCGCGCAGCCAGTTGATCGCGCTGGCGGCCACGATTGCGACGGCGTGGCTGGGCATCTTCTTTCTGGCGCGCATCATCGCCAACCCGCTGATGCGCCGGGTCGTCACCTGGGGCGCGTGGATCTGGGTCACGCTGCATCTGACCGGGCTGACCGGGTCGGTTGCGGGGTTTCTGGACAGTCTGGCGCTGTCGATCGGCGATCTGCGCCTGTCGGCGCTGACGGTTCTCAAGGCCCTGGTGGTGACCGGGCTGATGATTTCGGGGGCGCGGATCCTGTCGCGGACCATCGCCGGGCGGCTGGCGAAGAACGAAGAGATTTCGCCGACGATGCGGGTGCTGACGGCCAAGCTGTTGCAGGTGGTGCTGTTCAGCCTTGCGGTGATCGTCGGGCTGAAGGCCGTCGGCTTTGATCTGACCGGGCTTGCGGTGTTTTCCGGCGCGGTCGGCGTGGGCCTTGGTTTTGGGTTGCAGAAGGTCGTGTCGAACCTTGTGTCGGGCGTAATCATCCTGCTGGACAAATCGGTGAAGCCGGGCGACGTCATCAGCCTTGGCGACACCTTCGGCTGGATCGAGGAACTGGGCGCCCGCTATGTCAGCGTGGTCACCCGTGACGGCAAGGAATACCTGATCCCGAACGAGGATCTGGTCACGGGGCAGGTGGTCAACTGGTCCCACAGCAACGACCTTGTGCGGCTGGACCTGAATTTCGGCGCCTCCTACGGGGATGATCCGCATGAGGTCAGCCGCCTTGCGATCGAGGCCGCGATGACCGTGGGCCGCGTTCTGCGCGACCGCAAACCGGTCTGCTGGGTGACCGGGTTCGGCGACAGTTCGGTCGATTATGTGCTGCGCTTCTGGATCGCGGATGCCTCGACCGGGCTGACGAATGTGCGCGGACAGGTGTTTCTGGCCCTGTGGGATGCGTTCAAGCAGGCCGGGGTTTCGATCCCGTTCCCGCAGCGCGAAGTGCGTGTGATGAATGACGAAATCGCGATATCCACGGAAAAACGCGGCGAAAGCCCCGTCAAATCGTCCGGGGATGATTGAGATGGGCGCAAAAGATGCTATCTTTAGGGGACCCCTGCGCCGGGGGCGATCGGCGCGCTGACCGGAGGATACAACCCTGTCACAAGACGTCTCGTCAGCCGGTGGACCGGCTGCGACCACCACGGGCGAAGGGCTGACAAGCGATCAGCTGCTGGCCCGTATCGTGACCTCGCTTGAAGATGACAAGGCCGAGGATATCGTGACCATCGACCTTCGCGGGCGGTCGGCCATGGCGGATCACATGGTGATCGCATCGGGCCGCAGCGCACGTCAGGTCGGCGCCATCGCCGAGCATCTGGCCGAGCGTTTCAAGGCGCAGACCGGTCGCACGGCACGGGTCGAAGGCAAGGATACCGGCGATTGGGTGCTGGTCGACACGGATGATGTCATTGTCCATGTGTTCCGCCCCGAAGTCCGCGATTTCTATCAGCTGGAAAAGATGTGGATGCCCTCGGACGCGCTGAGCCGTGTTCGGGAAACGCCTCGTCCCGCCCACTGATCCATGCGGATTGACATCGTCGCCGTGGGGCGGCTGAAAAAGGGCCCCGAGGCGGCGATGGTTGCCGATTACCTGGACCGGTTCGCCAAGACCGGCCGTAGCCTTGGTCTGCCCGCCATCCGCATCCACGAGGTCGAGGACAAGCGCGGTGGCGGCATGCTGGCCGAGGCCGAACTGCTGACGCGCAGCATCCCCGACGGCGCAGCCGTGGTGATGATGGACGAACGCGGCGATCAGCCGACATCCCCGGACTTCGCAACCCGGATCGCGGATTGGCGCGACGGCGCGCGTGACATCTGTTTCGTGATCGGCGGCGCGGACGGGCTGGACCCGTCCCTGCGTCAGCGCGCTGACTGGCAGATCAGCCTGGGCCGAATGGTCTGGCCGCATATGTTGGTCCGGGTGATGCTGGCCGAACAGCTGTATCGCGCGGCGACGATTCTGGCCGGCTCACCCTATCACCGCGCGTAAGGTCATTTGCGGCGCAACTCGTCGCAAAGCCTGGTCTGGGGGTCCAGCCGGACATATTCGCGGGCAGAAATCACCTGCATCTCCAGCGATCGGTTCCAGCCCCCGAACCAGCGGTCGCGAATGCCGTTGCGATAGAAATTGCCCATGATCTGATCGACATAGGGCGGGATGATGCTGGTATTCGGGATGCGCGGCGCGTGGAAGCCGACCTTTGCATAGGGGCCCAGGCAGGCATTGGGCATGGTGATCAGCATGGTGCAGGCCGAACGGCAATAGCCCCTGATGCGGACCCTTTTGCCGGATTTGGCAAGGCTTTCGCGGCGCTGGGTCATCTGCAGCACATTGCCGCCGGAATCGTTCCAGACATCGATGGTGTTTCCGCTTGCCGCAAACGAACCGGCGGGGGCCAGTCCGATCAGCACCGAGGTCGCGGCAATCAGCCCAAGGGATGTGATATTGCGTTTCATGCGTGCCAGATTGCACCACCGCCGCGCGGGAAGAAAGCTACGCTTGCGTGAGCCATTGCGCGATCGGCGTCAAATTTACGCAGCGCCCATCTTTTGCGGGGCGCGCGAATCGCTTATCTGCGGGTGATGCAGCAGAACCCGCCCGATCTTCGCCCCGACCTTGCGCGCGCGCGCATTCCCGATGAACGCCGTGACGGTCAGCCGACCATCGGCATGGTCAGCCTTGGCTGTCCCAAGGCGCTGGTCGACAGCGAACGCATCCTGACCCGTCTGCGGGCCGAAGGCTATGCCATCAGCGCCGACTATCAGGGCGCGGATGCGGTGATCGTGAATACCTGCGGCTTTCTGGACAGTGCCAAGGCCGAAAGTCTGGATGCCATCGGCGAGGCTTTGCAGGAAAACGGGCGCGTGATCGTGACCGGCTGCCTGGGCGCCGAGCCCGATTACATCACCGGTGCCCATCCCAAGGTTCTGGCCGTCACCGGCCCACATCAATACGAACAGGTGCTGGATGCGGTGCATGGCGCGGTGCCGCCCCGGCCCGATCCCTTTGTCGATCTGCTGCCCGCATCCGGCGTCAGCCTGACGCCCCGGCATTACAGCTATCTGAAGATCTCGGAAGGCTGTAACCACAAATGCAAGTTCTGCATCATCCCCGACATGCGCGGCCGTCTGGTCAGCCGCCCCGCCCATGCCGTGATGCGCGAGGCGGAAAAGCTGGTCGAGGCCGGCGTCAAGGAACTGCTGGTCATCAGCCAGGATACCAGCGCCTATGGCGTTGATCGCAAATACGAAACCGAACGCGGACATCGTGCGCACATCACCGATCTGGCGCGTGATCTGGGGTCCTTGGGCGCGTGGGTGCGGCTGCACTATGTCTATCCCTATCCGCATGTGCGCGACCTGATCCCGCTGATGGCGGACGGGTTGATCCTGCCCTACATGGACATCCCCTTCCAGCACGCCCATCCCGACGTGCTGAAACGCATGGCCCGCCCCGCCGCGGGCGCCAGGACGCTGGAGGAAATCGCGGCGTGGCGCAGTGTCTGCCCCGACATCACCCTGCGTTCGACCTTCATCGTGGGTTACCCCGGCGAGACCGAGGCCGAGTTCCAGACCCTGCTGGACTGGCTGGACGAGGCGCAACTGGATCGCGTCGGCGCCTTTCAGTACGAAAACGTCGCCGGTGCGCGGGCCAATGACCTGCCCGATCACGTCCCCGCCGAGGTCAAGCAGGACCGCTTTGACCGTTTCATGGAAAAGGCGCAGGCGATCAGCGCGGCCAAGCTTCAGGCCAAGGTCGGCACGCAGATCGAGGTTATCGTCGACGAGATCGACGACGAGGGCGCGACCTGCCGCACCAAAGGCGACGCGCCCGAAATCGATGGAAATCTTTTCATCGACACGGGCTTTGAAAGCCTGACCCCGGGGGATATCGTGCGCGTAACGGTCGATGAGGCCAGCGATTACGACCTTTGGGGGCATATGTGATCACGATCAGCCCGGCCTTCGACCCCGCAGGCAAGCCCCGCAAGCCGGGCGCATTGTGCATCGGGGCGCAGAAGGCCGGGACCTCGTGGCTGGCGCAGATCATGGGCCAGCATCCGCAGATCTGGATCCCCCCGTTCAAAGAGGTCCAGTTCTTCAACCACCGTTTCATCCCCGGTCACCGGCGCTGGATCGGCTGGCATTATCGCAACAAACCCGCCGAGATCCGCAGCCGCCATCAGATGCGCGGTGTGCCGATGCCGCCCGAACTTGACGCCTATCTGGACGGGCTGACCGACGGGCAGATGTTCCACAACCATTGGTACAAGCGCGTCTTTGCCCCCGCGCCGGACCACGCGGTGCCGATGGATTTCACGCCCGAATATTCGACCCTGCCCGAAGAGGGCGTCGATTTCGTGGCCCAGATGCTGCCCAAGGCCAAGGTCATCTACCTTGTCCGGCATCCGGTCGATCGTGTGATTTCGCAATTGCGGATGAACCTGCGCCGGGAAGGCCGCACCCCCGAGACCGTCGATGACTGGCTGGCCGAGCTGAGCGACCCGGTGCTGTTCGACCGGGGCGATTACGCCGCCTATCTGCCGCGCTGGCGGGCGCGCTATCCCGATATGCTGGTCCTGCCCTTCGGGCGCATCGCCGCCGAACCCGACCTGCTGATGTCCGAGGTCGAGGATTATCTGAATATCGGGCCCTTCCCCTATGAACGGCTGGGCCAGAAGGTCTTTGCGACCCCCAAGGGGCTGGTCCCGCCGCCCGAGCTGCACGAGGCATTGACCATCCGGCTTGCCCCTCAGGTCGATTTTCTGCGCCGCGAGATGGGCGAAGCCTTCACAGCCCTGCTTCGCTGACCTTTTACCCGCGCCTGCTTTCGCCTAAACAGCGCCAAACCTTTGCGAGGAGTTTCCCGATGGCGGCCTATCAGTTCGTCTACCACATGGACGGTGTGTCCAAGACCTATCCCGGCGGCAAGAAGGTGTTCGAGAACATCCGCCTGAATTTCCTTCCCGGCGTCAAGATCGGCGTCGTCGGCGTCAACGGCGCGGGTAAATCGACCCTGCTGCGCGTGATGGCCGGCTGGGACAAGGATTTCACCGGCGAGGCCTGGGCAGCCAAGGGCGCGACCGTCGGCTATCTGCCGCAGGAACCGCAGCTGGACGAAAGTCTGGATGTGCGCGGCAACGTCATGCTGGGCGTTGCGGCGAAACAGGCCAAGCTGGATCGCTATAACGAACTGGCGATGAACTATTCGGACGAGACAGCCGAAGAGATGGCCAAGCTGCAGGACGAGATCGACGCCGAGAACCTGTGGGATCTGGACAGCCAGATCGACGTCGCGATGGAGGCCCTGCGCTGCCCGCCGGACGATGCCGATGTCAGCACCCTGTCGGGCGGCGAACGCCGTCGCGTCGCGCTGTGCAAGCTGTTGCTGGAAGCGCCCGACATGCTGCTGCTGGACGAACCGACCAACCACCTGGACGCCGAAACCATCGCCTGGCTGCAAAAGCACCTGATCGAGTACAAGGGCACGATCCTGTGCGTCACGCATGACCGCTACTTCCTTGACGACATCACCAGCTGGATCCTGGAACTGGATCGCGGTCGGGGCATCCCCTACGAGGGCAACTATTCCGCATGGCTGGAACAGAAGGCCAAGCGGCTGGAACAGGAAGCCCGCGAGGACAAGTCCAAGCAGAAAGTTCTGGAACGCGAACTGGAATGGATCCGCGCCGGTGCCAAGGCCCGTCAGGCGAAATCGAAGGCGCGGATCAACGCCTATAACGAAATGGCCAGCCAGTCCGAACGTGAAAAGCTGTCGCGCGCCCAGATCATCATCCCGAACGGCGAACGCCTGGGCAACAAGGTGATCGAGGTCGCGGGCCTGAAGAAGGCGATGGGCGACAAGTTGTTGATCGAGGGTCTGGATTTCAGCCTGCCCCCCGGTGGCATCGTCGGCGTGATCGGCCCGAACGGCGCGGGTAAATCGACGCTGTTCCGGATGCTGACCGGCAATGAACAGCCCGACGAGGGCGAGGTCACCTATGGCGACACGGTCCAGTTGTCCTATGTCGACCAGTCGCGCGACGCGCTAAGTCCGGACGCGACCGTCTGGGAAGAAATCAGCGGCGGGGCCGAGCAGATCGTGCTGGGCGATGCGCAGATGAACAGCCGCGCCTATTGCAGCGCCTTCAACTTCAAGGGCGGCGATCAGCAGAAGAAGGTCGGCCAGCTTTCGGGCGGTGAACGCAACCGCGTGCACATGGCCAAGCTGCTGAAATCGGGCGGCAACGTGCTGCTGCTGGACGAACCGACCAACGACCTGGACGTGGAGACCCTGCAGGCCCTGGAAGCCGCGCTGGAAGATTTCGCCGGCTGCGCGGTCATCATCAGCCACGACCGTTTCTTCCTCGACCGTCTGTGTACTCACATCCTTGCGTTCGAGGGCGATGCCCATGTCGAATGGTTCGAAGGCAATTTCGAAGCCTATGAAGAAGACAAGATCCGCCGCCTCGGCCCGGATTCGATCGAACCCAAGCGCGTGAAATACAAGAAGTTCTCGCGGTGACGACGGCGGCCGTCGGCGAGTTTCAAACTCTGTTGGCGGCCACCATTGCCCTGCTTGGCGTGGCCGCCACCCTTTGGTGCAATGCTCGGGCACCAGATCGCGGTCCGAACGCCATCGGAGACAGGAAGCAGCGTCGCTGAGAACAGCACTTCGATGCGAGGCCGAGCTGATCGACCTTGCGATGACCAATCAAGCCGAGGATCTGGGAAAGCCTGTGGACCCATCATGGCAGTCCGAGCTGTTGCCGTCCCGGCGACTTGATGACGTGTACCGGGCGCTTATCCCTCAGATTGGAAAGCTTGGTGACGCCGAGGTCGCATCCATCCTGAACCTACATGGTCAATATGGTATGTACCTGGACAAGCTTGCGCTTCTAAGCACAAAAGAATGCGAGAGCCCCTATCTTCGAATAAAACCGAAGTACCGCGCAGGTGTGTCGGAGATCTGCTTGCAGGTAAGCGAGGCGGCCAAGGAAGCGGTCCGTACGCTATCAAAGGCGCATTGTTGGCTATCGCGGGCGGCCACCGACAAAGGCAAGCCCTGTCACAAAAAAAGCGGCCCTGAGGCCGCTTTTTTCATTCTGTCCAGAGGCTGGATCAGAAGTTGTACGATGCGCGCATCTGGATCATGTCGGTGTCCAGATCCAGGCCGTCGACGTCAGCAACGTCGCTGAAGTCCTGCTTGGTGTACTCTGCGCCGACCGTGAACTGTTCGGTGACCTTGTACTCGGCGCCGATGCCGTAGGTGACGTCGGTTTCCGAGATGTCGCCAGCAGCGGTGTCCTGCGACAGGTGCGCAGCGCCCAGAGTGACGTAGGGCATGAATTTGCCCAGGTCGTAACCGGCGCGGGCGCGCAGGCGGGTCAGGTCGCCCTTGTCGTCCAGATCGTCAGCGTCGATTTTGTTGTAGTCCAGTTCACCACCGACAACCCAGTTGCCCAGGTCGTAGTTGTAACCGGCATGCACACCGTAAGCGTCGAAATCGGTGTCGCCGTTGTCGATGTTGAACTCGGCGTCGCCCTGGCCGTACTGCACACCAGCGTAGAAGCCGGTCCAGTCGGACACGTCAGTGGTGACCGGGGTTGCGATGACGGGTGCCGGAGCTTCCTCGACGACGGGTGCGGTATAGCCGCCTGCGAAAGCCGAACCAGCGACGAGCGAACCAGCGACTGCTGCGATTGCGAATTTCATGATGACCTCCTGGTCTTTTGTGGTTTCGGTGACTTAAGCCCGCAGACCCACAGGGTGAAGCATCGCGGCGTGCTGCCTGTCGCAATCTGTGTCAGGCCGGCAACCACGCGCCTGTGATGGAACGTGAGTCCTTGTTTTTGCAGCGAAAGCATCGTGCAGTGACCGGGCGCAAAAACTTGGGGAATTTGCGCGGGCGCGATCTCACGAAGGGCTCACACCACCTCTCGCATGGGCTGGTTTGTGCCCGAACGCCGGCTTGTCCACCGAATTATTTGCAGTCTCGGCAAGTCGTGATCGGGGCGCAGACAGGCTTGGCCGCCGGTGTGGCGGTCAGGGCGCGGTCATGCGCGGCCGTTCAGGACATTACATGCTTGTCGCGCATGCAGCCGCTTTTCGTCGCGGGCTTCTTGGTTTGCAGATCGGACTGGGTTTCGGGTGCCGTGATGACCGGCGTCGTGGCGTCCTGCGCAAGCGCAGGGGAGACCAGCATCAGCGCAAGAGCCGCGGCAGAGGTCAGGCGAAGCATGATGCGTTCCTTTCCTGTTGACGTCTTCGCCCGGACAGCATGCGGCAGAATCGCGGTTTTCCCAAGAAAAACCCGATCCCACCGGAATGTGATCGGGCATGGCCTACAGGCAGGCGGGCCGATATGGGACCGTATCGCCGCAGTCAGCAGGGAAGGATAGCCGCATGACCAATCGTCGAAATCTGCTTATCGGGGCGACGTCGCTTGGCCTTGCGTCGGCCTTGCCTGTCTGGGCGCAGGATGGCGACCGCGCGAACCCGATGCCGCCGGAATTGCGCAAGGCGCTGGAACGCAGCCCGAACGCGCCAGTGCTGGGCAATCCCAAGGGTGACATCACCCTGACCGAGTTCTTTGATTACAACTGCCCCTTCTGCAAGAAGATGGTGCCGGTGATCCAGAAGCTGATCTCGGCCGATCCGGGGCTGCGTGTCGTCTATCGCGAATGGCCCGTGTTCGGCGAGGACAGCGAATTTGCCACGCGCGCCTCGCTGGCCAGTCTGGATCAGGGGAAGTACTGGCAGTTCCATGCCGCGCTGATGCAGTTGCGGGGCCGCGCGGGCGAGCCGACGGTGATGCGCGTGGTCGGCCAGCTTGGGCTGGATGAGGCCAGGTTGCGCCGCGACATGGACAGCCAGCGGGTCAGCGACCACATCAACCTGTCCTATGAACTGGCCGAGCATATGGGCCTGGTCGGCACCCCCACCTTCATCGCCGGCGACGAAGGCGTCTTTGGCGAGCTGAGCTTCAAGGAAATGCAGCAGCTGATCGCGCGGGCACGCAAGACGCTGGGTTAACGGACCTTCCCCTTCCAGCCGGGCGGTCGCTTGGCGACCCAGGAAAAGAACCGCGCCAGATCGGGATGGGCGCGCAGGGCCTCGACGGTATTGAAGCTGCGCGCCAGTTCGGTTTCGGACAGCGTCTTGTGAATGGTCGAATGGCAGACCTGATGCAGAAGCACCGTGGGGCCGCCCTTGCCCCCGCGCAGCTTCGGGATCAGGTGATGGCGGCTTTGCGGCACATCGGGCGGAATGATCCGCCCGCACAGGGGGCAGATGGGGTCGCGGTCATCCATGCCTTCGATCTAGGCGAGGATGCGCCGCCCGCAAGGGCAGCGCCGTGGTTCAGGCCCAATCCCACGGGCGGGTGAATTCGCCCAACTTCTGCCGCACGGCCTGTTCGTCGCAATCGGCGCTGCGCGACAGGCGGGCCACAAGCCCCCGTTTCTTGTCATCAACAACTTCGACCACCTGTGCGCCGGTGCCCTCCAACGCGGCGTTATAGACCCGCAGGATCGCCCTTTTGCGCAGGTCCGGCTTGAAGATCTTGCCGACGGCGGTTTTCGGAAGCTCGGTCAGGATTTCCAGATGTTTCGGCACGGCGGCGCGTTCGTGGATGTGATCGCGGGCATGGGTCATCAGATCCTCGACCGTGACGGTCGCGCCTTCGATCAGTTCGACATAGACGCAGGGCAATTCGCCGGCAAAGCTGTCGGGCTGGCCGATCGCACCGGCAAAGGCGACCTGCGGATGGCTCAGCAGGCTTTCCTCGATCTCGGCGGGGTCGATATTGTGGCCGCCGCGGATGATCAGATCCTTGGCACGCCCGGTGATCCACAGATAGCCATCCGCGTCGATGCGGCCCAGATCGCCGGTGCGCAGATAGATATCCTCGGCGAACAGCTTATGGTTCTTGTCCGCCTCGGTATAGGTCGAGCCGGGAAAGACACCGGGATTGGCCACGCAGATCTCGCCGACCTCATCGGCCCGGCATTCATGGATATTGCCCGCGTCGTCATGGTTCAGGATGCGCACATGCGTATAGGGCAGCGGAATCCCGACAGATCCGACCTTCTTCACACCGTCGACCGGGTTGCAACTGACAAGGCAGGTCGCCTCGGTCAGGCCATAGCCTTCGGCGATCTCGACGCCGGTGGCCTGTTTGAAGCGGTTGTACAGTTCGATCGGCAGCGGCGCCGACCCCGAGATCGCCGTGCGCAGGGTCGAGACATCGGCATTGACCGGGCGCTGCATCAGGGCCGAGATCGCCGTGGGGACGGTGATCAGGAAGGTGCATTGCCAACGCTCGATCAGCTTCCAGAAATTGTCGAACACGCCATCGCCGCGATAGCCCGCGGGCGTCGGCATCACCACATGCGCCCCCGAGGCGATACAGGACATCAGGATCGGATAGGCCGCAAAGACATGGAACATCGGCAGCGGGCACATCAGCACGTCGGTTTCGTCAAACAGCAACCGCCCGCCCAGCCAGCCATTATAGATCATGCCCGAATATTTGTGCTGGGCGACCTTGGGCACGCCGGTGGTGCCCCCGGTATGGAAATAGGCCGCGACGCGATCGGTCTGGGGATCATCGAACATCAGGCGATTGTGCTTCTGCCCGCTGGTCGCGGCCTCGAAATCCAGAACCTTGGCGTGATGTCTGACCCTCACCTTGGGCCGGATCAGCGGCACGATCAGCCGCTTGATGCCGCGCAGGTGCCGATTCAGATCTATTTCCAGGATATGGGTGACATCGGGGGCCATGGCCACGGCCTCGGCGGCCTTTTGCGCCACGTCGGTCTTGGGAAAGGCCTTCAGCGTGACCAGAACCTTGGCCTTGGTTTCGCGCAGGATGCCCGCGATATGTTCGGCGTCCAGCAGCGGGTTGATCGGGTTCACGATCCCGGCGGTCGCCCCGGCCAGCAGAACCACGGGCGTTTCGATGCTGTTGGGCAGCAGATAGGCGACCGTGTCATTCGGCCCGACGCCCAGGCTGCGCAGCAGATTGGCGGTTTCGGTGACACGTTCGCGCAGTTCCAGCCAGCTTAGCGTGGTGGCGGGGGCGCGGTCATCCGACAGCAGCTGAAAGCTGATCGCGGGGCGGTCGGGAAAACGTTCGGCCGTCGCCGACAGAAAGCCATAGATCGTCTTGGGCAGATCACGGTTTTCATAAGGCATCTCGCCTTCGACGCTGTTGCGATCTTCATAAGTCGCGAAACGGGCCATGTTTTTTCCTCCTTCCGGGGCATGAACGCCCCGCTCCCTCTGCGCAAAATGCGTCACGACAGGGCGGTGGGACAAGGGAAAGCACCGCCCTGACGCCTGAAACGCCGCGTCAGTTCGGCGTTCCGACGCAGCGTCTTTTCGTGTCAGTCCGCGTTGGGGATGCGCAAGACCTGACCGGGATAGATCTTGTCGGGATCGTCAAGCATGGGCCGATTGGCCTTGAAGATGTCATGATAGGCATTCGCATTGCCCAGATGCTGTTTGGCGATGGCTGACAGGGTTTCGCCCTTCTGGACGGTGTGAAAGACCGGCGGCGCGGTTTCTTCGGGCAGTTCGGCCTCGACCTTGGCGATGCCCTCGATATTGCCAAGGGCCAGGATCAGCTTTTCCATCTTCTCGCGGTCGGCACCGCGCGATTCGACCCTGATCGTGTCGCCGCGCAGGGTCAGATGCACATCGTCGCCATCCAGATCCAGCGCCCGCAATTCAGCCTTCAGCGCCTCGACCTTGCGCTTGGTTTCGGCCTTGGGGTCGGGCGCGGCTGCCGGGCTTGGCGTTGGTGTCGCGGCCTCGGCCTTGCCGAAAACCGATTTTCCGGCGTCCTTCACGAAATCCCAGATGGCCATCCGACGTTCCTTTCAATTTTAATGATTTTTCCCGACCCAACTCCGCGCATTCGGCGGTTCTGTGCCAGCGGGTAAAGTTCTATGCAACCTTAGGTTGTGTGGCGTGTTGCTTCTTCCTAGCTTCGGATCGTATGGACCCGCGTTTTGATAGGGAAGAACAGTGGCCTTGCAGATGTCAAAGAAATTCGTGCTGGCGCTTGCCTCGATCATGGCTGTCGCGGCCTGCGCGGATCAGGGCGGCGGCGGGTCGGATCACGGCGGCGTCCATGTTCAGGCGACCGATCCGGGTGATCCGACCTGCTACAAGACGACATCGCAACAGGCCCGTGTCGGGGCCCAGGCGACGAATGCCGTCCGGCAAAAGGCTGGGCTGCCTTTTGTCGCGCCAGATCCGCTGTTGTCGCGGGTCGCGGCGCGACATGCCTGCGATATGGCCCGGCGCGGGCTGATGACCCACAAGGGCAGCGGCACACCCGGGCCCGGTGCGCGGGTCAAGGCCAATGGCTACATGCCGTTGTTGACGGCGGAAAACATCGCCGCAGGTCCGTACAGCCTTGGTCGCGTTCTGGTCGAGTGGAACGCCTCGCAGGGGCATCGCGACAACATGCTGATCCCGCAGGTGCGGGATTACGGGATCGGCAGCGCCATGGCCGCCGATGGCAAGACCCGGTTCTGGGCGGCGGTTTATGCCGCACCGCGCCCCTAGGTCGACAAGGATCAGGCGATATCCGCGGGCTGGATCTGACCGTCGGTGAACTGCATCCGGGCCAGCCGCGCATACAGCCCGCCCTGCGCGACCAGGGCCTGATGCGTGCCCTGCGCAACGATGCGGCCCTGATCAAAGACCACGATCCGGTCGGCTTTTTTTACCGTTGCCAGACGATGCGCGATCACGATGGTCGTGCGCCCCTCGGCCAGCCGATTGACGGCGGCCTGAACAAGGGCTTCGGATTCGGCGTCCAGCGCGCTTGTCGCCTCGTCCAGCAACAGGATCGGCGCATCGCGCAGGATTGCGCGGGCAATGGCGATGCGCTGACGCTGACCGCCCGACAACATCACGCCACGCTCGCCCAGGGGCGTCTCATAGCCCTGCGGAAGCGCGCTGATGAAATCATGTGCATGGGCCGCCCGCGCCGCTGCATGCACATCCGCGTCCGATGCGTCGGGCCGTCCAAGGCGAATATTGTCCGCCGCGCTGGCGGCAAAGATCACCGGGTCCTGCGGCACCAATGCGATGTCGCGGCGGAAATCGTCGCGGCGCATCTGTCGCAGGTCGATCCCGTCCAGCGTGACCTGACCCTGTTCAGGGTCCCAGAACCGCTGGATCAGCTGAATGATGGTGGTCTTGCCCGCGCCTGACGGGCCGACCAGCGCCACGGTTTCGCCGGGCGCGATCCGCAGGTCGATCCCGTCCAGCGCCGAGACATCGGGGCGGCTGGGATAATGGAAGCCGACGCCGTGAAAGCCGATTTCGCCGCGCACCGGGCGCGGCAGGGCGACCGGGGTGACGGGATCGCTGATCGCATCGGTCGCGCTGAGCAATTCGGCCAGACGTTCGGTCGCGCCGGCCGCGCGTTGCAGCTCACCCCAGATTTCGGACAAGGCCCCGGTCGAGCCTGCAACAAGGATCGCATAGATCACGAACTGCACAAGCTGTCCGACGCTCATCACGCCTTCGCGCACATCGCGCGCACCGATCCACAGAACGCCAATCACGCCCGCAAAGATCAGGAAGATCACGATGGCGGTCATCAGCGCACGGGTCCGGATCCGGGACAGGGCGACGTCATAGGACTGTTCGGTCACCTTGGTGAACTGGCCAATGCTGCGCGCTTCATGGGTATAGGCCTGCACGGTCTGCGCCGCGAGCAGGCTTTCCGACGCCGTGCCGGAACTGGCCGCGATCCAGTCCTGATTCTGGCGCGACAATCCACGCAGGCGACGGCCCAGGACGATGATCGGCAGGATGATCGCCGGAACGATCAGCAGCACCAGCCCCGTCAGCTTGGCCGAGGTCAGCGCCAGCATCAGCAGCCCGCCGATCAGGATCAGCATGTTGCGCAGCGCGATCGACAGGGACGAGCCGATCACCGATTGGATCAGCGTCGTGTCGGTGGTGATCCGCGACAGGATCTCGCCCGTCATGATCCGCTCGAAAAAGCCGGGGCTGAGGGTGATGACCCGCGAAAAGACGGCGCGACGGATATCTGCCACGACGCGTTCGCCCAGCCGCGTGACCAGATAGTAGCGCGAGGCCGTGCCGACAGCCAGAAGCGCGACGATCAGCAGGGCTGCGCCGAAATACTGGTCCAGAAGCTCGGCCCCCTGGCCGAATCCGTCGACGACGCGCCGCACGGCCAGCGGCAGGATCAGGCTGATGCCGGCGGTGACCACCAGCGCCAGCATCGCCAGCGCGGCCAGCCCGCGATAGGGGCGCAGGAACGGGCCAAGTGCCGACAGCGCGCCCACGCGTTTGCTGGTGGGGCGATCCTCTAGGTTCCTTGTGCCGCGTGCCATGCTTGCCTGTTTTCCGCCAATGTTCCGGGGGTTGGTTTAGGCCTTGCCCCCCGCGAGGTCCAGCGTCAGACCGTCACAGGCGGATCGTGCCCTCGGTCAGTGCCGCTGCCAGCGCATCGACCGCCGCGGCCAGCTTTTCGTCGATCACATGCAGATACTGCGTCCAGTCGGTCATCTCGCGCAGGGTTTCATCGCCATCCGAAATGCCGCGCAACCCGATCAGCGGGATGTCGAAATGGTGGCAGACGCGCAGATGGGCAAAGGTTTCCATATCGACCATATCCTCGGCCACGCGCTGATAATCGGGGCCGCTGACGATATTCGCCCCGGTCGACAGCGTGGCCTGTGGCACGCCGGGGATGGGCAGGTTCAGCGCCACGCGCGCCGGAAGAT
The DNA here is from genome assembly GCF_900111675.1 of Paracoccus homiensis. Lineage (GTDB taxonomy): Bacteria > Pseudomonadota > Alphaproteobacteria > Rhodobacterales > Rhodobacteraceae > Paracoccus > Paracoccus homiensis. The sequence goes on along the minus strand of NZ_FOHO01000001.1, from coordinate 243,962 downwards.
CCAGCAGCGGCGTGCGCCCGCGTTCGAACCCAAGCGGCGATGCGTCCATATCGCGATAGGCCACCGCGCTGACCTGATAAACCTCGGTCTGGGTCAGCCGGTTCGATCCCGCCGATCCCAGCGACACGATCAGTTGCGGCTTCTGCGGCATCCGCGACAGGGCCGCGGTCAGTTGCACTGCGGCCTCGACCGGGCCGATCCCGGTCATCAAGGGCGCGATCCGAGCCTGCAGATGGGGGCCGTATTCCGGCTGCGCCGCCATGACGAACAGCACGTCATGGCCGGCGATACGATCTGGTTGGGGCAAGCGCATCGGTCATCGTCCTTGGTGAAAGCGGTAACGGGGTGGCACGGGCCGGGCGCGGAGGTCAAGCGCGTTGCGCCCCTTGCGGGCACGGCGGGCGCGTGGCACTTGGCAAGAATGGGCAGCGTGACACAGCTTTATCGGCAGCGCGTGGCAGGGGGGCAGATCAAGCCCGATCCCGCGCAAGAGGCCGTTCTTCCCGAACTGGACCGTGTGGTGGCGGGCCTGCCCGATCGCGCGGCGACAAGTGCCAAGCCGAAATCGGGCTGGCGGGCCTTCTTTGGCGGCAGCCAGCCCCAACCCCAGCCCGCGCAGAAGGGGCTGTATCTGTGGGGCGGTGTCGGACGCGGCAAATCCATGCTGATGGACCTGATTACCGAGGCGGCCCCCGACAAGGGCGTCCGGCGCGTTCATTTCCATGAATTCATGCAGGAAATTCAGACCGGGCTGGATCAGGCGCGGCGGCGTGGCGATCAGGACACCGTGCGCCCGGTCGCGGCCGAGGTCGCGCAGACGACGCGCCTGTTGTGCTTTGACGAAATGCAGATCACGGATATCGCTGATGCGATGATCGTGGGGCGGCTGTTCCAGATCCTGTTCGATCTGGGCGTCAGCATTGTCACCACGTCGAACCGGGTGCCCGAGGATCTGTACAAGAACGGCCTGAACCGGCAGCTTTTCCTGCCTTTCATCGACCTGATCCGCGACCGGATGGAGGTGGTTTGTCTGGATAGCCAGACCGATTACCGCCAGAATCGCAGCACCGGCGATCAGGTCTGGTTCAGTCCGGCCAATGCCGAGGCGCGCGCCGGTCTGGATGCGATCTGGGACGATCTGACCGGGGCGGCCGATCCCGTGTCCTTGCAGGTGCAGATGAAGGGCCGCAGCTTCGAATTGCCGGGTTTTGCCGATCGGGTTGGCCGGGCACCTTTCTGGGATCTGTGCGGTCAGCCGCTGGGATCGGCCGATTACCTGGAACTGTGCCGTCAGGTCGATGACCTGATCATCGACGGCATTCCGCGGCTGAGTGCCTCGAATTATAACGAGGCCAAGCGTTTCGTGACCCTGATCGATGCCGCCTACGAGGCGAAGGTCCGGCTGTATGCCAGCGCGGCGGATGAACCCGAGCGGTTGTACAATGAAGGCGAAGGCAGTTTCGAATTCGAGCGCACGGCAAGTCGCCTGCGCGAGATGCAGGACGCCGACTGGGGCCGCGCAGACTGACCGTCCGTGGTCAGCCGGGCTGCGATGCCCAGATCATCCGGGCATAGTCGCGCCGGTCGATGAAAGGGCGCGCCGGGGTCATCGGATTTTCGCCAAGCGCCAGCGACGGGAAGGCGATGACAAGCCCGGTGCGCTGCGGCAGCGCCAATGCGCGAAGCGCCATCGGGCCGGTGAAAAAGCTTTCCATCGGCGCGCCTTCGGCCGACAGGATCTGGTGGTCGTCGCAGGCGATGTGATGCAGGGTGAATTCCTGGCCCAAGGGGCGCAGCGAAATGCCGGGCGCACCGGCCATCAGCATATGACGGGCCGAGATCAGGTATTCCTGCCCCTCGGCATCGGTAACCATGATGCGATGCTGGGGCGAGACTTCGACATCGCGGCGGGGCAGGCCGTTGCCAAGGCAGCCTGCGGCGATCCGCACCGGGCGCTTGTTCGGGGCAAGGTCCAGATCGTCCCGCGTGACATGGGTGGCCGATACCCAGCGCAGCGGTTGCGGTCCGTGATCCCGGGTCATGACCAGATCGCCGACGCGCAGGGTTTCGACCGGCACCTCGCCATCCGGGGTCGCGATCAGCGTGCCCGAGAGATAGCAGATGTTCAAAGACTCGATCGACGGGGCGTATTTGTTATGTGCCAGCTCATCCAGAACGGTCTTGATATCTTCGCCCGTCGTATAGGCGGCGGGTGAATACAGGGTTCCGGTGGTCAGGGCGCCCGTGGTGCTGGAAAACAGGGCGGGGGGTTCCGTGGTGCCCCCGACATGGCCGAAATTGTTGATGCCCAGATAGGCGGACCATTCCTCGCGGGTGATGGTCCCATCACCATCCGGATCGGGCACATCGATAGTGACCAGAATGGAATCGCCGACCACGACGTTCTCGACAACCTGCGTCTGATAGAGAGTGATCTCGACCATTGCGACACCTGAAAAACTGACAAAGTACAGATGTCATATATCTGTCACGGCATCAGGCATGCCCAAAGGCGATCTCGCGTAAAAAGCCTCGTTTCTATCCTTAAGGATAGCCCATCTCCCCATCTGCACCGCCAGGGCGTAGGGGGGATTACCTATGATTTCGCAGGATTCTTCCGGCCAGATATAGCGAGCCGCACAGAAGTATCCGCGCCCGCGAATCATTTTCGACAATTTGACGGACCGCCTGATCGACGGAGTCAGCGGTCTGCGCGTCAAATCCGACCTTGGTGGCCTGTGCGGCGGTTTCGACGGCCGGAAGGGTGTTCGGTTCGCCCTCGATGGCGATGGCGGTCAGGCTGTCGGCATGGGCGGCCAGCGGGTGCAGATAACCGCCGACATCCTTGGTGTTCAGCATCCCGCAGACCAGATGTGTCGGTCGGGGCGGCATCGCCGCCAGCGTCGCGGCCAATGCCCGTCCGCCCGCGGGGTTGTGCCCGCCATCCAGCCACAATTCTGCCTGCGGGCCGGCCAAGTCGATCAGCGGACCTTCGGTCAGGCGCTGCATGCGGGCGGGCCATTCGGCCTGCGTGACGGCGGCGCGCGCCTGCGTTTCGGTCGCGCCAAGGTCGCGCAGCGCGGCCAGCGCGGTGCCCGCGTTCTGGATCTGATGATCGCCGATCAGGTTCGGCAGCGGCAGATCCCACAAACCGTGGTCGTCCTGATAGACGATGCCGTCTCGGTCACGGGCGATCTGCCAGTGCTGGCCGCAGATCGACAACGGCGCGGTCAGCCCCTGGGCCCGGGCCTCGATCACGCGCAGCGCGTCATCGTCCTGCGCCGCGACGATGCAGGGCACGCGCGGCTTGATGATGCCCGCCTTTTCACCCGCGATCAGCGGCAGCGTATCGCCCAGATATTGGGTATGGTCGATGCTGACGGGGGTGATGATGGTCAGGCGCGGATCGTCGATGACATTGGTGGCATCCAGCCGCCCGCCCAGGCCCACCTCGAGCAGGGTGTAGTCGGCGGGCACGCGCGAGAAAGCCAGAAATGCGGCGGCGGTGGTGATTTCGAAGAAGGTGATCGGCTGGCCGTCATTCGCGGCCTCGCATTCTTCGAGGGTCGCGGCAAGATCGGCCTCGGGGATCAGTTCGCCCGCCAGCCGGATGCGTTCGTGGAACCGGGCCAGATGCGGCGAGGTATAGGCATGGACGCGGGCACCCCCGGCCTGAAGCCCCGCGCGGATCATTGCCTGCGTGCTGCCCTTGCCATTGGTTCCCGCCACATGGATCACCGGCGGAATTCGGCGTTCGGGATTGCCAAGTGCGGCAAGGATGCGGTGCATCCGGTCCAGCGACAGGTCGATGACCTTGGGGTGCAGGGCCATCAGTCGGTCGAGAATGGCGTCGGAATGGCTCATCTGCTTATCGCCGGGGGCCAGCCCCCGGACCCCCGGGATATTTCAGCACAGAAGATGCGGTCAGGCAGGTTTTGAGGCCTGCGCGTCGGGTTCGGGCGCGGTTTCGGGCTGCGCCTCGATCGCGGGGGGGTCGACCGGGGCCGGGAGGTCGGCCTTGGTCGGGGCCGGCAGCCCGCCCAGCATGCGCAGGATCGACACCAGTTCGTCGCGCATGTTCTTGCGATGGGTGACGCGGTCCAGCATGCCATGTTCCAGCAGGTATTCGGCGCGCTGGAACCCCTCGGGCAGCTTTTCGCGGATCGTCTGTTCGATGACGCGAGGTCCGGCGAAGCAGATCAATGCATTGGGTTCGGCGATCTGGATATCGCCCAGCATCGCGTAGCTGGCGGTGACGCCGCCGGTGGTGGGGTGGGTCAGCACGACGATATAGGGCAGGCCCGCTTCGCGCAGCATTTCGACCGCGACCGTGGTGCGCGGCATCTGCATCAGCGACAGGATGCCTTCCTGCATGCGTGCGCCGCCCGCGGCCGAGAACAGGATCAGCGGGCGTTTCAGTTTCACCGCACGCTCGGCCGCGGCGATGATCGCGTTGCCGACATACATGCCCATGGAGCCGCCCATGAAGCTGAAATCCTGTGCGGCGGCGATGACGGGGGTGCGGCCCATCTCGCCCTCGGCGACCAGCATCGCCTCTTTTTCGCCGGTGGATTTCTGGGCCGATTTCATCCGGTCGGGGTATTTTTTCTGATCGCGGAATTGCAGCGGGTCGGCCACGGGTTCGGGAACCTTGACCTCGACGAAGGCGCCGCCGTCGAACATCGATCTGAAGCGTTCACGCGGGGTGATCGCCAGATGGTGGTCGCAATTCGTGCAGACGTTCAGATTGTCGCTGAGTTCGCGGTGGAACAGCATGGTCCCGCATTCGGGGCATTTCGTCCACAAATTCTCGGGCACTTCTCGGCGCGAGAACAGCGAGTTGATGCGCGGGCGGACATAATTGCTGATCCAGTTCATCGCGGGCGACCTTTGCTGTTTCAGGCCCCCAGATAGGCGGGGACGGAGGGAATTGCAATTGCCCGGGTGCATGGCGAAGATGCGCCGCATGTGGGCAAGTTTCTATCTGCTTCTGCACACGGCCCTGACACTGGGCTTTATCGCGCGGGTGCTGATCCGGCCGCGGCTGGATCCGTCCGTGCGGCTGGCCTGGATCATGGTGATCGAGGCGCTGCCGATCTTTGGCATCCTGACCTATCTGCTGTTCGGCGAGGTTCGGATGAATCAGGCCGAGGTGCAGCGCATGGCCGATGTGCGCGACCGGCTGACCGGGTTGCGCCTGCCTAGTCCGAACCGGTTGCGACGGCCCGCGTCGCAGCTGCGCCCTGCCATCGCGGCCAATCGCGCCGTGGGCGGCATGGATGCGGTCGATGGCAACCGCGTGCGGTTGCTGCCCGAAGCCGATGCGGCCATCGACGAGATGGTCGACGCCATCGACCGGGCGCAGGATCACGTGCATCTGCTGTTCTATATCTGGCTGCCCGATCACAGCGGCACCAAGCTGGCCGAGGCGGTGATGCGTGCCTCCTCTCGCGGGGTGAAGTGCCGGGTGATCGTCGATGCGTTGGGATCGCGCAGCTTTGTGCGGTCCGAACTGTGGGACAGGATGCAGGCATCGGGTGCCGATTGCGTGACCGCGTTTCCCTGGGGGTTGCCCTTCATCAGCATCCTGTTTCAGCGGCTGGACCTGCGCAATCACCGCAAGATCGCGGTGATCGACAATCGTCTGGGGTTCACCGGCAGCCGCAACTGCGCCGACATGGCCTTTGCGATCAAGGCCCGTTACGCGCCCTGGGTGGATATTCTGGTGTCGGTCGAGGGGCCCGCCGTGCGGCAACTGCAATCGGTCTTTCTGGGCGATTGGATGAGCTATACCGGCCGCGATCTGGGCGACATGCTGATCAGTATCGACGCGGTGGCCCAGCCGGGGCAGGCGGCGCAGGTCGTCGCGACGGGGCCGGACCGCCGCGCGGGCAGCGTTTCGGAATGTCTGGCGACGATGCTGCATTCGGCGCGCGATCATGTGACCATCACCACGCCCTATTACGTGCCGGACGCGCCGCTTGATTCGGCCATTCGTGCGGCGGCACGCCGTGGCGTTCAGGTCACCATGATCCTGCCCGCGCGCAACGATTCGCGCGTCGTCGGCGCGACCAGCGAGGGGTTCTATTACGGGCTGCTGGCCGCGGGGGTGCGGCTGTTCCTGTTCGAGCCGGGCCTGCTGCATGCAAAGATTGCCACCGTCGATGGCCAGATGGCCATGATCGGCAGTGCCAATCTGGATCGCCGCAGCTTTGAGTTGAACTACGAGGTGAACATGGCGTTGTTCGACACGGATTTCGTGGGGCAGCTGGATCAGCGGCAGGCAAGCTATGTCGCCCGTGCGCGCGAGTTGACCCTTCAGGAGGTCCGCGATTGGAGCTGGGCGCGGCGGTTGCGCAACAATCTTCTGGCGCTGGCCTCGCCCCTGTTGTGACAAGAAGGAAGGCATGAACATGGATCTGGCACAGGAACATTGCGTGGCCTGCGAGGGCGGGGTGCCGCCGCTGCCACCCAGCGAGGTGCAGCAGATGCTGGGCGCACTGACCGACTGGCAGTTGGCGGATGACGGCAGGTCGATCCGGCGGCGATTTGCCTTCAAGGGGTTTCTGAAGGCGGTCGAGATGGCCAATCTTGCTGCCTGGGTGGGCAACAAGCAGAATCACCATCCCGACATCACCTTCGGTTACGGGTATTGCGAGGTCGCCTATACCACCCATGCCGCGGATGGTCTGACACGCAACGACTTCATCTGCGCGGCACGGCTGGACGCGCTGGTGGGCTGACGCTTGTTTCGCGCGGCACTCGCGGTTTATCCATGGGACAAAGCCTGCAGGAGGGGAAGGCATGACGAATTCGCGTTTCGACAAATCCCGGTTGCCAAGTCGCCATGTCACCGAAGGCCCGGCCCGCGCCCCGCATCGCAGCTATTTCTACGCGATGGGGATCACCGAACAGGAAATCCACGCGCCCTGGGTCGGTGTCGCCACCTGCTGGAACGAGGCCGCGCCCTGCAATATCGCGCTGAACCGTCAGGCGCAGTCGGTGAAGCAGGGCGTGAAGAAGGGCGGAGGGTGTCCGCGCGAATTCACCACGATTACCGTGACCGACGGGATCGCCATGGGCCATGAAGGCATGCGGTCATCGCTGGCCAGTCGCGATGCGATTGCCGATACGGTCGAACTGACGATGCGCGGCCATTGCTATGACGCGCTGGTCGGGCTGGCGGGCTGTGACAAGTCGCTGCCGGGGATGATGATGGCGATGGTGCGGCTGAACGTGCCATCGGTGTTCATCTATGGCGGCTCGATCCTGCCGGGCAAGCTGAACGGGCGCGACGTGGTGGTCCAGGACGTGTTCGAGGCAGTGGGCCAGCATCAGGCGGGCAACCTGTCGGATGCCGAGCTGGACATTCTGGAACGTGTGGCCTGCCCTTCGGCCGGGGCCTGCGGGGGGCAATATACCGCGAACACGATGGCCTGCGTCAGCGAGGCGATCGGGCTGGCGCTGCCCAACAGTTCGGGGATGCCGGCACCCTATGAATCGCGCGACCAATACGGCATGGCCTCGGGCGAGGCGGTGATGGCGCTGATCGAAAGGAACATCCGCGCCCGCGACATCGTCACCCGCAAATCGCTTGAAAACGCGGCGCGGGTCGTCGCCTGCACCGGGGGCTCGACCAATGGCGGGCTGCATCTGCCGGCGATCGCGCATGAGGCCGGGATCGATTTCGACCTGTTCGATGTTTGCGATATCTTCCGCGACACGCCCTATTTCGTGAATCTGCGGCCGGGCGGTGATTACGTCGCCAAGGATCTTTACGAGGCGGGTGGCGTGCCCGTCGTGATGCGCGAGCTGCGCAGGGCCGGGCTGATTCACGAGGATTGCATCACCGCCACCGGCCGGACCATGGGCGAGGAACTGGACCGTGTCGATCGCGAGGTCGATGGCAAGGTGATCCATCCCGTCGCGACCCCGCTGAGCGGGACGGGCGGTGTCGTCGGGCTGAAGGGCAATCTTGCGCCGGACGGGGCCATCGTGAAGGTTGCAGGCATGAAGCCCGAGGATCAGGTCTTTACCGGCCCGGCCCGTGTCTTTGAGGGCGAAGAGCAGGCTTTTGCCGCCGTTCAGAAGCGTGACTATGCCGAAGGCGACGTGATCGTGATCCGCAATGAAGGTCCGGCGGGCGGCCCCGGCATGCGCGAGATGCTGGCGACGACTGCGGCGCTGTCGGGACAGGGCATGGGCAAGAAGGTGGCGCTGATAACCGATGGCCGTTTCTCGGGCGCGACGCGCGGCTTCTGCGTCGGCCATGTCGGGCCCGAGGCCGCGCATGGCGGCCCCATCGCGCTGCTGAAGGACGGCGACATGATCACCATCGACGCGATCAGCGGCGAAATCAGCGTGGCCCTGTCCGATGACGAACTGGCCCGGCGCAAGGGTGACTGGGGCGGGGCGCGGCCAACCGACTATGCCGCCGGCGCATTGTGGAAATACGCGCAACTGGTCGGCGGGGCCCGATGGGGCGCGGTGACGCATCCGGGTGCCGCAAAGGAAACCCATGTCTATATGGATCAGTAGGGGCAACCGCGCGTGAAGCTGATTTCGTCCGATTGGTGGCGCGCCCCGTTGCGCCACGGCGCATCGCGTCAATGGCATGCGCTGGCCGATGCCCTGCGCCGGGGCAAGCGGCTGGACGATCTGCAATTGCGCGACGAGGCCAGCCTGCTGGGTCAGGACATTGCCGCGTTCCTGCAACTCAGCGATCCGCGGGCACAGCGGGCGCGCGCGGCGCTGGGCTCGATGGTGATGCCCGCCGGAACTGATTGGCGCTGGCGTCCGCCGATGCTGTGCGGGCCGATCAGCCCTGCCGCGATCGTCGGCCCCGAAAACGGTCGCCATCTGGGCGGCGAGGTGGCGCTGTGGCATGATTGCGCCCAGCACGCCCTGCTGCTGCGTCAGGTGCAGAACCGTCGCGCGACCGATCTGGCGGCCTTTGGTCTGCGGCTTGAGGTGATGGGTTTTACCGGCAACTACATGTCGCTGTCGGTCGAGATGCCGTCCGAGGCGGCCGAAGGGCTGGGCCGCGATCATATCCTGCGGCTTGAGACCGTGTTGCAGGCGGAACGGTCGATCACCGTCTATGGCCGGCTGAACCTGTCCCAAGGGCCGAACACGGCGCAGATCCTGCGGCAGCTGGGGCATCCCATCGACACCGAACCGGCCCATCGCGTGGTCGAATTCGATCTGGCCTATGCCGATCTTGCGCTGCGTCCGGTGGAACGGGTCTGGCTGGATCTGATCTTCGAGGCGCCGCGCATGAACGCGATGGACCTGACCGACATCGTCCTGTCGCGCCACCCGCGTGCGCAGATCTGACAAGGAACACAGCAGATGCAATTTGACAGCCACGGCCTGAAGGGTGGTCTTTGGAAAGGGCGGCTGACCGCCGATGCGGCGCCCGGTTCGGTCGGGCTGTTTCATCTGGGGGTGCAGATCGCCACCGCGTATCTGACCGATCAGGACGACGGCTGGCTGGTGACGGTCGCGGTGCCGGGCGAGGTGCTGTCGGATGGGCGCCACAGCCTGCTGCTGATCGCGGATGCCGACCAGACCGGTCCGGGCACGCGGCTGGCGCGGCTGGACCTGATCGCGGGCGATGTGCTGGACGGCGATCTTGCCGCCGAGATCGAACAATTGCGCGCGGAACTTGAACTGTTGAAGCGCGAGTTTCGGCGTTTCGCATCAGGCGGATAAGGCGCCTGTGCGCCGTCATCGCAGCGTTACGCTTCCTTGCGAAAAGCCGGGGGCGGGGCTATATCGTCCCTTTCGCATTCGCGCCCTGCCGGGGCCCATCGTTGAAGAGGCGCCATGACGGAACTTCAGACCCCCTATTACCTGATCGACAAGGCGCGCCTGCGCAGCAACATGGAAAAGATCCAGCGGCTGCGCGAACGTTCCGGCGCCAAGGCGCTGCTGGCGCTGAAATGCTTTGCCACCTGGTCGGCCTTTGATTTCATGCGCGATTTCATGGATGGCACCACCTCGTCGTCGCTGTTTGAACTGCGGCTGGGCCACGAGGAATTCGGCAAGGAAACCCATGCCTATTCCGTCGCCTGGGCCGATCACGAGATCGACGAGGCGATTTCCCATGCTGACAAGATCATCTTCAACAGTCTTGGCCAGCTGGACCGTTTTGCCGGCAAGGCGCAGGACAAGGGCATCCAGATCGGCCTGCGCCTGAACCCGCGCTTTTCCACCAGCGGCTTCGATCTGGCCGATCCCGCGCGCCCGTTCAGCCGTCTGGGCGAATGGGACATCACCCGTCTGGACGCCGCGATGGACCGGATCAGCGGCGTGATGATCCACTATAATTGCGAGAACGGCGATTTCGACCTGTTCGACCATCAGCTGACCCGGATCGAGACCGAGTTCGGCGACATTCTGGCGCGTCTGGACTGGGTCAGCCTTGGCGGCGGCATCCATTTCACCGGCGACGATTACCCGCTGGACCGTCTGGCCGATCGGCTGGCCGCCTTCAGCCAGAAATTCGGCGTGCAGGTCTATCTGGAACCGGGCGAGGCCAGCATCACCAGATCGACCACGCTGGAGGTGTCGGTTCTGGACATCATCGACAACGGCAAGAAGGTCGCCATTGTCGACAGCAGCATCGAGGCGCATATGCTGGACCTGCTGATCTATCGCGAAACCGCCAAGCTGCCGCAGCAGGGCGATCACGAGTATCAGATCGCGGGCAAGACCTGCCTTGCGGGCGATATTTTCGGCGAGGCGCGCTTTGATCGCGAATTGCAGATCGGCGACCGCATCACCATCGACGACGCGGCAGGATATACCATGGTCAAGAAGAACTGGTTCAACGGCGTCGCCATGCCGTCCATCGCGATCCGGGAAGAGGACGGAACCCTGAAACTGGTCCGCAGCTTCCCCTATGACGACTACAAAGCCAGCCTGTCGTAAGGCTGTTCTCTGCCACCGGGAAAGGAGACATCATTGGCCAATCAAAACGTCCTCATCATCGGCGCGGGTGGCGTCGCGCAAGTGTCCGCGCACAAGGTTGCGCAATGGGCCAAGGAATTCGGCGAATTGCATATCGCCAACCGCACCCAGTCCAAGGCTGACGCGATCGTCGCCAGCCTGCGCGACAAGGGCCACGAGATGCCCTTTACCAGCCACGCGCTGGACGCGATGGATGCCGACGCGGTCGAGGCGCTGATCCGTCAGATCGACGCGGGCATCGTCATCAATGTCGGCACCGCCTTCATCAACATGACGGTGCTGGAAGGCTGTATCCGTGCGGGCGCGGCCTATATCGACACCGCCATTCACGAAGATCCGGCCAAGGTCTGCGAAACGCCGCCCTGGTACGCGAATTATGAATGGAAACGCCGCGAGGACGTGGCCAATGCTGGCATCACCGCCATTCTGGGTGCGGGTTTCGATCCGGGCGTGGTGAATGCCTATGCCCGTTTTGCCGAGGACGAATATTTCGACAAGATCGACAGCATCGATATCGTCGATATCAATGCGGGTTCGCATGGGCGCTGGTTCGCCACCAATTTCGACCCCGAGATCAATTTCCGCGAATTCACCGGCACGGTCTATTCCTGGCAGGGCGGCGAGTGGAAGACCAACAAGATGTTCGAGGTCGGCCGCGAGTGGGACCTACCCGTCGTCGGCAAGCGCACCGCCTATCTGTCGGGCCATGACGAAGTGCACAGCCTGTCGGCCCGATACAAGGACAGCGATGTCCGCTTCTGGATGGGCTTTGGCGATCATTACATCAACGTGTTTACCGTGCTGCAAAATCTGGGCCTGCTGTCGGAACAGCCCGTGATGACCGCCGAGGGCCAGGAGGTCGTGCCCCTGAAGGTCGTCAAGGCCGTGCTGCCCGATCCCGCCAGCCTTGCCCCAGACTATACCGGCAAGACCTGCATCGGCGATCTGGTCAAGGGCAGCAAGGACGGCAAGGAAGGCGAGGTCTTTGTCTATAACGTCGCCGACCACAAGGAAGCCTATGAAGAGGTGGGCAGCCAGGGCATCAGCTATACCGCCGGCGTGCCGCCGGTCGCGGCCGCGATCCTGATCGCGCGCGGCGTCTGGGACGTGAAGAAGATGGTCAATGTCGAAGACCTGCCCGCGCGTCCCTTCCTGGAACTGCTGGGCGAGATGGGCTTGCCGACCCGCGTGATCGACGCCAATGGCGATCACCCCATCTGAACCTGTCGGTCCGAAAATCGACTGACCTTGGGGGGCGGGCCGGAACATTCGGCCCGCCCCACGCGTTTCGCGCCCACAGCGATACCGGATCGTCCGGTGCGGCAGGGGGGACGACATGGCCATCGGCGACCGGCATATTTTTCCGCGCTTTGGACAGGGCGAGGGGAAAAGCAGCCGCGCCGCCAATTGGGCGATCATCGGCATCTTCCTGATCATGGCCTTCGCCGCGCTGGCCCTGGCACGCGATTTTCTGATGCCGGTGACGATGGCGGTGCTGCTGTTCTTCGTCTTTACCCCGATGCGCCGCTTCAACCGTCGCCGCGGCATCCCCGACGTGGCAACCGCGATGGTCGTCACGCTGGGGATCATCGTGGTCGCGGGCGTCATCGCCTATGCGGCAAGCGGTCCGATCAACAGCGCCATCGACAATGTTCCCACGATCAGCACCCGGCTGGAACAGAAATTCGAGAGGGTGCGCGAATCCATGCGCGACATTCAGCAGGCCGCGGCCGAGCTGGACAGCGCCCAGATCGAGGAACGCGAGGCGCAGAACCGCGAAGAGATCAAGATCGCCCGCGAAGAGGAATCGACCCTTGAAACCGTGGCCAAGCTGACGCCGCAGTTGATCGGGCAGGTGGTATTCACGCTTATCCTGATGTTCTTCATGCTGGCCTCGGGCGATCTGTTGTACCTGAAGATCGTCCAGAGCTTTGAAACCATGGCCGAAAAGCGCAACGCCTATCTGGCCCTGCGCGAGATCGAGGATTCGCTTGGCAGTTATCTGGGGGCGATCACCGTCATCAATGCCTGTCTGGGCATCTCGATCGGGCTGGCGATGTGGGCCTGGGGGATGCCCGGTGCACTGCTGTTCGGGATCGGGGCATTCCTGCTGAATTTCGTGCCCTATCTTGGGGCGATTGCCGGTGTGATGATATCGGGGCTTGTCGCGCTGGTGGTGATGCCGGGGCTGTTCGGACCTGCGATGGTCGCCTCGACCTATCTGGCGCTGACCGCGCTTGAAGGTCAGATCATCACGCCCTATTTCGTGTCGCGGCGCTTGCAGATGAACGCCGTCGTCGTGTTCCTGTCGGTTGCCCTGTGGGCGTGGCTGTGGTCGGTGATCGGTATGGTGATCGCGGTGCCGGTTCTGGTCGTGGCCCGCGTTCTGGCCGAGCATGTGCCGGGGCTGGAAAAATTCGGCAACTTCCTTGCCGGGGAAGATCCCCCGCGGCTGGAGGATGAAGAAGAGGAAGACGCACGCGAGATCGTCGAACGTGGTGCCGAGGCCGAGGACGAAGAGGCCGCCCGCGCAGCGACCGCCCCGGTGGTTCACGACAGCGATTAGGATGGCAAAAGGGCCGGTTGATGGACCGGCCCTTTGCAATATCGATGTCGCGCTGTTTAGCCGGCGGGCAGCTGCTTGGCCACCTGATTCACGGCAGCCTCGATCTGCTGGCACTGCGCTTCGACCGTGGTGCCTTGCTGGCTTGCGGCCTGATCCAGCGCGATTTCCGCGCCACCGGCCGAAACCGTGCCTTCGGCGCCTTTCTGTTCGGCGGCGGCACCGGCCTGTTCGTCAGCCTCGGGCAGCATGCCGACCATCTTTTCCTGTGCCGAAACGGCCTCGGCGCCGGTAAAGCCCTGACCTTCGCAATATTTCAGAATGCCCAGCTGGTTGCGCGCGGCCTCGTAGGTGGCGGCGGCATCCATCTGGTTCACTGCCGGTGCAGGGGCCTCTTGGGCGGGGGCCTGCTGTTGAACCTGCTGTTCGGTCTGCGCAGCCTCTTGTGCGATGGCGGCGGGAACGGCCAGCGTGGAAATGCTGACGGCAGCGAATGCGATTTGGCGGAACATCTGGAACTCCTTCTTTCCGTCAATAGGGCGCCCGTTTGCGGACGCGTGCCTTCTAACACCGCGTTCGGAGAATGGATCCGCGATACTGGTCAGCGACGCGAACGCCGCGCTTTCCCGCCGAAAAGCGCCGTTCCGGCCCGATTCCATGCGCGAGTTAAAGCCGTCAGAACATTCACGAATTCACGTTCGGGCGAGAAAATGCGTGATCGCGGGTTTTGTCACGGTGCGCGGCGCGCTTTGGCTTGCCAATTGCGGCAGGGGATCAGGTTTTTGCTGGATTGCGCGGCGCGTTTCTGGTCATTGGGGGCACATCCTTTTCAGAACGATCAAGTCATGAGCATCCATCTTTACCAGAACGACCTGCCCGATGATCTGAACCTTGGCCCGGTTGTGGCCATCGATACCGAAACCATGGGTCTTGATCCGCGCCGCGATCGCCTGTGCCTGGTGCAGATGTCGTCGGGCGATGGCGATGCCCATCTGGTCCAGATCGAGCGCGGCCAGACCGAAGCGCCGAACCTGACCAGGATGCTGACCGATCCCAAGGTTCTGAAGCTGTTCCATTTCGGACGATTCGACATTGCCGCGTTGGAAAATGCCTTTGGTGTGGTGACCGCGCCTGTCTGGTGCACCAAGATCGCCTCGAAGATGGTGCGGACCTTCACCGACCGGCACGGGTTGAAATACCTGCTGAACGAGATGGTGAATGTCGATATCAGCAAACAGCAACAGACCAGCGATTGGGGCGCGCCGGATCTGACCGATGCCCAGCTGGAATATGCGGCTTCGGATGTCCTGCATCTGCACAAGCTGAAAGAGGCCCTGGAGGCGCGGCTGCGCCGCGAGAACCGCATGGGCCTGGCGCAGGCCTGTTTCGATTTCCTTCCCGCCCGTGCCCATCTGGACCTGCTGGGCTGGGGGGATGAAAATGACATCTTCCATCACTAGGTGATGGAACGGCGCCGGGGGGCTGTCTGCCCCCCGGTCCCCCCGAGGATATTTCGACCAAGGCAAAGGGACGGCGGGTGAGCGATTATATCGAGACGGCGCGGCGCGTCATTCGCACCGAGATGACGGGGCTGGATCAGCTGGCCGGTGCGCTGGATGCCGAATTCGACCGCGCGGTCGAGGCGATCCTGAATGCGCAGGGCCGGGTGATCGTGTCCGGCATGGGCAAATCCGGGCATATCGCGCGCAAGATCGCGGCGACGCTGGCCTCGACCGGGACGCCGGCGCAATTCGTGCATCCGGCCGAGGCGAGCCATGGCGATCTGGGCATGGTGACGCAGGCGGATGTCGCGCTGGTTCTGTCGAACAGCGGCGAGACGCCGGAACTGGCCGATCTGATCGCGCATACGCGCCGGTTCCGGATCCCGCTGATCGGCGTCGCTTCGCGACCGGGATCGACATTGCTGCGGCAATCCGACGTGGTTCTGGTTCTGCCTGCCGCCGAGGAGGCCTGTGGCAACGGGATCGTGCCGACCACATCGACCACGATGACGTTGGCGCTTGGCGATGCGTTGGCGGTCGCGTTGATGGAACATCGCCAGTTCACCGCCGAGCATTTCCGCACCTTTCATCCCGGCGGCAAGCTGGGGGCGTTGCTGTCGAAGGTCGGCGATCTGATGCACAGGGATGTGCCGGTCGTGACCGAAGACACGCCGATGACCGATGCGCTTCTGGTGATCAGTCAGAAAGGGTATGGCGTGACCGGTGTCGTCGATCAGGCCGGGGCGCTGATCGGGATTATCACCGATGGCGATTTGCGGCGGCACATGGATGGTTTGCTGACCCTGCGGGCGGGCGAGGTGATGACCCGCAACCCGCGTGTGATCGCGCCCGACGCGCTGGCTGAATCGGCCCTGGCGCAGATGCAGGATCGCAAGATCACCTGTCTGTTCGTGGTCGAGAACGCGGTCCCTTCGGGCATTCTGCATATTCACGACTGCCTGCGGGCCGGGCTGGTCTGAGCCGATGAACCGGACGCGCATCGTCAGATGGTTGCGGGTGCTGCTGCCTTTGGTCGCGCTTGCGATCCTGTCGACGATGTTCCTGTTTTCGGGCAAGCCCGGAACCGAGCCCGAGATCCCCTATGCCGAGGTGGACGCCCAGGGGGCGGTCGAGAAGCCGCGGGTGATCCGGCCCGATTATGCCGGGGTCACCTCGGACGGGGCCGAGCTGAGCTTTCAGGCGCAGCAGGTGGTGCCGGGCAGCGGGCAGGATCAGGGCAGTGCCGACAGTGTCAGCCTTGACTGGCAGCGCCGCGACGGGCTGAGCGCGCATCTGACCGCGCCGACGGGCGGGGTCGACGATCAAGCCGTGTCGCTGACGGGGGGCGTGCGGATGACCACCTCGACCGGGTGGCAGATCGATTCGCCGCGCATCGATGCGGCGACGGACCGATCGGTGGTGAGCGCGCGGGACGGGATCACGGCGGATGGTCCGCTTGGCCAGCTGGACGCCGGCGCGATGGAGCTGTCGCCGCAGGACGGGCCTGCGGTCTTGAATTTCACTGGCGGCGTTCGTCTGATATACACGCCTCCATCCGACTGAAGGATCCACAGATGCTGCGCCAGTTCCTGATCGCCCTTGCCCTGACCACCGGCCCCGCGCTGGCGCAGGATGTCAGCTTTGGCTCGATCGAGGCGGACACCTCGGCCCCGGTCGAGGTGGCGGCGGATTCGCTGAGCGTGAATCAGGGTGACGGCAGCGCGGTTTTCACCGGCAATGTCGTGATCGGGCAGGGCGAGATGCGCCTGTCGGCCGACAAGGTCACGGTTGAATATGCCCAGGGTGGGCAGGATCGGATCAAGTCGCTGCATGCGGTCGGGAATGTCACCCTGGTCAGCGGCGCAGATGCCGCCGAGGCCGCCGAGGGCGTCTATCAGGTCGAGACGGGGCAGGTGACACTGAGCGGTCAGGTGGTTCTGACGCAGGGGCGCAACGTGCTGACCGGCGACAAGATGGTCGTCAATCTGGCCACCGGCGCGGCGCAGGTCGATGGACGTGTCCGATCGGTCCTGCAACCGGGTGGCGGGCAGTGATGCGCGACGTGGCCGCACAGGCGCTGGACGGGCTGACCGTCCGCAATCTGCGCAAATCCTATCGCAACCGGCTGGTGATCCGCGATGTGTCGATCGCGTTGCGGCGGGGCGAGGTGGTGGCGCTTCTGGGGCCGAACGGCTCGGGCAAGACCACCTGCTTTTACTGTATCGCCGGGCTGGTCGCGCCCGATGCGGGGCAGGTCATCATCGATGGGCGCGATGCCACGCGGCTGCCGATGTTTCGCCGCGCGAGGCTGGGCATCGGCTATCTGGCACAGGAAATGTCGATCTTTCGCGGCCTCAGTGTCGAACAGAACATCATGGCCGTTCTGGAAGTCGCGCTGAGCGATCCGCGTCATCGTCGCGACCGGCTGGAAGAGCTGCTTGCGGATTTTTCGATCAGCCATCTGCGCAATGCGCCCGCGCTGGCCCTGTCGGGCGGCGAGCGGCGTCGGGTCGAGATCGCGCGCTGTCTTGCGTCCTCGCCCGGATTTCTGCTGCTGGATGAACCCTTTGCCGGGGTGGACCCGATTGCCGTCGGTGAGATTCGCACGCTTGTCCACGACCTGAAATCGCGCGGAATCGGCGTTCTGATCACGGATCATAACGTGCGCGAGACCCTGGGCATCGTTGACCGCGCCTATATCCTGCATGACGGAAATGTCCTGATGTCCGGCACGACCGAGGAAATCGTGGCCGATCGCCGCGTGCGCGAGGTCTATCTGGGCGAAGGCTTCCAGATGGGCTGACGCGGCCCGGTTTTTCGCAAACTGCAAAATCCAACACGGGCGCGTGTCCCCCGTTGACACTCGGCGCTGGCTGTCACCAAATTGATTTATGCGGGTGCGGTAAAGCGCCGTGCCCCGCCATCCCCGTTTTCCGCCGCATGCCGGCTTGTCGAACGGGTCGGCGCATTGCGGAAAGCGGGCAACCGGAGAGGAAATACGATGCGCTACACCATCAGCGGAAAACACATCGATGTCGGAGACGCCCTGACCACACATGTCGAGGCGGAACTGGGTGAGACTGTCCAGAAATATTCGCAACGCCCGACCGATGCGACCGTGACATTCTCGCGGGACGCGCATCAGTTCCTGTGTGACTGCGTGGTGCATTTGTCGACCGGGCTGACGGTTCAGGCGCGCGGGACCGCCAATGAGATCTACGCCGCTTTCGAGGCTTGCCGCGAAAAGATGGACAAGCAGCTTCGCCGCTACAAGCGCCGCCTGAAGGACCATCACAAGGACCGTTCCGAGCCTGTTGAATTCGGTCAGGCAGGCATGTATGTGCTGTCGGCTGACGAGGATGTTTGGGAATCGAAGGACAACGGTCTGGAACCCATCATCATCGCCGAAATGGAAGCCCGCGTTCCGACCCTGTCGGTCGGTGATGCGGTCATGCAGATGGAATTGGCCGGAACCCCGCTGTTGGTGTTCCGCAACGAGAAACACGGCGGCGTCAATGTCGTCCACCGCCGCGATGACGGCAATGTGGGCTGGATCGACCCTCGCGGAAACGGCTGACGTCGCCCTTCGCGTGATGCTTGCCTGAACTGAACCGCCCCCGGCAGGTCGCACGGGGGCGGCCAGCATTAGGAAAGACGAAACTGGATGCAACTTACCGAGATTCTCAGGTCCGGGGCCGTGCGCTCTTTGGGGCAGGTGACATCGAAGAAGCGGTTGTTTCAGGAACTGGCCGATCTGGCCCATGCTGAATACCGGTTGAACGCGTCCGAGGTGCTGGACGCGCTGCAGGAACGCGAAAGCCTTGGGCCGACCGGTGTCGGGCAGGGCGTGGCGCTGCCACATGCGCGGCTGCATGGTCTGGATCAGGTCGTGGGTCTGTTCCTGCGTCTGGAAAAGCCACTGGATTTCGACGCGGTGGACCGCCAGCCCGTCGATCTGATCTTTGCGCTTCTGGCACCTGAAACCAGCGGCGTCGATCACCTGAAGGCGCTGGCCCTGGTGTCGCGGACATTGCGCGACCCGGATCTGCGCGCCAAGCTGCGGGCAAATGACAACCCGACCGCCCTTCACGCCGTTTTGGCCGCCGCGCAGGGTTTCAAGGCGGCCTGACGGTTTGATTTGGTCCGATTCGGCCCTATATTGAGGGCTGATCAATCAGGAGGGCCGATCATGAAACATGTCAGCGATCAACCCCGGGACCACGGTGCCGCCCGCATGCGCGAATTCACGCGTCAGGACCGCGAGGCGGGGCAGCACCCCGCGATTGCAACCCTGCACAGCCGACCCAAGACGCGTGGCGACGAGAATCGCAAGACCTCGGAATTCCTGCGCATCGATCGTGGCCGTCTGGCCTGACCCGCGCCGCAGTGCATTCTGCAACGAAAAGGGCCGCCCTGATCGGGGCGGCCCTTTCCTTGTATCGGTCGCGTCGTGGATCAGGCGCGGACCAGCGCCTCGTAATCCGCGGCGACTTTGCGGGTGGTCTGGCCGACCTGGAAGTTCCAGTCGCCGATCTGACCCACGGGCGTCACCTCGGCGGCGGTGCCGGTCAGGAAGCATTCCTGGAAATCGTCCAGCTCTTCCGGCTTGATGCGGCGTTCATGCACCGTGATGCCGTTATCCTTCAGCATCTGGATGATGGTCTGGCGGGTGATGCCGTTCAGGAAACGGTCGGCCAGCGGGGTATGAACCTCGCCATCCTTCACGAAGAAGATGTTGGCGCCGGTCGCTTCGGCGACATAGCCTTCCCAATCCATGAACAGCGCGTCCGAGCAGCCTTTTTCCTCGGCGGCGTGTTTGGACATGGTGCAGATCATGTAAAGGCCGGCGGCCTTGGCCGCGGTCGGGATGGTTTCGGGGCTGGGGCGTTTCCACTTGGCCACGTCCAGCTTGGCGCCCTGCGTCTTGGCATCGCCGTAATAGCTGCCCCATTCCCAGGCGCAGACCGCCATGCGGACCGGGTTGCGCTTGGCCGAGACACCCATATCCGGACCTGACCCACGCCATGCCACGACGCGGACATAGGCGTTTTCGAAACCGTTGGCCTTCAGCACGGCCTCTTTCGCGGCGTCGATTTCCTCGGCCGAATAGGGAATGGGCATGTCTAGCAGGCGACCCGACTCGATCAGGCGCAGCGAATGTTCATGCCCCTTGAAGATCTTGCCATCATAGCAGCGTTCGCCCTCGAACACCGAACTGGCGTAATGCAGCGCATGCGTCAGCACATGTACCTTCGCATCGCGCCAGTCGACCAGTTCCCCGTCCATCCAGATCTTGCCGTCGCGATCGTCGTAAGCCGCCGTCATTTTCTTTCTCCATCCTATCCGGGTTTCCGAATCTTGCGCAAAGCGTCCCGGAATCGGCTAATTTCTTGCGTAAGACGCCTTGACGGCTAACAATCCGATCTTGGAAAGTCAACAACGCTGCCATATCAAGGTAGCGCCAACAGATAAGGGGATGCGCGATGCAGCAGAAGGCGCGGGTACAGAACATGATCGGTGAGGATCTTCTGTTCCTGACAGATGACCAGCTGCGCCGCGGGATCGAGGCAATGTTCTTTGCCTACCGGGCCTTCACGGCCGATCCCGACCTGATCCTGGCCGATCTGGATTATGGCCGCGCCCATCACCGTGCGCTGCATTTCATCAATCGCAGTCCGGGCCTGACCGTCACCTCGCTGCTGGCGGTGCTGGGCGTGACCAAGCAGTCGCTGAACCGTGTTCTGCGCACCCTGATCGAGGACAAGCTGGTCGAAAGCCGCGTGGGTCGCCGCGACCGTCGCGAAAGACAGCTGTATCTGACGGATGAGGGGGCTTCGCTGGAACGTCGCCTGTCCGAGGCACAGCGCGCCCGCATGCGCACGGCCTATCGCAATGCGGGCCCGCAGGCGGTGGCGGGTTTCCGGCAGGTGCTGGAGGCGATGATGGACGCCGAGACCCGTGCGCAGTATCAGGCGATGAAGGATCTTTCGGACTAGCCCCCAGATGACCAGTCAAGACGCGCATATCCTGATCGTCGATGATGACGAACGCATCCGGTCCCTTCTGGGCCGATTCCTGCGCAAGAACGGCTTCATGGTGACGACGGCCCGCGATGCCGCCCATGCGCGGCGTCTGCTGGCGGGGCTGGATTTCGACCTGATCGTGCTGGATGTGATGATGCCGGGCGAGGATGGGATCAGCCTGACCCGCAGCCTGCGTCAGTCCCTGACGACGCCGATTCTGCTGCTGACCGCCAAGGGCGAGATCGAGGATCGCATTTCCGGTCTGGAAAGCGGTGCCGATGATTACTTGCCCAAACCCTTTGAGCCTCGCGAATTGCTGCTGCGCATCGGCGCGATCCTGCGCCGTGTGCCCACGATCGAGGTGGCGCAGCCGAAATTCCTGACGCTTGGCCTGCTGCGCTATGACACCGAAAAGGGCGAGCTTTGGCAGGGCGACACGCCCCTGCGACTGACCGGCACCGAACAGGCGCTGTTGCGCCGCATGGCCGCAAGCCCCGGTCAGCCGGTCAGCCGGACCGAGTTGATCGAGGATCTGGGACGCGGTGGCAATGGCGAGGAATCGGACAATTCCGAACGTGCCATCGACGTGCAGATCACCCGCCTGCGCCGCAAGATCGAACCGGACCCGAAAGAGCCGCGCTTTCTGCAGACCGTGCGCGGCGCGGGCTATATGCTTGTGACCGACTGATGGTTGCGGGTGACGGGCAGCGGGCATAGCCTTGGCGGCATGGACGGCGAACTGACATATCTGGGCCAGACGGTCGATGCGGCCACCGCCCTGGCGCTGCTGGAATGGCAGGCCGAACTGGGCGCGGACGAGGCGATTCTGGATGCCGGGATCGACCGCTATGAACTGGCGCAGCGGCCCAGACCCGCGATTCCCGCTGCTGCGGCGACGCCCGCAGCGCCGCCCGTTCAAACCGATCAGGCCGACCAATCCGCGCTGATCGCGCAGGCGCAGGCTTTGGCTGACGGGGCTGATACGCTGGCCGCGTTGGCGGCGGCGCAGGAAGGCTTCGACGGGTTGGAACTGAAGAAGGGTGCGCGGAATTTCTGCTTCGCCGACGGCAATCCCAAGGCGCGCGTGATGATCCTGGGCGAGGCGCCGGGCGACGAAGAGGATCGTCAGGGCCGCCCCTTCGTGGGCCGGGCGGGGCAACTGCTGGACAAGATGTTCGCCGCGATCGGGCTGTCACGCGATGCCGTCGATGCCGAGGCCGCGATCTATGTGGTGAACACGCTGCCGTGGCATCCGCCCGGCGATCGCGATCCGCTGGCCCATGAAATCGCGCTGTCGATGCCGTTTCTGCGTCGGCATGTCGAACTGGCCGCGCCCGATATCATCGTGCTGATGGGCAATATCGCCTGCGAGGCCGCCCTGGGCCGTCGGGGCGTGCTGCGCCTGCGCGGCCAGTGGGGCACAGCCTTTGACCGCCCGGTGCTGCCGATGACGCATCCCGCCTATCTGCTGCGCAACCCGCCCGCCAAACGCGCCGCGTGGGAGGATCTGTTGTCGCTGTCTGCGCGCCTGGACGGTGTTTCCGTTTAGATTTTGTTTCCGCAAGCCCGTATAGTGTCAGGCGCAGCAGGCAGGACGACCCACCCATGCGCTTTCTTTTTCGGGGCCTTAGCGGGCTTTTCATCACCGCACTGACCTTCGGCCTGCTGTTTCTGGCGGGCTTTCAGGTCTGGCAGGTCACCGCGGGGGCGGATGACCCGCAGGGCCGTGGGGCCGGTCGCGATGAACAGGTCTATACCGTTCGCCTGCAATTGCTGGAAAAGCAACGGATCGACCCCTTGTTGCAGGCCTATGGCGTGGTCGAATCGCGCCGCCGGCTGGAACTGCGCGCCAGTGCGGCGGGGCAGATCGTGGCGCTTGGTCCCAACATGTATGAAGGCGGCAGCGTCGGCGCGGGTGAATTGCTGGTGCGCGTCGATCCGGCCACTGCGCAGGCGGTGCTGGACAGCCGCATCGCCGCCCGCGACGATGCCGGCACGACCCTGACCGACGCGCGCCGGATGGTGCAGGTCGCGACCGAGGATCTGGTTTCGGCCGAACGTCAGGCCGATCTGCGCCGCGCCGCGGTTGCCCGCCAGAACGAACTTGCCGCCCGCGGGCTGGGGACCAGCAGTGATCGCGAGACGGCCGAGCTTGCCGCCTCGACCGCGGAACAGGCGGTGACGGCGGCCCGCTCGACCCTGGCCAGCAGCGAGGCAAGCGTGAACGCCGCCCAGAACGCGCTGCGCCGCGCCGAGATCGACCTGACGACCGCGCGCCGCGATCTGGCCGATACCGAAATCCGCGCCTCGTTCGATGGGCGCGTGACCGGCGTCACCGCCGTCGAAGGCGGGCTGGTCAGCCTGAATGAACAGCTGGGCGAATTGATCGACCCGGACCGGCTGGAGGTCAGCGTGCCGCTGTCGTTGCAACAGTTTTCGCGGCTTGTCGCGGATGGCCGTTCGCCCGCCGGAACGCCGGTGACGGTGATCCTTGACGGCTCGGCCGGACGGCTGTCGGCGCGGGCCGAAATTGACCGCGACGCGGCTTCGGTCGCCGAAGGGTCGGCAGGGCGCGTGGTCTATGCGCGGATCGTCGATGAGCGCGTCGCGATGCGCCCCGGCGATTTCGTCACCGTCGAGATCGACGAGCCCGCCCTGACGGATGTGGCGCTGATCCCCGCCGCTGCCGTCGGTGCCGATGGCGCGGTTCTGGTCGCGGGCGATCAGGGCCGCTTGCGCGCCCAGCCCGTGCGCGTGCTGCGCAGGCAGGGCGATGACGTGATCATCGCCGTGTCCGATATGCTGGATGGGGCGCGGATCGTATCGGAACGCGGCCCGCAACTGGGCGCGGGCATCCGTGTCCGCGATGCCGATGCACCGCCGGACGATCCGGTGCAGGATCAGCGTGCTCAATCCCGGCCCGGTGCCGAAAATGGCTGACAGGCAACAATCCTCGGGGGGGATTCTGGCGCTGTTCGTGCGCCACGCCACGCTGGCCAATCTGGTGTTGGTGGTGATGGTGGTGGCCGGTCTATACGCCGCCCCGCGCCTGCGGGCGCAGTTCTTCCCCGATACCGTGATCAACGAAATCGACGTCACCGTCAGATGGGATGGCGCCGGGGCCGAGGATGTGGATCAGGCCATCGTCGCGGTCCTGGAACCCGCGCTGATGTCGGTCGAGGGGGTCGATACGATCACCTCGCGCGCCGTGCAGGGCCGTGCGGCCATCGAGATCGAGTTCGAACCCGATGCCGACATGTCGCAGGCCAGTTCCGATGTCGAAACCGCGATATCCACGGCGGGCGATCTGCCTGACGGCGCCGAGGATCCCGAAATCACGCGCAGCGCCTGGCGCGACCGGGTCGCCGATGTCGTGATCACGGGACCGGCGGGTCTGGATCAGCTGGGCCGCATCGCAGATGAACTGGTCAACCTGCTATATGCCGAGGGCATCACCCGGTTGGGCGTGACCGGAATTTCCGCGCCCGAAACGGTGATCGAGGTGCAGATGCTGGACCTTGTGCGCCATGACCTGACCATGCAGGACATCGCCGGCGCCGCGGGGGCGGCTGCCGCGACCACGCCTGCGGGCGATGTATCCTCGGGTGCGGCGCGGGTCCGCACGGGCGGCGAGACGCGCGACCCTGCCGGTGTGGCGGCACTGCCGCTGAAGACGCTGTCGGACGGGACGGTGCTGACCATCGGCGATGTGGCCGAGGTCCGCAGTTCGGGTCTGGCCGAGAATGTGGCGTATTTCGTCGGCGAACATCCTGCGGTCATGGTCGGCGTTCAGCGCAGTGCACAGGGCGATGCCATCGGCATTCAGCGACAGCTGGAACAGGTCGTCGCAGGCATGGCCCCGCGCCTGCCCGAGGGGGTCCAGATGACCCTGGTTCGCGCCCGGGCCGAACTGATCGCGGGGCGATTGCAGCTGTTGCTGGACAATGCGTTGACCGGGCTGGCCTTGGTTCTTGGCCTGCTGTTCCTGTTTCTGAATGCACGCACCGCGCTGTGGGTCGCATTGGGGATCCCCGCCTCGCTGCTGACGGCGATTGCGTTGATGTATGCAGTGGGCATGAGCCTGAACATGATCTCGCTTTTCGCGCTGATCCTGACCTTGGGGATCATCGTCGACGATGCGATCGTGGTCGGTGAACATGCCGATTACCGCGCCCGGAAACTGGGCGAGCCCGCGGCGCTGGCGGCGGAACGCGCGGCGCGGCGCATGGCGGCGCCGGTGGTGTCATCGACCCTGACCACGGTCATCGCCTTTGCCGGGCTGCTGGCGATTGGCGGGCGCTTTGGCACATTGATCGTCGACATTCCGCAGACGGTGATCCTGGTCCTGATCGCGTCGCTGATCGAATGTTTTCTGGTTCTGCCCAGCCATATGGCGCATGCGCTGACCCGTTCGGCCCGGCGGAACTGGTATGATCGGCCCTCGAAGGTGGTCAATCGCGGGCTGGACTGGTTGGTCCGGCATGGGCTGCGGCCGCTGATGCGCGGGGTGATCGCGCTGCGCTATCCGGTTCTGGCGGCAACGATTGCCTGTTTTGGCTGGTCGGCGGCCACGTTGATGTCAGGCACCGTGCCGTGGCGGTTCTTCGATGCCCCCGAACGCGGCAGCGTGGCCGGAAATTTCGCCATGCTTCCGGGGGCCACGCGCGAGGACACGTTCCGCGTGATGACGCAGATGCAGGATGCGGTCGACCGCGTCGCCGCCGACTATCAGGCCGAATATGGCGTGAACCCGGTCACCCACGCGATGGCCATGGTGGGCAGCAATTCGGGCCGCCCCCTGCCGGGCGCCGATACCAAGGATCCCGACCTTCTGGGGGCAATCCAGCTGGAACTGATCGACAGCGATTTTCGTCCCTATTCCAGTTTCGAACTGGTCGCGGCACTGCAACAGGCCATGCCGCAGGATCCGCAGCTGGAAACCGTCAGCTTTCGCGGCTTTCGGTCCGGGCCCGGCGGCGACGCGATTTCGGTCCGCATGACCGGGGCCGATGCGCAGCGCCTGAAAGCCGCGTCCGAGGCGTTGATCGCAAGGCTGTCCGTGTTTCCCGAAGTCTCGGCGCTTGAAGACAGCATGCCCTATGACAAGGAGGAACTGGGACTGGAACTGACCGCGCAGGGGCGTGCGCTGGGGTTCACGACGCAGGGGCTTGCACAGGAACTGCGGCAGCGGCTTGGCGGGATCGAGGCGGCCACCTATGCCGTCGGCACGCGGACCGGCGCGATTCAGGTCGAATTGCCCGAGGAATGGCGCAGCGGCGATTTTCTGGACCGCATGATGATGCGCGCGGCTTCGGGCCAATGGGTGCCGCTGGCCGATATCGTAACGGTCGAGACGCGAGCCGGTTTTTCGACCGTGCGCCGCGAAAACGGCGAGCGGATGATCCTGGTCACCGGCGACATCTCGGACGACGATCCGGCGCGGGCGGCGCAGATCACCGCGCAGTTGCAGGATCAGATCGTGCCCGCGATCGCGTCGGAATATGGCATCAATTACAAGGTGACCGGCCTTGCCGAACAGGAAAGCGACTTTCTGGGCGAGGCGCTAAGCGGTTTCGTTCTTGCGCTGGTCGGCATCTATGCCGTGTTGGCCTGGATCTTTGCCAGCTGGACCCGCCCGCTTGTGGTGATGGCGGTCATTCCCTTCGGTCTGATCGGCGCGGTCTGGGGGCATTATCTGTGGAACCTGCCGATGTCGATGTTCTCGATCGTGGGGCTGATCGGCATGTCGGGGATCATCATCAACGATTCCATCGTCCTGATTTCCACGATCGACGAATATGCGCGCGACAGGGGGCTGCGCCCGGCGACCGTCGATGCCGTCTGCGACCGGTTCCGCCCGGTTCTGTTGACCACGTTGACCACGGTTCTGGGGCTGGCGCCGCTGCTGTATGAACGGTCGTCACAGGCGCTGTTCCTGAAGCCGACGGTGGTGACGCTGGCCTATGGTCTGGGCTTCGGGATGCTGGTCGTTTTGCTGGTGGTGCCCGCCGCGCTGTCGGTCGGCACCGATATCGCGCAGGCCCGGCGCGGGTTCCGCCGGGCCTGGCGCAGCGCGGTGTTGCGCCCGGCGATCGGGGCGGGTGTCGCGGTGTCGGTTCTTGCCTTCGCGGCGACGCTGCTGCCGGTGACCCTGTTGCCCGTGCTGGGAACAGGCTTGCCCGCATGGTGGCCGGTGGCCGGGTCTATCGGGCAGGCGCTGATCTGGTATGTGCTGGGCCTGTTGATCGCGGTTCTGGTTGCGCTGCTGGTCAGCTGGCGGACTGGCAGCCCGTCAGCTCTTCGGCACCGGAGTCACCGATCAGCGTGATCCGCACCTGATCGGTCTTCAGATCGAAGGGTTTGCCCGAGGGTGGCACGAAATCCGATACCGCCGCGCCATCGCTGATTTCCGCAAGCGATACCCAGACTTCTGGCTGGCCGACCAGTTCCATCGCGGCGACACGGGCCGCGCGGCCGGACAGATCGACCCGCAGCCGGACCCCGTCCTCGATGGGTTCGGCGCGGCAGCTGACCGGGCCGTCGCCTCGCCGCGGCTGGCTGTCCAGCGCCGCGGTGATGCGCGGGTCGGGTTCCTTCGCCGCCGCCATTGCCGTCAGGTCCAGATGCGCGGGCACGCAGATCCGTTCGCAGAGGCCCAGATCGACGGTGGCCTGCAGGGCGATGGGCTGGCCTGCCTTGGCGGGCGTCACGGTGAAGGGCAGGATCAGCCGGTCGTGATAACCAAGCGTGACCTCATCGCCCGAAGTGATCGCCTCGGGCGCGGGCCAGTGAAATGTCACGTCGCCCAGGTTTTCCGACCCTTGCCAGTCGAAATGCGGCGGCAGGCCGCTGTCGCCGGGATTGCGCCAATAGGTTTTCCAGCCGGGCTGCATGTCCAGTTCCAGCGCGGCAATGCGGTTGCCCTGTTCATCGGTCCATCCGGGCAGCAGCCGGGCCGAGTTCAGCCCCGGCGGCAGGTCCTGGGCCAGGGTCGGCAAAGCGGACAGGCACATCAGCGCCACGGGAAGAATTTTGTTCGACATGCCCGTGTTTTAACCATGAAAGCGCTGCGGCAGAAGTCACAAACGCGCGGGGGGCTTGCATCCTTGGTCCGCAGCCCCGATCTTGAGGTAAAGGAGGCCCGATGAGCAGCAGCCCCAGTGATACCCCCGATCCCCAAAACCTGACGGGCAAGGTGCTGATCGCCATGCCGGGGATGACCGATCCGCGCTTTCAGCGGTCGGTGGTGCTGATCTGCGCACATTCGGATGAAGGGGCGATGGGGCTGGTTCTGAACCGTCCCATGCCCGAGATCGATTTCGGCGAGTTGCTGGAACAGCTGGGCATCGAAACCGACGCCGCCCGTCCCATCGAGGTGCGCTTTGGCGGCCCGGTCGAGCCTGGGCGCGGCTTTGTCCTGCATACCGTGCCCGAACATGGCGACGATCCTGAAGGACGGCTGCGCATCGGGCAGGCGCTGGCCCTGACGACGACGCGCGATATTCTGGAAGATCTGGCCCATGGCAACGGTCCGGACAGCGCGGTTCTGGCGCTTGGCTATGCCGGATGGGGGCCGGGACAGCTGGAAGACGAGATGTTGCAGAATGGCTGGCTGACCGGCAACAGCGCGGATGAGCTGATCTTCGGGTCCGATCACGATGCCAAATGGCAGGCCGCGCTGCGTGCGCAGGGGATCGATCCGTCGATGCTGTCGGGGGCGGCGGGGCGCGCCTGAGGACGCGCCCGGCGCGTTTTACCAGTTTGGGAAGAACCGGTCGGAGGGGGTGAAGATCTCGCACCCGTCGGCGGTGACGCCGATCGAATGTTCGAACTGTGCCGACAGCGACTTGTCGCGGGTCACGGCGGTCCAGTCATCGGCCAGAACCTTGGTTTCCGGGCGGCCCAGATTGATCATGGGTTCGATGGTGAAGAACATGCCTTCTTCCAGAACCGGGCCTTTCCCCTCGCGTCCGAAATGCAGGACGTTGGGCGGGGCGTGGAACACGCGTCCGATGCCGTGGCCGCAGAAATCGCGCACGACCGACATCTTGCGCCCCTCGGCATAACGCTGAATCGCGGCGCCGATATCGCCGAAGGTTGCGCCGGGGCGCACGGCCTCGATCCCCTTCATCAGCGCGTCATGGGTGACCTGCACCAGCCGCTGTGCCTTGATCGACGGCTTGCCCGCCACATACATCCGGCTTGTATCGCCATACCAGCCATCGACGATCACGGTGACGTCGATATTCAGGATGTCGCCGTTCTGCAGCAGCTTGTCGCCGGGAATGCCGTGGCAGACGACATGATTGACGCTGATGCAGCTGGCATGCTGATAGCCGCGATAGCCGATCGTGGCCGAGGTGACGCCAAGCTCTTCGATCCGGCGGGTGATGAATGCATCCAGCGCGCCGGTGCTGACGCCGGGTTCGACCAGCGGTCCGACCTCGTCCAGGATCTGCGCGGCGACGGCACCTGCCTTGCGCATGCCCGCGAAATCCTCGGCCAGGTGAATGCGGATGCCTTCCTTGGTGATGTGGCTGTCGTTGTCCATCGCAGATCCTTTCAGTTGGTGCATAGATAGCCATGACGCGCCACTTGTTCCAGTGCCGCTGCACGGCATAGAACAGGGCGACGAACCGCAAAGGGGCCGGAAATGCAGTCAACCAATCCCACAGCCGCCATTCTGGTCATCGGAGACGAGATCCTGTCGGGCCGCACCCGCGAGGGAAACGCCCATCATCTGGCCAAGGTGCTGTCCGCCACGGGATTCGATCTGCGCGAAATTCGCGTGGTTGCCGATGATCACGCGCAGATCGTGGGCGCGGTTCAGGCCTTCGACAAGGCGCTGGGGGGCGCATATGATCTGCTGTTCACCTCGGGCGGGATCGGGCCGACCCATGACGACATCACCGCCGATGCGGTGGCTGCGGCCCATGGCACCACCCTTGAAATCAACGAAACCGCGCGTGCGGCGCTGCAGGCGCGCTGTGACCGGATGGGCACCGAACTAACCCCGAACCGCCTGCGCATGGCGCGCGCGCCCGTCGGGTCCACGCTGATCGACAACGCGGTATCGGCCGCGCCGGGTTTTTCTATCGGCAACACCCATGTCATGGCCGGCGTCCCCGAGGTGTTTCGCGGCATGGTCGACTGGCTGATCCCGCGCCTTCCGGGTGGCCGCCCCGTGCAGTCGCTGACTATCGAGGTCCGGCGCGGTGAAAGCGATGTGGCCGAGGATCTGCAGGCGATCGCGGGCGAGTTTCCCGATCTGTCGCTGGGATCCTATCCGTTCAATGACGATCAGGGCTGGGGCACCAATCTGGTGGTGCGCGGACTGGATGCCGACCGCGTGGCGACAGCGATGGACGCAGTGAAACAGCGGCTGAAGCTGTGATGGATCGCGATCTGGCCAACGCGTTCGAGGCGACCTGGCCCGCCGCCGAATATGCCCGCGCGGGCGGGTTTCTGGTGGGGCGCGGGCTGGGGGCCGGGGGGCGTGTCAGCTCGGCCCGGGTCGATGGCGACTGGGTGGGTGATGATATCGACCGCGCGGCGCAGATCCATGCGGGTTGGGGGCAGGTGCCCATGTTCCGCGCGCTGGATCAGGATCAGGACCTGATCGCGGCGCTTGAACAGCGCGGCTATCGGCGGGAGACCCCGACCGCAATTCTGGACATCGCCGCCGCCGATCTGACCGATTGCGCGATCCCGCCCGTGACCACCTTCTGTGTCTGGCCGCCCATGGCGATTCAGCGCGACATCTGGGCGGCGGGCAATATCACGCGGGCGCGTCAGGCCGTGATGGATCGCGTGCCCGCCCCGAAAACCGCGATTCTGGGCCGGGTCGAGGATCGCGCCGCCGCCGCCGCCTTTGTTGCCATTCAGGGTCCGGTGGCGATGCTGCACGGGATCGAGGTTCTGGACCGCTGGCGCAGGCGGGGGCTGGCCCGCTGGGTCGTTCGGCAGGCGGCCTTCTGGGCGCAGGAACAGGGCGCGTCGCGTCTGGGGTTGGCCGTAAGCCGCGCCAATACCGGGGCCCGCGCGCTGTATGATGCGATGGGATTTCGCGAAGCGGCGGGCTATGGCTATTACGCGCGGCGCGACAAGGACTAGTCCGCGTCGGGTGGGGGCAGGAACTCGACCTCGTGCAGGGCCGAGATGCGGGCAAGCTCGGCCGGGTCGGTGACGCCGTCAAGCGCCCCGAACAGCGCGAAGATCTTGCGCGACGGGGCGACCCCGAACACGCAGCTTGCCGTCCGCCCCGATCGGTTGAAGATGCCATGCGCGATGCCGCGCGGCATACGGACGGTGTCGCCGGGCCCCGCAATATGGACCTGATCGCCGAATTCCACCTGCAATTCGCCGTCCAGCATGACGATCCATTCGTCCTGTGTGGGGTGGATATGGGGCGGCACGAAGCTGTCCGCCGGAACCGTCGCATGCCAGATCATGACATTTTCGCTGTGCAGCTTGGGCGTGTAGGTCTGACCCACCACATTCCACGAGGTGCCGCCAAGTGCCTGTTCCGCGCCGGTGATGCCCGGTGTTTCATCGGTCATGATATGGTCCTTTCCCTGGGTCATAATTCGGTGCGCAATTCCCACAGATCGGGAAACAGCACCACGTCCAGCATCCGGCGCAGGTAGTTCACCCCCGATGTCCCGCCCGAGCCACGCTTGAAGCCGATGATGCGTTCCACCGTGGTCACATGGTTGAACCGCCAGCGGCGGAAATAGTCTTCGAAATCGACCAGCTTCTCGGCCAATTCGTACAGTTCCCAATAGCGGGCCGGATCGCGATAGATCGCGGCCCATGCCATGCGGGCGGCATCGTTCGGTTGATGCGGCTGGTCCAGCCGTTCGCGGGCGGGAATGTCGAACCCTGCCAGCCGCAATCGTTCCAGCACCGTATCGTAAAGGGAGGGGCGGGCGATTTCCTCGGTCAGGATGCGGGCCAGTTCGGGACGGTGTTCATGCGGGCGGATCATCGCCATGTTGCGGTTGCCGGCGACGAATTCGATCAGCCGGTACTGATGCGATTGAAAGCCGCTGCTTTCGCCCAGACTTTCGCGGAAATCGGTATATTCGCTGGGGGTCATGGTGCGCAGCACGTCCCATGCGCTGTTCAGCTGTTCCATGATCCGCGCCACGCGGGTCAGCATCTTGAAGGCCGGTTGCAGCTCGCCCGCCCCGATCCGGTCGCGCGCCGCGTTCATTTCATGCAGCGCCAGTTTCAGCCACAATTCGCTGGTCTGGTGCTGGATGATGAACAGCATCTCGTCATGGGCGGTCGAGAGCGGATGCTGCGCCGTCAGGATGCGGTCCAGCCCCAGATAGTCGCCATAGGACATCCGCCCGTCGAATGACATCTGTGCGCCTTCGGACGAGGGATCATAGCCGTCGCTCATCTTAATCCTTTTGATCTTTCAGTCTGAATCGTTGAATCTTGCCGGTCTGCGTCTTGGGCAGCGAGGTGCAGAACACGATGCTGCGCGGGTATTTGAAAGGCGCGATCGTGTCCTTCACATGCCGTTGCAGCCGGTCGATCGTGGCCTGATCGGCGCTGACACCCTCGGCAAGCACGACATGTGCCTGCACGATCTGTCCGCGTTCGGGATCGGGGGCGCCGATCACCGCGCATTCGGCCACATCGGCATGGGCCAGCAGCGCGGCCTCGACATCGGGGCCGGCGATATTATAGCCCGCCGACAGGATGATATCGTCCGACCGGGCGGCAAAGTGAAAGCGTCCGTCCTCGTCCTGCCAGAAGGTATCGCCGGTCAGGTTCCAGCCATTCTGGACATAATCGCCCTGCCGCGGGTCATCCAGATAGCGACAGCCGATCGGTCCGATCACCGCAAGGCGGCCCATCTCGCCGCGGGGCAGTTCCTGCCCGTCGGGTCCGACGATCCTGGCGCGATAACCGCCCACGGGCCGCCCGGTGCAGCCCGGATGGCTGTCGTCAAAGCGGTTGGTGATGAAGATATGCAGCATCTCGGTCGCGCCGATCCCGTCCAGCATCGGCTTGCCGGTCTTGTCGTGCCATTCCTGCCAGACCGGCGCAGGCAGGGTTTCGCCCGCGCTGACGGCGGCGCGCAGGCTGGAAAGGTCGGCCCCCTCATCCATCGCGCGCAGCATCACCCGATAGGCGGTGGGCGCGGTGAAACAGATCGTGGCGCGGTGGCGCTGAATGATCTCGATCATGTTGGGCGGCGAGGCGTTTTCCAGCAGCACCGCCGACGCCCCGAAGCGCAGCGGAAACACCGCCAGCCCGCCCAGCCCGAAGGTGAAGGCCAGGGGCGGGCTGCCGACAAAGACATCGTCGGGCGTGACGCCCAGCACCTCTTTGGCATAGCCGTCCGCGATGACCAGGATGTCGCGGTGGAAATGCATCGTCGCCTTCGGCTCGCCCGTGCTGCCGCTGGTGAAACCCAACAGCGCCACATCGTCGCGCCCGGTCCGGACCGCGTCGAATTTCACCGGCTTCGTCAGCGCGGCGCGATCCAGTTCGGCGTCGTGATTGGCGGTACCGTCAAAACCGACCACCGTTTCCAGAAACGGCGAATCCTTGGCGGCCGCGACCAGTTCGTCCATCAGCCGCGTGTCGCACAGCGCATGGGTGATCCGGGCCTTGTCGATGATCTGACCCAGTTCCTTGGCGCGCAGCATCGGCATCGAGTTCACGACGACCGCCCCCGCCTTGGTCGCGGCCAGCCAGCAGGCCACCATCGCCGGGTTGTTCGCCGACCGGATCAGCACCCGGTTGCCGGGCCGGATGCCGTAATCCTCGACCAGCGCATGGGCCAGCCGGTTGGTCCAGTCGGCCAGTTCCTTGTAGGTGCGCGCCCGGCCATTTCCGACCAGTGCATTGCGGTCGCCAAAGCCGCGATCGACCATGTGATCGGTCAGCTCGGCCCCGATATTGATCCAGTCGGGATAATCAAAACCCGACAGGTCGATCTCGGGCCAGGCCGCGGGCGGTGGAAGATTGTCGCGGGTAAAGCTGTCGGTATGTCCGCTTGGTCCCAGTTTCACCATCTTCCACTCCTGTTGATCAGTCCGGAACGACCGCTGTTGCCTCGATCTCGACCTTGGCGCGGTCCTCGACCAGCCCGGCGACCTGAACCAGCGCCATGGCCGGGAAATGACGGCCGATCACCTCGCGATAGGCGGAGCCGACCTCGCGCAGCGCGGACAGGTATTCCTGCTTGTCGGTGACATACCAGGTCAGCCGCACCAGATGTTCGGGCCCCGCGCCGCCCTCGGCCAGAACCGCGACGATATTTTCCAGAACCTGCCGGACCTGACCGGCGAAATCGTCGGTCCGGAACTGTTGATCGGCGTCCCAGCCGACCAGCCCGCCGGTAAAGATCATCCGGCCACGCGCGGCGATGCCATTGGCATAGCCGACAGCGCGTTTCCAGTTCGCGGGATGCAGGTGTTCATGCATGATGGGCCTCGAAACGGGGGCGAATATGGGCGGGCCAGGGGGCCGGGCGGAAATCGCGATCCATCCAGACGACGGTGGCGCGGGCCTCGATCCGGTCATCGGCGGTCACCAGGAACCGCGCACTCGTGCGGCCCAGATGCTCGACCCGCAAATGCCAGTCCAGCCGATCCCCAAGACGCGAGGGTTTGCGGAAATCCACTTCCAGCCGTGCGGTTGGCATGCCGTACCCCTCTGCGATCATCTGCGCGAAAGGATAGCCGACCTCTTCGGCCATGAAGTTCTCGACCACGGAATTCACCATCTCGGCGTAGCGGGGGTAGAACACGATCCCCGCCGGATCGCAGTGGCAGAACTCGATCGCGATGCTGCGCTGATAGCTCATGCGCCCTCCAGGATGTTGCGGGCGATGATCAGCTTCTGCACATCGCTGGCGCCTTCATAGATGCGCAGGGCGCGGATCTCGCGATACAGGCTTTCGACCATGGTGCCGCGCCGGACGCCGTCGCCGCCCCATAACTGCACCGCCTGATCGATCACCTGCTGCGCGGCCTCGGTCGCATACAGCTTGGCCATCGCCGCCTCGCGGGTGATGCGCGGCGCGCCCATGTCCTTGGTCCAGGCCGCGCGATAGACCAGCAGCGCGGCGGCATCGATCTTCAGCGCCATATCGGCGATATGCCCCTGAACCATCTGCAGTTCGGCCATCGGTGCGCCGAACAATTGCCGCTCGCGCACGCGGATCACGGCCTCGTCCAGCGCCCGCCGCGCAAAGCCAAGCGCGGCGGCCCCGACGGTCGGGCGGAAATGATCCAGAACTGTCATGGCGATACGAAACCCGGACCCCGCCTCGCCAATCAGCGCGTCCGCGGGCAGCCGCACCCCCTCCAGCCGCAGATGCGCCAGGGGATGCGGCGCCATGACCTCGATCCGCTCGACCACACGCAGCCCGGGCGTTTCGGCAGGCAGCAGAAAGGCCGACAGCCCCCTTGCCCCTTGGGCTTCACCCGTGCGGGCAAAGATCACATAGACATCCGCGATCCCGCCATTCGAAATATAGGTCTTCTCGCCATCCAGAACCCAGCCATCGCCCTCGCGCCGCGCGGTGGTGGCCGTTCGGGCCACATCCGATCCCGATCCCGGCTCGGTCAGCGCAAAGCCCGAAATCGCCGCGCCGGTCCGCGTGCGTTCCAGCCAGCCGCGCTGCGCAGCTGTGCCGAACAGGGACACGGCCCCCATTCCCAACCCTTGCATTGCAAAGGCGAAATCCGCCAGCCCGTCATGCCGGGCCAGCGTTTCGCGGATCAGGCACAGGCTGCGAATGTCCAGCACCTCACCGCCCGAGTGCCGCAGCCAGCCACCCGCGCCCAGATCACGCACCAATCCCCGGCAGGCCGCGTCCACGTCGCCGTGATCGACCGGCAGCGCCGCCCCGGCCCATTCGTCCAGCGCCGCCGCCAGCTCGCGGTGACGATCCTCGAAAAACGGCCAGTCCAGAAAGCTTCGGTCCATCTTCTTCTTTGTCCAAATACCCAAATGGCGCAGGTCAGTCGCCTTGAAACACCGGTTGTTCCTTCTTGACGAAGGCGCGGTAGGCACGTTCGAAATCGCGGGTCTTCATGCAGATCGCCTGGGCCTGCGCCTCGGCTTCGATCGCCTGATCCAGACCCATGTTCCACTCTTGGTTCAGCTGCGTCTTGGTGATGCCATGCGCCCAGACCGGCCCGGCCGCGATGGCGCGTGCCAGTTCCATGGCCGCGGCCTCGACATCCTCGTGCAGACTGTTCCAGAAGCCCCAGCGCTCGCCCTCTTCGGCGCGCAGGACGCGGCCGGTATACAGCAATTCGGCGGCGCGGCCCTGACCGATGATGCGGGGCAACATGGCGCAGGCGCCCATGTCGCAGCCGGCCAGACCGACGCGGGTGAACAGGAATGCCGCCTTGGCCGAGGGTGCCGCCAGCCGCAGATCGCTGGCCATGGCCATGATCGCGCCCGCGCCGACACAGATCCCTTCGACTGCGGCGATCACCGGCTTGCCGCAATGGATCATCGCCTTGACCAGCTCACCCGTCATGCGGGTAAAGGCCAGCAGTTCCGGCATTTCCATCGCGACCAGCGGGCCGATGATGTCATGGACATCGCCGCCGGAACAGAAATTGCCGCCATTGCTGGCCAGAACGACCACATCCACATCCTCGGCATGCGTCAGATCGCGAAAGGTGCGGCCCAGTTCGGCATAGCTGTCGAAGGTCAGCGGGTTCTTGCGTTCGGGGCGGTTCAGGCGGATCACGGCGATGCGGTCGGTGACCTGCCAGTGGAAATGCTGCGGCGTCAGATTCGCCATGCGGATCGGTGTCATTCGTGTCTCCCGGCGCGGGCAAGAATGTCGCGCATCATGTCCAGATCGGCTTCGCCCAGGTTGGCGAAGATGGCATCGACCTCGGCCTCGTGGCCGGTTGCCATGGCCTCGAAGGCGGTCAGCCCCTCGGGTGTCAGGCGCACGCGAATGCGGCGGCGGTCGCCATCCTCGGCCTCGCGGCGGGCCAGCCCGTCCTTTTCCAGACGGTCCACCACCGCCGTCGCATTCCCGTTCGACACCAGCAGCATCCGCGACAGTTCCGACATCGTGACCCCGTCGCGCCGCCGCCACAGCGCGGCCATCACGTCGAAACGCGGCAGGGTGGTGTCATGTTCGCGGCGCAGATAGTCGCGCAGCCGGTTTTCGGCGGCGCGGGTCACGCCCAGCATCCGCACCCAGGTCTTCAGCCGGCGCTTGGACAGATCGTTCATGCGCTTTCGCCCCCGTCCAGCATGATGGCCTGCCCGTTCACGCTGGCCGCCGCGGGCGAGGCCAGCCACATGGCCGTGCCCGTCACCTCGGCGGGCGCGACCAAGCGGCCCTGCGGGTTTCGCGCGGTCAGGGATGCAAGCGCCTCGGCCTCGCTGCGGCCGGTCTTTTCGACGATATTGGCGATGCTGCGGCGCGTCATGTCGGTATCCAGAAAGCCGGGGCAGATCGCGTTCACGGTGATGCCTTTTTTCGCCACCTCATGCGCAAGCGACCGCACCAGACCCATCACGCCATGCTTGCTGGCAGCATAGGGTGCGGCATAGGCGGCCCCGCGCAGCCCCGCGATCGAGGCGATGGCGATCAGCCGCCCGCCCGCCTGCATCTGTGCCAGGCCATGCTGAAAGGTCAGGAAGGTGCCGGTCAGATTGGTGGCGATCATGCGCTGCCAGTGGTCCGGATCGACCTTGGCAAAGGGCGCGGCCTCGGCCATCCCGGCATTGGCGATCACGATCTGACAGGGCCCGGCCTGTTCGAACATCTCGCGCACCTGATCGGGATTGCCGACATCGCCCGGAACGGCGCGGATGCCGTCCGTCGCCACCTGCGCCAGCTTGTCCATGCTGCGCCCCGTGATGACGACCTCGTGCCCGGCGCTGGCAAAGGCGCGGGCCATGTCAGCGCCCGTGCCGCTGCCACCGCCGGTGATCAGAACGCGGCTCATGCGCGGATCTCTTCGGCCTGACGCTCGGCCAGGCGGCGGGCCTGATCGCGCCCGGCCAGATAGGGCAGGGGCCATTCCGTCGCCTCATCGCTAAGCGCGACGGCGGCATGCAGCGTCCAGTAGGGATCGGCCAGATGCGGGCGTGCCAGACAGACCAGATCGGCCCGCCCCGCCATCAGGATCGAATTCACGTGATCGGGCTCATAGATATTGCCGACGGCCATGGTCGCGATCCCGGCCTCGTTGCGGATGCGGTCGGAAAACGGCGTCTGGAACATGCGGCCATAGACGGGGCGCGCGTCGGGGGTCGTCTGTCCGGCGGAGACGTCGATGATATCGGCCCCGGCTTCGCGGAACATGCGGGCAATCTGCACGGCCTCTTCGGGGGTGACGCCGTGATCGCCGATCCAGTCATTGGCGCTGATCCTGACCGAGATCGGTTTTCCCTGCGGCCAGACGGCACGCATGGCGGCAAACACCTCCAACGGCCAGCGCATGCGATTGTCCAGTGAACCGCCATAATCGTCCCCGCGCCGGTTCGACACCGGCGAGATGAAGCTGCTGATCAGATAGCCATGGGCGGCGTGCAGTTCGATCATGTCGAACCCGGCGCGTTCGGCCATCCGGGTCGCGGCGACGAATTCGTCGCGGACCTGATCCATCTGCGCCCGCGTCATTTCCTGCGGCACGGCGTTTCCCGCCGACCACGGCAGATCCGAGGCCGACATGATCGGCCAGTTCCCATCCGGCAGCGGCTGGTCCATGCCCTGCCACCCGATGCGGGTGCTGCCCTTGCGGCCCGAATGGCCGATCTGACAGCAGATGCGGGCATCGGTTTCCTGATGCACGAAATCGGTGATCTCGCGCCAGGCGGCTTCGTGTTCGGGGGCATAGAGGCCGGGGCAACCGGGGGTGATGCGGCCTTCGGGCGACACGCAGGTCATCTCGGTATAGACAAGCCCCGCGCCGCCCTTGGCGCGTTCGCCGTAATGGACCAGATGCCAGTTCGTCGGCTTGCCCTCGACCGCCTTGTATTGGGCCATGGGCGATACGACGATGCGGTTCTTCAGTGTCATGTCGCGCAACCGATAGGGCGCGAACATCGGCGCGCGCCCGGCCTGACCGCCTACCTGCTGCTGAAACCAGTCCTCGGCCCGGCGCACCCAGTCGGGATCGCGCAGGCGCAGGTTTTCATGGCTGATCCGCTGGCTGCGCGTCAGCAGCGAATAGGTGAACTGGATCGGGTGCAGGTCGAAATAACGCTCGACTTCTTCGAACCATTCAAGGCTGTTGCGCGCCGCCGATTGCAGGCGCAGCACCTCGAGCCGGCGTTCTTCCTGATAGCGGGCGAAAGCGCGCTGCATCGTGGGTTCGGAATGCAGGTATTCGGCCAGCGCGATTGCACTGTCAAAGGCCAGCCGCGTGCCCGAGCCGATGGAAAAGTGCCCCGTCGCCGCCGCATCGCCCATCAGCACGACATTGTCCTTGTACCAGCGGTCGCAGATCACGCGGGGAAAATTCATCCACACCGCCGAGCCGCGCAGATGTGCCGCGTTCGACATCAGGTCATGCCCGCCCAGATGATCGGCAAAGACGGATCGGCAGGTCTCGACGATCTGGTCCTTGCTCATCCCTTCAAAGCCAAAGCTGTCCCAGGTCTGCTGGCTGCATTCGACGATGAAGGTCGCGGTGTCGTCGTCGAACTGGTAGACATGCGCCCACAGCCAGCCGTGTTCAGTGCGTTCGAAGATGAAGGTGAAGGCGTCGTTGAATTTCTGGTGGGTGCCCAGCCAGATGAACTTGCACAGGCGCATGTCGATATCGGGCTTGAACACATCCTGATATTCGCTGCGGACCTTGCTGTTCAGCCCGTCCGAGGCAACGACCAGATCGTAATCCGCGGCAGAGCTTTCGGCGCTGCCGAATTCGGTTTCAAACCGCATGTCCACGCCCAGTTCGCGGGCGCGATCTTGCAGTAGGGTCAGCATCTTCTTGCGTCCGATCCCGGCAAAGCCATGCCCGCCCGACACGTCGCGATGGCCGTCGCGGATCACGGCGATATCGTCCCAGTAGATGAAATTGTCGCGGATCGCCTGCGTCGATTGCGGATCGTTGCGCTGCATCCGTTCCAGCGCGTCATCCGACAGCACGACGCCCCAGCCGAAGGTGTCATTGGCCCGGTTGCGTTCCAGCACCGTGACCTGATGCGCGGGGTCGCGCAGCTTCATCGAGATCGCGAAATACAGACCCGCGGGCCCGCCGCCGAGGCAGAGAATCTTCATGCCGTGCCACCTCCTGTTCAGGGAAAGCTGGCACGGCGGGGTTATTATTTCAAGCTTGAAATTTCTTGTCGCAGCGCATCGGCGATCAAGGCGGGTACGTCGGGGGCCAGTCCGATCGGGTCCAGACGCGGGCCGGTGAAGCCCGCCTGATCCAGCGCCTGCGGCAGATCGTCGGTCACATGCTCGGCCCGCAGCGCGAAGAATGGCAGGCTGACCGCGCGGCTCAGGTCGCGGGCGGCATCGGCGATGAAGGGTTCCTGTTCGACAAAGCCGGTTACCACGCGGGCGAATTGCGGCGCGATCAGATCGGCCAGCGCCGAGGTGATGTTGAAGCTGGCCTGCGACCGGCCCGAGCCATGCGCCGACAACAGCAATGTCGTGTCGCGGGCGGCCCAGCCCTGTTCGGCGGCGGCCTGATGGGCAAGCCGGATGATCAGCGGCGGCAATCCCGGATCCGTGCCGAAGGGACGCATGATGCGGGCCTTCGGGGCCCCGGCCTCGGCCAGTTTGCGGGGCAGCTGCGTGCCGGTGAACCAGCCTTCGGCCATGAACATCGGGTAGATCAGGCTGTGATCGTCGCAGGCGGCGGCCAGCGCGCCCGGCATGGCCAGCGTCGCGCCAAGAACCTGGCAGCCCGGGTCATGGGCCGCGACCTTGGCGGCCAGATCGCGGATTGCCTGTTCCTGCGGTTCGGGATCGCCGGGCTGGCCGTGCGATACGATGACGGCGCGCATCAGTTCTCGCGGAAATACTGGGCGAAGGCTTCGGGCATCTGGAATTCCGCCAGGGCCTTGGCGCGCCCGTCGGCCGACATCTTGCGGGCGGTCTTTTCGATGATGCGGGGCATCTTCTCGTCCGGCTGTTCGGCCATGAAATCGCCCAGATACCAGCGGATGAAGGTGAAGCAGATCACATCTTCAAGGGCCTGCACCTCGGGGTCGCGCTTCAGGCCCTGCTTGGTCAGCATCTTGCGGGCGCGGTCGATGTCTTCGCCGTCATAGCCCGCCTCTTCCATGATGCCCGCGATGCGGTCGGCATGGCGCCGGCCCTGTTCGCTGCGCCATTGCAGATAGCCGGCGCGGTCCATCGGATAGCTGTCGCGCGGCAGGGTCCAGCGTTCGAT
Source organism: Paracoccus homiensis (assembly GCF_900111675.1). Taxonomy (GTDB): domain Bacteria; phylum Pseudomonadota; class Alphaproteobacteria; order Rhodobacterales; family Rhodobacteraceae; genus Paracoccus; species Paracoccus homiensis. Next base: position 202,537 of record NZ_FOHO01000001.1, on the reverse strand, counting down.
ATGCTGGCCGCGGCAGGCGATGCGCAGCACCTCGCTGGCATCGGGGAACAGGCGCTGCTGTTCGGCGGTCATGCGCTGACCATAGAGCAGGTTGGCGGGGTGGCCGTCCTCTTGATTCGGGTCCTTGGCATTCGCGGCGTCGATGGCGGTGAAGGCGTGGTCGAGTCGGGTTGTCATTGCGGTCTCCGGGTTTTGGTCAGTGTTGCCGCAAGGCGCAAGCGCTGCAACCGTTGATCCGGTGGCAAGGCCGGGGGGCTGTCTGCCCCCCGGACCCCCCGAGGATATTTGCCGCACAGAAGATGGTGCCTAGGTCAGACGAAAGCCGTCGGGGATGGTGTCGCGTTCCTGCAGGATCAGGTCGGCCATGACGGTGGCGATCTTAGGGGCCATGCCGAAGCCGATCTTGAAACCGCCATTTGCAACGAAGTGACCGGGGCGGCCCGGCCATGCCCCCAGAAGGGGCGCGCGGGATTTCGCGCGGGGGCGCAGCCCGGCCCAACGGTCGATGATCGCGGCGTCTTGCAGGGCGGGGCAGATCGCGCGGGCGCGGGCGAGGATCTGATCGAGTTGCGCATCGGGTTCGTCGTGGTCGTAGTCGTTTTCCGAGGTCGAGCCGATGGCCGTCGTGCCGTCGGCATGGGGCACGATATGCAGTCCGTCGGCGAAGACCTGCGCGCTGTTGCCTGCATCATGGGCCAGCAGCGCGGATTGCCCCTTGATGCCCTTGCCGGTATTTCGGTTCAGGTCGCGGCCAAGCAGTTCAAGCCCCGCGCTGCCGGTCGTCCAAAGGGCGGGGCCGCGAATGTCGTCCGGGGCGACGGTTTGGCCTTCGTCGATCCGACCGCCCTTGGCGCGGATCGCGGCGGCCAGGGCCGCAAGGGCCGCACGCGGGTTCAGCCGCGCGGTCAGCCCGTCGCGAAGCCAGAGGCCGGTCGGGCTGTCGGGGATCAGCGCGTCGGGCGGCGCGTCGGTGATCTGCATCGCCATGTCCTGCGGCCAGCGCAGATCCGCTTGCGCGATCCGATCGCGCAGTTGTGGCAGGCTGGCGCGATCGAGGATGGGTTGCAGGCGACCGCTGCGGGCGTAGCCCGCGGGCAGGCCGGACACCTGTTGCACCTGAGCCCAGAAGGCAGGTGCAGCCAGCAGGCTTTCCAGTTGAAACGCCTTTTTCGGGTTCCAGTTTTCAGGCGCGTGGGGGGCCAATGCGCCGACATGGCCGCCCGAGGACCCGGCACCGATGCGGGCGGCCTCGATCACATGGACGCGGGCGCCGCGGCGGGTCAGTTCCCACGCGCAGGTCAGACCGAAAATCCCGGCACCGATGATGGTGATGCTTGTCAAAGCGGGGCCCTTTCGCCTAGCTGCACGCATGGGCGATCTAGCGAAAAATGCATCCGGGGACCAGCCGCAGCTGGAATGGCGCGAGGGTGGCGTGCCGGTGGCGACGCGCTTTGACGATCCGTATTTCAGCCTGCAGGGCGGCCTTGCGGAAACGCGGCATGTGTTTCTGGCGGGCAACGGCCTGCCGGACCGGCTGCGCCCCGGGTTTCACGTGGCCGAGCTGGGCTTTGGCACCGGGCTGAATGCGCTGGCGCTGGCTTCGGTTGCGACCTGCCCGGTGGTGATGACCAGTTTCGAGGCCTATCCGATGGACCGGGCGCAGCTGGAACAGGCGCATGCCGCCTTTCCGCAGCTTGCGGATCTGTCGGCGCGGTTGCGGGCCGGCTGGCCGGGGATGCGGATTCAGCTGGGCCAGGTGGATTTGCGCCTTGTCATCGGCGATGTGGCGCAGACGCTGCCGGATTGGACCGGTGCGGCGGATGCGTGGTTTCTGGACGGGTTTTCACCGGCCAAGAACCCACAGATGTGGGCCGGTGAGGTGATGATGCAGGTCGGTCGCCATACCGCGGCGGGTGGCAGTTTCGCGACCTATACCGCAGCGGGTCATGTGCGCCGCGCGCTGAGCGAGGCCGGGTTTCAGGTCGCGCGGCAGCCGGGCTTCGGGCGCAAGCGGCATATGAGCGTGGGTCGTATGCCCTAGCGGCGCACGCGGGGGATGCGGCTGGGGGCGTAGGTCGCTTCGGCATGGGGTGGATGGCCATGGGTGCGCTGCCAGAAACCCGGTCCGCCCCGGCGCAGGAACAGTGGCACGGCAAGGATGACCCCGGCGATGAAACCGCCTGCATGGGCCCAATAGGCGACGCCGCCCTGACCGCCGACACTGGTGAAGCCGCCGAAAAGCTGCATGCCGAACCACAGGCCCAGCATGGTCCAGGCGGGCACCGTAAAGATGCGGAAGATGATCACGATGATGATCAGGATGTCGATCCGCGCCTTGGGAAACAGCAGCAGATAGCCCCCCATCACCCCCGCGATCGCACCCGAGGCCCCGACCATGGGAACAGATGACAGCGGGTCCGACAGGATCTGTCCCCCGGCTGCGGCCAGACCACAGGCCAGATAGAACACCAGAAAGCCCAGATGCCCCATCTGGTCTTCCAGATTGTCGCCGAAGATCCACAAGAACAGCATGTTGCCGCCGATATGCATCAGCCCCGCATGCAGGAACATGTGGCTCAGCAGGCCCCACAGCATGTCGCCATAGCTGATCGCCAGCGGATACAGCGCCAGTTGCACCCACAGCATCTGGCCCGACTGGCTGCCGGGCAGGGTCGCAAGATACATCACGATATTCGCGGCGATCAGCGCATAGGTCACGAACGGCGTGCGATGCGACGGGTTGTGATCGCGGATCGGAAACATGGGTATCCCTGGTTGGCGCAACGGACGCAGGATGGGCGGGGCGGCGGCAAGATGCAAGCCGGGCGACTTGCACGATATGCAGGATCGGCGTAGCCCTGAGCCGCGAGGGAACCGGCATGGGGGCAGGCGGGCATGACAACGGCGACGATACCGGCATCCGACGCCCCGCGCCCGCTGTTGGCCGGGGCGTGGATGATGGGCGCGGTCGCGGCCTTCACCTCGATGGCGGTGGCCGGGCGGGCCGTGTCGCTGGAGCTGGACACGTTCGAGATCATGGGCTTTCGTTCGCTGGTGGGGATCGCGATCGTGGCGGCGGTCCTGACCCTGCGGGGGATGTGGTCGCGGATCGATCTGCGAAACCGGCGGCTGCATCTGACCCGCAACATCGCCCATTTCACCGCGCAGAACCTGTGGTTTTACGCCATCGCGGCGGTGCCTTTGGCGCAGGTCTTCGCGTTGGAGTTCACCTCGCCGCTATGGGTGCTGGTGCTGTCGCCCATGCTGTTGGGCGAACGGCTGACGGCGGCGCGGGCGATCGCAGCGCTGCTGGGCTTCGCGGGGATCATGCTTGTCGCCCAGCCCGGAGCCGCGCCGCTGACATGGGGTCTGGGCAGCGCGGCGGCGGCGGCGGTCGGTTTCGCGCTGACCTATATCTTTACCAAGAAACTGACGGCGGTGACGCAGACCGCCTGCATCCTGTGGTGGATGACGGTCACGCAGGCGATGCTGGGCCTGTTCTTTGCCGCGATTGATGGCGATATCGCCCTGCCATCGGCGCAGGCAATGCCATGGATCGCCCTGATCGGGGCGGCCGGGCTGACCGCGCATTTCTGCATTGCCAGCGCCCTCAGGGTCGCGCCCGCGACGGTGGTGATGCCCTTCGATTTCCTGCGCCTGCCGGTGATCGCCGTGGTCGGGCTGATCCTGTATGATGAGCCCGTGGGCCCGATGGTCATCGCGGGCGCCGCGATGATCCTGTGCGGAAACAGCCTGAACCTGCGCGCTGCCGCACAGAAGCCGGGCAGGGTCGGGGGTTGATCTGGCCGGGCTGCGGGTCCACTTGACCATCGGGCAGCCTTGTTTCGCGGAACTCTGGCTGTGCAGCAGGCTTTTGACAGGGGTGCCGGTATGGCCGTGACCGTCCGGTCGCCTGTGCCCGGCGCGAGATGCGTGACAATGGCCGCCCCTGCTGATCCGGCGGTGAAATCGAAATCCTGGCCTGACTGGATACGGGCCCGTGCTGTGGGAAATGACAGATGTCGCAAGGCAACCGGATCGTGGTCATGATGGGTTCCATCCGCGAGGGGCGGATCAACGACCGGGTGGCCGCCTGGGTCATGGGCCAGTTGCAGCAGCATGGTTTCGCCCCCGAGCTGCTGGACCCGGCCGATCCCGATCTGCTGCCGGTCCAGATACAGGACAAGGCGGCGATCGCGCGTCTGCGGGATCGGATGGCGGGCGCGGACGGCTTTGTCATTGTCACGCCCGAATACAATCATGCCGAGCCGGGTCCGCTGAAGACGCTGATCGATTCCGTCACCGACGAATGGTGGGCGCGGCCCATCGGGCTGATCAGCTATGGCGGGATATCGGGCGGGTTGCGCGCGATCGAGGCGCTGCGCGTGATCCTGTCGGAACTGCATACGGTGACCATCCGCGACACGGTCAGCTTTGCCTCGCCCTGGCGACGCTTTGACGAGGCGGGCAATATCACCGATCCGGAACATGCCGCCGCGGCGGAAACCGCGATGGCGGATTTTTCGCATCGGCTGCGCTGGTGGGCCGATGCGCTGGCCGATGCGCGCGCGGCGCGGCCCTATGACCGGCCCAAGGACAAGGAACAGGATTGATGGACAGGCTATTGCGCGACCCCCGCGCGTGGGGGCTTATGGCGGCGGCGATGCTGACCATCATGTCGAACGCGACGATCACGCCGTCGCTGCCGGGGATCGAGGCGCGGTTTCAGGACAATCCGATGGCGGCCACGCTGACCCGGCTGCTGATCACGGCGCCTTCGCTGCTGGTGGCGGTGACGGCGCCCTTCGCGGGGGGGCTGACCGACCGGCTGGGGCGGCGCAGGCCGCTGCTGGTGGGGCTGATCATCTATGCGCTGGCGGGCACGGCGGGGCTGTATCTGAATTCGCTGGAGGCGATTCTGGCAAGCCGCCTGATGCTGGGCCTTGGTGTCGCGGCGATCATGACCGCGCAGGCGGCGCTGGTCGGCGATTACTTCGAAGGGCCGGAACGCGGGCGACTGATGGGGTATCAGATGGCGGCGACCAATATCGGCGGGCTGGTCTTTGTCACCACCGCCGGGGCATTGGCGGCGCAGGATGCCCGGCTGCCCTTCGCGATCTACGGTCTGGCGGCGCTGTTGCTGCCGGTGCTGGCCTCGGTGCTGCCTGAACCGCCGCGTGCACGCAGCGATGCGGCGGGCGGCGGCCATGTCCTTGACGACGCGGAACCGGGTTGGCAGGGCGTGGTCGCAGTCATGGCGATCGCGGCGGGGCTGACCTTCGTGGTCTTTTACGCGGTGCCGACACAGGTTCCCTATCACTTGCAACACGAAGGCCTGGGCGACCCGCGGGCCGCCGGATATGTCATGGGGGCGATGATGGCCTCGGCGGCGGTGATGTCGGTGGTTTCGGGCTGGATCCGGCCGTGGCTGGGGCGGATCGGCACGCCGGTTTCGGGCTACCTGTCGCTGGCGGCGGGCTTTGCCGGGCTGTCGATCGGGCATTCGCTGGAACTGGCGATGCTGTCCACGGCGCTGATCGGTGCGGGGCTGGGCCTGTGCATGCCGACCTTCATCACCACCGCGCTGAACGTCACGCCCGCCCGTCACCGTGGCCTGATCACCGGGCTTGTGACATCCGCGATTTTTCTGGGTCAGTTCATTTCACCTCTGGCATCGCAGCCACTGGTTTCCCATCTGGGCTATTCTGGCGCGTTTCGTATCGGGGCTTTCGCCTTTGTGGGCTTGGCCGTCGCGCTGACCGTCACGCTGCAACGACAGCGGGCCGTATCGGCCCAGGCCGCAAGGGCCGGCTAGCGCCAAACAAGAAAAGGATAGGGGGCATGTCCACCATTATCGAAATCGACAATCTGTCGAAAGCATATGACAGCGGCACGAAAGCGCTAAGCGGTGTGTCGATGAATATCGAAGAGGGCGAGATCATCGCCCTTCTGGGTCCGAATGGCGCGGGCAAGACCACGCTGATCTCGATCATCTGCGGGCTGGTCGTGCCGACCGGCGGCACCGTTCGCGTGGGCGGGCATGACATCCGCACCGATTGGCGTGCCGCGCGCCGGATGATCGGCCTGGTGCCGCAGGAAATCGCGCTGGAGCCGTTCGAAAAGGTCATCAACAGCGTCCGCTTTACCCGCGGTCTGTATGGCGAAAAGCCTGACGATGGCTATATCGAACAGGTCCTGCGCAGCCTTGCGCTGTGGGAAAAGCGCGACGCCGCGACCCGCGAATTGTCCGGCGGCATGAAGCGCCGCGTGCTGATTGCCAAGGCGCTGGCCCATCGGCCCAAGGTCCTGTTCCTGGACGAGCCGACCGCAGGCGTCGATGTCGCCCTGCGCCGCGAGATGTGGCAGGTCGTCGAACAGCTGCGCCGCGATGGCGTGACCATCATCCTGACCACGCATTATCTGGAAGAGGCCGAGGAAATGGCCGACCGGATCGGCGTCATCAACAAGGGGCAATTGCTGCTGGTGAAGCCCAAGGACGAATTGATGGGCGAATTCGGCGGCAAGACGTTGACCATCGAACTGGATTCGACGCTGACCGAAATTCCCGCCGGGCTGGCCGATCGCGGTCTTGTTCTGGCCACGGATGGGCGCAGCCTGCGCTATGATTATGACACGCGGGCGGAACGGACCGGGATCGCGCGTCTGCTGGGCGATCTGTCGGCCAACGGGATCACTGTGCGCGACGTCTCGACCCGGCAATCCAGCCTGGAAGAGGTGTTCATGTCGCTTGTCGATGACCGGAAATCGGAGGACGCGGCATGAGCGCGATCAACTGGCCCGGTGTCTGGGCAATCTTTCACCATGAAATGATGCGGTTCTTCCGCACGATCATGCAGTCGCTGCTGTCGCCGGTCATTTCGACGACGCTGTATTTCGTCGTGTTCGGGTCGGCCATCGGCGGGCGCATCCAGTCGGTCGAAGGGGTGCCCTATGGCGCCTTCATCGTGCCCGGCCTGATGATGCTGACGATCCTTCAACAGTCGGTCAGCAATGCCAGTTTCGGCATCTATTTCCCGAAATTCAGCGGTACGATCTATGAATATCTGGTCTCGCCCGTGGGCTGGATCGAGGTGACGATGGGCTTCGTCGGTGCCGCGGCGACCAAGGCGATGCTGATCGCGCTGGTCATCCTGGCGACCAGTTTCTTCTTCGTGGGCGTCCATATCCTGCATCCGTTCTGGATGCTGGCCTTCCTGTTCCTGACGGCGCTGGGGTTCAGCCTGCTGGGCTTCATCATCGGGTTGTGGGCGAAAAGCTTTGAACAGTTGCAGCTGATTCCGTTGATGGTCATCACGCCCTTGGTGTTTCTGGGCGGGGCGTTCTATTCGGCATCCATGCTGCCCCCCTTCTGGGAAGCCGTGGCCAAGCTGAACCCGGTGCTGTACCTGATCTCGGGCTTTCGCTGGTCGTTCTTCGGTCTGGCGGATGTGCCGGTCGGCGTGTCGCTGGTTGCCGTGGCGATCATGGTGGGCGCCTGTTTCGCGATCATCCGTTGGATCTTTGCGACCGGTTGGCGCCTGCGCGAGTGAGGACGGTTGTCGCAGGGGCCGCGCAGGCGTAACAAGGCGCAAACGAACGCGAGGCCTCTATGACGAAACCCGTGATCCTGTGCATCCTCGATGGTTGGGGCGTGTCCGATCGCCCTGACCAAAGCGCCCCCGATCAGGCCGATACCCCGAATTTCGACCGGCTGATGCGCGATTGTCCCCATGCGACGCTGACCACCTTTGGCCCGGATGTCGGTCTGCCCAAGGGGCAGATGGGAAATTCCGAGGTCGGCCATACCAATATCGGTGCGGGCCGGGTTGTGGCGATGGATCTGGGTCAGATCGATCTGGCCATCGAAGACGGAAGCTTTTTCCAGAATGACGCGCTGCTGGCGTTCATCCAGCGGATGAAGGACAGCGCGGGCACCGCGCATCTGATGGGCGTGGTGTCCGATGGCGGCGTGCATGGCCATGTCGCGCATGTGCTGGCCGCGGCCCGCGCCGTGGCAGAGGCGGGTGTGCCGGTGGTGCTGCATGCCATCACCGATGGCCGTGACGTGGCCCCGCAATCGGCCAGGGGCTTCGTGGCCGAACTTCAGGACAAGCTGCCCGATGGATGCCGTGTGGGCACCGTGATCGGGCGCTATTTCGCGATGGATCGCGACAAGCGCTGGGACCGGGTCGAACGTGCCTATCGCGCCATCGTCGCCGGCAAGGGCGAGGGCGCGGCCAGTGCCGCCGACGCCATCGCCACCGCCTATGATCGCGACGAGACCGATGAATTCATCCAGCCCTTCGTCATCGACGGCTTCAACGGTGCGCTGGATGGCGACGGGTTCTTCTGTCTGAATTTCCGGGCCGACCGCGCGCGCGAAATCCTGTCCGCGCTGGCCGATCCTGATTTCGATGATTTCGATGTCGAGGATCGCCCGGACTGGGCCGCGCTTCTGGGCATGGTCGATTACAGCGAACGTCACAACGACTTCATGACCAGCGCCTATCCCAAGAAGCAGGTGGTCAACACGCTGGGGGCCTGGGTCGCGCAGAAGGGCCTGCGCCAGTTCCGTCTGGCCGAGACCGAGAAATATCCCCATGTCACCTTCTTCCTGAATGGCGGCAAGGAAAGCCCCGAACCCGGCGAAGATCGCCACATGCCGCAAAGCCCCAAGGTCGCGACCTATGATCTGGCACCCGAAATGGCGGCGGGCGAGGTCAGCGACGCATTGGTCGAGGCGATCGGCGCGGGCTATGACCTGATCGTCGTGAACTATGCCAATCCCGACATGGTCGGCCATACCGGCAGCCTGCCCGCCGCGAAACGCGCCTGCGAGGCGGTGGATCAGGGGTTGGGCCGCATGCTGGACGCGCTGGAACAGGCGGGGGGCGCGGCGGTGGTGATCGCCGATCACGGCAATTGCGAAACCATGATCGATCCCGATACCGGCGGCGCGCATACTGCGCATACGACCAACCCGGTTCCGGTCATCGTGGTCAACGGCCCCAAGGGCGCAACGCTGCGGTCCGGCCGTCTGGCCGATGTCGCGCCGACGGTGCTGAACCTGATGGGACTGGACAAGCCGCAGGAAATGACCGGCGAAAGCCTGATCGTCACCGAATGAGCCTGTTTCGTTCCCTTATCGCCGCCTGTGGCCTGTTGATGGCGGCTCCGGCCCCTGGGCCGGGCGTCGCCGCCGCGACCCCTGCCAATCAGGCCGTGGCCGAGGCGCAGGACGCCGCCGCGCAATTGCGCGCAGCGGTCGGCAAGCTGGCCGATGCCGTGACCGCCGACGATCAGGTCACCGCCCTGACCGAGGTGATCCGCGGCTATGAACAGGGCCTTGCATCATTGCGTGACGGGCTGCGTCAGGCCAGCACGCGCGAGGCCGAACTGCGCAGCCGGTTTCAGGCCGAAAGGGGGCGCCTGTCGCGTGTTCTGGGTGCGATGACCGCGCTGCAACAGGCCCCCGAAACCGCGATGCTTCTGCATCCGGGCGGGGCGCTGGCGACGGCGCAATCGGGCATGATCTTGTCGGATGTCACCCCCGGCCTGCGCGCCGAGGCCGAGCGGCTGCAAAAGGATCTGGATGAAATCGCGACCGTGCGCGAATTGCAGGCGGGCGCGGCGGATATGCTGGGCAACGGCCTTGCCTCGGTCCAGGAAGCACGGCGGCTGCTGACCAGCGCGGTGACCGATCGTTCGACCATGCCCGTGCGCTATGGCGAGGCGCCCGAGGAATTGCAGGACCTGCGCGACGCCGCCCAGAGCCTTGAGGAATTCGCCGCCGGGATCGAGCGGATGGAAACCGATATCGGCGCCCCGATGGATGATTTCGAAGGGGCGCAGGGCAGTCTGCGCCTGCCGGTGGTGGGCACGATCATGCGTCCCTATGATCAGCCCGATGCCGCCGGGGTGCGCCGGCCCGGCTGGGTCATCGCGACCGCGCCCGCCGCGCTGGTGACGACGCCCTGGCCCGCGACGATCCGCTATCGCGGTCCTTTGCTTGATTACGGCAATGTGATGATTGTCGAACCCGCCCGCGGCTATCTTCTGATATTTGCGGGCATGTCGCAGGTCTTTGGCGAGGTCGGCGATGTGCTGGGCGCGGGGGAACCCGTTGGTTTGATGGGCGGTTCCGAAGCCCCGGCACAGGAATTCGGGGCGCAGTTCGTGGCAGACGCCGCACGCGGCGGGGATGCGGGACAGACGGAAACGCTGTATCTAGAGCTGCGCAAGGACAAGGAAACACTGGACCCGGCGGATTGGTTCGTGCTGAATCCGGTGGTGGATCCGCAGGAAGACTGAGGCAGGAAAGGCCGCAATGAAACATTATCTGATCGCAGGTTTGGGTGGGGTGCTGGCAGGTGCGCTGGTGACGACCCAGATCGCGGGACCGCTGGTCGCGCAGGAAGCGGGCAAGAATGCCTCGGTCTATGAACAGCTTGAACTGTTCGGCAACGTTTTTGAACGGGTCCGTGCCGACTATGTCGAGGCACCCGGCGACAAGGATCTGATCGAGGCCGCGATCAACGGCATGCTGACATCGCTGGATCCGCATTCCAGCTTTCTGTCGGCCGATGATTACGAAGACATGCAGACCCAGACCCGTGGCAGCTTTGGCGGGCTGGGGATCGAGGTCAGCCAGGAAGACGGGCTGGTCAAGGTCGTCTCGCCCATCGATGACACGCCCGCCGCCAAGGCCGGGGTCAAGACCGGCGATTTCATCACCCATGTCGATGGCGAGTCGATGATGGGCCTGACGCTGGACGAGGCCGTGGACATGATGCGCGGCCCGGTCGGCAGCGAAATCACCGTCACCATCCTGCGCGAAGGGGAACAGGAACCGTTCGACCTGACCATGACCCGCGACACGATCAAGCTGACCGTGGTCAAAAGCCGGGTCGAGGGTCATGCCGTGGTTCTGCGCGTCTCGACCTTCAATGACGAAACCTATGACACGCTGAAATCCGAACTGGACAAGGCTGTCGCTGAAGCCGGCGGGATCGACAAGGTCACCGGTTTCGTCATCGACCTGCGCAACAATCCCGGCGGTCTGCTGAACCAGGCGATCAGCGTCAGCGACGCCTTTCTGGATGCCGGCGAAATCGTCAGCACCCGTGGTCGCAAACCCGAAGACAGCGAGCGTTGGAACGCCGAAGAGGGCGATCTGGCGCAGGGCAAGCCGATGGTCGTGCTGACCAATGGCGGCTCGGCCAGCGCGTCAGAGATCGTGGCCGGTGCGCTGCAGGATCACCGCCGCGCCATCGTCGTGGGGGAAAAGACCTTCGGCAAGGGCTCGGTCCAGACGGTCATGCCGGTCACCTCCGACAGCGCCATCCGCCTGACGACGGCGCGGTATTACACGCCTTCGGGACGGTCGATCCAGTCGCTGGGAATTCAGCCCGATATCATCGTCGCCCAGCCGCGCACCCCCGTGAACGAGGACGAGGGCGACGAACCGCGCAGCAATTCCAGCTTCAGCCGGTCCGAGGCCGATCTGCGCGGCGCGCTGAGCAACGATTCGATCAGCGAGGATGAGCGCAAGCAGATCGAGGAAGAGGCCGCCGAAACCGAGGCCACGGCCAAGCTGCGCGATGAGGATTACCAGCTGGCCTATGCCGTCGATGTGCTGAAGGGTCTGGCCGCCGTGAATTTCCGCGCCGAACAGGTGCCAGCCGCCCAGACGCCTGCCGTCACTGGCGAGGGCGCCCCGTCCGAGGATCAGGGCGCGGCCAAGCAATGAGCGGAGTGACAGGCCCTGGCGGGCTGCCCTATCGCGATTGCGCCGGGGTCGTGCTGATGAATGGCGATGGGCTGGTCTTTGCGGGCCAGCGCATCGACACCCCCGGCGCGTGGCAGATGCCGCAGGGCGGGATCGACAAGGGCGAAACCCCGCGTCAGGCTGCGCTGCGCGAACTGGAAGAAGAGATCGGCGTTCGCGCCGATCTTGTCGGCGTTGTGGCCGAAACGCCCGATTGGGTGCGTTACGACCTGCCGCCCGAATTGCTGGGCAAGGTCTGGAAGGGCAAATATGGCGGCCAGCGGCAGAAATGGTATCTGCTGCGCTTTGCGGGGACCGACGCCGATATCCGGATCGACACCGCGCATCCCGAATTTGATCGCTGGTGCTGGATGCAGGCGGATAACCTGATCGACCATATCGTGCCCTTCAAGCGCGATGTCTATCGTCAGGTTCTGGGTGCGTTTTCAGACCATCTGGCCTAGGCGCGTCAGGCCCCCGGTGTCGGGGGCCTTTTGCATTCACGACTGCTGCTGGCGAACGCCTTCGTTCTTGCAGATCGTATCGGCGTCCTCGACGCTGACCGTGCTGGGGCGCGAGATCGAGCGATCCCAGTCCAGCAGATTCTTGGTATAAAGCTGACAGACGACCGGACCCTGTGGCGTGTCCACGGTCACGGGCGCGCTTTCATAGCTTTCGGGCGAGCAGGCGGCCAACAGGCCAGCCGCGGCCAATGACAGAATGGCAATCTTTTTCACGGATCATCCTCCGGCAAATGGTAATGCCTTAGTCTGACAACATTTTCCCGTGAGGGGCCAATTGTTTTTTCAGACAGTTTGTTCCATCCGCGCGAAAATTCGATCTTCGCGCGGATGACGTGGCGTCGGATCAGCGGCGCAGCTGGTCCAGCAGGATCGAGGTCGGGTAACCGTCCGGCGTCACCCCGATCGAGCGTTGATAGGCGACCACGGCTTCCATCGTGCCGGAACCAAACAGGCCGTCGATTTCGTCATCGTAGAAGCCCTTCGCGCGCAGGCGCTGCTGGATTTCCTTGCGCTCCGACGTGGACAGGGGCCGGTCGTTGCGCGGCCAGCCGCCCTGAATGCCCGACCGCCCGGCGATCCGTTCGCCCAGGAAGGAAACACCAAGCGCGTAGTTGTCTGAATTGTTGTAGCGCAGCAGCGACCGGAAGTTGTCCAGGATCAGGAAGGCCGGACCGTTCGCGCCCGCCGGCATGATGATCGAGCCGTTGCCCGAAGGCAGGCTGCCGCCGCCGATTCGCGTCACCCCCTGCGAGGCCCAGTTGCCGCTGGACTTGCGGGTGCTTTTGCCGATCTGGCCCATGTTGAAGCCCGAGGGCAGCTTGACCTCGGCGCCCCAGGCCTGCCCGCGCTGCCATCCGTTGCGTGCCAGATAGGCCGCGGTCGAGGCCAGGGCGTCGGTCGGATCGTCGGACCAGATGTCGCGGCGGCCATCGCCGGTGAAATCGACCGCATATTCCAGATACGAGGTCGGCATGAACTGGGTGTGTCCCATCGCCCCGGCCCAGCTGCCCAGCATATGTTCGGCATCGGTATCGCCTGCCTGCAGGATCTTCAGCGCCGCGATCAGCTGGTTCTGGAACATCTCGCCGCGGCGACCGTCATAGGCCAGCGTCGTCAGCGAGGGGATGATCTGCATCTTGCCGCGATTGGCGCCGAAATTCGATTCCATGCCCCAGACGGCCAGAACGATCTCGCGCGGGACGCCATAGCGGGCCTCGATCGCGGACATCGTGCTGCTGAACTGCGCGGCCTTTTCGCGCCCGGTGCTGATCCGCGCATCCGACACGGCACTGTCCAGATACAGCCAGACCGGACGCGAGAATTCCGCCTGCTTGCGGTCCAGGCGGATCACGTCGGGATTATAGCGTGCGATCCGCATCGCCCGGTCATAGGTAGAGGCCGAAACCCCTGAGGACAGCGCGCGCGGGCGAAAGGATTGCACGAACTGCTGCAGGCCGGCCTCGTCGCTGGCCGAGGCGGCGGGGATCGCCGCCGGGGTCACCGTGGACCCGGTGCTGACCGGCATCCGGCTATAGCTTGAGGCGCAGGATGCAAGTGCGCCGACAAGGGCGGCACATAGGGTGATTCGAGAAACGCTCATAGGATCGCCTGTCCGTGACTGCTGCGGTTATTATTGTGAACGCAGTCTAACCAAGCCCCGGTGATTTGGATAGGGGCGGGACCGGGACGATCGGCGGTTTCAGGCTTCGCCCGCGGGGCCGCCGAAATCCTTGAAGAAGGGCTGAAGCTGGGCGATGATCACCGCATCTTCGTCGGCGGCGCGCTTCATCAGCGCGCGTTCGTCATCGTCGATGTCATGCCCCTCATCCAGCCGCTCTTGCAGCGTGCCATAGCCCGTCACGTCCAGCGGTGCCATGTCGGCCTGTTTCAGGATGGCGACGGTTTCGCGCACGGCCTCGGCCTCGTCCCGTGCGGCGGCATAGCACATCAGCGCGGCGCCGGTGCAACCATCGGGCAGCCCGTCACCGGCCTTGCGGCCGACCTCGACCAGCAGCGTATAGACGTTCATGACAGGCTCCTGTGGCAATTTTGGTCAATGCGAACAGCAGTTCGCGGATGGGTGCAAGCCTGGATGCCTAGCCGGCCTGAACCGGTGCGGCATCGTCCAGCCGCAGGCGCAGCCGTTCGCGCCCGCCCCAGGTCGACAGTTCCAGCTTGCCCGCCAGATGAAAGCGCCGACCCTTGGCGCCGATCAGACCCGGTCCCAGCGGGCCATTCATCGCCCCCCACGCAACGGCCTCCAGGGCGGGGCCACCGGCGCTGCGGAAGGACAGGCGCAGATGGTTTTCGCCCATCGTGCCCGCGCTTTCGATGATCTGATCGGCAAAGGCGAAACGCGGGGCCGGGGCCGCCTGACCATAGGGACCGGCATTCTCAAGCTGACGGAACATCTGGGTCGTGGCCCCCGCGCCCTCCAGCAGGCCCGACAGCCGCAGATCGCGGGTGCCGCTGCGATTTGCCAGATCCCGTGCGATCAGTTCGGCCAGACGCGCCATGGCGGATGCGATCTTGTCGGCCTCGACGGTCAGGCCTGCCGCCATCTCGTGCCCGCCGCCCTTCAGCAGCAGCCCTTCGCGGGCCAGGCGCTGAATCGCACGGCCCAGATCGACGCCGGGCACCGAACGCGCACTGCCCTTGCCGATGCCGCCATCAATCCCGATCACGACCGAGGGCAGGTCGGTGGCTTCCTTGATGCGTGCAGCCACGATGCCGACCACGCCGGGGTGCCAGCCATCGCCCGCGGCCCATGACAGGGCGCTATCGCCGCGCGCCTCGACCTGCGCCAGGGCCTCTTCGCGCACCGCAGCCTCGATCGCGCGGCGGTCGCGGTTCAGGTCATCCAGCTGGGCCGCCAGCCGAACGGCTTCGGTCGCGTCACGGGTCGACAGGCACAGCGCACCCAGATCCGCGCGGCCGACACGGCCCCCTGCATTGATCCGAGGGCCCAGAAGAAAGCCAAGGTGAAACGCATTCGGCGGCCCGTCCAGTCGGGCAACATCCGACAGCGCGACCAGACCGGGTCGCTGCCTGCGGGCCATCACATCCAGCCCCGTGCGCACAAAGGCGCGGTTCACACCGATCAGCGGCGCGACATCGGCCACGGTCGCCAATGCGACCAGATCCAGCATCGGCATCAGCGCAGGCTCGGGCCTGCCCAGACGGCGCAGAACGCGCCCGGCCTGCACCAGTGTCAGGAACACCACCCCCGCAGCGCACAGATGCCCAAGCGCGCCATCCTCGTCCGCACGATTCGGGTTCACCACGGCAAGGGCAGGCGGCAGTGTCTCGCCGCCCAGATGGTGATCCAGCACGATCACATCGGCGGCGCTGGCCGCTGCCAGCGCATCGTGGCTCAGGGTGCCGCAATCGACGCAGATGATCAGATCGTGCCGCGCGGCCAGATCGGTCATCGCAGGCACGTTGGGCCCATATCCCTCATCGATCCGATCGGGGATATACAGCGTCGCATCGCGACCCTGCTGGCGCAACCAGTCCAGCAACAGCGCCGCAGAGGTGCCCCCATCCACATCATAATCGGCAAAGACCGCGATCCGCTGATCCTGGGTGGCGGCGGCCACGATCCGCTCGGCGGCGGCCTCCATGTCGCGCAGCGTCAGGGGATCGGGCAACAGATCGCGCAGCTTGGGCGACAGGAAGCCCTCGGCATCCTCGGCTTCGACGCCGCGTTCGGCCAGAACCCGCGCCACGGGCAGGGGCAGCGCGGCTTTCTGCGCCAATCCCTCGGCCAGCCGGTCCAGCGTCGGCTCCGGCCCGACCCAGCGTCGCCCGGTCAGCGACTGTTCAACGCCCAGAAATGCCACGCGATCTCTTCTTCTTTGTCGAAATACCCTGGGGGAGTCCCGGAACGGGACGGGGGCAAAGCCCCCGATGCTCCGCGGTTACTTCACCGGGTTACGATAGATCATGCGACGGACCGATCCGGTTTTTGACCGCATCAGGATCGTCTCGGTCTGCAGATAGCCCGGCTCGCGCTTGACGCCCGCCACGATCGAGCCGTTGGTCACGCCGGTCGCGGCAAAGATGACATCCGCGGTGACCAGTTCGTCACGCGCATAGATCCGGTCCAGATCGGTGATCCCGGCCTTCCTCGCGCGGCCCTTTTCGTCGTCGTTGCGGAACAGCAGGCGACCCCACATCTGGCCACCCATGCATTTCAGCGCGGCTGCCGCCAGAACGCCCTCGGGGGCGCCGCCGGACCCCATATACATGTCGATGCCGGTCATCTCGGCCTCGGCACAGTGGATCACGCCGGCAACATCGCCATCGGTGATCAGGCGGATCGCGGCGCCGGTTTCGCGAACCTCGGCGATCATGTCCTCGTGGCGCGGACGCTCCAGGATGCAGACGGTGATGTCGCTTTCCTTGCAGCCGCGCGCGGCAGCCAGCGCGCGCACGCGTTCGGCCGGGCTCATGTCCAGGCTGACGACATCCACCGGATAGCCCGGCCCGATGGCCAGCTTGTCCATATAGACGTCGGGTGCGTGCAGCAGTGTGCCGCGCGGGGCCATGGCGATCACGGTCAGCGCGTTCGGCATGTCCTTGGCGGTCAGCGTGGTGCCTTCCAGCGGATCCAGCGCGATATCCACCTCGGGGCCTTCGCCGGTGCCGACCTCTTCGCCAATGAACAGCATCGGCGCTTCGTCGCGCTCGCCCTCGCCGATGACGACGACGCCCTTGATGTCCAGCATGTTCAGCTGATCGCGCATGGCGTTGACGGCGGCCTGATCGGCGGCCTTCTCGTCGCCGCGCCCGATCAGGCGGGCCGAGGCATGGGCCGCAGCCTCGCTGACACGGGCCAGACCCAGAGACAGCATGCGGTCGTTGAAATCCTTCGGCGCGGTCATCCGCCTTCCTCCATTCGTACGAAACCCGCCGGACTACTACGCGGCGCCTGTGGGGCGGGCAAGCCTGTCGGCGCTAACAACTCAGTTTTCCGACAGTTCCAGCGCAAGCGCGTGGATGCGCGGCACGATATCGCCCAGGGTCTGATGAACCAGCCGATGCCGCTGCACCCGGCCAAGCCCGGCGAAGGCGGGGCTGGTCATGCGAACGCGAAAATGGGTCTCGCCCCCTTCGCGCCAGCCGGCATGCCCGCGATGGCCTTCGCTTTCGTCGATCACCTCAAGCGCCGAGGGCTGCAATTCGGCCAGTTTCCGGCGCATCTCATCCGCGATCATTCGCATATCCTTTCGTCAAGACCTTCCATGTCGCGTGAAAAAGCCTAAACTGCCGCCTCCGAGTCGCAAAGGTGCCCCAAAATGAGCAGGAACGACCCGTTCGGATTCGACATTTCCGCCGCCAAGGACAAGAAGCGGCGTTCAAAAGGCCGTCGCGGTATGTCCGGCGCCTTCGAGACCTCGACACGCATGTGCGAGAAAGAAGGATGCAACGAGCCGGGGCAATACCGCGCGCCCAAGAATCCGCGCAATCTGGATGATTATTTCTGGTTCTGCAAAGAACATGTTCGCGAATACAACGCGAACTGGAACTATTTCCAAGGCCAGTCCGAAGAAGAATTTCAGCAATTCATCGACAATGCGACGGTCTGGGAACGGCCCACCAAGCCCTTCGGCAAATCGACCGAGGACCAGAAATGGGCGCGTCACGGTGTCAGTGATCCGCATGAAATCCTGGGTGCGAACGGCACCTCGCCCGAGGCGCGGGCCAAGGTCGCGCGCAAGCTGCCCCCGACCGAACGCAAGGCCCTGGAAATCCTTGAGGCCAAGGATGGCTGGACCCGGACCGAGATCCGCAAACAGTACAAGTCGCTGGTCAAGGATCTGCATCCCGACATGAACGGCGGCGACCGTTCCGACGAAGAACGCCTGTCCGAGGTCGTCTGGGCCTGGGATCAGATCAAGGACAGCCGCTTTTTCCGCGACTGATACGGCGGCTATCAGGTCAGACGGTCGTGCCGCCGATGACGGCGCGACCAGATCCCGGCAAGAAACAGCACCATCAGCGCCGCCCCGACCACAGGCGCGGGCCCGATCCGCAGCCACGGTGTTTCCGGCAGCGCGCCTGGCAGGGCGGCATCGATCTTGCCCTGAACCCCCAAGGGCAGCGAAGCCCGGATCTGGCCATGCGCGTCGATCACCGCGCTGACCCCGGTATTGGCCGCGCGGATCAGCGGTAGTCCGGTTTCGATCGCACGCAGTCTTGCCTGTGCAAGATGTTGATAAGGTCCGGAAATCTTGCCGAACCAGGCATCATTCGTTGCCTGCAGCAGCCATTCGGGGCGGCGTTCCAGGCCACGCAGATGCTGTGGAAAGACGGCCTCGTAACAGATCAGGGGCTGAAAGGCGGGAATGCCGGGCTGGTCAAGGATCATCGGCCCCGGACCGGCGGAATATCCGTGACCCTGCTGCGCGGCAAAGGCGCCGATCCCGATTTGCGACAGGGCGTCGCCCCAGGGCACATATTCGCCAAAAGGCACCAGGTGGAACTTGTCATAGACCTGGCCGACCGCGCCGCCCGGTTGGATCATGGCGAGGCTGTTGTAATATCGGCTGCCTTCGCGGCGCTGGATGCCAAGCGCCAGCGGCGCATCCGCCGCCTGCGACATTGCGGGCAAGACCTCGCCCGCATCGTTCAGCAGAAAATTCACCGCCGTTTCCGGCCAGATCACCAGATCCCGCGCGCCCGGTTCCGAAGACAACTGCATCAGCCGGCGAAAGAATTCCTCGGACCAGGCGATGTCCCATTTCAGGTGCTGGGCGGCATTGGGCTGCACGATGCGCAGCCGCGTCGCCGTATCCGGGGGCAAGGGCGCGGCCAGACGGGCCAGGCCCGTCGCCCATGACCCCGCCAGCAGCAGGATCGACAGAACCGCGCCGGGTAGGAAACGCAGGACCGGCTGCGCCACGGGTCGCCAGATCAGCACCGGCAGCAGCGCCATGATCAGGGTCAGCGCGCTCAGGCCGATGGCGCCGGAATAGGCCGCCAGTTGCGCCACGGGCGTGTCGGTCCAGACATGGCCGGTCAAGGCCCAGGGAAGGCCGGTAAAGATCCAGCCGCGCAGCCAGTCAGACAGGATCAGCCCCGCGGTCAGGGCCAGTGACCGCGCCCGCCAGTCGAGCACCAGCCGCGCCGCGATCCAGCTGGGGACGGCCCAGAACATCGCCCCGCCAAGCGCCATCAGGATCAGCGCAAAGGGCGCCATCCAGCCGTAGATTTCAGGCTCGACCAGAAACGGCTCAACGATCCACAGCATCGCCAGCGCAAACCAGCCCATGCCGCCCGCCAGACCATGCCAGAAAGCCGTGCCCGCAAACGGGGCGCGGGCCATGCGCCAGATCAGGACGGAAAGCGCGATCGGAGTCAGGGCCCAGATGCCGAAAGGCGCAAGCCCCAGCGCCGCAATGGCGCCAAGGGCAAGGTCAGACAGAAGATGCCGCAACGCGGGCCTGTGCGACCGCAACAGACGCGGCGGAAAGGTCAGGCTGCGGCGTCGGGCGGACATGCCGGGCCCTTATGCGTCCGAGTTCGACGGCTCTTCGGCGCTGGGGGCGGCGTCCTGCGCCGCCGCGTCCGGCGTATCGGTCTTCTTACGGCGCGTGCGCTTGGGCTTTGGAGCGTCGTCGCCGGCTTCGGCGGCGGGCTCTTCGGCCTTCTTGCGGCGGGTCCGCTTAGGCTTGGGCGCTTCTTCCGTCGTCGTCGCTTCAGCCTCTGCCGGGGCGGGGGCGTCTTCGGCCTTGGGCTTGCGGGCACGCGGTTTGCGGGCCTTGGGCTTTTCCTCGGTCGTGCCGTCGGCCTCGGTCGTGGCGGTTTCCTCGACCTTCTTGCGGCGGGTGCGTTTGGGTTTGGCCGGCGCGGGTTCTGCCGCGGTTTCGGCTGCAGGTTCTGCCGGGGTTGCGGCGGCCTGTTCAGCCGGGGCCTCGGTCACGCTGTCCGCTGCGAGGGCGGCAGGTGCCTGGTCCGGGGCGTCGGCTGCCGGGGTTTCGACCGTCTCGGCGGTGCTGATTTCGGGCTTTGCCTCGTCGGATTTCGGCTTGCGACGCGAGCGGCTGCGCTTGGGCTTGGTCGGTTTCGGCTCTTCGGCCTGAACTTCGGGGGCGGCGTTTTCGGTCACATCGGCATCCGCAGAGTCCGCATCGCCATCCAGCGCGGTCGTGCGCAGCGGAACCAGCATGAATTGCGGGACATGGTCGCCCATGCCCATCACCGCTGGTCCGCGATCTTCGCGGCCCCGGCCCCGGCGACGATCATCGCGGCGGTCGTCACGGCGATCATCGCGACGGTTGTCATTGCGGCTGTCATTGCGGTCGTCGCGACGGTTCTCACCGCGATTGCCGTTGCGATCCTCGCGGTTGCGATCGGTGTTGCGGGGGCTTTCGCCTTCGTCCTGACGCGGGGTCTCGGCTTTGTTCACGGGCTTGTCGTCCTGCGCCTGATCGTCGTCGCGGCGACCACCACGCCGCCGGTTGCTGTTGCGGCCGCCCTTGCGGTCGTCACGGGGTCGCGGCGCCGACTGGGCCGCATCCGACAGGGAAAAGCCTTCCGGAACATCGCCGCGCGGCAGGGTCTGTTTCACCAGCCCCTCGATTGCGGCCAGCAGCTTTTCGTCATGCGGGGTCGAGATGCTGACAGCGGTGCCCTTGCGGCCCGCCCGACCGGTCCGGCCGACGCGGTGGACGTAATCCTCGGCATGGCTGGGCAGATCGAAGTTGAAAACGTGGCTGACGGCCGGAATGTCCAGACCACGCGCCGCCACGTCCGAGGCGATCAGCAGTTTCAGCTTGCCGTCGCGAAAGCTTTCCAGCGTGCGGGTGCGGTGGCTTTGGTCCAGATCGCCATGAATGGGCGCGGCGTCATAGCCATGCTTTTGCAGCGATTTCGCGACGATATCGACATCGGTCTTGCGATTGCAGAAGATGATGGCGTTTTTCAGTTCATCGCCTTCGGCATCAATCAGCGCGCGCAGCAATTCGCGTTTCTGCTTGGCGCTTTGATCGCGGCGGGTCGGGGTCAGTTCGACCAGTCGCTGGGTGATGGTTTCGCTGGTCGTGGCCTGACGTGCGACCTCGATCCGTTCGGGGGCGTGCAGGAAGGTATTGGTGATGCGCTCGATCTCGGGGGCCATCGTGGCGCTGAAGAACAGGGTCTGACGGGTAAAGGGCGTCAGCTGGAAGATGCGCTCGATATCGGGGATGAAGCCCATGTCCAGCATCCGGTCGGCCTCGTCCACGACCATCACCTTCACATCGGTCAGGATCAGCTTGCCGCGTTCGAAATGGTCCAGCAGGCGGCCCGGCGTCGCGATCAGGACGTCGACGCCACGGTCGATCAGCTTGTCCTGTTCGGCAAAGCTGACGCCGCCGATCAGCAGCGCCTTGGTCAGTTTCGTGTGCTTGGCATAGATGTCGAAATTTTCGGCAACCTGCGCGGCCAGTTCGCGGGTGGGGCACAGCACAAGGCTGCGCGGCATCCGCGCCCGTGCCCGGCCACGGCCCAGAAGGGTGATCATCGGCAGGGTAAAGCTGGCGGTCTTGCCGGTCCCGGTCTGCGCGATCCCCAGAACGTCGCGGCCTTCCAGGGCGGGCGGAATGGCACCGGCCTGAATCGGCGTCGGGTTTTCATAGCCGGCCTCGCCGATGGCCTTCAGAACTTTGGGGTCCAGCTTCAGATCAGAGAATTTCGTCATTCAGGGCTTTCCAGGCTTGCGCCACGTCTGTGCGCGTTCGCGTTCCGTGCCGCGCGCGCCCGTATGGTGCCTGCGGCATTTCATGGGACGCAATTCCGCACGCCCCTTCGGTCGGCCCGCCGGATGCAGGCCAGCATTCGCCTAGACCAAAGCGTGCAGGAGGTCAATGTTTCCCGTCCCGACCCCAACGAAATGGCATGTTTTGGAAACTTTATGGCTGTATGAAGGTTCTGAACGAACACAGCGCACAGGGACAAGATGGCAACCGAACTGACCGGCGGGCTTAGCCCGATGCAGGCTTTCGCCGTGGTGGGTATCGCCGGGGTCGGGGCGCAATGGCTGGCCTGGCGGTTCAGGTTGCCCGCCATCGTGTTGATGTTGCTGGCGGGTCTGTTGCTGGGCCCGGTGACGGGGATCTTCGTGCCGTCGCGCGATATCGGCGACATCATCCCGCCGATGATTTCCCTGGCCGTCGCGGTCATCCTGTTCGAGGGGGGGCTGACGCTGAGCCTGCGCAAGCTGGCCGATGCGCGCCCGGCGGTGCGTCGGCTGGTCTATATCGGTGCGCCGCTTGGATGGGTGATGTCCTCGCTTGCGCTGGCCTTCGGGGCGGGGCTTGGCTGGGAATCGGCCATCGTGTTCGGCGGCATCATGATCGTCACGGGACCGACCGTGATCGCGCCGCTTCTGCGTCAGGCCAAACTGACATCACGGCCCGCGCAGGTCTTGCAATGGGAAGGCATCGTTAACGACCCGATCGGCGCGCTGGTCGCGGTGATCGCGCTGGAAATCGTGCTTGTGCGCAATACCGGCGTCACCTGGGGCGAGGCCTTGGGGCAATTGATGCTGGGCATCGGCTTTGCCACCGTCATCGGTGCGGTGGTCGGCTATCTGGTGGTGCAGTCCTTCCGCCGTGGCTGGGTGCCTGAATACATGAAGGTGCCGCTGTTGTTCGTGGCCGTGCTGGGGGTCTTTGCAGGCTCGGACAGTTTGCTGCATGAAAGCGGTCTGCTGGCGGTGACGGTGATGGGGCTGGTGATCGCCAATGCCGATCTGCCCAGCTATCACGAACTGCACCGGTTCAAGGAACATGCGACGATCCTTCTGGTCTCGGGCGTGTTCATCCTGCTGGCCGCGGGCATCAGGTTCGAAACCCTGGCCCAACTGGACTGGTGGCGGGCGGGTCTGTTCATCGCGCTGGTCGTTCTGGTCGCGCGTCCGGTCACGGTGCTGGCATCGCTGATCGGAACCAATCTGCCGATGAAGGAGCGCCTGCTGATCGCCTTTACCGGACCACGCGGCGTGGTTCTGGTCGCGGTATCGGGCATCTTCGCCGAGCGTCTGGTCGGCGAAGGGATCGAGGATGGGGCGCTGATCGCGCCCTTGGCCTTCGTGCTGGTGCTGGTGACGGTGGTGCTGCACGGTTTCACGCTGGCGCCCTTCGCGCGGCGGCTGGGCCTGACTTCGGGGGAAAAGCCGGGGCTGCTGATCGTGGGCGGCTCGCTGTTTGCGACCGGGCTGGCCAAGGCGCTGGACAAGGCGGGCGTGAACGTGCTGATCACCGACACCAACCGCGACCATCTGCGTACCGCCCGCAGCGAGGCTGTGCACACCTTCTATGGCGACATTCTGGGCGAGGCGGCCGAACATAACGTCGAATTCATCGCCTATTCGGGGATTCTGGCGGCTTCGGACAATGATGCCTACAACACGCTGGTCGCGACCGATCTGGCCCCCGAATTCGGACGCGAGAATATCTGGCAACTGGCCCGCCACAAGGAAGATCGCGCCCGCCACGCCCTGCCCACGCAATTGGGGGGGCAGACCATCGACGGAAATCGCACATTGGCGCAATATCTGGACCTGCTGGCCGATGGCTGGATTTTCCGCACGACGCGCCTGACCGAGGAATATCGCCTTGCCGACTGGCAGGCCGCGCGGGAAGGCGCGGTGCCTCTGGCGCAGGTGCAGAATGAAAAGCTGTGGTTCATCGGCAGCCTGGAAGACGATCTGGTCGACCGCCCCGATACCCGCATCGTGTCGCTGCTGCCGCCCGACATTGCCCAGCAGATCGAACGCGAACATGAAGCGCAGGCAAAACCCGGCGAAAGCGCCCGTGAGGTCGCCCGCGAAGAGGCCGAGGCCGTCAAGCGCGGGCAGGGCAGTGGCAGCGTGCCCGGCGGCGACAGTGCGGCGGGCGCTGACAGGCTGCGCGATCAGGCGAAAGACGGGGATCTGAAAGACGGGGATCTGATCGAGACCGAGGGCGATCTGTCCGATGACGGCCGCCCCGCCCCTCAGCGCGACCCCGACGAGGGGTTGTCCGACGATGATGACGAGGCCGCCAACGAGGTGCGCAGCGCCGATGCCGGAAAGCCGCGCGACTAGGGCGTTTGTCCCTGTGCTGTTGACCTTCCCCATCCGCTGGCGTTAACCCGCGCTTGTACTTCAGGAAGCCGAAAATGAACCTCTTTACCGATCTTCGCGGCGTCGTCGTCGAGGCGCTGGACCAGATGGCACAGGCGGGTGAGCTGCCGGCCGGGCTGGATTATGGCAATGTCACGGTCGAACCGCCGCGCGACCCGGCCCATGGCGACATGGCGACGAATGCGGCCATGGTGCTGGCCAAGCCCGCGGGCATGAAGCCGCGCGACATCGCCGACAAGCTGGCCGCGCGCCTGACCGATCCGCGCATCGCCGCGGCCGAGGTTGCCGGCCCGGGCTTTCTGAACCTGCGCCTGTCGCCGGCCGTCTGGCACGGCGTGGTGAAATCGGCGCTGTCGCAGGGCGCGGATTTCGGTCGTTCGACCATCGGTGACGGCCAGAAGATCAACGTGGAATTCGTCAGCGCGAACCCCACGGGGCCGATGCATGTGGGCCATGTGCGCGGCGCGGTGTTTGGCGATGCGTTGGCCAATCTGCTGGATTTTTCGGGCCATGACGTCACGCGCGAATACTATATCAATGACGGCGGCGCGCAGGTGGACGTGCTGGCCCGTTCAGCCTTCGAGCGTTACCGCGAGGCCAACGGGCTGGAACCCGAGATCCGCGAGGGGCTGTATCCCGGCGACTACCTGATCCCGGTCGGCGAGGCGCTGAAGGACAAATACGGCGACAGCCTGCTGGACAAGCCCGAAGAAGATTGGCTGGAGGATGTGCGCGAGCTGGCAACGCAGGCCATGATGGAGGTGATCCGTCAGGATCTGGCCTCGCTTGGGGTCAAGATGGATGTCTATTCCAGCGAAAAGGCGCTGTACGGCACCGGCAAGATCGAGGCCGCGATCCAGCGCCTGGAAAGCATGGGCCTGATCTATCGCGGCGTGCTGGAACCGCCCAAGGGCAAGCTGCCCGAGGATTGGGAAGCCCGCGAACAGCTGTTGTTCAAATCGACCGCGCATGGCGACGACGTGGACCGCCCGATCCAGAAATCGGACGGCGCATGGACCTATTTCGCGCCCGACATCGCCTATCACTGGGACAAGATCGACCGTGGCTTCGATCAGTTGATCGATGTGTTCGGGGCCGATCACGGCGGCTATGTCAAACGCATGAACGCGGCGGTGAAGGCGCTGTCGAATGGTCGCGTGCCGCTGGACGTCAAGCTGATCCAGCTGGTCAAGCTGTTCAAGAATGGCGAGCCGTTCAAGATGTCGAAACGCGCGGGCACCTTTGTCACGCTGCGCGATGTCGTCGAAGAGGCGGGCGCCGACGTGACGCGGTTCATCATGCTGACCCGCAAGAACGATGCGGCGCTGGATTTCGATTTTGCCAAGGTTCTGGAACAGTCGAAGGACAACCCGGTCTGGTATGTCCAATACGCCAATGCCCGCGTGCATTCGGTGCTGCGCCGTGCGACCGAGGCGGGAATCGACGTCTCGGACAAGGCGCTGAATGCCGCCGATCTGTCCGCTCTTGCCCATGACGCCGAGCTTGACTTGGCGAAAAAAGTGGCCGAATGGCCACGCTTGGTCGAACATGCCGCCCGCGCGCACGAGCCGCATCGCATCGCATTTTTCCTTTATGAGATCGCATCGGACCTTCATTCCCTGTGGAACCGGGGCAATGACGACCACGCATTGCGCTTTGTGCAGGAAGGCGACGCAGCGACCACACAGGCAAAAATTGCGCTGGTACGGGCGGTTGGCGTTGTCATTTCATCCGGTCTCGCTATCCTTGGGGTCACTCCGGTCGAGGAAATGCGCTGATTCACAAGTGCCCCGCCGGAACTGAACGAGCAGTCAACGGTAAAGCCGGATCAACCGGCGCGCAGGTGGGCAATGGCAGTGATGGATTTCCGCGAAGGCGGGTATGTTTTCTCGCGGCACAAGGTGCGGCGCGAATTTTCCTATGACCAGGATTGGGACCAGGCCGATGGGCAGGGCGACGAACAGCGCTTCGCCGCCGACCCCGACGGTGTGGCCCCGCTGACCACCCGGCTTGCCCGGCTGACGCATTACCTTGGGGCCGTCGCCTCGGTCGGGTTGATGGTCGGACTGCTTGTCTGGGGGTTCCAGCTGGTGTCGCGCGACGTGTCGGGTGTGCCCGTGATCGCCGCGATCGAGGGCGAGGCCCGCACCACCCCCGATGATCCGGGCGGCGAACTGACCAGCTATACCGGCTATGCGGTGAATGATGTGGCGGCGGGTTCCGAACCCACGCCTGTCGACCGCGTGGCCATCGCCCCGTCCGCGACCGGGTTGGATGACAGCGATGTCGCCATGGGCGAACTGGGCGCCACCGCCCGCGAACCCGCGACCGAGGTCGAGGCTCCGCTCAACTTCGACGGCGAGGCCATCACGCCGCTGTCGGACAGCGAAGCCAAGGCGCAGGCCGAAGCCCTGGCCGCGGCCGAAGCCGAGCGTCTGCGCGTTCAGCAGGAAGTTCAGCAGGCCGCGATCGTCGATGCCCCGGCCACCGAAGGTCCGGTGAACGAGGTCGTGACCGATGAAAACGGTGCGCCCGCACAGGCCGCGGCGATCGCCGCCGCGCTGGCCGAGGCGCAGGCCATCCCGCAAGGTGCTGTGTCCAGTTCTGCCCGTCCGGCGCCGCGTCCGCGCACCACGCGTGTCGTGGCCGCCGCCACGGCCCCGAAACCGGTGCAGGCCGCCGCCGAACCCGCCCCGGCACCCGCGCCCAGCCCCGCTGCCTCTTCGGTCAGCGTGTCGTCCGGTGCGCCGCTGGTGCAGGTCGGCGCCTTCGACAGCGAAGCCATCGCCAACAGCGAATGGAGCCGTCTGTCCGGCAAGTTCGGGTCGCTGTTCTCGGGCAAGGGCCCGGTCGTCCAGCGGCACCAGTCGAATGGCCGCACCTTCTGGCGCCTGCGCGTCGCGGGTTTCGACGCCCGGTCCGATGCGCAAAGCTTCTGTTCGGCCCTGAAAGCGGGCGGCACCGACTGTATCGCGATCGCCGCACCGTGAGCCACGGCGCGACCATTCTCGGCGGGATCGCCGGGACCAGCCTGACCCCGACCGAGCGCGACTTCTTTCGCGCCGCCGATCCCTGGGGCTTCATCCTTTTCGGCCGCAATGTCGAAAGCCCCGACCAGTTGCGTCGTCTGACCGGCGAATTGCGCGATGCGGTGGGGCGCGATGCCGTCATCACCATCGATCAGGAAGGCGGCCGGGTTCAGCGGATGCGGGCCCCGCATTGGCGCGAATGGTGCCCGCCGCTGGATCAGGCCGATGCGGGCGTGCGCGCCATGTGGCTGCGCTATCGCCTGATCGGGGCCGAGCTGCGCGCCGCCGGCATCGATTCCGACTGTGCGCCGACCCTGGACGTGGCGCAGGACGACACGCATCCCTTCTTGCGCAACCGCTGTTTCGGGACCGATCCGGCGCGGGTGGCCGAACTTGGCCGCGCCTGTGCGGATGGTCTTCTGGCGGCAGGTGTCCTTCCGGTGATGAAGCATATGCCCGGTCATGGCCGTGCCATCGCCGACAGCCACAAGGATCTTCCGGTGGTCGCCGCCGCCGAGGCCGATCTTGCACGACTGGATTTCGCGCCGTTTCGGGCGCTGGCGGATCTGCCGATGGGAATGACCGCGCATATCCGCTTTACCGCGCTGGACGATGCGCCCGCCACGGCGTCACGGCGCATGATCGGGCTGATCCGTCAGCAGATCGGATTTGACGGGCTGCTGATGACCGATGACATCACCATGAACGCCCTGTCGGGATCCGAGGCCGATCGCGCCACGGCCTCGATCAGGGCAGGTTGCGATCTGGTGCTGCACTGCAATCGTGACATCGCCGGGATGGAACCCGTCGTCGCTGCCGCCGGCCGGATGGGGCACGAGGCGATGCGTCGCGCCGATGCCGCGCTGGCCATGCGGCAGGCACCACAGGACGATGATCTGAAGGCGCTGTGGGATGAGTACAGCCGCCTTGTGCCCACGGCGGCGGATGCTTGACAGGGGCGGGGCAAGGGTCGACCCTGACTGCCTGTCCCACCTGCCGGAGTTCCCGTGCCGAAACCCGTCGATGTTCCCTATCTGAAACCGGTCCCTGACGCGTCGCCCGACGATGCGCGGGGGGCTGGTACACATGACGCGAATGCCGTCGCGCAGCGTCGCGCCGAAGAGGCGCTGATCGTCGATGTCGATGGGTTTGAAGGGCCGCTGGACCTGTTGCTGACATTGGCGCGGACGCAGAAGGTGGACCTGATGAAGATCTCGGTCCTGCATCTGGCCGAACAGTATCTGGTTTTTGTCGAACAGGCCCGCAAGCTGCGCATCGAACTGGCGGCGGATTATCTGGTGATGGCGGCCTGGCTGGCCTTTCTGAAATCGCGTCTGCTGCTGCCGCCCGATCCCGAAGCCGAGGGGCCATCGGCCGAGGAAATGGCCGCCCATCTGGCCTTTCAGCTAGAGCGGCTGGACGCGATGCGGCAGGTCGCGGCGCGGCTGATGGGGCGCGACCGTCTGGGGCTGAACCGGTTTCAGCGCGGGGCCCCCGAAACCGTCAGCCGCAAGCGCCGTACCGAATGGCAGGCCGGGCTGATCGACCTGATGCGTGCCTATGCACGGCTGAAGACGCGCGATGAATTCCGGCCCTATGCCTTCGACCGTCGCGATATCTATTCGATGGAACAGGCGCTGGACCGGTTGCGGCAGCTGGTCGGCTTTGCGGGCGACTGGACCGATCTGTCGGATTTCCTGCCCGACGGCTGGGATGTGCATGGCTCGCGCCGTCGTTCGGCCACGGCGGCGACCTTTGCCGCGTCGCTGGAGCTTGCCAGACAGGGCACGCTGGAGATACGGCAGGACGATACTTTTTCCCCCATTACCATCCGACGCAAGCCGACGTGACAGACCAGTTTCCAGACAGCGACCCCGCGGCCCCGGATTTTCCGCCGCCGCCGATCGAACAGCAACAGCGCATGGTCGAGGCGATTCTGTTTGCCGCCGCCACCCCGGTTTCGGTCCGCGAACTGGCCGACCGCCTGCCGCATGGCTGCGACCCCGCCGAGGCGATCCGGGGCCTGCGCAGCCTGTATCAGGGGCGGGGGGTCACGCTGGAACGGATCGGCGATGGTTACGCCTTTCGCACGGCCGCCGATCTGGGCTTTCTGATGCAGACCGAAACCGTCGAACAGCGCAAGCTGTCCCGCGCGGCCATCGAAACGCTGGCCATCATCGCCTATCATCAGCCCGTCACCCGCACCGAAATCGAGGAAATCCGCGGCGTCGCTGTCAGTCGGGGCACGCTGGATCAGCTGATCGAACTGGAATGGGTGCGGATGGGGCGCCGGCGGATGACGCCGGGTCGGCCCGCAACCTTTGTCGTCACCGAGACGTTCCTGGATCACTTCGGTCTGGAATCGGCGCGCGACCTGCCGGGGTTGTCGGAACTGCGCGCGGCGGGCCTGCTGGAATCGCGCCCGCCCACCGAAACCGGGATCCCGATGGCCGAGCCTGATGACGAAGATGAGGGCGACCCCGGTATTCCCGCCGAAGATCTGTTCGAGGATGAATAGGAGCCAGGGATGAACAGGCTGATTTCGATGCTGATCCATCAGGCGCTGAACTGGGGGACGCGCAAGGGGGTGGATCATCTGGCCCGACGCGGGGGCAAGGATGGCAAGCCCATGACCCCCGATCAGGCCCGCAAGGCCCGCCAGACCGCCCATCGTGCCCGGCAGGGGCTGGGTATTCTGCGCCGCTTCATGCGTTAAACCCTCGCCAAGGGCGCGGGTTATGGCTAGGGCTGCGCGGATGAGCGATACTGATTTCGATATCTTCCTGGTGGCGACGCCGGGTCTGGAAGCACCGTTGGCCGCCGAGGCGCGCGATCTGGGCTGGCACGGGGCCGAGCTGCAACCCGGCGGCGTGACCATACGCGGCGGCTGGGACGATGTCTGGCGGGCGAATCTGATGCTGCGCGGCGCGACACGGGTTCTGGCCCGCGTGGGCAGTTTCCGTGCGTTGCATCTGGCACAGCTGGACAAGCGTGGGCGCAAGTTTCCCTGGGCACAGGTGCTGTGCCCCGATCTGCCCGTCAAGGTCGAGGCGACCTGCCGCGCCAGCCGCATCTATCATGCAGGCGCCGCAACGCAGCGGATCGAGCGTGCGATTGCCGAGGAACTGGGCGCACCTATCGCCGCAGATGCCGCGATCACCGTCAAACTGCGGATCGAGGATGATCTGGTCACCATCAGTCTGGATACGACCGGCCCCTCGCTGCACAAGCGCGGTCACAAGGAAGCCGTGGCCAAGGCCCCCATGCGCGAAACGATGGCCGCGATGTTCCTGCGCGAGATGGGTTATGACGGGTCGCAGACCGTGCTGGACCCGATGTGCGGATCGGGCACCTTCGTCATCGAGGCCGCCGAGATCGCGTCGGGGATGGCGCCCGGCCGCAGCCGCGATTTCGCATTCCAGGATCTGGCAAGCTTTGATGCGGCCCGCTGGGACGCGATGCGGGCTGCCGTTCAGCCGCGCAAGGTCGCCGCAGGCCGTTTCTTCGGGCGCGACCGCGATGCCGGGGCGATCCGGATGAGCCGTCAGAACGCCGACCGTGCGCAGGTTGCGGATTTGTGCGATTTCGACTGTCTTGCCATCGACAAGCTGCAGGCACCCGACTGCGCGCCGGGAATTGTCATCGTGAACCCGCCCTACGGCGCGCGGATCGGTAACAAGGGGCCGCTGTTTGGCCTGCACGCGCAGATGGGCGAGGTGTTTCGCAGCCGCTTTGCGGGTTGGCGGGTGGGGATCGTCACCAGCGAGGGCGGCCTTGCCAAGGCGACGGGACTGCCGTTCAAGCCGACTGGACCGATCGTCGCCCATGGCGGGCTGAAGGTGCGGTTGTGGCAGACGGGGCCGCTATAGCGCGGGTCAGGCGAACTGCTTGGCCAGTTTCAGACCCTGGCCCTGATAGTTCGACTTGATATCCGCGCCATAAAGGCGCTGAGGGCGCGCGGCCATGCGTTCATAGACCAGGCGCCCGACGACCTGCCCATGTTCCAGCACAAAGGGCGCTTCGTGGCAGCGCACCTCAAGGACGCCGCGCGCGCCCGTGCCGAAGGCGCCGATGCCAAAACCGGGGTCGAAGAAGCCTGCGTAATGAACGCGGAATTCGCCGACCATCGCCAGATAGGGTGCCATCTCGGCGGCGAAATCCGCGGGAATCGCCACCGATTCGCGGCTGACAAGGATGTAGAACGCGCCGGGGTCCAGAATCAGGCGGCCATCGGTGCTGTGAAGTTCGTCCCAGAAATCGGCGGCGGGGTAGGCGCCGATCCGGTCCAGATCGATCACGCCGCTATGCGGTCTTGCCCGATAGCCGACCAGATCGCCGGTGGTCGGGCGCAGATCGACCGAAAAGCCAAGGCCGTGATCGATCAGGGCATCGCCTTCCACCAGTGGTTCGCGGTCGTTCAGGCTGCGCAGTTCCTGATCGCTTAGCACGGCCTGCCCCCGGCGCAGGCGCAGCTGATTCAGGCGCATACCCGGCCGCACCAGAACGGAAAAGCTGCGCGGGCAGATCTCGGCGTAAAGGGGGCCGTCGTAACCCTCGGGAAGGCGGTCGAATTCGGTCCCGTCATCGGTTACAAGCCGGGTCAGCAGGTCCAGCCGCCCGGTCGAGGATTTGGCATTCGCCACCGCGGCAAGTCCCTGCGGCAGGCGCAGACGTTCCATCAGCGGTACCAGATAGACGCAGCCGCGTTCCAGCACCGCACCGTTGGACAGGTCCATCTGATGCATCTGGAAATCGGCCAGCCGATCCGTGATCCGCTTGCCGCGCCCGGCCAGAAAGCTGGCGCGCAGGCGATAGGCGGTGGTGCCCAGCCGCAAATCAAGGCTGGCGGGTTGGATCTGTTCGGGAATGATCGCGGGTTCGGCGCTGATGACGCCCGTGTCGATCAGGTTGCGGATTTCGCTGTCAGGCAGGACGCCGTTCATGCCTTCCCCCAAAGCCATGGTCGCGATGGACCTGAACGCCGGAAACGGAAACGCCCACCCCCGGCAAACGGAGATGGGCGTTTTCGGAATGGTCGGGCCGGCGAGATTCGAACTCGCGGCCTTCCGCCCCCCAGACGGACGCGCTAACCAGGCTGCGCCACGGCCCGACGAGCGCCATATAGAGTGAAGCGGGCGGGCTGCACAAGGGCCGAGTGACGGAAATCTTTACCAAATCGACATGTCAGGCGGGATAGAGCCGCAGCACCGCGTTTTGCAGCCGGATCGCCTGTTCCGCGGCCGGGTCGGGCAGCCGGTCCTGATCGCGCAGCCGCGTGGCCAACGCAGCCAGCCGGGCCAGCCAGATCGTGCCATTGTCGTCCGGTTCGGCAAACAGGGGCAGGGCGGCGCCTTCGGATTGCGGGCGACGGCGGCGGCGTGCTCGGGGGACGGTCATGGGCAGGTCCTCATCGGCGGTGGATGCGTGATCTGCGGCGGGCGCTGCGGCCTCGGCCAGCTTGGCCGCCCCGCGCTGCCGGACCGATTCGCCCCGATCGCGTGCCAACAGCTTCTTGGCGCCGCGAATCGTCAGCCCCTCTTCGCGCAACAGCTCGCACAGGCCAGCGGCCAGCCGGACATCGTCAGGACGGTAATAGCGGCGCCCGTCGGGGCGCTTCATCGGGCGCAGCAGGGAAAATTGCGTTTCCCAATAGCGCAGCACATGCGGCGCAACACCGATGATCTTGGCTACCTCACCGATCGACCGAAATGCGTCCGCGTTCTTTTGCATAAATCCTTGCGCCGTCAGTCTTTGTTGCCAGCGGCGACGCGTTCCTTCATCAGATGCGAAGGCCGGAAGGACAGGACGCGGCGGGGCGTGATCGGGACCTCTTCCCCGGTCTTGGGATTGCGGCCGATCCGTTCGTTCTTGTCACGCACGCTGAACGTGCCAAAGGAGGAAATCTTGACCTGTTCACCCTTCACCAGGGCGTCCGAGATATGGTCAAGAACCGATTCGACCAACTGAGCGGATTCGTGACGGGACAGTCCCACATCCCGAAATACCGCCTCTGCCAGATCCATCCGCGTCAGCGTCTTGTCGCCCATGCTGTTCCCTTTCTGATAGTGGAAGGATGGTTACCTTTCCGCGATCTGTCAACGAGAAGGGCGGGGAAAACGTTCCCCGCCCGTGACTTGCAGCTTTGTGGCGACCAGATTACTGGGCGCATTCCTGCAATTTGGCCAGATCCGGGCCATTCGGCGTGCGGCCCAGATTGAACGGGGCCGAGGCGTCACGCCAGCTGGAATAATCCTGCAGATAGCCGACCTGGCTGGCATAGACCTTGGCCGATAGCGGATTTTCGCAGGCGACCTCTTCGATGGTCTCGTTGGCCATGGTCTGGATCTGTTCCAGCGTGGCATCGTCCAGGCGGTTGATCTCGGTTCCGGCTTCCTTGAACTGCGCAACGGCTTCGGTTGCACGCTTTTCGGTGAAGGCCAGACTCCACAGCAGGGTCGCATCGGCGGCGATTTCCAGACGTTCGCGGGTTTCGTCGTCCAGCGCGTCCCATGCCGCCTTGTTGATCATCACGCCGAAGATCGACGAGGACTGGTGCCAGCCGGGTGTGGACCAGTATTTGGTCACCTGCTGGAAGCCGCCCGAAAAGTCGACATTCGGCGTCGAGAATTCGGCCCCGTCGATCACGCCGCGTTCCAGCGACTGATAGATTTCCCCGCCAGCCATGCTGACCTGATTGCCGCCCAGTTTTTCCAGCAGCTTGCCCTGTTCCAGACCCGACAGACGCAGACGCAGACCCTGCAGATCCTCGGTGCTGCGAATCGGCTTGTCCACGGTGCGGAAGCCCGATTCGTTATTGGTCACGCCATAGGGCAGATAGACCATGCCGAACTTGCCGTAGACTTCGTTATAAAGCTCGGCCCCGCCCCATTCCTGGATCCAGTTCACATAGTCGACGGCGTTGAACAGGCTGGCCGTCGTCGCCAGGGGCGAAAAGGCCGCGTCGCGCCCGGCCCAGTAACCCGGCCAGTCGCCGCCGGCCTGAATGGTGCCGGATTCGACCGCGCCGAACACTTCACCCGCCGGAACAAGGCTGCCGCCTTCGTAGAATTCGATGGTCAGCTTGTCGTCGTCGATCAGCTTGTTGGCCAGTTCGACCCAGTGCTTGTCGAATTCGATCAGCTCAAGGCTGGACGGCCAGGTCGTGGTCATGGTCCAGTTTTCGGCCATCGCGGGTGCGGCTGCCCCCAGTGCAATGACAGCGGTCGTCAGCAGATGTTTCATATGGTTTCCTCCGAGTTGAGTATTGATTGTCTCGCGGATCAGCCGCCGTAAAGCGTGGCTGGCAGCCAGGTGACCAGTCCCGGGAACAGGATGATCATGGCGCACATCACGATGATCAGGCCGATGAAGGGCAGGACGCCCTTGATGATATCGGTGGTCTGAACCTCGGGCGGGGCGATGGCCCGCATATAGAACAGCGCGTATCCGAAGGGTGGCGACAGGAAGCTGGTCTGCAGCACCACCGCCATCAGGATCACGAACCACAGCGGCTCGATCCCCATTTCGCTGACCAGCGGCAGGAAGATCGGGAAGGACAGCAGAACGATCCCGGTCCAGTCCAGGAACATGCCCAGAATGAACACCACCAGCAGCATCACCGCGACCAGCGTGTAGGGATCGTCGGCCAGACCGCGGATCAGGTCCTGACTGGCGCGCAGCCCGCCGGTGATGTTGAACACCCCGGTAAAGGCGGTCGCGCCGACGACGATGAACAGGATCATGGCCGAGGTGCGGCCGGTTTCCAGTAGCGCCGAATAGAAGGTCCGCCATTCAAAGCGGCCACGCAGGATCACGATCAGCAGGGCCAGAACGGCGCCGATGGCGCTGGCTTCGGTGGCGGTCGCGATACCGGCCAGAAGCGAGCCCAGAATGCCCAAGATCAGGACCAGCGGCGGCACCGCCTCGACGATCAGCATGCGCCACATGGCGCCGCGGCTGATCTGTTCCTCGTCGGTGACGGGCGGGGCCCATTCGGGTTTGAACCAGGCGATCGCCGCGACATAGATCGCATACATCAGCCCCAGAACTACGCCCGGAATCATCGCACCGGCGAAAAGCTGGCCGACCGACAGGCCGGGCGCATAGGATGCCATCAGGATCAGCATGATCGACGGCGGAATTAGGATGCCAAGGCAGCCCGACGAGGCGATCAGCCCGGTCGCCAGCCGCTTGTCATAGCCGTATTGCAGCATCGGGCGCAGCGCCATCATGCCCATCACGGTGATCGAGGCGCCGATGATGCCGGTCGTCGCCGCCAGCAGAATCGAGATGAACACCACGGCAAGGCCAAGTCCGCCGGTGACGCGCGACATCAGGTGGCGCAGCGCCTCGAACATCTTGTCGGTCACGCCGCTATCCGACAGAAAGCGCGCCATCAGCACGAAAAGCGGGATCGCGATCAGGACGTAATTGTCCAGCACGTCACCGAAGATCCGGTTGATGACGATGCCCAGCACCATCGGCTTGCCGGCGATCACGGCGCCCAGAACGGCGGTCCCGCCCAGCACCATGGCCAGCGGGTGTCCCATGAACAGGCCCAGCAACAGTAGGCCCGACATGATCAGGGCAATCGTTTCACCGGACATCCATCGGCTCCTGCGGTTCGAGGTGGTCGGCCTTGTTCAGGACCAGTTTCAGAAATTCGCTGACCCCCTGGATCAGCAGCAGGACCGCCGCGACGAACATCGCCATCTTCAGCGGATAGACCGGCAATTGGACCGCGCCATAGGTCAGTTCGCCCTGATTGTACGAGGTCATCGCAAAGTCGAAGCTGCGCCGCGCGAACACCCAGGCGAACGGAAAGAAGAAGATGACATAGCCCGCCGCCTCGACCCAGCGGCGGATCCCCGGCGCAAGGCGTTCGGTCAGCAGGTCGACCTTCACATGCGATTGGTGACGCAGCGCGTACCCCCCCAGCATGATGAAATAGAACCCGTATAGCTGTTTTGTCAGGTCGAAGGCCCATCTTGTGGGCTCGCCCAGGAAATAGCGCATGAAGACGTCGTAGATAATGATCGCCGCGAAGACGATCGCAACGATCGACACGATACGGCCGACGGTCTCATTGATACCGTCGATCACCCGAATGATCGGCAATGTGGGACCCTCCCCAAGGTCTGTGGTGCGGTTTCTGCACCTGCATGATGCGTAGTCTTGCCAAAGCCTTGTGGGGTGTCAACCGGACGGTCAGCATCTCTGACGTCTTTGCAAAGTGACCCAGCGGCACCTATCTTGAGGGTCAGGAAAGGAGGGCTGTCATGGCAGGTGGCTGGGCCCGCGACGACGCGGTCAACGAACAGATCGAAATCAGCACGGCCGAAGCCGTGGCCCGCGCCAGACAGCGGGCCGAACGTGTCGGCAATACCCCCTCGGCCCGGTTCTGCGCCGAATGCGACGACCCGATCCCCGAGGCACGACGCCGGGCGATTCCGGGCGTTCAGCTTTGCGTCGAGTGTCAGTCGGGCCGCGATCGCAGCCGCAGGCCAACAGGCGGGTTGAACCGCCGCGCCAGCAAGGATTCCCTGTTGAAATAAAGGCGCTTACCAGCGCAGCGCGACCGAGCCCCAGCTAAGCCCGCCGCCGATCGCCTCGGTCAGGACCAGATCGCCCGGCTTGAAGCGGCCTTGACTGTCGGCGACCGATAGTGCCAGCGGGATCGACGCGGCGGAGGTGTTGCCGTGATCGGCCACGGTCAGCACGACCTTGTCCATCGGCAGGCCCATCTTCTGGGCGGTGCCGGTGATGATCCGGGCATTGGCCTGATGCGGCACCAGCCAATCGACATCAGACGCGCTTAGACCGGCGCGGCCCAGAACCGTGTTCGCGGTCTTCGACAGTTTGTCCACCGCATGACGGAAGACCAGATTGCCCTGCATGCGCAATTGTCCCGCCGTCCCGGTCGAGGAAACGCCCCCATCGACATACAGCAATTCGCGATACTGGCCGTCGCTGTTCAGGTCGCTGGCCAGAATGCCGCGATCATTGCTGTCGCCCTGACCTTCCTGCGCCTCAAGAACCACCGCGCCCGCGCCATCGCCAAACAGCACGCAGGTCGACCGGTCGGTCCAGTCCATGATCCGTGAAAATGTCTCGGCGCCGACGACCAGCACGCGGTCGGCCTGACCGGCGCGGATCATCGCATCGGCATTCGCCAGGGCAAAGACAAAGCCCGCGCAGACGGCCTGCACGTCAAAGGCAAAGCCGCGGGTCATGCCCAGCCCGGCCTGAACCATGGTCGCAACCGCAGGGAAGGTGAAATCCGGGGTCGAGGTCGCAAGGACGATACCGTCCAGTTGATCGACGTTGAGGCCCGATTTTTCCAATGCCGCCTTCGCAGCGCGAATCGCCAGATCGCTGGTGGTCTGTCCCTCGGCGGCAAAATGACGACGTTCGATCCCGGAACGGCTGCGGATCCATTCATCCGTGGTGTCCAGCCGTTCTTCGAACCAGCTGTTTTCGACGACACGCTCGGGCAGGTAATGCCCCGTGCCCAGAATCACCGAACGTCGTGTCAACTTGCCGCCTCACCGCTGTCTTCGGCTTTGGGCAAAGCGGCGGCACCTTGCGCGACGCGCGCGGCCAGCCGGTCCTGAAAGCCGGATTTCGTCAGTTGGAACGCAAGCTTGATCGCCGCCGACACGCCGGTCGCATCCGCCGAGCCATGCGATTTCACCACCGTTCCGTTCAGACCCAGAAAGATGCCACCATTCACACGGCGCGGATCGATGCGCTTTTGCAAGCGGCGCAGCGATGTCATCGCCAGAAGGGCTGCGAATTTCGACATGATCGATTTGGCAAAGGCGTCTTTCAGAAAGTCGCCGACCAGCTTGGCCGTGCCTTCGCCGGTCTTCAAGGCGATATTGCCGGTAAAACCGTCGGTTACGATCACATCCACGCGGTCCGAGGGCAGATCGCCGCCCTCGACAAAGCCGACATAGCGGAAATTCCCGGCCTCGGCCGAGGCGGTCAGCAGTTCATGTGCCTGCTTCAGTTCGGCCCGGCCCTTGTGTTCTTCGGTGCCGACATTCAGCAGGCCGATGCGCGGGTTTTCGATGTCCAGACCATTGCGGGCATAGGACGCGCCCATCAGCGCATATTGCAGCAGGTCAGGGGCATCCGCCCGGATATCGGCGCCGACATCCAGCATGACATTGAAGCCGCCCGGATTGCGGGACGGCCAAAGGCAGGCGATGGCGGGGCGGTTCACACCGGGCAGTTTGCGCAGGCGCAGCATCGACAGCGCCATCAGCGCGCCGGTATTGCCGCAGCTGACCGCGACTTCCGCCTCGCCCTGCTTGACCGATTCGATGGCGGACCACATCGAGGTGCCGTTGCCCTTGCGCACGATCTGGCTGGGCTTGTCCTCCATCGTCACCACGCCGTCGGCATGGCGAATGTCGCAGCGTCCGGCCAGTTCGCGCTTGCGCTGGATCAGCGCATGCAACTGGTCGTGGTCACCGTGGACGATGAAGCGAATCTCGGGGTTCTTGACCGCGCTCAGCGCCATGCCGGCCACAACGGCCGCAGGGCCGCGATCACCCCCCATCGCGTCAACGGATATCACCACGCTGCCCTGTTTTGGCTGGGCGCGTGGTGTTGCATTGGGCGAATCGGTGGTCATCAGCAGTAGCTGTCGCGACCCGATCAGGCTGCGTCGTCGTCGAGATCGATCTCGTTGGCCTGTGCGACCACTTCACGGTCAGCATAATGGCCGCAGGACGGGCAGACGTGATGCGGACGCTTCAGCTCGCCGCAGTTCGAGCATTCGTTCGGGTTCCCGGCGACCAGAGAGTCATGCGCACGACGCATGTTGCGCTTGGAGCGGGTGACGCGATTC
Organism: Paracoccus homiensis; assembly: GCF_900111675.1. Classification (GTDB taxonomy): domain Bacteria; phylum Pseudomonadota; class Alphaproteobacteria; order Rhodobacterales; family Rhodobacteraceae; genus Paracoccus; species Paracoccus homiensis. The sequence continues at coordinate 163,248 of NZ_FOHO01000001.1, read as the reverse complement.
TGAGGGACAGCCATGTCACAACCTCGGTTTGCTGGGTGCGGAGCCGTTCCAGCCAGCGCACCATGAGTTTTGAATTCGTAAATGAACCGCGCAGATACGCCATGACGGACGCGCCCGCAAGCCCTTGCAGTCGCGTGACCGCCGGAATGACGCATGGGCGGCCCGGCAAGGCGATCCGCATAGGCGGATTCGCGATGCCTTGCAAGTATTTGCTGCGCGATACTGTGGCCCGGACGCAACGATCACGCGGTTTTACTGTTCACCGCCGCCCTTCAGCAGCTTGTCCAGATCCGCAAAGGGGCGGCGGGTATCGGCTTCGGGGGCATCCTCGACCGCGCTGCCGGGCAATTCGGCGCCGCTGGCACGCGGATATTCGGGCAGCGCAAGCGCCAGTTCCTCGATCATGACGGCCGAGAGGTCGATGAACTGTCCCAACGGCTCCAGCGTTTCATCGGGCATTTCGACCTCTTCGCCCTCGGGTTCGCCAAGATGCGGGGTATAATGCCGGGCGACGGTTTCGCGGATCGTGCTGCGCACCGGTTTCAGCGTGATGATGCAGGATTGAACGACCTGCGCGGTCAGGGTGCCGTCCAGCACCCAGGAATCGGCACCGTCGGCGCGCAATTGTCCTTGAAAGCGCAGTTTCGGCAGACCCTCCAGATCCAGTTCCTCGGTGATGGCGGCACGGGTGACGTCGTCCGGCTGCAGGTCGAATTCCGTCGGCACGCGGGGATTCAGATGTGCCACGCGCAGGCGCTGCGGTTTGGGAATGCTTGCGGACATGATGGGCCTCTGGGCGTCGGTCTGCGGTTGCAAATGGCGAGGTTTGGCGCAAAACCTTCCCGCAGATGGATATTCTTGAGCGCCGGGTGCGAGTTTGCTAAGCGTGACGGGCCGCGTCAACCGCCCGAACAGAGGATGAATTTTAATGGCCGTCATCCGGCACCTGCTGATCATGGCCGTTGCGGCCTGTCTTGCGCTTGCAGCCTGCGCCCCCGTTTATCGTAATCACGGCTATGTGCCGCCCGAACTGGACTTGCAACAGGTCGTGGTCGGGGAAACTACCGTCGATCAACTTCCGGACCTGATCGGTCGCCCCACCGCGCAGGGGCTGCTGACCGGATCGGGCTGGTTCTATGTCGGGTCCCGCTGGAAACATTTCGGCGCCGCCGAACCCGAGGAAGTCAACCGCGAGGTCGTCGCGATTTCCTTCACGCAGGGCGGTGTCGTCAGCAATGTGGAACGCTTCGGCCTTGAACAGGGCCGTGTCGTCACCCTGTCGCGCCGTGTGACCGATACCGGCATTACTGAGATTTCGCTGATCGGTCAGTTGCTTGGCAATCTGGGTAACTTCCAGGCCGGCGATATTATTGAGTAATGGCAGTCGCCGGGGCTTGTCCCCGGCGATGCCGCGGCCCCAGGTCTAGACCTGTCGCAGGATCTGGCGCGCCAGATCGTGCAACTGGTCGCGATAGCCCGTCCGGGCCGAAGGCTGATCGGGGTCCGATGTGATGGCGATGGCGACGGCAGGGTCATTGCCGCTGGCCGGCGCGACATAGATCATCTGCCCGCCATAGCCCCAGCCAAAGCGAATCTGCCGACGTTCCAGACGGGCAAGGAACCAGCCATAGCCATAGCCCTGTCCGGTAAACACCGATCGGGTGCGGGGTTGCCAGCTGGCCTCGATCCATTCGGGTCGCAGGATCTGGCGCCCGCCCGCGCGGCCGTCGGCGGCGTAAAGCGCCCCGAAGGCCAGCAGCGACCGCGTCGACATGCTCATCTGATTGCCGCCCAGATAGATCCCCTGCGGGTCCTGATCCCAGCCATTGATCGCAAAACCGGGCACAGGCCCCAGCCAATCGCGCGCAAGCGACAGCGTCGGGCGGCGGCTGACCCGCGTCAGAATCGCGGAAATCAGATGCGTCGAGGCGGTCGAATACTGCATCCGCCCGCCGGGATCCTGCGTGAAGGGGGCCGCCAGTGCCGCCTGAACCCAGTTACCGCTGCTGACCCAGCGGCCATAGTTCGTGCCGGATTGCCGTTCCAGCCCCGCCTGCATCGACAGCAGATGCCCCAGCGTGACCTGATCCAGTCGCGGATCGGGGTCGGGGGGCAGTTGGTCGCGCAGGATCGGCGCGATGGGCTGATTCACGCCTTCCAGCAGACCGCGCCCGATGGCCATGCCCGCAAGCGCCGAGATGATCGATTTCGATGCCGATTTGATATTCGTCGGGTCGTCGGGACCAAATCCGTGGAACCCCTGCGCTGCGATTTCCTCGCCGCCGCGCCAGATGGCGACCGCGCGCAGCTGTTCCAGCTGCCCGGCATCCTGCAGTAGATCGGGCAGCGTGGTGGCCCTTGCGCGATAGGGGGCGGCAAGAAAGGGGGCCGATGTGACCCCGGCTAGGAAATCGCGGCGTTTCATGGCGGTGATAAGATCACGGTGCGGAATGAGGTGAAAATAACAGCTTCGTCAGGGCCCGGGCTTGTTCCACGGATCGGGCAAGGATAGGGCAGGGGCATCCCAGCCGAAAGTGCAGATCATGACCGCGCTTGATGAACTTGCGACCATTTCCTTTCACGATGCCCCCGCGCCGCTTCGGGCGCGCATGCTGTCGCGGCTTGCCGATACAGAACTGTCGGTTGCGCTGACCGCCGAACCGGTGGGCGACGATATCGAGTTTCGGACCTTCCCGCTGGAGGCGGCGCAGGTCGCGCTGGCTTGCGACAGCGAAGATCGGCTGGCCGAGTTCTTTGGCGGGCCGGTGGCCTATGCCGCGCTGCCGGGCCGCGTGCTGGCGGGGATCCTGCGCGATGCGGGCACGGGCCTGCTGGTCAATCCCGGCCATCCCTCCGAGATGTTGCTGGACGCCGCCACGCTGGACTGGCTGACCGGGGCGCTGTCGCACAGCCCCGAACAGGCCGAGGCGCGGCTGCGTCTGGCGGCGCCTGCCCAACAGGTCGTCGCCGATCTGGCCGAACCCTTGGCGCAACGACTGGGCGACATGCGCGGGCTGATCACCGGCGCGGCGCTGGCCGGGGTGCAGGGCGCAGAAGGTCCCTCGGCCCACCTGCTGTTGATCGCGGGGGCCGCGCCTGACCGCCAGCCCGCCATCGCCAAGGCGCTGGCAGAAACGCTGGCCTTCCTGCCCGAACAGGCCGGTGGCGTCGATATCAGCTTTACCGATCAGGACTTCCCCGCCGCCGCGCTGCGCTTTGACATGGCCGATCCCCAGCCTGCGCCCGCGCCGCGCCCCAAGGGGCCGCCGATCCTGCGATAATTCGCCAAGCATGTTGCAGCGGGTTCATCAAACTGACAAAGGTGACGGATGGAATTGCGTCACAAAGCCCTTTTCGTCCATCTTCTGACCGCCACCGGCGCCGTTCTGTCGATGCTGGCCATGCTGGCCGCGGTCGATGAGAAATGGTCGCTGATGTTTCTGTGGCTGGTCGTGGCCTTTGCCGTCGATGGCGTCGATGGCCCGTTGGCGCGGCGTTACGAGGTCAAGAAGAACTGGAAGATGTATGACGGGGTCCTGATGGACCTGATCATCGACTATCTGACCTATGTCTTCATCCCGGCCTATGCGCTGTTTCGGTCGGGATTGCTGTCGGGCTGGACCGGATGGTTCGCGATCATCGTGATCGTCTATGGCAGCGTGCTGTATTTTTCGGACACGCGGATGAAGACGACCGACAATTCCTTTGCCGGCTTTCCCGGCTGCTGGAACATGGTGGTGCTGGTCCTGTTCGCGACCAGCCCGCACTGGCTGATCATCCTTTTGGTTGTCGTGGTGCTGACCATCGCGATGTTCACCAATATCAAGTTCATCCACCCCGTCCGCACTGAACGTTGGCGCGCGGTGTCGCTGCCGATCGCGATATTGTGGGTGGTGTTCGCGGCGCGGGCGGCATGGGTCGATTTCCATCCCTCCAGCTGGGCGATCTGGGGGCTGGTCGTGACCTCGATCTGGCTTCTGGTCGCGGGCGCGGCGCAGCAATTGATCCCGCAACGCCGCTAAGGCGCGGCTTGCGCCGTTTTCCGATCCGTTGAATGATCCGCCCATGTCATTGAAACAAGGGGCGGCTGATGCGACATTTCCTGATCACGACGGCGGCGTCCGTGGCGCTGATGGCCGGTGCGGCCACGGCGCAGGACAGCCTGACGCTTGGCATGGTGCTGGAGCCGCCGAACCTTGACCCCACCGGCGGGGCGGCCGCCGCCATCGACGAGGTGGTCTATGCCAATGTCTTTCAGGGCCTGACCCGTTTCGGCCCCGATGGCAGCGTGCAGCCGGGGCTTGCCGAACGCTGGGACGTCGAACAGGACGGCAAGATCTATGTCTTTCACCTGCATGATGGCGTGACCTTCCACGATGGCAACAGCTTCGATGCCGAGGATGTGGTCTTTTCGCTGGATCGGGCACGGGCCGAAGATTCCACCAATGCACAGAAGGTGCTGTTTCAGGGCATCGAAAATGTCGAGGCGCTGGATCCGCTGACGGTTCGCGTCACCCTGTCCGCGCCTGACGGGAATTTTCCGTTCAAGATGGCCTGGGGCGATGCGGTGATGGTCGATCCGGCCAGCGCCGACAGCCTGGCGACCGCGCCCATCGGGACCGGGCCGTTCCGTCTGGAACAGTGGGTTCAGGGCGACCGGGTCACGCTGACGGCCTTTGACGGCTATTGGGGCGATGCGCCGGCGCTGAAATCCGCGACCTTCCGCTTTATCAGCGATCCGACAGCGGCCTTTGCGGCGATGATGTCGGGCGATGTGCAGGCCTTTCCGAACTTCCCCGCGCCCGAGACCCTGCCACAGCTGGAAGCCGATCCCCGCTTCAAGGTGATCGTCGGCACGACCGAGGGTGAAACGATTCTGGCGATGAACAATGCCCAGCCGCCGCTGGACAACGTGGCCGTACGTCGCGCGATCGCCCATGCGATCAACCGGCAGGATATCATCGACGGGGCGATGTTCGGCTATGGCACGCCCATCGGCAGCCATTTCGCGCCGCACCATCCCGATTACGTCGATCTGACCGCGTCATCTGCCCATGACCCGGAACAGGCCAGGGCGTTGCTGGCCCAGGCGGGGATCAGCGACCTGTCGCTGCGCCTTGCCCTGCCGCCGCCGTCATATGCGCGTCGCGGCGGCGAGATCATTGCCGCGCAGTTGCGCGCCGTCGGAATCGAGACGCAGATCACCAATATGGAATGGGCGCAGTGGCTGGAAACGGTGTTCAAGGGCGGCGATTTCGACCTGACCATCGTCAGCCATACCGAACCGCTGGACATCGATATCTATGCCCGGCCCGATTACTATTTCCACTATCAGCGCCCGGAATTCGCCGCCCTGATCGAGGATCTGAACACTACCGTCGACCCCGATCAGCGGTCGGATCTGTATGCGCAGGCCCAGCAGATGATCGCCGAGGACAGTGTGAACGGCTATCTGTTCCAGCTGGCCAAGACTGGCGTCGCGGATGCGCGGCTGGAAGGGCTGTGGGAAAATGCGCCGACGCAGGCCAATGACCTGACGCAGGTTCGCTGGACGCAGTAGGCCGCAGGCCGAAACGCAAAACGGGCGCATCGCTGCGCCCGTTTTCTTTTGTCGCATGAGGCCGGGTTACTTGAACCGGCGGATCTCACCCGAGCGCAGGCGCCCCAGATAGCTTTCCATCTCGCGCTTGACGACGGGCATCAGCACATACAGCGCGATGATGTTGACGACCGCCATCGCAAAGATCATCGCATCCGAGAAGTCGATGACCGGGCCAAGGCTGGCGGCGGCACCGATCCAGGTGAAGACGCAGAAAATGATCTTGAACAGCAATTCCTTGGTCTGGCCTTCGCCGAACAGGAAGGTCCATGCCTTCAGGCCGTAATAGCTCCACGAGATCATGGTCGAGAAGGCGAACAGCACCACCGCGACGGCAAGGATATAGCGGAACCAGCCAAAGGTTTCACTGAACGCCGCCGAGGTCAGGGCGACACCGCTGTTGCCGCTGACGGTCTGGATCGCGGTGCCGGCTTCGTTCAGGACGAACATGCCGGTTTCGGGATCGGTGACCAGCTGGCCGGTGATGATGATGACCAGCGCCGTCATGGTGCAGATCACGACCGTGTCGATGAACGGTTCAAGCAGCGACACGAAGCCCTCGGTGATGGGTTCCTTGGTCCGCACGGCGCTGTGGGCGATGGCGGCCGAACCGACGCCCGCCTCGTTCGAGAAGGCGGCGCGGCGGAAGCCCTGGATCAGCGCGCCGATGGCCCCGCCGACAGCCCCGTCCCAGGTGAAGGCACCACGGAAGATCTGGCCAAAGGCGTTCCCGATCTGGTCGAAATTGATCAGGATGATGACCAGCGCGGTCAGCACATACAGAACGCCCATGAAGGGGACGACCTTTTCGGTGACGCTGGCGATGGATTTCAGGCCCCCAACGATCACAAGGAACACGACCAGCGCAAAGACCAGACCGGTGATCCAGCCCGGATAATCGCCGACGACATTGGCGATCTGGGCATGGGCCTGGTTCGACTGGAACATGTTCCCGCCGCCAAAGCTGCCGAGGATACAGAAGATCGCGAACAGCACGGCCAGGATCTTGCCGCCGCCGACGCCGCGTTCTGCAAAGCCCTTGGTCATGTAATACATCGGACCGCCCGAGACGTGGCCGTCCTCGAATTCGTTGCGGTATTTCACGCCAAGCGTACATTCGGTAAACTTGGTCGCCATCCCCAGAAGACCCGCAAGGATCATCCAGAAGGTTGCACCCGGCCCGCCGATGCCGACGGCCACCGCGACCCCCGCGATATTGCCAAGGCCGACAGTGCCCGACAGGGCGGTGGCAAGCGCCTGGAAGTGGCTGACCTCGCCCGCGTCATTGGGGTCGGAATAATTGCCTTTGACCAGCGCGATCGCATGCGGAAAGGCGCGTGCCTGGATCAGGCCGAAATAGATGGTGAAGATGAAGGCGGCGATGACCAGCCAGCCCACGATCCACGGAAAGCTCGTGCCCGGAAAATTGGAAAAGATAAAGCTGACGAACCAGCCGGTGGATGAGGCGAAAACCTCGTTGATCTTTTCGTCCAGACCCTGCGCGGCGGCCGATGAGGCGGCGGCAAGGGTGGCTGCCAGACCCGTGGCAGTCAGAGTGAATGCGCGTTGTGTCATATGTTCTCTCGCTTTGTGCTGCCCTTGGGTTACGGGACGATGGTGACCGGCACCGGCGACACCTGCGCCAGCGTGCCTGCGACCGACCCGAAGATGCGCGAGGACAGGCCCGATTGCCCCATGCGACCGATGAAGATCAGGGCCGCGCCCTCATCCTCGGCGATCTTGCACAGCGTGTCGGCGATATGGCCGTATTTCAGGGTCGAGGTGACCGGAACGCCCGCCGCCTCGACCTTTTTCATCATGGGCGTGATGATGGCGGTTTCCGCCCGGTCAAGTTCTTCCTTGCGGCGCTTGTGCCGCTCCTCGATCTCGCTGGGTGTCAGAAAGCTGTAGGGCGACCATTCAAGGACATGGGCGATGATGATGCTGTCGCCCTGCGCAGTTGCACGGGTGATGGCAAAATCCAGCGCGCGTTGCGACGCGGCGCTGCCGTCATATCCGACGACGATTTTACGTGACATTGTACCCCCTGGTTCGCGATTATCGCTGTTGTTGGTGATTAAAGTGTAGGCAGAGACAGGCCTGACAGACCAGAGAAATTTACGACATTTGTATGAAGTCGCGTGGGATCGGGCGGAATGCCCGTGTTTTACGCGCGGTTTCGCGGGTTTCTGCCTTTTGCCGCGTCGCGCGATTTGGCCGGGGGGTGAATTTTTTCGCTTTTCAACACGGATCGTGGGCGGCATAGTCTGCGCCATGACTCGGATGCGCCATATCGCCACCGCCATGACCACGCCCGCGGGCGTGCCATTGGCCGTGAATCTCCGTGGTCTGCTGCTTCTTACGCTGCGCTGAGCGGGTCTCCGGGCCGCCGCTCAGTCAGGTCAGTGCCCGGGCACCGCACCCAACAAAGCGTCAAGAAAGACAGATCCCATGACCGACAAGAACCGCGTCTTCATTTTCGATACGACCCTGCGTGACGGCGAACAATCGCCCGGCGCCACCATGTCCCATGCCGAAAAGCTGGAAATCGCCGCCATGCTGGACGAGATGGGCGTCGATATCATCGAGGCGGGCTTTCCCATCGCCTCGGAAGGTGATTTCGCCGCCGTGTCCGAAATCGCGAAACAGTCGCAGAACAGCGTCATCTGCGGCCTTGCCCGCGCGCAGCTGCCTGATATCGACCGCTGCTGGGAGGCGGTGAAGCATGCCCGCCGCCCGCGCATCCACACCTTCATCGGCACTTCGCCGCTGCATCGCGCGATCCCCAATCTGGACATGGACCAGATGGCCGAACGGATCGAGCAGACCGTGTCCCATGCCCGCAACCTGTGCGACAATGTGCAGTGGTCGCCGATGGATGCCACGCGGACCGAACATGATTATCTGTGCCGCGTGGTCGAGATCGCGATCAAGGCCGGCGCGACCACGATCAATATCCCCGATACGGTCGGCTATACCGCGCCGCGCGAAAGCGCCGATCTGATCCGGATGCTGCTGGAACGCGTGCCGGGCGCCGACGAGATCATCTTTGCCACCCATTGCCACAACGATCTGGGTATGGCGACGGCCAACAGCCTTGCCGCCGTCGAGGCGGGCGCCCGTCAGATCGAATGCACGATCAACGGTCTGGGCGAACGCGCCGGCAACACCGCGCTGGAAGAGGTGGTGATGGCACTGCGCGTGCGCCACGACATCATGCCTTTCGACACCGGCATCGACACGACCAAGATCATGAACCTGTCGCGCCGGGTGGCGCAGGTGTCGGGCTTTCCGGTGCAATTCAACAAGGCGATCGTCGGAAAGAACGCCTTCCTGCACGAATCCGGCATCCATCAGGACGGCGTGCTGAAGAATGTCGAAACCTTCGAGATCATGCGCCCCGCCGATATCGGTCTGAACGAAACCAATATCGCCATGGGCAAGCATTCCGGCCGCGCCGCGCTGCGCGCCAAGCTGAAGGATCTGGGCTATGAGGTCGGGGACAATCAGCTGAAGGACATTTTCGTGCGGTTCAAGGCCTTGGCCGACCGCAAGAAAGAGGTCTATGACGAAGATATCGTCGCGCTGGTCCAGGACGCCGCCGCGAATACCGGTGACGATCATCTGCAGGTCAAGCATCTGAAGGTCGTCTGCGGCAGTGACGGCCAATCCGCCGACCTGACCATGATCGTCGATGGCGAGGAAAAGACCGTCCACGCCACCGGCGACGGCCCGGTCGATGCCTGCTTCAACGCCGTGAAGCAGATCTTTCCGCATAATGCGCGGCTGCAACTGTATCAGGTTCACGCCGTGACCGAAGGCACCGATGCGCAGGCCACCGTCAGCGTCCGGATGGAAGAGGACGGGCGCATCGTCAACGGCCAGTCCGCCGATACCGACACGATCCTGGCCAGCGTCAAGGCCTATGTGGGCGCGCTGAACCACCTGATCGTGCGCCGCGCCCAGCTGGGCCGCGACGACAAGCAGATCAGCATGTATTCGCACTGAACTGCGGCAAACGGCGCCGGATCATCCCCCGGCGCCGTTCTCACGACGGCGTGACGCCGCGCATCCTTGCATCACGGGGCTTTTATGGACGCGTTTACCCTTTTATATGGGGCGGCGCAGTTCCGGGACGAATCCCGGTTCGCGGGGACAGTTGATCGCATCAGGCGCGGGCAAGGCCGGGACCAACCCGGCGCGAAAAAAGGAATACGGGCATGGCATTCGGCGGTTTGTTTTCGACCGACATCGCAATCGACCTCGGCACGGCGAACACGCTGATCTATGTCAAGGGCAAGGGCATCATTCTGAACGAGCCCTCGGTCGTGGCCTACCACGTCAAGGACGGCAAGCGGCAGGTTCTGGCGGTCGGTGAGGACGCGAAACTGATGCTGGGCCGGACGCCGGGCAGCATCGAGGCGATCCGCCCGATGCGCGAAGGTGTCATCGCCGATTTCGACAGCGCCGAACAGATGATCAAGCACTTTCTGAAGAAGGTGTTCAAACGCACCAGCTTTTCCAAGCCGAAGGTCATCGTCTGCGTCCCGCATGGCGCGACTCCGGTCGAGAAACGCGCGATCCGCCAGTCGGTCCTGTCCGCCGGTGCCCGCAAGGCCGGTCTGATCGCCGAACCCATCGCCGCCGCCATCGGCGCGGGCATGCCTATCACCGAGCCGACCGGCAGCATGGTCGTCGATATCGGTGGCGGCACCACCGAGGTTGCGGTCCTGTCGCTGGGGGATGTGGTCTATGCACGCTCGGTCCGGATCGGCGGCGACCGCATGGATGACGGCATCATCAACTATCTGCGCCGCAACCAGAACATGCTGATCGGCGATTCCACCGCCGAGCGTATCAAGACCAGCATCGGCACCGCCCGGATGCCCGATGACGGCCGTGGCGCGACGCTGATGGTGCGGGGCCGCGATCTGCTGAACGGGATCCCGAAGGAAATCGAGATCAGCCAAGCGATGATCGCCGAGGCGCTGGCCGAGCCGATGCAGGCGATCAGCGAGGCCGTGATGGTCGCGCTGGAATCGACGCCGCCCGATCTGGCGGCCGATATCGTCGATCGCGGTGTGATCCTGACCGGTGGTGGCGCGATGCTGGGCGATCTGGATCTGGCGCTGCGCGAGCAGACCGGTCTGTCGATCACGCTGGCGGACCAACCGATGAGCTGTGTCGCGCTTGGTACCGGCAAGGCGCTGGAATACGAAAAGCAGCTGCGGCACGTGATCGATTACGAAAGCTGATCCGCGCGTGTCGCGGAGATTGTGAATGGCGCGCAAGGGACCAGATTTCAGCACACCGATCCGACGCGTTCTGATCGCGCTGGTATCCATCGTGCTGATCGCGCTGTTTCTGTTCTGGCGCATCGACAGCCCCAGGGCAGAACAGATGCGCGTGGCGATCATCGACCGGGTGGTGCCCAGTTTCGATTGGGCGCTGATCCCGGTGGCGAAGGTCACGCAGATGGTATCGGGCTTTCAGTCCTATGCCCGGATCTACGAACAGAACCAAGAATTGCGGCGAGAGCTGCAAAAGATGCAGGCGTGGAAAGAGGCCGCCGTGCAGCTTGAGCAGGAAAACTCGAAACTGCTGGCCCAGAACAATGTGCGCATCGATGCCGCCCTGACCAGTGTGACGGGCGTGGTCATGGCCGATAGCGGTTCGGCCTTTCGGCAATCTGTGTTGCTGAATGTCGGCACGCAGGACGGTATCGTCGATGGCTGGGCGACGATGGACGGGTTGGGACTGGTCGGGCGCATATCCGGCGTCGGCCAGCGCACCAGTCGCGTCGTGTTGCTGACCGATCCCTCCAGCCGGATCCCGGTGACGGTTCAACCTTCGGGTCAGCGGGCGCTGCTGACCGGCGACAACAGCGGTCTGCCGTTTCTGGACTTCATCGAAAGCCCCGACAACGTGCGCCCCGGCGACCGGGTCGTGACCTCGGGCGATGGGGGTGTGTTCCCGGCGGGGTTGCTGGCCGGGCAGGTCGCGCTTGGCAGCGATGGGCGGATGCGGCTGCGCATGGCCGCCGATTACGGGCGGCTGGAATTCCTGCGCGTGCTGCGCTCGCACCCGGCCGAGGCGATCAGCGAGGCTGGAACCCTGATCCCGCCCGGCGATCAGGGCCTGATCGGGCCGGTCATGCCTGATTCACCCGTGGATCAGGCCCAAAGCACCGACGCATTGGCCACCGGAACAGAACCATGATCGACGGCGCCCACCGCCACGTGGTCGCCAGTGCCCTGCTGTTTCTGGCCTGCGAGGCGGCGATCCTGTTCTGGCGGTTGCTGCCACTGTCCAGCGGATTCGCGGGCTGGCCGGGTCCGGATCTGGGCCTGTGCCTGATGTTCGCCTGGGTTCTGCGCCGTCCTGATCAGGTCGGGGCCCTGCCGATCGTGCTGTTCTTTGCCATCGAGGATGTGCTGCTGCTGCGGCCGCTTGGGCTGTGGGCCTTTTTCGTCCTTCTGGGCAGCGAGGCCGCACGAGGTCGCGAGCACCGTTGGCGCGATCAGCCATTCATGGTTGAATGGCTGCGCGTGTCGATCTTGATCGGGATGATGATGCTGGGCTATCGCATCGTGCAGTTCCTGTTCCTGCTGCCCGTGCCGGTGCTGGGTCAGGTGATCCTGCAATATCTGGCGACGGTGGCCTGCTATCCGCTGGTCGTGTTCGGCGCGCGCTGGCTGATCGGTTTGCGCCGGATCAGCGCCGCCGAGGCCGAAATGATGAGACATAACGCATGAAACGCTCGCCCCAGGATATTCAGGCCAGCAGCCGTCTGGTGACGCGTCGCGGGCTGATGCTGGGCGGCATTCAGTTGGGCGTGATCGGCGGGCTGGGAATGCGGCTTCGCTCGATGCAGTTGGATCATGCGGATGAATACCGGATGCTGTCTGACGGCAATTCGATCAAGATCCGGCTGCTGCCGCCTGCGCGGGGGCTGATCCATGATCGGCATGGGGCGCTGATCGCGGGCAACGAACAGAATTACCGCGTCACCCTGACCCGCGAAGAGGCGGGCGGCGATGTGGCGCAGGTTCTGCGCCGCCTGTCGCGCCTGATCCCGCTGAGCGAGCAGCGCATCGACGAACTGATGGAAGAATTTTCCAAACGCAGCGCGGTCACGCCGATCGTTCTGGCGGATCGCCTCAGCTGGGAACAGTTCGGCTCGATCGCGGTGAATGCGCCCGCGCTGCCGGGGGTGACGCCGGAATCGGGCCTGTCGCGGGTTTACCCCCGTGCGGGCGATCTGGCGCATGTGCTGGGCTATGTCGGCCCGGTGTCCGATTACGATCTGTCCAAGATCGAGGAACCCGACCCGGTTCTGATGCTGCCCGAGTTTCAGTTGGGCAAGGTCGGGGTCGAATCCAAGCTGGAAGAATCGCTGCGCGGCAAGGCCGGTGCACGGCGGGTCGAGGTGAACAGCGCCGGGCGCGAAATGCGCGAGCTGGGCCGGCAGGAAGGTCAGCAGGGCGCGACCGTGCAACTGACCATCGACGCCGCCTTGCAGAACTATGCCGCCCAACGCATGGGCGAGGAAAGCGCCGCTGCCGTGGTGATGGATGTCCAGACCGGCGAACTGGTCGCGATCTGTTCCTCGCCCAGCTTCGATCCGAACAAATTCGTGCGCGGGATTTCATCGACCGATTACAAGGCACTGATGGGGCATGACCACCGCCCGTTGGCCGACAAGACGGTTCAGGGCGTCTATCCGCCGGGCTCGACCTTCAAGATGGTGACGCTGCTTGCGGGGCTGGAGTCCGGCGTCATCAATGGCGGTTCTCGGTTCTACTGCCCCGGCCATACCGAGGTCGGTGGCCGACGCTTTCACTGCTGGCGGCGGGGCGGGCATGGCATGATGGATGCCGTCCAAAGCCTGGAGCAAAGCTGCGACGTCTATTATTACGAACTGTCGCAACGTGTCGGCATCGACCGCATCGCCGCCATGGCCCGCAAGCTGGGCGTGGGGGTGCATCACGATCTGCCGATGTCCGCCGTGGCCGAAGGGATCGCGCCGGACCGGGCCTGGAAGAAGGCGCGCTATGATCAGGACTGGCAGATTGGTGACAGCCTGAACGCCTCGATCGGGCAGGGTTATGTGCTGGCCTCGCCGCTGCAACTGGCGGTGATGACGGCGCGGATCGCCTCGGGGAAGGTGATCCAGCCGCGGCTGATCCGGGCCATCGATGGTGTGCCGCAGGTGGCCCCGGAATTCGAGGATCTGGACATAAATCCGCTGAACCTGCGTCAGGCGCGTGCGGGGATGGACGCGGTGATGAACGGCAGCCGCGGCACGGCCTCGCGGTCGCGGATCCTGCCGGATGAGTGGCGGATGGCGGGCAAGACCGGCACCAGCCAGGTGCGCAACATCACCGCCGCGGAACGCGCGCGCGGCGTCATCCGCAACGATCAGCTGCCGTGGAACCGGCGCGATCACGCGCTGTTCGTCTGCTATGCGCCCTATGAGGCGCCGCGCTATGCCTGCTCGGTCGTGGTGGAACATGGCGGCGGCGGATCGACCGCGGCCGCGCCGATTGCCCGCGACATCATGCTGTTCGCGCTGGCGGGTGGTCTGCCACCCTTGGATGCGGTCCCATCGGGCGAGCGTGCCGCGATGGAGGAACGCCACAACGCCATGCATCTTTATACGCCCACGCCGCCGCAACCCGGCCGCAGCCGGGCCTGAGGGGAAGGGGCGGCAATGTCCTATCTGGATTATCAGGTCGCACAGGTTCCCGTCGGCTGGCGCAAGTTCCTGTATCTGAACTGGCCGCTGGTCATCCTGCTGGCGGCGGTATCGTCGGTCGGTTTCCTGATGCTGTATTCCGTGGCCGGGGGAGATGCGGATACATGGGCCAAGCCGCAGATGTACCGTTTTGCGGTGGGCATGGTGGCGATGATCGCGCTGGCCTTTGTGCCGATCTGGTTCTGGCGCGGCATTTCGGTCTTTGCCTATGTCGGTTGCCTGCTTCTGCTGGTCGCGGTCGAGATGTTCGGCCATGTCGGCATGGGGGCGCAGCGCTGGATCGATCTGGGCCCGATCAAGCTGCAACCGTCCGAGCTGATGAAGATCGCCTTGGTGCTGCTGTTGGCGGCCTATTACGACTGGCTGGGCACGCGGCGGGTGTCGCGGCCCTTATGGGTGCTGGTGCCGGTCCTGCTGATCCTGCTGCCGACCTTTCTGGTGCTGACCCAGCCCGATCTGGGCACCGCGATCCTGCTGGTCGCGGGCGGCGGGATCGTGATGTTCGCGGCGGGTGTGTCGCTGTGGTATTTCGGCGCGGTGATCATGCTGGTGGTGGCGCTGGTCGGGACGGTCATGGAAAGCCGGGGCACCGATTGGCAGCTGTTGAAGGACTATCAGTTCCGCCGCATCGACACCTTTCTTGATCCCTCATCGGACCCGCTTGGCGCGGGCTACAACATCACCCAGGCGCAGATCGCGCTGGGATCGGGGGGCTGGTCCGGGCGCGGCTATATGCAGGGCACGCAATCGCGGCTGAACTTCCTGCCCGAAAAGCAGACCGACTTCATCTTCACCGTTCTGGCCGAAGAGTTCGGCTTTGTCGGGGCCTTTTCCTTGCTGATGCTGTATCTGCTGATCCTGGGGTTCTGCCTGTATTCGGCGCTGACCAATCGCGACCGCTTTGCCAGTCTGATGACCATCGGCATCGCCGGGGCGTTCTTCCTGTATTTCTCGGTCAATATGGGCATGGTCATGGGGCTGATGCCGGTTGTCGGTGTGCCCTTGCCGCTGGTCAGTTACGGCGGCACCGCCATGATGATCCTGCTGATGGCCTTTGGCATGATCCAGTCCGCCCATGTCCACCGCCCGAGGTAACGCCATGCTGGTTCTGTTCGCCGCCCCCGACAGCATGTGGGACGAATGGGCCCCGCCCCTGCGGGATGCCTGCCCCGAAATGGATCTGCGCCGCACGGCCGATCCCGCGCAGGTCGATGCGATCATCTATGCCCCCGGCGGCGAGATCGAGGATCTGACCCCCTATCGCAACGCAAGGCTGGTCCAAAGCCTGTGGGCCGGGGTCGAACGTATCGTGACCAACCCGACCCTGACCCAGCCCCTTGCCCGGATGGTCGATCCCGGTCTGGCGCAGGGCATGGCCGAATTCTGCACCGGATGGGCGATGCGCGCGCATCTGGGCATGGACCGCTATCGTCAGGACGGCCTGTGGCGGGGCGGACAGATCCCGCCCTTGGCGCAGGATCGCAGGATCACCATTCTGGGCATGGGAGAGTTGGGGCGCGCCGTGGCGGCGATGCTGGGGCCGATCGGGTTTCAGGTCGCGGGTTTCAGCGCCTCGGGTCGGCCGGTGCCGGGTGTCCGGGTATTCGGTGGCGATGATCTGGCGCAGGCATTGTCGCAGGCCCAGATCCTGATCAACCTGCTGCCCGACACAGCCCGTACCCGCAACATTCTGGATGCCGAACGTCTGGCACTGCTGCCGCAGGGCGCCTTCCTGATCAATCCGGGGCGCGGCACGGCCATCGACGATCAGGCGCTGATCGCGGCGCTGGACAGGGGGCATCTGGGCCATGCCGTGCTGGATGTGTTCCGGGCCGAGCCTTTGCCCCCTGATCATCCATTCTGGGCGCATCCCGGCATCACCGTCACCCCACATATCGCCGCAGACACGCGCGCCCGGACGGCGGCGACGGTTGTGGCCGACAACCTGCGCCGGGTCATGGCCGGGCAGTCGGCGCGGTTTCTGGTCGATCGCCGGCAAGGCTATTAGGCGTCGGGATCCTGCGGACGGCTGGCGCGGCGGACCCGTGCGATCCGGTCGGCCATCTTCTTAGACCGTCGCCGGTGATAGGCGCGGATGACCGGCACCGTCAGATAATGAGACAGGGCGCTGACGAACAGCCCGATGATCGTGCCACCCACGACATAGGGCCAGTAGATCTGCCAGAAGAAATCGGCCAAATGCCCCCAATGCGCGGTTTCGGGGCCGAAGATCGACTTGATATTGTGCCATGTCTCGGCGCTGGCGCGGCCGAATTCGCCAAAGATGAAATGCGGCGGCAGTTCGCCCCCCAGTCCCAGAAGCCGCCGGCCCAGGCTGACGCTGGCCAGCGCGATAAAGGGAAAGGTGATCGGGTTGCCGACAAAGGTCGCCAGCAGCGCGGCAAGGATATTGCCGCCGATGACCCAGGCGCAGGCTGCGGCCGACAGGAAATGCAGCCCGAAGATCGGCGTGAAGGACACAAAGACCCCCGCCGCGACGCCGCGACCGATGCGATGGGGCTGGTCGGGCAGGCGGCGCAGGCGGTGCAGGACATAGGTGCCCGCGCGCCGCCATCCGCCGCGCGGATAGATCATGTCGCTGGCCATCTGGCCATAGCTGCGGGGCTTGCGCCGCTTGAACACCGTATCACCCGATCATTTCAGCCCCGTCAGGGGCAGCGGACTAAGGCTTCAGGTCCGGGTTCCGGATCCGCGACACCTGCGCCACGTCGCTTTCCGCCTCCAATGCGGTCAGGACAGCGTGCAGGTGTTCGTGGTCGCGCAGCTCTACTTCCATCTCGATCCGGTAGAAGTCGGGCTTCCGATCCTTGAAGTCGAGGTCCGAGATATTCGCCCCTTGCTGCCCGATCAAGGTGCAAATCCGCCCCAGCACACCCGCATCGTGACGGATCGTCAGGTCCAGCGTCGTCGAATAGGCGGCGGGGTGACGTCCGTCGCGCCATTGCAGATCGACCCAGCGGTTCGGGCTGTCTTCGTATTCGGCCAGAACCGGGCAGTCGATGGCATGGATGACCAATCCCTTGCCGCGATAGGTGATGCCGACAATGCGTTCGCCCGGCAGCGGGCTGCAACAGCCGGCGCGGGTAAAGGCTGCATCGGCCTCCAGCCCGGCGATGGGGCGACCTTCCAGTTCTTCCTGCTGATCGGCCAGTTCGGGATAAAGGACATCCAGAACCTCTTTGGCCGAGTGTTCGGCGCTGCCGATCCGCGCCAGCAATTCCTCGGCGCCATCCACGCCCATATGCTTGGCCGCCGTGCGCAGCGCCTTGTCGGTGGCCTTGCGACCGACATGTTCGAAACTGACCCGGACCAGTTCGCGGCCCAGCCGGATAAAGCGGTCGCGATCTTCCTCGCGCAGGCTGCGGCGGATGGCGGCCTTGGCGCGACCGGTCACGACGATGTCCAGCCATGTCGCCTGCGGGCGCTGCCCCGAGGCGGCGATGATATCGACCTGCTGGCCGTTCTTCAGCCGCGTCCACAGCGGCACACGGATGCCGTCGATCTTGGCGCCGACACAGGAATTTCCCAGCCGGGTATGGATC
Source organism: Paracoccus homiensis (assembly GCF_900111675.1). Classification (GTDB taxonomy): domain Bacteria; phylum Pseudomonadota; class Alphaproteobacteria; order Rhodobacterales; family Rhodobacteraceae; genus Paracoccus; species Paracoccus homiensis. The sequence continues at coordinate 145,328 of NZ_FOHO01000001.1, read as the reverse complement.
GCATAGGCGAAATCGATCGGGGTCGCGCCCTTGGGCAGCTGCATCACATCGCCCTTGGGCGTGAAGCAGAAGACCTGATCCTGATACATCTCAAGCTTTACATGCTCGAGGAATTCGTTGTGATCCTCGCCCTCGAAGCGATCGGTCAGCGTGTCGATCCACGCGGCAGGATCGACGGCAAAGGGGTTCTTGGTGCGCACGCCGTCGCGATAGGCCCAATGTGCGGCCACCCCGGCCTCGGCGACCTCGTGCATCTGTCGGGTGCGGATCTGCACCTCGACCCGCTTGCCGTCGCGGCCCGAAACCGTGGTATGGATCGAGCGGTAGCCGTTGGATTTCGGCTGGCTGATATAATCCTTGAACCGCCCCGGCACCGCGCGCCAGCGGTGATGGATCACCCCAAGCGCCCGATAGCAATCGGCCTCGCTGCGGGTGATGATGCGAAAGCCGTAGATGTCGGACAACCGCGAAAAGGCCAGCTGCTTTTCCTGCATCTTGCGCCAGACCGAAAACGGCTTCTTGGCGCGCCCGAACACGTCGGCGTCGATGCCTTCGCGATCCAGTTCGTTGCGGATATCGGCCGTGATCTGGCCGATGATGTCGCCCGATTCCTTCTGCAGGCTGACAAAGCGCCGGATGATCGAGTTGCGGGCCTCGGGATTGATGACCTTGAAGGCCAGATCCTCCAGCTCTTCGCGCATCCACTGCATCCCCATGCGCCCGGCCAGCGGGGCATAGATGTCCATCGTCTCGCGGGCCTTCTTGACCTGCTTTTCAGGACGCATGGACCGGATCGTGCGCATGTTGTGCAGGCGGTCGGCCAGCTTGACCAGAATGACGCGCATATCGCGCGACATCGCCATGAACAGCTTGCGGAAATTCTCGGCCTGTTTGGACTGCGTGCTGGACAGTTCCAAGTTGGTCAGCTTGGTGACGCCATCGACCAGATCCGCGATTTCCGGGCTGAAGATCTGCGCGATCTCGGATTTGGTGGAACGGGTGTCCTCGACCGTGTCATGCAGCAGCGCCGTGACGATGGTCGAATCGTCCAGCCGCATTTCCGTCAGGATGGCGGCAACGGCGATCGGATGGGTGAAATAGGGTTCGCCGGAATGGCGGAACTGACCTTCATGCATCCGCATGCCATATTCGTAGGCATCACGGATCAGGTCCGAATTGCTGCGCGGGTTATAGTTGCGAACCAGCGCGATGAGGTCTTCGACATCAATCATATCCGCCGAAGACCCCGTATTCCTGTCAGCCGCGCTGGTTTGCTTCCAGCATCATGCGCAGCATCCGCTCTTCCGATTCCTCGTCGGCGGGCTTGGGCTTGTCGACTTCCGCACCCAGAAGCAGCGCCATCGCGTCTTCTTCGGGTTCGTCGACTTCGATCTGGGTCTGGGTCGATTCGATCATCCGCTCGCGCAGATCATCGACGGGCTGGGTTTCATCGGCGATTTCACGCAGGGCAACGACGGGGTTCTTGTCGTTGTCGCGGTCCACGGTGGGCGCGCTGCCTGATGTGATTTCGCGTGCGCGATGCGAGGCCAGCATCACCAGATCAAAGCGGTTGGGAACTTTGTCGACGCAATCTTCAACCGTTACGCGGGCCATGACTTCACCTGTGCTTTTGCGAATCGGATATCCGGGGCGAAGACGGACTAGTGCTGATAATCCGGCCGATTGTCAAGATCAAACCCAGGGTCACGGCGCATGCCCGCCACCTGATCGGCCGGAAGATCGGCCAGCATCCGGCTGACACTGTGGCCGGTAACCGGATGACGCCAGTCGGGCGCGATCTGCGCCAGCGGTGCCAGGACAAAGCCGCGATCCTGCATCCGGGGGTGGGGCAGGATCAGCCGATCGGGGATGCGTTGCTGCTGGTCGTCGAAAGGCAGGTCGATCCAGTCTTGCAAAGTGGCGCGGTCCGGGTGGATCTGGTCGTCGACGGCAATCAGGTCCAGGTCCAGCACGCGGGCCGACCAGCGTCCGGTCGTGCGGTCGCGCCCGGCCTGCGCCTCGATGCGGTGCAGCAGCTGCAACAGATCGGATGCGGCCAGATCGGTGGTCAGGGTCAGGGCCGCATTGGCGAAATCCGGACCCGCGCCGGCGGGGACCGCGGGGGTTTCCCAAAGATCGCTGATCCTGCATATTGAAATATCCAGTTCAGCATGCAGAATGCCCACCGACGCGCGAAGGGTCTCTTTTGCGCTACCCGACGCGGATGGCAGGTTCGCACCCAAGGCAATGATACAGAAAGACAAGTTACCTCTTTTGACCTGCTGAACTAAATCTTGGAACAGCAAGTATTCCAATTTGTTGTTGGGACCTTGGGTCAGTCATGTCACAATAGAAAGTCTTACCAAAGGCAATAGGAATGTTTTACAAGGACGACCGATTGGCCATCTTCATCGATGGTGCCAATCTCTATGCTGCAGCCAAGGCGCTTGGCTTTGACATAGATTACAAGCTTCTGCGACAGGAGTTTGATCGTCGCGGCAAATTGCTGCGGGCTTATTACTATACTGCCTTGGTCGAGGGCGAAGACTATTCCCCGATCCGTCCATTGGTCGATTGGCTGCATTACAACGGCTTCTGCGTCGTCACGAAATCGGCCAAGGAATATACCGATGCGATGGGACGTCGGAAGGTCAAGGGCAATATGGATATCGAGCTGACCGTCGACGCGATGGAGCTTGCGCCGCGCCTTGATCATGCCGTCCTGTTTTCCGGCGATGGCGATTTCCGCCCGCTGGTCGAGTCGCTGCAACGCAAGGGCGTGCGTGTTTCGGTTGTGTCCACGATTCGGTCGCAACCTCCGATGATCGCGGATGAGCTGCGCCGTCAGGCCGACAATTTCATTGAACTGGACGCGCTGCGCGACATCATCGGTCGCCCCCCGCGCGAGCCTGCCCCCGCCGAAGAGTGATGTCCCACATCCCCGCGCCAGCACAGGTCGCCAAGGGGCGATGGTCGGCCCTGACCCTGATCTGTCTTGGGGTGGTCGGGGCGATGACTTGCTGGTTCTCGGCCACGGCGATCCTGCCGGACCTGATCCGCGACTGGTCGCTGACGGCGGGGCAGGCGGGCTGGCTGACGAATGCGGTGCAGATCGGGTTCGTCCTGGGCGCGCTGGCCGCGTCGCTGGTCAACCTGCCGGATATCGTCCGGCTGACGCGATTGATCGCGGTTTCGGCGCTGTTGGCGGCAGGCGCGAATGCGGTTCTGCTGCTGGAACCGGGCTTTGCGGGCGCGGTCGCCGCGCGGTTCGCCACGGGCGTTGCGCTGGCCGGGCTGTATCCGCCGGCGATGAAGCTGATGGCAACCTGGTTCGTACGCGGACGCGGGCTTGCGATGGGGTTTCTGATCGCGGGGCTGACGCTGGGATCGTCGATGCCGCATCTGTTCCGCGCCCTTGGGGACGGGGTGGATTGGCGGATCGTGGTGATCTGTTCCACCCTTGCCACGCTAAGCTCTGCCGTGATCTTTGGTGTGCTGGTCCGCGAGGGGCCGCATGGCTTTGGCCGCGCCACCTTCGATCCGCGTCAGGCGATCGAGGTCCTGCGCAGCCGCCCCGTCTTTTTGGCAAATCTGGGCTATTTCGGCCATATGTGGGAACTGTATGCGATGTGGGCATGGTTTCTGGCCTTTGCCGGGGCCGCCGCGCAGGCGGGCTCCACACCCTTCGGATCGCCATCCATGTTCGCCTTTGTGGTCGTCGCCTCGGGGGTGGTCGGCTGCGTGCTGGGCGGTGCATTGTCCGACCGTATCGGCCGTTGCCTGACCACGGCGGGGATGATGGTCATCTCGGGCTGCTGCGCGGCGCTGATCGGCTTTGCCTTTGACGGGCCGGCGTGGTTGCTGGTCGTGATCGCCGTCATCTGGGGGATCAGCATCATCGGCGACAGCGCCCAGTTTTCGGCCGCCGTCACCGAATTGGCGAAACCCAGCCTTGTCGGCACCGCGCTGACCTTGCAGGTCAGCATCGGTTTTGCGCTGACCGTGTTCGTGATCTGGTTGATGCCGCATGTGGCGGCGGTCCTGGGCGGCTGGCAATGGGCGTTTCTGGTGCTGCTGCCGGGGCCGGTCGTCGGGGCCTGGGCAATGATGCGACTTCGGGCGATGGACGAGGCGCGGAACCTGTCGGGCGGGCGCCGCTAGCACCGCAAAATGAACGGGCTGCGGCGCATGTCACGCCGCGGCCCGTTCGTTTCTGTCAGGCGGGGTCGATCAGACCAGCCGGCCTTCCTGCATCGCCGCGCGCACGAAGCCTGCGAACAGCGGCGCCGGATCGAAGGGTTTCGATTTCAGCTCTGGATGCGACTGAACGCCGATGAACCACGGGTGGTCTGCATATTCGATCACCTCGGGCAGCTTGCCATCCGGGGACATCCCCGAAAATGTCAGCCCGGCCTTTTCCAGCGCCTCGCGATACTTGGCATCGACCTCATAGCGGTGGCGGTGGCGGTCTTCCATTTCGGTCGCGCCGCCATAGATCTCGCTGATCTTCGAGCCTTCGGCCAGCATCGCGGTATAGGCGCCCAGACGCATCGTGCCGCCCTTGTCGTCACCGACCTTGCGCTGCACCGTGTAATTGCCCTGCACCCATTCCTTCAGGTGATAGACAACCGGGGTAAAGCGGGTCTTGCCGGCCTCGTGGTCGAATTCCTCGGACCCGGCGTCGGGCATGTCCGCCAGATTGCGCGCAGCCTCGATCACCGCCATCTGCATGCCCAGGCAGATGCCCAGATAGGGCACGTTCTTTTCGCGGGCATATTTCGCGGCGGCAATCATGCCTTCGGTGCCGCGTTCGCCAAAGCCGCCGGGCACGATGATCCCGTGATAGCCGTCCAGACGATGCGCGCCTTCGCCTTCCAGCTGTTCGCTGTCAACCCAGTCGGCCTTCACGCGAACGCGGTTCGCCATGCCGCCATGGGTCAGCGCCTCGGCGATGGATTTGTAGGCATCTTCCAGCTGGGTGTATTTGCCGACGATGGCGATCCTCACTTCGCCCTCGGCATGGTCCAGCCGGTCCATGACATCTTCCCATTTCGACAGGTCGGGGCGTGGCGCGGGGCTGATCTGGAATGCATCCAGAACCGCACGGTCCAGCCCGGCCCGGTGATAGGCCAGCGGCGCTTCGTAGATGGTCTTCAGGTCATAGGCGGGGATGACGGCATCGGGCCGGACATTGCAGAACAGCGCGATCTTGGCGCGTTCCTTTTCCGGAATGGGCTGTTCTGACCGGCAGACCAGCACGTCGGGCGCAAGGCCGATCGACTGCAGTTCCTTGACGCTGTGCTGCGTCGGCTTGGTCTTCAATTCGCCGCTGGCCGCCAGATAGGGCAGCAACGTCAGATGCATCAGGATGCACTGGCCGCGCGGGCGTTCGTGGGTGAACTGACGGATCGCCTCGAAGAAGGGCAGGCCCTCGATATCGCCGACGGTGCCGCCGATCTCGCACAGCATGAAATCGACCTCATCCTCGCCCACGGCAAGGAAGTCCTTGATTTCGTTGGTGACGTGCGGGATGACCTGAATGGTCTTGCCCAGATATTCGCCGCGACGTTCCTTTTCCAGCACGTTGGAATAGATCCGCCCCGAAGACACGCTGTCGGTGCGGCGCGCGGCCACGCCGGTAAAGCGTTCGTAATGGCCCAGGTCCAGGTCGGTTTCCGCGCCGTCATCGGTGACGAAGACCTCGCCATGCTCGAACGGGCTCATGGTGCCGGGATCGACGTTCAGATAGGGGTCAAGCTTTCGCAGACGGACGGTAAAGCCCCGCGCTTGCAACAGCGCCCCCAGCGCCGCCGAGGCCAGCCCCTTGCCAAGGGACGATACCACGCCGCCGGTGATGAAGATGTAACGCGCCATGAAGACCCCGTGATGTGCAAAAATTCAAAGAACGCGGGCCGTAGAACGACCAGCATCACGGGACTTAAGATATAGATGATTCGCCCCGTGGCCGCAACGGACCGCAAGTTGATGTGGGGCGATTTTTCATCGCCCCAAGCTATGGTGTGGCCTTAGTTGGCGGGTGCGCTGTCCTCTGCCGGCGCGGCGGGCGGGGTGACCGCCTCGGCCGGGGCTTCGGTGCTTTCAGGCGCAGCAGGCTGGGCCGCCGCCGGGGCCGATGCTTCCGGCGCGGGCGGGGTCAACGGATCACCACCCGTCGAGGGGGGCGGCGTGTATTCGAATGCAGGCAGGCCGCTTGCGGGTGCCTCTTGCGACTGTTCGGGCACGCCCAGCTGATCCATGATCGAGCTGCCGGTGCTTTGTTGCGCCGCAATGATCGTCAGCGCGATCGAGGTGCAGAACAGCGCGATCCCGAAGATCCAGGTCAGGCGGGTCATGGCATTCGCGGCCTGACGGCCGGTCATCACGCCGCCGCCGCCTCCGCCGCCCATTCCAAGACCGCCGCCTTCCGAACGTTGCAGCAGAACGACCCCGGTCAACAGGACCGCCAGGATCAGATGGATGGTCAGCACGACGTTTTCCACGGAATTCGGCCTTTCATTTGCGGACGCGCCTATCTAGTCACCCGTGAAGGTGATGGCAAGCAGAGTGTCCAATGCCCGCGTTCATGATCCAGGGGACCGGCTCGAATGTCGGCAAATCGATGCTGGTGGCCGGACTGTGCCGCGCCGCGCGACGTCGCGGCATCAAGGTGGCGCCGTTCAAGCCGCAGAACATGTCGAACAACGCCGCCGTCACCGAGGATGGTGGGGAAATCGGTAGGGCGCAGGCCTTGCAGGCCCGTGCCTGCGGGCTGGCCCCCATCACCGACATGAACCCGGTGCTGCTGAAGCCCGAAACCGATACCGGCGCACAGGTCATCCTGCAGGGCCGCGCCATCGCCCGCGCCGAGGCCCGCGACTATGCCGCATTGAAGCCACGTTTGCTGCAAGGGGTGCTGGACAGCTTTCACCGGCTGCAGAACAGTCACGATCTGGTCATTGTCGAGGGCGCGGGCAGCCCGGCCGAAATCAACCTGCGCCCCCGCGACATCGCCAATATGGGTTTCGCGCGCGCGGCGGGTGTCCCGGTCGTGCTGGCAGGCGATATCGACCGCGGCGGCGTGATCGCCCAGATCGTCGGCACGCAGGCGGTGCTGGATCCCGCGGACGCCGCGATGGTGAAGGGGTTTCTGATCAACAAGTTCCGCGGCGATCCCCGGCTGTTCGATGACGGTTACCATCAGATCGAATCCCGCACCGGCTGGCGCGGGTTCGGCGTGCTGCCCTGGTTCCCTGACGCCCATCGCCTTCCGGCCGAGGATGCCGTCGATCTGCGTGCGACGACCGGGCAGGGATTGCATGTGGTCTGCCTGACCCTGTCGCGCATCGCAAATTTCGACGATCTCGATCCGATGGCGGTCGAGCCCGGCGTGCGGCTGACCATGCTGGGGCCGGGGCGTCCCATCCCGGGCGATGCCGATCTCGTGGTGATTCCGGGGACCAAATCGACCATCGGTGACCTTGGCTTCCTGCGCGATCAGGGATGGGACGTGGATCTGATCGCCCATGTCCGGCGCGGCGGCCATGTCCTGGGCATCTGCGGCGGTTATCAGATGCTGGGCAAGACGATCCACGATCCGCAGGGTGCAGACGGGCAGGCGGGTGCCGTCAGCGGGCTGGGCCTTCTGGATATCGAAACCACCATGTCGCCGGACAAGCGCCTGACCCGCATCGCCGGCACCGCGCTTGGGCAACCTGTCGCGGGATATGAAATCCACATGGGGCGCAGTCAGGGCCCGGATTGTGCGCGCCCCTTTGCCTGCATCCCGGACCCCGACGGCGCGATCAGTCCGGATGGGCGAATCATCGGCACATATCTGCACGGCCTGTTTTCCGATGACAGGTTTCGCGCCACCTATCTGTCCCGGCTTGGCGCTGCGTCGCAACCCGGCTACGAGGCCGGCGTCGATCAGGTGCTGAACGATCTGGCCGATCACCTTCAGGCGCATCTTGATCTCGACGGGCTCTTCAAGCTGGCGCATCGCTGATCTATCTTCTGTGCGTAAATATCCCGGGGGAGTCGCCGGGACGGCGACGGGGGCTGGCCCCCTTTCCCTCCAACGCTGGACGCGCGGCGTCGCGCAGGCTAGGGCAGGATCATGGAACACGCAAAACCGCCTCTGACCCTTTATCTGGCCGCACCGCGCGGCTTTTGTGCCGGCGTCGACCGGGCGATCAAGATCGTCGAGATGGCGCTGCAGAAATGGGGCGCGCCGGTCTATGTCCGGCACGAGATCGTCCACAACAAGTTCGTCGTCGATTCGCTGCGCGACAAGGGCGCGATCTTCGTCGAGGAGCTGGATGAATGCCCCGATGACCGCCCGGTGATCTTTTCCGCGCATGGCGTCCCCAAGGCCGTCCCCGCCGAGGCACGTCGGCGTGAAATGGTGTTCGTCGACGCGACCTGTCCGCTTGTCAGCAAGGTCCATGTCGAGGCTGAACGTCACCACGCGAACGGATTGCAGATGGTCATGATCGGCCATGAGGGCCACCCCGAGGTGCTGGGCACGATGGGTCAGCTGCCCGAAGGCGAGGTGATCCTGGTCGAAACCGCCGCCGATGTCGCAACGATTGCACCACGCGATCCCGAACGGCTGGCCTTCATCACGCAAACCACCCTGTCGGTGGATGACACCGCGGCGATCGTCGCGGCGCTGCAGGCGCGGTTTCCGGCGATCATCGGCCCGGCAAAGGAAGATATCTGCTATGCCACCACCAACCGGCAGGCGGCGGTAAAGGCGGTTGCGCCGAAGATTGATGCGCTTCTGGTGATCGGCGCGCCGAATTCCAGCAACTCGAAACGTCTGGTCGAGGTCGGCCGGGCCGAAGGCTGCGCCTATTCGCAGCTTGTGATGCGGGCCGATCAGATCGACTGGCGCGCGATCGACGGATCGCGCGCGGTCGGCGTGACCGCCGGGGCCAGCGCGCCCGAGATTCTGGTGGACGAGGTCATTGCCGCGTTTCGCGATCGCTATGATGTGATGGTCGAGATCGTCGAAACCGCGCAGGAAAATGTCGAGTTCAAGGTTCCGCGCGTTCTGCGCGAGCCAGCCTGATCAGGGTCACATCCAGAAAAGAAGGGGGCGCTGCCCCCGTCGCCGTTCCGGCGACTCCCCCGGGATATTTGAGCCAAGGCAAAGAGATGACGATGCGGCTTTATTCGATGCCTTCTTCGGGCAACAGCTACAAGGTTCGGCTGCTTTTGGCGCTGACGGGGCGCGATTGCGAACTTGTCGATGTCGAGGATGCCTCGGACGCCCTGATCGCTGCCAAGGCGGATGGCGCACTGCCATTCGGCAAGGCGCCGGTTCTGCATCTGGATGACGGGCGGATGCTGCCCGAATCGAATGCGATTCTGACCTGGTTGGGCGATGGCACGGCCTTTGTGCCGGATGATGCCTTCGCGCGGGCGCAGATGCTGTCCTGGATGTTCTGGGAGCAGAATCAGCATGAGGGCGTGATCGCGGTTCGGGCGGCGCTGCGCAGCTATCCGTCGCGCGCGCATCTGGCGACGCCCGAACGCATGGCCGATCTGCTGAAGCGCGGGCATGCGTTGCTGGCCGTCATGGAAGAGCGGCTGGCCGCGCGGGATTGGCTGGTCGGGGATGGAGCCAGTCTCGCCGATATTTGTCTTTATGCCTATACCCATACGGCGGGCAGCCGTGGCGGGTTCGACATGGCGGGGTTTCCGGCTGTCTGTGCCTGGATCGAGAGGGTTGCGGCATTGCCGGGATATGTGGGGTTGGATGGCTGAACTGTTTGCATGGACCGACGGCGCCTGCAGTGGCAATCCTGGACCGGGTGGCTGGGGTGTTCTGCTGCGTGCGATGGATGGCGAGGCAATCGTCAAGCAGCGCGAATTGCAGGGTGGCGAGGCGGACACCACCAATAACCGGATGGAGTTGATGGCGGCGATCAGCGCGCTTGAGACCCTGACCCGCGCCAGCGACATCACCATCACCACCGACAGCGCCTATGTGAAGAACGGCGTCACGCAATGGATCCATGGCTGGAAGCGGAACGGCTGGAAGACCGCGGGGAAGAAGCCGGTGAAGAATGTCGAGCTGTGGCAGCGGCTGGATGAGGCGCAAAAGCGCCATAATGTCCGGTGGGAATGGATCAAGGGCCATGCGGGTCATCCCGAGAACGAACGCGCGGATGAACTTGCCCGCGCGGGCATGGCGCCCTTCAAATGACGCCGGAATCGCTTGTCTCGGCGCTGGATTACGGATCGGTTCTGATCTTTGCGCTGACGGGGGCGTTGGTGGCCAGCAGGCAGCAGCTGGATCCTGTTGGCTTTGTCTTCATGGCGGCATTGACGGCTGTGGGCGGCGGGACGCTGCGCGATCTGATTCTGGGCCGTGAAACGGTGTTCTGGGTGGCGCAGCCCGCCTATGTTCTGATCGCGGCGGCGGCGGCAATGACCGTGTTCTGGACCGCGCATCTGTTCGAAAGTCGCTATCGCGTGCTGATCTGGCTGGACAGTCTGGCGTTGGCCGTGGCCGTGGCGGCCGGGGCAGGTGTCGCGATCGAGGGCGGTTTCGGACCGGTGATCGTCGTCATCATGGGCGTCGTCACCGGCACGTTCGGCGGCCTGATGCGCGATGTCGTCGGCAATGAGGTGCCTTTGGTACTGAAACAGGGCGAACTGTATCTGACCGCCGCCTTTGGTGGGGCAACGGGGGCCGTGATCGGGTTGTGGACGGGGCTGGGGCAGGGGCAGGCGCTGATCCTTGGGGCGGCGCTGGTCTGGGTGTTGCGCGCAGGCAGCCTGATCTGGGGCTGGCGGCTGCCGATCTATCGTCCGCGCCCGCCGCGAAACCGGGGTTAGCGCAGGATCGGCGGGCCGGGTTCATGGATGCGCTGCACATCCTCGACCCCCATGCGCAGCCCGCGCCCGATGCGATGGGCAAGCGCGGACCAGGCCGTCGCCGTCGGTTGCGGCAGGCAGCGGCGCAGGCTTTCATCAAACAGCGCCAGCCAGGCCGTGAAATGCGCGGGCATCACGTTTCCTGCCTGCATATGGGCGCGCATCGGGCTGCCATCGAAGCCGGGCTGATACAGGATCGCGCCTTTCCAGAAGCTGGCGATGCGCGCCTCGTGCGTGGGCCAGTCGCTGACATGCGCGGCAAAGACCGGTCCCAGATCTTCGTGGCGACGCACGGCGGCATAGAACACGGCGACGACGCGGTCGATCTGTTCGGGCGTGATGTCGAATCGGGCCAGCATGGCCGCAAGATCGGCCTAAGCTTCGCCTGACGCAAGAGGACGGCGTGACGCGGGGCGCGGGGCCTGCTATGCGGACGTTCCGGTCGTGGTCCACCCGGTCAAAACAGGAGCCTCGCATGAGCCATTACACCGACGCGCTGACCCAGTTGGGCGCGAAAACCGATCTGCCAGACAGCCCCGAATCCGCCGTGTTGGAGCGGGTGCCGAACCCGCAGCAGGGCGAAACCTATCTGGTCCGTTTCACGCAGCCCGAGTTCACCAGCCTGTGCCCGATCACCGGTCAGCCCGATTTCGCGCATCTGGTCATCGATTACGTGCCGGGGGATTGGCTGGTCGAATCGAAATCCCTGAAGCTGTTTCTGGGCAGTTTCCGCAATCACGGTGCCTTCCACGAGGATTGCACCGTCGGGATCGGCAAACGTCTGGTGGGCGAAATCGCGCCTGTCTGGCTGCGGATCGGCGGCTATTGGTATCCGCGCGGCGGGATGCCGATCGACGTGTTCTGGCAGACGGGTGCGGCACCCGGGAACCTGTGGTTGCCCGATCAAGCCGTGCCGGGATATCGCGGCCGGGGCTAACCCCTGAGGCTGCGCCAGATGCTGAGCGCGGCATCCGACAGGTCACCGGCGCGCGCCAGCAGATGCTCGCGCTCCAACCCGCCTTCGGGGCTGCTGTGATCCAGTCTCTCCAGAAGGCGGGCGATGCGCCTGCGATGGGTGCCGGTGATGACCTGAACCGGGTCCGCGATCAGGCCCGCGAAGGTGGTGATCAGCGATCCGATGATGGCCAGGACCACGCCTGTCGCCACGATCTGCCAGGGCGGGATCTGCACCGGGAATGCGCCATACCACAGCCGTCCAAGGCCGCTGCCGAAGGTGAAGTCGCGCACGGCCTCGGCATGGGCGCGCATCTCGGCGACGGGTCCGGCAAGAGAGACCACCCCCGGGGTGGCGCGGTGAAAGATCAACAGGCCAAGCGTCAGCACGATCAGCGATGTCGTGATCTCGGCCACGGCGTTGCGGGTTTCGACATGGCGGGACAATTCGCGCTCGATCACCTGCGGGCCGGCATCCGGTCCGGTGCCGTCGCGCTGCATGTCCGCGATCAGCTGCGCCAGATCGCGCTTGATCTGCCGCGCGACATCCGAGACCAGAAAGACCTGCCGGCGTCCCAGCCATTGCCCGGCACGGTCAGCGCCCAGCAGGGTTAGCAACGTCGCTGTCAGGCGCAGCAGCAGAAAAACCGGGGCCATGGCGACATTGAACGGCGCGCGCAACAGATCCCATCCCAGCGCCGCGCGGTGCAGTCGCAATGTCCCGCGGATGCCGTAGCGGCGGCGCACAAAGCGCGTGATCTGGCCGCGGCGGATGTCGATCTTGGGGCGGTGCGGGCGGGCGTCGGTCATGGCCTGTCGCGATTCTGTCGGGGGTCTGCCCGCAGACTAGCCGCTAAGGGCTGTTTCTGCCATGACGCATTCGGGCCTGCGGGCAGGCGCTTGCAGCCCGACCCTGGCCTTTCTATAGAAGCAGGCATGAGATTTCGGGCGTTCGGCATACGAATTAGCGGCCCGGTAGCGTGAGGTTTCGCGCTGCCGGGATCTTTCATGTCTGACAGATTGCCTTCCGAACGTCCGATGAAGGCCCGAAAGAGGAACGCCCCCGATGTGCGCCGACACCCCCAATCAAGACGCGCCTGATTACCGCGATACCGTATTCCTGCCGCAGACCGAGTTTCCGATGCGCGCGGGCCTGCCCCTGCGAGAGCCGGAATGGCTGGCCCGTTGGGATCGGATCGGCATCTATGACACGCTGCGCGCCCGTGCGGGCGACCGTGCGCCCTTTATCCTGCATGACGGCCCGCCCTATGCGAATGGCAACTTGCATATCGGCCACGCGCTGAACAAGGTGCTGAAGGATTTCATCACCCGCAGCCAGCAGATGATGGGGCGCGATGCGCGCTATGTGCCGGGCTGGGACTGCCACGGCCTGCCGATCGAATGGAAGATCGAGGAAAAATACCGCAGCGAGGGCAAGGACAAGGACGCCGTCGATGTGGTCGAATTCCGGCAGGAATGCCGCCGCTTTGCCGATCACTGGATCAATGTCCAGCGCGGCGAGTTTCAGCGTCTGGGGGTCACCGGCAAGTGGGACGATCCCTACCTGACGATGAATTTCCACGCCGAGGCCGTGATCGCCGCCGAGTTCATGAAGCTGTTGATGAATGGCAGCCTGTATCAGGGCAGCAAGCCCGTGATGTGGTCGCCGGTCGAAAAGACCGCGCTGGCCGAGGCCGAGGTCGAATATCACGACCACACCAGCCACACCATCTGGGTGCGGTTCAAGGTGGAGAGCGGACAGGGTATTTTTGCAAAGAAGAAGCCTGTCAGTGTCGTGATCTGGACCACGACGCCCTGGACGATCCCGCAGAACCGTGCGGTCGCCTACAACCCGGAGATCGCCTACGGCCTTTACGAGGTGGGCGAGGTGGCCGAGAACGCGACCGCCAGTACCGGGGAATTGCTGGTCCTGGCAGATGCGCTGGCCGACAGCGTCAAGGCCTCGGCCAAGATCGAGGGCTGGACGCGGGTGGCCGATGTTCCGGCGGGTGATCTTGAGGGGGTCGTGCTGGCCCATCCGCTGCGCGGAGTCGAGGGCGCGCAAGGCGAATGGGATTACGACGTTCCCATGCTGCCGGGCGATCATGTCACCGATGATGCGGGCACGGGGTTCGTGCATACCGCGCCCAGTCATGGCGATGACGACTATCAGCTTGGACTGAAATTCAAGCTGCCGATGACCTATAACGTCGAGCCGGACGGAAGCTATCGTGCCGATCTGCCGCTGTTCGGCGGCGAGGCCATCGTTGCGCCGGATGGCAAGGACGGTCCGGCCAATGTCAGCGTGATCAAGCAGTTGGCATGGGCCGGCGGGCTGCTGGCCAAGGGCAAGATCAAGCACAGCTATCCGCATAGCTGGCGGTCCAAGGCGCCGCTGATCTATCGCAACACCGCGCAGTGGTTCGCGGCGATCGACAAGCCGTTGACCGACGGCATGGACCAATATGGCGACACGATCCGTCAGCGCGCGCTGGCCAGCATCGACCGGCTGGTGAAATGGACGCCGCAGACCGGGCGCAACCGGATCCATTCGATGGTCGAGAACCGGCCCGACTGGGTTCTGTCGCGCCAGCGCGCCTGGGGTGTGCCGCTGACCTGCTTTGTCAGGAAGGGCGCCAAGCCGACGGATGAGGATTTCCTGCTGCGCGATGCTCGCGTGAATGACCGCATCATCGCCGCCTTCGAGGCCGAGGGCGCGGATGCCTGGTACAAGGACGGTTTCAAGGCGCAGGTTCTGGACGGTGTGGCCGATCCCGAAGCCTACGAGCAGGTCATGGACGTGCTGGATGTGTGGTTCGACAGCGGCTCGACCCATGCGTTCGTGCTGCGCGACCGGGCCGATGGCACAGCCGACGGGATTGCGGATCTGTATCTGGAAGGGACCGACCAGCATCGCGGCTGGTTCCAGTCGTCGCTGTTGCAGGCCAGCGCGACCAAGGGGCGTGCGCCTTACAAGGGCGTGTTGACCCATGGCTTCACGCTGGATGAGAAGGGCATGAAAATGTCCAAATCTCTGGGCAACACGATCCTGCCCGCCGAGGTCGTCGAGCAATATGGCGCGGATATCCTGCGCCTGTGGGTGGCGCAGGTTGATTACACCGCCGACAGCCGGATCGGGAAAGAGATCCTGAAGGGCACGGCCGACAGCTATCGCCGCCTGCGCAACACGCTGCGCTTCCTTCTGGGGGCGCTGGACGGCTTCGATGACGCCGAAAGGCTGACCCCGGCCGAGATGCCCGAGCTGGAGCAATGGGTGCTGCACCGTCTGGCGCAGTTGGATCATGTCGTCCGCAAGGGCTATGACGCCTATGATTTCCAGGGCGTGTTCCAGACGCTGTTCCAGTTCTGCACCGTCGATCTGTCGGCCTTCTATTTCGACATCCGCAAGGATGCGCTGTATTGCGATGCGTCGGGCAGTACCCGTCGTCGCGCGGTGCGGACGGTTCTGGACATCCTGTATCACCGGCTGGTGACATGGCTGGCGCCGATCCTGCCCTTCACCATGGAGGATGTCTGGCTGTCGCGCTTCCCCTCGGAATCGGACAGCGTGCATCTTCAGGATTTCGCCGTCACGCCCGCCGATTGGCTGAACGAGCCATTGGCCGCGAAATGGGATCACGTCCGCCGCGCCCGTCGCGTGGTGACCGCCGCGCTGGAGGTCAAACGTTCAGACAAGACCATCGGTGCCAGCCTGGAGGCCGCGCCGGTCGTGCATGTCGAGGATGGCGATATGCTGGCCGCGCTGAAATCGGTGAACTTCGCCGATATGTGCATCGTGTCGGACCTGTCGCTGACCGGTGATCCGGTCCCGAACGACGCGTTCCGCATGGCCGAGGCCCCCGGTCTTGGCGTCGTCTTCGAACTGGCGGAAGGGCAGAAATGTCAGCGTTGCTGGAAGATCCTGCCCGATGTCGGCACCCATGAACATGCGGGCGTCTGTGCCCGCTGCAACGAGGTTCTGAGCCATGGTTGAGGAAATGCGCTACCAGTCCGCGGGCGACCGCTATGACCGGATGCAGTATCGCCGCACGGGGCGGTCGGGGCTGAAACTGCCCGCGATCAGCCTTGGGCTGTGGCACAATTTCGGCCATGACACGCCCCATCAGACCAAGCGCGACATCTGCCGCAAGGCCTTTGATCTGGGGATCACCCATTTCGATCTGGCCAATAACTATGGCCCGCCGCCGGGCAGCGCCGAAGAGGCGTTCGGGGATATCCTGCGCAACGATTTCGCGGGCTATCGCGATCAGTTGATCATCAGCAGCAAGGCCGGCTATGACATGTGGGTCGGCCCCTATGGCGAATGGGGCAGCCGCAAATACCTGATCGCCAGCTGCGACCAGTCGCTGAAGCGGATGGGGGTCGATTATGTCGATATCTTCTATTCGCATCGCTTCGATCCCGAAACGCCGCTGGAAGAGACCATGGGCGCGCTGGATCACATCGTGCGGTCGGGGCGCGCGCTGTATGCCGGGATCAGCAGCTATAACAGCGAGCGCACCGCCGAGGCCGTGGCGATCCTGAAGGATCTGGGCACGCCCTGCCTGATCCATCAGCCCAGCTATAACATGCTGAACCGCTGGGTCGAAAATGACGGTCTGCTGGATACGCTGGACGATCTGGGCGTCGGCAGCATCGTGTTCACTCCGCTGGCGCAGGGGATGCTGACCAACAAGTACCTGAAGGGCATCCCGCAGGACAGCCGGGCGGCGCAGGACAAGTCCCTGTCGCAGGACTGGCTGAGCGATGACATGATCGCGCGGCTGAACGGGCTGAACGATCTGGCGGCGTCGCGCGGTCAGACGCTGGCGCAGATGGCCGTGGCCTGGACGCTGCGTGGTGGTCGGGTGACCAGTGCGCTGATCGGGGCCTCGCGCCCCTCGCAGGTTCAGGATTGCGTCGGTGCGCTGGACAATCTGGAGTTTTCCGATGCCGAACTGGCGCAGATCGACGACCTGACCGCCAAGGGCGACGTGAATCTGTGGGCGCGGTCCTCGGAAGGGGCGGGCGAGGCGTGATCGCCTAGACCAGCCACCAGCCTTCCTTACGCAGAAGGTTCCTGATCGGCTGTTCCTTCGAGGGCAGCCGGTCGCGATCAAACAGGGGCCGGATCTTGTCGCGGCCCTTGCCCTGATAGATCAGCTTTTTCGCAGGCTCCCATTCGCGCAGATGCTTCTTGATGCGATTGGGCGCGACCGCATGTTCCAGCCGGTCCAGCACGCGGTCATCCTTGCATGCGTAAAGCAGGGGCAGTTTGCGGTAATGGCAGGTCAGATCATCGTCCAGCCGGGCCTGCGCCTTGTCGGGGCGGCCGCCGCCAAGCGAATGAACGACAAGGGGCAGGATTGCCTGATCAAGCCACGGGTCCAGGTTTTGACAGGCCAGCATCTCGCCCGGCTCATCGCGCAGGGTGCGGGACCATTCCAGAAAGCGCCGCCCGAATTCGACCGGATCGGGGCCGCAGAACCAACCTGCGTTGAAATACAGATAGCGTTCCCAGTGTTCGTCCGGCTGGGACAGATCCATCGAGCCTTCGAAATCGACCCCGAAGCGATCGTAGAGGTTGCGCCAGATGGCGTCATAGCCCGGACCGTAAAGAGGCGGGACCGGCCAGGTCCCTTCGCGCCGCATCGACGCAGACGGCCGGGCCAGATCCAGCCCTTGCAGTGGCCCCGTGATCAACGTGTCGCTGTCCAGAAACAGGAAGGGCTGATCGGCGGGCAGAACCTGCAGCGCCTCGATCTTGTTGCCATGAGGATAGCTTGCGCCGAAATGTTGCGCGGTGAAGGGGATGATGGTCGCGCCCAGCCAGTCCAGCACCTCGCGCCCGGCATCGGACAAGGCGGTATCATGGCCCTGCCACGCGCCCTCGGGGCGGGGTTCGGCGATGAACAGGCAGGGCGCCACGTCATGCGATTCGGCCCGCAGGCTGGCGGCTAGAATCAGCGCCTCGTATTCCAGTCGGCCCGACTGGGCGACGATCAGCAGGTTGATCGGCTGCAAGTCCTTGTTATCCGACGCGTGATCCATGGGCTGATCCTGATTTCCGTCAGCCGGACACTAACCCGCCATCGCACGGACCAAAAGGCCGCGATTGTCGGAACACCATTCTTGGGGAGAAGTGGTGGGCGACCCTGGAATCGAACCAGGCGTGGGTCTCCCCGGCGGAGTTACAGTCCGCTGCCGCACCTTGCAGCACGTCGCCCGCTGAACGCAATCAGCGTGGGGGCGTGATTAGCCGCACAGTTCGGGGGCGTCAAGCGGATTTCCGGGGCTTGCGCGAAGTGATTTCGCCGCGCATGGAGGAAGGTGCAGAAAAAGGACGCGGACATGGCCAGCAAAGCAGGAAAACCGAAGAAACCCGCATGGGTCGTGGACAAGGAACGCGCCAAGCGTGCGGCGGCGGCGGAAACCGTCTGGCTGTTCGGCCTGCATGCCGTGCGTGACGCATTGGCGAATCCGGCGCGGGAAAAGCTGCGGCTGGTCGTCACCCAGAACGCGCTGGATCGTCTGGGCGATCTGCATGGCATGACCCCCGAGGTGACCGATCCGCGCGTCTTTGGCAAAGAGGTGCCGCTTGCGCCCGACAGCGTCCATCAGGGCGCCGCGCTGGAGGTGAAGCCGCTGAAATGGGGCAGCCTCAGCGAGGTTGCCCTGCGCGAAGCCACGGGCGAGACGCGGCCGCTTCTGGTCGCGCTGGACCGGGTGACCGATCCGCATAACATCGGTGCGGTCCTGCGTTCGGCGGAGGTGTTCGGCGCACGCGCGGTGATCGCGCCCAGCCGTCACTCCGCGCCCGAGACCGGCGCGCTGGCCAAGACCGCCTCGGGGGCGCTGGAACGGCAGCCCTATCTGCGCGTGCCGAATCTGGCCGAAGCCCTGTCGCAGTTGAAGCAGATGGGGTTCATCCTTGTCGGTCTGGATGGAACGGGCGAGGGGGATTTGCCTGATCTGCTGGCCGATCTGCCGGGGCGCGCGATCTGTCTGGTCATGGGCTCGGAGGGGCCGGGGATGCGCGAGCTAACGATGAAGACCTGCGATCACATCGTCCGCATCCCCTTTGCGGCGGATTTCGGGTCGTTGAATGTCTCGAACGCGGCGGCGGTGGCGCTTTATGCGGCGTCGCGGGGCTGAATTCACAAGGGCGCGACATTTGCACGCAAGCGTTGAGAATTGGGCGCGGGGCTGCCAGAACTGTTTGGTCCAGCCACAACGTCCGAATCGATGAAGCATCTGATCCTGTCATCCCTGCTGACCTTCGTTCCCGTCCTGCCCGCAACGGCACAGGATTGGGCGCTGGAAGGCTATGACGCGGTGGCCTATGCCAATGGCCGCGCGATGCCGGGTCGCAGCGAGATTGCGACAATGTGGCGGGGGCAGCTGTGGCATTTCGCCTCTGAGGCGAATCGCGACCGGTTCGAGGCGAACCCGAACGCCTATGCCCCGGCCTTTGGCGGGCTGTGCCCGGTTTCACTGCTGGAGGGGCGCAAGGTCGCGGGCGATCCCCGACACTTCGCCATCGTGGGCAAACAGCTTTACCTTCTGCGCTCCGATTCGGCGGAACAGCGTCTGTGGAAGGCCCCCCGGCAGGTTCTGAAGGACGCAAAGCAGGCTTTCGTCACCCTGCGTTGACTTCCGGAATGTGAACGGCTTCGAATCACGAAAGCGCGATCGGGGTGGAACTTTCCCCCTATGATGCTCATTTACATCACAGAACATGACCTCGGAACGGTCATGTTCGGATCACTGTCCCTCGTTCCGCGACTTGCGCCCGGCCAGATTTCTGGACCGGGCGCCTTTTATATGAGACTGTCCTACGACTTAAGGGGGAGAGAGGAGGTTCGCCATGGAGCTTGAACTGGAGGATGACGAAGACATCCGCCGCATCGCCCGCACTAACAGGGTTGTTGCCGTCGTCGGCCTGTCGCCCGACGAGGCGCGGCCAAGCTGGGGTGTCGCGCGCTATCTGCAATCGCAGGGTTTTCGCGTGATCCCGGTCAATCCCGGCCACGCGGGCAAGGTGATTCTGGGCGAAACCGTCTATGCCAGCCTGTCGGATATCCCGCGCGATGCCGGGGTGCAGATGGTCGATGTGTTCCGCCGCAGCGAGGCGGTGCCCGCCATCGTTGACGAAGCCCTGGCCGTCCTGCCCGACCTTGCGACAATCTGGTTGCAGCTGGGGGTGCGCCATGATCAGGCCGCCGCAAGGGCCGAGGCGCGTGGTGTCACCGTCATTCAGGACCGCTGCCCCAAGATCGAGTTTCCGCGCCATCTTTGACGGACCCCAGCATGACGCACAGACCCCGGCCTTGTCCGGGGTCTTTTCATGTCGAGCGCCGCAGCGAACGAAAAAGGGCGCAGCAATGCCGCGCCCCCGTCAAACCCATGTTGCGAAAGGTCAGACGCCTTCGCCCACGAAGGCCTTCTCGACCACGAATTCCTTCGGGTCCGAATTGGCGCCTTCACGCAGGCCAAAGCCTTCCAGAACCGCCTTCACATCGACGTTGAACGCCAGGCTGCCGCAAATCATGGCGCGGTCGGTTTCGGCATCCATCGGGGGCAGGCCCAGATCCTGGAACACCTTGCCCGAGGTCATGTTGTCGGTGATCCGGCCCATCAGCGGCGAATCCTCGCGCGTGGTGGTCGGGTAGTACAGCAGGCGCTTGGCGAAATCCTCGCCATACAACTCGCCCAGCAACGGGTCGTTTTTCAGGTTCTCGACCAGTTCGCGGCCATAGGTCAGTTCGTCCGCGGTGCGGCAGGTGTGCATCATGATGACCTGCTCGTAACGCTCGAAGGTTTCGGGGTCGCGCATCAGGCTGGCGAAGGGCGCAAGGCCGGTGCCGGTGGCCAGGAACCACAGGCGTTTGCCCGGCAGCAGCGCGTCCAGAACCAGCGTGCCCACGGGCTTGGGGCGCAGGATGATCTGGTCGCCCGGCTGGATATGTTGCAGACGCGAGGTCAGCGGCCCGTCCGGAACCTTGATCGAATAGAATTCCAGCTCATCGTCCCAGTTGGGCGAGGCGATGGAATAGGCGCGCAGGATCGGTTTGCCATTGTCGCCCAGCAGGCCGATCATCACGAATTCGCCCGACCGGAAGCGCAGGCTTGCCGGGCGGGTCACGCGGAACGAAAACAGCGTGTCGGTCCAATGCGTCACGGCGGTAACCGTCTGGGCATCGGGAAGGGTCTTGGCAGGTTTTTCGGCGGCGTCGGCCACGGTCAGATCCAGCGTCATGTCAAAATTCCAGAATGTCTTATGCGATTTGGCAATGCGGCGAAAGCCCGCTTAGCTTGCCAGGTTTGCGCGGTGGTCAAAGTCGCGCCAGTCCGAACGGGCGACCCATTGGTCCTGCGGCTGGCGTGCGGCGATGTCGGCGGCCACCTGCACCTCGTCAAAGCCCACGCGGCGGGCCATGGCGTATTGATCGGCGATCAGGCGGCCGGTCGCACGCAGGCGACCCTGATAGCCCAGTTCGCGCAGGCGACGCGCCAGCGTGAAGCCCCGACCATCGCTGAAGGCCGGAAAGTCGATGCCGATCAGGTCGCGGTGCAGGTGGTCGACCAGTTCCTCGGGCGCGGTATCTGGCGCAAGGATCAGTTCGGCCTGAACGTCCAGCGGGTGAAAGCCGTCGTCGCGAACGATGATGTCTTCGCTGTTCAGTTGCTCGCTCATGCCGAGACCTTTCCGCGGACCATGCGCCCGCCAATGAAGTGAATGCCGCATTCGGATTTGTCGCTGCCGCGCCAGCGGCCCGCGCGGGGGTCTTCGCCCGGCTTTACGGGCGAGGTGCAGGGCGCACAACCGATTGACGGATAGCCCTTGGCGACCAGCGGATGCCGGGGCAGATTGTTTTCGACCATGTATTCCTGCACATCCTCGGGCCGCCAATGGGCCAGGGGGTTCACGCGCAGGCGCGACGGTTCTTCGGGCTCGAAGAATTCCAGCGCGGCGCGCTGGCCGTTCTGGAACCGCTTGCGGCCGGTGATCCAGGCGTCAAAGCCCGACAGCGCCTGTTCCAGCGGCACGGTCTTGCGCAGGTTGCAGCAGGCGTCCTGATCGAACTGATGTAGGGTGCCGTCGGGATCGTGGCGGGCGATCTCATCTGCGGTGGCGCGGATGATGCGGATGTCGGTCAGGCCCAGCTTTGCCGCCACCTCGCGCTGATATTCCAGCGTTTCGGGAAACAGCATCTCGGTGTCGATGAACAGGACCGGCAGGCCCGGCGCCGCGACACTGACCATATGCAGCAGCACGACCGATTCCGCGCCGAACGACGACACCAGCGCCACGCGCCCCAGATCGGGGTCGCTGACGGCGCGGCGCAGAACCCCGGTCGCAGCATGATGCCGGTACCGGTCGTTCAGCCGCCCCGCGCGCGTGTCGAGGTTGCCATCAAGCATGGGCCGTCTCGGGGTACAGCGCGGCCTTGAAGGGCGCGGGACCAAGGCGGCGATAGGCATCCAGAAAACGCTCGGACGCGCTTTCGCGGACCTCAAGATAGGCGCGCATAAGGCGGTCGATGGCTGGCACGACCTCTTCGGCGGGGAAGCCCGCGCCGGCACGCTGGCCGATGGCCGGGATGTCATAGCCGTCGCCACCCAGCGTGATCTGATAATTCTCGACCCCGGCGCGATCCAGCCCCAGGATGCCGATATGGCCCAGATGGTGGTGACCGCAGGCGTTGATGCAGCCCGAGATGCGGATGTTCAGCTTGCCGATTTCCTCTTCCAGGCCCTCGGCGCGGAAATGGTCGGCAATCTCTTGCGCGATCGGGATCGACCGGGCCGTCGCCAGCGCGCAGTAATCCATGCCGGGGCAGGCGATGATATCGCTGGTCAGTCCGGCATTCGCAGTGGCCAGTCCGGCCTCGCGCAGCGCCAGATACAGCGCGGCCAGATCCGATTTGTGGACATGCGGCAGCACGACGTTCTGGTCATGGCTGATGCGCAGGTCGTTATGGCCGTATTTCTCGGCCAGATCGGCCAGAAGGCGCATCTGGTCGGCGCTGGCATCGCCCGGCGTCTGGCCCGGCGATTTGAAGGTCACGATGACGCTGGCATAGCCGTCGACCTTGTGGTCGTGCAGGTTGGTATCGGTCCAGCTGCGGAAGGCGGGGTTCGCCTGACGCTCGGCCTGATAGCCGTCGCTGCCGGCATTGCGGAAGGCCGGGGCGGCAAAGCGGTCCCGGAAGATCGCCAGCGCCTCGCGGTCGGCGCCGTGGAAATCGCGGCGGCGGCGCAGGAATTCTTCCTCGGTTTCGGCTTTGAACACGTCCAGACCGCGTTCGGACACGGTGATCTTGATGCGGGCCTTGTATTTGTTGTCGCGACGACCCGACAGGTTATAGGTCGCGATGATCGCCTCGATATAGGGCAGCAGATCCTCTTCCGGCAGGAAGTCGCGGATCACCTGGCCCAGCATCGGCGTGCGGCCAAGACCGCCCCCGACCCAGACCTCGAAGCCGGTCTTGCCGTCCTGTTCCACCAGCCGCAGCCCGATATCATGGGCCGCAACCAGCGCACGGTCGCGCGAGCCGCCGGAAATGGCGATCTTGAACTTGCGCGGCAGCCACTGGAATTCGGCATGGTCGGTCGACCAGCTGCGCAGCAATTCGGCATAGGGGCGCGGATCGGTCACTTCGTCCTTGGCGGCACCGGCAAAGGCGTCGGTGGTCACGTTGCGGATCGTGTTGCCCGAGGTCTGGATGGCATGCATCCCGACCGAGGCCAGATCGTCCAGCATATCGGGAATGTCCACCAGCTTGGGCCAGTTGAACTGGATGTTCTGGCGGGTGGTCCAGTGGCCGTAGCCCTTGTCATAGGTCGCGGCCAGATGCGCCAGCATGCGCATCTGATCGGGGCTGATCGTGCCATAGGGAATGGCCACGCGCAGCATGTAGGCATGCAGCTGCAGATAGACGCCGTTCATCAGGCGCAGCGGCTTGAATTCATCCTCGGTCAGGCTGCCGTCAAGACGGCGGGCGACCTGGCTGCGGAACTGGGCCGCGCGGTGGCGGACATAGTCGGTATCGACGGGACGGATATCAAACATTGGCTGCCTCGGCTTTGGTGGCCTGAATGCCGTGGAAATAGTTGGACGGGCCGGTCTGGCGGAACGCCTCGCGGAAATGGGCGGGCTCGGGGCCGTTGGGGCCGCGCTTTGCCTCGACCAGATAGGGGCCGACGACCAGATTGGCCTGACCGATGGCTTTCAGCAGCGCCAGTTCGGCAATGGCCTCATCCTCGAAAAGGGTGGCTTCGGCGGGATTGGGCGTCCAGCCATCCTCGCACATCCACAGGTTATGGCCTTCGCGCAGATCGTTCGCGGTGATGACGCCCGGCTTTGCCGCCGATGGGGTGAAGGCTTTGCTCATGGATTCGGACCTTTTCGTTGACCCCCTTAATATAGAATTTTGTTCTGGAATTTTGCGATGGGGTCAGCAAAATAAGGACATTCAGGTAGCAGAGGGCGTGATGTCGGAACAGATTTCGCAAGCAGCGGCAGAGGGGCAAACAGCCGTCCGTCTTGATGACGTGGATCGGAAAATCCTTTTCCTGCTGCAACAGGACGCAAGCCTGTCCCTGGATCAGATTGCCGACAAGGTCGGGGCATCAAAGACCCCCGTCTGGAACCGGATCCGCAAATTGCGCGAGGCCGGGGTCATCCGTCGGCAGGTGGCGATTCTGGACCCCGAGGCGCTGGGACTGGAGGCATGTTTTTTTGTCCTGATCCGCACCAGTGAACATGACAAGGACTGGGCCGCGCGTTTTCTGAAGGCGCTGCGCGAACGCCCCGAGGTGATCGAGGCGCATCGTCTGGCGGGCGATATCGACTATATCCTGAAGGTGCAGGTCAGAAACGCGCGGGCCTATGACAGGTTCTATCAGTCGCTGATTTCCGAGGTGAAGATCCACAACGTCACCGCGCTTCTGTCGATGGAAGAAATCAAGGCGACCAGCGCCCTGCCCATCCCGGAATTTCCAAAATAGGTCTTGGCCCGCGTCCTGCCGGGGCGTGCGGGCCGCGCGATCAATCGGTCGTGAAACGGCACAACCTGTCCGATTTCCATGTGGAAAGTGATGCTGTCGGCAGGCTGCGCAGCACGGCGGATGCTGACCATCCACATCGGCGTATTCACCGTTGACCAATTGATATACATCTATGTACATTTCTGGCATGCCAGCCCGGCCCCCTTCGTTCCTGCGTCGGAAATCGCCACATGCTTCAGCACTTCAGAGACCGCAGAAAGATCGACCCGACCCGCGATGAGGCGCTGGCCGATGGGACGCCCAACGATGCCGACCGCGTGGAAATCGGGCCGACCGCGCTGGCCTTTCGCGAATGGGATGCGGCGGGGCTGACCGCGCCCGATCTTGCGCGGATGCGCTGGTATCGCTGGGAACGGCTGACGCAGCATGTCGTGGCGCGGGATTTCGGGGCGCTGCTGATGTTCGATCCGCTGAACATCCGCTATGCGACCGATTCCACCAATATGCAGCTGTGGAACACTCATAACCTGTTTCGCGCGGTGCTGCTGTGCGCCGATGGGCATATGGTGATCTGGGATTACAAAAGCGCGCCGTTCCTGTCGGAATTCAACCCGCTGGTGCGCGAGCGGCGGTCCGGCGCGGATCTGTTCTATTTCGATCGCGGCGACAAGGTGGGCGATGCCGCGACCCGCTTTGCCGCCGAGGTCCGCGATCTGGTGCGGGAACATGGCGGCGGCAATATGCGGCTGGCCGTGGACAAGATCATGCTGCATGGGCTGCGGGCGCTGGAAGCCGCGGGCTTTCAGGTGTCCGACGGCGAAGAGCTGACGGAAAAGGCGCGCTCGATCAAGGGACCGGATGAAATCCTGGCAATGCGCTGTGCCTCGCTGGCCTGCGAAAACGCCGTCGCCGCGATGGAGGCCGCCGCGCGGCTGGGCGTGCCGCAGGGCACCATGTCCGAGGATGACATCTGGGCGGTCCTGCATGCCGAAAACATCCGTCGTGGCGGGGAATGGATCGAAACGCGGCTGCTGACCTCGGGCCCGCGCACCAATCCGTGGTTTCAGGAATGCGGCCCGCGCGTGGTTCAGAACAACGAAATCGTGGCCTTCGATACCGATCTGGTCGGCAGCTATGGCATCTGCGTCGATATCAGCCGCACATGGTGGATCGGCGACAACGCCCCGCGCGTGGATATGGTCGATGCGATGAAACTGGCGCGCGAGCATATCGACCACAATATGGCGATGCTGAAACCGGGCGTGGCGTTCCGCGATCTGGTGATGAACGGTCACCGCCTGCCGGAAAACTGCCAGAAACAGAAATACGGCCTGATGATGCATGGCGTCGGGCTGTGCGATGAATGGCCGCTGATCGCCTATCCCGACCAATATGTCGAAGGCGCGTTCGAGGATCACCTGCAACCCGGCATGGTCCTGTGCGTCGAGGCGCTGATTTCGCCCGAAGGGGGCGATTTCTCGATCAAGTTGGAGGATCAGGTGCTGATCACCGACACCGGCCACGAAAACCTGACGCGCTATCCTTTTGATGCGCGACTGATGGGGAACTAGCCGGCCGCGTCGGGATCGAAGCCGATATTGGCGCAGAACCGGGCCATCTCGTGCGGCTGCGGCACCTTGCCGGTATAGATCTCGACATAGCCTGGGATGCGGGTCAGGCGGGTTGCCGTATCCTCGCGCACCTGCATCGAGATATAACCGATCTGGACCAGATAAATGGTGCGGGCGCGGACATCGGCATCTTCCCGGCTGTGTCCCCAGGACATCAGAAGCTGGGTCAGCGTGTCCAGCCGTTCGACATCGGCGGCCTGAAGGCGCTGCATGATCGCATCATCCTGCAAGGCCCAGCTGCGCACCGCAAACTCCAGCCGGTCATCGAACGCCCCGGGCGTCAGGAAGCAGGTCAGGACGTTCAACATCGCCTCGGCCTCGGTATCGGCATAGGCCTTGGTCGCGGCGATCAGCGGTTCGGTGGTGCGTGTGGCCCAATGGTCGGCCAGCGCCGACAGCAGTTCCTCGCGGTCCTTGAAGAACCAATAGAAACTGGTGCGCGACAGTTTCAGCCGGTTTGCCAGCGGCATGATCTTTACCGCTTCGACGCCACCATCGATCAGCGCGTCATAGGCGGCATCAAGCCACCCTTCGCGCGACCCGCGCCAACCTGTTTCTGTGACCGACTTTTTGGACATGGGTTACGACCTATCCCATGCCCCGCAGACCGACAAGCGCGGTGTTGAAAAATCAGGAATGTTCGTGATTGACACGTTACTCGACACCTATGTACATTCACCCAATCGCGAGACTCAACCCACGCCAGAACGCAGGTCCCGAATGTCCAACGATCCGCTGCTGCAGCCCTTCCAACTGAAACATCTGACGCTGCGCAATCGCATCATGATTACCAGCCACGAACCCGCCTATCCCGAGGACGGGATGCCCAAGGACCGTTATCGCGCCTATCACGTCGAACGGGCCAAGGCGGGGGTGGCGCTGACGATGACGGCGGGCTCGGCCTCGGTGTCGCGCGACAGTCCGCCGGTCTTCAACAACATCCTGGCCTGGAAGGACGAGGTCGTCGGCTGGATGAAGAGGATGACCGACGAGTGCCACGATCACGGCTGTGCGGTGATGATCCAGCTGACCCATCTGGGCCGGCGCACCCGTTGGGACAAGGCCGACTGGCTGCCCGTCGTCTCGCCCAGCCATGAACGCGAGGCCGCGCATCGGTCCTTTCCGAAAAAGATCGAGGATTGGGACATTCAGCGCATCATCACCGATTATGTCGATGCGGCCGAACGGATGAAGGCGGCGGGTCTGGATGGACTGGAACTGCAGGCCTATGGCCATCTGATGGATCAGTTCTGGTCGCCGTTGACCAATGAGCTGGACGGTCCTTACGGCGGCGATCTGGACAACCGCCTGCGTTTTACCTTCGATATCCTGCGCGGCATCCGCGAACGCTGTGGCGAGGATTTTCTGCTGGGCGTGCGTTATACCGGCGATGAATGCCTGCCGGGCGGTTTCGGCGCACAGGACGGCATCGCCATTTCGCAAAAGCTGAAGGCCAGCGGTCTGGTCGATTTCCTGAATGTCGTGCGCGGTCATATCGACACCGATGCCGGGCTGACCGATGTGATCCCGGTGCAGGGCATGCGCAACGCGCCGCATCTGGAATTTGCCGGGCAGATCCGGAAGGCGACCGATTTCCCGACCTTCCATGCCGCCAAGATCCCCGATGTGCCGACCGCGCGTCACGCCATCGCCAGCGGTCTGGTCGATATGGTCGGCATGACCCGCGCGCATCTGGCCGACCCGCATCTGGTCCGCAAGGTGATCGAAAAGCGCGAGGATGACATCCGCCCCTGCGTCGGCGCGAATTACTGTCTGGACCGGATCTATCAGGGGGGCATGGCCTTCTGCCTGCACAATGCCGCCACCGGCCGCGAAGAAACGATGCCCCATGCGATCCCCGCCACCGACACGCCGCGCCGCGTCACCATCATCGGCGCCGGCCCCGGCGGAATGGAGGCCGCGCGCGTCGCCGCCGAACGTGGCCACAAGGTCACCGTGTTCGAGGCCGCGGATCAGCCCGGCGGCCAGATCCGCCTGACCGCGCAACAGGAACGGCGGCGCGAGATGATCTCGATCATCGCCTGGCGCTTTGACCAATGCACAAGGTTGGGCGTCGATTTCCGTTTCAACAGCTTTGCAGACGAGGGCGACGTTCTGGCGACCTCGCCCGATGATGTCATCATCGCAACCGGCGGTCTGCCCCATACCGAGGTTCTGACCGAGGGCAATGATCTGGTCGTGTCGGCCTGGGACATCTTGTCAGGCGATGTGAAACCCGGCAGCAATGTGCTGATCTATGACGATGCTGGCGATCACGCCGCGCTGCAGGCCGCCGACATGATCTCGGCCAGCGGGGCCAGGGTCGAGATTGTCACCCCCGATCGCAGCTTTGCACCCGAAGTGATGGCGATGAATCTGGTGCCCTATATGCGCGCCCTGCAACAGCGCGACACGACCTTTACCGTGACCTGGCGTCTGCAGACGGTCCATCGCAGCGGCAATATGCTGACCGCCACGCTTGGCAGCGATTATGGCGACGTGACCCGTCAGCGTCAGGTCGATCAGGTCGTCGTCAATCACGGCACCCGCCCGCTGGACGAGCTGTATTTCGACCTGAAGCCGCAATCCAGCAATCTGGGCGAGGTCGATTACGAGGCGCTGGCCACGGGCGGGTTGCAGCGTGTCAGCACCAATCCCGACGGTGCCTTCCGCCTGTTCCGGATCGGCGATGCGGTCGCGGCGCGCAATACCCATGCCGCCATATATGACGCCCTGCGCCTGATGAAGGATATCTGATCACCGCCCTGCAACATCAATCAGGAAGGTCCGCCACCATGATGCCGAATTCCGAACTGCTTTCGTTTCTGGGCAGCCGCAAGCCCTGGCACACGCTGCCCCAGCCCTTCTATAACGATCCCGCCCTGTTTCAGGCGGATCTGGCCCATATCTGGTATCGCGACTGGGTCTTTGCGGTCACCTCGGCCGAACTGCCCAAGGTCGGCAGCTATGTGACCGTCCGCATCGGCGATTACTCCGTGATCGTGGTGCGCGGGTCGGACCGCGTGATCCGCGCGTTCCACAATTCCTGCCGTCACCGGGGCAGCCATGTCTGCACCGCCGAACGCGGCACCGCGCCGAAACTGGTCTGTCCCTATCATCAATGGACCTATGATCTGGACGGCAAGCTGCTGTGGGCGCGCGATATGGGCCCCGATTTCAAGCCACAGGATCACGGGCTGGGCATGGTTCATTGCCGCGAGGTCGAGGGCATGGTCTATCTGTGCCTTGCCGATGATGCCCCCGATATCGAGCCTCTGGCCGCCAGCGCACCGGGCTATATGGGCCCCCATGACCTGTCCAACCTGAAGGTCGCCCATGTCGCCCATAGCGTTGAACAGGCGAACTGGAAGCTGGTGATGGAAAACAACCGCGAATGTTACCATTGCAGCAGCAACCACCCGTCGCTATGCGTGACCTTCCCGGATGATCCGAACCTGTTCGGCTCGGACGATGCCAGCGGCTCGAACGCGGGGATGCAGCATATCGCGCGTTGCGAGGCTGCGGGGCTGCCCTCGAAATACCTGCTGGGGCCGGACGGTCAGTGGCGTTTTGTGCGCATCCCGTTTCTGGGCGATGCGGTCAGCTATACGATGGATGGCAAGCAGGCCGTGAACCGCCGCATCGGCACCATGCCCTTTGACAATGCCGGATCCTGCCTGCTGTATCACTATCCGAACAGCTGGAACCATTTCCTGTCGGATCAGGCCCTGACCTTCCGCATCCTGCCGGTCGGTCCGCAGGAAACCCATCTGGTCACCACCTGGCTGGTCCACAAGGACGCGGTCGAGGGCGTGGATTACGATCTGGACCGTCTGACCAAGGTCTGGCTGGCGACCAATGACGAAGACCGGCGCATCTGCGAACAGAACCAGCGCGGCGTCAACACGCCGGGCTATCGCCCCGGCCCCTACAGCCAGACGCATGAGGGCGGCGTGAACCAGTTCGTCGACTGGTATTGCGATACATTGTCCCGCCGCCTGCAGGGTCGGCAGGCCATCGCCGCAGAATGACTGAAAAGGGGCGTCCGTCTGGGCGCCCCTTTTGCCATAACAACAAGCATCAACAGAGGAGGATCGTGGATTGTCGATCAAACCGCCATTCACGAATCTGGATATCCAGACCGCCAGCAAGGGCTTTTACGAAGGCCACAATGTCGGCGTCGCCTTTACCAGCAAGCTGATCATGGTGCTGCTGGTGATCTGGGCACTGATCTGGCCCGGCAATGCTGTCGGCACATTGGGCAGCTTCAACGCAAGGCTGCTGGAAAGCTTCAACAGCTTCTACATCATCGTCACCGGCCTGTTCATGTTCTTCCTGCTGGCGGTCGCGCTGCTGCCCGCAACGGGCAAGCGGGTTCTGGGCAAGCCGGGCGAGAAGCCCGAGTTCCGGAATTTTTCGTGGTTTTCGATGATGTTCGGCGCGGGTCTTGGCGTCGGCCTGATGGTTTTCGCCACGGCCGAGCCCTTGGGTCTGTGGGGATCGAACCCGATGACCGTCGCGGGCCAGGTCGCCCCGAACAGCCCCGAGGCATTGCAGCCCGCCTATCGCTATACCTTCGCGCATTACGGCTTTCACGCCTGGGGCGTCTATGTGCTGACCGGGCTGTGTCTGGCCTATTACGCCTATACCCGTGACATGCCGTTGACGATCCGGACCACGCTGACGCCGCTTCTGGGCGGATGGATGAATGGCTGGCTGGGCAATGTCGTCGATATCCTTGGGGTCGTCGCGACCATTCTTGGCGTCGCCGTCACCATCGGCTTTGGCGTGTCGCAGTTCATCGACGGGGTCTATTCGATCTTTGGCGTCGCGTGGCTGATGGACCTGTCGGGCGATGTGCCGCGCCCCAGCGTGGCGGGAATGCTGGCCGGTCTGCTGACCATCATGTGCCTGTCGGTCCTGTCGGCGATCTCGGGCGTCGGGCGCGGGATCAAGATCCTGTCGGATCTGAACCTTGTGCTGTCGATGATCCTGCTGCTGGTCTTTGTCGTCTTCGGGTCGTTCCTGTTTGCCATGACGACCTATGCGACGGCGCTGTTCGACTATGTGCTGCATCTGCCGCAGCTCAGCTTTCTGGCCTATCCGCCGCAATCCGAAGCCGCCTTTGCCGCCGCATTGCCCGAAGCCGCGCGTCCGCTGGCCGATCAGCTTTATGCAGGCGCGACCAATGCCTGGGGCTCGCTGGAAGGGTTCCAGTCCGGCCTGACCGGTGCCGCCGCCGAACTGCCGCAGGACGTGCAGATCGCGGCCTATGCCGCAGGGACGCCGGGCCGCGAATTCGGCTGGCAGTCGGGCTGGACGACCTTCTACTGGGCGTGGTGGATCGCCTTCGCGCCCTTTGTCGGGCTGTTTCTTGCCCGTATCTCGCGCGGGCGGACGGTGCGTGAATTCGTGTTCGGCTGCGTAATCCTGCCCTCGCTGGTCTGTTTCGCCTGGATGACGATCCTTGGCGCGACGGCCATCGACCTTGAACTGAACGGCGCGGCGAATGGGGCGATCATCGGCGCCAGCAATACCGCCAAGCTGTTCGTGACGCTGCAGAACATGATCTCAGGGCCGCTTCTGGCGGGGATTTCCGCGATGTGCGTCGTTCTGGTACTGACCTTCCTGATCACCTCGGCCGATAGCGGGCTTCTGGTGATGAACACGGTAATGTCCGGCGGTGACGAGGCCAGCGGCATGCGCCATCGCATCATCTGGGGCGTGATCCTGACGCTGGTCATCGCCACGCTGCTGATTGCGGGCAAGCTGGGCGACACGAATCCGATGGACGCGATCAAAAGCGCCATGATCATCGGGGCGCTGCCCTTCACGATGGTGATGGCGCTGATGATGCTGTCACTGATCAAGGCGCTGTATCGCGACAGCCTGCGTGACCGGCTGACCGCCACGCAGCGGGCCTGAGCCTGCCTGACGGATCGCCGGCGGCCCGCGCGGTTGCCGGCGACAGACGCGGCAGAGGGCAAGGCCGTGCAAAGTTTCCTGTCGGATGAAGATGGTGCCGGTTGAGGGCATCGCGCCCATGCCTCATGCCGTTGCATCAAATATCTTATCAGCCTAGAAAAGAAAGGGAAATTTTGCCCTCGCTGTCTCAGGCGGTCCGTTCGTGACCCGCTATAGCGCGGGTCTATTTGGGGGACTGCCTGGGGGGCTGAATGGCGAAGAACAAACTAACCGCTATAGCGATCAAGCGGGCAGGGGATGGCAAACATCAGGATGGCGGCGGTTTGATCCTCGTGAAAAAGGGCGAGGCCGGGAAATGGATTTACCGCTATAGCCACCTCGGAAGGCGGCGCGAGATGGGGCTAGGGCACTGGCCGACCGTGAGCTTGGCCGAGGCGCGCAAGATGCGCGACGAATGGCTCGGCGTGCTTGCGGCCGGGATGGATCCGATCTCGGAGCGAGAGGCGAGGCGCGCGGAGGAAGTCGCACACCGCGACCGGCAGAACCCGACATACCAGGAACTCGTTTCAATCGTCTTCGAGGCGCGGAAGGAGAACCTGCGAGAGCAGGGCGACCGTGGCCGGTGGCTGAGCCCCTTGCGCACCCACATCATCCCACGGATCGGCAAGGTCCGCACGAGCGATTTGACCCGGCATGTGATCGCAGATGCACTGCGGCCGATCTGGCGAACCAAGCACCCCACCGCGCTGAAGGCCTATCGGCGCACAAAGATCGTTCTGACCGAAGCGCAGCTCATGGGCTTCGATTGCAACCCGATTGAGGTCGACGCCGCGAAGCGGATCCTCGGCGACCACCACCATGAAGAAACGCCCATCGCTTCGACATCGTGGCAAGACCTCCCGGCACTCTACGCCCGGCTCGGCGACAGTGTAAGCGCGCAATGCCTCAAATTCATCATCCTGACGGCCGTCCGATCGGACGCGGCGCGCGGTGCAAGGCTGGGCGAGATGGATCTCGAAAACGATATCTGGACAGTGCCAAAGGAGCGAGTGAAAGGCCTTAAACAGCACGTCCGAGATTTCCGCGTGCCGCTGTCCCGCCAGGCGAAACAGCTGATCGAGGACGCGGCCCAATTCGCCGATGATCTGCTCTTCGTCCCGATGCGAGCGGCAATCTCGAGCCGCGCGCTGGAAACCCATCTAGACGATCTCAACGAGCCGGGTCGGCCTCACGGCTTCCGGACGAGCTTCAGAACATGGGTCCAAGACAACGACGCAGCCAGCTGGGAAGTAAGCGAGACCGTCCTTGGTCACACCATCGGCAACAAGGTCGAGCGGACCTATGCGCGATCCGATCTGCTCGATCGGCGGCGGATCGTCATGCAGGCGTGGGCAGATTTCGTAACCGGAGAGGCGGCGAATGTCCTTTCGCTCGATGAAGCCCGCATGAAGCGTTAATGTTGTAGGTATAGGAGCACTAGTTTACACAAATATTTGCGCAAATAGCTTGAGGGGTGCGCGGTCTTGGTGTATATATTTACACGCGATAGGAGGGGCGATGGAGCTTGAAACCAATTCCAAGAAGCTCCTGAAGATGCTCAAGGCGGAAGGCTTCGAAGAGATCCAGAAACGCGGATCGCACTTGAAGCTTCGGAAAGGCGAAAGGACCGTGATCCTGCCCCACCCGAAGAAAGATCTTCCGCTTGGAACCGTCAGGGCGATCTATCGACAGGCCGGGCTTCTATAGCCCGGTCGAACCACCGCCCCTCCGTGCAAATAGTCTAACGTATATTCCTCTTAGGTCCCGCCATGAAATACTTCACCGCCCTGATCCATCGCGACGATGACAGCGCCTACGGTCTGACCTTTCCCGATCTTCCCGGTTGCTTTGCCGCGGCCGAAGATTGGGCGGGCATCCCTGCCGCAGCTGCAGAAGCCCTCGATCTCTGGTTCGAGGATATGCCCGACACCGAGCCCGCGAGCCTGGACGAGATTCGCAGCCGCGAGGACGTGAAGGCCGAGATGGCAGCTGGCGCTGTTCTGATGCCGGTGCCCTACATTGCCGCCGATACGGCTCTTGCCCGCGCCAATATCTCGCTTGAGCGCGGACTCCTGCGGGCCATTGACGAAACCGCGAAAGCGCGGGGAATGACCCGCTCCTCCTTCATCGCATCGGCAACGCGTAGAGAGCTGCTGGGCACGTCCTGAACAAGCAGCCGGGCACCAACGGTTGCCCGGTCATCACGAAAGGCTATTCGGGTAATTGCGCGTCGAAGGTTGTGATCCAACCGCCACCAGCGTTGAGCTCGACGCTAGTACACTATCCGCGATATGAGCCCGTATAGTGCACTTGGCTTTCTGAGGGTAGGCTCATGTGTATCCATCGCCTTGGCGAACAACCGCTCTTTCATTGCCCGCACCCTTGCTCTCTAAGGCTAGATTACCGTCCACTCTTAGAATCGGATCTACCAGTCCTAGAACTTTTCGTAGCTACCTCTCGGACGGCTCCACTCTTCCCCTCGCTGGCAGCCCACTGAAGACGAGAATCGCGCAAGCGCTTTATTTTCGCGTCGCGCTTCTCGTTTTCGTCGTCAATGATCTCTTTCGCCGCACGAGACGTCTTTTCGATCTGGCTCTCGCGGCTCATTGCGCTAGGCGCGACCGGAGGCAAACTAATTGGTTTAGACATGTACTGCTCTCCAAGTGTTATAGTTTCGCCGGTCCGGCGCATTTGCTTCAGGCTTTTACTTGCAGACGGATGTTCATTTTAAGCAGTCGACGGAGCGAAACCCGCCGTGGCCGCTGCAGAGAGAAATGCGGCACGCGCCGCACCAACAGGGATCAGGCAGTTCATAGCGGCGTCAATTTGGCTCAGCGCGCGATCGCGCTCACCGTTTGCAACGGGCCATTTAGCCTGGAGCCAGTATTGAGCTTGCTCAATTGTCGAGATCCTTTTGATCTCTTTACCATCGGAATAATGCATTGTTAGGGGAGCCCCCCAGTTAATCTCAATCATGTTATTTTCTTTCAATGTGTTATCGGATCTCCCATTTCGTAGCAAAACCTAATCTCGCACGAAAACGGGGACGACCTGTGCGGCCGTCCCCGTTAGAGCGTTACACTAATTTGGCTTACACCAGCGCAATATTGGCTGCCGAAGCGCGGCCATCGCGGCCGCTTTCAATGTCAAAACTCACTGCTTGGCCGTCTGCGAGTGTGGTCAATCCGGCGCGTTCAACAGCTGAGATGTGAACAAACACATCGTTCTTGCTGCCTTCGGGCGCGATAAAACCAAAACCTTTAGTGGAATTGAACCATTTCACGGTGCCTGTCGCCATCGTGTCATCTCCTGTATGTCACCACCCGCAACATTGCGGTGGTTCGGCTCGGTTCCGTCTTAAAGACAACTGAAGCCGATGAGGGAGACAGAAGGTCGAAAATAAAGTCGCGATGCACGCTGTGTATGGACTATAAAGACGCGGAATGCAATAGCCACGATTCATGTCATCGTGCCTTGGAAGGCCATCGCCTGACTTCAGAGCGGATGAAATTACATAACTGCGCTCGCTAGAGAGTTCGCGGATTCCAGTGCGGATCGGACGAAACCGCTAGAATAGAATGTTATTCAAACAATGCGCTATCCGAATGTCCGTCACAGCGCATTGTGTCGGCCTACCTGCAACCCCAGTTTTAGAATGTCAGACGGGATTTTCCACTGACAAATGGAGGGTCCAAACATGGACGCCGATAAGGAATACGGAAAAGTTCACTCCACCGAGCCCTCGAAGCCAGAGGGCGAGTATGGCGACAAGCGGCGGCAACTGGACAAGGACAACAGCGCGTCTGAGCGGATGGGCGACGAAGGTTCACCGCCGAAGCAAGACAAGGCGCCCGACAAACCGCTGAAATAGCGATGCATTCGGTGTAGTAACTAGTTCGAGCGGGCTCCGGCCCGCTCTTTTTTGCAGTTTTTCCGTCAGGTGTGATCTTATGTGGGAAGCTGCGCCTTGAAACTTGTTCTCCAGCCGCGCGGATCCAACTGGTGATCCACTCGCAGCACGAGCCATTCGCGACCGAGGTCGGGATGTAGCGCCGGAAGTATCACCCGGCCCTCGGCGATGAGATCGGCGCGACCGGGAAGTTCGCAGGACGCCACCAACTTGCCGCGCCGACCTTTCGCCAAAGCAGAATCCGCCGCCTGACGCGCCGCCGCCTGCGAGGCGAAGCGATGACGCAGACGCAAGGACGGATCACCGGATCCCGCGACCTCTTCGCGATCCACAGCAGCGGCCAGATCCCGCCAGATCGCCACGCAGCTCCTAGGCAGCTCGCGCGCGTCGCGCGACACCCGCCACCGTGACAGATCAGCCGGCAACAGCGTGACCGGGGCAATGGGCTGACCGGATGCCGACCGG
Organism: Paracoccus homiensis; assembly: GCF_900111675.1. Classification (GTDB taxonomy): domain Bacteria; phylum Pseudomonadota; class Alphaproteobacteria; order Rhodobacterales; family Rhodobacteraceae; genus Paracoccus; species Paracoccus homiensis. The sequence goes on along the minus strand of NZ_FOHO01000001.1, from coordinate 108,503 downwards.
CTCTCGCCCAGGCGCGCAAAGACGATCGAGGCGTTGGCCGGTTTCACGAAAGCACCCAGATCCCGCGCGACCCGCGTCAGCAGGTTGATATCGGACTCGTCCACTTGATCGAGATGGTCGAGCGCCATCGTCCTGATCGACTGCCCCACGGCCGGACGCAGACTATGTTCCTGCGCGATCCGGCCGACCAGATCGGCGACGGTCGTGCCGGCGGGCCAGCTGCGCGATTTCGCGGTCTGCAGGCCGGTCGTGCCCACCGCGCCGTCATAGACCGCGGCCTTCGCCGAAATCGACATCACGTCAGGCGGTCCTGAAGCCTCAAATGCATCGGCAATGAAGGACCCCATGCGCACGGCCGAGAGCCCGGCGCCCAGCCAGACTTCGATGCTCGCGCCAGAGCGCGGAAACGGCATCCGCCCGCCCAAGCCGCCCAGCGCCAGGTCGATGCGCAGCTCGTCGGACTCTAGGCCGACCGAATCCGTGATCGACAGCGCCGACAATATCGGCCGGAAGCGCGAGGACATATCCTGTCCATCCACGACGACGCGGACCAACAGCCGCCAATCCATCAGTCCCATAGCCGCACCATCGCGCGCTTGGGCACTGCGGGCTCATCCGGCAACAGCACCCGCAGCCCGGCAGGCAGGATTGGCCCGGCCGAGGCCAGCCCGGTATTCAGATCAAGCGTCAGCTCTACCAGCCGCCCGTCCTGACGGCCGAAGATCCGCCACACCAGCCGGTCAACGGTTTCGCCCTCTTCAGAAACGCAGGATCGACGCAAGCCCGCCATCATACCGCTCCAATTCCAACCCGAACTCGATCCTTTGCGCAGCGCCCCCGCGCTCGAAGATGGTCTGCCCCTCATCGACTCCGACGATCGACCAGAACCCCAGCACCCGCCCGCGCCCCTCGATGAGAGGCAGCGGCAAGCCCAGCCCGGCGGTCAGGCGCATTTTGTCCACCTGACCCAGACCACCGGAGAAAGAGGGGTATATCACTCCCTCGAGGCTGATCGTCTCGCCGGCCGGCCCGACATATTGGCGCGCAGGCGACGCGCCGATCCGCTCGATCGAGGACCAGTTATAGGCTGCCCTGCGCTGCAAGGACTGATAGGCCGCCGAGGCGATCGAGAAGCGATAGGGTCCGAGCGCCATCATCACATCGTTCATGCGAAGCTCCCATCGAACAGCGGGGCACCGCGCCGCGACAGGCGTCGCTCGAGGGCGCGGAGCAGATCCTCGGGGCTTTGGCCTGGCGACTGGTTGATGGTGATGTTCACCGGCCGCGGTTCTGCGGGCCGCGCAACGGCGGTGGACGCGGTTGCGGACACCGGCGCCATGCCGCGCACAGCGGCGGCAATCCGGGCGGTCAGATGCGACGCCTCGCGCGCCTGGGACAGGAGCCCTCGCGTGTGCCGGGCATGGGCGATGAAGCCGCCACGGGACCGATACATCAGCTCCTCGCCGCCCTCGCCGACCAAGAGCGGCCCGGCATCGAAGGAACCGCCGACCGCCCGGCGCTGGACGCGGCGGGCGCGACGACCGCGCGCGCCCTCATCCGCAGCCGCAGGCTCGGTGTCGTCACCCGACAGCGCATCGCCGATGCGGTCGCGCGTTCGACCAACGAAACGTGTCACCTTGTTGTCGGTCACGAAATCGCTGATGGCGCCGCCGACCGCCTTGACCTGTTCGGCCTTTTCGACAAACCAGTCGACAATCGCACCGATTTTCGCCTTTGCCGCCTCGAAGGCCCCGACCAGCCGATCGAGGATCGCGGACAACCCGGCCCGGAACGCATCCCAGCCATCCTCGAGGCCATCGGCCGAGCGGCGGAACCAATCGATCACCGGCTGAACGCCCTCGCGCATTGCGGCCATCGCATTGCCGATGCGGACCTTCGCGGCCTCGATGCCAGCCCCTATATTTTCCCAGGCGGCGCCGACCAGCTCGCGCGCTTTGCCGAACGCGTCGACCAGCCAGTCGATCACCGGTTGCACCGCAGGCCTGATCTTGTCCCAATTCGTGATGACCAGCGTCGCGGCCAGGGCGATTGCTGTGATGGCCGCGCCGATGGGGTTTGCGATCATGACCGCGCCGATCATGCGAAAGGCGGCGGCGACCATTGGTCCTGAACGGGCGAGGCTTAACAGCGCGCCCCCCAGCTGGACAACCGCGGCGCCGAACCGGCCGATGGCCAGCACAGTGCGTGCGGCGAAGATACCGGCAAGGATCTTACCGAAGTTCTTCCAACCGCCGACCGCGCCCACGACAAACTCCGTGGCTTCCCGCACCTTTCCGACCACATTACCGAAGCCGGAGGCAACCTCGCCGACGATCGGCACGACCCGGCCCACTGCCTCCCCGGCGGCAGCGGCCCAGACCCTAATCTCGCTCTGATTGCCCTGCAGCCAGCCAGAGAAGGTCCGGGCCAGATCGGTGACCGCTGGCATCAGTGCCGCGCCGATGGTGTTGCGCAGGCCCTGCGCCGATAGGTTGGCGTCGAGCATGGCGTCCTGATAATCCTCGGCCGCTTTCGCCATTTCGTCTGTTAGCACGAACCCGGTCTTGCGCGCCGCCTCGCGAAGCTCATCGAGAGCGGTCGAACCGCCTTTCAGCATGTTGACCAGACCGACACCCTCGGAATCGAACAGGCGCATGGCAAGGCGGACCCGATCTGCCTCGGACGGTACTTTAGCCATCGCATCGGCGATCGCCCCAAGCGCGTCCTCGGGCGCCATCTTCGTCAGTTCCTCGGCCGAAAGGCCCATTTCCAGAAGCGCGTCCTTGGCCTCACCGGATCCGCGCGCGGCTTCGGAGATCCGCCGCGTCATGCGTTGCATGGCCATATCGAGTGTGCCCGAGGCAACGCCCGACCGCTCAGCCGCATAGCGCAGCTCCTGCAGCGCCTCGACATCCATGCCCAGCTTCGCGGCGGTCTTGGCAGAGTTATCGCCCAGCTCGGCCACGCCGCGCGTCAGGCCGATCACCGCAGCCCCGGCGGCGGCGACACCGATCGAGACATTGCGCGCCGACCTCCCGATTTCTCGCGTTGCCCCGCTGAAGGTCTCGCCCACCCGGCGGCCGGCAAGCATCGTTCGATCAAGCCGACGCTGCTTGTCGCGCAGCTGATCGAGCGTGCGGCCGAGATCGGCATATTCCCGATCCAGAGCCTCGACGGATCGCCCCTGCCTGACCAGCACCTCGCGTTGCCGACCCAGATCCTTCTGCGCCTTTTCGACATCGCGGATCTCGTGGCCGACCTTCTTCAGCGACGACTGGATGCTCGAAAGCGCCCGACCGACCGAGCGGTCGACCGAAGCGCCGATTTCGATCTTTGCGTTAAGCCTCTGGTTTGCCATCCGTCAGCCCCTCGAGCCACCACGTCAGATCCCGCGCAGTCATCGCGCCGATCTCGGCGCGCGACCAGCCGGTGCCGCGCGCCAGGGCGAGAACCCCGGCGCGCAGATCATGCAGAGGCACCAGCCCGCCGATTACTCCAAAAAATCCTGATAGGCCTGCTGGACGCGCCCGTAATCGTGCAGCGAGAGCGAGCGAAGCTCATCCGGCGTCAAATCGCAGAGCGAGGCGAACAAGTGCAGTTCCTGCGCGGCCGCCGTCTTGCCGGTGCCCTGCGCGTTCATCTGATCGTCCACGGTCGGTTCGCGCATCTGACAGGTCTTGATCCGTGCCTCGCCGCGCAGAAAGCCGGTGCGGAATTCAAGGGGTTTCGTGTCCATCATCAGATCCCCATCGCATCACGACGCGCGGCCAGCTGGTCCTCGCCGCCGATCACACGCATCATATTGACCAGATCGACCTCGACCACGGACTCGCCGTCGCGCTCCTGCCGGAAATAGTCGAGCGACATCTCGACCTCGAGCGTCGGAGGTGTTCCGGGTTGCCACGCGCCCGGCCCGATCCGAACGATGGTGCCGCGCATCGAGTGCAGCTCGGCATGGACCGTGCCGTCGAAATCCTCGACCGAGCCGCGCGCGGTGATCTGCGTCCGACCGTTGCGGACAAGCCCGAAGCGCTTTTGCACCTCGGCCGACAGCTCGGTCAGCGTGATTGTGACCGACATTGCCTCCATGCCGGTATCGATGCGGATCGGGCCATCCATGCCCGCCGCGCGGAATTCCTCGGTCGAGAGAGCCAGCGCTGGGGGCTGGTAGGACTGCGCATTCCCTGCATAGCCCCGGCCATCGACCCAGACCGCGAAATTCTTCAGCTGCGCGCGCGCCGTCATTGCACGACCTCCTCAAGGTAATCACCGACCAGGTGCGACCGGAACACGATGTGCTCGGCCGGATAGGGCGGCGTGAAATCGAAGTTGAAATAGATCTTCCCGTCCGCGATAGATTCGGGCGTGTTCAGATCGGGATCTGCCCAGCACCGGCCGCCGAGAATTGCACCCAGTGCCTGGAGTTCGCGCAGGAAGGCATTCACCCCGTCCTGCACCTCCTGCACATAGGTCTTGGTGATGTTTCGATCGACCGCCCACAGATGCGCCCGCAGCAGCGAGTCGTTGATGATATCGGCGGTGCGGCGGACCGAGAGGAAAGCCCATTTCTGATCCGTCGAGAGCGTGCGGTTGCCCCAGAGGCGATAGCCGCCCTGCCGAATAATCGTCGCGACATTCGCGGCGTTCAGCAGATTGGCCCGAGCATTGGCGTCGCCCAGACGGAAATCCACCGGACGGCTGGTGCCGACGATGCCATTCAGCTCGCGGTTGGAAGGCGAGTTCCAGAACCCGTCCTCTGCATCGACTTTCGCGATCAGACCGGCAACGCGCGCCGAGGAAGGCTCGTCCACGACCTGTGTCCCTCGCGACACCTTGCACCACGGATCAACCAGATAGACCCGCTCGCCACCCTGCTCGCCGGCGACCGCCAGCGCGGCGGCATCGTTGCTGTTCGGCCCGTCGATCACCATGACCGCGCGCAGCCGGTCAGCAATGCCCTTCATCTCGGCTGCGACAGGGTTCGCTGCTTCGGCCGGGCGCTGATGGGTCCAGCCCGGCGCGACCAGGACGCGGGGCGACACGCCGGTGACCGCCTCGGCTTCCAGGAAGCACTGCACGCCCAGCGCCGCGCCCTCGGCGTCCACCCCGCCGATGATATTGGCGATGGTCTCGTCCTCATCTGCCCCAGCCTCGACCCGGACCACGACCACTGCGGCGCCGACCTGATCGAAGATCCCGTCGATGGCCCAGGGCAGCGTGCCGTTGCCGTCGCCGACCGCATCCAGCTTTGCGGCCTCGGTGCGCGACCCGGCGACCAAAACCGGAGTGTTCAAAGGAAATGCCACAGCATCGGCATCAGGTGCCGTGCCGATCAAGCCAATCACGTTCGACTTGGTGATGCGGATGGGCCGAGCGCCGCCGTCGATTTCGACAACCTCGACCCCGTGCAGAAATTCAGCCATGGGAACCCTCGCAATTAATCAAGCGAAGGATGGTCCGCCGCACGCTCGGCCGCCTCTGGCGGTTTCGTGCGTTCGAGCTTTACGCCTCGATCTCTACCCCCGCGCGGAAAAGATCATCCAGCTCCTCGGCCGAGAGGTTCAGCGCCGCTCCAAGAGCCGTGATGGTGGCAGAGGCGCGCGGGAACTCCACGCCATAGGTCCAGGCGCGGCCGATGCGCGGATCCGGAGAGGCCGCGACCAGTTGCTCGGCCGATGCAAGGAGGCCTGCGCTGGCAAGCACGTCTTGCAACTGGAACCTTGTCAGCACCCATGATGAGCGCAAATCTTCGATGGTCGGCGGAACCGTTCGCCAAGTCGGGCTTTCAGCTGTGCCATCATTTGCCAGCCGCGAGCAAGGCTCGAAGGTCGCGCCTGGATGATGCGCGCGGACTGATGGCGTTACCTCTACATAAAGCGCGCCGGTGGGTTGGCCGGATTCGTTTATGACCGCGTAGAACATGACCGCCTCATTTAAAGATGATGCCGTTCGGCGTAACAGTGTTGACCGCGATCGAGGTGCCGCCAGTCGCGTTCGTAGCGTTGATGATCGAGCCCGATTCGCAGACGATGTCTTGCGTGGAATCGCTGCCACCTTTCCGACACTTGCCTCCCAGCAGGTTCAAGGTGGCTCCTCGATAGACGTGAACACCCTTCTGACCAGCACCGCTGGCATCTAGGCCCCAAGCGTGGCTCACCGCTCCGTTTGAAACACGCAGCCCGGTGTCACCCGCACCGCTTAGATCCGCGCCTTGAAAGGTGGATTGTGTTCCTCCCGCTACTGACGCGCCGTCTCCTCCAGCCCCAGAAAACACGGAACCGTTGCCAGCGAATGAGGCGGACGTTGTCAGCAGAACTGCGGTATCGCCGCAATTCTTGATTCCGCACATCCCCCCGACAGTCGCAAAGCCGCCAGAGAAGGCATTGATGCCCATGCGCCCTGCCGTTGGCCCTGTGTCCATCATCGTGAACAAGGCGTCGATCCGCGGCAATGTTCCTCCATCTTTGACGCCGAAAGAAGGATAAATCGGGGCTGCGCCTTCATGAAAGGGGACGTTCATATAAGCCCTGTCGATGAATACCTCGGCCGCCTCTGCCACGATCGATATCCATCCAAGATTCACACCGCTCACTAGAATCTGCTCAGCCATCGTGAAGCCATCCAGCAGCAGGATTTGAGTTTGAAATCCGCCCTGAACGTAGCCGGGCCTCCGCTCGGAGAGATAGCTCAACGCTTCATTCACGGTCGAGAAATCGCCACTATTACCGACCGTAACGGTGGAACCAGCTTTTAGCGCCAGATCGTCAACCCGAGCTCTCAGCGTCTCACTGCGGAGAGCCAGCTGGCGCGCCTGCCAATTCATCAGGCCGGAGTTCACAGCAGGATCGACCTCGCCGCCGGTGGGATACCAGCCATTTTCGAGCCGGGGCACGGCAGGCCACTTTTCGGCATCGGCACCGGCCTCGCTCAGATTGACCACCTGCGCCACATCAACCATTTTCATTACCTCCGAAGGAATAGACGCCACCCAGCGTGACGTCTTGACCAAGAACCCAGAGTCCGTCGCCGAGGACATAAGTCACACCAACAAGCCGAACTTCGCGAAGCCTGCACCGCGCAGGGGCAAGCGAGGCCAGACGCCCAGCGATCGCGGCCGCATCGCGCGCAGGCACCGCATCCAGCAGCTCTACCCAATAATCGGCCCAATGCGGATCGGACGGGCCGAGAACCCAGGCATCGCCGAACTGCCAATTGCCGCCCAGAACCAGATCGGAGCCTAAACGAGGCAGGTCGCGGTCCACGATGATCCGCGCATCGCCGTAGCCCATCGCCTCCAAGGCCTCGCGCAGAGACCGAACCGTGCCCTTGCGCCGATGCACTTCGACCGACGCCGCGATGACGGCGCGCTTTCGCTCGGGCGACCATGCCGGATCCCATGAATCGACCGACAGCGCCCATGCCAGCCACGGCAGGAAAGCCTCGGGCACCCGATCCGGGCTCATGGCATCGCCGATGGGCTTGGGCAGGGTCTCGGTCCGGTTGCCAAGGCTCGCCAGAGCCAGTTCCAACTCCGAGGCGTTATGAGGCAGAAGGCCGGTCATGCGACGGCCGAAGTGATCAAGAAGCTGGACGCCCGTGCGGCACCATCGACGCCGGGATCGATATCGGCCGCTGGCGACACGAGATCGACCCACGAGATACCTGCCTGATGCAGCGCGGCGATGATGGCCGAGCGCCTGACAACGGCCCCGACCGCGAAGGCGCCAGTGCAATAGGCACGCACCGCATCCTCGGCGGCATTCATGGCAGCATCCGCGCCAGGCGAGGCAGGCAGATGCAACACTGCCTCGACGTCATAGACCGCCAGATCTGCGGCAGCGACCACGACATCGTCGCAGAGGGGGCGCACATCCTCCGCCGACAGCGCATCGGCCACGGTCGCCAGAAGATCCGGCGATGCCGCGCCATCGGCGTCGGTCGAGATCACGCGCACACCGACCTGTCCCGGACCGATCCGGCGCACCCCCACGTCGCGCACCTGCCCCGAGGCCGACAGCGCATGGAAGCGATAGGCTTCGCGGGGCCCCGCCACGCTGAAACCCTCGAGCGATAGCTGGATCCGGCGCCGGAACGCGACATCCGTCTCGCGGACCTCTGCGACCGGCGGGCTTGCGTCGAGGTTTGCGGGCACGATGATCAGCCGCGCTACCCCCAGCAATGCGCCCAGATGATCCAACATCGAGCCGGTGGCCGTGGCCAGCAGAACCGCGCGCATCCCGTCATTGATCGCAGCCCGTAGCAGCGTCTCGCGATATGCCCAGACCTCGAGCAGCTTCACCACCGGCTCGCTTTCCAGATCCAGCGTCGGTGCGATCGAGGGCAGCGCGTCGGCTAGATCGGCTTTGCAGGCCGCGAGGATGATCTCGAAGTCGAGGTTCGCGACAGCATCCGGCGCGGGCAGCGCCTCGAGATCCAGAACGCTCATGACACCGCCACTCCTTCGACCGTCAGAACTTCGCCCGTGTCCCGCACCACCGCCTCCATTGAAATCTCGAACACGCCCGACCCGGCCCCGGCCTGAACGGATACCGACTGCACCTCGACACGCGGCTCCCAGCGTGCCAGCGCCTCGACCGTTGCGATACGCAGCTCTGCGACCGTCTCGGCATTCAGCGGCCGGTCGACCAGCTCGGGCAGACGGGATCCATAGGACCGCCGCATGACCCGTGACCCCAGCGGCGTGGTGAGCACATCACGGATCGACTGGCGCAGATGATCCGCGCCAGTGAGAGAACGACCAGAGAGGGAATTCATGCCCAACATGGGCCGGAAGATGACACGCTACGACCCCCGCCGCCTCTGGCGGTTTCGCCTCAACTCGCTGGAGGATCAGTGAGCGCGCCACCTCGCGCAATGCCGCCGTGACGATGGTTCTTCAGCGACACCCCATCGGCGACAACATCGCCCTCGACCGTGACGTCGCCGGTGATCCGCAGCCCCCCCGGCGCGGCCAGCGACACCGCCCCGTCGCGGATCTCGAGCGAGACGCCTTCGGGCAACTCGACGCGCGTCACGCCAGCCTCGGATGCCGGCGGCTGGCCCGCGCCGGAATAAAGTCCCAGAAGCGCGACGCCCTGGCCGGAATTGCCACTGGGCGATAGAAGCATCACCTGTTCGCCGACCGAGGGCGCGGAAAACACCCGGACGTCACCGGCGCGGCCGGCGACCCATGGCACCCAGCCTGACACCGCCTCGCCGCCAAGCGAGACCCGGATCCGCGCCTGTGCGGGATCGACCTCTGCAATGGTACCGAACTGAATCAGCCGCGCGATCCGGCGATCCGTCTCGCCGAGCGCGCGGCGGTCGCCCACTTGCATCATGCGTCAATGCCCTCGTAGTCGGCGATATGGTCCAGGCCGATATCGGGTGACCAGCTGAATAGCGCCTCGGGCACCGTGCCGTCATTGGCCCAAACGTTCGACCCAAGGAACGCGCGCTGCCGGAATTCAATCCGCCACGCCTGATAGTTCGACAGAACGGGCGAGAACTCGTGAACCTCGCCCACGGTAAACACCGCAGGCTCGACCGAGCGAAGCCCCCAGCGATTGCCGTGCAGGAACACCGCCAGAGCTGCCGCGAAATCCCGCAGGGCCCGGCCGACCGCCTCGGTGCGGAAGCCCATGACAATGGTCAGATCCCAGACGGTATCGGCGGCAAGACGGCCGGTGCCATCGTCGGCCTCGATGCCGCCCCATTCGAGGTCGGTCATTTCCACCAGCACCGCGGGAAGCGGCAGCTCCGTCTGGGCCTCGCCCAGCTCGCGGTAATCCGTGACCGTCGCCAGATCTGGAAACTGCGCCCGGATCGCGGCGAGAACCGCATCGTGCATCGCGGTCGGTGTCAGTTCGTCCATCAGCGAGCCCCTATGCCAAATAGCGCCCGAGCGCGGATCTCGGCCTCGAAATGACGCATGAAGATCTCTTCCGCCTGGTCGAAAACCTCGTCCTCGAGATAGACATCCATGCGATCCTTGACCGGCATCAACACTCGCTCGATCGGATGCGACCGCGCCGTCTTGCGGCGCAGGATGGTGCGCGTGCCGGAAAGACGGCCGATGAAGGCCCCCTCGAATGAGTGTCCGAGGAACTGGACGCCAGCGCCGGATTCGGTCGGGCGGCCTTTAAAATCCTCCGCAGGCCAATCGTTCTGCCCATACCAGATCTCGAAGGCGGCGCCGCTGCCGTCGCCTCGCGCGCGCCGCGTCTTGATCCGACGCCGCAGCCGCTTGGTGTTGCGCAGTCCGAGCAGCCCCTTGAGCCCCTTTGACGACATCGAGCGCAGCGTGCCGGCCGTGCGCTTCAGCGCGCGGGAATAGGCTGCCTGCAGCTGACGCTCATCCAGGGCGAAGCGTTCGGACAGCCTGTCCAGCGCCTCGCCGTTCAAATCGATATGCAGGCCCACCATGCTCACCCGGTGGGCCTTTGCAGCGGCACCGTGGCCATGCCGGTGCCGTCCTCCTGCGGGCCTGCGGTCACGTCATAGGTGATGCCGCCGATCGCCACCCGGTCGCCCCGCCGCAGATCAGCCAGATCGACCTCTTTTCCCAAAGCACGCGGCTGCGTCGCCTCAAGGGCATACTCGCCGATGGTGGTGTCGAAAAACGCCTCATCGAAGAGCACCGCAACCGTCCGCGTGGCCCCCGAGGCAAATAGGAGACGGGCCCGCACGCCGAAATCGTGCAGGCCCAGAAAGGCATCCAGATTTTCCCACGCGGGCGCTGGCATCAGCTCGCCTTCGGCGCCTCGAAGCCGTCCTCGAGCAGGTCCTCCCAGACCTCATCGCGAACCGCGGTGTTGATGGCCTTGGCGTCCTGCGGAAGCAGGCGGCGGATGGGGTCGAGTTTCGGCTTGCCGTCCGAACCGAAATCTTCGGGTTTCAGATTCCGGATCGCAGAATCGACCGAATCGAGAAGCGCATCATAGGCACTCTCCCCGCCGGTATCGCTGACGTTGTCATTGACCAGTTTCGCGCGGCCGCGATGAACCAGGTCCGCCGCGACCTTCTCGTCCACGTCATAGGGCTCTATGCGCGGCACCGCGATTTCGCCCGGTTCGAGGACCGTCGCGCGCAGCAGGATGATCTCGACTTTCTTCGCCATGGTTCACTCCCTTGAAGCGATAGAAGAACCGGCCCGCCCGAGCGGCGAGCCGGGATTGGTCATCAGCCGCCGAACTGACCCAGCGAGAAGCTCGAGACGCGGCGGGCGGCGATATCGACGTCTTGGAAGGCGACCACGCGCAGACGACCTTTGCGCGAATGCGTGTAGGGATCGATCGTCAGATCCAGACCGCCCCAGAGCCCGACCAGCGCATCCGACCAGTTGCCGAAGAACAGATCGCCATCCGAAACCTGATTGGTGATCTCGGCGGCATAGCCGTTCACCGTGCCGCCATCTTCCCAGATGGTCTTGCCGGTGCCAGCAAAACGCTCGGTGGTCTTGAAGTGACCGCGCATCCGGGCGTTCGCCATATAGGCCATCGAGCCGATATCGGCATTGTCGGCGGCAACCTCGGTCTCCATCTGCACCACCTCGCCGAAGGTCGGGTTGGCTGCGGCGAAGGGCACAGCGTTGATGCCGATCCAGTTTGCGACGCCGACCGGATCGTTCGCCGCGCCGGTGCCGTAGAAGCCCGCGCGATCGATGGTGCTTCCGATGGCCCAGGCCAGATCCCGGCGCACCATGGCCTCGAGATCGAGCGACGACTGCATCAGCATGCGCCGCGTCATCTCCACCATGCCCGCCGCGGTCTTGGGCGCGAGGCTGACCTGCCCGAAAGTCAGCGAGGTCTCGTTCGCATCCTGGTCCTCGCCGATCCAGTAGCCCTGCGTGCCTTCGACCAGCTTCGGGATGTCGACCAGACCGACCAGACCCGACAGCGCGGTGGCACGTTGCAGGAACACTGTGCGGTTGCGCAGAAGGTCGATGAAGGAGCTGGCCAGCAGATCCGTGGCCACCAGATAGCCGCCGGTATCCCCGGCGGCAGTTGCGCTGGTCGAGGTGTTCAAGGCTCGGCGCAGAACCTCGGGCGGGACCATGACCCCCTGTGCGCTGCGGCCGAGACGATCCGCCGCCGCTTCACCGGCCTCGATCTCGAAAGCGGCGGCCTCGCGTGCGGCGCGGTCGCCCGGATTTGCCAAATGGCGCAGCACACGCATGAAGCTGAAGGAATCGGCCTCACGGTCGGAAAGCCCGACGTCACCGCCGCGCTCGGTGGTTTCGGCACCGCCGCGCGTCTGGGACATCCGCTCAAGCAGCGTGCGCTGGAACTGTTCGGGCGTGTGGCCCTCGGAGATCGCCGTCTGCGCCAGATCGCGGGCGTCGTATTGCGCGCCCATCTGGATCAGCGTCGCGGCCCGCTCGCGCTCGTCGGAAGAGCCCCGGCGCATGGCCGAACGTTCGGCGTCCCCGGCTTCCTCGATCGTTTCCAGTACCTCGACGATGCTGCCATCGTCGTCCACTTTGGCACGAACCAGATTGCCGTTCGCGTCGCGCACATTGCGAATTTTCATATTACCCTCGCCAGTTTGAGCCGCACGCGCGGCACGATGATCCCGCAGACCTTCGGCCAGAGGGGCGCGGCCCGCCTCTGGCGGTTTCGTCTGTCGCTCGGCCGAGCGGCCGACACCGACATTGGGATCTGCAGGCACCGAGACCATCGAAATCTCGTAGGGCTCCCAATCGGTCATGGTGACCAGATCCGGCATCCCTTCGCGCTCCTCGATCGAGACGCCGTGGATCTGATAGCCGACCGAGACGTGGCGACGGATGCCGTCCTCGATATCGGCGAAGATCTCGGAGGCGCGCGCGCCCCGGCCGAGGCGCACCACCGCCCGCGCGATCCGATCGTCGCCGACCGTGTGGCTTTCCACCACGCCGACCTGATCACGCCAGTCGTGGTCGACCAGCAGAGCAAGACCACTTGCAAGGCGATCCGTGCGCATCGACCCGCTTTCAAGCGACAACACCTCTTCTCCGAACCAGCGCAACACTGGCGTCTCGGAGGCGAAGGCCAACTCGACCGTCCGCGCTTCCGCATCGATCGAGCGGACCTCGAAATGACGCACAAGCATCTGCTCGGCGGTGCGATCCTGAATTTCTCCCAGCAGCTGCGCCGGGTCCGCACGCCGCTCTAGCCGGCGCCCGATCAGCCTCTCGGCTTTCCGATCGGACTCTTTCGGAACCGATCGCGGCATTTTCGAGCCGTTGTCCTTCTTCGCCGCCTCATCCTTGGCCGCTTTGCCGACCTTTTCACTCTTCGCCATTTTCGCCTCCTTCCGTCTGCGCGCCGGGCTTGACCGCCGCCTGCACGTTCTTGATGAACATCGCCTGGATCATTTCGGGCGGGACTCCCGCAGCCTCCATCTGCCGCACGTCCTCGGCGATCTCGCGATAGACCGTCTCGGGATCCCGGCCGGCCTCGCGGATCAGCTGCTGGGTCGAGATCAGACCGCCGCGACGGGCTTCCAGCTGGGCCTGCACGTCCTTGACCGGATCGATCCACGCCCATCGGCGCGGCAGCCATGTCGCGGCCGAGAACTTGTCCAGCTTCGCGGCGGGCAGCGGCTGGCCATTTTCCAGCGTCACACGGCCCGACAGCAGCGACCACGGAAGCCAGCGTTCATAGACTTGCTGGTGGAACGACTCGATCAGCCACTCCTGCAGCTCTTTCCAATATTCGCGCTCCTCGAGCGTGCCCTGCCGGATCGATGAGAAATTGACCCCTTCGAGGTCACCGGCGAAGTTATTGTAGGCGACGCCCAGGCCCGAGGCCGCGCCGCGCAACATCGCCTTGAGAAAGGTCGAAAACTCGCCAGAGGGATAGGTCGGGTTTGCATCCTTGTAACGCAGCCCCGGCGTCAGCTCCTGCACCACCCCGGCCTCGGCATCGAAATAGAGCGGATCCTCATCCACAAGATCTTCGCTGTCGATTTCGGGCCCGTAACCCTCCTCCCATTCGAGATATCCACCCTTCGCAGCACCGGCGCGGGCGTTGACCAGCGCCGCATCCTCAAACCCCGCGGTCATCTGCAAACGCCAGAGCGCCGTCGCGGTCCAAGGCAGGCCGCGCTTCTGGCCCTCGATATCTTCGACAAAGACATGGATCATCTGATCGGCCGGGATCCGGGCAAGACGACGCCCGCCGATCACCCGATCCGCAGGCTCTCGATCCCCGACCCGGACCAAGTAGAACAAGGGCCGACCGTAAGCGTCGAACTCTATGCCGTGACGGATGAAGCCCCCGCCAGGCAGGTAATCTTCGCGGACCTCGATCGGCACGCGAAGCGGATCGATCACCTGCACGGCAAAGCCCCATGGCCCGGCGTGGCGGCCAGTATGGATGCGACCGAAGAACTCGCCGTCGCGGGCGCAGCTCTGGATCACGGCCATTTCCAACCGATGGAAGGACCGCCGGCCGTCCATGCTGCAGTTACCGCGCTTGCCCCAGCGGGCCCAAGCCGCCTCGATGGCGTCGTTCGCACCTGTGTCCGATTGCCGGTTGGTGTCGCGAACCTGCGCCTGCAGGCGCACGCCGGTGGATCCGACCACGTTCTGACGCACGAGCCGCAGATAGCCACGCCCGTAATCATTCTCGCCGGTCATCTCCCGCGAGCGTGCCACCAGCACGCGCCAGTTGCGGTCGATCACCTCATCGGCTGGCATCGGATCGCGAGCCTGCCGCCGCGTGAGCCGGTCGGTGACAGCAGACTTCATCACACCGCTGAATGCCCGGCGAAGGCCAGGCCCGGCGATGCGCCCCCCGAGGGCTGATGTGCCGGTGATCTGGTCGGACGCCGCGGCGCGCGTCAGCACCGAACTCAGCGAACCCGCGCGATTGAAAGAACCGAAAATGCGCATCAGAACCTCGTTAGAACGCGGCGGCCAAAGGGCGAGCGGCCAGCGCGCTTTGCCTGCTCGGCCGAGATCTGGGCGCGGAATTGCGTGCGCAGCTTCATCAGATCGGCAACCGGCGTCCGGTCGAGCGAGCGGTTGTTGATCTGATAGCGGCGCTGTTCCAGCGTGGCGCGGTTCTCCAGAACTGCCTCGACCATCGCCAGCATGCGCTCGGCGAAGCTGCGGGCCTCGGCACCTTCTGCACCAAGGCGCAGATCCAGCTGAAGGCTGACACGGCCGGTGGCGATGATCGTCTCGATACCGGCATCGTCGGCCACGGCCTGCCAGTTATAGATCCCGCCCGGCAGCGCCGAAGTCTGCGCCTTGGGCGCCTGAAAACGGAAACTGGACCCTGAGGCGGCGCCGACCAGGTCGATCGAGCCGGGCCCGCGCAGATATAGCGTGACTGTCTGCCGCGCCGGATCGAGGCCCGGCAGCGATGCCGCCCAATCCCACGCCATACCCGCGATCAGTCGCTTGCCGATGATGTCCAATGCCGCCTCCGCGCAATCCACGCGGGCAAGATGCCTCTGCGCGGCATGCGCTGCCTCTGGCGTTTTCGTCATCGCTCGCTGAGAGCTAGCAGCACGCTCATTGCACAAAAGCCTTCAGCAAGGACTTTCGCTCAACCAGCGTTAGAAGATGCATCGAAATGCCTCTTTGTAGAGACTAGGCGATCACCCATGAGCGAGGAACGTCGATAGATATCGTCAAAGACGAATGACATTCTCGTGCTTCAGAATTGAAAGTGCATACAGCGGTGCAAAGTGCAGCGAAGGTCGGCTCTGAGCCCAGTTTGACCGATACTGCGGAGATTCCTGATGTCTGCTCTCGTGATCTATTGCCTTTCAAAGCAGTCCCTTCGAGAACACAGCATTTATCGATGTATGTGATCGAGGAACGGATTGCCTTGCCAAATTTCATTTCCATACCCCACGCTGCTGAGCGTTTAGCGAAAGCCAATCGCGTCCTCGTGATTGGCTGTTCGGGTGCTGGCAAGAGCACCTTGTCGCTCAGGATCGCCGAACAATACGGACTTGAGTATCAATCCTATGACAGAGACGTGCGCTGGCTTCCCGGCTGGCAGGTTCGGAACCGCGCCGAGCAGCGCGCTCGCGTTTTGTCTCTCGTCAGTCGCGAGCGATGGGTGATGGACGGCAACACCCCGTCAACACTCAACATTCGCCTGCCACGGACTGACTTGGTGGTGTGGCTCCGTGTACCACGCCGGATATGTCTTATGGGTATCGCTCACCGCGTCTATTCAAACTATGGATCGGTGCGCTTCGACATGGCTACAGGCTGTCCAGAGCAATTGCCCGACCGAGAGTTTCTTTCATACATCTGGACGTTCGAGAAAAAGGTCGCGCCTCGCATCATCGCAGAGTTGGATCGCCATGGCCCAAGCGTTCCTGTCGTAATTCTGCCAGCGCGAAAATCGTCTGAGGCTTTGCTCTCTACTTGAGCCGCGCCTCGTCTCCGGCAGACGCATCTGGTTTCCAAGGCTATTGCACCAAAGCAGGCATTCGTATGATCGAAGCTGAAAGACGCTTTGTCCCGCAAATTTGACTTTCAAGGGTCGTCGGATTAATGTCCGCGTCGGTCGACAGCGACGATTTGGCGACCAGAGTCTGATCTGACACACAGCCATCGGTGTTTGCGAGAACTGCAATCAGACCCTCTGCCTATCCGCGCCGTTTCGCGCGTGCCTTGGCGCCGGCTACGCGCCGGCCACGCTTGCGCGGAGAGTGACCCTCGTCACCGGCGCTAGCCTTCGGCAGTTTCACCCCGCGCCGCCGCCGCGAGGGCTTCGGCGCGACCGGATCGGACGCGGGGCCTTCTTCCTCGTCGGCCGAAATCAACCTTTCGAGCGCCCGCTTGATGTTCGGCTGCGTGATCTTCAGAGCCGCAAAGGCATAGACCCGGCAATCCAGAGCCTCGTTGCGGTCCCGCGTCTTGTGCCATTCTAGGATCGGAAAGCCCTTGACGTAACGCCGCCGCAGCGTCTCGGCCGTGGCCTGCGCGAACCATTCGGCCTCGCGGCTCTTTGGGATGTGGCAGAAGCCAGGCCCCTCTGCGGTCTGCTGGAACCGCCGCATCACGATCAGCTTGGCCTCATCCGTGCCGACCGTGAACAGATCGATCTTGCGCGCCCGATAACCCGACCGCTTGCGCGAGGGCGCCGAGACGACAGGCCGGTCCCAGCCACCCACGCCCTTGATCGCGAACAGCCGCGACGAACGGCGCTTCTTCACATAGTCATAGGCCGCCTGCGTCGTGCTGCCGCCGGTGTCGAGGCAGGCGGCAGAGATCCCCAGCTGCGCGCCGGTCTCATGCGCCCAGGTCTCACCCAAAAGATCGTCCAGATCCTGCCAGACATCCGGCTCGAGCGGCGAGCCCCAGAGAACGCGGTAATCGACCGACCACGATTCCTCGCCCAAGCCCCAGCCGACGATCTCGACCTCGAGCCGATCCTCCTGCATGTCGATCCCCGCGGTCAGCACGCCGACGCCGCCCGGCACCGGCGACGGGAAATCCTCGGCCCGCGCGATCAGCATTGCCGCATCTACTGAATCGCCCTCTTCCTCCCAGGTCTCGGCCAGCGAGGTGTTGACGAAGGTCTGCAGATCGTTGACCGCCTTCGCGTCGAGGAAGGACTGGACGATATCGCCCAGCGTCGTCATGCAGGAATACAGCTCCGAGAGGTGATAGGAGGCGTGCCCGTGGAACGGCTGCTCGGCGACCCAGCCGCCCCCGTGGGCCTCGGCCCGCCGGATTGCCCAGACCCGCTCGGAATCGGTCCATTTTGAGCCGCACTCGCCGCAGACATAGCCGGCGGTTTCCGGCAGTGAGCGCCCGGCCTCGTCCTTCTGCCAATCGACGCGCGACCAGACCAATCGCTGCAGCGCGCCGCAATGCGGGCACGGAACATGGAAATATCGCTGATCGCCCGCCTGAAACGAGGACTCGATATAGGAGGCGCCCTTCACCGTAGGTGTCGAGCTCTCCAAAAGCTTGCGCCGGTCACGGAAGGTCGCCGCGCGCTTCCAGAGCAGGGATACCGGATGGCCCTCCGAGGTGCGGACATATCCGTCAACTTCATCGCAGACGATGAAGGGTGCCGACCGGCCGCGCATGGTCCGCGGCGATCCGGCCCATGAGAACATGATGAAACCGCCGGGATATGACTTCATCAGCTGGTTGTTCACCCCGTCGCGACCGCGCGGCTTCGCCATCTTCGATTGCAGCGAGGTATTGGCATCAACCAGCGGGTTGAACTTCGTCTCCAGCCATGTCTGAAGATCGCCCTGCGAGGGCTGCATCATCATCTGCGAGGTGGCGTCCTGGGCAATCCGGTAGCCCTGACCGCAGAGCATCAGCATCGTCTTTCCGACCTGGGCGCCCCACATCAGTGTGATGCGGCGGCAATCTGGATCGGCCGTCATGTCCAGCGGCTGGCGCTGGTAAGGCGCATTTTCAAAATTGATCAGGCCAGGGATGGCGTTGCCGACCGGGACGTAGACCGAGCGTTCTGCCCAGACGGAGGGCGGCAGATCCGGAGGCGGGCGCAGCGCGTCAAGCGCGCCTTGCACGATCCGCTTCAGAACCTCCATCGCGGGCTCCCTGAACCAAGGCATCGACATCGGCCGTCGATGCGGCCTCCAATACCGCGACCAACTCGGCGCGGATGATCTTCTTGATCGTGCCCTCGGCACGCTCGCCGATCACCAGCGAGGCGATCCGGGCAGGGGTCTGGCCGAGCAGCTTCGACTGAATCTCACGCATCACCGCCTGCCAACTGGACCCGACCATCGCGGCCTCGATCAGCTCGCCACGCCGAAGCGCCGCGTCCATTTCCGCCAGATCCGCCTCGGCCCGCGTCTTGCGCGCCTTCTCGGCGTGATAGTCGATCGCACCCTCGGCGGGCTGCTGCCCCAGCGCCCGCTCCTGCAGGTAGCGGACATAGCCCTGCACGGCCGGAACCAGCTCATAGCGGCCCTGCGCGGTCTTGGGGATGACACCCTCTTTCGACAGCTGCTGGACCCGACGCTCGGTCAGATTGAACAATTTTGCGATCGTGCCGACCGGATAAGCAGTCCCCGTGCTCACTCCAGATCACCCTCATCCTGCGGCAGGCTGGTCAGATCCAGATCGCCGGGATCGGCGAGATCGACCAAGCCTTCCGATGCCTCGGGACGCTCTTTGCTCATTTGCACTTCTTCGGCTTGGTCCGACGCTTGCCCGACAGCACCTCGAAACTGTCGCCGCCCGCCTCGAGATGCGCGACCCGGCCTGTCCATTCCTGCCATCGGCGCACGATCACATCACAATAGCCCGGATCGAACTCCATCAGCCGCGCTTTGCGACCGGATTTCTGGCAGGCGATCAGCGTCGAGCCGGACCCCCCGAACAGATCGAGGACCAGATCGCCGCGGCGGCTCGAATTCTTGACCATGGGTAGGATCAGCTCGACCGGCTTCATCGTCGGGTGATCGACCGAGCGACGCGGCTTCTCAGCGGTGACCACCGAGCCGACCAACTCCTCGACCTTCAAATCGGCGCCGGAGATCCGCAAGACAGTCTCGCCGATCTCGATCTGCACCGAACCGTCCTCGCTCACAATGAAGGGCGCGTCGCTGAACTCGTGAACCGTGGTCTGGGCGCGGCCGCCGAACCAGCGATGCGCGGCGCCAGGCTTCCACCCATAAAGGATCGGTTCGTGCCGCCACTGGTAATCCGACCGCCCGAGGACCAGCGCATTTTTGCGCCAGATCAGGCAACCCGACAGCTTCAGCCCGACCTCGCGAAACGCCGCCCGGAAGTTGAGACCCTCGGTATCGGCATGGGCGACATAAATCGCAGCGCCCGGCTTCATCACCGCCCAGGCTGAGGAATAGGCATCGAGCAGGAACTGGCGGAACTGCCCGTCCTCGAGATTGTCGTTGTCGATCTTTCCGGCCTTTGTCTCGTAGGCCACGTTATAGGGCGGATCGGTCCAGACGCAGTCCACCAGATCGCCCGCGCAGAGGGCCTCGACCGCCTCGATCGACGTCGAATCGCCGCACATCACCCGGTGATCCCCGAGGATCCAGACATCACCCGATCGCGACACAGGATCGTCCTTCAAGCCCGGCGCATCATCGTCACCTGTCAGACCTTCGGCATCGACATCGTCCTCGCCCAGCATCAGCGCATCCAGCTCCGACTTGTCAAAGCCGGTCAGCCCGAGGTCGAACCCGAGCTCGGCCAACTCTCCCAGCTCGAGGCGCAGCAGCTCGTTGTCCCAACCGGCCTTCTCGGCCAGTTTGTTGTCGGCCAGCACATAGGCCCGTCGTTGCGCATCGGACAGATGAGACAGCCGGATGCACGGCACCTCGCCGAGCCCCAGCTGACGCGCCGCCATCACCCGGCCATGGCCAGCGATGATATCGCCCTCATCCGAGATCAGGACCGGGTTGGTGAAGCCGAACTCCCGGATCGAGGCCGCAATCTCCGCGACCTGCGTTTCGGAATGCGTGCGGGCATTCCGCGCATAGGGCACGAGGCGATCAAGCGCCAGAACCTCAAGTTTTGCAGGCAATACCGGCTTGTTCACCCGAAGACCCCTTTAGGCAGAAAACGAAACGAAATCGAAAAAACGGCGCAGGCAGAAGTAAATTTCTGCGCAGCGGTCCCACCCACGATGCACCCCCACCGGGAAGGACCCGCGCCGGGGGGCAGTGAGCTGCGCGGATCCATACCGCAAGGGCACAAGCGTGACCTAATCCACCCACCGACGCGCCATGCCCGCGATCAGCGCCACATCGACCGCCAAAAGCCACGCCAGCACCCCCCACCACCAGACCGGCAGCAGCAGCGCGACCAGAATCGCCCCCGAGGCGGCGAAGCCCGCGTCCACCGCACAGTCGATGCGCAGCGCGACAGTCGAGCGATCCTGCGGCAGCTCGATCACCAGCAGGTAAAGCGCAACCGACAGCAGGATCAGCGGGAATGGGTCCGACACCGCGACGGCCAGAACCACCGCGATGTTCGCCCCGATCAGCATGTGGCCCGACTGGTTGCCGCCCCAGGCGAGCGGCTGGCCCGGAAAGTCCGACGCGTCGATCATCAGCGGCCCATCGCCTTCGCCGCCGCCGCGATCACCTCTGCGGCAACATTCTCTCGCAGGATGCCGGCATCCGTGACCCGCTGATCCGCAGCCGCCCGGCCAAGCGCGCCCTCGAGCAGCGTGCCCAGCACCGCAGGCGAAGGCTTTAGCTTGCGCGTGGTCTCGGGCGAGCCGCCCAGAAGATGCTCGAACAGCAGCTCTGCCGCCTCCGATGCCGTCAGCCGTCGCTTGATTGCCGCCGCCGCGACCGAGGCCACGGCTGAGTGGAGGATCGTCATCAGCGCCACTGGCGCTTTGCGGCCGGTCGCACGGCCGATCAGCCAGCCGATCAGCGCCACCGCGAGGCTGGCGGCTGCCAGCACCGCGTCGCCGAATTCCGGCAGGTCCGTCAATTGAGAGTTGTCCATGAAATCCTCCTTCAGAGCCGGGCGAACTGGAAATGCATCCAGTCCTTGCGCCACGCGTATCCGGCCGGGACCGCCCCGGCCTGCATCACGATCTGCCACCAGTCGCGGTATTCAGGCTTCGCGAACCGCGCCCGGTCAGCGCCCCAGCGCAGCTGGTTGTGTTCGGGATCGAGATCAACCGCGATGCCCCAAGCATGCATGGACGTCGCCGTGCCACCCCGCATCGTCCTGTTGGCAAAGCAGCCGCCATAGATATCGAGGCCCATGTCCCGCATGCGCTCGGCACCAAACGTCCGATGTGCCTCGGCGAAGATCCATGTCAGCGGCTCGGCAACCTTCTCGTGGCAATAGAACCGCGAGACGCTCTGCGACTTGTTCCAGGCGATGAGGAACGGGAAGGGCAGCGCCACAACGCCCGCCGTGCAGGCAGGCGCACCGGCCGGGCCGAAGAAGGCGCGCACGTCGCGCTGCAGCGGCCATGCCATCTGCGCAGGGTGTGACCGCGCCCCGGCTTCAGGTGTCGGTGTGCGATCAACGCTGGCATCCGTGCCCGCCCGGTCCGATCGCCACTGCGTCAGGGCCTCGGATGTCTGCGGGCCGGTCAGACCGTCCAGATCCCCGACCGAGTAGCCCTGCGCCTTCAGAATTGCCTGGCCGGCATGCGTCAGCCGCCGCCACGTTGGCCATTCCGCAAAGGATCGGCCGGCATTGCCCTCGATAACCGACGCGCCGCGCATGGTGCCCAGACCAGCATCTCCGTCGATTGGGCCGTTGTAGTAGTTCGCCTCGGCCAAGAGCCGTTGCACATCCGTGACCTGCATCAGCGGTCTCCAAATTTTGTGGGGATGCGCAGCCACCGAAGCGACAGCGCCCTCGGAAGGATGCGGTCGGAATGCGGAAACCACGCGACATTGAGGATATTCCAGCGCGATCGCTCCGAAGGCGGATAGATCGCGTCCAGCTTGGCCCACAGCAGCACCCAGACCCCAAGCGCGGGCAGGCCCTTGCCGAAGATATCAGTGAAACCGCCGAACTCTCGATACAGGACCAGCATGGTCTCCCAATCGCCGATCCGCGCCAACCGGAAGGGCGCCCAGATGGCGCTGTTCACCGCGAGCCCCGCGCAGATGAGAATGATCCCAAGCGCGACCAGCGCCGGGTTGCGATTGCGCGACCAAAGACCAAGCGCAGGCCAGAAGCCCCGCACTCCCAGACAGCAGACCGCGATGACCAGCACGTTGCAGACCAGCGATACCACCGCCGCCACCGGCATCACGGCAATGACCACGCCATCATCCATGGCGATCCTCCTTCTTCTCAAGCAGAAGCGGATCGCCGTTTGCCGCCCCGATAAGCCCCTCGATGTCCTTCGCCAGCGCTTCGATATGGGCGCGGGTTTGTATCGTGCGGGCGATTTGGTGATCCGCGCGCTGCTCGCGTTGGACGGTCGCGGTCCGATCGATCAGCAGCGAGAGCGGCCAGATCATCATGCGACCCTCCGAACCAAGTCCGAACGGAAGCCTTCAAGAACCTTGACCGTTGCCAGCTGCGACGCGTGGGCTTCGCTGGATAGGGTCGTGATCTTGTCCGAAAACCGCGCCGCCTGCCGATCACGGCGCCATTCGGACCAGAAGAACAGCAGCCAGCCGCCAGCCGAAGCTAGCGCCGTGGCGCCTCCTGGTGAGAACGCCGCTTCAATGATCTTTTCAATGGCTTGCTCAAGCATTCCAGACCTCGCAGATGGTCTGGATCATCACCACAGCTGGCGGCGCGCGCCTCTGGCGGTTTCGTGCATGCCAGAAGCGTCAAAGCAGCCGAAGCAACTGATCAGTACGCTTAATCTGGCCGATATGCTCAGGTCGGAATCCGACTCTTACGCTGTTTGCTCTATGTCTATCAGGTATTAGACAGCCCTTCGCCTGTCTGCTTTGAATCACGGCTACTGCCTATGAATTCCGGTCGAGATCATGCGCATGGCTGCATGTAGTGGAACGCCAGGGGCGGGGAGCTGACCTTCGCTGCGATCTGGACGAATGACCGCTACGCGTAGAGAGGTTTCCGCTCTGTACAACGTCTTGACAGATCTCTGAGCAGAAGGCGAGAGGGTGCCAAATGAATTCCCCACCCGGAGGGTCAATTTCTCATGGAAGATGGAATGCTTAATTGTCCATTGCGGCCAAGCCTCTCGCGAGGAGCGGGAATTGGGATCGATGATTGATGCAGGAGGTTGGTTTCATCTCGCAAAATTTAATAGAAGAGCAGCCCACGCATTTAAGTGTTATCCTTCACGCCGGTTACTATCTTACTTGTAAGGCGCAGCGCTCTTCTCAACCCATAATGCACCGCATACTCCTGATATAGTCCGACCTTGGGGTCAAGTTGAGTTGCGGAACGCTCGCGAAATGCCCAATAATCATCGACGCCGTCGAAATCATTCTCGGCCCGCCAACACAGAATGTTTGACGAGTAAAGTATTTGAAGGAATTCATCTGGATCCTCGACTCGTGGATCCAATGCTTCTCGGGATGGTCCACCTTTAACCTTCTTGATGAAGGTGTCGTGGGCGGACAAGAAGTTATCGTAAGTAATAATGTCTAACCTTTGGATTTCACTAAAAAATCTTTCTATTAGATCAAATGTAGAGTCTGAAAAATAGAATCTCGAAAAGTCCTTCACTTCTCCGTAGAGATAGTCGGAAAACAGCTTGAAGGACTTTCTAAACCCAGCTTCGGTGACTAACTCTTCACAATCTGGTTGGCTTTGGCATATATGCAGCGCTCGTATGATGTCTCTTGGCCGAAACCATGAAACCCTCAGAAACTCACGAAAGGATCTATTAACGCTATCTTCTGGGTTTCGAAGTGAATCATGAAGGACATCTTTGCTAACATAGTGATCCCATGCAGCACCTTCTGAAAACGCAACGCCCGATTGGCTTCCGAGAAAATTATCGGCAAGCCGAAATATATCTGACTGTCTATGATGCTGGTAGGTTGTGTCCCAGTTCAATACCACAGAGTTGTCGCTGGCGCGGGCGCTCTGGTTCTGTAAGTTGAGTCGATCAAATATATCCGGTCTGGTTAGAAGTACGATCTTGATCCGTTTCCGGCCTTTCATTCTTGAGAAGACATGCTCGTTCAAGTGGAGGGCAGCGCGGGCAAAAGACCTCAGGATAATAATAAACTTATCGAACGCAATATCATCTGGCTTAATATCGATTTTGTCGACGAAGATCACATGATCTTGACTTATCCTTGCGCTTTTGAACGCTTCTTCAAAATCGGATCGGACATTATTAAGAGGACTCTCCCCTCTTTGGAAAGTTGTTCGTTCACTTGACCCCTCACCACCTGAAATCTTTCCGATATGTTTGTTGGACAGTTCAGCTAATGCGTCAAATTTTTGCATTAGCTCGACGACGACGGGGAACTCAGGTATAAACTTGTTGTCGTAGAAGTCCTGAATGGCCGAATGAAGAGCTTTAAACTTCAGGCTCGACAGAATGCTCTCTTCCTTGGATACGACTATCTCTGCAGTCAGAGCCATAAGTAAGACTTGCCAAAGCTGATCGGCTTGAATGTACTTCAGATGCCCATCATTGCTGAGCTTTCGGAAAGTGTCAAAATCGATTGTTGAAAAATCTACAATTGAGCAATTTTTATCCTTTCTAATGTTGGAAAGGTATTGCGCAATGATAGTCTTCCCGGTCCCTTTCTCTCCAATAATGAAATACTGATCCTGCTCCAGGATTTGCTTGCTGTGATTGTCGTCAAAATAGACTTTACTTAGGGTGTCGAAGTTGTTCTTCTCCTGAAATACGCTTGCGTCATGACACTTCAGAAATAGCTCGTTAAAGTTTTTCGCGGTCATATACCCCCCCCCACAGGTCTCACACACATGAGGTGAGCATCAAGCGATCATGTCAAGACAGATATCGATGTTTATCTTGATGGGCTCGGTGAAAGGGTAGCCAACTACTATGATGCTGACACCGGTCATCCGCTGTGCCTGGTACGAAGGTCCGCATTGGGCCGAGGCTGTGTGGAAACGGGCCGGCAGGTGCTGTCGGCTACTGGTTTGCCCAGTTGCTTACTTTCAGTTACCTTCGACGCCCATCGCGCGCGTTACAGCTTGATGATCCCTTTCAGGCGTGGCGCGACGTCCGCGCTTGGGGCGTGACAGCCTCCGATCAGGCGGCAATGGCCCGCACCAGGCCTTGGATTCCGATCAACGCGATCATCCGCTTGATGTTATAGGCAAGCACATTCAGCGCACATCTCTGTGCGAATATGGGGCCTTCCACTTCCGGAGAGCAATGTTTTCCTAAGATGCCCTACAGCACTAGGCGTACGGGGCTTTCGGCTAATCCCAATAGGCGCCCGACCGTGTTGTGCCCTCATCATCGCAAAGCAAGAGGCGGCTTTGTAAGGGGTCACGTGTTCGATGCTGACCAACTTTGTATGGCGCCATCGTTTCCTCCATCGCGAGCGACTCGTTAGACCGCGTTGTCACCTCAGTTTTGAAGTAATTCCCATATACCCATCTCAATCGCGATCGTCCTTCGAGCAGGCCGGCTGCCTCTCTCCCGTTAATATAATGTCGGCGCAGGTCCGAATCGTAGTGTCCCGAAGACTCCATACCAACATGGATCACTCCAGGACGATCTTGTGGAAGCTGACGTTCTGCATCGATCAGCTTCTTTTTGAAGTGCTTTGCTCGCGCACTGCGCGCAACAGGCGAGGAGCATATCCAGTTCACTAATGATGCATGGTAGATGTGATCAGCATAGGAGGGGCGCTTCTGCGCTCGTCGGCACCGTGCACGTAAGCTGTGGGACCAGTCATGGTCGTGCGCGCCGCCAACAAGCTCCATCATTCGCGTTGATCCGATGAACACGACATCGGTCGAAAGTACTTGGTGGCAGATCGGCCATGCAACTTGCCGAACCACAATGTGTGCGTCTTTATGATCAATAATCCGGGGTTCCCGCACAGGAAGAAATTCCTGCACACAACTTGCGAGGAAGTCGTGAGGATACTCCGCAAGCTCCTTGTTATAGATCACATCTACCACCACCGAATGGCCTGATGCCTCACTCATATCATGGAGGTGCGCTGCGAGCTCACGGCCCTTTTCTATCTCCCGCTTTCCATAGGCAGAGGGCATCATGCGCTTCGCTTCGACTGCCCAGCTCGATCGCCCTTTGTTTACTTCTAGGTCGGGCGTGCGAGGACCGCCTCTCTGCTCTGGAACAAACCTGACAGAGTAACCCCTATCGGCCCACGCACCAGCTACTAGCAGTTCGTAAATAGGGCCCTCAGGTTGAGAGGCGTCGCCATTGACAAACCTGGCTACCCGTTCCTCTACGCCATCCACACCAGCAAGGCGATCACGCAACTGTCCGATGCGCCTTATGTATGGGACTGTCCGTGCCGCCTCATCAGGTGTCCAGAAGCGACGGTCGGTTGCATAGGTTTCAGCTTGCAAGATGTACCATGCAACAGCGTCGCGCGGATCGAAGAGGTAGGTGGAAAGTCCGGTCTCTACCGTTTCACGGTTTTGCTCATAAATCGTTCGGCAGGCGTCGAGACGCGATTCGAGATGCTTTTCTTCCGCCAGTGAGCGAAACCATTCAACGGCATTGGCTGTGTCCGGACAGGTCCAGTTGTGGCCCGTTCGCGGCGCGGTCCAAGCGAGGGTGTCTAGAGCAAGCTTCATCGTGGTGCGGACACCTTTCAAGTGTAATTGACTAAGATCGGCTTCCGAATGGCAGCAATGTTCCGCAAATCAGACTGTGCTTGGTCGATTGCGCCGCGGCAACCACGAACGTCCGGTCAGAAGAAGCTGTACCGCAGCGCCAGCCAAGCATCGAACGGCAGCGACTACTCAGTTTCCTTGCTGGGCCTCTGGCCACCATACGCGTCCAGCACCGACTTGAAGTAGGTCGTCGTTTTGTCGGATTGCGCACCCAAATCGGGCCAGGCGAACGGAAAAGTTCCATCGGTCGCCGACCAGTCGATTTCTATCCAAAGCAGCTTTGCAATAGCTTCGACCTCGGGCGATTCCTTGTCTTCGGGCCAGAGGTCCATGTCCAGCGTTATCCATGCGTCGCCGTCATCATCTACCTTTATGTCGGCGCTCAAAGCAGCAAGCCTCTCTCCCACGTTGCTCGCATCATCCAGCAATGCTGCCCGCAGCAACAACTCGGCCTTCCTTGCGTCCATGTCCATTGTGAGTGCCATGTCTGTCCTCTCCGTTTACATAAGAGATATGCATCGCTTCGTTCGATTGAGAGTGTATACTCTCAAGGTTCGCTCCTGCAGAGTTGCACTGCGGCGACTGTTTTCCCAACAAGCGGCAGCTTCGGGCCTGCCTTGCCTCGCCGTTTCCCACGATAATGTCGATACTGCGCTGCCTCCAGGGTGGGCAGTGAGTCCGTCTTGATCAGGCACCGTCCTTTTGCCGTTGTAAGGAGGGACGCCCTTACGGTGCAAGCGCGTGGTTTTCACCGAGTGAAGTACGCTACATCGCGCGCGATCTTGAAGCGCAGCATTTTCTTCAATTCCATTAGGTCAGATGGCGCACCAATCTTATGGATCATGCGATGGCAGGTTGGGCATAAGACCATGAAATCATTTGGTATCTTATAGCGGCGTGTTTCACCCTCTGCCAGGCCATTAAGCGGCGCGGCGTGATGGACGTCGAGTGGCGCCTCGTGAGCGGGTCCAGCGAAGCCGTAGTCGCGCTTGGGATCGAGGCCGCAGCATTCACAGATGGGCGGCTTCGCCTTTAGCACATCCTTCCGTACCTTCGGCGAACGTTCGATGCGACGGGATAGGATGTAGCGGCGGGTCTCTTCGATATCCTTTCCCCCGGCCTCTTCCTGCATTGCTTCGCTTGGGGTCGTACCGCCACGATTCACCAATGCCTCGTAGGCAAGCAGCATTTGGTACAGGTCCTCAGAAAGCTGAGCATCCGTGAACTCACCGGCCTTATAGATCCTCCCAAAGGAATGCCCAGCCTCATACCCGGACGGAAGGCCGGCCTCGGAGCCAAGATCAATCGAGTCCTCAGAGAAGTGCTTTACATACTCAGGAACGCGGTCTGCCATGTCGCGCGCCCTGCGCTTAAGCACCTCGCGGCCGCGGGACTGTCCGAAATCATTGTAGATTGCCGTAGTCCCTTGGTTCATCGAAAGCGTAATTGTCCGCGCGTCAGGATTGATCAGGTAGACGACGTAAAAGCCTTTCGTTGCCGTCTCGGTAATCAAGGGATCAAAGAATGCAAGCCAGGGAACGGAAGCCCAAACACCTTGGCCGACGCTCGCCTTGACCTTCAGCTCAAACGGCCACAGCATCAGGACCTTCTTCGCCTCTATAGCGATGTCGTGCCGTACAAAGTCACCGAATTTCGATCCCGTGAACGATTTAACGCGTTCATGCGTGTAATCGGCCGCAAGGCGGGACAAATGGTCGGCGAGCATAACATTCCCTCTTTAACTATGCGGGTGAGCCTATCGAGCTCTAGGTTTTCGAACGCGTCCCGGCAAGTTGTTTTCGGTTTTCCACTCACTTGATCAAGCAGATAAATTTCTCGGTTCGACAGAAGGGTCAACTTCCAATGACCGCTGTGCGCTGTATTATCGACCGCACTGTTGATACCGGGATATCCAGCCGCGCCTCGATCTCGCGAGGCGATAGCCCAGCGCGTCGCGCGGTCAGCACTGCATCCTCCTTCGCGCGGCGCTCTACAGCTGACCCATTGGACGGCTGAAGGATGCGACCTCCAAAAGCATCAACCAGTCGCAGAGCCAGTGTCATGCCCAGCACCCTGACCAACATATGATCCACCGGCAGGCGCGCTGGGACATAGACGCAGCGACGCCATGACCGCGATCCGCTCGCGGGCATTGCGTTGATGAGAAGCAAAGCGGCGTCATAGCCGATTACCGCAGCCATCTGGTCGCCTTCCTTGCCCAGCGAGGGGCGGGCCGGTTGAACGTTCCTTGGCGCCATCACAGCCCCCGTGAGGACAGTAGCTTCAGCGCGGTGGCCAGGTTTTCCCGCAGCCGAGAGCTTGCCGTCGATTTGGTCGCCCGGCAGGGGCAGGGCTCGAGCGCCACCCGATAGCCATGCAGGTCCCGCAGCTGGCCCCCGATCACCGAACGAACGGACCGCATCGGTCTCGGTCGACCGATGGTCCCTATCATGAATGGCTCGCCAGCGCAGCGCAGCACATAGCCAGTTCCAAATGCCAGCTTTCCGTACTTGGTCCGCTTTACCCAGTGACCGCCCGTCTTGTTGGCAAACCCCCAAGCTTTCATGACCCCCAGCGCTTGAGCCAGCATCGGATTGGTAGCCCATAGCCAGAGCAGGCAATCGCGCGCCGCGAGCGTGGCCACCGGCAGGGCGGCGATATCGCCCAGCGACATGCAGCGATACTGTCCTCCTGCAGATTTGGCTGTAACGCTCTTGGCTGATCGCGCGGTGAACTGCCACAGAGGGTCCACCATGATCAGATCGAACCCTTCCGCTGGGCGCAGGGCGAGGAACTCGTCCGCTGCACTCATGTCCGCGTCACTCCGCGGCGATCTATCCCCCACGCATCAAGGCAGGCGACCGCCTCGGTCTGGGATCGCACCACCGCCCAGAGGTGGCCGGCCGATGTGGCCGCTTCGCGCAGCTTGCGCTGGGCTTTGGTCTCGCGGCCGCCCTCGGCCTTCACCTCGAAGAACAGCGTGACCGGGCGGCAGGCCAGCACGACCACCACATCCGGAAAGCCGGGCACCATGCCGTTGCGCTTGGCCTTTGCAATTGCCGCGCGGACATCTTCACCGTCCAGCGGGACTTCGTTCGGCGAATGGTGGACGATGGCCCCCGGCAATTCGAAGCGCAGACGGTCGACCACCGCGCGCTGGATCGGCCCCTCAAGGTCGGCCCGGCGTTTAGTGCCGCTCGGCGAACGACCCCGCCGACCCGCACGGCCGCGCCACATCTGGACAGCCTCGGTCACGCGGTCACTGCCCGGCGCAGGCGCTGCTCGCCCGCATAGGCCGACAGGTTGTAGGCGGTCTCGTCCTTGGCGCTGCCGGTCTCCGACCACCACGTCTGCGCCCCCATGGCGCTGATCGCGCGGCCCAGCAGCTCGACGGCATTCTCGGGTAGATCAGGCACAACGATGCCCAACTCGGCCAAATTCCGGCCCAACAGCTCGCTCCACTCGATCGCCAGGGCCATGTCGTCAACGAGGCTTACCTCGAGGGCCTCCGTGGCCGAGGGGAGCGAGAGGCCAAGCCGCGCCGCGATTGCCTCGTCCCACCGGCGCGAGGTTTGCTCGACCAGCTTCGATCCCAGATCGGCCTTCACCGGGCGAACGATATCCCCGATGGCGAATTCGTGCAGATCATGGCAGCGCGCCCAGATCCGGGCCGGGCGCGAGCATTGCAGCTCATCTGCCAGCAGCCCGCAAAGCTCGTGGTGGATATCCAGCGTCAGCGCCGAACGGTTGCCCGAGATGCGACGCATCCGCCGCATGCGCCAGAACATGAACCCGACATCCACGTCCTCGGGCCGAGGGTTGAAGAAATCAGGGACCAGAACCCGCCCCAACAGAACCGCTGCCATTTCGCCTCCTTCACTGTCCGTCGCCCAGCTGCAGCGTCAGCGCCGCGCCGGATCTTTCATTTCATTGAGGGCCCAGCGAAGCGCGCGGGCCTCGCAGATTGCGTCCTCACCCCGCCTCTGGGATGCCGCCCGCAGCGCTTCTGCCACCTGCTCGGCGCACCACATCATCGATTGCCGGGGCACCCCGCGTCCGATCGCGCCGGCGCGTGTCAGGATCACCGATCCGTTCTCGGCGATCCGCGCCCGAACTCGACCCGCCAGGAATTCGCGATCAGCCATCAGAACGACACCCCGCAGCGCCGCAGATCGGCCTCGGTCACCATTCCCTCGCCAAGCATGAAGCGGGCCAGGCGCTGGCTGACGGCCGACGCCGCGTAGGTGGCACCGGTCTTGATCGGCCCGCGCCAGCGTTCGGCCAGGGCGGGGTAATCGATCTCGCGGCTTTCATCCTGAACGGCCCGGCCCGCTTCCCATTCCTCGCGCCAAGCCCCGGAGGACAGCCAGTTTGCGGGCTTCTTGCCATAGCCCCGCTCGACGTGCCGGCTCCGGGCATATGCCTTCGCGGCATCGACCAGGTCCGAAGCCTTCACCTCGCCAGACTGGACCAGCTTGGCAAACGCGCGTTTCGCTGCCTCGCGCTCGACCGGATCGGGATAGGCAGACCAGAATGTGTCGAAGTCATCAGCCTCACGGGTGCCCCGCGGCTCGTTGCTGGCAAGCCCCGACGATCCGGGGGGCGGCGGATCGACAGCAAACCCAGAATCATTGGATTGATACACCCCCCTTTCACACCCCGAAGGCGCGTTCTTAGGGTTGGTCTTCTTACAGGTTGGTTTTCTTATGGGGACGGATTTACCGCCGGTCGGTTCTACCGGCGGTCGGGTTTTCAGGGGGGCGGTGTCACCGACCGCCGGGTTTTTAGGGGGTCGGTGGTCATTCATTGGCACATCATCTTGCTGCGAACCCTCAGAGCCACCGCCAAATGAACCACCGGTAGGCTCATCGAGGATAACCCACGTGGAACCACAGAGCTGGCCGCCATCGCCCCGGACAGCTTCACGAACGAGGTATCCTGCCTCTTCCAGTTCGGAGAGCATGGCCCGCATTTTGTCGCGTCCGACGCCGCAAATTTCCTGCAGCTTAGGAACCAGAAACACCCAATCATCGGAATAGGTCATCAGCAGAGCGAGCAGCCCGCGTCCTGCGATCGATATTGACGGATCGCGCATCGCCGAATTGGGGATCGCGGCATATTTGCGGTCAGGGCGACGACTGCGCTGCCTCACGCCTCGGCTCCCAGTGTTGCTGCTGAGCGGGCGGTATAGGGAGGGGCCTCATCGGCCGGCAAGAAATCCTCTGCCTTGATACCAAGCTCGAGTCGCCGAGTTTCTTCCAGAAGGGGTCGGATGTGCTCGATAGGGATGCGGCCATCCGTTCCTCCCTTTGACCGCGGCTGCGTCCATTTCCAGACGGCAGACCGGTGGATACCGCGCAGCGACGCCACGCGAGCGACGCCGCCAAGCCGAGAGATGATCAAAAGTGCAGGTTCCATGTTTCTATTAGGTATCCATAATGGAAACATTAAGCAAGCGATTAGGTTTACATCATGGCAACAGACTTTTGTATCGCTACCGGATACACGGCGGGTATGGCCAGACGCCCGACATATCCAACTCCGCCCGCGACGGGAATGAATCAATGGGTGCGCGACGCACTTGCGGCCAG
Source organism: Paracoccus homiensis (assembly GCF_900111675.1). Taxonomy (GTDB): domain Bacteria; phylum Pseudomonadota; class Alphaproteobacteria; order Rhodobacterales; family Rhodobacteraceae; genus Paracoccus; species Paracoccus homiensis. The sequence continues at coordinate 75,725 of NZ_FOHO01000001.1, read as the reverse complement.
CGATATGACGCAGCAGGCGCTGGCAGATGCGCTGACCGCAAGCGTGGGCCTGGGATCCTACGCAAAGTCGATGGTCAATAAGATGACCAAGGCGAGAAAGGTCTCGATGGACGAGGCGCGTGCGATCTCTGCGATCACTGGTTACCCTCTGCCACCTTCAGCCGACGATGAGGATCTGGCGGCGCAGATCAGAAATCTCGATCCCGCAGATCAGCAGATGGTTCGCAGCCTGATCGATCGCCTTCATGCGCAGAAGATAAGCTCTTCACCAGAGTAAGAAGCGCCGCCTTCACCTCGCAATCGAGGTCGGTGATCTTGCGCACGAGCGCATGATCTTGTTCGGTGCAGAGCACTCGCTTCGTCATGAAAAAATTCCTCCGTCAAGGCGTCTCGTTTTGGGCGAAGCCACGGATTTAACGACAACCAAGGCGTGTACTAGGTTGCGATCGCAATCGGCGAATGAGGTGCGCCCGGCCTCCCTTCAGAGCTCTTGATCTGACATTGTTTCCATAATCGCAACAAGTCTCTTGCTATTAGTATCCATAATGGATACCAATCTGGGTGGGAGGCAACCTCATGCGACGTCTCGGGATCGAAAAAAGACACCTTCTGGCAATGATTGCCATCGGCACGGGCTGGCCACTGGCCGCAAAGGCTGTGGCCCATTTCATCCAGGCGGCAAATTGATGGCTTGCTGCTCTGACCGGCGCGACACCGATCGGGCCATGATCATCGACTTCATCCACTACGAGCCCACGGCCGTGGATGCCGCAGCCCAGCGACTGGCCAGCTCGGCCGACTGCTACGAGCGCGCGCTTGGCCTTGAATGGCTGAAAATGCGCGAGAGGGAGGCGGTATGACGTTTGATCGCATTGAGCGCGCCCTTGCCACTCCCGCCCTAATTTTTCTCACCGCCGCCGCCATCGCGACTCCGCTTGCGATGCTGCGCGCTATTTGAACGGAGCAGACCATGGACGAGTATCGACACGTCTTCCGAGCCGCCCAGGCACCCGCGCCGCGGCGTGCGGCCTACGGCGGCACAGTAATCTGCGTTCTATTCGGCATCGTGATCGCCGCGGGAGGGCTCATCGCATGGCTCGTCTAAGCCCGCGCAGCCATACGGCAGCATATCTCATCTGGTGCGACTGCAAGGATTACGGCTGGGAGCGCACAGTCCCGGAGATCGCGCAAAGCGTCGATATGCAGGTGAACCGGGTCAGCCGGATCCTTGCCCTGAAGCAATGGCAGGGACGCGTCCGTAAATCGGATCGCTATGACGGCCTGATCCCGACCATGACGCGCAACGACGACGACGCAGCGATCCTATCCATGGGCGCTCTGCCGCGCTCGATGATGGCCGCTGGATGATGCGTGCGATGAAAGTCCTGATCGGCTGCGAAACATCAGGCGTGATGCGCGGAGCGTTTGATGCGCTTGGGCACGATGTCTGGTCCTGCGACCTGCTCCCGGCCGAGGATGGCAGCAATCGCCACATCAGATCTGATATCCGCGAGCTGCTGAACGAGGGCTGGGATCTGCTGGCCGTCATGCATCCGCCTTGCACGCGGCTTTGCCGCTCTGGTCGGCGCTGGATGAGCGGGCCGGGCAAATGGACACCGCCGAAGCAACTCCCGAAGGGCAGGACAATCGAGGACTTGCGCGCCGAGTTCGAGGAAGGCGTGAGCCTGTTCATCGACTGTTGGCGCGCGCCGATCGAGCGGGTCGCCATCGAGAACCCAGAAATGAATGATCTTGCCAAGGACCGGATGCCGGCGGATCTGCCCGCGCCTCAGATCGTGCAGCCGTTCTGGTTCGGTGAGCCGGCCTACAAGGCCACGGGCTTCTATCTGCGCGGGCTTCCAAGGCTCACGGCCACCGATCGACTGCCCGAACCCGAAAGGGGCAGCGACGAGTGGAAGGCGTGGAACGCCATCCATCGCACACCGCCAGGGCCGGATCGCTGGAAGATCCGCAGCCGGACCTTCGAGGGCGTGGCCGAGGCCTGCGCGGCGCAATGGTCGCCATATGCAATGGAGCAAGCAGCATGAAGGCCATGTGGGCAGACGATCTCGCAGCGCGCGGAATCGACATCGATAGCTACCAGATCACCCCGGAAAAGAGCGCATAAGGAGCGTGCCTACCATGAAACAGAACAAGCCACTCTACATCCGCCCCAGCGCCGTCCAGGCCGTGTTCGGCATCAGCCGATCGACGCTTTACCGAATGGCAAAAGAAGGCACGATCAAGATCTACAAGCGCGCGCCCGGCAGCTCGGCCAGCTTCGTTAAGGTTGCTGACCTGGAGGCCTGCATCACAGGTGAAGACAGAACTGCGTCTGGTTTTGGTCAAGGCTGAATAAGAGGCGTTGATGATCGCGCCTGATCGAATCGCCCTCGCTCGTTATCGCCGGGGGCGTCACTTTCGCACAGGATCTCGGCTCCTGATCACCCGCGCCCCGTGTTGCAGCGTCAGCGGGCAGTCTCGCGCCTCGTCTTGCACGGTCCACCAAGCCGCATTCATCGCTCGCAAGCCGCCCGCCGCAAGGCTGTATGGTTCACCCTTGGGCGGATATGCCCAAATGATGAATAGCGCCGTGTCGTGAGGAAAAAACGGATTGTGGATTCGCATCACTCGATAAGAACAAATGCAGAACATAAGCGCAAGCGGAACACTGAACTAACCGATCCGATGCTACAGAGTCGTCAACAAGATTTACTTGGGGGGCTGCTTGGGGGGCTGTGCTGTGAAATTTCCATAGCGACCAGCAATTGCAGAAGATAGTGGTGCCGGTTGAGGGACTCGAACCCCCGACCCCCTGATTACAAATCAGACGCTCTACCAGCTGAGCTAAACCGGCGGCGGGCCTTAGCCCGTTGGTGTCCCTGCGATAGCGCGGTCCGCGGGTTTGCGCAAGCCAAGGTTGGTGCGCGCCAGCAGAACGACCGCCAGAAGGCCCATCGCCATGACCAGCAGCGCGGCGGGGGCGGCGTTGCCCAGATCCTCGAGGCTGGCCTTTTCGAAGACGCGCGTGGCGAGGGTTTCGTAATTGAACGGTCGCAGCAACAGCGTGGCCGGCAGCTCTTTCGAGCAATCGACAAAGATCAGCAGCAGCGCCGATCCGACCGAACCGCGCATCAGCGGCAGATACAGGTCGCGCAGCGTGCCCAGGTTGCTGCGTCCCAGCGATCTGGCCGCCATGGGCAGCGAAGGCGGCACCCGGGTGAAGGCGCCGTCGATGGCCCCCTGTCCGATGGCGAAGAAACGGACCAGATAGGCAAAGATCATCGCGAATCCGGTTCCGGTCAGGATCAGGCCGGGGTCCGTTCCGGTCAGGTTCAGCCAGAAATCCGCAACCCGGTGATCCAGCGCGGCCAGCGGGATCAGGATGCCTACGGCCAGAACGGCCCCCGGCGCGGCATAGCCGATGGTCGTGATCGGCAGCAGCAGCCGGGGCAGGGATCGGCCTGACAGCCGGACCCCATAGACCATGATCAGCGCCAGCAGCACGGTCAGAACCGCAGCGACCGCGCCGAGGCTGACCGTGTGCCAGGCCGCCAGGCCCAGACCCGGCGTGACCCAGCCCTGCGGATAGGCCAAGGCATAATTCAGGATGACCCCGACCGGCAGCAGAAAGCCCAGAGCGAAGGGCAGGAAACAGGCCAGCATCGCTGCCGCCCCAGCCAGGCCGCCCAGTCGCTGACGCATGATGGGGCGCGGCTGGCGGGCATTCTGGTGATAGCGGGCATTGCGACGGCCGAACCGTTCCCACAGCGCCAGCACGACCACGACCAACAGGATCACGCAGGCGATCTGTGCCGCGCCGCCTGCATTGCGACGTTCCAGCCAGGTGGTGAAGATGCCCGTATTCAGCGTCTGCACGTTGAAATAGCTGACCACCCCGTAATCCGCGACCGACTCCATCATCGCGATGGCCGAACCCGCGACAATGGCTGGCCGCGCCAGTGGCAGGCCAAGGCGACGAAACAGCCCCCAGGGTCCGGTGCCCAGGGCGCGCGCAACCTCATAGGCGCTGCCGGACTGTTCATGCAGCGCCGCGCGGGTCAGCAGGTAGACATAGGGATACAGCGCGGCCGACAGCACCAGAATCGCCGCCTCGATCGAGCGGATGCGCGGAAACCAGTAGTCGCGCGCGCTTTCCCAGCCGAACCAGCCGCGCAGCGCGGTCTGGACCGGGCCACTGTAGTCCAGAAAATCGGCCAGCGCATAGGCGCCGATATAGGCCGGAACGGCCAGCGGCAACAGCAGCAACCATTCCAGCCCGCGCCGACCCGGAAAGTCATACATGCTGACCAACCAGGCCGCGCCTGCGCCCATCGCCGCCGACAGCAGCCCCGTTCCAAGGGCCAGGATCGCCGTATTGGCCAGATATCGCGGCAGCACCGTCGATAGCAGATGCGGCCAGATATTGTCCGTGGGGTTCAGCGCCATCCATGCCACGGCACCCACCGGCAGCATGACCAGCGCGGCAATCAGCACCGCTGCCAGCGACCAGCCCGTGCCGCTGCCTTGACGCAGGGCGTGATCATGGGTGCGTTGGCGGGGTGTGGTGGCTTCATTGACGCTCATGTCAGGGCGATAGCGCAAAGCGGTTTTCCTGTCCACGAAGCGGCGCTAGCATGCAACCAGCCCGCGAAGACGGGATGGCGGAATCACACAAGGGGCAGCCCGCATGCAGATGGTGTTTCATGTCGGTGTTCATGCGACCGATGGCGACAGGCTTCTGAAAACGCTTCTGAACAATCGTTCGTGGTTGCTGCAGAACCGGACCGAGGTGGTGCCCCCCAGCCATCATCGCGGCCTGTTCGAAGAGGCGCTGATGTCGCTGAACGGGGGCAGCTCGACCCCCGAGATGGAACAGATCCTTCTGGACGCAGTGCTGCAGCATGACGACACGCAGCGGGTCGTGTTTTCCAGCCAGACCTTCATGGGCGCACCGGGGCGTGCGGTCGGGCGCGACGGGTTCTATCCCCAGATCGGCAGCCGGGTGAATGCGCTGGCCAACCTGTTTCCCTCGGCCAAGGCGGAATTCTTTGTCGCCATCCGCAATCCGGCCACGCTGATAACCGATGTGATGCGGGAATTTACCGGCGGCGATTACCGCGTGCTGATGCAGGGCCGCGAACCGGCCGATCTGCGCTGGCGGGATGCGATCCAGCGGCTGGTGCGGCACGCGCAGGGCCGCCGGATCGTGATGTGGTGTCACGAGGATGTCCCACTGATCTGGCCCGAAATCGTGCGTCTTGCCGCCAATATGCCTCCCGATGCCCCTTTGCTGGGGGCGCTTGTCTATATGCATGAACTGCTGGGCGATGCCGGGCTGGCGCAGCTGCGCACGGCCTTGGGTGGGCGCGATCAGCTGTCGGTCCCGCAGCGCCGCAAGATCTATGGTCAGATACTGGCCGATCACGCATTGCCCGGAAAGCTGGATCAGGCGGTCGATCTGCCGGGCTGGACGCAGGAACTGGTGGACGAGGTGACCGCCCATTACCGCGCCGACGTGGCCGAGATCGCCTGCCTGCCCGGCGTCGAATTCATCCTGCCTTGAAAACCGGGGCCTCGCCTGCCATGGCCCGTCGCCTGTGATAATCCTGCGCCCCGAAAGGACCAGACATGAGACCAGACGCACGGGTTGGCGCCGCCATTTCGATCCTTGATGAGATCCTGGCCGGTCAGCCCGCCGAACAGGCCTTGCTGCGCTGGTCGCGTAACAGCCGCTTTGCCGGATCGGGCGACCGTGCGGCCATCCGTGATCTGGTGTTTCAGGCCCTGCGGCGGCGCAACAGCTGCGCCTCGCTGGGCGGGGCGATGACCGGGCGGGGGCTGATGATCGGGCTTTGCCGTCTGAACGGCCAGGACCCGGCCACGGTCTTTACCGGGCAGGGCCATGCCCCGCAGGTTCTGTCGCAAACCGAGGCATTGGCGCAGGGTGGCGAGGCCGTCGATCTGCCCGACTGGGTGCTGCCGATGTGGCGCGATTCCTTGGGCGATGCGTGGCAACAGGTCGCGGATGCCATGGGCGAACGCGCCCCGGTCTGGTTGCGGGTCAATCCGGCGATGTCCGATCCCGACAAGGCCACCCGCTCATTGGCACAGGACGGGGTCTCGGTCGCGGCCTCACCCTTGCTGGCGACCGCGCTGCGGGTCGAGGCGGGCGAACGGCAGGTCAACCGGTCGGCCGCGTATCAGCAGGGCATGGTCGAGTTGCAGGATCTGTCGGCCCAACTGGCCTGCGCCGCACTTCCCGATATCGGGGCTGGCCGGGTTCTGGACTACTGCGCCGGGGGTGGGGGCAAGGCACTTGCCATCGCCGGTGCCCAGCCCAGGGCGAAGATCACCGCCCATGATGCCAACGAACAGCGCATGGCCGACCTGCCGTTGCGGGCCAAACGTGCGGGCGCAGGAATTGTGGCGGAACAGCCGAAAGGCAGCTTTGATCTGGTTGTCGCCGATGTGCCCTGTTCCGGTTCCGGAACCTGGCGGCGGACGCCCGATGCGAAATGGCGGCTGGACGAGGCCGGGTTTCACCGCCTTCTTGACCTTCAGCAACGGATCATGGCCGAGGCCGCAGCTTTCGTCGCGCCGGGTGGGGTGTTTGCATATATGACATGCTCGGTCCTTGAGGACGAGAATGGCGGTCAGGTCGATCGTTTTCTGACCGCCAACCCGGATTTCAGACAGGAAGCCCGGCATTTCTGGACGCCGTTGACCGCAAGCGACGGGTTCTTCTGCGCCGTGCTGCGCAAGGGATGATGCGGCCTGCGTGGCGGGCGTATCCTGAAACCTTTTGAATTGGCGTTGGATAATTAGCCTGCACTTAACCTAATCTTAAAGCCTGTGGCACTATCCAGACAGGCAAAGGTCATGAGGGGGCGAATCGCATGGTCCATTGGGATGATCGCAACGGCATACCGCGCGGCGCGCTGTCTGCCCTGCCCGTGCTGGTGTTTCCCACGCTGCTTGGCGCGATCGCCCTTCTGATATCGCCCGATCGGTCGGCGGGGATGGCAACGGTGATCTTCACGACCGTGGCCTTTGCCTGGTATCTTCTGGGCGGCGCGATCGCCCTGACCCATGTCCGCCGCAGATTGCATGAACGACGCGCGCTTGCCGCCATTCGTGGCGAGGTTGCGGCCGCGCCGGAATGCGTGTGGATCAGCAACCAGCACGGCGCGATCCTGTTCGCCAACCCGGCCGCCTGCGACAGGTTCGGCGATATCTCGGGTCAGGGCATTCAGGATTTTCTGATGCGATTTCGCGCCGATGGCGATGCGGCCTTCGACATCATGTCGCGACAGGCGCAGCGCGGCGGCTGCGCCGAGCTGGAACTGCAAGAGGGCGATTGCCTTGCCCTCAGCTGCGCCAGCGACGCGCCCCTGCAGATCTGGTCCTATCACCTGGCGGGCGCGATGGATTGTGGTGAACAGGCCGCGGCATCTGTTGATCTGGCTGGTGACGAGGATGGGTTGGAGGCGCTGCCCGTCGCGTTGCTGCGTTTTTCGCGCGACGGCACGATCCTGCGGGCGAACCAGACCGCGCGCGATCTTCTGGAAGGGCGCGTACCTGCGGATGGCGGCCAGCTGAACCTTGGCAGCGTTCTGGATGGGCCGGGACGCGCCTTGGGCGAATGGATCACCGATATCTATGACGGGCGGATCGTCGCCACGCCCGAAATGCTGCGGATGCGTGCCGGTGATCGCCGCGCCGACGCGGGCGAGCGGTATTTTCAGGTTTCGCTTACGCCGGACCATTCGCGCCCGGGCAGCATGTTGGCCGTTCTGATCGACGCCAGTGCCCAGAAAACGCTGGAGGTGCAGTTCGCCCAAAGCCAGAAGATGCAGGCAATCGGTCAGCTTGCGGGCGGCGTGGCGCATGATTTCAACAACCTGCTGACCGCGATCCGCGGCCATTGCGACCTGCTGATGCTGCGCCATGACCGCGGCGACCCCGACTATGCCGATCTGGACCAGATCAGCCAGAACGCCAACCGCGCCGCGGCGCTGGTCGGGCAGCTGCTGGCCTTTTCGCGAAAGCAGACCCTGCGCCCCGAAACCCTGAGTGTGCGCGACATCCTGGCCGAACTGACACATCTTCTGAACCGGCTGGTCGGTGAGCCGATCACCCTGACGATTCAGCACGAAGCCGCCCTGAAAGCCATTCGCGCCGACAAGCGCCAGTTGGAGCAAGTGATCATGAACCTGGTTGTGAACGCACGCGATGCAATGCCCGATGGGGGTGATGTCGTGGTCAGCACGCGCAATATCTCGCTGCGCGAGGGGCTGTCGAAGGGCCGCTTTGTACTGCCCCAGGGTGACTATGTCCAGATCGCCGTCCAGGATGAGGGCACGGGGATCTCCTCCGAAAATCTCGACAAGATCTTCGAGCCGTTCTTCACCACCAAACCCACGGGCGAGGGGACGGGCCTGGGGCTGTCGACCGTCTATGGCATCGTCAAGCAATCGGGCGGTTACGTGGTCTGTGACAGCGTGCTGGGCGAGGGCACCTGCTTTACCCTGTATTTCCCCGCCCATGAGGTCGCCGAGGCCGAAATGCAGCCACAGATCGTCGCAAGCGTCGCCGCCGCGCCGAGCGCCGAAACCGGTCAGAAGGTGCTTTTGGTCGAGGATGAGGCCCCGGTCCGCGCCTTTGCGTCGCGCGCCCTGAAACTGAAGGGTTACGACGTGGCCGAGGCCGAAAATGCCGAACAGGCGCTGCAGATCATTCAGGCGCAGGAGGTGGGCTTTGACCTGTTCGTCACCGACGTGGTCATGCCCGGCATGGACGGACCGACCTGGGTACGCCTGGCCCGCGAGACTTATCCGCAGACTCCGGTGATCTTCATGTCGGGCTATACCGAGGGCAATTTTGCCGAAGGCGCGGAACCGCTGGCCAATTCCACCTTCCTCGCCAAGCCCTTCACCCTCGCGGAACTGGCCAGGACGGTTCAGGACCGGCTTGCTGCCCCGAAGGGCACACATTGATCGGTTAGTCGAGCCGCGCGTAAAGGTTCAGGTCGGCGGCCATGGCCTGCCTCAGGGCCTGTTCCTCGTCGGGGGGCAGGCTGACATCCTGGGCCGGCGGAACATTGGCGCGCGGCAACTCGATCGCGCAGTCCAGCCGTTCCTCAAGGAAGGCAACGAATGCGTCGATATTCTCGTAGCGAAAAATCCGGTCCACCCGCGACTCGGCGTCGGACAGGAACCGCGACTGCGGGGTGATGCCCAGCCGCGCGGGGCCGTCGGGGGCGCGGTAATCGCGTGCAAAACCGGCAAAGCTGTTTTCCGCGACCGCCGGGTGGAAATCGTCCAGCGCCTCGCTGAAGCGAAAGCGGTACCAACTGCGCAGCCACTCGACCGGTTCGCGCATCAGGGCGATGGTGGTGAACCTTTCCCCCGTCATCGCCTGCAACCACGGCCCGACATGACGCCGATAGCCGCCAATATCCGTGTGCTTCATCTGGGCTGGCCGCTGCAGCGAGACAGAGGCCAGCGATTCCAGCGCCATGGCCACGGCCGTTGAACCGGCCTTCGGCGTCGCCAAGAATACCAAGCGTTGATCCCAGAAAATCAGCATCCCATCCCCCGCGTCAGGCGCGGGCCGGAATATCGGGGGGAAAAACCGTTGTAAACCATTCGTTAACGCGTCTGGCGCAATGATGGTTGGACGAATCGTCGTATTCAGCAGGTTCGCTCTTGAAAGCTGGTTAATTCTGGGACATCTTGCGAAGGAACAAGAGGTGAACATTCCCGCCAGCCGGGTTGATTGCCCCTCTTGAGGGGCTGTGAAATAAAGGCAGGGACGACATGGCACAGGCGAGCATTTTCGACATGACTGACAAACGCAGCGCAGACAAGCAAAAGGCCCTGGACAGTGCGCTGGCCCAGATCGAACGCCAGTTCGGCAAGGGCTCGATCATGAAACTGGGCAAGGACAGCCCCGTGGCCGAGATCGAGGCGACCTCGACCGGCTCGCTTGGGTTGGACATCGCGCTTGGCATCGGCGGTCTGCCCAAGGGCCGGATCATCGAGATCTATGGCCCGGAAAGCAGCGGCAAGACCACGCTGACGCTGCATTGCGTCGCGGAAGAACAGAAAAAGGGCGGTGTCTGCGCCTTTGTGGACGCCGAACATGCGCTGGACCCGCAATATGCCAAGAAGCTGGGCGTCAATCTGGACGAGCTGTTGATCAGCCAGCCCGACACCGGCGAGCAGGCGTTGGAGATTGTCGATACGCTGGTGCGTTCGGGCGCGGTCAATCTGGTTGTCGTCGACTCGGTTGCGGCGCTGACCCCGAAATCCGAAATCGAAGGCGACATGGGCGATGCGCAGGTCGGTGCGCAGGCCCGCCTGATGAGCCAGGCGATGCGCAAGCTGACCGCCAGCATCGGACGCTCGAACTGCATGGTGATCTTCATCAACCAGATCCGCATGAAGATCGGCGTGATGTTCGGCAACCCGGAAACCACCTCGGGCGGGAACGCCCTGAAATTCTATGCCTCGGTCCGTCTGGACATCCGCCGCACCGGGTCGATCAAGGATCGCGACGAGGTCGTCGGCAACTCGACCCGGGTGAAGGTGGTCAAGAACAAGGTCGCGCCGCCCTTCCGCCAGGTCGAGTTCGACATCATGTATGGTGAGGGCATCAGCAAGATGGGCGAGTTGATCGACCTTGGCGTCAAGGCGGGCGTGGTCGAAAAATCCGGCGCCTGGTATTCCTATGGCGATCAGCGGATCGGGCAGGGCCGTGAGAATGCCAAGCAGTTCCTGCGTGAAAATCCCGAAGCCGCCTATGCGATCGAGGACAAGATCCGCGCAAGCCACGGTCTGGATTTCGGCGCCGAGGGTGGCGAAACAGAAGACCTGACCGAGGATTGATCCTCGCTTTCGGACCGATCGAACGCCGGGGCCCGGGCCCCGGCGTTTTTCGTTGCATCGGCTGGATTGCTGGACAGGGGCATTCGCTGGGGCTAGACCGTGCGGCAAGCCGGTTTTGCCGGACAGCACGCGACCGTATTGCGATGAAGGCCCCCTTATGCCCAGTCTGAACGACATTCGATCCACATTCCTTGGCTTCTTCGAGCGGAACGGTCACCAGGTGGTCGATTCCAGCCCGCTGGTGCCGCGCAACGACCCCACCCTGATGTTCACCAATTCGGGCATGGTTCAGTTCAAGAACCTGTTCACCGGGGTCGAGACACGCGACTACAACCGTGCGACCACGGCTCAGAAATGCGTGCGTGCGGGCGGCAAGCATAACGACCTGGACAATGTAGGCTATACCGCCCGCCACCACACCTTCTTCGAGATGCTGGGCAATTTCAGCTTTGGCGATTACTTCAAGACCGAAGCGATCCCTTATGCGTGGGAATTGCTGACCAAGGATTTCGGCATTCCGAAAGACAAGCTGCTGGTCACGGTCTATCACACCGATGACGAGGCCGCCGATATCTGGAAGAAGGTCGCGGGCCTGTCGGACGACCGCATCATCCGCATCCCGACCAGCGACAATTTCTGGCAGATGGGCCCGACCGGCCCCTGCGGCCCCTGCACCGAGATCTTCTTTGATCATGGCGACCATATCTGGGGCGGCCCTCCGGGTTCGCCCGACGAGGATGGCGACCGCTTCATCGAGATCTGGAACATCGTGTTCATGCAGAACGAGCAGTTCGAGGACGGCTCGATGCGTGCGTTGGACATGCAGTCGATCGATACCGGCATGGGGCTGGAACGGATCGCGGCGCTGCTGCAGGGCAAGCACGACAATTATGACACCGACCTGATGCGCAGCCTGATCGAGGCAAGCGCCCATGCGACCAGCGCCGATCCCGACGGGCCGGGCAAGGTCCATCACCGGGTGATCGCGGATCACCTGCGCTCGACCAGCTTCCTGATCGCCGATGGCGTGATGCCCAGCAACGAGGGGCGCGGCTATGTCCTGCGCCGCATCATGCGCCGCGCGATGCGCCATGCGCATATGCTGGGCGCGCAGGATCCGGTGATGCACCGGCTGGTTCCGGCGTTGGTCCATCAGATGGGCGCGGCCTATCCCGAACTGAACCGCGCGCAGGCCCTGATCGAGGAAACCCTGCGCAGCGAGGAAACCCGGTTCCGCCAGACGCTGGATCGCGGTCTGCGCCTGCTGGATGATGAGTTGGGCAAGCTGCCCGAGGGTGCGAACCTGCCCGGCGAGGCGGCATTCAAGCTGTATGATACCTATGGTTTCCCGCTGGACCTGACGCAGGATGCGCTGCGCGAACAAGGTCGTGCCGTGGATATCGAGGGCTTCGACACGGCCATGGCCGAACAGAAGGCCAAGGCCCGCGCGGCATGGGCCGGCAGCGGTGAAACCCAGGATGCGACGATCTGGTACGATCTGGCCGAACAGCACGGCACGACAGAATTTCTGGGCTACGACACCGAAGAGGCCGAGGGTCAGGTGCTGGCACTGGTGCAGGACGGGGCCGAGATTGCCGAAGCCAGCGAAGGCGACACGATCCAGATCGTGGTGAACCAGTCGCCCTTCTATGCGGAATCGGGCGGTCAGGTCGGCGATAGCGGTCTGATCAAGACCGAAACCGGCGCGGCGCGCGTGACCGATACCAAGAAGGTCGCGGGCGTGTTCGTGCACATGGCCGAGGTGACGACGGGCACGCTAGCCCGCGGGCAGGGCGCGCAACTGTCGGTCGAACATGATCGCCGCGGCATGATCCGGGCCAACCACTCGGCCACGCACCTGCTGCACGAGGCGCTGCGCCGCACGCTTGGCGAACATGTCGCACAGCGCGGCAGCCTGAACGCGCCGGATCGCCTGCGCTTCGATTTCAGCCATAACCATGCGGTTACCGCGCAGGAAATGGCGACGATCGAGGCTGAGGTGAACGACTATATCCGCCAGAACAGCCCGGTCGAAACCCGGATCATGACCCCCGACGATGCCCGCGCCATCGGTGCGCAGGCGCTGTTCGGTGAAAAATATGGCGACGAGGTGCGGGTCGTCTCGATGGGCCGTCAGGCCAATTCCGGCAAGGGCGGCGATGGGCAGACCTATTCGCTGGAACTGTGCGGCGGGACGCATGTCGCGCGAACCGGTGATATCGGCGCCTTCGCCCTGCTCAGCGACGGCGCGTCCAGCGCGGGTGTGCGCCGGATCGAGGCGCTGACCGGGCAGGCGGCACTGGAATATCTGCGCGGCGCCGACCGTCAGCTGGGCGAGATTGCGGGCATCCTGAAGGCGCAGGCCGGTGATGTCGTCAACCGTGTCCGCGCCATTGCGGACGAGCGCAAGGCGTTGGCCAACGAGGTCGCGCAGCTGAAACGCCAGCTGGCGATGGGTGGCGGCGGTGCAGCCGAGGCCAAAGAGATCGGCGGCATCAAGTTCATCGGTCGCAAGGTCGAAGGCGTCGGCGGCAAGGAACTTGGGCCGCTGGTCGATGAGATGAAAGCCCAATTGGGCAGCGGCGCGGTTCTGGTTCTGGCCGAGGCCGAGGGCAAGGCGACCGTCGCGGCCGGTGTCACGCCGGATCTGGTCGATCGTCTCAGCGCGGTGACGCTGGTGCAGACGGCGACGGTCGCGCTTGGCGGCAAGGGCGGCGGTGGTCGTCCCGACCGTGCGCAGGGCGGGGCGCCCAGTCTTGAGGCCGCCGATACCGCCTTTGCCGAGGTCGAAAAGCTGATCGGAGAACTTGCATGACCGCACTTTGGATTGCCCATGTCCATGTGACCGATGCCGAGGCCTATGGCCGCTATGCCAAAGAGGCCGGCCCGGCCATCGCGGCCCATGGCGGCGTCTTTCTTGCGCGTGGTGGACGCTATCGGCAGTTGGAAGGCAGCGATCGGTCGCGCAATGTCGTGGCCCGCTTTCCCAGCCTGGAGGCCGCGGTTGCCTGTTACGAAAGCAGCGAATACCAGTCTGCCTTGGAACATGCCAAGGGCGCGGCCGAGCGCGACCTTGTGATTGTCGAGGAAACGCCGCCCGCATCTGAATAGGTGAACATCTCAGACTTTCGTGCTAGGGCTGTCGCAAAGACGTCATAACATGAAGGGACAGGATCATGTGCCGTTGGGCCGCCTATGTGGGCCAACCCATCTTCCTTGAAGATATCGTCAGCCGTCCTGCGCATTCGCTGATCCGGCAAAGCCAGGGCGCGACGCGCTGCACCACGCCGGTCAATGCCGATGGATTCGGGCTGGCGTGGTATGGCGAACGGCCCGAACCGGGCCTGTATCGCGACGTGATGCCCGCCTGGTCGGACTGCAATCTGCGCAGTCTGGTCGGGCAGGTCCGGTCGGGCCTGTTCATGGCCCATGTCCGCGCCTCGACCGGCACCGCGACCAGCCGCAACAACTGTCATCCCTTCGCGGTCGGCCGCTGGTCGTTCATGCATAACGGCCAGTTCGGCGGCTATGACGGCTTTCGGCGCGACGCGGATCTGCTGATCCCCGATGATCTTTACCCCCATCGCAAGGGCGCGACCGACAGCGAGGCGCTGTTTCTGATCGCGCTTGGCGCGGGGTTGCGCGACGATCCATGCGGGGCGATGGCGCAGGCCGTGGGCGTTCTGGCAGATCTGGCAAGGCGGCGCGGTCAGGCACCTTTCGTGCGTGCCACCTGCGCCTTCAGCGACGGGGAAACGCTGTTTGCGCTGCGCTATGCCAGCGACGATCACGCGCCGTCCCTGTATCACCGCTGGTCCGAGACGCGGCAGGGTCGCGCCGTCGTGTCCGAGCCGCTGGAAACCGACGAGGATGACTGGCACGAGGTTCCCCCGAACAGCTTTTGCGCGTTTCGGGGGCGTGATGTGCAGATCCGCGCGTTTCACCCTGTCGGGATAGAACACGCGGCCTGAACGGTCAGTCCCTTGTGGGTTCGTTCGCCGGAACCTCGGGCGTTTCCGGCTGAATCGGGCGTTGGGGCGCGGCGGCTTCGGGCAATTGCGGTTGCGGCCGCGGCTCGGGCGCAGGGGCGGCGGCGGCCGGGTATTCGGGGCGCGGCGCGGCGCTGACATGGGACAGCGGCCGGCGGAAGACCAGCAGGTTGTGATAGACCGTCGTGCGCCCGGTCAGGCCGGTCCGCTCTTCGCTTGGCAGCACATCGGCGCGGATATATTCCCAGCCATCCGCCGCCATTCGGTTCAGTTCGGCCGTGAAACCAAGGGCATAACGGTCGGTCGGGGTCTTGGCCTCTTTGGCCTTTTCACCACGGGCCGGGGCCGCGATTGCCGTATATTCATAGCGCATGATCAGTCCCTTTTGCTGGCCCGTGGGCGATGAGGGCGGCCTTAGCCGCCCAGCTTCCTGGCAACCAACTCATTCACCGCCGCCGGGTTCGCCTTGCCGCCGGTGGCTTTCAGCACCTGACCGACGAACCAGCCTGCCAGTTTGGGGTTCTGCTTGGCCTTCTCGACCTGCGCGGGGTTGGCAGCGATGATGTCGTCCACGGCCTTTTCGATGGCGCCCAGATCGGTGACCTGCTTCATGCCGCGGGCCTCGACGATTTCCGCCGGATCGCCGCCTTCGGTCCACAGGATCTCGAACAGGTCCTTGGCGATCTTGCCTGAAATGTCGCCCTTGGCGATCAGGTCGATCACGCCGCCCAGCTGCGCCGAGGAAATGGGCGAGGTTTCGACGCTGAGCCCTTCCTTGTTCAGGCGACCGAACAGTTCGTTGATGACCCAGTTCGCGGCCATCTTGCCGTCACGGCCCTTCGCCACGGCCTCGAAGTAATTGGCGTTGTCGACATCGGCGGTCAGCACGCCGGCATCATATTCCGACAGGCCCATGTCCTTGACGAAGCGTGCCTTCTTCTCGTCCGGCAGTTCTGGCATGTCGGCGGCGATGCCATCGACCCAGGCCTGTTCGATTTCCAGGGGCAGCAAGTCGGGATCGGGGAAGTAGCGGTAATCATGCGCCTCTTCCTTGGACCGCATCGAGCGGGTTTCGCCCTTGTCGGGATCGTAAAGGCGGGTTTCCTGCACGACCTTGCCGCCATCTTCGATGATGGCGATCTGGCGGCGTGCCTCGTATTCGATGGCGGCCTGGATGAAGCGCAGCGAGTTCATGTTCTTGATCTCGCAGCGGGTGCCCAGATGGCTGAAATCCTGGGTTTCCTGGTATTTTTCATAGGCGCCGGGGGGGCAGACGCTGACATTCACGTCGGCGCGCAGATTGCCGTTCTGCATGTTGCCGTCGCAGGTGCCCAGATAGCGCATGATCTGGCGCAGCTTGCTGACATAGGCTGCGGCCTCTTCGGGGCCGCGGATGTCGGGGCGGCTGACGATTTCCATCAGGGCGACGCCGGTGCGGTTCAGGTCCACGAATGACATGTTGGGATCCATGTCGTGGATCGACTTGCCCGCGTCCTGTTCCAGGTGGATGCGTTCGATCCGCACGCGCCGGGCGATGCCGGGGCCCATGTCCACGATCACTTCACCCTCACCGACGATGGGGTGGTACAGTTGGCTGATCTGATAGCCCTGCGGCAGATCCGGGTAGAAATAGTTCTTGCGGTCGAAGGCGCTGAACAGGTTGATCCCGGCCTTCAGGCCCAGACCCGTGCGCACGGCCTGTGCCACGCAGAATTCGTTGATGACGGGCAGCATGCCGGGCATCGCGCTGTCCACGAAGGCCACGTTGCTGTTGGGCTCGGCCCCGAATTCGGTCGAGGCGCCCGAGAACAGCTTGGCCTTGCTGGCGACCTGCGCGTGAACCTCTAGCCCGATGACCAGTTCCCAATCGCCTTTCGCACCGGCGATGGTCTTGGGTTCAGGGGCGGTAAAGGACAGGTGGTCAAGCATCAGAGCCTCGCTTGCGGATGGGCAGTCAGGCCGGGGTTTTAGGCCACGACGCGGGCGTTGTCACGGGCCGACGGTATCGCATGCGCGATTCATCGAAGATTGCGGTCCGGTCGGGAATCATCACCCGCGCCTCGCGGCTCATGACAAGGTTGAGATTTTCTTACCGCGCGGTGGGCGGTCTGGCCTGCATGGGCGGATTTTCACCGATGGTTTCCGCGATGCGCGGCGTGATCCCGCCTAGCCCCGAATGACAAGCTTGCGGCATTTCGCGGCGCCGCTAATGCAGACTGATCGAAACCGCCTTACGAGGTCCGCATGCGCGCTGCGCTGGCTCCTATCGTCGCATTGGCCTTTCTGGCCGCCTGTCAGACCACGACCGAAGAACAGGTCGCCGATCGCCCCACCGTCGAACAGATGCAGCTGGCCACCCAGCCGCCGATGCGCTGGGACCAAAGCGCGGGGTCCGAGGCATGGACAAAGGCCACATTGGCGGCGCTGGACCGGGAAGGCGTGAAGGTCATTTCTCAGGTGCCCCACGATATCGAGAATTTCTGCCCCAATTACGAAGAGCTGGGAACGACCGGGCGCAAGGCATTCTGGGCGGGGTTGCTGTCGGCAGTGGCCAAGCATGAAAGCACATACAACCCCAAGGCATCGGGCGGCGGCGGCAAATGGCTGGGCCTGATGCAGATCGCGCCAGCGACATGGCGCGGTTATGGTTGTGACGGCAACATCACCAATGGCGCCGACAACATGTCCTGCGCGGTCAGGATCATGTCAAAGCAGGTTGGCCGCGACAACGCGGTGGTGCGTGATGGCAGCGGCGGATGGCGCGGCATTGCCCGCGACTGGGCGCCCCTGCGCAGCGAAAAGAAACGCGCGGATATTGCCGCATGGACGCGCAGCCAAAGCTATTGCACCGCGAATAGCTGATCAGATCGGGACAGTGATCTGCATCCCGTCGCCGCAATGACGGCGGATCGGGATCGGGACGGGGCCGCAGGCGATACGCCGCGGCCCCTTTTTCGTCAGCGCAGCGCCGTCAGGATGCGGGCCCAGGACCGTGCGCCCTTGGTAAAGCTGTTGACGTCGTACTTCTCATTCGGCGAATGGATCCGGTCATCGTCGCGGCCAAAGCCGATCAGCATCGAATCCATGCCCAGGATCTGCTTGAAGTCGCCCGCGATCGGGATCGAGCCGCCTGCGCCGATATAGGCCGCTTCGCGCCCCCATTCGCGGCCAAGCGCGTCCTTGGCCGTCGCGAATGCGGGGTCCGAGGTGTCCATGACGCTGGCCGGGCTGGCGCCGTGATCGTGGAACTCGACGCTGCAATCGGCGGGGATATGGGCGCGGATATGGTCCTGAAACGCCGCGCGGATCTTTTCGGGGTCCTGCGTGCCGGTCAGGCGAAAGCTGACCTTGGCGCGGGCCTCGGCGGGCAGCACCGTCTTGAAGCCATCGCCCGCATAGCCGCCGGCGATGCCGTTGATCTCGCAGGTCGGGCGGTTCCACACCATTTCCAGCGGGGTGCGGCCGGTCTCGCCAATGGGCGTCTTCAGGTCGACGCCCGACAGGAACTCTTCGGCGTCAAAGCCAAGCGCGTCCCAGTCGCGGCGCAGCTCGTCGGTCAGATCCTGCACGCCCTCATAGAAGCCCGGCAGGGTCACGCGGCCCTGATCGTCCTTCAGCGTGGCCAGTGCCTGCGCCAGGATCATGATCGGGTTGGCCGCAAGCCCGCCGAAGCTGCCGGAATGCAGGTCGCGATCGGCACCGCGAATGACCACTTCCTGGCCGACCAGACCGCGCAGCTGCGTGGTGATGGCGGGGCGGCCGTCGGAATACATGCTGGTATCGCAGATCATCGCCAGCGAGGCGCGCAGATCAACGGCATGTTCGCGCAGGAACGGCTGCAACGAGGGCGAGCCCGATTCCTCTTCGCCCTCGAACAGCAGAATCAGGTCCGAGGGCAGTTCGCCATGCACGTCGCGCCAGGCGCGGAACGCCTCGACAAAGGTCATCAGCTGACCCTTGTCATCCGCCGCGCCGCGTCCACGGATCACCTGACCTTGCGGGGTTTCCTCGATCCGGGGCTCGAAGGGCGGGCTGTTCCACAGGTTCAGCGGATCGACCGGCTGCACGTCGTAATGGCCGTAAAACAGAAGCGGGCGTGCCTGGCCGGGCTGCGACCGCGCAACGACCATCGGATGGCCCGGCGTGTCGTGGATCTGCGTCTGAAAGCCCAGGTCGTCCAGCTGTGCCCGCAACCATTCGGCAGCGTCGCGCACATCCGATTTATGTGCCGGATCGGTCGAGATCGACGGAATGCGCAGGAAGGCCAGCAGACGGTCCAGCGCGGCATCGCGTCCCGCGTCCAGTTTGGCCAGCACCTGTTCCAGACCTTGATCCATGTCGACGGCTCCTTATTTCTGACTTGTTTTATTGGTTTTGCCTTATGGGCCTTTGGTCGCGCTGCGACAAATTTGACCTGTCATTTTCAGGATTTGACCTGTATCAACGACCCGCCGCGCGTGGTCGGACAATGATCGCACCCAGCCAGCTATGCAAGGGAACGCCCGCTATGAATTATGATGCCGCGTTGGACAAGGCTATCGGACGTCTTCATGAGGAAGGGCGCTATCGCACCTTCATCGATATCGAACGCGCCAAGGGCCGGTTTCCGCAGGCGATCTGGACGCGTCCCGATGGCGAAAGTCAGGAAATCACCGTCTGGTGTGGCAATGACTATCTGGGCATGGGGCAGCACCCGGTCGTCCTGAATGCCATGCACGAGGCGTTGGATGCGGCCGGTGCGGGGTCGGGCGGCACGCGCAATATCAGCGGCACCACGGTCTATCACAAGGAACTGGAAGCCGAGCTGGCCGACCTGCATGGCAAGGAAGCCGCGCTTGTGTTTTCCAGCGCCTATATCGCCAATGACGCGACGCTTTCGACGCTGCCCAAGCTGTTTCCCGGCCTGATCATCTATTCCGATGCGCTGAACCACGCCTCGATGATCGAGGGGATCAAGCGCAATGGCGGTGCCAAGCGCATCTTCCGCCACAATGATCTGGACCATCTGCGCGAACTGATGGCCGCCGATGATCCCGCCGCGCCCAAGCTGATCGCTTTCGAATCGATCTATTCGATGGACGGCGATTTCGGCCCGATCGAGGCGATCTGCGATCTGGCCGATGAATTCGGCGCGCTGACCTATCTGGACGAGGTTCACGCGGTGGGCATGTACGGCCCGCGCGGCGGCGGCGTTGCCGAACGTGACGGATTGCTGGACCGTATCGACATTTTCAACGGTACGCTGGGTAAGGCCTTCGGCGTTTTTGGCGGCTATATCGCTGCGACGGCCAAGATGTGCGACGCGATCCGGTCCTATGCGCCGGGCTTCATCTTCACCACGTCGTTGCCGCCCACGGTCGCGGCAGGGGCGGCGGCCTCAATCCGGTTCCTGAAAAGCGCCGAGGGGCAGCATCTGCGCGATGCGCAGCAACTGCACGCGCGCATCCTTAAAATGCGGCTGAAATCGCTGGGGATGCCGATCATCGATCACGGCAGCCATATCGTCCCGGTCCATGTCGGTCACCCGGTCCATTGCAAGCAACTGTCCGACATGCTGCTGCGCGATTATGGCATCTATGTTCAGCCGATCAATTTCCCGACCGTGCCGCGGGGCACCGAACGCCTGCGTTTTACCCCCTCGCCGGTGCATGATTCCAGGCAGATAGACCACCTCGTGCGGGCGATGGATGCATTGTGGTCGCATTGCGCGCTGAATCGCGCCGAATTGAGCGCATAGGCAAATCCACTGATGAACTGCTCTCGCCTCCGTGATA
This sequence comes from Paracoccus homiensis, assembly GCF_900111675.1. GTDB lineage: Bacteria > Pseudomonadota > Alphaproteobacteria > Rhodobacterales > Rhodobacteraceae > Paracoccus > Paracoccus homiensis. The sequence continues at coordinate 55,070 of NZ_FOHO01000001.1, read as the reverse complement.
ACTTGCCATTAATGAAGTGACGTTAACGTCCGATTCGGGACGTCAGAAAGCGTGCGGATGGGGCAGTTGGCAATGAGCAGGCTGCGGGCAATCAACCCGCCAGAGGAGTTTGTGCAGGTGGAGGAAGTGGATCATTTCCTCGACGACGATACCCGGCTCGGCGATATCATGCGCGGAGAACGGGCGACGATGGGCAAGTCGCTGCTGGATGTTCAGCGCGAATTGCGGATCAGGGCGTCATATATCGCCGCGATTGAAAACTGCGACATCAGTGCATTCGACACACCCAGCTTCGTGGCCGGGTATGTGCGGTCCTATGCCCGCTATCTGAACATGGACAGCGATTGGGTGTTCCGCCGGTTCTGTCTGGAATCGGGCTTCCAGCCCACGCATGGCATGGCCGCGTCGGCTGCGGGTCCGAAACCGGCCCGCCGCCCGTCTGACCCGGCCGAGGCGCTGGCCAATCCACATGCATTGTTCATCCCCAAGAAGGAAAGCTTCTGGTCGGATGTCGAACCGCGGGCCATCGGTGCGATTCTGGTTCTGGCGCTGCTGGTCGGCGGTCTGGCCTATGGCGGATGGTCCGTCCTTCAGGAAGTGCAGCGTGTGACCCTGGCCCCCGGCGAGGATCGTCCGGGCGTGACCACGTCGCTGGATCCGGTGCAGGGGGCTGGCTTGCCCGGTCCCGCGCTGGACCCGACCGAGGCGGCGACGCTGGTGCAGAACCTGCCCCAGCCCGAGGCGCTTGACCGGCTGTATCGTCCGCAGATCCTGGAAGCCCCCGTGCTGACCCCGCGTGACGGCCCGATTGCGGCGATCAATCCGAACCTGAACGACATGGTCGCAGGCGCGGTGCAGACGCAGCTTGCGCAGTCCCAGCCCGCGCAGGTCGGGCCGACCCAGGAACTTGGCCTGACGCAGGCCATGGCCTTTGGTCCGCAATTGCCGGATGAACAGGGCACGGTTCGCACCATCGCGCCGGATGCCCCGGAACTGGAGCTTCTGGCCTCGCGACCGGCATGGGTTCGCGTAACCTCTGCCGATGGCACCGTGCTTCTGGAAAAGATTCTGGACGCGGGCGAGCGGTTCACCCTGCCCAAGCTGGAAGAGCCGCCGGTTCTGCGCTCGGGCAATTCGGGTGCGGTCTATTTCGCAGTGAATGGGCGCACCTATGGTCCGGCGGCACCCGGCGCACAGGTGGTCAAGAATATCGAATTGTCGCCCGCCAGTCTGACGGCGAAATACGCGGTCGCCGATCTGGATGCCGACCCCGAACTGAAGCAGATGATTTCGGTTGCGCAGGTTACGCCGGGCACGGACAGCCAATAACCCAAGGTCTGAGGGGCGCGACGGCCATGACCGATCGGCGCCCCTGTATGTGGGAATCCCGACCGTCAGCGACGACGCTTTGACCGCTTGTTGCCGCCGCGCTGCCCTGCACGACCTGCGGTCGAGCGGCCAGAGCCGTCCAGCGCCGATTCCACCGCATCCTGAATCGCGGATTGCCGGGCCAGCGGGTCGTCCGATACCGCCAGATCGACGGCCTCCAGCCGCTTGACCTCGTCGCGCAGGCGGGCGGCCTCTTCGAATTCCAGATTTTCGGCCGCCTTGCGCATCTGGGCGCGCAGCGCCTCCAGATGGGCCTGCAGATTGGCGCCGACCATCGGCTTGTCGACCTTGGTGGTGACGCGCGACTGGTCGGTATCACCCTGCCACAGCCCCGCCAGAACATCCTCGACATTCTTGCGGACGGTTTGCGGCGTGATGCCGTGTTCCTCGTTATAGGCCATCTGCTTTTCACGGCGGCGCTCGGTCTCGGCCATGGCGCGTTCCATGCTACCGGTGACGCGGTCGGCATACATGATGACGCGACCATCGGCATTCCGCGCCGCCCGCCCGATGGTCTGGATCAACGAGGTCTCGGACCGCAGGAAGCCTTCCTTGTCGGCATCGAGGATCGCGACCAGCCCGCATTCGGGAATATCCAACCCTTCGCGCAGCAGGTTGATGCCGATCAGCACGTCGAAGGCGCCAAGGCGCAGGTCCCGCAGGATCTCGATCCGCTCGATCGTGTCGATATCGCTGTGCATGTAGCGGACCTTGATGCCCTGTTCATGCATGTATTCGGTCAGATCCTCGGCCATGCGCTTGGTCAGCGTGGTGCACAGGGTCCGGTAACCGGCGGCGGTGACGCGGCGCACCTCGTCCAGCAGGTCGTCGACCTGCATCTCGACCGGGCGGATCTCGATCTGGGGGTCCAGAAGGCCGGTGGGGCGGATGATCTGTTCGGTGAAGACGCCGCCGGTCTGGTCCATTTCCCATTGCGCAGGGGTGGCCGACACGAAGACCGATTGCGGGCGCATCGCGTCCCATTCCTCGAACTTCAGGGGGCGGTTGTCCATGCAGCTGGGCAGGCGGAACCCGTGTTCCGCCAGCGTGAACTTGCGCCGGAAGTCGCCGCGATACATGCCGCCGATCTGCGGCACGCTGACATGGCTTTCGTCGGCAAAGACGATGGCATTGTCGGGGATGAACTCGAACAGCGTGGGGGGCGGTTCGCCCGGCGCGCGGCCCGTCAGATAGCGGCTGTAGTTCTCGATGCCGTTGCAGACGCCGGTCGCTTCCAGCATCTCGATGTCGAAATTGGTGCGCTGTTCCAGGCGCTGCGCCTCCAGCAGCTTGCCTTCCTCTTGCAGGACCTTCAGACGCTCGGCCAGCTCCTTCTTGATGCCCTTCACGGCCTGCTGCATCGTCGGGCGCGGCGTCACATAGTGGCTGTTCGCATAGATGCGGATCTGCTTGAAACTGTCCGATTTCGTGCCGGTCAGCGGGTCGAATTCGGTGATCGCCTCCAGCTCGTTGCCGAAGAAGTCGAACCGCCAGGCGCGATCCTCAAGGTGGGCCGGCCAGACCTCGACCACGTCGCCGCGCACGCGGAAGCCGCCGCGCTGGAAGGCCGCGTCCAGCCGCTTGTATTGCTGCGCCACCAGCTGACCCAGAAATTCGCGCTGGTCATAGCTTTCGCCGACGATCATGTCCTGCGTCATCGCCGAATAGGTCTCGACCGAGCCGATGCCGTAGATGCAGCTGACCGAGGCGACGATGATCACGTCGTCGCGTTCCAGCAGCGCGCGCGTCGCGCTGTGGCGCATCCGGTCGATGGCCTCGTTGATCTGCGATTCCTTCTCGATATAGGTATCGCTGCGCGGCACATAGGCTTCGGGCTGATAGTAGTCGTAGTAGCTGACGAAATATTCGACCGAGTTGTCCGGAAAGAAGCCCTTGAATTCACCGTAAAGCTGCGCGGCCAGCGTTTTGTTGGGTGCAAGGATGATCGCCGGGCGCTGGGTTTCCTCGATCACCTTGGCCATGGTGTAGGTCTTGCCCGTGCCGGTGGCGCCCAGCAGGACCTGATCGCGTTCCCCGTCCCGGACACCTGCCGACAGTTCCGCGATGGCGGTCGGCTGATCGCCCGCAGGCTTGAACTCGCTTTGCATGACAAAGCGTTTGCCACCCTCAAGCTTGGGACGGCTGACTTCGGGAAAGCGCGCGACCGGCGCGTTGGTGTTGTTGTGGCCCATGGGATATCCGTGCTGTGCGGCGTGTTCCCAAGGTGTGGGCTTGGCCGCGAAAGTCAACCGCGGCCAGCGGGTCTTAGCCGCCCCAGGTCCGTTCCAGCACCCCGATCCAGTTCTGGCAGGCGATCTTGGCGATCAGGTCTTCGCCATAGCCGTGCCGGCGCATCGCGTCGATCAGATTGGGCAGATCCGCCGCACTTGCCAGATCCTGCGGCATCAGGGCCCCATCGAAATCCGAACCCAGCGCGACCCCGTCTTCGCCAAGAATGCCGATCAGGTGGTCCAGGTGCCGGATCATCACGTCCAGATCCTGCAAGGGCAGGCGTTTGCCATCCTCGCGCAGAAAGCTTGAGGCGAAGTTAAGGCCCACAAGCCCGCGGCTTTCGGCGATCACCCGCAGTTGACGGTCGGTCAGGTTGCGCGCGCTGGGGCAGATGTCGTGGACGCAGCTGTGGCTGGCGACCAGCGGTGCATCGGACAGCCGGGCGATATCGTCGAACCCGGCCTCGTTCAGATGCGACAGGTCCAGCATGATCTTCAGCGCGTTACACTCGGCCACCAGCGCCTTGCCCGCGTCGGTCAGGCCGTCACCGATGTCGGGCCCGGCGGGAAAGGCGAAGGGCACGCCCTCGCCATAGGCGGTCGGGCGCGACCAGACCGGCCCCAGCGAACGCAGCCCCGCCGCGTGCCACAGATGCAGCGCGTCCATGTCGCGGATCGCCTCGGCGCCTTCGATATGCATGATCGCGGCGATGCGACCGCCCGCGATCGTGTCGCGCATCCCCGCCGCCGTGGTCACGATGTCCAGCGTGCCAGTCCGTTCCAGCGCCTTCAGGGCGGCTGCCTGCCGAAAGGCGTGCGGCAGGGCCGCGTCATGGCCGATCTGGTCGGGCAGGGGCATTTCAAAGGGCGGGTTCTGCATGATCTTGACCGCTTCGGCATCGTTCGGACCCGCGGGCGAGGGGATCCAGATCGCGAAAAAGCCACCGACCATGCCGCCCTGCTGCATGCGGGGCAGGTCCAGATGCCCGGTCCCGTCCCCGTTCAGCCACAGCCTTGCGCCATTCGGTCCCGCCGCGACGACGCGTTGCAGAAAATCATTGTGACCGTCGAATACGGGGATCATCGCCTGTTCCTTTGTCGTGTCGCGGCGACCATGCCCGTTACGCTGCGCGGCGGCAATGGGGGCATGTCCGCGCTTTGCGGATCGACGAAATCGTCCTAGGCTGAGGACACGCATAGCCAGAGGGAGGTCAGCCATGCCCGATATCAACGCCGATTTCGACGGTCAGACCGTGATCTGCACATTCGAGGTCACGCCGGGCAGCGCCCATGACGTTCTGGATCTGCTGTCCGAGGCATGGGACCAGGTCATCCGCCGCCAGCCGGGATTCATTTCGGGCGCGATCCATCTGAACGACGCGCAGACCCGCATCGCCACCTATTCGCAATGGCGCGACCGCAAGGATTATCAGGCGATGCTGCGCAGCGATGAAATGCGCCGCCGCAACCGCGAAATCCACGGCATGTGCAAAAGCTTCGAGCCGGTGATGTACGAATTGCAGTCGGTCTACGAAAGCTAGGGCCGCGCCTTTCTTTTCCCCGTGCAATCGGTCCGGTGCCTCGCTAGGTTTCTGGGAAAGACCGGCAAGGGGGACGGCATGGCAGGCAAGATCATCACGGTGGCCCAGCAGAAGGGCGGCAGCGGCAAGACGACGCTTGCGGTCAATCTTGCGGTCGCGCTGCATCAGCGGGGGCATTCGGTCGCCCTTGTCGATACCGATCCGCAGGGCAGCATGGGACGCTGGTTCATCGAGCGGATGCAGGCGCAGGGCGAGGATGAGGCGATGGATTTCTCGACCTCGTCGGCCTGGGGGGCCAGCTACGAATCCGAAAAGCTGAAAAAGCGGTTCGATTACGTGATCGTCGATACCCCGCCGAAGATCGACAGTGATCTGCGACCGGCCCTGCGCGTGGCCGATCTGGTGATCGTGCCGGTGGCGACCAGTCATGTTGATCTGTGGGCGACCGAGGGTGTGCTGGACTTGGCCAAGCGCGAAAAGGCGCCGGTTCTGGTGGTGCTGAACCGCGTGCGGCCGAATACGCGCCTGTCGGTCGAGGTTGCCGAAAAGGCGGTCGAACTGGGCGCGACCCTGGCCGCGACGCAGGTCGCCAATCGCGTGGCCTATGCCGAAACGCTGGGGCAGGGGCTGGGCGTGATCGAACGCAGCCGTAGCGGCCCGGCGCGCGACGAAATGGGGGCGCTGACCGATGAACTGGTCGCCGCGCTGGCCTGACGGCGGCTACAGCGGCAGGATCGCGGGGCCTTCGGGCGTGTCGATCCGATGCAGCGCGATGCCGAAGGCGCGGCGCATCAGATCGTCGGACAGAACCTGATCGGGCGGGCCATCCGCAATGATCCGTCCTTCGACCAGCAGGACCAGCCGCGAACAGAACCGCGCCGCCAGCCCCAGATCGTGCAGGCTGACCAGTACGCCGCGCCCCTCGGCCGCAAGATCGCGGAACAGGCGCAGGCAGGCCAGCTGTTGCGCGGGATCCAGCCCGGCGATGGGTTCATCCGCGATCAGCAGGGGCGTTTCCTGCGCCAGGGCACGGGCGATCAGGGCGCGGGTCTGTTCGCCACCCGACAGGCGCAGCGCGGTCCGCTTGCGGTAATCCTGCAACTCCATCCGCGTGATGGCAGCGTCGATCGCGGCAAGGTCGCGCGGGCTGCGGCCACCACCGGGCCAGGGAATGCGCCCCAGCGCGATCAGATCCTCGACGCTGACCGGCCAGGCGATCTCGCGCGATTGTGGCAGATAGGCCGCCTGCCGGGCGCGACGGCTTTCGGGCAGGGCGGCAAGGCTGGACCGGCCCGAAAACGGGATCAGCCCCAGCGCGGCCTCCATCAGGGTCGATTTTCCCGCGCCGTTCGGGCCGATCAGGCCGACGACCTCGCCCGCACCGACCTGAAGATCGATCCCCGACAGGACGGATCGGCGGCGACGGCTGACCGACAGCGCGTGCAGATTGAGCATCAGACACGCCCCCCGCTGCGGGTTTTCCAGATCAGATGCAGAAACAGCGGTGCGCCGACGATGGCGGTCAACACGCCCAGCTTCAGGTCGCGTTCCGGCAGGATCAGCCGCACCGCGATATCGGCGGCCAGCAGCAGCACCGCCCCGCCAAGCGCCGAAGCCGGCAGCAGGACTGAGGGGCGCGCCCCCACCAGTGGGCGCAGCACATGCGGGACCACCAGGCCGACAAAGCCGACGGCCCCGGCAACCGCCGTTGCGGGCCCGACGATCAGCGCCACCCCGGTGACCAGCCAGATCCGCAGCCGCCCCGGCGAAACCCCCAGCGCGGCTGCCGCCGCCTCGCCCAGGGTCAGCGCATCCAGCGCCCGTGCCGACCGTGCGATCAGCACCGCACCCACCACCATCAGCGGCAGGGCCAGCATAACATGGACCATCGACCGATCGGCCAGCGATCCCATCAGCCAGAACACGATTTCATTCGCGGCATAGGGGTTAGGCGACAGGTTCAGCACCAGCGCCGTGCCCGCCCCCGCCAAGGCCGAGATCGCCACCCCGGCAAGGATCAGCGTGACCGACCCACCGCGCGGCCCGGCCAACAGCATCAGCAGCCCGACGCCCACGGCCGCGCCGGTCAATGCCGCGAATGGCAGCATCAGCGCGGCGGTCAGTGCAAGCCCGGTCTGGATCGCGATCACCGCCCCCAGCGCGGCCATGCCGGACACGCCGATCAGCCCCGGTTCGGCCAGCGGATTGCGCAGATAACCCTGCAGCGCGGCGCCGGTCAGGCCAAGGCCCGCCCCGACGGCCACACCAAGGATCGCGCGCGGCAGACGAATTTCGCGCATGACGATCGGCAGTGGACCTTCACCCCCGAGGATCAGCGCCTTCAGCCCCGTCAGCGCGCCGATTCCGGCAGGCCCGATCAGCAGCGAGGCCATGAACAGCATCGCGACCAGCGCGATCAGAAGGGGAAACAGCGGCCTCATTTCAGGGCTTCGATGGCGTCAAGAACATGGGGCGTGCCGCAGACCCAGTCGCGGTCGGTGACATCGGATCGCGGCGCGACCTGCGCCAGTGCAGGGTGATCCAGAACCGCCTCACTGCGGGATTGTCCGGGCCATTTCGCGCCGGTGATCAGGCGGTCGGGGTCGGCCATCACCAGCAATTCCATCGGCAGGGCGGTGGTGGTGGTGATGCCGTAATCACCGGCGATGTTGTAAAACCCTGCCTCGGCCAGGATCGTTCCCGCCAGCGTGTCGCGCCCCGAGGTGATGCCATTGGCATAATACAGCGCGACCCGGCCCCGGTCAGTCTGGTCACGCAGGCGCGACAGGCGTGCATCGAACCGTGTCAGCAGATCCGCCGCCGCCGTTTCACGGCCCAGCAACGCGCCCATCTGTCCGATCTGGTCACGAATGTCGGCGATGCTGTCGGCCGGGGCCATGACCTCGACCCGGATGCCCAGCCGCCGCAGCATCGTGACCGTCGGTCCCGAGGCGAACTGCCCGGCGACCACCAGATCGGGGCGCATCAGATAGATTTCCTCGGCCCGGCCATGATTGGCGGCAAAGTCGAGGGCGGTCCGATACATGGGCGACATGCGCGGATCGCTGGCCAGATCGCTGACCGAGATCAGCTGATCCGGCGCGGCCAGCATCATCGCCAGCTGATCGGTGCAAAGATTCATCGACACCACGCGCGTTGGCGCGGCATGGGCTGGGACGGCGATCAGCATTGCCGCCGCCCAGACACGGATCGCCCTAGAAAGACGCACGGATCCCCGCATAGACGGCCCGGTCGGATGTGCCATAGCCACGCACGACCTGATATTCCTCGTCCAGCAGGTTCTCGATCCGCAGATAGCCGGTCGCGCTGGTGCTGAAATCATACTCGACCGCGGCATTGACCACCGTATAGGTCGGCATGTCCTGCCCCCGGTCGGTCAGCCCGGACACATGCGACAGGCCCAGCATATAACGTGCGCTTGGGCCTGCATCGCCTTCCAGCCGCAGGTTCAGCGCGCGCGCGGGCACCCGGTTCAGGGGCATGCCATCGGGTCCTTCGCTGTCGGTATAGGTGAAATTGCCGCTGATGCGGATCCTGTCCGTCAGCGGGGCCGCTGCCGACAGCTCGACCCCACGGGTGCGGCTGTCACCTGCGACCTGCGCATAGCTGGAAGTGGTGAAATCATAGTCGATCAGATCGGTGATCCTAGATTGGAACACTGTTGCGCGCACGAAGCCGTCATTCGCGAATTTCCGTTCGGCGCCAAACTCGATCCCGCGCGAAGTTTCGGGCTTCAGGTCGGGGTTGCCATAGAACGGTGTGTACAGTTCGTAGGGCGAAGGGGCGCGAAAGCCGGTGCCGATCTGGGCGCGCAGCAACCAGTCATCCGTGACCCGCCATGCCAGCGCAAGCCGCCCGGTGTTTTCGGACCCGAATGCGGAATGGTGGTCATGCCGCCCCGACAGCGCGATATCCAGATCGGGGGTCGCGGCAAGGCGTGCCTCGGCAAAGGCGCTGTTGATGATGAAATCGGCCTCGACCGCGCCCTGATCCAGCGTTTCCTGCGAATGGGTGCCGCCCCAGGCCAGCGTGACCTGATCATGAACCTGCATATCGCCCTTGTAGGTCAATTCGGTCCGTTCGCCGCGCGTGACGTAATCGCCGAAATCCTGGGTCAGTTCCCGGTCGATGACATAGCGCTGCGCCGAGACATGGTTGTTCACACCGGCGATGGTGTAATCGGCAAAGACCCGTGCGCCGCGTGACTTGCTGCGGCTGACCTCGACATAGGGCGCGATCCCATCGGCCACGGCGGGAAAGCTTTCGTCGAAATCGGCACGCGTCTTTTGCCAGAACGCCGCCGCGCCCACGCGCAGATCGGGCCCAAGCTGATAGCTGCCCGACGCCGAGACGCGGCTGGCTTCGGCGCCGTCATCTTCGGAATTGCCGTTATCCTCATCGGCCGCAGAGAAACCGTCGGTTTTCAGGCGCGTGGCGGTCAGCGCGAAATCATAGTCATCGCCCCTGCCGGTCAGGCTGTAGCTGCCCTTGGCGCTGGCATTGCTGCCATATTCGACGGTCGCGGCCTGGCGAACGCCGTTTTCGTCGGGCCGGCGGGTGGTGATCGCGATGACGCCACCGATCGCCTCGGATCCGTACAGCGCCGATTGCGGACCTTTCAGCACCTCGATGCGGTCGATGTCGTCGATCATCAGCGCGCCGGGATCGAAGCTGATCTGCGTGCCCGAGGGGTCGGTCACGTCGATCCCGTCCACCAGAACCTTGACATATTGACCGGGCAGGCCGCGCATCCGCAGCGTGGTTTGCGTTCCAAAGCCGCCATTGCTGCTGGCCGAGATACCGGGCAGGGTGGTCAGGTAATCGACGACGCGCGTCGTTCCCGCGGCCTGTAGATCGGCACGGGTCACGATATCGACCGTCGCACCGGTCTGGCCGATTTCGGCCGGGGTCTGGAAGGCGGTCAGGGTAATCTCGGGCAGGACAAAGCTGTCCTGATCCTGCGCCTGGGCGGCGGTCGCGAGGGCGGCGGTGGTGGCAAGAATGGCAAGGCGGGTCACGGGATCGGTCCTTCCGGCTGCCCCGAACGGGCGAAAATGGTCTGTCCGGCACGAAGCGTGCCGAGGGCGAATACCACCACGACGGAAGTTCCGTTTCGCGCATGCCCCACGCATGCGGTCAGGGTGATCGCCTGGGCAGGTCTCCTGACTTTGCGGGTCAATGCTTGGCCGGGCCTTCCCAACCCCATCGCGGGGCAGTGGCGTTGTCCGGCCTCGCTCTCCGCTTACAGTTGCGGGGGCAGCCGCGGAATTGCACCGCGTTCCCTTTTCACCGGGCAGAACCCGGAACCGAGGCAGGGGCGACCTAGCCCATCGCCCGGATTCGATCAAGTTTTATTGAACGCTCAGGTGATGGGCCGGGGCAGGTCGATCCGTGCCGTGACCGGGAAATGATCGCTGATCTTCCAGTAATCCAACCCATCGGCGGTCTTGCGCGGAATGCGCGCATCCTGCACCCAGCCGGGCCGTGCATTGCGCGAATACAGGATATGGTCGATCCAGACCCTGTGAAAGCTGTCGTTGAAGATCGGGTCGGCAAAGCGCGTGGTGCTGAGATCGCTGAAATCCTCGGCCGCGCGGTCCTTGTCGGGCAGGCTGTCGTAAAGCGCATTGCCAAGGGTCAGGCCGGGTTCCCAGACGCGGCCCATCAGCGTTTCCACCCCCGAGGCCAGCAGCCGCATTTCGGATGTGTCAAAGCCCGGCCCGTCATTGATGTCGCCACAGACGATCAGCGGCATCGCGGCGGTGTCGGCATCGGTCAGATAGCGATCCAGGAAATGTCGCCTGATATGGCGGCATTGCGCCAGCAGGCGGCGGCGGTTGGCATCGGCCATCTGCCACCATTTCGACCACTCATAGGCCTGAAAGATGCCCTTGGATTTCAGATGCAGGCCAAGCACGCGAAAAGGGGCGCCGTCGGCGGGGTTGATCTGGGCGTAAAGCGGACGGCGTTCATAGCGGAACCACTCGAAGATGCCGTTGTCTTCGATATCCAGAAAGAACGGTTCCGACGCGGCATGGATCAGGCCCGCCTCGGGGCTTTCACTGTCCCAGAATGTCGCGGGCGGATCGGCAAATGCCCCGCGATCCAGCCGCAGGGCGATGCCCACGCATTGCGACGATCCCAGTCGCCGTCTTTCGGGGCCGGGGCGGCTGTCATAGCGGGACCGCTGAACATGACACAGCCACGAGCCGGGGGCGAGCGCGTCGAAAATCGCCTGCAATTCGCCCGTCAGGTTGGGGCCTTCGACCACGACGATCAGATCCGCATCCAGATCGGCAAGCCCCGCCGCGATCAGGGCGCTGCGTTCGGCGACGGTGGGGTTTTCGGTCTGCCAGGGGGGCTTGGGGCCGCGCACGCGGGTATCGCCGGGTTTCAGAACCGCGCGACCGTCGCGGTCGGTCGTGACCATGTCGTTCAGCCATTCCAGATTCCAGACTGCAAATCGCATCACCAAATCCTTTTGAACCAATCACCGCCAAACTGCTGTGCGTGCCGTGATCTTAGCGTGATTTCGAGGAAATTTGGGTGAAACTTCTAAGTCTGGGCCACCAGCCCCTGAACCCAGGCGGGGACCGTCACGCTGGCCGGACCGGTGATGCGATGGTCGAAATCACGGGCATTGGCACTGCTGTCGAGGTTCAGTTCGATGCATTCGACGCCCAGCCGCGAGGCATGCTGGGCGAACCCAGCCGCCGGATATACTTGCCCCGATGTGCCGATTGCGGCGAACAGATCGGCTTGTTCCAGCGCCGGCCAGATGCGGTCCAGATGATAGGGCATTTCGCCGAACCAGACGATATCGGGACGCGTCGCCTTGGCCGCGCAGACGGGGCAGGCGTCACCGGGATACATCAACTGCGGCGCGGGCCATCTGGCATCACATGCCGCGCAAAGGGCACCGCTCAGCGCCCCGTGCATGTGGATCACCTGCGGACTGCCGCCGCGTTCATGCAGATCGTCGACATTCTGTGTGACCAGCGTCAGGTCGTGCACCTGCGCCAGTCGCGCAAGCGCGCGATGCGCGTCGTTCGGCTGCGCCTGAGCCGCCCTGGTTCGGCGCATGTTGTAGAAATCATGGACAAGCGCGGGGTCGGCGGCGAAACCTTCGGGCGACGCCACGTCTTCGATGCGATGGTCTTCCCACAGGCCGTCGCTGGCGCGAAAGGTCGCAAGACCGCTTTCGGCGGAAATTCCGGCCCCGGTCAGGACGACGATGCGCATCGGCCTAGCGGCAATAAGCCTCGGCCGTGCCGGCGAAACGCTTGTAGCGGGCCCAGAAGGCGTTGTCGGCATTGGATTTCGACATCCGGACTTCCTGGGCGCTGTGGGGGTCGCGGAAGAAGGACGCGGCGCGGCGCTGGTCGGACCGCGACAGGGTCTTGTCGGCGACGCGCTGGATGCAGCTGCACAGCGGCGCATTGCCGCGGGCGCGATCCGAACGGACGCAGGCACTGTCGATGGGGCCGGACATGGCCAGCGGGGCGGTCATCATCACGGCGGCCGCCGCGATCACGATACGGTTCAGCATGAACTGTCTCCTCGGGTTTCCTGCCTTGGGCGCCGTTGGGTCGGCTTGTTTCGCCCTTATAGCCACAAGATATAGCAAAATCGTTACTGCGTCTCAATCTGTATGGGGGCGCAGGGATCGCGGCCGATTGCCACGCCTTCCCCCAGATCTTGTGGGCCGTCCGTGGCAGGCGTCGCGAATCGGGTCGCCGGTTTGACAATGCGGGCGCCGCGTGATCACGCTTTGCAGCGTGTGCAAGACAAGAGGGCCGGGCATGATCGAGGCAATCGGGCTGGATGCCGATGATACCCTGTGGGAAAATGAAACCTTTTTCCGCGTGACGGAATCCAGCTTTGTCGATCTTTTGGCCGACCACGGCGATCCCGATCAGATCACCGGGCGGCTTTACGATGTCGAGCGGCGGAATCTGGCGCGCTATGGCTTTGGCATCAAGGGCTTTACCCTGTCGATGGTCCAGACCGCGATCGAACTGACCGAGGGGCGTGTTCCCGGCCATGTCATCGGCCAGATCCTTGATATGGGACAGGACATGCTGGCGCATCCGGTGCATCTGATCGCAGGGGTCGAACAGGCGCTGGACGCGCTGCAGGGGCGTCGGCTGATCCTGATCACGAAGGGGGATCTGCTGGATCAGGAACGCAAGGTCGCGGCTTCGGGTCTGGCCGAACGTTTCGAGGCGGTCGAGATCCTGGCCGACAAGACCCCCGAGGCCTATTCGCGGGTGCTGTGGCGTCACGGCATCTCGGCCGAGCGATTCCTGATGGCGGGCAATTCGATGAAAAGCGATGTGCTGCCGGTGCTGGATCTGGGCGGCCATGGCGTGTTCCTGCCCCATGATCTGACATGGGCGGTGGAACATGCCGAGGCGCCTGAACACCCGCGCCTGCACGAGTTGACCTCGATCACGGAACTGCCGGATCTGATCGGGCGGCTGGAGGCCGGATCATGAGCCCGAATGCGCGTGCGGCGCTGTTGATGACGCTGTCGATGGCGGCGTTCGCCTGCGAGGATGCGCTGCTGAAGACGATGGCGGTGGATGTGCCCATCGGTGCGCTGCTGTTCTATATCGGACTGGCGGGGATGCTGGTTTTCGGTGCCTGGGTCGTTTTCGGACCCGAGGGGTTGCGCTGGCGCGATCTGTGTCATCCGCTTGTGGTACTGCGCAACCTTGCCGAAGCGATTTGCGGCGTGACGTTTCTGACGGCGCTGTCGCTGGGGGATCTCAGCATCGCGTCGGCGATCTTGCAGGCGCTGCCGCTGATGATGACCTTCGGGGCGGCGTTGTTCCTGGGCGAGCCGGTGGGCTGGCGGCGCTGGTCGTCGATCGCGATCGGCTTTCTGGGGGTTCTGTTGATCGTGCGACCGGGGACGGATGCGTTCCAGCCAAGTTCGGTGCTTGCGCTGATCGCGGTCCTGTCGCTGACCGTGCGCGATCTGGCGACACGACGTCTGCCGGACAGGATCGGATCGGGGCTGCTGACCGCGTCGGCCTTTGGGTCGATGTCGGTCGCGGGGGCGGTTCTGCTGATCGTGGCGGGTGATCCGGTGTTTCTGCCCGACGCCCCGATGGCGGGTGTGATGGTGGTCACGCTGGGTTTCGGGCTGTGCGGCTATATCACCATGGTCACGGCCACCCGCATCGGCGAGATCGGCGCGATTGCGCCCTTCCGCTATTCCCGGCTGGTCTTTGCGATCATCCTGGGGGTTCTGGTCTTTGGCGAACGGCCCGATGCGCTGGCACTGCTGGGGGCGGCGATCATTGCAGGGGCGGGCGGCTATGCGATGCTGCGCGAGGCGCGCCTGCGCCGACGTGCCGCGCGGCTGACCGCCGATCCGTTCCGCAGTTCGGTCACCTGAGCGGACCGGGCGGGGGGGGGGAAGCCCTGCCCGCCCCATCGAGGGGCAGGCAGGGCTGCGGCATGCGCCGCGCCACCGCGCCGATCGCGCCGTCGCATGTTTCGCGACGATAGTCGACCGTGACGCGCGAAACCCTCTTTTCGGGGCGCTTGCGCCCTTGTATAGCCGCGCCATGACCGAGCTGTCCCATATCCGCAATTTCTCGATCGTGGCCCATATCGACCACGGTAAATCCACCTTGGCCGACCGGCTGATCCAGTTGACGGGCACTGTCGCCGAACGCGACATGAAGGCCCAGCTTCTGGATGCCATGGATATCGAGCGGGAACGGGGCATCACCATCAAGGCCAACACGGTCCGCATTGCCTATCCGGCGAAGGACGGCCATACCTATGTGTTGAACCTGATCGACACGCCGGGCCATGTCGACTTTGCCTATGAGGTCAGCCGCTCGATGCGCGCGGTCGAAGGCTCGCTCTTGGTCGTGGATGCCACGCAGGGGGTCGAGGCGCAGACGCTGGCCAATGTCTATCAGGCCATCGACGCCGATCACGACATCGTCCCGGTTCTGAACAAGATCGACCTGCCCGCATCCGAGCCCGATCGCGTCAAGGCGCAAATCGAGGACGTGATCGGCATCGACGCATCCGAGGCGATCCCGATCAGCGCCAAGACCGGCCTTGGCATTCCCGATGTCTTGGAAGCCATCGTGCAGCGCCTGCCCGCGCCGACCGGCGACCGTGACGCGCCTTTGAAGGCGATGTTGGTCGACAGCTGGTATGACGCCTATCTGGGCGTGGTCGTGATGATCCGCGTGATGGACGGCACGATCAAGCGGGGCGATCAGGTCAAGATGATGCAGACCGGCGCGACCTATCGGCTGGACAAGCTGGCCGTGCTGACGCCCGCGATGAAGGACATCGCCGAACTTGGCCCGGGCGAGATCGGCGTCTTTACCGCCTCGATCAAGCAGGTGCGCGATACCCGTGTCGGGGATACGATCACGCATGAAAAGAAGCCCTGCGAAAAGCCCCTTCCGGGCTTCAAACCCGCGCAACCGGTGGTCTTCTGTGGCCTGTTCCCCGTCGATGCCAATGATTTCGAGGCGCTGCGCGACGCCATCGAAAAGCTGGCCCTGAACGATGCCAGCTTCAGCTATGAGATGGAAACCTCGGCCGCGCTTGGCTTTGGCTTCCGCTGCGGCTTTCTTGGCCTGCTGCACCTTGAGGTGATCCGCGACCGGTTGGAGCGCGAATACGATCTGGACCTGATCACCACCGCCCCCAGCGTGGTGTTCAAGCTGCACATGAAGGATGGCGAGGTGCGCGATCTGCACAACCCCGCCGACATGCCCGATCAGACCCTGATTGACCACATCACCGAGCCGCGCATCAAGGCCACGATCATGGTGCCCGACGAATATCTGGGCGATGTGCTGAAGCTGTGTCAGGACCGTCGCGGCATCCAGATGGACCTGACCTATGCGGGCAGCCGGGCGATGGTCGTCTATGACCTGCCGCTGGCCGAGGTGGTGTTCGATTTCTATGACCGCCTGAAATCGGTGACCAAGGGCTATGCCAGCTTTGACTACCAGATCAGCGAATATCGCGAGGATTACCTCGTGAAGATGTCGATCCTGGTGAATGACGAACCCGTCGACGCGCTGGCGATCATGGTCCACCGTGACCGCGCCGAAAGCCGCGGCCGCGTCATGGTCGAAAAGCTGAAAGAGCTGATCCCGCGGCATATGTTCAAGATCCCGATCCAGGCGGCGATCGGATCGCGCGTGATCGCGCGCGAAACCCTGTCGGCCATGCGCAAGGACGTGACCGCCAAATGCTATGGCGGCGACGCGACGCGGAAGAAAAAGCTGCTGGAAAAGCAGAAGGCGGGCAAGAAGAAGATGCGCCAGTTCGGCAAGGTCGAAATTCCGCAGACGGCGTTCATTCAGGCGCTGAAGATGGACAACTGATCGCCCGGCTTCGGTCGAAAACCATGTGATCGGCAAGGCGGTCCCCTGCGCGGGGGCCGCCTTTGTCATATCGCTTTGACGATTGGTGTCGGCGTGCCTGTTTGCGGCCCGGGAAATGTTCAGGGGCAGGGGTTCAGGGAATCACTGGAAGGATGGTGCGGGTGGAGGGACTTGAACCCCCACGCCTTGCGGCGCCAGAACCTAAATCTGGTGCGTCTACCAATTTCGCCACACCCGCACTGGCGTGGCTGATAGCAAAGCCCGCAAGGCTGCGCCAGAGGGAATCAGACGTTCAGATCACGCAGGATCCTCGGGATCGCCTGCGGGATATCGTCAGCGATCAGTCCGGGGCCGATGTGACGGGCGGCGGCGCTGTGCAACGTGGCGGCAAGGGCTGCGGCGGCAACCGGTGTCTGGCCGCGTGCAAGCAGGCCGGCGATCAGGCCCGAAAGAACGTCCCCGGCGCCGGCGGTCGCAAGAAAAGGGGTGTCGAAGGCGCTGTGGATCGCCGCCTGACCATCCGGGGCGGCCATCACGGTATCGGCGCCCTTCAGAAGAACGGTGGCGCCACAGCGGGCGGCCGCCTGCCGCGTGATGTGCAGCTTTGACAGGGCGGGGCCGGTCTTGGCGGGGGTGTTCAACGCCTGTGCCAGATCGGGAAACAGGCGTGCGAACTCGCCCATATGCGGGGTCAGGACGCAGTTCGCGTGAAGGGCCCTGGGATGTTCCGAAAGCGCGGTCAGCGCGTCGGCGTCAAGCACGCAGGCGCGACCAGAGGCCAGCAGCGGGGGCAGCAACTGCGCGGCGCGATCGACGCCGCAGCCGGGGCCAAGGCAGATTGCGGAAATGCGCGGGTCTGCAAGCGTCTGCGACAGATCTGCGGCATCGTCGATGGATTGACGCATCAGCGCCCAGGGCGCACCGGCATGTTCGGGCAGGGCGGCATCGGGTGGACAGATCGTGACCAGTCCCGCGCCGATACGCAGGGCCGCCTGTGCCGCCAGTTGCGCGGCGCCGCCCTTGCCGCGCCCGCCCGCCACGATCAGCGCATGGCCCGAGCCGTATTTATGGCTGTCGGGCTGCTTGCCCAGAACCTTGTTCAGGCCGGGATGCAGCGTGGCGCGGTGCAGCGTCGATGCGTCGCGCCAGGGCGCGATGCCGATATCCTCGATCACGAGGCGGCCGCAAAGCCGGGGCCCCTGAGCCAGAAGATGGCCGGGCTTCAGGCTGTCGAAGGCGACGGTCAGCTGGCATCTGGGGGCGGCTGCGTGCAGCGGCCTGCCGCTGTCCATGCACAGGCCGCTTGGGCAATCGACCGCGACGACGGGCAGCGAGGGGTGGCCCTGCAGCCAGCCCAGAATCCGGGCGATGTCGCCGTCGGGGGCGCGGGTCAAGCCTGTGCCGAACAGCGCATCGACGACCAGATCGCATTCAGCCGACATCTGCTGCGGGGTCAGCGGTCGGATCGGCCCCAGCGCGCGCCAGTCCCGTTTCATGGCATCGGCATCCGGCCCGGGGGTGTTGTCCAGCCCCAGGACACGCACGGCCCAGCCTGCGCGGTGAAGGTGCCGCGCGATCACGTAACCGTCGCCGCCGTTATTGCCTGGCCCGCACAGGACCGTGGCCCGACCGGGCTTGGGCCAGCGAAGGCGAATCTGTCCGGCGACCGCCATCCCGGCGCGCTGCATCAACTGAACCCCGCTGACGGCGCCGCTGGCCATGGCTGCGGATTCGGTGGCGCGCATTTGGGCGGTCGTCTGGATTTGGGGCCAATCGAACATGGTTTCTGCTTAATATAAGGGCAGTGTGCCCGATTTATGTGCGCAATCGCCGGGCAAACGGGTTCTGTGGCGATCTGCGGACGGTGCTGCATTTACCAGCAGGATGAAACCCGCCAATCAGGCTTCAGGCAAGCCGCGAGGAAGGATCAATTGCGATGAAAAAGATCGAGGCGATCATCAAGCCGTTCAAGCTGGACGACGTGAAGGAAGCGCTGCAAGAGGTCGGTGTGCAGGGGCTTTCCGTCACCGAAGTCAAAGGCTTTGGCCGTCAGAAAGGCCATACTGAACTGTATCGCGGCGCTGAATATGTCGTCGATTTTCTGCCCAAGGTGAAAATCGAGATGGTGCTGCCCGACGATCAGGTCGAAGCCGCCATTGACGCCATCGTGGGCGCAGCCCGCACCGAGAAAATCGGCGACGGCAAGATTTTTGTATCCCCGGTCGAACAGGCAATCCGCATTCGCACCGGCGAAACGGGCGACGACGCGGTCTAAAAGAACCGCGCGTCCATAAGCTCCGCGCCCGGCGGCACAGGCGGCCGGGACGCATCTATGAAAGAAAGGGAAGAGATGGAAATCAAGGACGCCTTGAAGCTGATGAAGGACGAGGAAGTCGCCTATGTCGACGTCCGCTTTACCGACCCCAAGGGCAAGCTTCAGCATGTGACGCTGGATGTGGACCTGGTCGATGAGGACTTCTTCGAGGAAGGCTTCATGTTCGACGGCAGCTCGATCGCGGGCTGGAAGTCGATCGATCAGTCGGACATGAAACTGATCCCGGACACCTCGTCGATCTATATCGATCCGTTCTATGCGGAAAAAACGCTGTGCGTGCATTGCAACGTGGTCGAGCCGGACACCGGCGAAGCCTATAGCCGCGACCCGCGTGGCACCGCCGTCAAGGCCGAGGCATTCCTGAAATCCTCGGGGATCGGCGACGCGGCATATTTCGGGCCGGAAGCCGAATTCTTCCTGTTCGACGACGTGCGCTATTCGGTCACGCCGCAGAAAGTGTCGTTCTCGATCGACGCGGTTGACGCGGCATGGAACACCGACACCGAATACGAGATGGGCAACCAGGCGCATCGCGCGGGCCACAAGGGCGGTTACTTCCCGGTCAACCCGATCGACGCGGCCCAGGACATCCGCGGCGAGATGCTGTCGACCATGAAGCGCATGGGCATGAAAGTCGACAAGCACCACCATGAGGTTGCCAGCGCGCAGCACGAGCTGGGCCTGATCTTCGGGTCGCTGACCGAGCAGGCCGACAACCTGCAGAAATACAAGTATGTCATCCACAACGTCGCACATGCCTATGGCAAGTCGGCGACCTTCATGCCCAAGCCCATGAAGGGCGACAACGGCTCGGGGATGCATGTCAACATGTCGATCTGGAAGGACGGCAAGCCGCTGTTCGCAGGCGACAAATATGCCGATCTGTCGCAGGAGGCCCTGTACTTCATCGGCGGCATCCTGAAGCACGCCAAGGCGCTGAACGCCCTGACGAACCCGTCGACCAACAGCTACAAGCGTCTGATCCCGGGCTTCGAGGCCCCCGTTCTGCGCGCCTATTCGGCACGCAACCGGTCGGGCTGCGTCCGTATTCCGTGGACCGAATCGCCCAAGGCCAAGCGCGTCGAAGCCCGTTTCCCCGATCCCTCGGCGAACCCCTATCTGTGCTTTGCCGCGCTGCTGATGGCGGGCATCGACGGGATCCGCAACAAGATCGACCCGGGTTCGGCATCGGACAAGGATCTGTACGATCTGCCGCCGGAAGAACTGGCCGAGATCCCGACCGTGTGCGGCAGCCTGCGCGAAGCGCTGGAAGAGCTGGAAAAGGACATGGACTTCCTGCTGCAGGGCGACGTGTTCACCCGCGACCAGCTGGAAGGCTACATGGCGCTGAAGTGGGAAGAAGTGTACGCCTATGAGCACACCCCCCACCCGGTCGAGTATCAGATGTATTACTCGGTCTAAGTTCTACAGGGACAGACAGCAAAAGGGCGCCTTCGGGCGCCCTTTTCGCATTCAGGCGGCGCGGTGGATCGGAAACTTGGCCAGTGCGGCGCTTTGGTCGGGGGTCAGGTCCGCCGGGCGAATCACGCTGGTATGGATGGAAAACACGACCGCCCCGGTCAGGGGCAGGCGGAACAGGCACTGACGCTCGACCCGGATGAAGGGCAGGGGGCCGTCGATGTCATGGCCCTGTTCTTCGGTGCGGGGATTGTGCAGGGGCGCGGCGGAATAATGCGCCGTGCCGCGCATCAGACCCTGATCGGACCGTACGCCGTCCAGCAGGCGTTGCACCCGTCTGCCCAACTGATTGCCATAGGCCGCGACCGGTTCGTGGATCCGCATCATCGGGCGCATGAATTTCTGGTGCAGCGACCAGCCCGAGGGAAAGCACAGGATCGCGCCGGCCAGCACATGCTCGGCGGTCGGGCCGGGCAGCATCAGGCACAGATCCTCGGCCACCAGCCGACCCAGGGTCAGCAGCGGGGCATCGCGGTTCAGGTCGATGCTGACCCCGTCGGGGCGCGTCGCCATACCGCCCGCGATCCGGTGGCCCCGCGCGGGCAACAGTGCAAGGACGCGGTCGTAAAGTTCGACCGCTGCGGGGCGGGCCGCAGCATCAAGGCGGTGCACCCGGTCAGGCGCCCGCAGGATCAGATCATCGCGCAGCGCCATCTGCCCGCCGAAGGCGTCGTCGGTCAGCAGCCAGTCTTCCGGCGCGACGGGGATCGTGCCCGGCAGCCGTCGCGTCCGTGGGTCGGCCCAGGGCGCAAAGCCCAGCCGTGTCTGACGAATATCGCTCATCCTTGGCATCATCGCGGCACTGCCGGTTTTCGCAACAGCAAAGCACAGATCACCAGCTTGTCACGCTATCAGCAAGATATTGAACAAGGTCGAATATTCACGGCGGACTGGTTTCCATGTATCGCTTGGTCATGGATATTGCGCTGTTGACCACGATCATTGCCGGGCTGTTTGTCGTTATCGGGGTGGCCGAGCCCCTGGCGGCGCGATTACGGCTGCCCTACAGCGTGATTCTGGCGACGATCGGCACGCTGATCGGCGCGGGGGCGATCTTTTTCCTGCGCACCGATCTGACCGATGCGTTGAACCCGATCGCGGAATCCATCCTTGCGCTGCCGATCCGGTCGAATGTCTTTCTGTATGTCTTTCTGCCGACCCTGATCTTTCAGGCGACATTGGGCATGAATGTCCGGCGCATGGTCGATGACTGGGTGCCGATCCTGACATTGGCGGTGGTCGCGGTGGTCGCGGCGACCCTGACCATCGGCTATGCGCT
Source organism: Paracoccus homiensis (assembly GCF_900111675.1). GTDB lineage: Bacteria > Pseudomonadota > Alphaproteobacteria > Rhodobacterales > Rhodobacteraceae > Paracoccus > Paracoccus homiensis. The sequence goes on along the minus strand of NZ_FOHO01000001.1, from coordinate 33,417 downwards.
GTCGCTGGTCAGCGGGCTGCCGCTGGTGGTCTGCCTGCTGGTCGGTTCGATCGTCTCGACCACCGACCCCTCGGCCGTGGTGGGGATCTTCCGGTCGCTGTCCGCGCCGCGGCGGCTGGCCCGGATCATCGAGGGCGAAAGCCTGCTGAACGATGCCGCGGCCATCGCGCTGTTCGGTCTGTTCATGGGGTATGTCATGCTGGGCCTGCCCGATCCGGGGCTGGGTCAGGCGATCAGCAGTTTTCCGATGCTGTTCGTGGGCGGCACCATCGCGGGCTGGGCCACGGCACGGATCGCGGTCGGGCTGATGGCGATCTTTGCGCGGTTCGAGCTGGCGCAGATCTCAATCTCGGTCGCGGTGCCCTATCTGGCCTATATCGGGGCCGAACAGATCTTCGGCGCGTCGGGCGTCATCGGGGTCGTCGTGGCGGGCCTGACGATGAACATCATTGGGCCGGGGCGCCTGTCGCCCGCGCTGTGGCAGAACCTGCGCGAGGTCTGGGACCTGCTGGCACATTGGGCAGGGGCGCTGATCTTCATTCTGGCGGCGCTGCTGATCCCGCGCCTGCTGGAAGATACCCGACCGGGCGATTTCGCCCTGATCCTTGTGGTCGTGGCGGCCGCCATCACGGCGCGGGCGCTGATCCTGTTCGTGCTGATGCCGATGCTGACCGCGCTGCGCGTCTCACCCAGGGTCGAAAGCCGCTATCGCGTCGCGATCCTGTGGGGCGGCCTGCGCGGGGCGGTGACGCTGGCGCTGGCGCTGGCGGTGACGGAGAGCCTGCGCGTCCCGGTCGAGACAAAGCGCGTCGTCGGTATTCTTGCGACCGGGTTCACCCTGTTCACGCTGCTGGTGCAGGGGACCACGCTGCGCTGGGTGATCGGGCGTCTGGGGCTGGACAAGCTGTCGCCCCTGGATGTCGCGCTGTCCAATCAGGTGATCGCCGTCGCCCTTCAGACCGTGCGCGAAGGCGTGTCGCGGATGACCGACAATTACGATCTGCCCCGCGATACCGTCCGGTCCGAGGCCAAGCGATTTGCCGAACGACTGGATCATGCGGTGGAACGGGCCGATGCCGAAGACAACACCCTGATCCTGGATCGCGACCGGATCACCCTGGGCCTGATCGCACTGGCCGCCTATGAACGCGAGGTGATTCTGGCGCGGTTTCGCGAACGCGCGATCAGCGGGCGGTTGTCGGAACAGATGCTGTTCGATGTGGACCGGCTGATCGAAGGCGCGCGGACCGGCGGGCGGACCGGCTATCAGCGGGCGGCGCGGCGCGGGTTGCGTTATGGCCCGTCATTCCGGCTGGCGGCGTTTCTGCGCAATCGCCTGCGTTATTCCGGGCCGCTGGCGGGGATGACCGCCGACAGGTTCGAGGCGCTGCTGGCCAAGCGTCTGATCCTGCGCGATCTCAGCGGTTTCGTGGACAGCCGAATCCGCCGCATCCACGGTCGGCGTGTGGCCGATCTGCTGCATGAGCTGATCAACCGGCGGGTCGAGGCGGTCGAAACCGGGATCGAGGGCCTGCGCCTGCAATATCCGGGCTATGCCGAAAAGCTGGAGCGTCGCTTTATCCGTCGCACGGCGCTGCGGCTTGAGGAACGCGAATACAACGCCATGCGCGAGGATGGCCTGATCGGGGCCGAACTGCATACCGCGCTGATGCAGGACATCACCCGCCGCCGCAACGAAACCGAGGGGCGGCCGCATCTGGATCTGGCGCTGCGCAAAGAGGAACTGGTCCGTCAGTTCCCCCTGTTCGCGGATCTGGACGAGGCTGAATTGCGGCGCCTGTCACGGGCGCTGCGCACGCGGTTCTACAACGCGGGCAAGGTCATTCTGCGCAAGGACAGCGTGTCGCGGGCGGTCTTTTTCGTAGCCTCGGGCGCGGTAGAACAGGAAATCGCGGGTCAGACCAGCCGCCTTGGCCGGGGCGAGATGTTCGGCCAGATGGGCGTTCTGGCCAAGCGGCCTCGCCGCACCGAGGTTCGTGCGATCACGCCGACCAGCGTTCTGGAGCTGGACGAAGAGGCGTTCCGCCGCGCATTGAAAAGGTCCAAGGCCCTGCGACAGGCGGTCCGGGACAGCGTCTCGGCCAAGGCCATGACCGAAGAGGCAATGCGTTTGCCGGAACTGGCAAAGGATTGACCCGGGCATAGGCAAGCCCCCGAACAGACAGGCAGGACGTATGAGCATCGGAACGAAGATCAGAAATCTGCTGCGCCGCACCGGGCACGAGGTCGGGCTGCACGCATCGGCCATGCGCAACCGTCGCACCGATCGACCAAGGGTGCTGTTCTTTCCATCGGGACGTCGCGAAGGTGCCAGCCTGCTGCGGGCCTATAACATGGCCGATGCGCTGACACGGACGGGCTGGCATGCGGCGGCGGTGCCCGCCGACCTGAAGTTGCCTGCGCGACGGCGGGTCATCCGCCATTTCGCGCCGGATATTCTGGTTTTTCAGCAATGCCGTCACGCCCTGAATGATACCGCGCTACGCTATGGTGATCCGGTGGTTCTGGATACCGACGATGCGGATTTCTTCCTGACGATTCCCGGCCTTGTGGAACGGCTGCAACGCACATCGCAGGCGGCGGTCGGGGTGATGGCGGGCAGCCAGTTCATTCAGGAATGGCACGCGCAGCATAACGCCAATGCCGCCGTGATCTGGACCGGCACTCCGATCACGGCGGGCCCGCGACCCGATCACCATGCGCGACAGTCGGACGGGCCCCCGATTCTGGCCTGGGCGCAGGCCGCCCCGCTGTCCTATGTGAACGAACTGGACTTCGTGCGCGGTCTGGTCGCGGATCTGCGCGCGCAGGGCGCGGCCTTCCGGCTGCGCTTTTACGGCATTGCCACCGAAGAAGAGCGGGACCGGTTGCGGGCCATGTTCCCCGACCTGCCGGATTTGCAGATGCTGCCCCCGATGGGCTATGACGCCTTTCTGCAATCCCTGCATCAGGTGGCTGTGGGCCTGTCGCCGATCATCACACGGAATGAATTCAGCCGCGGCAAGTCTTTCGGGAAGATCCTGGGCTATCTGGACGCCAAGGTGCCCGTCATTGCCAGCGATGAGGCCGATCACGCCCGGTTCTTTACCGAAACGACCGGTGTCGTGACCAATGATCGCGACGAATGGCTGCGCCAGATCCTGGCGTTGCTGGGCGATCCTGATCGGCGCAACCGCATGGCGGATGCCGCGTTCGAGGCTTTTCCACGCGATCTGTCGATCGAGGCCGCCGCCCGAAAGACCGATGCCTTTCTGCGTGATCTGCTGACGACGCGGTGATCGGGCACGCCGCTTATCTGCTTTTCCCCGACCGGGCGGATGATAGAACGGGTGTCCGGAAGACAGGAGGATACCCATGGACGCCCCGCAGCGCATTGCCCGCACCATCGCCACCGAAATCGGCGCTTCGCCCGGACAGGTGGTCGCCGCGGTCGAGTTGCTGGACGGCGGCGCGACGGTGCCCTTCGTCGCGCGCTATCGCAAAGAGGTGACGGGCGGGCTGGACGACAGTCAGTTGCGCAGCCTGTCCGAACGGCTGACCTACCTGCGAGAAATGGAGACGCGGCGCAACGCGATCCTTGGGTCGATCCGCGATCAGGGCAAGCTGACCGACGATCTGGCCCGCGCGATTGCCGGGGCCGATACCAAGGCCGCGCTGGAAGATATCTATCTGCCCTACAAACCCAAGCGCCGCACAAAGGCGATGATCGCCCGTGAAAACGGGCTGGAGCCTCTGCTGCGCGCCATTCAGGATGATCGTCGCGCTGATCCGAGGGCGCTTGCACAGGGCTATCTGGGCGAGAGTGTCGCCGACGTGAAGGCGGCACTGGACGGCGCACGCGACATCCTGGTCGAGGAACTGAGCGAGAATGCCACGCTTCTGGGTCGCCTGCGCAATTTCATGCAGGCCGAGGCCTTCATTGCCGCCAAGGTGATTTCCGGCAAGGAACAGGCGGGCGCAAAGTTCAGCGACTATTTCGATCACCGCGAGGCTTGGGCCGATATTCCCGGTCACCGGGCGCTGGCGATCCTGCGCGCGGCAAAGGAAGAGGTGCTGACCATCGACATCTCGCCCGATCCCGAAACCGGGGCGATGCGGGCGGAAGGCATCGTGGCACAGGCGATCGGCGATCTGGGCGATGCGCCCGGCGATCAATGGCTGCGGCAGGTGGCGGGCTGGACATGGCGGGTGCGGCTGTCGAATACCATGTATATCGACCTGCTGACCGAATTGCGCAAACGCGCCCATGACGAGGCGATCCGCGTCTTTGGCCGCAATCTCAAGGATCTGCTGCTGGCCGCGCCTGCCGGGGCCAAGGCGACGCTGGGGCTGGATCCCGGCATTCGCACCGGGGTCAAGGTCGCGGCCATCGACGCGACCGGCAAGCTGGTCGATACCGCGACGATCTATCCGTTCCAGCCCAAGAACGACCTGCGCGGGGCCGAGGCTGCGTTGCTGACCCTGATCACGCGGCACAAGATCGACCTGATCGCCATCGGGAACGGCACCGCCAGCCGGGAAACGGAACGTCTTGTCGGCGAAGTGTTGAAAAAGCTGCCCAAGACGGTGGCCGTTCCGACAAAGGTGGTTGTCTCGGAGGCCGGGGCGTCCGTCTATTCGGCATCGGAACAGGCGGCGAAGGAATTTCCCGATCTGGACGTGTCGCTGCGCGGCGCGGTGTCGATCGCGCGCCGCCTGCAAGACCCGCTTGCGGAACTGGTCAAGGTGCCGCCCGAATCCATCGGCGTCGGTCAGTATCAGCATGATGTCGATCAGCGACAGCTGACCAAGACGCTGGAAGCGGTGGTCGAGGATGCGGTGAACGCGGTCGGGGTCGATCTGAACACCGCCTCGGCCCCGTTGCTGGCGCATGTCGCGGGGCTTGGCCCGTCGCTGGCCGCCGCGATCGTCGCCCATCGCGATGCGCAGGGTGCCTTTGCGTCCCGCGCGTCGCTGAAAAAGGTGACCGGGCTGGGGCCGCGGGCCTTTGAACAATGCGCGGGCTTCCTGCGCATCCGCGACGGGTCCGAGCCGCTGGACGCGTCATCCGTACACCCCGAAGCTTACGGCGTCGCGCGCAAGATCGTTGCCGCCTGCGGGCGCGATATCCGCAGCATCATGGGTGACGGATCGGCCCTGAAATCGGTGCGTGCCGAACAGTTCGTGGATGACAATTTCGGCCTGCCCACCGTGCGCGACATCCTGTCGGAACTTGAAAAGCCCGGCCGCGATCCGCGTCCCAGCTTTGTCACCGCCAGTTTTGCCGATGGGGTCGAGGATATCACCGATCTGAAGCCCGGCATGTCGCTGGAAGGGACGGTCACGAATGTCGCGGCCTTCGGTGCCTTTGTGGATATCGGCGTGCATCAGGACGGGCTGGTTCACATCAGCCAGCTTGCCGACCGCTTTGTGAAGGATCCGAACGAGGTGGTGAAAGTGGGCGACGTGGTCAGGGTTCGCGTGACCGAGGTGGATGTGCCCCGCAAGCGGATCGGCCTGACCATGCGCAAGGATGGCGCGACCGCCGAACGCGGCCGGCCCGCGCCGCCGACGCCTGCCAAGGGCAAGGCCAAGCCCGCGCCGCGCGCGCAGCAGGGTGGCCAGGGCAGCTTTGGCGCAGCCTTGATGGACGCGATGCGCAAACGCTGATTTCACAACCAGAGCGAGTAAAGATTTCTTGCGCCACGCGCGACAAGCCGCAAGGATGGTCGCGAACCCGGCCCAAGGGCCGTCACGACGGAGGCGATCTTGCCCGGACTGAAACATGGCTTGGCCACATTACTGGTCCTGTGGGCGGCGCCTTGCGATGCCGGGCCGTGGCCGCGTGAACAGGGCGGACATTTCCTGTCGCTGACAGTGGAAGAGGACCGCGAGGGCAACCGCTATGGCGGTCTTTACGGCGAATATGGCTGGGGCGCGCGCAGCACGCTTGGCTATGAACTGGGCCGCACCAATGTCGGCGAAACCAGCGCGATGATCTGGATGCAGCGGGCATTGGATGACGGGCAGGGGCCGAACCGCTTTGTCGTTCATGCCGGGTCCGGCGCGATCTGGCGCGAGGATCAGACGATCCCCGTGGTGCAGCTGGGCGCGGGCTGGGGGCGCGGTTTTGACGCGCTGCTGGGCGGCGGCTGGATCACGGCCGAACTCAAGGTCAAGGCGGCCGGCGAGATGGCCGGCACGATCCGCGTGATCGGCAACAGCCTGGTCGAGGATTATTACCTGACCCCGAAATTCACCACCAAGGCCGACATCACCATCGGTGTTCGGCCCTGGGACGGACTGATGGTCATCAACCAGTTGCGCCTGGAAGATCGCAGCGACGCCGAACGAACGGCCAAACTGGCCAGCAGCGTGGTCGGCGACCTTTACGGGCCGGTCAAGCTGGAACTGGGAACGATCACGCCGCTGTCCGGTCCCGGTGAACAGGCGGTCAAGCTGGGGGCCTGGGTCGAATTCTGACTATCGGCAGGCATAGATCGTGCCGCCCACCGCGACCACGCTGACCGTCGCCCCGGCCAACAGCATAGGCGAGGCCGCGACCGCGCTGGCCGCCCCGCCGATCGAGGTCAGCGCCGTCGTGACATAGCCGCTGCTGCCGCTGATGATCGCCGCGCCCGACCCGTCGGGCAGCGCCTGCACGCCCTTGATCGCCCCACGCGCCGCAGCACCCGATATCGCGACGGCGGCATCCGTCGTGCGGTTCACCCGCTGACAGATCGCCCCGGCAGGCTTTTCGCACCGGCCATAGGCGTCGCGCGTGCCAAGATCGTGGCCGATGATCGAATCGCTGTCCTTGTCATGGCGCAGGCAGAAGGGCTGACGCTGTTCGTCGGTCAGTTCCGGCGTCAGGCTGCGCAGCACGACATAGCTGGGGCATGTGTCGCGGCCCCATTTCGTGAAAAAGATCTCTCGCCGGCTGAAATTCCGGTTTAGCCCCTCTTCGTCCTTGTCATAGCCAAGGGCGACGTCCTTGCCCTGAATGCGGGCGGTACACAGGACCGGCTGGGATGCCGGGGCGATCTGGGGCAGAAGGCTGAGTAGGAACAGGATCAGAAGGCTGCGCATGGTTCGGGGCCGCAAGTGGTGTCACGCGCAGCCTTGGGCTACGGCGCGTCCGCACGCAAGACACAAGCAGGTGTGGCGCGACTTGACCCGAAAGGGGCGATCCGCTAATTCCCCGCGGTGCCCGAAGGGGCATCGATTCACAAACCAAGAAATGCCGTGGCCGTCCCGTATCGCTTCGGGGGCGCGTCCGGCCAAGGAGAAGCGACATGAAACTGCATGAAATTCGCGACAACGAAGGCGCGAACCGTACGAAAAAGCGCGTTGCCCGTGGTCCCGGTTCGGGCAAGGGTAAGACCGCTGGCCGTGGTATCAAAGGTCAGAAGTCGCGTTCGGGTGTTGCGCTGAACGGTTACGAAGGCGGCCAGATGCCGCTGTATCGCCGCCTGCCGAAGCGCGGCTTTACCGCACCGAACGCAAAGAAATTCGCCGTCGTCAATCTGGGTCAGCTGCAGTCGTTCATCGACGCGGGCAAGCTGGACGCCAAGGCTGACGTCACCGAAGACGCGCTGGTCGCATCGGGCGTCGTTCGCCGCAAGCTGGACGGTATCCGTCTGCTGGGCAAGGGCGAGCTGAAGGCAGCCCTGAACATCGCCGTCGCCGGCGCATCGAAGTCGGCTGTGGAAGCAGTCGAAAAAGCAGGCGGCAAGGTCACCGTGACCGCCCCCGCCCCGGCGGCCGAATAAGCTGTTGAATGGGGCGCCCGCGCCCCATAGATAGCAGACAGGTTTTCCTGGCGCCGCCGGTCCCCGGAAACGGGTCGGCGGCGCTGTCATGACACGGGACGGAAACATATGGCGTCAGCCGCAGAACAGATGGCCGCGAACCTCTCTTGGGGGGCGCTCGGCAAGGCCACGGAACTTCGCCAGCGGATCTGGTTCACGATCGGGCTGCTGATCATCTATCGCCTCGGGACCTATATCCCGGTGCCGGGGATCGACGGCGCGGCGCTTCGCAACTTCATGGAACAGGCCCAGGCGGGGATCGGCGGCATTCTGTCGATGTTCACCGGCGGTGCGCTGGGGCGCATGGGCGTGTTCGCGCTGGGGATCATGCCCTATATCAGCGCCTCGATCATCGTGCAGCTTCTGGCCTCGATGGTGCCTTCGCTGGAGCAGCTGAAGAAAGAGGGCGAGCAGGGCCGCAAAAAGATCAACCAGTATACCCGCTATGGCACGGTTCTGCTGGCGCTGTTCCAGGCCTATGGTCTGGCCCGCAGCCTGGAAGCCGGCGGTCTGGCGCATACGCCCGGCCTGTTCTTCCAGGCATCCGTGGTGATCACGCTGGTCGGCGGCACCATGTTCCTGATGTGGCTGGGTGAGCAGATCACCGCACGCGGTATCGGCAACGGCATTTCGCTGATCATCTTCGTGGGCATCGTGGCCGAAATTCCGGCGGCACTGGCGAATTTCTTTGCGCAGGGTCGTTCCGGCGCGATCTCGACCCCGGTGATCCTGGGCGTGGTGGTGATGGTCGTCGCGGTGATCGCCTTCGTGGTGTTCATGGAACGCGCGCTGCGCAAGATCCGCATTCAGTACCCGCGGCGTCAGGTCGGCATGAAGGTCTATGACGGCCAGTCCAGCCACCTGCCGATCAAGGTGAACCCGGCGGGCGTCATCCCGGCGATCTTTGCCAGCTCGCTGCTGCTGCTGCCGGTGACGATCTCGACCTTCTCGGGGAACCAGACCGGCCCGATCATGTCGACCATTCTGGCCTATTTCGGTCCGGGGCAGCCGCTTTACCTGCTGTTCTTCGCGGGCATGATCGTTTTCTTCGCCTATTTCTACACCCAGAATGTCAGCTTCAAATCCGATGAAGTGGCCGACAACCTGAAAAATCAGGGTGGCTTCGTCCCCGGCATCCGTCCGGGCAAGCGGACCGAAGAATATCTGGACTATGTGGTGAACCGCGTTCTGGTGATCGGCTCGGCCTATCTGGCGGGTGTCTGCCTTCTGCCCGAGATCATTCGCCACCAGTGGTCGGTGCCCTTCTACTTCGGCGGGACCTCGGTTCTGATCGTCGTGTCGGTGACGATGGACACGATCAATCAGGTCCAAAGCCATCTGCTTGCACATCAGTATGAAGGTCTGATTGAGAAATCCCAGCTGCGTGGTAAACGGAAACCGGGAACCGCAAAGCCGCGTCGCGCACCGTCGCGCCGCTGAGACTGACAAAAAACGCCAGCCGAGGGGGACAGGCTTTCATGGCTATCAATATCATTCTTCTGGGGCCTCCGGGCGCCGGTAAAGGCACGCAGGCCAAGAAGCTGGTGGAAGAGCGGGGCATGGTGCAGCTGTCGACCGGCGACATGCTGCGCGCGGCCCGCAGCTCGGGCACCGAAATGGGCAATCGTGTCGCCGAGGTCATGGACCGCGGCGAACTGGTCACCGATGAGATCGTCATCGGCCTGATCCGCGAGAAACTGGAAGAAGGCGGCAACGGCTTTATCTTCGACGGTTTCCCGCGCACGCTGGCCCAGGCCGATGCCCTTGGCGATCTTCTGGTCGAAATGGGCATGAAGCTGGATGCCGCGATCGAGCTGAAGGTCGATGACGAGGCGCTGGTTGCCCGCATCGTGAAACGCGCCGAGGATTCGCGCGCTGCGGGCGAACCCGTCCGCAAGGACGACACGCCCGAGGTCTTTGCCGACCGTCTGCGCGAATATTACAAGAAGACCGCGCCGTTGCTTGGCTACTACTATGCCAAGGGCGACTTGCAACAGGTCGACGGCATGGCCGCGATGGATCAGGTCGCCGCCCAGATTGGCGCTGTTCTTGGAAGCTGAGGCCGGTGACCGGGCGCGCTTTGCGCCTTGTCAAGACGAATTCGACGCCTGCCCTTGACGGGGCAGGCGTCTGCCTTTAGATCACGGCATCTCGTAAGAGAATCACCCGGCATACGGGTGTCGCATAGATGGCCCGAAGGCATGGCTTTCGGGCCTTGTGTTGTGAAAAAAGGTTCCGGCGCTACGGAACCGCAACTTGAAAAGGATAACGCGTGGCTCGTATTGCTGGCGTCAACATTCCGACGGGGAAACGTGTCCCCATCGCACTGACCTATATCCATGGCATCGGTCCGATGTTCGCAGAACAGATCTGCGAAGCCACCGGCATCGATCGCACCCGTCGCGTGAACGAACTGTCGGACGCCGAAGTCCTGCAGATGCGTGAATATATCGACGCGAACCTGACCGTCGAAGGCGACCTGCGCCGCGAAGTTCAGATGAACGTTAAGCGCATGATGGACCTGGGTTCCTATCGCGGTCTGCGTCACCGTCGTGGCCTGCCGGTCCGCGGTCAGCGCACCCACACCAATGCCCGCACCCGCAAGGGCCCGGCGAAGCCGATCGCCGGCAAGAAGAAGTAAGGGGGAACGGACATGGCACGCGATAAGACTCGCATGAAGCGTAAAGAGCGCAAGAACATCGCCGCTGGCGTTGCGCATGTGAACTCGAGCTTCAACAACACCAAGATCCTGATCTCGGACGTGCAGGGCAACGCGATCTCGTGGTCGTCGGCCGGCACCATGGGCTTCAAGGGTTCGCGGAAATCGACCCCCTACGCCGCTCAGATGGCTGCAGAAGATGCAGGCCGCAAGGCGCAGGAACATGGCGTGAAGACGCTGGAAGTCGAAGTTCAGGGTCCCGGTTCGGGCCGTGAATCGGCGCTGCGCGCGCTGGCTGCCGTCGGCTTCAACATCACCGCCATCCGTGACGTGACGCCGATTGCCCATAACGGCTGCCGCCCGCCCAAGCGTCGCCGCGTCTGATCCTGGATCAAGCTAACCGGACCGCGCGACTTTCGCGCGGTTCGGACTTTTCGCATCTACCCTCGGGCGTTTCCGGTCTTGGTCATGGGTCGGAAACAAGTATGGAGGACCATCCATGATCCACAAGAATTGGGCCGACCTGATCAAGCCGACGCAGCTGGTCGTCAAGCCGGGCGCCGATGCGACCCGCACCGCGACGCTGGTCGCCGAACCGCTGGAACGCGGCTTCGGTCTGACGCTTGGCAACGCGCTGCGCCGCGTGCTGATGTCGTCGCTGCAGGGCGGTGCCATCACCTCGGTCCAGATCGACAACGTGCTGCATGAATTCAGCAGCGTTGCCGGTGTCCGCGAGGACGTGACCGATATCGTCCTGAACCTGAAGGGCGTGACCCTGAAGATGGACGTCGAAGGCCCCAAGCGCCTGACCCTGGCCGCCAAAGGTCCGGGCGAGGTGAAGGCCGGCGACATTCAGGAAACCGCAGGCATCACCGTTCTGAACCGCGATCACGTGATCTGCCATCTGGACGACGGCGCCGACCTGAACATGGAACTGACCGTTGCAACCGGCAAGGGCTATGTCGCGGCGGATCGCAACCGTCCCGAGGATGCCCCGATCGGCCTGATTCCGATCGACGCCATCTTCTCGCCGGTCAAGCGCGTCAGCTACGAAGTCACCCCGACCCGCGAAGGTCAGGTTCTGGACTATGACAAGCTGACCATGAAGATCGAAACCGACGGTTCGCTGACCCCGGAAGATGCCGTGGCCTTCGCTGCCCGCATCGTTCAGGACCAGCTGTCGGTCTTCGTGAACTTCGACGAGCCGGAATCGGCCAGCCGTCAGGACAGTGACGACGGCCTGGAATTCGATCCGCGCCTTCTGAAAAAGGTCGACGAGCTGGAACTGTCGGTCCGTTCGGCAAACTGCCTGAAGAACGACAACATCGTCTATATCGGCGATCTGATCCAGAAAACCGAAGCCGAGATGCTGCGCACCCCGAACTTCGGCCGCAAGTCGCTGAACGAGATCAAGGAAGTCCTGTCGGGCATGGGCCTGCACCTGGGCATGGATGTCGTCGATTGGCCGCCGGAAAACATCGAGGATCTGGCCAAGCGTTTCGACGACCAGTTCTAAGAATTCGGTCGGGGGCTTCGGTCCCCGCCACACCGGGCATTCCGCCCCAAGGAGAGCGGTCCGCACGCATGGGCCGCCAGACAAAGCAAAAGACGTCAAAGGAGAAACATCATGCGTCACGCACGTGGCTATCGCCGCCTTAACCGTACCCACGAACACCGCAAGGCCCTGTTCGCCAACATGGCTGGTTCGCTGATCGAGCACGAGCAGATCAAGACGACCCTGCCCAAGGCAAAGGAACTGCGTCCGATCGTCGAAAAGCTGATCACCCTGGCAAAGCGCGGCGATCTGCACGCTCGCCGTCAGGCCGCTGCCCAGCTGAAGCAGGACCAGCATGTCGCCAAGCTGTTCGAGGTTCTGGGCGAGCGTTACAAAGACCGTCAGGGCGGCTATGTTCGCGTCCTGAAAGCCGGTTTCCGTTATGGCGACATGGCACCGATGGCAATCATCGAGCTGGTCGACCGCGACACCTCGGCCAAGGGTGCTGCTGACCGCGCCCGTCTGGACGCCGAAGCAGAGGCCGATCAGGACGCCTGATCGCCTTTCCGCCCTAAAGGCGAATCATCAGCCTCGTTGCCCTAAGGGCAGCGGGGCTTTTTCTTTATGCTGCATCGCAGAAATGCCGTCGCGGGACGCCGACATACGTTGCGTCAGGGCCGCGGTCAGGCAGGCCACATCCTCTGGTGTCAGGGCACCAAGCTCAGCTATTGCGTGTATTTCCTGGCGGATTTGCGAGGGTAGTGCGTCAAGACGGTATTTTTTCTGCATCGCACGAAAATTCCCGACGTCATTAACTATCTAGCAAGTAGAACTCTCCAATATTACTTTGAGCGTTGACCGAGTTGAAAACAATTTGTCTAAAAAGTCATGTCATCACGCGCCGATATCAATGCCGCACTGCGTAAGCTGGGGAAACTTGCCCCGGCTGGCTACTTTGCGGCCCTGCACATTCGCTTTGCTGCTCCGTTGATGCAGTTCCAGACATATGCTGAGGAGTGGTCGGAATATTACTCACAGAACGGATATGCGTTACGAGACCCCACAATCGCCTGGGGGTTCTCGACCACCGGTGCCTGCCGCTGGTCGTCGCTGCCGGTTCCGGACCCGTTCAACATTCTGAAAGATGCGGCCAGTCACGGGCTGACCTTTGGTCTGACCGTGGCGCATGGGCCGATCGCGTCGCGCACCATCGCCAGCTTTGCGCATGGCGAACGCGAATTCACCGATGACGAGATCGACGAGATCTCGACCACCGTACGTCGGCTCCATGAGATTACCGAGCCGCCGGCGAGCCTGACAAAGGCTCAGAAAGAAGCCCTTCGTTGCATCGCGGAGGGCGACCGCCACGCAGCGGCAGCCGCGAAACTTGGTATCACTGAAAGTGCCTTCAAAGCACGACTGATTTCGGTTCGAGAGCGCCTGATGGCCAGAACCACAGCCGAGGCACTTCAGCGCGCCAAGGAATACCGTCTGCTGTAAGGGCCGTCGCCCAGGGGAACCGTGAGGCAGTGGGGGGTCACCTCACACCCCAGGAGTAAGAAAATGCAGACGACCACTCTTTCCTTCGCCAACCTCCACAACCATGGCGAGCTGTTCGCAAATCTGTTTCGCGCCCGCAAGCAGAGCTTCATCATCCAGAAGAACTGGGATCTGCCCGAGGCGGATGACATGGAGTTCGACCAGTATGACACACCGCAAAGCCGCTGGATTGCGGTTCACGACAAGGGCGAGGTTCTGGCCGGGTTCCGCCTGACGCCGACCACGGCGCGCTGCGGCATCTACAGCTACATGATCCGCGATGCGCAGACCGGTATCCTTGGCGGTTCGATCCCGCAGGACCTGTTGTTCGAATCCGCCCCGGTCGATGAGAATGTCTGGGAATGCTCGCGCGTGTTCGTCAGCCATTCGATCCCGCAGATGTACCGCCGCAAGGTCCATTTCAAGATGGTCGAGGCGATGACCGGTTCGGCCCGTGAACTGGGCGCGACCAAGCTGATCGCGCTGACCGGGGCCAGCTGGCCACGCTGGTACGGACGCTGCGGTCTGGACGCCGAGGCCATCGGCCGGGTCATGTGGATCGATGACGGCGAATTCCAGTGCGTTTCGATCGATCTGGCTCCGAAGATGCACTGACCGGGCCGGTCGGGCGAAGGGGGCTGTTCGCGCCTGTCCACGCGGCTTAGAATGCCGCCGACATGGCCGATTTGTTCGATACCCCTTCTGATTCAAACGCCCCGCCGCCACCGGCGGTGCGGCCCTTGGCTGATCGCATCCGACCCGCAAGGCTGTCGGATGTGATCGGTCAGGACAGGGTTCTTGGTTCCGATGGGCCCCTTGGCTCGATGCTGGATGCAGGCAGCCTGTCGTCGCTGATCCTGTGGGGACCGCCCGGCGTGGGCAAGACAACCATCGCCCGCCTTCTGGCCGACGAGACGGATCTGTCCTTCGTCCAGATCAGCGCGATCTTTTCCGGCGTTCCCGAACTGCGCAAGGTATTCGATGCGGCCAAGCTACGCCGCCAGCAGGGGCGCGGCACCCTGCTGTTCGTCGATGAGATCCACCGTTTCAACAAGGCCCAACAGGACAGCTTTCTGCCGCATATGGAAGACGGGACCATCCTGCTGGTCGGAGCGACGACCGAAAACCCGTCGTTCGAGTTGAACGCCGCAGTCATGTCGCGCGCGCAGGTCATCGTGCTTGAACGGCTGGGCCTGAAGGATCTGGAACGGCTGGCGCAGCGTGCCGAACAGGATCTTGGGCGCAAGCTGCCCCTGACCGCCGACGCCCGCGAGGCGCTGCTGGAAATGGCCGATGGCGATGGCCGCGCGGCGCTGAACCTGATCGAGCAGGTCGCGGCCTGGAAAACCACCGCCCCGGTCGATGCGCAGGCGATGGCGACCCGCCTGATGCGGCGGGCGGCGAAATACGACAAATCGGGCGATGAACATTACAACCTGATCTCGGCGCTGCATAAATCCGTGCGCGGCAGCGATCCCGACGCCGCGGTCTATTGGTTGGGCCGGATGCTGGAGGGCGGCGAGGATCCGCGCTATCTGGCGCGGCGCATCACCCGTATGGCGGTCGAGGATATCGGCCTGGCCGACCCCGCGGCGCAGCGCCACTGTCTGGATGCCTGGGCGCTGTATGAACGCCTGGGCAGCCCCGAAGGTGAACTGGCACTGGCGCAGGCCGTGATCTATCTGGCGTTGGCGCCGAAATCGAACGCGGGCTATGTCGCCTATAAGGCCGCGCGGGCCGAGGCGCGGCGCACCGGCAGCCTGATGCCGCCGGCCCATATCCTGAACGCCCCCACCAGGATGATGAAGGAACAGGGATATGGCGCGGGCTATGCCTATGATCACGACGCCGAGGACGGGTTCAGCGGGCAGAACTATTTCCCCGACGAGATGAAGCGCCCGGTGCTTTACGCGCCGGTCGAACGGGGCTTCGAGCGAGAACTGAAAAAGCGCCTGGACTGGTTCGTGTCGCAGCGTCTGAAGCGCGGCGGTTGACTTTGGCCGCGCTTGGTCACAGGAGCAGGCAATGATGAACCCCTTCCTTCAGGTCGCCATCGGCGGCGCATTGGGCGCCACGGCGCGCTATTCCGTCTATCGCGCGATCGCGTGGCACGGGCCGGGCTTTCCGGTCGCGACGGTTGTTGTCAATGTGATCGGCAGCTTTGTCATGGGGCTGCTGGCGACGGCCTTTGCGCATCGCTTTGGCAATCATTATGCGCCCATGCTGCTGACCGGGTTTCTGGGCGGGTTCACGACATTTTCGGCCTTTTCGCTGGATGCGCTGACATTGTGGGAACGGGGGCAGGGGCCGGGTGCGGCAATCTACATCCTGGCCTCGGTTCTGCTGTCGCTTCTGGGTGTCATCGCGGGACTGGCCGCCGGACGAGGAATTTTTGCATGAGTGGCGTTCAGACGATCCGCATCGCGGAAGGCGAGGGCGGGCAGCGGGTTGACCGCTGGTTGAAAAAGAAGTTTCCGCAATTGACACAGGGTGCGGTCGAAAAGATGTGCCGCACCGGGCAACTGCGGGTCGATGGCGGTCGGGTCAAGGCCAACAGCCGTATCGAGGACGGGCAGGAAATCCGCATCCCACCCTTGCCCGATGCCAAGCCGGCCGCGCAGGCGCAGGCACCGACCCCGCGCATCCCCGACAACGATCAGAAGATGATCCAGCAGGCGGTGCTGTGGAAGGACGAACATATCATCGCCCTGAACAAGCCGCCGGGTCTGCCCAGTCAGGGCGGCAGCGGGCAGGGCAATCGCCATGTCGACGGGCTGACGGGCGCGCTGATGTTCGGCTATAAGGACCGGCCCAAGCTGGTGCATCGTCTGGACAAGGACACATCCGGGGTGCTGCTGCTGGCGCGCACCGACCGGATCGCGCGGGCCCTGTCCGAGGCGTTTCGTGACCGCACCACCCGCAAGATCTATTGGGCGGCGGTCGCGGGCGTGCCCACGCCGCGCATGGGCACGATCCGCTACGGTCTGGTCAAGGCGCCCGGGCATGGGCGCGGGGGCGAAGGTGAAAAGATGATGGCCGTCCATCCCCGCGACATCGCCTCGACCGAAGGGGCGAAACGGGCGACCACGGATTATGCCGTGCTGGATGCGCTTGGCACGCGGGTCAGCTGGTGCGCGCTGGTGCCGATCACCGGCCGGACCCATCAGCTGCGCGCGCATATGGCGGAGCTGGGCCACCCGATCGTGGGCGACGGGAAATACGGCGGCTCGGGTCAGGAAAATCTGGGCGATGGCTGGGGCGCGCAGCTGGGCGGCGAGATCAGCCGCAAGCTGCATCTGCATGCGCGCAGCCTGTCCTTTGACCATCCGATCACCAAAAAGCGCGTGACCCTGACGGCGCCCTTGCCCGATCACATGACCCGGACGTGGAAAACGCTGGGATGGCAGGAAAACGACGTGCCCGACGACCCCTTCGCGGAGCAGACATGAAGCTTGTCGTCTTTGACGTCGATGGCACACTGATCGACAGCCAGCACCATATCCACGGCGCGATGACCCAGGCGTTCGAGCATGTCGGGCTTGATCCGCTGCCGCGGGCGCAGGTTCTGGGCATCGTGGGGTTGTCGCTGCCGCTTGCCATTCAGGAACTGATCCCCGAAGCCGAGCCGCCGGTTCAGGCCCGGATTCTGGCCGCCTACAAGGCCGCGTTCATGCAGCGCAGGCTGGTGCAGGATGCGCCGCTTTATCCCGGTGCGCTGGACTGCCTGAACGCGCTGCGCGACCGGGACGACCTGCTGTTGGCCGTGGCGACCGGAAAATCGCGACGCGGGCTGAATGCGATGATCGAGGCGCATGATCTGAGCGGCTGTTTCACGTCGCTGCAATGCGCCGATGATCATCCGTCCAAACCCAGCCCGGAAATGTTGTTGGCGGCGCTTGACGAGGCCGGTGTCGCGATCGGCGATGCGGTGATGGTCGGCGATACCACATTCGACATGCAGATGGCCGTTGCCGCCGATGTCACCGGGATCGGCGTTACCTGGGGCTATCACCCCGAGGCCGCGCTGCGTCATGCGGGTGCCGGGCGGATCGTGGCCGATTTCGACGGGCTGACAAGGACGATCAAGGAGTGGGCCTGATGAGCGAGTGGAAGGCAAAGCGGTTCTGGAAACAGGCCGAGGCGCGGCAGGGCGATGACGGCTGGCAGGTCTATCTGGATGGCCGTCCCGTCCGTACGCCGGGCAAGCACGCCCTGGTCATGCCGACGGACGCGCTGGCGCAGGCGGTGGCGCAGGAATGGGATGCCCAGACCGATGTCATCAATCCCAACACGATGCCACTGACCCGGGCCGCGAACTCGGCCATCGAAAAGGTCGCGCCGCAATTCGATGGCGTCGCGCAGATGCTGGCCGAATATGGCGGCACCGACCTTCTGTCCTATCGCGCCGACGCCCCCGAGGAGCTGGTGCAGCGGCAGGCGGCGGGCTGGGACCCGCTGATCGACTGGGCCGCCGTCGAATTGCGGGCGCCGCTGCGCGTCACCAGCGGGGTGATTCCCGTGGCGCAGGACCCGCAATCCCTGCTGCGCCTGCGTCAGCATATCGATGCGCAGGATATTTGGGGCCTGACGGCGCTGCATGATCTGGTGACGGTTCCGGGGTCGCTGATCCTGGGGTTGGCGGTGGCGCATGGTCGGATCGACGCCGATGAAGCCCATCGCCTGTCTCGCATCGACGAGGATTTTCAGGCCGAACAGTGGGGCCGCGACGATGAGGCCGTGACCGCCGCCGAAAACCGCCGCATCGCGATCGGCAATGCCGCCCGTTTTCACGCCTTGTCGCGCTGCGATTGAATGCGCCTGCCGGTCCGGCCTTTTTCTTGACCTCTAGGGAAGGATCGGCACAATATCGCTTATCGGCCCCGGTCCACGGGGGCGGCAGATGAATAAGAAGCGCCCGCCAAAAGGGCACATCACCACCGGGTCCGCGGATCAGGTCCCGGCGACCCAACAAAGAGGTAAGTATGAAAAAATCGGTTTTTCTGGGCACCGTCGCCGCAGCCACCATGGTGGCCGGGATGGGCATGGCCGACACACTGGCCGATGTGAAAGCCCGGGGCGAATTGAACTGTGGCGTGAACACCGGTCTGGTCGGTTTTGCCGCACCGGATGCAAATGGCAACTGGACCGGCTTTGACGTCGATGTCTGCAAGGCCGTTGCCGCCGCGGTTCTGGGCGATTCCTCGAAGGTGAAATACGTGCCGACCACGGGTCAGACCCGCTTTACCGCGCTCAGCTCGGGCGAGGTGGACGTGCTGGCGCGGAACTCGACCTGGACCTTCTCGCGCGATACCGACCTGAAGCTGGATTTCGTGGGCGTCAACTATTACGACGGTCAGGGCTTCATGGTTCCCAAGGAACTGGGGGTGACCTCGGCCAAGGAACTGGACGGCGCGACGATCTGCATCCAGACCGGCACCACGACCGAACTGAACCTGGCCGATTATTTCAAGGCCAACAATCTCAGCTATTCGCCGGTCAATATCGACAGCAATGCCGAAGGCGAACAGCAATACATGGCCGGCGCCTGCGACGCCTATACGACCGACGCATCGGGTCTTGCCGCCACCCGCGCCGCCTTTGCCGACCCCGAAAACCACGTGATCCTGCCCGAGATCATCTCGAAGGAACCGCTTGGTCCGGCCGTGCGCCATGGCGACAGCAACTGGGGCGATATCGTCCGCTGGACGCTGAACGCGCTGATTGCAGCCGAGGAATACGGCGTCACGTCGAAGAACATCGAAGAGCTGGTGAAATCCTCGCAGAACCCCGAGGTTCAGCGCCTTCTGGGTGTGACCGACGATCTGGGCGCGATGATCGGGCTGGACAAGGAATGGGCCAAGCGCGCCATCCTGGCCAGCGGCAATTATGGCGAAATCTTCGCGGCCAATATCGGTGAACAGACCCCGATCGGTCTGGCCCGCGGCCTGAACGCGCAATGGACGCAGGGCGGCCTGCTTTACGCACCGCCGTTCCGCTGATCCCTATCCGACATCGACAGGGGCGTTCTGCGCCCCTGTTTGCATAAGAACGACAACAACGGGCGCCGGTCCGGCAGAAAAGTGGCACAAAGCCCAACCGACCGGCAGCAGAGGTAGAATGTGATGACGGACGTCTCGGCGCCGGCGACCCCGCCGTTCCGACTGAGTATGCTGGTCTATGACCGGCGCTACAGGTCGATGACCTTTCAGGTGATCGTGTTTGTTCTGGTGATGGCGTTCGGCTGGTGGCTGGTCAACAACACCATCCAGAACCTGCAGGCACTGGGCAAGGATTTCAATTTCGGCTTCCTGTTCCAGCGCGCGGGCTATGACCTGCCGCAGACGCCGATCCCCTATACCTCGGACGACACGCATCTGCGTGCCGCGATCATCGGCCTGATGAACACGGTGATCGTCTCGATCCTGGGGTGCATCGCGGCCACCATCGTCGGGGTCGTGGTCGGCGTTGCGCGTCTGTCGAACAACTGGCTGTTTGCACGGCTGATGACCGTCTATGTCGAGATCTTTCGCAACATCCCGTTGTTGCTGTGGATCCTGATCATCTATGCGCTGTTCACCGAGATCCTGCCCGCCCCCAGCGCCTATCGCGGCGAGGATCCGGCATGGTCCATGGTGCTGTTCGACAATGTCGCGCTGACCAACCGCTATACCTCGATCCCCGCGCTGGGTCTGACCAATGACCCCGGCAGTCTGGAACTGGGCGCGCGGGTTTCGGTCAGCTGGGCGTTGATCGCGTTCATGGTCGTGCTGATCGGCGGCTGGATGGTGCGCACGGCCCTGCACAAACGGGCGCAGCAGATACAGGACGCCACCGGCCAGCGCCCCACGACCTGGTGGCAGACACTGGCGGTGATGACGGTGCCGTCGCTGTTCCTGATCTGGTTCTTCGGGCTGCATCTGCTGCCGCCGGAACTGAAGGGTTTCAACTTTTCGGGCGGGATGA
Organism: Paracoccus homiensis; assembly: GCF_900111675.1. Lineage (GTDB taxonomy): Bacteria > Pseudomonadota > Alphaproteobacteria > Rhodobacterales > Rhodobacteraceae > Paracoccus > Paracoccus homiensis. Next base: position 12,950 of record NZ_FOHO01000001.1, on the reverse strand, counting down.
ATGTCGATAATTCGTTCGTCGTGCTGTGGCTGGCCCTGACGCTGTATACCGGTGCCTTCATCGCCGAGATCGTCCGCGCGGGCATTCTGGCGGTCAGCAAGGGCCAAAGCGAGGCTGCCTTTGCCCTGGGCCTGCGTCCGCGCCGGACGATGAACCTGGTGATCCTGCCGCAGGCGCTGCGGGTGATCATTCCGCCACTGATCTCGCAATTCCTGAACCTGACCAAGAACAGCTCGCTTGCGATCGCGGTCGGCTACATGGACCTGCGCGGCACGCTTGGCGGCACCACGCTGAACCAGACCGGACGAGAGCTGGAGGCGATGGTGCTGATGATGGCGATCTATCTGGCGCTGAGCCTGATCATCTCGGCCGGGATGAACGTGTTCAATTCCCGCGTCAAACTGAAGGAGCGGTAAGATGAGCGAGATTCACGCCGAAACCGTCGCCTTCGTTCGCGAAACCATGCTGCCCGCCGAGGCCCCCCCCGCACGCGAGGCGGGCGCGGTGAAATGGCTGCGCGAAAACCTGTTCTCGGGTCCGGTCAACACGCTGCTGACCCTTCTGGGGCTGGGGATCATCTGGTTTCTTGTCAGCCATTTCTGGGACTGGTTCGCGCATAGCGTCTGGTCCGCGAACAGCCTGTCGGAATGCCGTCAGATCATCGCCGAGACATGGGGCGAGGGCGCGCGGGGTGCCTGTTTCGCGGTCATTCGCGAACGCTGGAACCAGTATGTCTATGGGTTCTATCCCTCCGATCTGTATTGGCGCCCGACGCTGGTCTTTGGCCTATTGTTCGTGGCGCTGGCACCGGTGCTGTTTTCGGAAAGCCGGTCGCTGCGGCGCCTGATCCTGGGTCTGACCACGGCGGTGACCCTGATCCTGCTGGTCGCGTTGGGAACCCCCGTGCTGTGGCTGATCTTCGCGGCCGCCGTCACCATCGGCGCGAGCGTCATCGCCGAGCGTCATCCCCTGTATCTGCTGATCTTCTCGGCGCTGTATCCCTTGCTGGGCGTATGGCTTTTGTGGGGGGGCAGCATCTGGGGCGTGATCATGGTTCTGGTGGGCTTTGGCCTGGGCTGGGGCGCCTGGCTTGTGGCGGCGCGGGTGTCGCCCATGCTGTCGGCGGTTGCGGCCGCGCTGGTCGCGATGATCTGGTGGATCGGGTTCGCCGGGGCCGCCGCATCCGACGCGCAGAACCTGATCCCGCTGGGAATAACGCCGGTCGATTCCGATCAGTTCGGTGGCTTTCTGCTGTCGATCACCATCGGCGTGGCGGGCATTGCGCTGTCCCTGCCATTGGGGATCGTGCTGGCATTGGCGCGACGTTCGGACATGTTCCTTGTAACCTCGCTGGCGGTGATGTTCATCGAATTCATCCGTGGCGTGCCGCTGATCACGCTGCTGTTCGTGGCCTCGCTGTTGCTGAATTACTTCCTGCCGCCGGGCACCAATTTCGACATCATCCTGCGGGTCATCATCATGGTGACGCTGTTTGCCGCCGCCTATATGGCCGAGGTGATCCGTGGCGGTCTGGCCGCCCTGCCCAAGGGACAATACGAGGCCGCGGACGCGCTGGGGCTGGATTACTGGAAGGCGCAGCGGCTGATCATCCTGCCGCAGGCGCTGAAAATCTCGATCCCGGGCATCGTCTCGACCTTTATCGGGATGTTCAAGGATACGACCCTGGTGACTTTCGTGGGGCTTTATGACCCGTTGAAATCCATGTCCGATGCCGTCCGCGCCAGCACGTCCTGGAAAGGCATCTACTGGGAGCCCTATATCTTCGTGGGCGTCATCTTCTTCCTCATCTGTTTCGGCATGTCGCGCTATTCGATGTATCTCGAGCGTCGCCTTGCCCGTGACCACCGTTAAGGAGCCCGCCATGAGCGAAGCCATCACGCGCAAGATCGACCGCAGCCATATGGAAGTCAGCGATGAGGTCGCCATCGACATCCGCGCCATGAACAAATGGTATGGCACCTTCCATGTGCTGCGTGACATCAACCTGACGGTTCACAAGGGCGAGCGGATCGTGATCGCCGGACCGTCGGGATCGGGAAAATCGACGCTGATCCGCTGCATCAACCGGCTGGAGGAACATCAGTCGGGGCATATCGTCGTCGATAATGTCGAGCTGACCAGCGATATCAAGAATATCGACAAGGTTCGGTCCGAGGTCGGCATGGTGTTCCAGCATTTCAACCTGTTCCCGCATCTGACGGTGCTTGAAAACTGCACGCTGGCGCCGATCTGGGTTCGCAAGGTGCCGAAGAAACAGGCCGAGGCGACGGCCATGCAGTTCCTTGAAAAGGTGAAGATCCCCGAGCAGGCCCACAAATATCCGGGCCAGCTGTCGGGCGGTCAGCAACAGCGCGTGGCGATCGCCCGGTCGCTGTGCATGCAGCCCAAGATCATGTTGTTCGACGAGCCGACCTCGGCGCTTGACCCCGAAATGATCAAGGAAGTTCTGGATACGATGATCGAACTGGCCGAAGAGGGGATGACCATGCTGTGCGTGACCCATGAGATGGGCTTTGCGCAGGCCGTGGCAAACCGGGTGATCTTCATGGATCAGGGGCAGATCGTCGAGCAGAACAACCCGCATGACTTTTTCAACAACCCGCAGTCGGAGCGGACGAAGCTGTTCCTGAGCCAGATCCTGGGTCACTAGACCCGCGATTGCGTCCCGCGACGGCCGGGGGGCTTCACGCCCCCCGGACCCCCCGGTCACTTTTCCTGAAAGCGAAGCGGCCCTTAGCCGCGGCCGTCGAAGCGGACGAAATCCATCACGCTGCCAAGACCGGGGGCAACATCGCCCCAGTTCTCGATCTGAAAATCGACGACCAGCGTGGCACAGGTCGGGTAGCGGCGAAATTCCGCATGGGTCGGCAGGCGCGCGGGCAGCATGGCGGCGAATTCCGCGATGCCCGGATTATGGCCCACCATCATGACCGTCGGCTGCGATGCGCTGCGCAGGATCGTCAGCATCTTTTCCGCGCTGGCGTGGTAAAGGCCCGGCTCATAACGGACCAGCGGGCGCACCTCCAGCGGGGCGGCGGCGATCACCTCCCATGTTTCGCGGGTGCGGCGCGAGGTCGAGCAAAGGACCTCTTCGGGTTCATATCCCCGGCTGGCCATGAAATCGCCCAATTCGCGTGCGGAACGGCGACCGCGATCGTTCAGCGGGCGATCGTGATCGTCCAGCCTTGGGTCGTCCCATGCAGATTTGGCATGCCGCGTCAGGATCAGGCGTCGATGTCCAAGAGGGGTCATATGTTGGATGCCTCACTTCTCTGGCCGAATATGAATGCAGCCTGCCACAGCATTTGTTTGTTCGGCAAGCAGACTGCGCATGGGATTGCCGAAAAAACGCAGTCCCGCCGCGGGCTTGCCGTGGCGGGACATCATGGGCAGGCGAAAAGTTCGCGTTTACAGGCTGGTATCGCCCTGGCGAAGGCCATGCGGCTTCACCCGTGGCTCGGTCGTGCGGATCAGGCTGCCTGCGCCATGTTCGGTGAACAGTTCAAGCAGGCAGGCATTGGGCACGCGGCCGTCCAGGATGACCACGGCACGAACACCTTCGTCGATGGCCTTCAGCGCGGTTTCGGTCTTTGGGATCATGCCGCCATTGATGCGGCCATCCGCGATCATTTCGCGCACCGTGTCGGGATGCAGCTGGGTCACCACCTCGCCGGTCTGGTCCTTGACGCCGGCGACATCGGTCAGCAGCAGCAGACGGTCGGCCTGAAGCGCGCCTGCGATGGCCCCGGCGGCGGTATCGCCATTGACGTTGAAGGTTTCGTTGTCGGCCATGCCGGTCGCGACGGGGGCGCAGACCGGGATCATGCCGGCGGTGTACAGGTCGCGGATGATCTGGATGTTCATTTCCACGGGGCGGCCGACGAAGCCCAGTTCCGGATCATCGGCCTCGCAGACCATCATGTCGTCGTCCTTGCCGCTGATCCCGACAGCGCGGCCGCCGGCATCGTTGATCGCCTGAACGATACGCTTGTTCACAAGGCCGGACAGCACCATCTCGACGACTTCGACGGTTTCCTTGGTGGTGACGCGCTTGCCACGGACGAAATTGCTTTCGATGCCCAGCTTGCCCAGCAGTTCATTGATCATCGGGCCGCCGCCATGGCAGACGACCGGGTTCATGCCGACCTGTTTCATCAACACGATGTCGCGGGCGAATTCGGCCATCGCCTCATCGTCGCCCATCGCGTTGCCGCCGAATTTCACGACGACGACGGCGCCGGAATAGCGTTGCAGATAGGGCAGCGCCTCGGAGAGGGTGCGAGCGGTGGCGATCCAGTCCCGATTCATGTTCTGCTTTCTCATTGATAGGGCCCCTATGCGACGCGGGGACCCTAGAACGAGGGGCGGTCTCAGTCCAGACCGGCGATGATGGCGCGCAGGGTGGGAATGCCCAGACCCTTTTCAGACGAGGTGACGACCAGTTGCGGATAGGCGGCAGGGTGTTTCTGCAATTCATCCTCGACTTGCGCCAGCACCGGTTTGAGCGCGTTCGGGCCCAGCTTGTCGGCCTTGGTCAGCACGACCTGAAAGGGCACGGCGGATTTGTCCAGCAGGGTCATGATCTCGTGGTCGACGGGTTTGATGCCGTGACGCGCGTCGATCAGGCAGAAGGCGCGGCGCAGGGTCGGGCGGCCCGCCAGATAGGATTTCAGCAGCGCCTGCCATTTCGCGACCACGGCGACCGGGGCCTTGGCAAAGCCATAGCCGGGCAGGTCGACCAGAAATTTCTGCTGATCCAGCGTGAAATAGTTGATCTCTTGCGTGCGGCCGGGCGTGTTCGAGGCGCGGGCGATGCCCTTGCGCCCGGTCAGGGCGTTGATCAGGCTGGATTTGCCGACATTCGAACGCCCGGCAAAGCACACTTCGGGGCGATCGGCGGGGGGCAGGCCGTCCATCGCGACGACGCCCTTCACGAAATCGACCGGACCCGCGAACAGCAGGCGGGCGGCCTCGGCCTGATCGGCCTCGGGTTCAGGGGCGGTGGGGAAAGAGACTTTCATATGCGGACCTCGTCGCCGATGCGGATGGTGCCGCCTGTCACGACCTCGGCGAAAATGCCGAAATCATGGTGGCCATACAGGTTTTCCAGCGTGGCGACCATGTCGATATCGACCTTGCCGGTTTCGGTATCGACGCCTGTGGCCGCGCAGCGTCCGACGTGATCGGTGATGCGCAGTTCGACCTCGCCCAGTTGGATCACCTGGCCGATCAGGTCGCGTTCGGCAAAGGCCTTGCCCCCGTCAAGCCACAGATTGCCGCGCCAGCGGTCGATGCCGAATGTCTGGCCGGTGCGCTCTTCCAGTGCCGCAAGGCTGGACAGCGACAGGATCGAGATCCAGGGCCATTTCTGATCGGTCCAGATCCCTGCGCCGCGCACAAGGCGGGTGGGGGCGGGCGCTTCTGCGGGCCACAGGGGGCGCAGCCATTCGACCAGGCGGTCGCCATCCGTTTCGGGGTTCAGCGTCAGATCGGGTTGGGTCGGGTGGCGCAGCGACAGCAGCTCCCCCTGCCATCCCCCCGAGATCGCCTGAAGTTCGGGCCCTGAAACGCCGCGAAGAAAACAGGATTTGGGCAGCCAGCGATCCGGCTGCCCATCGGTTTCACTGGCCTGCGCGTTGCGCTCGCCTGCCTCGGTCAGGACCGCCCATTCGCGATCTCCGGGCAGGCGTCGCGCGGCCTGCAAGGCCACGCTGTCCAGCCCTTCGCCGCCAATCGACTTGATCGGATGGCGACGGATATGGGCCAGACGGGCGGTCATTTGCCTTTGCCTTTCGCCTCGCCCTTGCCGGTTCCGTTCCCGCGTGGACGGTTCGGCAAAGACGCCTTGATGTTGCCGAACAGGTCGGGGCGGTGTCCGTGCATCGACATGATGGTGTACTGCTGAATGATCGTGATCACGTTGTTGGTGATCCAGTACAGCACCAGACCCGATGCAAATCCACCCAGCATGAACATGAAGATCCACGGCATCCACGCAAAGATCATCTTCTGCGCGGGGTCGGTGGGCGTCGGGTTCAGACGCTGTTGCATCCACATGCTGATGCCCAGGGCAATCGCCAGCGCGGGCAGCGACAGCGAGTGCAGCAGCGTGCCTTGGGCGGGCGGCGCAAAGGGCAGCAGGCCGAAGATGTTCAGCAGGCTGGAGGGATCGGGCGCCGACAGGTCGCGGATCCAGCCGATCCAGGGCGCGTGGCGCAGTTCGATCGTGACGAAGATCACCTTGTAGAGCGAGAAGAAGATCGGAATCTGCAGCAGCACCGGAAGGCAGCCCGCAGCGGGGTTGACCTTCTGGGTCTTGTACAGCTCCATCACTTCCTTCTGGTACTTCATCCGGTCGTCGCCGGTGCGTTCCTTGATCGCCTCCATCTCGGGCTGCAATTCCTTCATCTTCGCCATCGAGATGTAGGATTTGCGCGCCAGCGGGAAGACCAGCAGTTTCAGGATGAAGGTCAGGCCGATGATCGCCCAGCCCATGTTGCCGATCATGCCATGCAGCCAATGCAGCAGGCGGAAGATCGGCTTGGTCAGGAAGTAGAACCAGCCCCAGTCGATCGAGTCGACGAAACGCTGGATGCCCGGCGTTTCCTCATAGCCCTTGATGACTTCCCAGACCTTGGCCCCCGCGAACAGGTAGCCCTGCGAGGTGAATTCGGCACCCGGCTGCACGGTCTGCATCGGATAGCGGGCCTCGGTCTGATAGATATCGGCATTCTCGGCATATTTGGTGACGGCGGTGAAAGCCTGACCGGGGGCCGGGGCCAGCGTCGTCATCCAGTATTTGTCGGTAAAGCCGATCCAGCCGTTCTCGGCGACCTCGACGACATCGGCACGGCCTTCGCGGGCGACCGGGTCCAGATCGGCCATATCGCCGTAATCCATCTCGATCAGTTCGCCGTCATGCATGCCGACGGTGCCTTCATGCAGCACGAAATAGTTCTGCGTGTCGGGGCGGCCGTGGCGGGCGATGATGCCATAGGGCGCGGCGCTGAATGCGGCGTCGCCGTTGTTCTGGACGCTTTGGCTGACCGTGAACAGGTAATTGTCGTCCAGCTCGAACGTGCGGCGGAAGACCTGGCCCGCGCCATTGTCCCAGACCAGCGTGACGGGGTTGCCGGGCGACAGCGTATCGCCGGATTCCACGCTCCAGATCGTGGCGGGGGTCGGGACGGCGGCGGGATCGGTGCCTGCGCCCGGTGTCCAGCCATAGACCGCGTAATAGGGCTTGTAGCCGGCCGTATCGATGCCGGGCTCGGCCGTGGCCGAGGACGGTGCCAGCAGGCGCACATCGGGCGAGGACGGGTCCTGCGTTTCCTGATAGCGGCTCAGCAGCAGGTCATCGACACGGCCACCGGCCAGCGAGATCGACCCCTGCAGCGCGGGCGAAGAGATCTGCACCCGGCCCGCCTTGGAAACCGGCGTGGCCTGTTCCTGGGAACCCAGATCGGCCGTTGTCCCGGTCGCGGGCTGTGCGGGGGCCACTGCGCCTTGATCGGCGCCTTGTTCGGTCACTGCCTGCGGTGCCTGCTGGTTCACCGGCGGTTCGGGCGCGAACACCGTGTACCAGACGAGGATCACCAGAAACGACAGAACCGTCGCCAGGATCAGGTTGCGGTTGTTGTCTTGCATTCCATGTCCACCGTGATCGCGTCAGTCGAGGCGGTTCAACAGAAGGGGCCATGAAAGGTCAAGCGGATTTGGCAAAAAGGGCCGCTTTCGCGCCCCGATTTTCCAAGGAAATGCGGCAATCTGCCGGGCGTGCGCCGGTCTAGTCGCCGGGCATCAGGCGGGGAATGTCGCTGCTTTCGGTTTCGTCGGACGGGGTGCCGGGAAACAGGCTCGCGAAATCGAACAGCTTGGGGTCCAGCAGATGCGAGGGGCGCACATTCATCAGCGATCGGAACATGACCTGACGGCGACCCGGGGTCCGCGCCTCCCATTCATCCAGAAGGCGTTTCACCTGCACCCGTTGCAGGCCTTCCTGGCTGCCGCACAGGTCGCAGGGAATGATCGGATAGTTCATGGCACGGGAAAACCGCTCGCAATCAGCTTCGGCGACATAGGCCAGCGGGCGCAGGACGGTCAGATCCCCTTCTTCGTTCGACAGCTTGGGCGGCATTGTTGCCAGACGCCCGCCGTGGAACAGGTTCATGAAAAATGTTTCCAGAATGTCGTCGCGATGATGGCCCAGCACCACCGCCGAACAGCCTTCCTCGCGCGCGATGCGGTACAGGTTGCCCCTGCGCAGCCGCGAACACAGGGCGCAATAGGTCCGACCTTCGGGCACCTTGTCTTTCACGATGGAATAGGTGTCCTGATATTCGATGCGGTGTTCGACCCCGCGCTGTGACAGGAACTCTGGCAGCACCGTGGCGGGAAAGCCCGGCTGCCCCTGATCCAGGTTGCAGGCCAGCAGATCGACCGGCAGCAGGCCGCGCCATTTCAACTCGTGCAGGATGGCCAGCAGGGCATAGCTGTCCTTGCCGCCCGACAGGCAGACCAGCCAGCGATCGCCCGGACGGACCATGCCGTAATCCTCGATCGCGGCGCGGGTTTCGCGGACCAGACGCTTGCGCAGCTTGCGAAACTCGGTCGTGCTCGGCGCGCCCGCGAAAAGCGGGTGGATCTCGGATTCGTCGGTGTCATCCAGCATCGGACTGCCTTTCGGGTTTCGCATCGGCAGAGTCGCTGCCGGGAACAGGATCAAAGCCCTGGCCGCCCCAGGGGTGACAGCGCAGGATGCGACGCAGCGCAAGCCAGCCGCCCTTGAAGGCGCCATGCCGTTCCAGCGCCTCCAGCGCATAGGCTGAGCAGGTCGGCTGAAATCGACAGCCATGCCCCACCCAGGGCGAGGCAACCAGCCGATAGGCGCGGACGGGCAGGGACAGGACGCGGGCCAGGGGGCTCATCCATGCACCTTGCGCAGGGCATAGGACAGGTCGCGGCACATATCGGCAAAATCGCGGGTGGCCGTGGCGCCGGGGCGGCCGATCAGCACGTAATCCCACCCGGCCTGCGCCAGATCGGGCAGAATTTCACGCGCGATCGCCCGCAAGCGCCGCTTGGCGCGGTTGCGGGCCACGGCGTTGCCGATCTTCTTGGAGCAGGTATAGCCGATCCGCGCCGGGCCATCATCGCCACGCCGACGCGCCTGCAGCAGGAAACCCGCCGTCCCCTGCCGCCGGGCCTTGGCCGCAGACAGGAAATCGGCACGCTGGGTCAGCGTGGCCGGCATGGGCGCGGACATGCGAAATGCCGCCGTGCCGACATCCCTTGGCTGGTCTTCAGCGTCAGGATGGGGCAGTGGCGGCATGTCGAAAGCCTTGGTCGTTGACGGGCAAGCCCGTCAGACAGGATCAGGCCGACAGGCTCTTGCGGCCCTTGGCGCGACGGGCGTTCAGCACGCGACGGCCGCCTTTGGTGGCCATGCGGGCACGAAAGCCGTGACGGCGCGCACGAACGAGGTTCGAGGGTTGGAAAGTGCGCTTCATGGTCAGGTCTCCGGAATCGGTGCTTGCGGGGCGCGCCAACAATCGGGCATGGACAATAGGTCGCAGGCCCGAACGCCAAAGCGCCGGTTGTTCGAAGCCCGCTGGATAGTGCAAGGTGGGCGGCGCGTCAACAGTCGCGTGACATCAAAAGCGGGTGCATCTTGAACGGAACCCGACAATGATCACATTCGTTTGATGTGTAAACCCGCGCCCACGGGCAGAAAAGGCGGGAATCGTTGAAGATTGATCCGGGACGACATGAGACTGAACACCATTTCCGGCCGATTCGCCGCCCTGACGATCATCTTCGTCTTGCTGGCCGAGCTGTTCATTCTGTTGCCCGCCCTGTCCAGTTTCCGCCTGGACTATCTCGAATCACGGCTGGAGCGAGCGCAGATCGCCAGCCTGGCCCTGCTGGCCACGGACGAGACCCTGGCTAGCGATCTGGAATCAGAGCTGTTGCAGAATGCGGGCGTGTTCAACGTCGTGCTGCGGCGTGACGATGTCAGGCAATTGGTGCTGGCCTCGCCGATTCCCGGTCCGATCGCCGCGACCTACGATCTGCGACAGAACGGCGTCGCGCAGGCCATTGATGATGCGCTTGTCACGTTGTTCGATGCAAGAAACGAGGTGATCCGCGTGATCGGCGCCCCGGTCAATCAGGCGGGGCAGCTGATCGAGATCACGATGCCGACCCAGCCCTTGCGCGAGGCGATGCTGGATTACGGGTTGCGGCTGCTTCTGTTGTCTGCCGCCTTCTCGGTCCTGACGGCGATCCTGCTGAACCTGGCGGCACAACGGCTGATTCTGGTTCCGATCCGCCGGGTGATCACGAATCTGTCCACCTATGCCTCTGCCCCCGATGACGCACGCCACATCATTCGCCCCGATGCCCGCCTGGTCGAGCTGCGAGAGGCCGAAACCGCGCTGGAATCGATGCAGAAGACGGTGACCTCATCCTTGAAGCAGAAGGAAAGGATGGCGCAGCTGGGGCAGGCGGTCGCCAAGATCAGCCACGATCTGCGCAATATCCTGACCACTGCCCAGATCTTTGCCGATCGGTTGGAATTCAGCGCCGATCCCAAGGTGACCCGCGCGGCGCCCAAGCTGGTGAATTCGATTACCCGCGCGGTGACCCTGTGCGAAACCACGCTGGCCTTCGGCAAGGCGGAAGAGCCCGCCCCATCCCTGAATCGCTTCGGTCTTGCCGGCCTCGTGCAGGAGGTGGTCGAGGCCGAGTCGCTGGCAGGCGAGGCTGCCGGGCAGGTCGAGTTTCTGACCGACATCCCGGCCGCGCTGATGATCCGCGCCGACCGCGATCAGTTGTATCGCGTGCTGTCGAATCTGTCGCGCAACGCCCGTCAGGCCATCGAAGGTACTGGCCAGCCCGGCACGATCGAGATCGGCGCGGGGGAAAGTGACACTGGCTGGTGGATCCGTGTCGGTGATACCGGCCCCGGCCTGCCCGCAAAGGCCCGCGACTTCCTGTTTCAGCCTTTTACCAGCAGTACCCGCAAGGGTGGCACGGGCCTTGGCCTGACCATCGCCGCCGATCTGATCCGCGGACATGGCGGCCAATTGCAGCTGACCCGCAGTGACGAAGAGGGCAGCGAGTTCATGATCCACCTTCCGCGCGCCACCCTGGACGAGGCCGCGCGCGGGGAAATGACAGCTTTGTAAATTTTCTTCCGATTTTTTGCGTTTCCCCCCTTGCGGCCCCTGATCGCTAACTGTAGATCACCGCTCAAGACGGACCCGTAGCTCAGCTGGATAGAGCACCAGACTACGAATCTGGGGGTCGGGCGTTCGAATCGCTCCGGGTCCGCCATTCATCTTATTGATCTCCTTTAAGTTTTTGCTTCGGTTGATCGACCCCTTGGGGGCCGGTTTGCAAATTGCGTTGCCGGGCTGTTCTCAAAGGCCAGAATCGCCGCCTTCGATAGGGCAGGGGTCATGGCCATGTACTTCTCGAGAATGCGCGTTGCCGATTGGAGGGTGTGGCCGGTGACAGCGCAAATCTGCGGGATGCCATTCTCAGCTTCCGACAGCAGCCTGACAGCGGTCCCGCGCAGATCGTTGAAGCGCAGATGCTCGGCCTTCTTCGCCTTGGGCAGTTCCGCGTATCCATCGGGGCGCAGGCCGCAGGCGACCATGTGAGTCGACCATTGCTTGCCAAGTTCCTTGTCGTTGCCTTCGGTGAACCACGGACGCCCATCGGGACGAGCCAAGATATATGGGCCACGCCGATCAATGCCGTCCAGCATTCGCCGTAGCGCCTGCGAAACGTGAATTGTGGCGCGGGCTTTGGTCTTGTTCTGGCGCAGGATGATCATGTCGCCCTGATAGTCGGCCCAGCGAAGCCGGATCAGATCGCCGTAACGCTGGCCAGTGTGCAGGGCGAGGATAAGCGCCTGTTGCAGTTCGAGCGGTGCGGTCTGCATGAAGGTCGTTATGTCGCCAGCGGTCCAGATCATCTCCGAACGGTCGGCGGAATAGATTCGTTCGAAACCTTGCAGCGGGTTTTCCCTGATCCGGCCTTTGCGCGCGGCATAGGTAAATACAGCTGACAAAACCGACAGCCGGTTGTCAGCCTCTCGGGGTCGGTCGCGACCAATCTCTTCCTGATAATCGAGAAAGACGCCCCGGACTTTCGGGCTTTCCAGAGCCTTGACCGGCAACGTGCCGAACTTTTCACCCAGCGGCATCAGCATTCGCTTGTATTCCCGCTTCGTGCTAGCGGCCTTGGCCTCAAATGTGAGGCTCAAGAGATAGTCTCGGATCAGGGCGTTTACGTTACCAACGTCCTTCGGCTGGATCTTCTCCGCCTCGATCAAGGCGGCAAGAAAGCCTGGATCGCCGGGTTGGCCGGGCAGAGGGGTGCCGGTGTCGCGATGATAGTAGTAGGTCTTGACGGTGCCATCAGCCAGTCGCTTGCGAATGGTGTTTTCGCCCTTGATCTTAGCTTTAACCACGTTGCAACCTCGCCCATGCATCTAGCGCTGCGTCGGCCTGATCCTGCTTTTCCTGAACCGTCAGGACCCGAATGCCGCCCTCGTTCTTGGCCAATTGCCATGGTAATCTCCCCCGATCTTAAGGGGATGCGGAAGTAGAATTTTCTCGGCAGGATGAACGAGGAGATTCCGATGAAGAAGACACGATTCACCGAGGCCCGGATCATGGGCGTGCTGCGGCAGATGGAGGGCGGTGTGCCCGCCGCCGAGCTGTGCCGCGAGCACGGGATGAGCAGCGCCACGCTGTACAAGTGGCGGGCGAAGTATGGCGGCATGGACGCCAGCCTCATCAGCGAGATGAAGGCGATGGCCGAGGAGAACCGGCGGCTGAAGCGCATGTACGCCGACGTCAGCATGCAGAACGACCTGCTGAAGGAGGCGCTCGGAAAAAAATGATCCGGCCAGCTCA
>NZ_FOHO01000023.1 GCF_900111675.1 Paracoccus homiensis | reverse complement strand
GCCCTTTCCGGGCTTTTGCATGACGGGATGACGATCTCGGCCGGGGGGTTCGGTCTTTGCGGGATTCCCGAGCTGCTGATTGATGCGATCGTGGACAGCGGCGTCAAGGACCTGACCATCGCAAGCAACAATTGCGGCGTCGACGGCTTTGGTCTGGGCAAGCTGCTGGACACTAGGCAGATCAGGAAGATGATCAGCTCTTACGTCGGTGAGAACGCCGAATTCATGCGTCAGTACCTGTCGGGCGAGCTGGAGCTGGAATTCAACCCGCAGGGCACGCTGGCCGAACGGATGCGCGCCGGCGGCAGCGGCATCCCGGGCTTTTACACCAAGACCGGCGTCGGCACCCAGATCGCCGAGGGCAAGGAGGTCAAGATCTTTGACGGCGAGGAATATATCCTCGAACGCGGGATCGTCTCGGACCTGGCGATCGTGAAGGCGTGGAAGGCCGACGACACCGGCAATCTGGTGTTCCGCAAGACCGCGCGCAACTTCAACCCGCCCGCCGCCATGTCCGGCCGCATCTGCGTGGTCGAGGTCGAGGAAATCGTCGAACGCGGCAGCCTGGACCCCGATCACATCCACCTGCCCGGCATCTATGTGCATCGCATCATCCAGGGCGATCACGAAAAGCGCATCGAAAAAGTCACCACCCGCAAGCGTGAGGAGGCGTGATCATGGCCAATGAAATGAAAGGCTGGGATCGTGACCAGATGGCCGCCCGCGCGGCCGAGGAACTGGAAGACGGCATGTATGTGAACCTCGGCATCGGGATCCCGACGCTGGTCGCCAATTACACCGGCGACAAGGACATCACGCTGCAATCGGAAAACGGCATGCTGGGCATGGGCCCCTTCCCCTATGAGGGCGAAGAGGATCCCGACCTGATCAATGCCGGCAAGCAGACCATCACCGAATTGTCGCGCACCTCGTATTTCGACAGCGCGACCAGCTTTGGCATGATCCGCGGCGGCAAGATCGCGGCGGCGATTCTGGGCGCGATGGAAGTGGCCGAGAACGGCGATCTGGCGAACTGGATGATCCCCGGCAAGCTGGTCAAGGGCATGGGCGGCGCGATGGATCTGGTCGCGGGCGTCAAGCGCGTGATCGTGGTCATGGACCACACCAACAAGGCCGGCGAATCCAAGCTGCTGAAGGAATGCACCCTGCCGCTGACCGGCAAGGGCGTGGTCAATCGCATCATCACCAATCTGGGCGTTCTGGACGTGGTCGAGGGCGGGCTGAAGATCGTCGAGACCGCCGATGGCGTGACCGAAGCCGACCTCCGCGCCGCCACCGAAGCCACCATCGTCACCTGACCGGCATGATCACAACCAAACGCAAACGGGGGGCAAAGCCCCCCGTTCGCTGTTGTACCGCCTTGGTTTTCGGTCGGATATGCGGAACGGCAAATCCGGTTCGCGCAGGGCCTTATGCGATGGGGTGCATTTCGCGTGCAAATCGCTGCCAGTTCCGAACGTAGTTTCGCGCCGGTTTCTGCAGGGCTTCGATGCCCTCGGGTGTCAGCGGACGGATCACCTTGGCGGGGCTGCCCATCACAAGCGATCCGTCAGGGATTTCCTTGCCTTCCGTGACCAGCGCTCCGGCACCGATCAGGCAGTTCCTGCCGATCCTTGCGCCGTTCAGGATCGTCGCCCCCATGCCGATCAGCGTTCCGTCGCCGATGCTGCAGCCGTGGACGATCGCGCGATGCCCGATCGTGACGCCGGTCCCGATCCTTACCGGAAAGCCCGGATCGGCATGGATCATCGCATGTTCCTGAATATTCGTGCCGTCGCCGATGGTCAGCGGCTCCTTGTCGCCGCGCAGGACGGCGCCGAACCAGATCCCCACATCGCGACCCAGCGTGACGTCGCCGATCACATAGGCAGTCGGCGCGACCCAGAAACTGTTCGGACCTGCGGTCTGGGGGCTTTTGTCGCCAAGGGCACAAATCGGCATGGGCGGCTTCCTTTTCGGTACGGGCAAGCCGATCATGGCGGGACTTGCGCTGTTCACGGGACGAGGCCAAGCTAACAGCGATCAATATCAATGTATATAGGTATATATGTTAATGGTGTGCTGCGATGGGCCTTGAGGATGTGACCGCCCTTCGGCGACGTTGACGTGCGGCACAGGGGGCCGGTCAACGTCGCAGACGATCACTGTCGCGCCTGATCTTGCGGAAGACACTGCGCCTGCGAGAGGTCCAAGGTTTTTGGAACCAGCCTTCGGCCCGCGTCATGGCACCTTCGGTCGGTTGTGGCCTTCGCAGTGGGGGCCATGAACCCGGCCCAAAAGGGCCGGGCCGTGGATCAGAACGGGCTGTCGGGATAGTAGTACTCGGCCGCGTTCTCGGGGGTGACCAGGACCGAGCCGATGGTGAATTCGCCCGAAACCGGTGCGGTCGAGGTCAGCCCCACCGCGGTCAGTTCGATCGCCGTGGCGATCATCGCCGGGGGATAGGTGACGTTCGCGGGCACCATGGGGTCATTGTCGCGGGTGCGGGCGATCATCTCTTTCATGCCGGCACCGCCAAGGACGAACTGGATATCCTCGCGGCCCGCGGCCTCGATCGCGGCCAGAACGCCGATCGCCATGTCGTCATCCGATGCCCAGACCGCGTCTATGCTGTCGTATTTCGACAGGAAATCCTGCATCACGGTAAAGCTGTCATCGCGGTTCCAGTTGCCATGCTCCATCCCCAGAACCTCGATGCCCGAGCCTTCGATGGCGGCCTCGAACCCTTCGACGCGTTCGTTGTCGATGGTGGTGGGAATGCCGCGCAGCGCCACGATCTTGCCGCCGTCGGGCAGGGCGTCGGCCATGAATTCGCCAGAGACACGCCCGAAGCCCGCATTGTCGCCCGCGACATAAAGATCCTCGATCCCCTCGACCGACAGGCCGCGATCGACGACCGTGACCCAGGCGCCGCTATCGGCCACCGCCTGCACCGGGGCGGTCAGCGGTTCGGATTCGAAGGGCAGGACAACCAGCGCGTCGATGTTGCGGGTGGCGATCATGTCCTCGATGTCGTTGACCTGCTTGCCCGCATCCGATGCCGTCGCCAGCACGAAATCCAGCTGCGGATAGACCTCTTCCAGCCGCTCGACCGCCTGCTGGGCGTGAAAGTTCATGCCCCCGGCCCAGCCATGGGTCGCGGCGGGGATCGACACGCCGATGACCTTGGTATCCTCCTGCGCCGCCGCCGGCAGCGCAAGCGCGCCCACCGCGATCACCGCGCCTGTCATCTTGCTGATCTTCATGGTTCAACCTCCTCTTGACCACGTTCCTCGGATGCCGGACGACCTCAGCCTTCGGCACGCTTTTCGCGCTGCAGGATCACAGCGAGAATGATGATGACCCCCTGGATGGCGCCGTTCAGATAGGGCGACACGCCATCGGTGAGGTTCAGGATGTTGTCGATCAGCGACAGGATCAGGACCCCCACGACGGTTCCCCAGACCCGGCCGAAACCGCCCTTCAGCATGGTTCCCCCGATGATGACGGCGGCGATCGCCTCCAGTTCCCACAGGACGCCGGTGCTGGAGGATGCGGCGCCCAGCCGGGGCACATACATGATCGTGGCGATGCCCACGAGAATGCCCAGAAACACATAGGTCGTCAGCCGCACCCGGTTCACATCGACCGAGGAATAGCGCGCGACGCGGTCGTTCGACCCGACCGCCGCCGCATGGCGTCCGAAGGCCGCGCGGCGCATCACCACCTCGCCGCAGATAGCGACAAGGGCAAAGACGATGATCGGAAAGCTGATCCCCAGGATCCCGTTGAAATAGATGGGCCGGATCAGCGTCCGCATCCCGAAATCGAGGCTGAGCGTGCCGCCATCCGCAAGCCAGGTCACCAGGCTGCGATAGATCCCCATGGTCCCAAGCGTGACGATGAACGCCTCGATCCGCATCGTGGTGATCAGAAAGCCGTTGATCATGCCGGCAAGCGTCCCCGCTACGATGGCGGTCGCCATGCCCGCGATGGCCAGTGGCCATCCGGCGCCCAGCACGGGAAGCAGCGCGTTCATCACCAGGATCATCAGCCCGGCGATGAAGGCCGCCATCGACCCGACCGACAGGTCCAGCCCACCCGACGTGATGACGAAGGTCATCCCCACCGCGATGATCCCGATGAAGGCGCTGCGCGACAGCACATTCGTGATGTTGCCCGCGCTGAGGAAGTTGCCGTTCAGCAGCGCACCGATCAAGACAAGTGCAGCCAGCGCCAGCAGCGGCCCCAGCACACGCAGATCAGGCCGCCATCCCCGTTCCAGTCGTTCCGCCGAACTCATTGCCATCACCCTGTCCCTGCATGTTCCGCCTGAAGCCCCATGGCCAGGCGCACGATCCGTTCTTCGGTCATGTCCGCGCGGGCGACCTCGCCCATGATGCGACCGGACCGCATGACCAGCGCGCGGTCGGCCAGTCCGATGATCTCCTGCATCTCGGAACTGATGACGATGATCGACCTGCCCGCCGCCGCCAGCGCATGGATGAATTCGTAGATCTGCTGCTTGGTCCCGATATCGATGCCGCGCGTCGGTTCGTCGATGATGACGATATCGGGTTCGGCCAGCATGATCTTGGCGATCAGAAGCTTCTGCTGGTTGCCGCCCGACAGATTGCCGACCGCGATGCCACGCGACGGGGCGCGGATGTCGAATTCGGCGATGGCGCGGGTCAGCGCCTGTTCCTCGGCGCGGGTGTCGATCAGCCAGTTGGTGAAGTCCCCGAGGCATTGAAGCGTCAGGTTCTCTCTCATGCCCTGCGACAGCAGAAGCCCGCGGCTTTTGCGGTCCTCGGTCAGATAGCACATCCCAAGGGCCTGCGCGTCGCGGGGGGCGCGGATCGAGACGTCGCGGCCCGCGATCTGGATCCGCCCGGTGGCCGCGCGCAGGCCGACCAACCCCTCCATCAGCTCGGTCCGGCCCGATCCGATCAGGCCCGCAAGACCCAGGATCTCTCCTTGACGCAGATCGAACGAGACATCGTCGGCAAAGCCTGGCACGGTCAGCCCCTGAACGCGCAAGGCGATGCCCGATCCGACCGGCACGGCCCGCGCGGGATAGAGCGAAGACACGTCGCGGCCCACCATCGCCTCGGCCATGGCGTCCTCGGTGTAATCCGCGACCCGGCCCTGCGCCACGACCGCGCCGTCGCGCATGATGGTAAGGCTGTCGCAGATGCGGCGAACCTCGTCCAGCTTGTGAGAGGTGAACAGGATCGCGACCCCGGCGGCCTTCAGGCGCGCGATCTGGCCGAACAGGACATCGACCTCGTGCGTGGTCAGAACGGCGGTCGGTTCGTCCATGATCAGCACGCGGGCGTCGCGTTGCAGGGCCTTCGCGATCTCGACCATCTGCTTGTCCGGGTTCGAGATGTCGGCGATCCGCGCATCGACCGGAACCCGGCAGTCCAGCCGGTCCAGAAGGGCGCGCGCCTCGGCCCGCATCGCGGCCTTGTCCAGAAACGGGCCGCGCTTCTTCTCGCGGCCCAGAAAGATGTTCTGCTCGACCGTCAGCCGGTCGGCCAGGTTGAATTCCTGATGGATCAGCACGACGCCCTGCGCCTCGGCCGCCTGGCTGTCGGCATGGGTGACCGGCACGCCGTCCAGCAGGACCTGCCCGGATGTGGGGGCCAGATAGCCCGACATGATCTTCATCGTCGTGGACTTGCCCGCGCCGTTCTCGCCGATCAGGGCGTGGACCTCTCCGGGGGCAAGTGCGATATCGATGCCGTGCAGCACCTCGACCTGGCCGAAGCTTCGGCGCAC
Source organism: Paracoccus homiensis (assembly GCF_900111675.1). GTDB lineage: Bacteria > Pseudomonadota > Alphaproteobacteria > Rhodobacterales > Rhodobacteraceae > Paracoccus > Paracoccus homiensis. Next base: position 40,569 of record NZ_FOHO01000023.1, on the reverse strand, counting down.
GGCCCGCAGCTCCAGCAGCGCGGTCATAGCGTTGTCCAGGCGGAATCGGCGCGGGACGATGCGACGCAGGCCCGGATGAAGGCCATCCCGTCCAGGCCCTGCGCGATCCCCGGCAGCAGGCCCATCGCCTGATCGCGCGGGGTGCCGGCCTGCACCGCGCGTATCGCGTCGGCGGCTTCGGCATAGATGTTGGCAAAACCCTCCAGGTACCCCTCGGGATGCCCGCCCGGTATGCGAGAGACCGCGCCCGCCGCCGCATTCGCGCCGGCGCCGTTGCGCGTCAGCAGGCGCTTGGTCTGACCGTGCGGGGTGAACCACAGGTAATTCGGGTCCTCTTGCAGCCATTCGAGGCCACCCTTGTCGCCATAGACGCGCAGCCGCAGGGCATTCTCGTTGCCCGGCGCCACCTGCGACGACCACAGCATCCCGCGCACGCCGTCGCCGAAGCGCAGCATCACATGGGCGTTGTCGTCCAGCGTCCGGTTCGCGCCGAAGGATTGCAGATCGGCGGCAAGGCTTTCGACCCGCAGACCCGTCACGAAGCAGGCAAGGTTATGTGCATGCGTGCCGATATCCCCGATCGACCCGCCTGCGCCGGATCGGGCCGGATCGGTGCGCCATTCGGCCTGCTTCACGCCCTCGGCCTCGGCCGGGTCGGTCAGCCAGTCCTGCGGATATTCGACCTGAACGATGCGCAGCTGGCCCAGATCGCCCGCAAGGACCATGTTCCGCGCCTGCCGGATCATGGGATAGCCGGTATAGTTGTGGGTCAGCACGAACAGCGCATCCGAGCGCGCGACCGCCTCGGCCATGGCGGCGGCATCCGCATCGGTGGCGGTCAGGGGCTTGTCGCAGATGACGTGGATGCCGCGTTCAAGAAACGCCTTGGCCGCCGCGTAATGCATGTGGTTCGGCGTCACGATGGCGACGGCTTCGATCCCGTCCTCGCGCGCGGCCTCGGCTGCGGCCATCTCGTCGAAGGTGCCATAGGATCGCGGGATGCCAAGGGCGCGCGCGCTTTCCTCTGAACGTTCCGGGGTCGAGGACAGCGCCCCGGCCACCAGTTCGAACCTGTCGTCGATCCGTGCGGCGATGCGGTGGACGCCGCCGATGAAGGCGTCCCTGCCGCCGCCGACCATTCCCAGCTTGATCCGTGCCGTCATCATGAAATCCCCAGCATCCTGCGGTTCGCGGCCTGATCGGTGCCACCATCCGCGAAATCGTCGAAGGCCTTGTCGGTGACGCGGATGATGTGATCCGCGACAAAGCGTGCGCCTTCGCGCGCGCCGTCCTCGGGATGCTTCAGGCAGCATTCCCATTCGACGACCGCCCATCCGTCGAAATCGTTGGCTGCCATCTTGGAAAACACCGCGCCGAAATCCACCTGCCCGTCGCCAAGCGACCGGAACCGGCCCGCCCGGTTCACCCAGCTTTGAAAGCCGGAATAGACGCCCTGCCTGCCGGTCGGATTGAATTCCGCATCCTTGACGTGGAACATGCGGATGCGGTCGCGATAGATGTCGATATTGTCCAGATAATCAAGGCATTGCAGGACATAGTGCGACGGATCGTACAGCATGCAGGCGCGGGCATGATTGCCCGTACGTTCAAGGAACATCTCGTAGCTGATGCCGTCATGCAGATCCTCGCCCGGGTGGATCTCATAACAGATGTCGACGCCGCAGTCCTCGGCATGGTCCAGGATCGGTCGCCAGCGCCGCGCCAGTTCGTCGAATGCGGTCTCGACCAGGCCCGCGGGCCGCTGCGGCCAAGGATAGACATAGGGCCAGGCCAACGCCCCCGAGAAGGTGGCATGCGCCCCGATCCCCAAATTGCGCGAGGCCGAGATCGCCTTGGTGACCTGATCGACGGCCCATGCCTGCCGCGCCGCCGGATTGCCGCGCACGGACGGGTCGGCGAAGCCGTCGAAGGCCGCGTCATAGGCCGGATGCACCGCGACCAGCTGCCCCTGCAGATGGGTCGACAGTTCCGTCACCTCGATCCCGTTCGCGGCGGCCTGTCCCTTGAACTCGTCGCAGTAATCCTTGCTGGTCGCGGCCTTTTCAAGGTCGAACAGCCGCGCATCCCAGCTGGGCACCTGAACGCCCCTGTATCCGCAATCGGCGGCCCAACGGGTGATGCCGTCCCAACTGTCGAAAGGTGCCTGATCGCCGGCGAACTGCGCCAGGAACAGGGCAGGGCCCTTGATGGTCTTCATGTTCTCCCCCCTTTTGAAGTCCTGCCACTTCAGACGAAGCGGTTGACGATGTTCTCCAATATCTCCTGCCGTCCCGAACGGGGCGACGGGTCGATGCCGCTGTCGACCACGCGGTCGTGGCAATCCTCCAGCGTCGCGCGTTCCAGCAGCGCACGGGCATCGGGCCGGTCCCACCCGGCATAGCGTTCCTTGCGCATCCGCTCGATGCTGCCATCCTCCAGCATCGCCGCCGCCGCCTTCAGCCCGCGCGCGCAAACATCCATCGCGCCCGCATGGGCCGCGATCAGATCGACGGGGTCCAGCGACTGACGGCGCAGCTTCGCATCGAAATTCGTGCCGCCGGTGGTAAAGCCGCCAGCCCGCAGCACCTCGTAATAGGCCAGCGCGACCTCGGGGACGTTGTTCGGGAACTGATCCGTATCCCAGCCCGACTGATAGTCGTTGCGGTTCATGTCGATCGACCCGAGGATCCCGAGACTGGCGGCCAGTGCCAGCTCGTGTTCGAAGGAATGGCCCGCAAGAATAGCGTGGCCCTGTTCGATGTTCAGCTGAACCTCTTTCTCCAGCCCGAATTCCCTGAGGAAGCCGTATACCGTGGCCACGTCGTAATCGTATTGATGCTTCGACGGCTCCTGCGGCTTCGGTTCGACCAGGATTGCGCCCTCGAAGCCGATCTTGTGCTTGTAATCGACGACCATCTGCAGGAACCGCCCAGCCTGCTGTCGTTCCCGGCGCAGGTCGGTGTTCAGAAGCGTCTCATAGCCTTCGCGCCCGCCCCACAGGACATAGTTCTGCCCGCCCAGCCGATGCGTCGCGTCCATGCACAGCTTGACCGAGGCTGCCGACCACGCAAAGACGTCCGGGTCGGGGTTCGTCGCCGCCCCCGCCATGAAACGGCGATGGCTGAACATGTTCGCCGTCCCCCACAACAGCCGCGTCCGAGAGCTTTCCATCTTCCGGGCGAAGATATCGACGATCTCTTCGAAATTGCGCTGGCTTTCGGCGAAACTGTCGCCTTCGGGGCGGATATCCGCATCATGCCAGCAGAAGAACGGGACGTTCAGGATATCGAACATCTCGAAGGCGACATCGGCCTTCATCCGCGCATGGTCCATCGTGTCGCCGAACCACGGGCGGTCCAATGTCTGCCCGCCAAAGGGATCGCCGCCCGGCCATGCGAAGGAATGCCAATACGCGACGGCAAAACGCAGGTGATCCTCCATCCGCTTGCCCATCAACCGCTCGTCCGGGTCGTAATGGCGGAAGGCCAGACCGGTCGCGTCGGGGTCGTATTTCAGGCGGTCGATGCCGTTGAAGAACGTTGTCATTGCGCTTGTCCCTCGAAAAAGCTTGTCATGTCCTGCCCTGGCAGGTTGTCGCGTACGTAGATGGTCGGAACCAGCTCGGGCATCGGCGGCAGGGGCCGCCCGTCGCAAAGCGCACGCAGCAGCGTCAGCGCGCGGTTGATTTCCACATCCGGGCGCTGGTCGATGATCAGATCGATCAATCCGGCTTCCAGTGCGCGGCGCGAGTGATCCACCAGTTCGTGGATGATGCAGATGCATCTGCCGTCGCCGGGCCGTTCGCTCAGCGCCCGGATCAGGCCGCTGTTGCCGGCACCGACATTGTAGATTGCCGTTGCGGCAAGCCGGGTTGCCAGCATGGCCGCGTCGTGGACCTTGGACGCCTGGTCGCGCGTCTCGATCAGCGGCAGGATCTCGATCGCGGGAAAATCGCGGGCGATCACCTCGGAAAACCCGGCGAAGCGATCGGCATGGTCGCCCGCGTCAAGCGAGCCGGCCAGAACCTGCACGCGCCCCGGATTGCCGCCATGCGCCATGCCCAGAAGCCGCGCCGCCGTCCGACCCGCCATCACGTTGTCGATCCCGATATAGGCCGCGCGATGGTCGCGTGGCAGATCCGAGACGAGGCCGACGATCTGCGTCCCCTGATCCCGCAGCGCGGCAAGCGCCGGTTCCAGATCGCGGGAATGCAGCCCGACGGCGGCGATGCCGTCGCAATCCGTGCCGTGAAGGTCGCGCAATGCCTGCTCCAACCCGCTGGCCGAGAATGCAGCGATCTCCTGTACCTCGGCCCGGATGTTGTCCTGTGCAAGATGATCCGCCATCAGCGACAGATGCGCTCGCATCCGTGCGAAGAAGGCATTCGGTCCGGCGGGCAGCAGAAAGACGAACCGGTAGATGCGCCTTTTCGACAAGTTCGCCGCCGCGACATTGCGGACATAGCCAAGCGCCGCCACCGCAGCATTCACCTTTTCGATCGACTTTGCGGCGACGTTGCCGCGGCTGTTCACGACCCTGTCCGCGGTCGCATAGCTGACCCCCGCGGCACGAGCCACGTCGCTGAGTGTCGGAGTTCCCATATCAATTCTCGCCAGACCCTTTCGGCCCGGCGCCTCCCTTGTTCATCAGGGTAGGGGGTCGAAATGATAGACGTCAATCATTTTTTCGATCTTCCGCACGGCGGGCGATGCAGCGGGTACTGGGTCCGGCATATGGACCCGCACCGATTGTCCCTGCATCTGTGACGTCGCCCCCGTGAAAGATGAGCTGACAGTGGGTCGGTCCCTGATGAAAAAATCGGGTCGCATCCGGGTAAAAAGCAACAGACTATGACCGATAGCACCGTATGCGCGGGTGAGCTGCGCCGAAATTTTGGTCCGCACGACCGGCTTCGAAAAGCCTGATATTTCAACCCGTTTCATCTCTTTGCGCCGATTATAAACCACTTTTAAGTCGATGAAGATAAAAAAATCGTCGACGATCAGGGTTGTGATCGTGTATCCATGATGTGGGAGAAGGAAAATTTTGGGGGGATGCAAAGTGCAGCAGAAATCGTCCGTCACAGACGGGATTGGCGTCTTGTCCAGCGCCTGCGCGCTGACATGAGCCGCGCACCGGACATTCTGTTGATCACGACGGATCAGCAGCGCGGCGATTGCATTGGGGGTGGCGGTCGCGGCGTGCGGACACCGAATATCGACCGGATCGCCGCGCGTGGGGCGCGGTTTGATACCTGCATCACCCCGCATCCGATGTGCCAGGCCGCACGCGCCTCGATCCTGACGGGCAAGCTGCCCTACAGTCACGGCGTGCGCGACAACGGGCGCAATCTTGACCCCGTGCTGGCGGATGCGGGGCTGGCGGGGACGTTCGGGCGCGCCGGCTATGACACGCGTTTCATCGGCAAGGCGCATTTCTCGACACATGAAACCTTCGAGCCGACCGGTTTCGCCGAATGCTACGATTCAGTGGCGCGTTTCGCCGAGGATTGGAACGGTCCGTATATGGGTTTTGAAAATGTCGCGCTGACCCTGCGTCCGCATCACCATTGCGGCTGGAAGGACCGTCCCTACGGCCTGCATTACGAGCGTTTTCTGGATCACGACGGGCAGGGCGCTGCGCGGTGGGCGCGCGCCAAGGACAAGGTGGCGCCGATGACCGCCCACAAACAGGTGTGGCGGTCGGCGTTGCAGGATGAGTGGATGTCCACATCATGGGTCGGCGATCGGGCGATGGACATGTTGCGTGCAGGCAGTGATCGCCCGCAGCTGTCTTGGGTTTCGTTTCCCGATCCGCATCCGCCCTTTCTGGCCGCGTCGCCCTGGGCATCGCTTTACGATCCCGCGACCGTCGACCTGCCGCCGCATCGCCAGCTTGATCTGGACAGGCGGCCCTGGTGGCATCGCGCGTTTCTGGAAAGTCCCGCACGTCGGACACAGGCGCGCAAACATGCCGAGGACCAGCCCTACTGGGGCAATGACGATGCGCTGAATGATCGTGACCTGCGCGATGTGATCGCCGTCTATTACGGCATGATCGCCGCCATCGACTATCAGGTGGGGCGTATGCTGGATTTCCTTGAAGCCTCGGGCCGGTTGCAGAATACGATCGTGATCTTCACCTCGGATCACGGGGAATGGCTGGGCGATCACGGGCTGCTGCTGAAAGGTCCGATGCTGTATGACGGGCTGCTGCGTGTGCCGCTGGTCATGGCAGGGCCGGGCATCACGCAGGGCCGCTACGACGCGCCCGTCTCGACCGTGGATCTGCGCGCCACATTGGCAAAGCTTTGCGGGTTGGCGGTGTCACCCGATGACGGTGCCGCCCTGACCGATGTCATGGCGGGTGGCACACGCGAGGTCGCCCATAACGAATGGGAGGTCGATGCCCGCCGCAGCGGTGTGGACCTGGACCTGCGGACCGTGCGCTCGACGACGCACCGCCTGTCTGTCGATCTGAAAAGCGGGGCAGGCGAGCTTTATGACCTCAGCACCGATCCGCATGAGATGACCAATCTTTGGGACAGCTCCGGCGCCGCCCCTGTGCGGGACCGGTTAACCGCGACCATTCAGCCCGCGCGTCCCGGAATGATCCCCGCCGCGCCGCGCGTCGGCTGGCACTGAAAGGACATGTAATGTCAAAGATTATCGCCATCGAACCGCTTCTTGCGCGGGTCGGCATCCGCAACCAGCTGCTGGTCAAGGTCTCGACCGATGACGGGCTGGTCGGCTGGGGGGAATCCGGGCTTTCCGCCCGCGAGGATGCCGTGGCCGCGACGATCCGCCATTTCGCCGGCTTCCTGATCGGCAAGGATTCCAACCAGATCGGCCGCATCTGGCAGGAAAGCTACCGCAGCCAGTATTTCGAGGGCGGGCGCGTGCTGACTGCGGCCATGTCGGCCATCGACATCGCGCTTTATGACATCCTTGGCAAACGGCTTGGGGTGCCTGTCTATCAGCTGCTTGGCGGCAAGCAGCGCGACGAGATCCCGACCTTTCCAAGCTGCCAGTCCGCCGATCTGGACCAGCTTCTTGCCAAGGCGCGCGTTCTGGTTGACGCCGGCTGGGATTGTCTGCGGATCTATACCGGGGAATTCGACGGGGACGGCGTTTTCGATCCGCGCAAGAACCTTAATCGCGCCGTCAGGGAACTGGTCGCGCTGCGCGAGGAATTCGGCCCCGATCTGGTGCTGGGCATTGACCTGCATCACCGCCTGTCCCTGGCCGAAACTGCGGATTTCTGCAACCGCCTGCCGGTCGGCACGCTGGATTTCCTGGAGGAACCGATCCGCTGCGAGACGCCCGAAGCCTATCGCACCCTGCGCAGCATGACCAACATCCCCTTTGCCGTGGGCGAAGAGTTCGCGTCGAAATGGCAGGCCGCGCCCTATATCGAACAGGGGCTGACCCAATATATGCGGCTGGATATCTGCAATATCGGCGGCTTCACCGAGGCGATGAAAGTCGCTGGCTGGTGTGAACGCCACTATATCGACCTGATGCCGCACAACCCGCTTGGCCCGGTCTGCACCGCGGCCACGGTGCATATGGCCGCCGCAGTGCCGAATTTCAGTTGGGCAGAGACCCGACAGGGACCGACGGAAGAACTGGGGTTTCACGACCCGGAATTGTTCCCGGTCCAGATCCCGCTTGATGGAATCACGTATAAGGTACCCGACAGGCCCGGTCTGGGGATCGAAGTCAACGAAGAACGAATTCGGGCGACGACACCCACGCATGTCGAGCCGCCGCATCTATGGCGGCCCGACGGCTCGGTCACCAACTGGTGACGCTTTCAGGGAGGAGGAAACAACACATGAACACTTGGATCACACGTACGGCGCTGGTCAGCGTCCTGGCCCTGACCACGGCGGTTCCCGCCTTGGCATATCAAGAGGCGCCGCAACTGGCGGAAAAGGTGGCGGCGGGCGAACTGCCTCCGGTCGATGAACGTCTGCCGTCGGACCCGCTGGTCATGGATGTCATCGAGGGACCGGGCGAATATGGCGGCACGATGCGCCGCGCCATCCTGGGGGGCGGCGATCAGCACAACATGGTGCGCACCATCGGCAGCGACAACATGGTCCGGTGGTCGCCGGACTGGAAGGACGTTCATCCCAACATCGCCAAATCCTGGGATGTGTCGGAGGACGCCTCGAAATTCACGTTCCATCTGCGCACGGGCATGAAATGGTCCGACGGCGCCCCCTTCACCGCCGATGACATCGTTTTCTGGTACGAGGACATCTTTACCGATCCGCAACTGACGCCGAACAAGGACAGCACCTTTGTCGGCCCGGCAGGTCCGGTAAAGGTCACCAAGATCGACGATGTGACGGTAGAATTCGATTTCGGTGCCCCGAACGGGCTGTTCATTCAGGCGCTTGCCTATGGGTTCGGCTATCACGCGACGGCCTATCCAAAGCATTATCTCAGCCAGTTCATGCCCAAATACAATGACGATGTGCAGGCGCTGGTCGATGCCGAACCTGCGGCGGCGGATTGGGTGCAGCTGTTCAATCTGAAGGCGGGGCCGATGGACACGCCGCTTTTCTGGCAGAACCCGGACCGCCCGACCCTGCATGCGTGGCATCTGACCAATGCCTATGGCGCCACCGACCGCGTGGTGGCCGAACGCAACCCTTACTATTACAAGGTCGACAGCGAAGGGCAGCAGCTGCCCTATATCGACCGGATCACCTATGATCAGGTCGAGGATGTGGAAACCATCCTGCTCAAGACCTTCAATGGCGAGATCGACTACATGTTGCGCCATATCGGTCGGCCGGCAAACAAGGCCTCTTTGACCGACAACATGGATCGCGGGCAGTACCGTTTCTTTGATGTCGGCGATCTTCCGGCCAATATCATGATCCTGATGATGAACCTGAACCACACCGACCCGGTGAAGCGTGAGGTGATCAACAACAAGGATTTCCGCATCGGCGTCAGCCATGCCATGAACCGGCAGGAAGTGATCGACCTGCTGTATTTCGGTGCGGGTCAGGCCGGACAGACGGCGCCGGTCATGGGCTCTGACCTCTATGACGAGAAATGGGCCAAGCAATATACCGAATACGATGTCGACAAGGCCAATGAATATCTGGACAAGGTCCTGCCAGAGAAGGACGCCGAAGGCTTTCGCATCGGCCCGGATGGCAACCGGTTCTCGCTGATCTTCCTGGTCGCGGATGTCTTCGGGCTGCAATATCCCGACGCGATGGAACTGATCGCCGGCTATGCGCGCGATGTCGGGCTTGATTTCCAGGTGCGCGCCACCGATCGCTCGCGCCTGATCGAACTGCATACCTCGAATGATTTCGATGCCTATCTCTGGAATTGCTCGGGCGGGCAGGCAGACGCCTATCTGTCGCCGCTTTGCTATGTGCCGACGATCTCGAATTCCGTCAGTTGGGCCCGCGAATGGGCTGCCTGGGGTGTCGATCCGACAACCGGCGAGGAGCCGCCGCAAGAGGTGAAGGACATCTTCCAGACCTATCAGCAGGTCCGTTCCGCCGCCACGCCGGAAGAGCAGGAAAAGCTGATGACCAAGGTCATCGACATGGCTTCCGATCAGCTGTTCACCATCGGGATCGTGCAGCCTGATCCGGTCTTCGGCATCGCGCGCAACAATGTGCGAAACGTCCCCGACCCGCTGCCGATCGCCGGTCAGCTGTGGTTCCCCGCGCCATATACCGCGCAGATGTACTTCGAGGGCGGCACGAACCTGCCCTGATCCGAAGTGCTGCACGGGGCGCCCGGTGTCCTCCCCTCCGGGCGCCCCTTCTGATCTTTCATGAAAGGAGCGGACATGGGTGGCTTCATCCTCCGAAGGGTTCTTTACATGATCCCAACGGTCCTGCTGGTATCCATCGTGACCTTTGTCATCATCCAGCTGCCGCCGGGCGACTATCTTGACAGCCTGGCGGCCGAGCTGGGCGAATCCGGGGTCGACAATACCGCCGTCGTCGAACAGCTGCGCGAGCAGTATGGCCTCGGGCAGCCGATGTATCTGCAATACTGGAAGTGGATGACCGGCATCCTGCTGGAAGGTGATTTCGGCATCTCGTTCGAAAAGAACCTGCCGGTGACCGATGTGATCTGGGACCGGCTGGGCTGGACCTTCGCGATCTCGTTGATGACGCTGTTCTTCATCTGGGCCGTTGCGCTGCCGATCGGCATCTATTCGGCGGTGCGCAAATATTCGATGGGTGACTATGTGGCCACCTTCATCGGCTTTATCGGGCTGGCGGTGCCGAACTTTCTGCTGGCGCTGGTGATGATGTATGTGTCCTTCCGGTATTTCGGCCAGTCGGTCGGCGGGCTGGTCAGCCCGGAATATCTGGATCAGCCTTGGTCATGGCCCAAATTCGTCGACCTGCTGAAACATATCTGGATGCCGATTTTCGTTGTCGGCACCTCGGGCGCGGCCGCGCTGATCCGCATCATGCGCGCGAACCTGCTGGATGAACTTTACCGCCCCTATGTCGTGACCGCCCGCGCCAAGGGCATGTCTGAATTCCAGTTGCTGATGCGCTATCCCGTGCGCGTTGCGCTGAACCCTTTCATCTCGACCATCGGGTGGATCCTGCCGACGCTGGTGTCGGGCGAGATCATCGTGGCCGTGGTCATGAACCTGCCCACCACCGGCCCGCTGCTGCTGCGTGCCCTGCTGGTTCAGGACATGTATCTGGCCGGATCGCTGATCCTGATTGTCAGCCTGCTTACGGTGATCGGCACGCTGTTGTCCGATGTCCTGCTTGCCTGGGTCGATCCAAGGATACGTTACCAATGACCGCGATAGACACTGCCGCAGAAGACCACGCCGAAACTTCGGTCAAGGCACCCGTGCTGCTGGGGCCCTGGGCCCTGATGTGGCGCCAGTTCCGCCGCCACCGGATCGCATATCTCAGCCTTTACATCGTCGGGTTCGTTTACCTGGTCGCGCTGTTCGGCGAGTTCCTTGCCCCGGTCAACCACCTTGAAACCAATACGCGCGCGCCCTTTGCCCCGCCGCAGCACGTCCATTTCTTTGCCGAGGGTGAAGATGGCGGGCGCGAATTCGGTCTGCACGCCTATGGCCTGAAGATGGAGATCGACCGCGAGGCGATGCGCCGCCATTTCGTCGAGGACCCGGAAAAGATCATTCCGCTGGGTTTCTTCGTGCGGGGCCATGAATACAAGCTGCTTTGGCTGTTCCCGACCGACAGGCACTTCTTTGGCCCCAAGGATCCTCGGGACAAGGTTTACTTCTGGGGGGCCGACCGGCTGGGCCGCGACATCCTCAGCCGGATCATCATGGGCACGCGCATTTCCATGTCGATCGGCCTTGTCGGCGTTGCGGTGTCGCTGATCGTCGGCGTCAGCCTTGGCGGGATCTCGGGTTACTATGGCGGCTGGGTCGACAACGCCATCCAGAGATTGATCGAGTTTCTGCGTTCGATCCCCACGATCCCGCTGTGGATGGGGCTGGCCGCCGCGATCCCGTTGGACTGGCCGCCGCTTCGGACCTATTTCGTGGTGACGCTGATCGTGTCGATGATCGGCTGGACGACATTGGCGCGCGAGGTCAGGGGCAAGTTCCTGTCCCTGCGGCGCGAGGATTTCGTGGTCGCCGCGCGGCTTGACGGCCTGTCCGACTGGGAGGTGATCCGCAAGCATCTGGTGCCAAGTTTTGCCAGCCATATCATCGCCTCGCTGACGCTTGCGGTGCCGCTGATGATCCTTGCTGAAACCTCGCTGTCGTTTCTGGGCATCGGGCTTCAACCGCCGATCGTGTCCTGGGGGACCTTGCTGAAAGAGGCCCAGAACATCCGCACCATCGTCGAGGCACCCTGGCTTCTGATCGGCCCCGGTTCGGTCATCGTGATGACGGTGCTTGCCCTGAACTTCCTAGGAGATGGACTTCGTGATGCAGCAGATCCCTATGCCCACTAAGCCATATGCGAAACCGCTGGTCGAAATTCGCGGGCTGAAGACGCATTTCTTCACCGATGACGGGCTGGTCAAGGCCGTCGAGGGGGTCGACCTTGATATCCTGCCGGACCGCACGCTGTGCCTGCTGGGCGAATCCGGGTGCGGCAAGTCGATCATGGCGCGTTCGATCCTGCGGATCGTGGATGCGCCGGGCCGGATCACCGGCGGGTCGATCCTGTATCATGCCGCCGACGGGCGCACAGTGGACCTTAGCCGCGCAAGGGCCGGGTCAAAGGAACTGCGTTCGATCCGGGGCAGCGACATCGCGATGATCTTCCAGGAACCGATGTCCTCGCTTGGGCCGATCCAGAAGATCGGGCGGCAGATATCCGAAACGATCCGGCTGCACCGCGACGTCACCAAGGCCGAGGCGCGTGAAGAGGCCATCGATATGCTGGCGCGTGTCGGGATCCCCCGACCCGCAGAGCGATACGAGGCCTATCCGTTCGAACTGTCGGGCGGCATGCGACAGCGCGCGATGATCGCGATGGCGCTGTCGTGCCAGCCGCGGCTGCTGATCGCGGATGAACCGACGACCGCGCTGGATGTGACGACACAGGCCCAGATCCTTGATCTGATCGCCGAGCTGAAGGACGAATTCAAGATGGCGGTCATGCTGATTACCCATGACCTTGGCGTCGTGGCCGAGGTCGCGGATGACGTGGCGGTCATGTATATGGGCAAGATCGTCGAGAAGTCGGATGTGTTCGGCCTGTTCGAAAATCCGCAGCACCCCTACACGCGCGCGCTTCTGGATTCCGTCCCCCGGATCGGGGTGAAGGCCCGCGACAGGCTGCCCGCCGTTCGCGGCATGGTGCCCCATCCGTTGGCGCGACCCTCGGGCTGCACGTTCCGGACCCGCTGCGACCAGTTCATGCCTGGGATCTGCGACATGCAGGAACCGCAATTGCAGCAACGCGGAAAGGGCGAGGTGGCCTGCTTTCTGCATGATCAGGAGGCAGGTCAATGACCCAGGCCATCTTGCAGGTCAAAGACCTTACCGTGACCTTCGGAACCACCAAGGGCGGCTGGTTTTCCAAACCGCGACAGGGGTTTGTCGCGGTGGACGCCGTGTCCTTCGACCTCAATCGCGGCGAGACATTCGGCGTCGTGGGTGAATCGGGCAGCGGCAAGACGACGCTAGGCCGGACGATCCTGCGCGTGCTAGACCCCAGTTCCGGATCGATCCGTTTTCTGCCCCGCGATGGTGGCGAGATCGAACTGGCCACCGCGCCCTTGGATCAGCTGCGGCAGGTCTGGCGCAAGGTGCGGATGATCTTTCAGGATCCGCAGGCCTCGCTAAATCCGCGCCTGCGGGTGATCGACCTCGTCGGGCAGGCGTTGCAGAAAAACGAAGGGCTGAAGGGCAAGGCGCTGAGTGATCGGGTCGGAACGCTGCTGGAAAATGTCGGGCTAAGCCGCGAATTCCTGCACCGCTATCCCAATGCGTTTTCCGGCGGTCAGCGCCAGCGACTGGGCATCGCCCGCGCTTTGTCGACCAGCCCCGAGCTTGTGGTCGCGGACGAGGCCGTCTCGGCGCTGGATGTGTCGATCCAGGCGCAGACATTGAATCTTTTGCAGGATCTTCAGGAAGAATTCGCCCTGACGTTTCTGTTCATCGCCCATGACCTGGCGGTGGTCGAGCATATCTGCGACAGGGTGGCGGTGATGTATCGCGGCCAGTTCGTCGAGGTGGCAAGTACGGAAACGCTGTTTCGGGTCCCGCAACACCCCTATACCCGCGCGCTGCTTGATGCGGTGCCGGTGGCCGATCCGCGCCAAAGGGGTCGCAAGTCGGGCAAGTCCGTCGCGGTGGATGTCGGCGTGCCGCCCAAGGGGTGTCGTTTCAGCACCCGATGCCCGCATGCCACCGATCTGTGCCGGCAGACGCGGCCGCCGGTGCGCAAGGTCGGCGGGGCCGATGTGCTGTGCCACTATGCCGGGGAAATCTGAACGCGGCGCCGCTCTGGCACAGGGGCGGGCCGCGCGTTACCTTGACGGCGGAACCATGAGGACAGAAGCGTGAAGAACGGTCAGGACCCTGCGGAAATCCCGCTTTATGATGCGATCCTCGACGATATCTACAACGGTCGTCTTGCCGGGGGACAGCGCCTGAAAGTCTCTGAGATCGCCGAGCGTTACGGCACCAGCACCAGCCCCGTCCGCGAGGTGCTGCGCCGGATGCAGGGCGAAGGCTTTGTCGAGATCCATCCCAATCGCGGCGCCACCATCAGGCCCACCGACGCCGGGTCGATCCAGAACATCTTCGAAGTCCTGCAGATGCTGGAACCTTATTTCGTCAACTGGTTCGCCGATTATGCCTCGGCGGAACTGCTGGATGAGCTTGAGGATATTCAGTCGCGCATCAAGCTGCTGCCGCATAACGAACAGGGCGCGTTCCGCAAGCTGGATTTCCAGTTCCACGAGGTTCTTTGCCGCGGCCACTATAACCACACCGCGGCCGAGATCTGGCGCAACCTGCGCACGACGCTGAACGTTCAGGCGGCGCGGCTGCGCATTTCGCCGACGCGTTACGAAGCGATCAAGGAAGAGCATGACGAGCTGATAAAGGCCTTGCGTGCCAACGATTCAGCGCGGGCCGACACGGTGATCCGCAAGCATGTCGACGGCTCGTTCGTACAGATGTCCCAGCAGATCCGCGCCCTGGGCATGTCGGCCAACCGGTCCGGCTGACGGGCGATCGGGCGGCGAAGGCGGGCTTTTCCTGCCCGTGCCGCGTCATCACGCGGGCAGGGGGGCCGATCTGTTGTGCATCGACGCCGCCGGGGGCGGCGCCGTTCCTTGATGTGGCTTAGGCCCAGGGCGTCACAAGATATTTCTCGCCCGTGCGCATGGCGCGGTAGTCCATCACCGCATCCTTGGTCAGCATCTCTTCCAACGAAACGCGGGTCTTGTAGCTGCTGGCGAAAGTCGTCGTCAGGTTGTCGCGAACGCGCTGCCGCATCCGGTTCATGGCGTCCTGACCGATCGATTGCAGGAACGGGAACATCAGCCAGCCCGACAGGGTCCAGCCAAAGCCATAGCTGGGGGTCAGGATGGTGGGGCTGGTATCCAGGCGGCCATAGATGAACATGCGCTTCATCTGGGTCGAGCCATAGCGCGAATATTCGGTCATCCGCTCGCTCGCGACGCGTTCCATCGCGCGGAAGGACGTATCGACCAGCTTGCCCCCGCCGACCGGATCGAAGCCATAGAAGGCGCCGGTCTCGCGGATCGCGGCACATAGCTGATCCATGAAGTCATCCGCCGAAGAATTCACCACATGCGTGGACCCCAGCCCCTTCAGCAGATCGACCTGATCGTCCTTGCGCACGATATTCACAAGGCCAAGACCATCCTCCAGGCAGATGCGGGTCAGCATCTGCCCAAGGTTCGACGCCCCGACGGTGTGCAGGATCGCATCCTGCCCATCGGCCCTGGCATTTTCGACAAAGCCAAGCGCGGTCATCGGGTTGATGAAGGCGCTTGCGCCCTCTTCGGCGGAATGATCGCCCAATGGCAGGCACATCGAGGCATCGGCGATGCAATATTGGCTGTAGGCATTGCCCGGCACGCAGGACACGCGCTGTCCCATCAGCGCCTGTGCCGCGTCGCTGTCGCCGGCGGCGATGACGGTGCCCGCACCTTCGTTCCCGGCGGGCAGCTTCAGCCCGTGGCGTGCCTGCGAAGCGGCATTCACCGATGCGGGCATCTGCGCCACGAACTTGCCGGGGCTGAATTGCGCGTTCTCGATATTCGCGCCGCCGACAAGGATGGCCAGATCCGACGGGTTGATGGGCGCTGCCTCCATCCGCACCAGAACCTGATTTCCGGTCGGATCGGGAAAGGACACTTCTTCAAGTGCGACGGTCAGCGTGCCGTCAGCCTCCAGCGTGGTGAACAGCTGTTTGCCCTTGGTGGCCATGTCCGGTTCTCCTTTATCCGCAGTCATGTTGCCCTGACATGTAGGTCGGCCCGATCCGCACGCCTACCCACCGCCGCGAACAAGGCCGCGCCCCGCGATAACGTGTCGGTGATCGGGCAGGAACCCAAGTCCCGTGATCGGGTTGGCGATGAAATGCGTGAAGGAGACATCATGTCGACGATTACGACAACCAACCCCGCAACCGGCGCGGTGATCGACACCTACAAGCTGATGAGCAAGGACGAGGCCGTTCAGCGGCTGAAGGCCGCCCATGCGGCATTTCTGGACTGGCGCGGCAAGTCCCATGCCGAACGCGCGCCATATCTGACGCGCATCGCGGATGTGCTGCGCGGCAATTCGGATGAACTGGCGCAACTGATGACGCGCGAAACCGGCAAGCTGTATCGCGACGGCAAGGCCGAGGTCGAAATCTGTGCCGCGATCTTCGAATATACCGCGAAGAATGGCCCGGACATGTTGGCGGATGAAGAGCGCACGCATGGAAAAGACGGGGCGCGGGGTGTCGTCACCTACCAGCCCATCGGCGTGATATACTCGATCCAGCCGTGGAACTTTCCGCTGTATCAGCCCGTCCGCGTGCTGGCGGCCAACCTGATGGCGGGCAATGGCTGCGTGCTGAAACATGCCAGCATCTGCACCGGGTCGGGTCTGCGGCTGCGCGAATTGTGCATCGAGGCGGGCCTGCCCGAAGACCTGTTCCAGGTGGTGCTGATCGACCATGACACCAGCGACGCGCTGATCGAGCATCCGCTGGTGCGGGGCGTCACCATGACCGGCAGCGATGGTGCCGGGCGCCATATCGGCAGCGTCGCCGCCAAGGCGTTGAAAAAGACCGTGCTGGAGCTGGGATCGAACGACGCCTATCTGGTTCTGGAGGATGCCGATATCGACACGGCGGTCAAATACTCGGTCATGGGCAGGCTGTATAACAACGGCGAAACCTGCGTTTCGGCGAAACGCTTTGTGGTGACCGACAAGGTCTATGACGCCTTCGTTTCGGCCTTTGTCGCGCAGATGCAGGCGATCGACATGGGCGATCCGATGGACAAGGCCACACAGCTTGGGCCGCTGTCCAGCACCGACCAGTTCGAGACCGTCAGGGATCAGGTCGAGGAAAGTGTCGCGAAAGGGGCGAAAATCCTGTGCGGCGGCACGGTCCCGGACCGGACCGGCGCCTATTATCCCGCAACCGTACTGGGCGACGTTGCGCCGGGAATGCCCGCCTATGACGATGAAATCTTTGGCCCGGTTGCCGCGGTGATCCGCGCGAAGGATGACGAGGATGCGATGCGCATCGCCAATGACAGCCGCTATGGTCTTGGCGGCGGCATCTTTTCCCGGAACAAAGAGCGTGCGCTGACGCTTGCCCGCGATCATTTCGATACCGGTATGGTGCGGATCAATTCATTCGGCGCGGCCGACCCGAACATGCCCTTTGGCGGTGTGAAGGATTCGGGCTATGGCCGCGAACATGGCGGTTTTGGCATGAAGGAATTCACCAACGCCAAGGCGATCTTCCTGCCATGATCACCCTGCATGCCCTGAAATATTCCCGCGCGGCGCGGGTGTTGTGGTTGCTGGCCGATCTTGACCAGCCCTGCAACCGTGTGGATTACGACCGCGACCAGAATTTCCGTGCGCCGGAATGTCTGCGGCGGATACATCCGCTGGGAAAATCGCCGGTGATCGAGGATGACGGCCATGTCATCGCCGAATCCGCGACGATCCTGCGTTATCTGGTCGCCAAATACGGCGATCACGACCACACGCCCCCCGTCGGCACTCCAGCGTTCTGGCAGCACGAGGCGCTTCTGGATTACGCCGAGGCGTCCCTGGCCGAGGTTGCCTTGCAGGTGATCCTGCCGGCATTTCAGGGCAAGCCCGCCTCTGAACCTGCGCAAAGCGCGTTGAACCGGCATCTGGACTATCTTTCGCAGGAAATCAGCGATGGTCCCCTGCTGTTCGGCGGTCGGGCCATGCTGGCCGATATCCAGCTGTCCTACATCGTCGCCCTGCTGGCGCGGTTCGACCTGCTGACCGATCATCCGGCGATCGCGGCCTACTGGGACAGGCTGCAAGCGCAGCCCGGATATATCGCCGCAGTTCAGGCCCACGGCCTCATGGCGCCACCGGCCTGAAAAGGAAAGGACAAGACATGACCAAACATATTCTCATCGCCGGGGCCACCGGCAAGACCGGCCGCATCCTGACCCGATTGTTGATCGATCAGGGCCATGCCGTGACGGCGCTGGTGCGCGACGGCTCGGACACGGGCGTCCTGCCCGAGGGGGCCGAACTGCGCCGTGCCGATCTGACGAACCTGCAACCGGGCGTCTGCCACGGCGCCGATGTGGTGATCTTTGCCGCAGGTTCGGGCGGATCGACCGGACCCGACATGACCGAAAAGGTCGACCGGCAGGGCGCGATGCGTCTGGTCGATCTGGCACGGGACGCGGGGGCAGGGCGGTTCGTCATGCTCAGCTCGGTCGGGGCCGATCAGGCAGAGCCGGGCGGCGATCTGGCGCATTACCTGAAGGCCAAACATGACGCGGATCAGCATTTGAAGGCGTCGGGACTGACCTACGCGATCCTGCGCCCGGTCGCCCTGACCGATGACGACCCCGGCAATGGGGTGATCCTGGGCGATGATGTGGACAAGACCGCCAAGGCAAGCCGCGCCGATGTCGCGCGGGTGCTGGCCCGTGCCGCAACGACAGATGAGCTTGATGGACAGGCGCTGAACATGCAGTCGGCCTGACGATCGCCGTGCCGGGTTCCGCCGCGGACGACCACAGGTCAGGCGGTGCCCGGCGCCTTGCGGGCGCGTTCGGCAGCAGGTCTTGCGCCGGGATAGCTGCGCTCAAGCATCCACATCGCGGTGGTCAGCACCAATGTCATCGCGACAAAGATCCCCGCGACCAGCAAAAGCGGTTCATAGACCAGAAAGGTTTCGGACCTGACGATATTGGCCGCACGCAGCAGATCGACCACCGCGATGGTCGACACCAGCGGCACGGATTTCAGCAGCAGGATCATCTCGCCGGTCAGCGTGGGCAGGCAGATCTGCACCGCTCGGGGCAGCCAGATACGCCTGAGGATCTGCGCCCGCGTATGCCCGAAGGCCTGCGCGGCCTCGAGTTCGGATCTGGGCACGCTGGTCATCGCGCTGCGCAGTACTTCGCCCGAATAGGCGGCAACCGAGATCGAGAAGGTCACGACGCCGAAAAAGAACGCATCGACCAGAAGCGGTCGAAACATGCTGTCGCGCAGGGCGGGCACGCTGATCAGCAGGCGTCCGACCCCATCGTAGAAAAAGAACAGCTGAACCAGCAGTGGGGTGCCGCGGATCACGGTCGTAAACCCCGACAGCAGCCAGCGCAGCGGACGCGGCCCGGTCACCAGCCCCAGCGCGACAAGAACCGCAAGCCCCATCCCGATCAGGCCGGACCAGAAGACCAGCAGCAGCGTGTTGATCAGGCCTTCGCGGAAATAACCCAGATAGCCCGGATCAAGGATGAAGGAGAAATCCATGTCTCAGCCCTTGGCTTGGCCGCGCCGCAGACGGCGTTCGGCAAAGTGAAAGATCACGTTCGACGCAAGCGTCATGGCCAGGAACAGCGCCCCGGCTGCCAGGTAGAAGGTGGCGTAAAGCCGCGTGCTGGCGGCGGCCTGCTGGGCGGTGAAGAACAGTTCCTCGAAGCCGACAACGCTGACCAGCGCGGTTTCCTTCAGAAGGATCAGCCACAGGTTTGACATGCCCGCCAAGGCATTGGGCAGCATCAGCGGCACGATGATCCGGCGAAAGCGCAGCCCGCGCGACATGCCAAAGCTGTCGGCAGCCTCGGTCAAGGATTTGGGGATGGCGACGATGGCGCCGCGCAGCACCTCGGTCATATAGGCGCCCTGAACAAAGGCCAGCACGGTGACCGCGGCGACGAATCCGCTGATCTCCACCCGACCGTCATAGCCAGCGGCCTGCAACGCGGCGTTCAGACCCTGCGTGCCCGCATGGCCTGCAACGCGGCGTTCAGACCCTGCGTGCCCGCATAGTAAAGCAGGATGATCAGCAGCAATTCCGGGATCGCACGCACCAGCGAAGTATACGCGGCGGCGATCCCGCGCAGGGTCGCAGATCCGCCAAGCTTTGCCGCCGCGCCCGCAAGGCCCAGCATCAGCCCCAGCGCATAGGCCGCCAGCGCGATCTGAAGCGTGACGAACGCGCCATCAAGAAGCGGCCCGATCCAGTCGGCCAGACCCTCGCGTTCAAAGGGTTCCATATCCATCCTGTCGTTCAGTGCTGCGTGGGGGCCGCTGGCGGTACGGGCCGGCGGCCCCGGCACGGGTCAATGTCAGTCGGCGCAGATATCGATGCCGAAATATTTCTGCGACAGCTGGGCGCAGGTGCCGTCGGCGATCACGCTGGCGATGGCGTCGTTCATCGAGGCCTGAAGCTTTGCGTCGCCGTCGCGCAGCCCGACCCCGATCCCCTGACCGAAGATCGGGTTCTTCGGGGCCTCGGCCAGCGCCTTGAACCCTTGCGCGTCGTCGCGTTCAAGAAAGGACAGCGATGCGATTTCATCGGCCAGGATCACATCGACCCGCCCCGCCTGAAGATCGCGGTTCATCTGTTCGTGCTGGTCATAGATGCGGACCGTCGCGCCGCTGTCGCCAAGCTGCTGGCGGGCATAGGTCGCGTGGGTGGTTGAGGCCTGAACCGCAAGAATCTTGCCGTCCAGATCGCCTTCATCAGCGAAATCCATGTCGTCGCGTCCAATATAGACGGCTGCGGAATCGTAATAGGGCGCCGAGAAGTCGATGACCTTGTCGCGGTCCTCGGTGATCGACATGGAGCCCAGGATGAAATCGACCTTGCCGCTTGTCAGCGAGGGGATGATCCCGCTCCAGCCGGTGGGGGACAATTCGCAGTCGCTGCCCATCGCGGTGCAGATCTTCTGCCCAAGCTCGACCTCGAAGCCGGTCCAGTCGCCTGACGAGGATTTATAGGTGAAGGGCGGATAGGGTTCGGCGGAAAACGCCATGCGCAGCGGTTCGGCCTGCGCGGTGCCGGTCATCAGAAGAAGGGCCAGCAGATATTTCATGAGATGTCTCCTGTTGGGGTCTTGTTCTATCGGTTGATCTTCACATCACCGAGGACAGAAACTGCCGACAGCGGTCGCTGCCGGGGGCCTCGAAGACGTCTTTGGGGCTGCCGATTTCCTCGACCTGGCCCTTGTGCAGGAACGCCACCTGAGACGAGACCTCGCGGGCAAAGCTCATTTCATGGGTGACAAGGATCATCGTGCGGCCTTCTTCGGCCAGATCGCGAATGACATTCAGCACCTCGCCCACCAGTTCGGGGTCCAGCGCCGAGGTCGGTTCATCGAACAGCAGAACCTGCGGTTCGGATGCCAGTGCGCGTGCAATGCCGACGCGTTGCTGCTGCCCGCCGGACAGGAAATTGGGGTATTCGCCGTGCTTTTCGGCCATGCCGACGCGTTCCAGATAGGCCATGGCGCGGTCGCGGGCCTCGTGGCGCGGCACGCCATGCACATGGATCGGCGCCTCGATCACATTGCCAAGGACGGTCAGATGCGGCCATAGCGCGAATTGCTGAAACACCATCGCGACCTTGCGACGCAGGCGCGCGACCTGACTTTCGATCAGCCGTGGGCGTCCGCCGCGCGCCGTCGGGTCGAACGAGATCTCTTCGCCCGCAATCCGCAACAGGCCACGATCCGGCCTTTCCAGCAGGTTCATGCAGCGCAGCAACGTGCTTTTGCCCGAGCCGCTAGCCCCGATGATCGATGAAACGCTGCCGGGCGTGGCCGAGAAGTCGACCCCTTTCAGGACTTTCAGCCGTCCGAAATTCTTTTCAAGGCCCGCGACCGACACGGCGGGCATGCGGTTTTCGGGGTCCAGCCGGGCGTGAAACGCGGGGTCTTGGCCTGTCAGAAGATGTTGCATGCCGCAGAGCGTAGCAACTGTTGAACAAGTGTTCAAGAAGCTTGCTTGGCAAAAGCCTTCACAAGCTGCCGGGGTCGTCTATCGCTGTCTCGACCCAGCGTTCGGCCAAGGCGATACCCTCGGCGGGGGTGAAGGTTTCTGGCTCCAGGCACCATTCCAGCCACAGCCCGTCCAGCAATCCCGACAGCCCGATGGCCGCCATGCGTGGCGACATGGCGCCGGCCTCGGCATCGCCCTTGATCTGCGCGAACAGCTTTTCCAGCACCTGCCGATATGCGCCGTAGCGTTCCTTGTGTACGGCCGACACCTCGGGGGATTGTGCCTGCAGGGTCCAGAAGGCCAGCCAGGCGCGAAACAGCGTTTCATTCAGCACCACCGGCGAGAAAGAGGCATCGATAAAAGCCGACAGCCGTTCGCGAGGGCCGCCGTCGCAGGCAGCCACGCGGCTTTCGATCTGTGACAGAAGATCGTCGGCGACATGCCGATAGGCGGCTGCCACCAGCGCCTCTTTGCTGCCGTAGTGGTGGTTGATCAGGCCGACGGACACACCCGCCTCATCAGCGATGGCGCGGATCGAGGATTTTTCGACACCCAGCCTGACGATGCAGCGCAGCGCGGCCTGAAGCAGTGCTTCGCGCCGTTCATCCGCGGTTTTGCGGGAATATTTCGGGCCGGTGCCGCAGGGCGTGGAGTCAGTTTTCATTACAACCCTTCTACACATGCGGTGCGGGTCTTGTCACGAAAACCGTCGCCCCGGTGTTGAACAATCGTTCAACAAGAGATAGGGCTGAGACAGGACAAACCTTGGAGGGGTGCTATGGATTATTCTCCATTGGTGGAGCGGATCGCCGGTGAGGGGGCCGAGGCCTGGGCCATCCATGCCGAGGCGCTGGCAGCCAGGGCGCGTGGCGAGGACATCATCGTCCTCAGCGTGGGCGACCCCGATCTGGACACGCCGCAGGTCGTGACCGATGCCGCCATCGCGGCGCTTCGTCAGGGCGATACCCATTACACCGACGCTCAGGGCACGGACGCGCTGCGCCGGGCGATTGCCGCGCATTGTCAGGCGCGGTTCGGCAGGCCCGTCGCAGCCGAGAACATCTGCGTCACTGCCGGGGCACAGAACGGGCTGTTCTTTGCATCGATGCTGGTCCTGCGTCCCGGCGACGAGGTCCTGATCCCCGATCCCTGCTATGTCACCTACGAGGCGACCGTGCGCGCGGCGGGCGCGATCCCGGTGGCCGTGCCGCCCCGCGCCGATGGCAGTTTTCGTCCCGACATCGCCGCCATTGCCGCCCGTATCACCCCGCGCACCCGCGCGATGCTGCTGACCTCGCCCAACAATCCGACCGGTGTCGTGACCAGTCGCGCCGAGGCCGAGGCCATTGCCGAACTGGCCCGCGCGCATGATCTGTGGGTCGTCAGTGACGAGGTCTATGCAGAACTGACCTATGCTGTGCCACATGTCCCCATCGCTGCGCTGCCGGGTATGGCCGACCGGACGATCACGGTTTCAAGCCTTTCGAAAAGCCATGCGATGACCGGGTGGCGCTGCGGCTGGATCGTCGGGCCCAAGGCTGCGATCGACCATGCCGCGAACCTGTCGTTGTGCATGTTATACGGTCTGCCCGGCTTCGTGCAGCAGGCGGCGGTCGTCGCGCTGCAACAATCCGATGCCATCGTGGCCGAAGCCCGCGCGACCTATGCCGCGCGGCGCGACTGCCTGCTGGCGGCGCTGGCGCAGGCGCCGGGTGTTTCGGCGCTGACGCCCGAGGCCGGCATGTTCCTGATGCTTGATATCCGTGGCACGGGCCTGACTGCCCGCGAATTCGCATGGTCTTTGCTGCGCGAAACCGGCGTCTCGGTGCTGGACGCCACGGCCTTCGGTCCCAGCGCGGCGGGTCATGTCCGCCTGTCATTCACCCTGTCGCAGGAGGTGCTGGCCGAGGCCGCCCGCCGGATCACGGCCTTCTGCCGGTCGCGGGTCGCTGTCGCCGAGGCCACGTCATGACCGCACCGGTGCCGGGCCGTGCGGGCCCCTGGATCCACGCGCTTTTGAAATCCTATGGTGTCAGCACCGTGTTCGGCATCCCCGGCGTTCACACGATTCCGCTTTATGACGGGCTGGTGGAAAGCGGGCTGACCCATGTCACGCCGCGCCACGAACAGGGCGCGGGGTTCATGGCCGATGGCTATGCCCGCCAGACCGGAAAGCCGGGCGTCTGCTTTGTCATCACCGGTCCGGGCGTGACGAATATCGCCACGGCCATGGGTCAGGCCTATGCGGAATCGGTGCCGATGCTGGTCATTTCGTCGGTGAACCGTCGCCGCCACATGGGGCTGGGGCAGGGCCAGTTGCACGAGCTGGCCGATCAACGCGCCGTCATGCGGAACGTGGCGGCCTTCAGCCACACGCTGCACAGTCTGGCCGATCTGCCCAAGGTTCTGGCGCGGGCCTTTGCTGTTTTCGGCGGGGCGCGGCCGCGTCCCGTCCATATCGAAATTCCGCTGGACCTGTGGGACGAACTGCCGCCGCCCGACCAGCCGCGCGCCCCCTTCGTGCCTGCCCTTGGGACCGCAGCTCCGGCCGCAACGCGCGCGGCGGTCAGGGCATTGGCCGATGCCGGTCGTCCCGTGATCCTGGCCGGTGGCGGCGCACGCTATGCGGCCGCCGACCTGCAACGCCTGGCCGAGCGGTTGGACGCCCCGGTGGTGATGACCACGAATGCCCGCGGCATCCTGCCGCCGGATCATCCGCTTGCGGTGCCGTTCAGCCCGTCTCTGGATTCAGTCAGGGCCTTGATCGCGGACAGCGACGCGGTGCTGGCAATCGGCACCGAGATCGGCCCGACCGATTACGACATGTATGAAACCGGCATGCCCGATCTCCCCAGCCCCCTGATCCGGGTCGAGATCGACCCGGTGCAGATGGTGACGAATGCCATTCCCGACCTGCCATTGCCGGGCGACGCGGCGGTGATTGCCGCAGATCTTCTTGGCCGCCTGACGCAGGGCCATGCAAGGAATGGCGCACAGCGCGCAGCGACGACGCGCCGGGCCGCATTTGCCGGGCTGGATGCGCGTATGCAGGCGGGGCTGGCGGTGCTGGCCATGCTGCGCGATGCCGGGCCGGATGTGCCGATCGTGGGCGATTCGACCCACCCGGTCTATGCGGGCAACTTGGGCCATGCGGCGGCACGGCCCGGAACCTGGTTCAATTCCGCGACCGGGTTCGGCACGTTGGGTTACGCCCTTCCGGCGGCTATCGGGGCCGCGCTTGGCCGCGATGGACCGGTCTTCTGTCTGGTCGGCGATGGCGGGCTGCACTATGCGCTTGGCGAGATGGCGTCCCTGATCGACAGTGCCGCGCCGGTCATTTTGCTTGTCTGGAACAACGCCCGCTATGGCGAGATCCATGATGCGATGGTCGCGGCGGGCGTCACGCCCGAAGGGGTTCACCTTGCCAGCCCGGATTTCGTTTTGCTTGCCGGATCCTACGGCATTCCGGCCTGCCGTGCCGCCACCTGCAGCGATCTTGCCGCGGCGGTGACCGGGGCGCTTGCGCGGAACGCGCCCTTCCTTGTCGATATCGACGAGGCGGCGATCCTTGCCGAACTTTGCGACGGGCCGGCATTGGCGGAAACCGTCTAAGGGCGGGGGCCCGCACGCCTGTTTCCGGCGGGCGTGCGGTCACGACGTCACGGCACCGCTCAGGCAGCCAGCGCTTGATCCAGATCCAGCCGCATGGTCGCCATGCCCTGACGGCGCGAAAGTTCCTCATACCCGGCTGACAGATAGGCGTTCACGGCGGGCCTGTTGTCCAGTTCGACCTTCAGGGTCAGCGTCAGCGCGCCAAGATCACGGGCGGCCTGCTCGACCATTTCGGTCAGTTCTGCGGCGGCGCCGCCGCGCGCCTCTTCGATCAGATAGACATAGGTCAGATGCCGCACCTCGGGCCCGACGCCGACACGCAGCGCAAAGAAGCCGACATCCCGGCCTTCGTCATCCTGAAGGTAGAACGAGACATCATCGCGATCTCCAAGCCATTTTCGATGCCATTCCGTTTCATCGAAGGGGGTTTTCGCGTTGGGGTTGATCAAGGGGATCTCTGCGGTCGGCAGCATCGCCGCCAGGGGCGCAAGATCTTGGTCGCGGTTGCGACGCAGGGTAAAGGCCATGGGTCCTTCCGTCGGTTGGGGCCGGTCACATGCCGGGCTGGGGTCACAAGGGCCGCGCGGATGGCATGGCGCACCCGGGAGGGTCAACAGGGGGGCGCCGGGTCCGGCGAATTCCGGCAAGGCCTTGCCGGGGTGGCGGCTTTCCTGATGGCTGACCCCACCCCCGCACTTTCCCCCGCGCGACCCGTCCGCGAAAAAAAATCTGGATTGGATGCATCCAAAGGACGTCCTGGCCGAGTCAGGGGGATATCGGGGCTGCGGATCGACCGCCGCCTGTCACCAGTGAGGAGAAGACCATGCTGAAGATGACCACCACCGCCGCGCTTGGCCTGATGGCCGTGACCGCAACCGTTGCCCATGCCGATCATCATGGCGGGCTGAAAGCCGTGGCACTTAGCGGCGACAAGATGCTGCACATGATCGACGCCAGCAACGCGACCGTCGGTGACAGCATGGAGGTCACGGGCGTCGACCGGCTTCTGGGCATCGACCTGCGCCCCTCGAACGGGCAGTTGATCGGCGTCACCGACGGGTTCGACATTGTCGAGATCGACCCCAAGACCGGTGCCGCGACCGTCATTTCGACCATGGATACCGAATTGCCGATTGACGGCGACGCGCCGGTGATCGTCGATTTCAACCCGATGGCCGACAAGCTGCGCTTCATGTCCGGCACCACCAATCACCGCGTCGATATTGAAAGCGGTGCGGTGACGGTTGACGGCTCGCTGGCCTTCGAAGAGGCCGACATGCATGCGGGCGAGGCCCCGGCGATCGTCGCGGCGGCCTATATCAACAGCTATGGCAAGCCCGAGGCGACGGCGATGTATGACATCGACAGCACCATCGTGGCGCTGATCCAGCAGACCTCGCCCAATGACGGGACGCTGGCCGCCGTGGGCAAGCTGGGGATCGAGGGGTCCGACAGCTATGCCTTTGATATCGCCACCGATGCCGAGGGCACGAACACCGCCTGGCTGGTCGCGGCGGGGCAGTTGCACACCGTGTCCCTGGAAGACGGGTCGATCGGCGAAAGCTGGGATATCCAGGGGGCGGGCGATGCCGTCCTGCGCGACATCACCTTCCTGACCGCGGATATGTAAACAGGCCGATGCGCCCGGCTGGCGCGGCGGTCATGCCGCGCCAGCCATCTGCGAGGCCGTTGGATTTGACAGCCCTGCGCCCGGTCATTAGCCATTGATCCTGAAGGGGCCGCCACGACACCCCTTGAAGGGGGAGGTATCGCGATCGAGATCGATCACGCCGCGCTGATCAGGGCCTGCGCCTCGGGCGACCGGGCTGCGTTGAAATCACTGATGCGGGCCGAAGGCGGTCGCATGTTGGGCGTTGCGGCGCGGATGCTGCGTCGTCGCGATCTGGCCGAAGATGCGGTGCAGGATGCCTTTGTGCTGATCTGGCGGCGCGCGGCGCAGTTCGATCCGGGCAGGGGCAGTGCCAAGGGTTGGCTTTACACGATCCTGCGCAACCGCTGTCTGACCATGCTGCGCCGCGAGGATCGCGAAATCGCCACCGAGATGTCCGAGCTTGAGACCGTTTCAGGTGCCGACCTGGTCGATCAGGCATTTGACGGGCTGGAAAGATCGACCGGATTGCGCCAGTGCCTTGAACGACTGGACGCGCCCACGCGGCTGGCGATCCTGTCGGCCTATGTGCTGGGTCACAGTCACGGTGAAATCGCGGGACGGCTGGATACGCCTTTGGGCACCGTCAAGGCCCGCGTGCGGCGTGGATTGCTGAAGCTGAGGGAGTGCCTGTCATGACAGACCGTTCTCTTGACATGCTGATCGACGAGGTCGTGCTTGGTCTGGCCTCGGACGAGGATCGCAGGCGGTTGCAGGCCTTGGCCGCGCAGGATGCCGATGTTGCCAGCCGTCTGGAACAGGCGCGACAGCGATTTGCCCCGCTGGACGACACCGCCACGCCATTGCCGCTGCCCGAGGGGCTTTGGGACCGGATCGCGGCGCGTCTGGATAAGGCTGACGCGCCCGCCGCCGAAGTGATTGATCTGGCGCAGGTTCGCGCCCGCCTTGGCCAGTGGCGCCGGGCGGCGCTTGGCGCGGTGGCCGCCTGCCTGGTGATGGCTGTTGCCCTTGGCTGGAGCCTGCTGTCCGTGGCTGAACCCCTGGTCGTGGCGGTGCTGTTGGACAGCGAGGGTCAGGCCGTGGCCCTTATCGAAAGCGGCGAAGACAACAGGACACAGGTCACCTTGCTGGAACGGCCCGATCTGCCTGCCGACCGGGTGATGCAGGTCTGGACCAAGCCCGATGCCGATGGGCCGCCGGTTTCGCTTGGCCTGCTGGCGGGGGGCGCGTCGCGCACGCTGACGATCCGGGGGCTGCCCGCGCCGGGGCCAAGCCAGTTGTACGAAATCACGTCGGAACCCGCGGGCGGTTCGCCCACCGACCTGCCGACCGGGCCGATCCTTGGTGTCGGTCTGGCGAAAAAGCCCGTGATCTAGCGTCGGGGCCACCTGCGCGGGCTACAGGCTGTCATTGATTGCGCGCGCGGCCTCCATCGTCAGCGGGGCGACGGTGTCGCGGAACCGTTCCGGGGTCCATTCCGACAGCGATCCCGCGACATGGATCGCGCCCAGGGGCGGTTGGCCATGCGGCCCGACCGCGACGCCGATCACCACCTCGCCGGGGACGAATTCGTCCCATAGCAGGCAGAAGCCGTCACTGCGGACCTGCGCGATGATCTGCATCAGCTGGTCGATATCGGTGACGGTCTTGCTGGTGAAATTTTCGCGCGGGGTGCGTGTGATGATCTCGCGCACCTTGTCATCCGGCAGTGCCGACAGCGCCGCCCGACCACCTGCCGTGCAAAAGCTGGGGACGCTGTGACCGACCAGCGTCGCATAGAATGTCTCGCGTTTGCTTTGCAGGCGCAGGGCATAGATCACGCGGGTTTCGTCGAACAGGCTAAGGTCCACGCGTTCGCGAACGGTCTTGCGCAGTTCCAGCAGCACCGGTGTCGCCTTCTGCACCAGCGGGTCCAGACGCAGCAGGTCCAGCGTGTTGTCGAAAATTCGAAGGCCGGGAAGATAGCCGCGATTATCCGCCGAACGCCGCAGATAGCCCAATGTGACCAGCGTGTGCACGATGCGCTGGCTGGCGGATCGGTCCAGCCCGGCATTGGCCGCGATTTCGCTGAGGCTAAGGGGGCCTGCGGCCTGGTGAAAGGCGCTTAGCACCTGCATTGCTCTGGCGGCTGCACGCACAAACAGCGCATCCGAGCCCTGTGCATCAAAATCGGTCACTGTCGTGGGCTGGGCACGCAAAATGCTTGGCATGAAAAAACCTTCCTGTTGACGATTCGAATTCTAATCATCTACGCTCGATAAGCAATACAGATGTATCGGCTGTCGATACACCCGATGAACTCAACACGCTGTTGCGATCAGAACAGGGGATGTCATGCGCGTCGCGGTTGCAGGTTTCCTGCATGAGACAAACACCTTCGCACCCGTCCCGGCGGATCTGGCCGCGTTTCAGCGTGGCGGCGGCTATATCCCGCTCAGCCACGGGGCCGAGATCCTGCGCCGTGGGCAGAACGTCAACCTGGGCATTTCGGGCGCATTGCGCGTGGTGCGGCTGCGGGATTGGGATGTCGTGCCGCTGACCTGGGCGGGGGCCATCCCGTCGGCCCCTGTGACGGATGCGGCCTTTGATCATGTGCTGGGCCGGATCATCAGCGATCTTCGCGCGGCGGGGGCGGTCGATGGCGTGTTTCTGGATCTGCACGGTGCAATGGTCACCGACAGCCATGATGATGGGGAAAAGGCGGTTCTGGACGCGGTGCGCAGCGTCGTGGGGCCGGATGTGCCGATCGTCGCGGCGCTGGATCTGCATGGCAACATCTCTGAAGGGTTTGCCCGCGGGGTTCAGGCGCTGGTCGGATTTCGCACCTATCCGCATGTCGATATGGCCGAAACAGGGGCACGCGCCGCCGAATTGCTGCACCAGATCATGGTGACGGGGATGCGTCCGGCCTGCGGTTTTCGCCGGATGGATTATCTGGTGCCGATCCCGTTTCAATCGACCGACATGGCCCCGGCGCGCGACCTTTACGCGCGTTTGCCCGACATTGAACAGGGCGGGGTGAAGGCCGTGTCGCTGTTCATGGGCTTTCCCGCCGCGGATATTCCCGATTGCGGTCCCGTCGCCGTCACCTATGCGGACACGCAGGACGGGGCCGACCGCGCCGCCGATCAGATCGCGCGGGCCTATGATCTGGCCGAGGCGGGGTTCGAGGGACGCGCCTATCAGCCCATTGACGCCATCGCCGAGGCGACGCGCCTGTCCGGGGCCGCCGCAGGCCCGGTGGTGATTGCCGACACGCAGGACAATCCCGGTGCCGGGGGCGTCTCGGCGACGACCGGAATGCTGCGGGCGCTGATCGCCGCCGATGTCCGGGGCGCGGCCATCGGATTGATCGTCGATCCTGTCAGTGCCGCGCGGGCGCATTCGCTGGGGCAGGGGGCGGTCGGTGATTTCGAGATCGGCGGCCATCCGGGCGTTCCCGGCGATCTGCCGGTTTCGACCCGCGCCCAGGTCGTCGCCCTGTCGGATGGCCGCTTCGCCGCGACCGGCCCTTATTACGGCGGCACCGAGATGGATCTTGGCCCCTCGGCCTGCCTGCGCGTCGGCGGGGTCGATGTGGTCGTCACCAGCGCAATTGCCCAGATGGCCGACCGCGAGATGTTTCGTTTCGTCGGCATCGTCCCCGAACGGATGCGCGTGCTGGTCGTCAAAAGCTCGACCCATTTCCGGGCCGATTTCGCGCCCATTGCCGCGCATATCCTTATTGCAAAGGCGCCCGGTCCGATGCCGCTTGATCCCGCCGATCTGCCCTTCATCCGTCTGCGGCCGGGGCTTCGGCTGTCGCCGAACGGGCCCGTCTTTACCCCGATACCTGCGCGCAAGACGCAGGAAAGTCCCGCCTGAACGCAGCGTGCGGACCAATGACGACCAACGATCCAACAAGACGAACCAACAGGAGAGATTTCGACATGAAAGCGATCAGGACCGGGTTGCCCGTCACCAGAACCTTGGCCGCCACGCTGCTGGCCAGTTCCGCCCTGCTGACCCCGGCACAGGCGCAAGAGGAAACGACCATCACCGCGGTGATGCATTCCGGTCTGCGGGTGCTGGACCCCGTGATCACCACCGCCCATATCACCCGCAACCACGGCTATATGATCTATGACGTGTTGACCGCCGTGGACGAGGATTTCACGCCGCAGCCGCAGATGGCCGATTGGCAGGTCTCTGACGATCAGCTGACCTATACCTTCACGCTGCGCGACGGGCTGATGTTCCATGACGGCGCGCCGGTGACGGCGGCGGATGCGGTCGCATCGCTGAAGCGTTGGGGCCAGAAGGACAGTGGCGGTCAGCTGATCTTCGACGTGACCGCCAGCCTTGAGGCCACCGACGACAAGACCCTTGTCTGGACCCTGTCCCAGCCCTTTGCACCGCTGATGGACGTGATTTCGAAACAATCGGCGGTGCCGCCCTTCATCATGCCCGCGCGGGTTGCCGAAACCTCGGCCGATGAAACGATCACCGAATATGTCGGCTCGGGTCCGTTTGTCTTCAACGAAGAGGAATACGAACCCGGCGTCTCGGTCACCTACGAGAAGTTCGACGACTACGTCCCGCGCGAGGGTGAGCCGTCATGGATGGCCGGCGGCAAGGTCGTGAATGTCGACCGCGTCGTCTGGACCACCATGCCCGACAACCTGACCGCGATGAACGCGCTGGCTGCGGGGGAAATCGACTATCTGGAACAGGTCCAGATCGACCTGATGCCGATTCTGGATGCGGCCCCCGATGTGACCGTCGAGATGCGCGATCCGCTGGGTTACGTGACGATCGGCCGCCCGAATTTCCTGCATCCTCCGTTCGACAACAAACTGGTGCGTCAGGCCGCCGCCGCCGCGCTGGGTCAGGAACAGATGCTGGCCACGATGCAGGGCGACCCGGAATACTACAAGGTCTGCGGCGCGATCTTCGGCTGTGCAACGCCGCTTGGCGATCAGGCCGCCTCGGAAACGCTGGTCGCGCCCAATCCCGAGGCGTCAAAGGCGCTGCTGGCCGAGGCGGGCTATGACGGCACGCCCATCGTGCTGATGGCCCCGACCGACGTGATCTCGCTGTCGAACCAGCCGGTCGTGGCGGCACAGGCGCTGCGCGAAGGCGGGTTCGAGGTCGACATGCAGTCGATGGACTGGCAATCCGTGGTTCAGCGCCGCGCCCAGCAGGCGCCCATCGGCGAGGGTGGCTGGAACATGTTCTTCACCAACTGGATGGTGCCCGAAATCTCGGACCCGCTGATCAATGTGATGGTCAATGGCCGCGGCGACGATGGCTGGTTCGGCTGGCCCGACGATCCCCAGATCGAAGAGATGCGGTCGGCCTATGTCGCGGCCACCGACGCCGAGACGCAGAAGGCCATCGCGGTTCAGATCCAGGAACATGTCATGGACAATGTGAACTATCTGATGATGGGCGAATACCTGATCCCGCAGGCCCGCCGCACCGTGATCGAGAACATGATCCCCTCGCCGGTGCCGGTTTTCTGGGCCATGACCAAGGCCGAGTGATCGGCGCCTGACGGAACCACCGCGTTTCGTGGTCGGGGGCGCGTTCGCGCGCCCCCATGGCCCCCGCATATCCTGTCCCCATCCCGACACAGGAACATCTTATGTTCGGCTACATCCTCAGGCGGCTTCTGGCGACCATCCCGGTCCTGCTGATCGTGTCCGTCTTCGTCTTTCTTCTGCTGCGGCTGACGCCCGGCGATCCCGCCGCCATTCTGGCCGGTGACGCGGCCACGCCCGCCCAACTGGAACGGATCCGCGACAGCCTGGGTCTGAACGATCCGCTGCATGTGCAGTTCCTGACATGGTTTGGACAGATGTTGCAGGGCGATTTCGGCACCTCGCTGATTTCGAACACGGATGTGCTGGACATGGTGTCGGACCGGCTGGGACCGACGGTGAACATCGCCGTCATGACGATCATCATTTCGGTGCTTCTGGCGGTGCCGATGGGGGTGATCGCGGCGTGGCGGCACCGGTCATGGATCGATTTCGCGGTCATGTCCTTTTCGGTGCTGGGCTTTTCGGTGCCGGTATTCGTGATCGGCTATATCCTGATCCAGATCTTTGCGATCGAGCTGCGCTGGGTGCCGGTTCAGGGCTACAAATCCCCCGCCGACGGGCTGGGCGCCTTTTTCAGCCGGGCGGTGCTGCCCTCGCTGACACTGGCGACGATCTATGTCGCGCTGATCGCCCGTATGACCCGCGCCTCGATGCTGGAGGTTCTGGGCGAGGATTACATCCGCACCGCCCGCGCCAAGGGCGTGCGCGAGAATGTCGTCCTGTTCCGCCACGCGCTGCGCAATGCGGCGGTCCCGATCCTGACCATCATCGGCACCGGGTTCGCGCTGCTGATTTCAGGCGTGGTGGTGACCGAAAGCGTGTTCAACATTCCCGGCATCGGGCGGCTGACCGTCGATGCGATCCTGGCGCGGGATTACCCGGTGATCCAGGCGATGATCCTGCTGACCGCGGGCATCTATGTCATGGTCAACCTGCTGGTGGATCTTTCCTATTCTCTCTTCGACCCCAGGATCCGGTACTGACATGGCCGATATACCCACCTCTCGCCCAAGCGCCTTTCACGTGCTGACCGGCATCTTTGCCCTGCCCAAGGGCGCGCGACTTGGCGCGGGCCCGGCCATCGCCGCCCTTGTCCTGGCGATCATCGTCATGGCCTCGGTCTGTGCGCCGCTTTATGTGCCCCATGATCCGCTGTCGATGGATGCCATGTCGCGCCTGAAACCCCCGTCCGGGGAATTCTGGCTGGGCACCGATCCGTTCGGGCGGGACATCTTCAGCCGGGTGATGACCGGCGGCCGGGTGTCGCTGCTGATCGGGGTCGGCGCGGCGGTGGTCAGCGTGGCCATCGGGCTGGCGATCGGCCTTGTCGCGGGGTTTTTCCGCACCGCCGACGGGATCATCATGCGGATCATGGACAGCCTGATGGCGATCCCTGCGATCCTTCTGGCGATCGCGCTGGTCGCGCTGAACGGGCCGTCGCTGGGATCGGTGATCATCGCCATCACCATCCCCGAGGTGCCGCGCGTCGTGCGACTGGTCCGGTCGGTGGTGCTGACCGCCCGCGAGGAACCCTATGTCGAGGCCGCGATCGCGCTGGGATCCTCGATGCCCAAGATCCTGATCCAGCATCTGTTGCCCAACACGCTGGCGCCGCTGATCGTGCAGGGCACCTATATCTGCGCCTCGGCCATCCTGATCGAGGCGATCCTGTCCTTCCTTGGCGCGGGCGTGTCGACCGAGATCCCCACCTGGGGCAACATCATGGCCGAGGGCCGCACCTATTTTCAGCTGAAACCGGGCCTGATCTTCTGGCCGGGCATTCTGCTGTCGCTGTGCATTCTGTGCATCAACCTGCTTGGGGATACGGCCCGCGACCTGCTGGACCCGCGCATGAAGAAACGGGAGGGCTGAGCAATGAAATTCAGCACCAAGGATCTAAGCCGCGCCGAACAGGTCTTCAGCATCACCGGATTGCAAGTCGGGCTGGCCGGTCAGCCCGATGCCGCGCCGGTTCTGGATCGCATCGACCTGCAGATCCGCGCCGGCGAAACGCATTGCCTTGTCGGCGAAAGCGGTTCGGGCAAATCCGTCACCTCGCTGGCGACCATGGGCCTGCTTCCCAAGGACGCGCTGGAGGTGACTGGCGGCCGGATCCAGTTGAAAGAGGTCGAAATCACCGCGGCCTCGCCCTCGCGGATGCGCGATCTGCGGGCGAAACGGGTCGCGATGATCTTTCAGGAACCGATGACCGCGCTGAACCCGGTGCTGCGCGTCGGCGCCCAGATCGAGGAAGTGCTGAACATGCACACCGATCTGTCGGCAGCCGAGGCCAAGGCCCGCACGCTGGACATCATGGAACAGGTGCATCTGCCCGATGTGCCGCGCATCTATCAGGCCTTTCCGCATCAGTTGTCGGGCGGTCAGCGCCAGCGCATCATGATCGCGATGGCGCTGGTTCTGGAACCCGATCTGCTGATCGCGGATGAACCGACCACCGCGCTGGATGTCACGACGCAGCTTCAGATCCTGAAACTGATCGCCGAGATGCAGCAGCGGCACGGCACCGCCGTCCTGTTCATCACCCATGACATGGGCGTGGTGGCCGAAATCGCCGATACGGTCAGCGTCATGCAGAAGGGCCGCATCGTCGAGACCGCGCCGATCCGCGAATTGCTGACCGATCCGCAGATGGATTACACCCGCAAGCTGTTGCAGGCGGTGCCGAATCTGACCCCGCGCCCCGCGCGCCCGGTGAATGGCGCGGATGCGGTGCTGGATGTGGACAATCTGCAGATGACCTATGGCGGCACCGGTTGGTTCAGCCGATCCGAGGGCGTGCGCGCCGCCCGCGATGTCACCTTCGATATCGCGCCGGGGCGCACGCTTGGCATCGTCGGCGAAAGCGGATCGGGAAAATCGACCGTCGCACGCTGTATCATGCGCCTGATCGACCCGACGGGCGGTCGGGTCTGTGTCGCGGGCAGCGACATCGCGCGCCTGTCGCGGCGGCAGTTGCAACCGCATCGCAAGCATTTCCAGATCGTGTTCCAGGACCCTTACCGGTCGCTGAACCCGCGCTGGACCGTGGCGCGATCGCTGTGCGAGGGGCCGATCAATTTCGGCCAGCCCAAGGCACAGGCGCTGGAACATGCGGCCGAATTGCTGGAACTGGTCGATCTGCCGCGCGACGCATTGTGGCGTTATCCGCATCAGTTTTCCGGCGGGCAGCGCCAGCGCATCGCCATTGCCCGCGCGGTGGCCATGAAGCCCGATCTTCTGGTCGCGGACGAAGCGGTCAGCGCGCTGGATGTCAGCGTGCAGGCGCAGGTTCTGGACCTGCTGGACGATGTTCAGAAACGCTTTGGCATCGCGATGCTGTTCATCACCCATGATCTGCGTGTCGCGGCCCAGATTTGCGACGATGTGCTGGTGATGCAAAAGGGGCAGGTCGTCGAACATGGCCCCGCCGGTGCCGTGCTGGCCGATCCGCAGCACAGCTATACGAAAAGCCTGATCGAGGCCGCCCCCGGCCGCGACTGGGACTTTGCCAATTTCCGCGCGGTTTCCGCGCCTTCCGCCATTCAAGGAGCCACCGTATGAGCGTACTTCCCCGCATCGAGGCCTTTGCCTCGGACCTGACCCGGATCCGTCAGGATTTCCACGCGCATCCCGAACTGGGATTCGAGGAAACCCGGACCGCGGGCATCGTGGCCGGGCTGCTGCGCGATTACGGCGTCGACGAGGTGCATGAGGGTATCGGCGGCACTGGCGTCGTCGGCCTGATCCGCGGGCAGGGCGGCGGCAACCGCCGTGTCGGCCTGCGTGCCGATATGGACGCGCTGCCGATCACCGAAACCTCGGGCGTGGCCTATGCCTCGACCAATCCGGGCCGGATGCATGCCTGTGGCCATGACGGGCATACGACGATGCTGCTGGGGGCTGCGCGCTATCTGGCCGAGACGCGCGGCTTCGACGGCACGGTCGTTCTGATCTTTCAGCCCGCCGAGGAAGGTCTGGGCGGGGCGCGGCGCATGATCGCGGATGGCCTGTTCGAGCGGTTCCCCTGCGATGAGATCTACGGCATGCATAACGACCCCAATGGCAAGCCGGGCGTGGTCACGGTGACGCCGGGGCCGGCCATGGCGGGGGCCAGCTTTTTCGACATCACCGTCAAGGGCACGGGCAGCCACGCGGCCATGCCGCACCAATCGCAGGACCCGATCCATATCGGCACCGCGCTGGTCCAGCAATTGCAGGGCATCGCCAGCCGCAACTGCCCGCCGACCAAGCCCCTGGTGGTGTCGGTCACCACGTTCAACGCGGGCTCTGCCTATAATGTCGTTCCCGACAGCGCGACGATCACCGGCACCATCCGCTATTTCCATCAGGATGTGATCGAGATGGCCGAGGGCCGGATGAAGGCCCTGTGCGCGGGGATGGCGCAGGCCCACGGGATCGAGATCGAGGTCAAGCTGCGCAATGTCTTTGACGTGCTGCTGAACGATCCCGACCTGTCACAGGCCTATATCGAGGCCGCCGGGGAAATCGTCGGCGCGGGCGCGACCCTGACCAGCGATCAGATGACCGGATCCGAGGATTTCGCCGACATGCTGCAAATCGTGCCGGGCGCCTATTGTCGGGTGGGTCATGCGGGCATGGTTCCCCTGCACAATCCCGGCTTCGTGCTGGATGATGCGATCCTGCCCGTGGGGGCATCGGTCTATGCGCGGATGATCGAACGCCGGCTGCCGGTCGCCTGATCCCCGAACCTGAGGGCCCGGCGATCCCCGGGCCTGCCCATTCCGAAACCAAGGTCCCGGCCGACATCCCGTCGCCGGGAAACAGAAGAGTATTGCCATGACCAAGATGCAAAGCCTGACCAACCCGCTGGACCTGCCTTTCGACAGCGACGAGATGATCGCGGGATTGCGCCCCTGGATCGAAACCGAAAGCCCCACATTCGACGCAGCCGCCGTCAATCGCATGATGGATGTGGTACAGCATGAACTGGCCGCCCTGGGGGCGATCACGGAACGGATCCCCGGTCGCATGGGGTTGGGCGACAGCGTTCGCGCGACCATGCCGCATCCGCGCATGGGCGAGGGGGGCATCCTGTTGCTGGGTCATATGGACACGGTGCATCCGATCGGCACCCTGTCAAAGCTTCCCTATCGCCGCGAAGGCGACAAGCTTTACGGCCCCGGCCTGCAGGACATGAAGGGCGGCAATTACGTGTTTCTGGATGCGCTGCGCAAATTGCTGGCGGCAGGAATCCAGACGCCCCTGCCGGTCACCGTCCTGTTCACCCCCGACGAGGAAATCGGCACCCCCTCGACCCGCGAACTGATCGAAACCGAGGCCAGGCGGCACAAATTCGTTCTGGTTCCCGAACCCGCCCGACCCGATGGCGGCGCGGTCATCGGGCGCTATGCGATCGCACGGTTCAACCTGCAAACCCGTGGCCGGCCCAGCCATGCCGGCTGGCAACTGGCCGAAGGCCGTTCGGCCATCGCCAGAATGGCCCGCGCGGTCGGCCAGATCGAGGGGATGACCACCGAGGACTGCACCTTCTCGCTGGGGGTGTTTCATGCCGGGCAATGGGTGAACTGCGTGTCATCCTTTTGCGATGCCGAGGTTCTGACAATGGCCAAGACCCAGGATCTGCTGGATCAGGGCGTGGCGCGGATGATGGATCTGAACGATGACAGCGGCGATGTCATCATGGAGGTCAGGCGCGGCGTGACCCGCCCTGTCTGGGAGCCCGATCAGCCGGGAACCATGGCGATGCTGGCACTGGCGCAGGACATCTCGGAAGAGATCGGGTTTCAGATGACGGGCGCTTCGGCAGGGGGCGGTTCGGATGGCAACTTCACCGGGGCGCTGGGGATTCCGACGCTGGATTCCATCGGTGTTCAGGGTGCCGGCCTGCATACGCTGACCGAACATATCCAGGTCGACAGCCTTGTCGAACGCGCCCGGCTGGCCGCCGCGCTGTATTGTCGCCTTGGCGCATAGGGGGTCTGCCATGTCGCAAGCGCTGTCACCGACCATGCAGGTCCTGCGTCACGTGGTCGAAACCCCCTTTGGCGTCGTGGCCGCGCAGCACAGGCTGGCCGCCGAGGCCGGGGCCGAGGTGTTGCGGGCGGGCGGCGATGCCGTCGATGCGGCCGTCGCATGCGGCTTTGTGCTGTCCGTGCTGGAGCCCTGGATGTCCGGGCCTGCGGGCGGCGGCGCGGCTGTCCATTTCCGCGCCGAGACCGGCGAATATCATGCGCTCGATTTCGGGATGAAGGCCCCGGCCGGATTGCGCCTTGATGATTTCGGTCTGATCGGCGCGGGCAAGGCAGGCGATCTGTTCCCCTGGGATCGGGTGGTCGAGGATCGGAATGTCATCGGCGCGCGGGCGGTCGCCGTTCCGGCAATGGTCGATGGTCTGGGACTGGCGCATGAACGCTGGGGCCGGATGCCGTGGCAGGCGCTGTTGTCACCGGCCGTCGATCACGCGCGGGCCGGGATGCCGGTCGATTGGTACAGTTCGCTGATCATCGGCTGCGCGGCGCGCGATCTTGCGGCCGATCCCGATGCCGCGGCGCTGTTTCTGGAGGATGGGACATTCCCCCCCGCCATGTCATGGGCTGCGCAATCGGCGGCAAGCCTGCCTTTTGCACGCATGGCCGACAGTCTGGACGTCATTGCGCGGGACGGGCCCGAGGCCATGCATGGCGGCGATCTGGGCGCGGCCCTGGCTCGCGACGTGCAGGACAAGGGCGGCTATCTGACGGTCGAGGATCTGGCCGCCAATCGCGCGCGGTTTCATGACCCGCTTCGGGTGCCCTATCGCGATGCGCGGTTTCATGCGGTGCCGGGTCTGACCGCAGGCCCGACATTCGCGCGGGCGCTGGAGGAATTGTCGCGGCTGTCGCCCGATTTGGTAGGGCTGGCCCCGGCCCATGCGCGGGCGCTGCTGTCGGCCTATGATCACCGCCTGACCCGGATGGGTGCGGATGGCGAGGTGTCGAAGGCCCCCGGATCGACCACGCATTTCGCCGTGGTGGATCAGGCGGGCAACATGGTGTCCCATACCCAGACGCTGTTGTCGCTGTTCGGGTCGCGCATCGTTTCGCCCTCGACCGGGTTCCTGTTGAATAATGGCATCATGTGGTTCGATCCGGTGCAGGGGCGTCCGAATTCCCTGGGGCCGGGCAAGCGCTGCCTGATGAATGTCTGCCCCGTCATCGGCGAGATGCCGGATGGCGGTCGTGTCGCATTGGGCGCGGCGGGGGGGCGCAAGATCGTCTCGGCGGTCACGCAGCTGGCCTCGCTGATGGTCGATCGCGGGCTGTCGCTGCATCAGGCGTTCCAGACCCCGCGGATCGACGTGTCAAACGCCCGCGACGTGATCGCGGACATGGCCCTGCCACAGCCCATCCTGACCGAACTGGCGCAGATCGCCCCGACCTGCGTGGTGCAGCGCTCGATGCTGCCTTATCCCTTCGCCTGCCCCTCGGGCGTGTCCGACCGCGACGGGATACGACAGGGCGCGGTCGAAACCTTCATGCCCTGGGCCGAGGCTGTCGGAGCCTAGGATCAGGATGCATTGATTTTGGTCGCACGGCGTGATTCACGGCTCAGAAAATGGAGCGGTGACATGAGCGACCTCTACTGGCTGACTGACGAGCAGATGGCCAAGCTCACCCCTTTCTTCCCGAAGTCGCACGGCAAGCCACGGGTTGATGACAGGCGGGCTCTGAGTGGGATTATCTTCATCAATCGCAATGGGTTGCGCTGGCGGGATGCGCCTGCCGCCTATGGTCCGCACAAGACGCTCTACAGCCG
>NZ_FOHO01000025.1 GCF_900111675.1 Paracoccus homiensis | reverse complement strand
TGCAGCGGCGCAAGATCGACAAATTCGGCATAGCTGTCCTGAACGGACGGGATGTTGCCAAGGTCGTAAAACATCGTCGCGACGCCCTCGACATAGCTGGCCAGGCCACCGCCCAGCCATTTCTGCGACAGCTGCGCCTCGGTCTCGGGGAACTCGAACCCGTCGATCACCGCGGCCGCCGCCTCAGGGTCCATCCCCGCATCCTGCGCGATCACCGGCAACATCTCGTCGCGGCGGTCGCCGGCGGTCCACATCGCGTT
This sequence comes from Paracoccus homiensis, assembly GCF_900111675.1. Lineage (GTDB taxonomy): Bacteria > Pseudomonadota > Alphaproteobacteria > Rhodobacterales > Rhodobacteraceae > Paracoccus > Paracoccus homiensis. The sequence continues at coordinate 28,248 of NZ_FOHO01000025.1, read as the reverse complement.
CATCTCGGCCGTGGTGGCCACGAAATCGGCCAGAAGCTGCGGCTGCTCGGCCGCGAAATCGCCCGTCGTGGTCGTCAGGTCGAAGGTCAGGATCCCGATCTCTTCCTTCTCGGCCCCGCTCAGCAGAACATTGCCGCTTTCCTTCATCCGGTTCAGCGCACCGCCCCAACCGCATGCCATGTCGATGCTGCCCTGCTCAAAGGCCGCTGCAGCCTCCGCAGGTGCCATGTCGACAAGCGTCATCGACGCGGGGTCCAGATTGAAATGCTGTAGCAACTTCAAGAACGTGTAATGAACGGTTGCGCCAACCGGCAGCGCAACGGTCTTGCCCGCCAGTTCCGACGCGCTGTCCTTGTCGATCTCCAGCCGGGACGCAACGACGCAGTTGTCGTTGTCGGAAAGCGAAACCGCGATGCCAACGGCGCGCAGATCCTGCCCCGCAGAGGTGGCGACGATAAATGGTGTCGTGCCCTGACTGATCGCGATCTGCACATCGCCAGCAGCCATGGCCGCCGACATTGCCGTCCCGGAATCAAACGCGACCCAGTTGACCGTCACGCCCAGCCGTTCATCATAGATGCCCTTGGCCTTGCCGTATTGAAACGGCATCGGCCATTCCTGAAAATACGCAACCGTCAACTCGTCACTGGCAAGAACAGGTGATGCCAGGACCGACATGGTGGCGGCGATAGCTGCAAAAGATTTCATGGTTCTTCCTCTGTTGGTGTGGGACCGCCTTTTCGCGGGCGGCGTCGCGTCGATTTTCCGGGTCGTCTTTTGTCGTGCCGGGTTCTTGTGCCCGCCCGGTGAGACCGCAGGAATGCCGGGCGGGCAATCCCTGCGGCCTTGATAAGGTCAGCCCTCAGCAATCCTGCTGTCGTCAGGATGACCCGTGTCGAGATACCGCAAAGCGGTGATGATCTCGGCCTGACTGATCCGGTCAGGCATGTTTCTGATGGGCGAGCCGTCGCGCAGCACGAATTGTGACAGCGCGACCAGTTCATCCTCGCAAAAGGGACCAAGGCCAAGCGCCGCAAACCTTGTCGGCAGCCCCACCCGTCCAAGGAAGTCCTCGACCTGATCGAACTGTTCCCGATCCTTCACAAGCAGCAGCAGGAACAGCACACCCAACGCCACACGTTCGCCATGATGGCTGCCGCTGACATCGGTCAGGCGCGACAGGGCGCCGTCCAGCGCATGGGCGGCGGCGACGCCCGTATTCTCGAAACCGGTGCCGCTGAGGAACAGGTTGGCTTCGATGACGCGTTCAAGATCGTCGTCGATCACACCGCGGCGCAGCGCATCCAGGGCCGCAACCCCATGATGCAGGATCGTGTCGCGGCAATGCTGCGCCAGAACCATCGCGGTGGGCGAGATATGGCCCCAGCGGAAATTTTCGACGCCCGAGGCGCGGCACATCTGCGCCTCGTACCAGGTGGCCAGTGCATCGCCCATTCCGGCGGCAAGCAGGCGCGGCGGCGCATCCGCGATGATCTGGCTGTCCACCAGGACCAAAGTCGGCGCCCTGTCATGACGAAGGACCCCGACATGCCGATGATCCTCGGTATATTCGACCGCAAGGCTGCTGACCGGCCCGTCAGTGGATGCGATTGTCGGCACGGACACGAAAGGCAGCTTCAGCCGGTCGGCAACGACCTTTCCGGTATCGATGGCCTTACCGCCGCCCGCCGCAATGATCACATCGCTTGCCGCATCGCGCGCCTTGGCAACAAGGCGTTCGATTTCGGGACGGCAACATTCGCCCCTGAATTCGTCGACGGACACCGCCAGCCCGGCCTCGCCCGAGCTGCTGCGCATCCGCGCACCGATCAGGTTCAGCACAAAGCCGTCGCCAAGGACGAAGGCCCTGTTGCCGATCCGCAGGCAGAATTCACCAAGGCGATCAATCGCGCCCGGCCCTTGTATGTAAAGCTGGGGAAACCCAAGACTGTTCAGGCGCATCGCAGTCATCCCATCACCGATGTCAGTCCGCCATCCACGTAAAGGATATGGCCATTGACGAAATCAGAGGCACGCGAGCCAAGAAACACTGCGGCCCCGGCCAGATCCTCGACCTCGCCCCAGCGGGCGGCAGGTGTCCGCTTCATCAGCCAGTCGTTATGCTGTGGATCGTCCTTGATCACCTGCGTCAGCTCGGTCAGGAAATAGCCGGGCGCAATACCGTTCACCTGAATGCCATGCCCGCCCAGTTCATCACACATGGCCGAAGTCATTTGGGCGATCGCGCCCTTGGATGCCGCATATGCCACGGCATTCTTGCGCCCCAGCTTTGACAGTGCCGAACAGATATTGATGATCTTGCCCGACCCGCGCCCGATCATCGCCGGTGAGACCGCGCGCGACATGATGAAGGCGGTGTCGACATTGGCCCGGATCACCGCAGCGTAATCGTCCACGCTGATCTGGTTCATCGCGCCGCGCCGGTTCGTGCCGGCATTATTGACCAGAATGTCAATCTGATGTCCCGCCGCCGCAAGTTGCGTGATGGCCTGATCGACGGCTTGCGGATCGGCGGCATCAAAAGCCGCCCCCGCGACGTTGTAACCCTTGGCGCGCAGGGCTTCGACCGCGCTGTCCAGAACATCGCGCCGACGGCCATTCAGAATAAGCCGTGCCCCCGCACGGGCCAGACCCTCGGCCAGACCAAGGCCGATACCGGTGGCCCCGCCGGTCACCAGCGCGGTCTTTCCGGTCAGATCGAAGAGAGCAAGATCAGCCATGGGCAAGACAATCGATCATGCGCTTGACCGCGACCATGCCGGGGTCATCCATGCCGACCGTCCGGTCGCCAAAAATCCTTGCGCGGCCGATCTTGCAGGGAAGATCACGATAGGTCGTCAAAGCGTCATCGGCGGCCTGTCCCGCGGCGGCCAGCATGGCGGCGGGATCATCGCTGCCCCGGATCGCCGCGATGATCGCCGCAAGACTGTCCAGCATCGTCTTGTCACCCAGCGTCGCACCCCCGCGCGCCATCATGGCGTCCAGTGCCTGCTGCAGCAGGTCAGGCAGCTGCGACCAGTCGATCCGGTCCTGCCCCTTGGTGGTCTTGGCCGCCGCCATCAACGAAATCGCCATCAGCGTGCCGAAAGACGACCCCGACACCTTGGTCATACCCTTGGCGCAATCCATGCAGGCCATGCCGAAATCCTGCGGCAGCGCCGGCGCCAGTCCCGACAGATTGTTAAAGCCGTTCAGGAAGGTCACCCCAAGGTCGCCATCGCCAAGACGGCCATCCAATTCGTTAAGCTCGGTGCCGATCGGGTCGGCTTGCGCGGCGATGCTTTCGATCGCGTGGCGCAGGCTTTCTGTGGTCAGGGTCACTGTCAAACGCTCCAGAACGGGTTGGTTGCGGGGGCAGCCAGAAGAGTTTCCAGCTGCTGATCAAGCTTCATCAAAGTGATGGAGGCGCCGGCCATCTCCATCGAGGTGGCATAGTTGCCGACCCGCGCAATCGCGACGTCGATCCCTTGCTCCGACAGGATCTTTCGGGCGGCACGGTGCAGGATATACAGCTCTTCGACAGGGGTGGCCCCCAAGCCGTTCACCAACAGCGACACCCGGTCCCCCGACGCCAGGGACAGATCGCCTGTCAGATGGGTCAGCAGTTCTTCGGCAAGGGCATCCGCCGGTTTCGCCTTGCCGCGCCATACGCCGGGTTCGCCATGGATCCCCATGCCGATCTCGATCTCATCGTCGGCGATCTCGAAGGTCGGACGGCCGGATTGAGGTACGATGCAGGACGCCAGCGCCACCCCGACCGACCGGCAATTGTCGGCAGCACGTTGCGCCAGCGACGTCACTTCGGCCAGGTCATGGCCTGCGGCGGCGGCGGCACCGGCGATCTTCATGACATAGACCATACCCGCCACACCGCGCCGCTTGTTCATCTGATCCGCCGGCGCGCTGGCGACATCGTCGGTCACCAGAACCTGGCGGACCGCGATATCCTCCATCTCGGCGAATTCACAGGCCATGGCGAAGTTCATCTTGTCGCCGCCATAATTGCCTACGATGCACAGAACGCCCTTGCCGCCATCGGCAAGGCGTATCGCCTCCAGCATCGGGTTCATATCGGGCGAGGCAAAGACATCCCCGACCGCGCAGGCATCTAGCAGACCGTCACCGACATAACCCGCAAACATCGGAAGATGGCCGAAGCCACCCCCAGAAACGACCCCGACACGCCCCGGTTCGAGCACCGGTTTGCGCAGCACGCGGCCGGTCGCGCCATCGACCTTGAAGATCCGGGGATGCGCCAACTGCATCCCGTCCAGCACCTCGTCAACATAGTTGACGGGTTCGTTCATCAGTTTTTTCATGGGACATACCCCCTGCTTAAGCTTCAGATGGCGACATCCATGGGCGGCGTCGCATAGCCGGCGGCATAATGGCCAAGGATGCTGCTGACCGCGGTCTGGGTGTCCATCGGCGCGGCAAAGCGCGCCGGGTCGACGCATGCCAGCCGGTAGGGTGGCTTGCCCGTCGCGATCCATTCGCTGAGAAACTGCCCGGCGCCGCCTCCGGTCCCGATGCCCACATGGAACCCCGAGGCAAGCCAAAGCCCCTCTTGCCCCGGCACTGGCCCCAGCATTGGAAAGCCATCGGGCGCATAGCAAAGCGGGCCATTATTCGCGACCTTGATGCCCACTTGGGCGAAAGCGGGGAAACGCCACATGCAGCGTTCCAGATTGGGCATCAGGCGTTCAAGATCCGGGACCAGCAATTCGCGTCCGAACTCGGGCGGAATGCCGTCGACATTCCAGGCCACCGGCTCTTTTTCATAGACCCCGATCAGAAAGCCCTTGCCTTCCTGGCGGACATTTCCTGACACATACGGGTCGCGCACGGTCGGAAGCTCGAACCCCAATGCCGCGATATCGGGATGGGTTTCTGTGACCAGTTCATGATGTTCCAGCGCGTAAAGCGGAACGTCGATATCCAGTTGCGCCAGCATTTCACGCGCCCAGAAACTGGTGGCGACGATCAGCCGCGTGGTCGTGAATACCTTGTCGTTCGATCGTACTTCCCAGACGCCCGTGGCGCTTCGCCGAATGCTGTCAGCGGGGTGCTGTTGCAGGATCCTGGCGCCGCGTGCCCGCGCCGATTGCGCCATCGCCATGGTCGCGCCGGTCGGGTCGACATGACCGTCATCGGGGGTATGGGCCGCGCCCAGCACGCCTTCGCAATTCATCAAGGGGTGCAAAGCGGGGATCTGTTGGGGCGAGACCACCTGATAGGGAATGCCCAGCTTCTTGTAGATGGGCACCAGACGTTCATAGGACGCCAATTCGTCAGGGGTTGTCGCAAGTCGCAGGCTGCCGGTCTTGTGAAACCCGACCGACTGGCCGCTTTCTTCCTGCGCGCGCAGATAGGTGCGGATCGAGTTGACGTACAGGCGCGTGATCTCGGCGTCATGGCCGAAATGCGTACAGTTCCCGGCGGCATGCCAGGTCGAGCCCGAAGTCAGTTCGTTCTTTTCCAACAACAGGGTGTCGGTCATGCCCCGCTCTGCGAGGCCATACAGGATGCTGCAACCGACGATGCCGCCCCCGATGACGATAGCCTGCACTTGTTCGACCATAGACCCTCACGATCTGTTCGTATTATAAAATATAAAGTTCGTAATGCAAAATGATGCGAGGCACGCCCAGCTGTCAAGAAAAATCTGCCGACGCCATACAGGCAGACCAGCCGGCATCACGGCCCTTGCGGCGAACCCGGCAAGCCCGTAGCTGAATCAAACGGTACGGAGGACGTCCATGCGCGAAGTTCAAAGCTCGATTGTAGAAAAATGCGTGACCGTGATAGACGTTCTGGCACGATCTCCCGGCGCGCTGACCTATTCGGAAATATCGGAGGCAACGGGCTTCAACAAAAGCTCGACCCACCGCCTGCTGTCGATTCTGGTGGGTCAGGATCTGGTCAAACTGGACGAAGACAGCAAATCCTATACCATCGGCAGCCGCCTGATCGGATGGGCGCGCGCAAGCTGGCAGAAGATCGATCTGAAACTGATCGAGGATCGCGACCTGCAACGGATCAGCGCGGAAACCGGCCTGAATGTGGCGCTTGCCGTAAGGATCGACAATTCGGCGACATTCATCCGCACCCATGTCGTCCACCCGTTCCAGCTTGCCGTGAAGATCGGCGGCCAGTCCGAACTTTTCTGCACCGCCGTGGGCAAGCTGTTCCTTGCGCATATGACCGACGATGAATTGGACAGCTATCTTGATGCGGTGGATCTGGAAAAGCATACCGAGAATACAATCACGAACGCGGACGACCTTCGCCGCGACCTCGTCAGGATCCGCAAGCGCGGCTACGCGATCGGTGATCGTGAAGAGTTCTGGCAAATCGTCGGGATCGCGGCACCGGTGATCGATTACGACAACCGCATCGTTGCGGCGATCAATGTCTGGTCGCCGACCAAGCTTGCTTCCATGGACGAGATCAAGACAAGGGTGCCGACATTGCTGCGGGCCGCCGCTGACTTATCGAAACGGTTCGGCTCTGTGATCTAGTGTCAGGATTCATAACCAATAGATTACGGTCGCTGCGAGGGCGATGGCCGATAGGAACACTACGGGGCATCGGTCATGGCGGGTCGCCAATCCTTGAGCCTGCCGAACATGATCTCGATACGATTTTTCCGCTTGTAGCGACGCTTGTCGTACTTGATCGGCGTCTTGCGTTGCTTCCGACCGGGTATGTAGGCGTGTATGCCTTTGTCTTTCAACGCTTTTTTGAACCAGCCGGCGTCATGGCCGCGATCTCCGAGCAGCCATTTGACGTTTGGCAGGCTACCGAGAAGCGCCCGCGCGCCGGCGTAGTCGATCACCTGGCCAGCGGTGATGAACAAATCGAGCGGTCGTCCTTGGCTGTCACAGATGGCATGAAGCTTGGTGTTCAAGCCGCCCTTGGTGCGACCAATCGGGCGACCGCGCCCCCTTTTTTGGCGGCCATGCTGGTCGCCGTTCGATGTGCCTTCAGGTATGTTGCGTCGATCATCACAGTCGTTTTCTCGCCGTGTTCCGCCGCCAGCCCGGCCATCATCCGCGCGAAGATGCCCTTTTCGCTCCAACGCTTCCACCGGCTGTATAGCGTTCTCTGATTGCGGCGTCGTCAAGCGTGGGGGCTGTCCGGGGTCATGGTTCTCTCCGAGGTCGCATTGAGCGCCTCATGATGGTTTTCGGCGGCGGGTCGTCTCCAATGTCTTGTGCGGGGTGTGGCGCATGGCCATCCCATACTCTACAGCGAGATCGATCAACCTCCGTCCCGTGGGGACTGCGCTCCCCGCTTCAGGGCGGGAACTCAGATCAGGCGGTGGCCTCCTTTGTCCATTGATAGTCGGTTCCATTTTTCCAGAGTGTCAGCATCAGCACGGCGATTTTGCGGGCGGTCGCGACCGCCGCCTTGCGGAAGCCGCGCCGTCCGGCCAGTCGCACGGCCCAGCTTTTGAGCGGCGAGAAACGTGTCACCTGACCAATTATGCAAGACGCCGCCTCGAACAGTAGCCCGCGCATCGCGCCGTCACCGCATTTCGAGACGCGCCCAGACCAATCCACCTCGCCAGACTGATATCGCTTTGGCGTCAGCCCGAGGAAAGCGCCCACATCTGACGTTCGGCTTAACTGACCGGGATCATCAACCAGGGCTATGAAGCTGAGCGCGTTGACCGGGCCGACACCGGGGATGGTCATCAGACGGCGCGCAACAGGATGGGCCTTGGCCCTTTTCTTCACTGCCTTGTCCAGGTCGTCCGCCACTTTGCACAGGATGGCATGGGCACTGATGAAGCCATCGGCTACCCGCAACTTTGCGGCGCGAAGAAGTCGGTCCTTCCGCGCATTCTGACGATAAAGCTCCTCTGCATCGACCAGCATCGCCAGCCGGTCTTCGAAGGCCATGTCCGCCTGTCGAGGAGTTTCTGCTTGTTGGCGCAGAGCTTCCCGCATGCCTTTCAGCTTAAGATCATCAAGTTTTCGAAGTGTCGTCTCAATGCTCATGCACCAGTCCTTCCGTAATAGTCAGCTCCGCGGATATTCCTGTGGTTGATCGTAGGATCATCGTCCCTATCCACCTCAACTGCGGCATCCATCCGCGCTGGCTGAGCAATCAGCCGTTCTATGCGTTTGATGTGAGGTGCGTCTGGGCAGTGGGCCAGAACCCAATCCGCAGCTTGGGTGACGATTTCTTCACCGTGATTTTCAACCAGTTCAGCGAGCTTTCGCGCGCATTTGTCGGTCGCACTCGGGTTCTTCCAGACCGTCAAGTGCAGTCTGAGGTACTTGTCGATCGGCTTGGCCTGATACCTGCCCCAAGTGTTGAAATAGCGATGCCGATGGTCACCTTGGTAGCGATGGTTTTCCGGCTGATGGGGCCGCAGTGTCGAGACCTTCCCTGTCCCATCTTGGCGCGGATGAATAGCGACGCGGCGATGGTTATGGAAAAGGCTCACAACCTCCTGATCCTCGAAGAGATCGATCGCCTCGCCAATCAGCTCATGCGGTACGGAATAGAAGTTGCCGCGATGTTCGACATGATAGTCATCTGGAACCCGAACGGATCGTATGTGTTCCAGGTTGCGGAAAGGCAGATGCGGCAGCTTTCGCAAGCGGCTGCGTTCCTCGCTTTCGAATATGTCTCTTCGAGACCGCCCTGCCAGGCGCCGCATCGGCTTTTCGTTGATCCGGTCGAGCTCCATAGCGATGGCGCGGTTGAGCTCGGCGATGGAATGAAAAGTCTGCCCCGACAATCGCAGCGTGATCCAACGTTTGACATGTAGCACGGATTGTTCGACCAGCCCCTTATCTTGCGGGCTGCGCACTCGGGCTGGTAGCGGCGTGACGCCATAATGCTGCATTGCACGATCAAAGCCAGGGTTCAGAATTTGCCCGCGCGCGCGTGACCTAGGGTGAGATACTGCTGCCTTGAGGTTATCGGGAACAAGATACTTCGGTGTTCCGCCATAATAGTCGAACATGGCGACAGTGGCTTTGATCCAACTTTGTGTGCTCTGATCTGGCACTGCAGTCGCGAAAATGAGGCGGCTGTGGCCGAGAGCACCGACAAAAAGTTCAACCGGTCGCGTCTTGCCCGTCAGAGGATCCGTTATCTTTCGGCGTTTGCCGGAGAAGTCGACAAAGGCCTCCTCGCCAGCAACATGTACCTGACGCATGATCGGCACGCGCTTCTTGAGGTGCGCGCTCTGCCGCCGCCTGAACCGCGTGTAGCTCATGGGGTTTTCGGCCTGCCGGAAGTACTCATCGTGCAGAACCGTCATTACCATGCCGTTCTCCGATGACATGCGGCGCGCCATCAGGTCCCAATCCGGTTCTGTCCATTGGTTTGATGGAGGCTGGCGTTTCAGGCCGAGTACGGCGAGCAGGGCGTCGACGGTCAATTCGTCTATCTGTTCGAGCCCGAGCGGGTGATCATGCAGCTTTCTCCTGTACTTGGCGACAGTCGTGCGATGCGCGGCGCACACCTGACTGATCGCAACATCACTGAGATCGCCGATGACGGTCAGGCGTAGCACTTTCTTGAAATCCATTTCTGGCATCTTCTAGGCACGCCGGCCCTGTTCGGAACGATTGAAAATCGTCCGGTGTCAGCCTTGACGTGGTTGCGGTGATGTAAGAGGATTGCCTTATCGGTCAGGCACCGAAGGCATTTTCAGAGGGCGTACACCGGCAAGTGTACGCCTTCTTAAACTTTCAAGGCCAAGTCATTCCCCATTCTGCTGCGATTTATCTGTCCATAATTGGTCAACAGAAACCTGGAGCTTTTTGGCCAATGCGTTGGCAATCTTGGCGGAACGCTGCTCTCGTTTGGCGACATCGACCGGTAATCCCCCCGTTTTTGCGGCGACTTGGTCGTAGAATTTACTCGGCCATTCTCAGTTTCCGGGGCGGGGTCATCCCGCCGTTGTCCATGTTTGGGCGCTCGTTATTGTAAGACCAGAGCTACTCGGTATCCCCCCGGCGGAGGCCGCCTGACGCCGGACCGACGTGATGTCGATGAAGGCCAGGAAGCTCTCGGCAGTCTTGTCGTAGCGGGTGGCGACACGCCGGGCGTTCTTCAACTTGTTGAAACACCTTTCGACCAGTTTACGCAGACGATACGAGGCCCGGTCGACGTCGAGGCGCTTCTTGCGTGGCTTGCGCATGGGGATGACGGGCAGGACGTCGCGTTTGTCTATGGATTTGCGAATGCTGTCAGCGTCATGGCCTCGGTCGGCCAGCAAGACGCTTGGTGTGGGCAGGTTTCCGGCCATGACCAGATCGAAGCCAAGATAGTCAGAGGTTTGCCCCGCAGTGATCTCGGTCCTCATGGGTAGCCCTGCAGCATTGACGAGGAGGTGGATCCTGGTCGTGAAGTGGGAGGTGGTCCAGAAAACGATCCGGTGGATCGTTTTCCCACCGGACGCTCTTGAGCGCCCGAAACCCTGTCGCCTTCGCCATGGTATTGAACCAGTGGCGCCTCATGGCTCACCGACCTTTCGGTGGCCATCGGGGACCCGAACAGCGCCGCCCGCGCAATCGACCGCTTCGATACGGGCATGGCCTCGGCAAAGGATCGACTGGCGGCCTTCTCGGATCGTCCCTTCTGCGTGGTGAAACTCGGGGATGCACGGCACCTGCGGGCCTTCGGAAAAGACAGCATGTTCGGAAGCGTCCTCGAACGCCTGGGGCTGAGGAACTCCTGGATCGGAGGGACGCGTTTCAGCTTCCTCGCACCTGTTCCCATCGAGCGCCTGATCGAGTTTCCGGACGCCAATCTCGTGGTCGTCGGAGAGGTGCCGCCGCAGGCGCAGCACGGCCTTTCCCGCAGCGTCCTGTGGAAGGCACTGCCCCAGGTCGCCGACCGCAGAACCTATCACCTGCCCGAGGTGAACGCCTTCGGCGGCTTGCCCGCCGCGATGCGCTTTGCCCGCCTGCTGGCGCACACATTGAATTCTGGCCCGACCGAACTTGCATGAACCGTAATTCGACAGTTTCCTTTGCGGTGCCGGCCGCGACATTCGCTTTGATCATAGCCGTGCTGGTGACCGAGCTGCCCCCCGGGCGCTGGCCGCACCTTCCCTTCCTGCCCGGTCGCATGGTCCTCGATCAGATCGGGTTCGCCTTCGGCACCGCGCCTCGGATCGCGATCGCGCTTGTTGCCGGGGCGGTTCTCGGATTGTCGGGGGCGATGCTGCAGGCCGTGCTGCGAAACCCGATCGCCGATCCCTCGACTCTGGGCATATCGTCCGGGGCACAGCTTGCGCTGGTGGTGGCGACGATCTTCGTGCCGGATCTGCTTGTCCATGGGCGATGGCCCATCGCGATGCTGGGCGCCGCCTGCGCAGCTGCGATCGTGTTTGCCATAGGTCCGAGGCGCGCCTTCGCGCCGGTCACGCTGGTCATCGCGGGCATGCTGGTGTCCCTGATGTCCGGCGCGATCGCGACCGCGATCACCCTGTCTCAAGGCGAATACCTGCTGTCGCTGGTGATCTGGAGCGGGGGATCCCTCGTCCAGCAGGATTGGAGCGGCGTCAGATCCCTGGGCGCTGTCCTTGTCGCGGGCCTTGCGGCAGCGCTGGTCCTGGAACGCCCGCTTCGGGTGCTTTCGATAGGCGTCGGCGGGGCATCCGGCCTTGGCCTGAACGTCGCCGCCATAAGGTTCGCAGTTCTGGCCGTGGCCGTGGTTCTGGCCGGTGCGGTTTCGGCCGAACTGGGATTGATCGGCTTCGTGGGGCTGGCCGCGCCGACGATCGCGCGCGCGATCGGGTTCAACAGCCTGAGGCGGAATCTGCTGGCCGCACCGCTGATCGGCGCGCTGGTGCTGTCGGTTTGCGACAGCCTTGTGATCCTGTTGGACGCCCGCCTGGGCGAGATGTTTCCGACCGGTGCGGTGACGGGGCTGCTGGGCGGCCCCCTTCTTATCGCGCTGCTGGCCAAGCTTCAAGGCTCGACGCCGCCGGGAACCGAGAACGCCGAACCCGCCGCAGCCCGCATCCGGCATCCTTACCGCGCATTGCTGCTGATCGCCGCGCTGCTTCTGGTCGGGGTCGTGCTGCTTTTGCTGATCGGCAGGCTGCCTTCCGGCTGGACGGTGCTCGACTGGGAACACTTCATGTCGTTCCTGCCGATGCGATTGCCGCGGCTGATCGCTGCAGGCGCGGCGGGGGCGGCGCTGGCGATTGCGGGGGCGCTGCTGCAGCGGCTTACGGCCAATCCATTGGCATCGCCAGAGGTCCTCGGCGTCGCGGGCGGGGCGTCGCTTGGATACGGGTTGGCGGTCTTCGCCACTGCCGCCCCCTCGGCGCTGATGCTGAACGGGGCGACCGTGTCCGGAGGGATCGTGGCGCTGGTCCTTGTCGCGGTGTTCGTCAGTCGGCGCGACATGCCGCCGGAACGAATTTTGCTGGCAGGGATCGCGGTGTCGGCATTCGCCAGTTCGGTCCTGGCAGCCCTGATGGCCACCGGCGATCCACGCGCCTGGCGGATACTCGGATGGCTCAGCGGGTCCTCGGCCGCAATCGGGATGACGGGCGCAGTCACGTTGGCCGCAGTCGCGGCATCGATGTGGATGGCAGCCGCGTTCGCCGCACGCTGGCTGGCGATCATGCCACTCGGGGCAGGGGTCGCGGGCGGGCTTGGGGTGAACATCCCGCGCGCAAGGCTCCTGCTGATCCTGATCGCGGGAACAGCGACGGGGGTCGCCACCATCTTCGTGGGTCCGCTGTCCTTCGTCGGCCTCATGGCGCCGCACATGGCCAGCCGGGCCGGCTTTCATGGCGCAAGCCAGCACCTGCACGCGACCGCGCTTATCGGGACATGCCTGATGGTCTGCGCGGATTTCGGGGCAAGGATGGCCGGCTTCCCCTATGAACTTCCCCTTGGGCTTTTCGCATCGCTGATCGGTGCGCCTTGGCTCATGGCAACCCTGTCGAGGAAAACCGGATGACACTGTTCCGGATCAGGAACCTTTGCGTGGACGTGCCCGGCAGACGACTGCTGCACGATCTGTCGACCGACATTCCACAAGGCACCGTCACGGCCCTGATCGGCCCTAACGGATCGGGCAAGTCGACCCTTCTGAAGACGCTGGCCAGGCAAATGAATGGCTCGGGCAGCGTGATCTTCGAAGGCCGCGAACTTTCGGACTGGGCGCGGCAGGATTTCGCGCGACGACTTGCCTTTCTTCCGCAGAACATGCCCCCGGCCGAAGGAATGACCGTGCGCGAACTGATCGCCCTTGGCCGCTATCCCTGGCATGGCGCCCTGGGTCGCTTCGGTCCGGGCGATCACGACGCCGTCGCGGGCGCGATGCTGAAATGCGGCGTCGAGAATTTTGCCGATCGCGTCGTCGACAGCCTGTCGGGCGGAGAGCGTCAGCGTTCCTGGCTGGCCATGTCCGTGGCCCAGCAGGCAGGAACGCTGTTGCTGGACGAACCGATCAGCGCGCTGGACATCAGCCACCAGGTCGAGGTCCTGTCGTTGCTGCGCAGAATGTGCCACGATCAGAACCGCAGCGCCGTGATCGTTCTTCACGACGTCAACATGGCGGCCCGGTTCTGCGACCACGTCGTCGCGTTGCGCGGCGGCCGTCATGTCTTCGAAGGCACCACCACAAGCCTGATGCAACCGGACGCGCTTGGCGAGATCTTCGGGCTGCAAATGCAAATCCTGACCTGCGCCGATGGAACACCGGTCGCGTTTCCCACCTGAGAACCTTCATGCTCAAAGACTTCTTCTCGTATTATCGCCCCTTCATGGGCCTGTTCTGGCTGGATTTCGGCTGCGCGGTCGTCTCGGGCCTGCTCGAGCTGGCCTTTCCCCTTGCGATCACGGGCTTCATCGACCACCTGCTGCCGCAAGGCGACTGGTCGCTGACGGTGACCGCGGCGGTGGGGCTGCTGCTGCTCTATGCGATCAATTCCGGCCTGCTGACGATCGTCATCTACTGGGGCCACAAGCTTGGCATCAATATAGAGACCGAGATGCGCGCCCGCGCCTTCGATCACCTGACGCGGCTGTCCTGGCGATGGTATGACCGGACGCGCACCGGGAAGCTGGTTGCCCGCGTCACCCGCGACCTCGAGGAGATAGGAGAGGTCGCGCATCACGGGCCGGAGGACGCCTTCATCGCGATCATGACGTTCATCGGCGCATTCGCCCTGATGTTCGCGATCAACGCCAAGCTGGCGCTGATCGTGGCGGCCATCGTGCCGGCTATGGTCATCCTCGTCATCGTCTACGGGGGTCGTATGACGCGGACATGGCGCGCGATCTATTCCCGTGTCGGCGATTTCAACGTGCGCCTGGAAGAGGCGCTTGGAGGCGTGCGCGTCGTGCAGGCATTCGGAAACGAGGCGCACGAGAACCACCTGTTCGCCCACGACAATGCCCGCTATCGGCAAGCCAAGCTGGACGCCTATCGCGTCATGGCCGCTTCGTCGGCGCTGCAGTACATGGGGCTGCGACTGGTCCAGGTGCTGGTCATGGTCATCGGGGCAGGGTTCGTTCTGGGCGGGGAACTGACGACGGGCGGCTTCGTGGGCTTCCTTCTTCTGGTCGGCGTCTTCTATCGCCCGCTCGAGAAGATGGCGGCCGTCATCGAAACCTACCCGCGCGGCATCGCGGGTTTCCGCCGGTATCAGGAGCTTCTGGCGACCGAACCCGAGATTGCCGATGGCCCGGACGCCATCGACGCCGGCGAACTTCGGGGCAGGATCTCGTTCGAAGATATCGCCTTCGCCTATGACGAATCCCGCCCTGTCCTTCGCGGTATTAACCTGTCGATCGAGCCGGGGGAAACCGTGGCCTTCGTCGGGCAGTCGGGGGCGGGCAAGACCTCGCTTCTGGCCCTGGTTCCGCGCTTCTACGAACCGGATGCGGGGCGCATCACTGTCGATGGCATGAGCCTGGCCGACATCAGGCTGAACACGCTGCGTCGTCAGATAGGCCTAGTGAGCCAAGACGTCTTCCTGTTCGGTGGCACCCTGCGCGAGAATATCGGTTACGGACGACTGGACGCCTCGGACGACGAGATACTCGTCGCATGCGCACAGGCGCAGTTGACCAGTCTGGTCGAAAACCTGCCGAACGGTCTCGACACGATCGTCGGAGAGCGGGGTGTCATGCTGTCCGGAGGTCAGAAGCAGCGTGTCGCCATCGCCAGGGCGTTCCTGAAGAATCCGCCAATTCTCATCCTGGACGAGGCCACCAGTGCCCTCGACAGCCAGACCGAACGCGAGATCCAGATCGCGCTGGACCGTCTGTCCGTCGGTCGAACCACGCTTGTCATCGCGCACCGACTGGGGACCATCCGCAACGCGGACAGGATCGTGGTCATGTCCGAGGGACGCGTCGTCGATGTGGGAACCCATGACGAATTGGTCGCGCGCGGCGGCGCCTATGCGGCGCTCGCAGTCTGAGGGACGGGTTGTTCTGACTGCCCCCTTCAGCGCCGCCGATCGAGGCATCGTCGACAGCGCACCGGAACGGCCCGACGATCTATGAGCCGCATTTTCTGCGCATCGAACCGGGTGGCACGGTTACATTCATCTAGGAACAGCCGGGCCACAATGCCGCGACGATTGACGACATGATCCCCGCAGGCGCCCAGCCGTTCTAATCGAAACTTGGCGAGGATTTCTCGGTCACACTGACCGAACCGGGTTTCTACGGCATCAAATGCAGCCCGCATTACGCGATGGGAATGGTCATGGCCATCGAAGTCGGACAGCCCTCAAAACGTGATCTGCCCGATGACCTGCCAGGCAGGGCACATGAACGTTCGAGGCGATCCCGACAGATGTCGACTAGCCACGAATAAAACCCAGTCATGCGACAGGAAGACCTCACAATTTCCCCCGCATGACTGGTTTCAAGCCAACTGAAAACACGACGCACTCGCTACTGAGTTCCATCGTTAAATCAGATCGAGACCAAATGAACCCGATCTTTCGGGTAGGTGGATGATCTTTAGGTCAGGACGCCGACCTGACAGCACGAAGTCCCCAATCCAAGAACCGTACAAAAGCGCGGCATTCTGTGTGAAATCCGCCACGGGCGCGTGAATACAGGCGTGCAAGTGCCGCTTTTTCTGGCTCTTCGTAGATTCCTTTGTATTTCAGTCAGAAATAAGTCGGGCCTCACGGGTCATGACATTGACGACACATCAGACCAGGAGCCTGACCATGTCCACGTCCATCCGCCTGCGCCGTAATATCGCAAGGTTTTATGCAAGCTCGGCCATTCTGGCGGCCGGGGCGTCGACCGCCCTCGCGCAGGAAAAGGTCTATCAGCTTGATCCGATCTATCTTGAAGCGAATGACCCCTATTACGGTGCGGCCGACCGGGCAACCAGCATGTATGTCTCGGGTCTGGAACTGGAACAGGCACGTACGGGTGACCTGAAGGACGTGTTTTCGGGCGTTGCTTCGGTGTCGGTCGGGGGCGCGCTGCCCCTGACGCAGAAGATCTATGTCAACGGCGTCGACATGCTGAACCTTGGGGTGACGATCGACGGCACCGCCCAGAACAACCGCGCCTTTCACCACGTCACCGCCAACGCGATCGATCCCGGCCTGCTGAAACAGGTCCGCGCGGACGCAACCATTTCCCCCGCGGATGCCGGCCCCTACGCGCTTGCGGGTTCAGTCGTGTTCGAAACCGTCGATCCCGAAGATATCCTTGACCCCGATCAACGCTTTGGTGGCAATGCGCGGCTGTCCTATGACGACAACGGCAAAACTGCGCAGGCCGCGCTGACCCTGGCAGGCCAGGCGGACGGGCTGTCCTGGCTGGCCTATGGCAAGCGCGCCACCGGCGATGACTACAAGGCCGGCGACGGGACCGTCATGAAGGGTACGGCTGCCGATCTGACAAGCGGATTGGCCAAGGTCGCCTATGAAACCGATACCGGGCACCGCTTCGAGCTTTCCGGTCAGCGCCTGCACGACGACGCCCTGCGCCAGTTCCGCGCGAATTTCGGCAGCTTCTACGGCGATGCCGACAGCCTGCGCCGCTATGACACGACCCGCGACAGCTATGCCTTCCAGTACCGCAACACGCAGGCTGACGGCATGTGGGATCCGGAAATTCGCATCGGCTATTCCGAAAGCGATATCGTGGTGCCCACGCCCTATGACAGCAACGGCAAATCCGGAACCTGGTCTGCTACGGTGCAGAACACGTTCAACCTTGGGGGCGAGGACAACATCGTCGCGGGTCTGGATTGGCAGGACCGGTTCGGCGAATACACAAGCCCGCTTTATGGCGAACATAACGAGGAAGGGTCCCGCAACATCGGCCTGTTTGCGCAGGCCCGTATGGATCTGAACGACCGCACGCGGCTGTCGACAGGTCTGCGCGCAGATCGACAGGATTTCGACGGGGTGGACGGATCGGACCTGTCGAATTCGGGCCTGTCGGGTAATGTCTCGCTCAGCTATGCGCTGACCGACAGCCTGACGCTGCGTGGCGGGGTATCGTCGGTCTTTGGCGGCATCGATATCGAGGACAATTACACCTACCTGCCCAGCTGGCGTTACGATAATCTCCAGCCGGCCCGCGCCGAAAACGCCACGGTTGGTTTCGACTGGACCCAAGGCAGCCTGCTGATCGGCGGCGAGCTGTTCGTGACCCGCATCGACAATGCCCGCAGCGCCGAACAGAATTTCGACTTTGAAAGCCGCGGCTTCAATCTGGGTGCCCAATACGGCTGGAACAGCGGATCGGCCCGCGTCACCCTGTCACATAGCGAAGTCGAGGTCGATGGCGTCGCCTCGGGCAGCTATGAGGCGCTGGATTTCGGCGCACCTCTTGGCACCGTCATGGCGCTGGAGGTCGAGCAGCAGACGTCCTGGGACGGCCTGCGCGTAGGCGGATCGGTCGAGGCGGCACTGGATTATGACATGCCCGCGGGCTCGGAAGCCGACCTCAAGGACTATACCGTTGTCAACCTGTTCGCAGAATACACGCCGGCGCGACAGGATGACCTGACCATCCGCGCAGAGGTGCGAAACCTGTTCGACACTGACTATGCCGATCGGGCGACATATGGGCAGGACTATCGGGATATCGGCACCTTGAAAGAGTCCGGTCGCAGCCTTTCCCTGATCCTCGTTCAGCAATTCTGACGATCTTGCGCCCCTGCAAAAGGGGCGCAACTCTATCCTTCCAAGACGCCAGCCACGGGCAGCCCAGCAATGTCACCGACATTCCCAGGATCAAAGGCATCCGGCACCCAAGGCGCGCGATCCGCGTCGCGCAACTGAACTTCGACGCGGATCGCCCATTGCTCCGTCGGCGCAATCGCGCCAAACTCGGCAAAGGACTGTGGTTTCAGCCGGATGAACATCGAGGGTCCCAGTAGGTCAAGCGAGCTGTCGCATAGCCCTTAAGCGGGTCATCCTCGGCAGTGGGCAAAACTTGGGGGTGCGGGCTGTCGGCGGCAACTTGAAATGGGCTGGAATGACAGACAAGTTGGATCGTCGCATCAGCTAACCGAAGGTCGGCCAGAGCTTCGGTCATGTAGCGTGAACCCGGTCAACCTGTTCTCCATCCTGCCCACAGTCATCATTACCCGCTCAGCAGGTCCTATGAGCGAAAGAGTTGACTTCTATGCATCATAGGTGATCTGAATATGAGTTATAGAAAGGATATCTATAACTCATGGCCTGGAACTGGACACTGCCCGACTGGCCGGGTTTCCGGTATGACGCCTCCGCTCTGGAGCCGTTTGAGCAGACGTTTCTGCTGTCGTCCGGAGAAATCCTCGGCGCGGTCCATCATGTCAGCCAGCCGGAGCGCGAGCAACTCCGCATCGAACTGCTCTGCGAGGAAGCGATGCAGACGAGCGCCATCGAGGGTGAAATCCTCGACCGGCTCAGTGTCCAGTCTTCGTTGCGCCGCCATCTGGGCCTCGATCCGGACAGCTACCCTGTCAAACCGCGCGAACAGGGCGTCGCGGAAATGATGGTCGACGTCTATTCCAGTTTTGCAGAGCCACTGACGCATGAGACACTATACCGCTGGCATCGGATGCTTCTGTCCCATGACCGTCGGTTGGAAACCATCGGGGCCTACCGACAACACGCCGAGGCGATGCAAATCGTTTCCGGCCGCCTTGACCGGCCCACGATCCATTTCGAAGCGCCGCCTTCACAGCGGGTCATGCCTGAGATGGAGCGATACGCGGACTGGTTCAACAAGACCGGGCCGGGCGGAGCAGAGCCGCTTCCAGCGCTGACGCGCGCAGGGCTAAGCCACCTCTATTTCGAGAGCATCCACCCATTCGAAGACGGCAACGGCCGCTTGGGTCGCGCACTCGCTGAAAATTCGCTGGCGCAGAACATTGGCCAGCCGACCCTCATCTCGCTCGCATTCACCATCGAAAAGGAGCGCAAGGCATACTACGACCAGCTCGAGCAGCATCAAAAAACGCTTCAAGTGACCGATTGGCTCGTCTGGTTCGCAGAAGTTGTCTTGAAGGCCCAACAGGCAACACTCGACCGCGTCGGCTTCTTCATCAGCAAGGCACATTTCTACGATCGTCACAGAGACCACTTGAACGAACGCCAGGCCAAGGCCATCGCCAGAATGTTTCGGGAAGGCCCTGGCGGTTTCAAAGGCGGCCTCAGCGCCGACAACTATCTCAAGATCACCGGAACCTCACGCGCAACCGCAACCCGCGACCTGCAGGATCTGGTCGAGAAAGGTGCGCTCAGCCGAACTGGTGAACGACGCCATACGAGGTACTGGTTGAACACAAGACTTGAACTTGATCCACGGCAACGCGCGCTCAGAAACGAGCGATAGCTACAAAAATATCGCTTCTCGATGTGACCCCTCAGATTTTTGAGCATCAATCCGTGGAGATATTCAAAAGTGACGATGGTGTGCCAGACCAAGAAACCCGCAACGTCCGCTGTCGCGTTACCCTTAATTGGGGTCATCCTCATTTTGTGGGCTCGAAGAAGCATTGGTCGCCCGGGATCGATGTAGCTGTTCAAAGCGTTGAGCGAAGTGAAAGCGGCGGGGGGCTTGTATTGGGCAGTCTGACACCAAACGGCGTCTGCCCAGACTGTGGATTCCATTCACGCCGACGTCACGGCTGGCGGCGTCGGCGGCTTCAGGATTATCCCGCGCATGGAAACGAGGTAACGGTTGATCTCGCGATTTGCCGTTGGCGATGTCAGGCGCCTGCTTGCCCACGTCGGACTTTCTCGGACCAGATCGCCTCGATTGTGCGTCCATTTGCATGTCGGACTTCGCGTGTCGGGGAGATTGTCAGCCATCTCAGGCATGCGACCGGCGGACGGCCTCACACCCTACGAGTACATCTGCAAGATCTGGACATCAGAGCCGGACAGATTCATCCTCAATCCGATCCACCAGATGCCGGGACTGAACACATAGCCGGGCAGAGCAAGGATCCCACATATAACAGCCCTGATCGGTTGTGCGTCCAAAGCTTGAACTGGCGGCGCTGCCTTGCAGCTCAGGCCGTGCGCGGCTTTAATAATGAGCTGATCCAAGTGATAATCGGCACCCAAGCTTTCGTGGCCAGCACACTCGCCAAAACCAAATCAAGGGCACCGGATGAAGGCGGATGTTGCTTCAGCCAACGCGCTATGTCTGTTCGCGCGGCGTGGTTTATCAGCGGCGGCGCCAAGTGCGTTCGATCACCTCGGTGGCCAAAGAAACACGCGGGTCGCCCGACCGGGACTTAAGGGTGATGAAGTGCAGTGTTGTCTCAAGACTTAGATCCTTGACGATCGTAAGGCCATGAGTGTGGTGTTCATGCAACGCCACCGAATCTCGTGACAGACAAAGACCGATACCCGCGCGAACAAGCTCAAGCATTGAAGTTTCCTGATCTGCTAGGGTGACGCTGTTTTGCCGCACGTCAAGCGGCTCGAAAACGCGCGCCAGAAGCCGCGAATGCACGGATTCGACAGGCGTGCCGATCCAAGGAAACGCGGCCAACTCAGCCCAACCCATGCCGCGCAGCCGTGTATCCCATCCGGGCGGCGCAACGACACGATAACAGAGATCTGTCAGACGGCTATAAGAAAGATCGCCCGCTGCAATAGTGTTAGCGTCGTCGATCAATGTCGCGAAATCATCAGGTGAGCCAAGGAAATAGCCGACATCCAACTGCTCTCTGACGAGGCGTCGCAGGATTTCCCCACTCATTCCATGTGACAGTTCAGGCCGAAGATCAGGCGCCTGCTGCACCAGCTCCTGAAGAAAATCGCCCAAACGGATGAACTCGGGATCGATGATGGTTCCGATGCGCAACCTTCCATGAACAGACCTGGTCAGGTGACGTGCAAAAAGGTTGAACTCGTCCAGTTCGGTACAGATGCGCTGAGCTTTTACGAGCAGGGCTTGCCCATCGGGGGTCAGTTCGAGGCCCTTTGCATTGCGGGTGAAAAGCTCCAGCCCAGTTTCCTGCGCCAAGCGGCGCAATTGCAAGCTGACCGCAGGTTGCGTCAGGCATAAAAGCTCTGCCGCCCGCGACACGTTCCCCTCACGCGCAACGGTCACAAAGGCCGTCAGGATCTTCAGATCAATTCTCTGCGTCATATTAGCAGCATTTATAATGCTGCGCGAAATAAGTCATTGGATTTGTGCCAGTGGTAGCGATTACAGCCTTAGACCTGCGGCGATTGCAGCAAAATGCCCACCCAAGGGACGGTCTAGAGGAGGAACTGTCATGCCACGTGATCCATTCGACTATATCGTCATTGGCGCTGGGTCGGCGGGATGTCTGCTTGCC
This sequence comes from Paracoccus homiensis, assembly GCF_900111675.1. Taxonomy (GTDB): domain Bacteria; phylum Pseudomonadota; class Alphaproteobacteria; order Rhodobacterales; family Rhodobacteraceae; genus Paracoccus; species Paracoccus homiensis. The sequence goes on along the minus strand of NZ_FOHO01000025.1, from coordinate 6,447 downwards.
AACCGACTAAGTCAGGACCCTTCTAAACAGGTTCTTCTGTTGGAGGCGGGAAAGCGCGACACCTATCCGTGGATCCATATTCCGGTTGGCTATCTTTACTGTATCGGCAATCCGCGCACTGACTGGCTGTATCACACCGAACCCGATTCAGGTTTGAACGGCAGGACACTGCGCTATCCGCGCGGCAAGACCCTTGGCGGCTGTTCGTCGATCAACGGCATGATCTATATGCGGGGGCAGGCCCGCGATTACGATGGCTGGGCCGCGCAGACCGGCGATAAGGATTGGGCCTGGGAAACCAGCCTTGAAGATTTCAAGGCACATGAAAACCATTACCGTCTTGACGGTGACGCCGATCCGGCAACCGGGGGCAACAGCCGCTTCTCCGACCTTCACGGGCATGGCGGCGAATGGCGAATTGAAAAGCAGCGCCTGCGTTGGGAGGTTCTTGAGGATTTCTCGAAGGCGATGGTCGAAGCGGGTTTCGAGCTGAGCGACGATTTCAATACAGGCGACAATTCTGGCGTCGGATATTTCGAAGTGAACCAGCGGTCCGGATGGCGCTGGAACACCTCGAAGGCATTCCTGAAACCCGCCAAATCGCGCCGAAACCTGACGGTCTGGACCGAGGCGCAAGTCGAACGTCTCTTGATCGAGCAGGACGCGGACGGGGCAAAGCGCTGCGCTGGCGCCATCGTTCGCAGGGGTGCCGATGCGGTGACGGTGCGCGCGAAAGGCGAAGTCATTCTTTCGGCTGGTGCGATCAATTCACCGCAGATCTTGCAGGTGTCGGGAATCGGGCCTGCCTACCACCTGCGGAAATGCGGTGTCGAGGTGATCGCCGACCTGCCTGGGGTGGGCGGTAATCTGCAGGACCACCTTCAGATCCGTGCCATCTATAAGGTCAAGGGTGCCAAGACGCTGAACACGCTGGCCGGCAACAACCTTGGAAAGCTGCGTATCGGTCTGGAGTATATGCTGCGCCGTTCGGGACCGATGAGCATGGCGCCCAGTCAACTTGGCGCGTTTACTCGCTCGGACCCCGGCAAGGCTCATGCCAACCTTCAATATCACGTGCAGCCGCTTAGCCTGGAGGCGTTCGGGGATGGGCTTCATTCGTTCCCCGCGATAACCGCCAGCGTCTGCAACCTGAACCCGACAAGTCGTGGAACGGTCCGGCTGCGTTCTGGAAGGGCGGATGACGCGCCACTGATATCGCCAAACTATCTTTCGACCGAGGAAGATCGTCTGATCGCGGCCCAAAGCCTGCGGCAGGTTCGCGACGTCATCAGCCAGCCTGCATTCGCCAAGTATCAGCCCGAGGAGTGGAAACCCGGCATCCAGTTCCAGACCGACGAGGAACTGGCGAGGCTTGCGGGTGATATTGCGACGACGATCTTCCATCCGGTCGGCACCGCAAAGATGGGCCACGACGACGATCCGCAGGCGGTGGTCGATTCCCGACTGCGCGTGCGCGGGATCAAGGGATTGCGGGTCGTCGACGCCAGTATCATGCCCACGATCACCAGCGGCAACACCAATGCGCCGACCCTGATGATTGCTGAGAAGGCAGCGCGCTTCATTCGCGAGGCCGGTTAGAGGGCAAGAGGCTGGGAGGGAAGAGTTTCTGCGGTTTGCGCCGCTTTGAGGGAGGAGCTTCATGAAACGTGATGACGTGAATGACGACCGGCTGGAAATGCGGGTCTTCGTGCCATCGATGCTGGTTCTGGCCGGGGTTGTTCTGCCACTGATCCTGTTTCCCGACGCGGGAGGTGCAATGGTCAACGCGGCCTTCGCCTTTGCGACGGGAAAGTTTGGATGGCTCTATATGCTGGCGGGGCTGTCGACGGTTGTGTTCCTGATTGGCCTGGCCTTCAGCCGCTACGGAAATGTTCGTCTTGGCGGGCCGGAGGACAAGCCTGAATTCAGTTATTTCAGCTGGATCGCCATGATCTTCTGTGGCGGGATCGGTATTGCCATCGTCAACTGGGCATGGGTCGAACCGATTTATTACCTGCAGGGACCGCCCTTCAATCTGGAACCCGGCTCGGCCGCTGCGGCGGAATGGGCGCTGACCTATGGGCAGTTCCACTGGGGCCTGACGCCATGGGCATTCTATTGCCTTCCCGCACTGCCCATCGCCTATTCGATGTATGTGCGCCGTCAGCCCGGCGTTCGCCTGTCGGTCGCGGCGGGCGGTATTCTGGGACGCCACTCGGATGGCTGGGCAGGCGTCCTTCTGGATGCCGTGGTGGTGTTCGGAGTCGTCGGCGGGGTCGGTACTTCGCTTGGCTTGGCCGTTCCGCTGGTGTCCGAGCTTGCCAGCACAGCACTTGGCATCCAACCCTCGCTGATGCTGGATCTGGGTATCCTTGCCATCTGGACGATGATCTTCGGGGCCAGCGTCTGGTTCGGCCTGTCCAAAGGCATCCGCATCCTGTCGGATCTGAACGTGGTTCTGGCCATCGCGCTTCTGGCTTTCACGTTCATCGTTGGTGACAGCCTGTTCATGCTGAACGGATGGCTGAACAGCCTTGGCAAGATGGCCAACAACTTTCTGACCATGAGCACCTGGACCGACCCGATCGAGAAATCCAGCTTTGCCCGCGACTGGACCGTCTTCTACTGGGCATGGTGGATCGCCTATGCACCGATGATGGGGCTGTTCGTCGCGCGGATTTCGCGTGGTCGGACCATTCGCGAACTGATCGTGGCCGAACTTGTCTGGGGATCTCTGGGTTGCTGGGTCTTCTTCGCGGTCTGGGGCGGCTATGCGCTGAACCTTCAGGTCAGCGGCGCACTGGATGTCGGCGCAATCCTGTCCGAGCGTGGGATCCCCGCAACCGTGGGCGCGATCCTCGGCACGCTTCCCCTTGGCGGTCTGGTGATCGCGGTGTTCATTCTGCTGTGCTTCATCTTCCTTGCAACAACGCTGGACAGCGCGGCCTATGTTCTGGCCTCGGTCACATCGCGAAAGCTTTCGGGCTATCAGGAACCGCGCCGTTCGATCCGGGTGATCTGGGCGCTGATCCTGGCAGGCGTCGGCGTGGCGCTGATCCAGTTGGGTGGACTGAAACCGGTGCAGACCTCGACCATTGTCGTCGCGCTGCCTCTGATCCCGGTCCTGCTATTGCTCACGCTGTCGCTGATGCGCTGGCTGAAAGAGGATTTCGGGACGCAGGTTCAGGCCGATCACCTTGTCGGTGATCCCGCCGAATAGATATGCAACGCAGGGGGCGCCGCCCCCTGCGACTTCCAACCAGACACTTCGTTACATGAGGTCGATTATGTCATCGTCCAAGCCATCGCTGCTGCCGCTTAAAGGCGTCAAAGTTGTCGATTTCGGCCAGTATATCGCCGGTCCCGCCGTGGCCATGATCCTTGGCGATCTGGGTGCAACGGTGGTCCATGTCGATCCCCCCGGCGGGCCAATGTGGCAAAGCCCCGCCAACGCGACCCTGATGCGCAACAAGCTGATCGTGCAGATCGACCTGAAGACCGAGGCCGGCCTGGCCCAAGCCCTGGATCTGATCGCCGAAAGCGACATCGTGATCGAAGGCTTTCGTCCCGGCGTCATGCAGCGTCTGAGCATCGATTTCACTGAGTTGCGTCGCGCACGCCCCGAACTGATCACGCTGTCCATTCCGGGCTTCGCCTCGGATGACGAATTGCGCCGCGAATGGCGGGCTTATGAAAGCGTGATCGCGGCCAGTTCGGGTGTTTTCACCGATATGGGGCTGAACCGCGTCCTGATGGGGGTGAACCCATCCTTTTCGCCGCTGCCGCTTTCTTCGGCCTACGGCACGATGATGGCTGCATCGGCTGTGGTGCTGGCGCTGCAGGCACGTGAACGGAACGGGTTGGGCGACCAGATCGAGGTGCCGCTGGCCGCCGCCGTGATGGAGGGTTTGACCTATAATTCCATCCATATCGAAGGGCTGCCCGAACGCTACAAGACCCAACGCGAGAAAGAGATCGAGCGCCGTCGGGTCGAAGGTCTGCCGATGAATGTCAGCTATGACGAGCTGCAAGAGCTGTTGGATCCGTTCTATCGCAGTTATCGCTGCAAGGACGGGCGCATGTTCTATGTCGTCTGCCCCAGCCACAAGAACCATGCAAAGCGCTGCCTGCAGGTCTTGGGCATCTATGACGAGTTGGTAGCCGAGGGTCTGACCGAGGAAGAAGATACCTACAAGCCTTATGCCGAATGGGCGTCGCCTGTGTCGCTTGGGGTCTATCCGCTTCCGAAAGACTGGGCCGACCGCATCGCCGTGCGCATGAAAGAGGTGTTCCTGACACGCACCGCAAAAGAGTGGGAGCGAATCTTCGGCAAGAACAAGTTTCCCGGTGCGCCTCAGCGCTGGCTGCAGGAATGGATCAATGACGATCACGCCGAAACCGCAGGCTTGATGATCGAGGTCGAGGACCCGGTCTATGGCACCATGGTTCAGCCCGGTCCGATGTGCTGGCTGGAAGAAAGCGGCACCGAGGCCCTGAAGCCGACCCCGCGCCGCGAGGTCGATTTCCAGACCGCTTTCCGCGCTTTGTCGGCCGTCCCGACGCGCACGCGCCGCATCACCCGTCCGGATGATCGCAGCGGCTGGCTGGAAGGTGTTCGGGTACTTGATCTCTGCAACGTCATCGCCGGTCCCCACTCGGTGTCCTACCTTGCGCGTTTCGGGGCCGAGGTGATCAAGGTAGATCCGGCCAAGCCCTTCTACGACTGCTGGAACACCGTGATCTTCGGCATGACGCATATGCGCGGCAAGCGTTCGGTCTTGGCCGACATCACGGCAGGCACGGGCCGCGAAGCGTTCGAGCGGATGGTCGCTTGGGCCGATGTCATCGTCTGGAACGCCCCGGATCGACAGGTGAATGCCATGGGTCTGGATGCGGAAGCATTGGCCAAGCTGAACCCCGAGGCGATCTTCTGCAAGCTGGACTGCTTCAGCGGACCAAAGCCCGGACCGCGCAGCGACTATGTCGGCTATGACGATCTGGTTCAGGCCGCGACCGGCATCATGCTGCGATTTGGCGGGTCGATGGACACACCCGAAGAACACGCCCATGTCGGCACGATCGACGTGATGTGCGGCTTTGGCGGCGCGCTTGGGATTGCTGCGGCCTTGTATCAGAAGCTGCGTCACGGCCGGATCGGGCGGGCGCGAACCTCGCTGTCGGCACTAAGCGGCCTCGCCCAGATCCCCTATTGCTATGACTATACCCGACGCGGACTGTTCGACGAACCTTCGGGTCCCGAGGTGAATGGATATGACGCATTGACGCGGTTCTATTACACCGCCTCCAACAATTTCCTGTTGCTATCGGCCTATGAGGCCGATCTGGACAGGCTCGACACCGTTCCGGGCCTTGAAGGCATCGCCGAGGTCGATCCGGACGACCGGAACGAGTTTCTTGCAAACGCCTTCATGGCCGCCAATGCCGAGGATTGGGTCGAGCGCCTGCAGGCTGCCGATGTCGGCGCTGCATTGTGCGACAATATCGAATCCATCCGCGCCTACAATCTGCGCGATGCGGATGGTTTGCCCGGAACGGACCAGGGAAGCTATTCCTTCTCTGCTTTCCAGGACCATCCCAGCGGCCACAGGGTCACCCAGCTTGACCCCTATGCCGTCCGGTCTGCGCGAGGCACCGTTCGGTTCCTGCCAGAAGCAGAAAAATACGGCTCCTCGACCGTAGCTGTACTGAAGGATCTGGGATACGAGGACCAGGAGGTTAAGGATATGCTGCAAGAGGGCCTGGTCAGCGAGAGCTGGAGCGCCGAATATCTTCCAAGCTGACGTGCGGTGTTGTTATGCCCACAGGCCGGAGGCCGAGCACGGCTTAATAGTGACGCGTTGAAACTCATTGGGTTTGCCGCAGCTGCGGGGACGATCTGCCGCGTCACCTCATCTTGCGACCATTTCAGGCCACTGAGACGTATCTCCATAAGGGTCCCCGAAAAACTCCCGCACGATATCATTCAGGTGCGAGGTCGCAGGTCAGGCGAAAACTGGAGAGGTGGCGTCCCGGAATTGCTTGCAATCAAGCTTCCGCGGGATCGGGATAGGGGCTGATCCCGCGGAAGCCACCACAGAATGATGGAAACTGGTCTAGGGTCAGGGCTCGTTCTCTCTCAAAGCCAGAAGATTACGGTCGCAGCTATTGCTGAGAAGAAGGTTTGCGGACAGCGATCATAGCGGGTCGCAACCCTCCTCCAGTCCTTGAGCCTGCCGAACATGATCTCGATCCTGTTGCGCCGTTTGTAGCGGCGCTTATCGTATTTGACCGGGGTCTTGCGCTGCCTGCGACCGGGAGTGCAGGGGCGTATCTTATTGTTTTGTAATGCTTCTCTAAACCAATCGGCATCATAGCCACGATCTCCGAGCAGCCACTTCACGTTGGGCAACCCGCTGACCAGGCCGCGCGCCCCGATGTAGTCGCTGA
>NZ_FOHO01000026.1 GCF_900111675.1 Paracoccus homiensis | reverse complement strand
CGCACCAGGGGCGGCATGAACACCAAGCTTCATGCCATCTGCGACAGCCAGGGACGACCGCTCGATTTGTTCATCACCGCTGGACAGGTGAGCGACCATACCGGCGCGCGGGCGCTTCTCGGTAGCCTGCCAAACGTCAAATGGCTGCTCGGAGATCGCGGCCATGACGCCGGCTTGTTCAGGAAAGCTTTTAAAGACAAAGGCATACATGCCTGCATACCCGGTCGGAAGCAACGCAAGACGCCGATCAAGTACGACAAGCGTCGCTACAAGAGGAAAAATCGTATCGAGATCATGTTCGGCAGGCTCAAGGATTGGCGGCGTGTGGCGACCCGCCATGACCGATGCCCCGTGGTCTTCCTATCGGCCATCGCCCTCGCAGCGACCGTGATCTATTGGTTATGAATCCTGACCTTAGTGCCCCGCCCCCAACTGCCCGGTGCGGACGCTGTAATCCACCGCCACGCCGTAATCGGGATCATCGTCGCTGTCGGTAACCAGCTGGCCCGCCCGTTTCAACAGGCGGTGACAGTCGCGCGACAGGTGGCGCAGCTCGATCCGCTTGCCGGCGGCGTTGTATTTCGCGGCCAGCGCCTCGATCGCGGTCAGCGCCGACTGGTCGGCCACGCGGCTATTGGCGAAATCGACGACCACCCGTTCAGGGTCGTTCTGCACGTCGAACAGTTCGGCAAACCCTTCGGCGGACCCGAAGAACAGCGGCCCCTGAATGCGATAGACCTTGCTGTCCAGGGTCGTGTCGGTCTCGGCCCGGATGCGGGTCGCATTCTGCCAGGCATAAGCCAGGGCGCTGACGATGACGCCGACGACCACGGCCGTCGCCAGATCATAGGCCACCGTCACCCCGGTCACCAGCACGATGACGAACGCATCGATCAGCGGCACCTTGCGCAGGATGCGCAGGCTGTTCCAGGCGAATGTGCCGATCACGACCATGAACATCACCCCGACCAGCGCGGCCAGCGGGATCATTTCGATCAGCGGTGCGGCAAACAGGATAAAGCACAGCAGGAACAACGCCGCCGAAATGCCCGACAAGCGCATCCGGCCGCCCGATTTCACATTGATCATCGACTGGCCGATCATGGCGCAGCCACCCATGCCGCCAAAGAACCCGGTGACGGTGTTGGCCGCGCCCTGCGCCACGCATTCGCGCGACGCGCCGCCACGCTCGCCCACGATTTCGCCGACAAGGTTCAGGGTCAACAACGATTCAATCAGGCCGATCGCCGCCAGGATCACCGCATAGGGCAGGATGATCTGGAGCGTTTCCCAGGTCAAAGGCACCGACGGAATGTGGAAGGCAGGCAGCCCCCCTTGGATCGAGGCCATGTCCCCGACCAGGGGCACATCGATGCCGAACAGGATCACAAGGATCGCGGTGATCCCGATCCCCGCCAGGGGCGCCGGGATCACGGTGGTCAGGCGCGGCAACAGCCAAATGATCGCCATGGTCAGCGCGACCAGGGCCAGCATCGTGTAAAGCGCCATTCCCGAAAGCCACTCGCCGCCGCCGACACCGTGGCCGGACACCTCGGTCGTGCCGGGGATCTTGAACTGGCCCAGCTGCGCCAGAAAGATCACGATCGCCAGCCCGTTCACAAAGCCCAGCATCACCGGATGCGGCACCAGGCGGATGAACTTGCCCCAGCGCATGATGCCGACCACGATCTGGATCAGCCCCATCAGGACCACGGTCGCGAACAGATATTCCACGCCATGCTGGGCCACCAGACTGACCATCACCACGGCAAGCGCGCCGGTCGCGCCCGAGATCATGCCGGGACGACCGCCGAACAACGCGGTGATCAGCCCGACGATGAAGGCGGCATAAAGCCCGACCAGCGGCGCCACACCGGCGACAAAGGCAAAGGCCACCGCCTCGGGGACCAGCGCAAGTGCGACGGTCAGACCGGACAGAAGCTCGGTCCTGATCTGGGCGGGATCATGGGAATTGCCTGGTCGGGGAATGCCCAGATTGTCCCCAAAACGGGCCAATAGCGCTTTTGCCATGCGCTTTCCTTCCTGTCCGATGCTGTAAGTGACGGCGCTAACTTGCACAGGCTGTGGCATTTCGCCACCCCTGCGCGGATCTTTTCGTCAAAGACGCGGCAGAGGGGCCGCAGCACGGGGCCGCGACCCGACAGGGTCAGGCGCGGATCGTCCCGTCACCGGTCACCAGATATTTGAAGCTGGTCAACTGCGTCGCGCCGACGGGGCCGCGGGCATGCATCTTGCCGGTGGCGATGCCGATTTCCGCGCCCATCCCGAACTCACCCCCATCGGCAAACTGGGTCGAAGCGTTGCGCATCAGGATCGCGCTGTCCAGCCCGGCGAAAAATCGGGCAGCGGCGGCATCATCTTCGGTCAGGATCGACTCGGTATGCTGGCTGCCGAACTGGCGAATATGGCCGATCGCACCCTCGACACCATCGACCAGCCGCGCCGCGATGACCATGTCCAGAAACTCGCGGCCGAAATCCTCGGCCGTGGCCGGGGTCGTGCCCGCCAGTTCCGCCAGTTCGCCATCGGCATGAACCTGAACGCCCGCCGCAACCAGATCGGCGATCAGGTCGGCGCGCAGCGCGGGGTCGGTGGCCTTGTCGATCAGCAGACATTCGGCGGCCCCGCAGATGCCCGTCCGCCGGGTTTTCGCGTTCAGCACCACGCGACGCGCCTTTTCGGGGTCGGCGGCGGCGTCGACATAGATGTGGCAGATCCCTTCCAGATGCGCAAAGACGGGCACGCGCGCCTGCTGTTGCACAAGCCCGACAAGCCCCTTGCCGCCGCGCGGAATGATCACGTCGATCAGGCCCTGCGCCTGCAGCATCGCCGACACGGCAGCACGATCGCGGGTCGGCACAAGCTGAATCGCCGCCTTTGGCAGACCGGCCTGCCGCAGCCCCTCGACCATGCAGGCGTGGATCGCCTGACTGGAATGAAGGCTTTCCGATCCGCCGCGCAGGATCACCGCGTTGCCGGATTTCAGCGCCAGCGCCCCGGCATCCGCCGTCACGTTGGGGCGGCTTTCATAGATCACGCCGATCACGCCGATCGGGGTGCGAACCTGTTGAATATGCAGACCATTCGGACGATCCCATTCCTGGATCACCTCGCCCACGGGGTCGGCCTGTTCGGCCACCGCGCGCAAGCCGTCCTCGATCCCGCGCAAACGGTCCGCATCCAGTCGCAGCCGGTCCAGCATGGCATCCGACAGGCCCTTCTCGCGTCCGAACTGCATATCCAGGGCATTGGCATCCAGAATTTCCGGGATACGGGTGCGAATCTGTTCCGCCGCGCCGATCAGCGCCGCGTGTTTCCGCTCGGCTGTTGCCGTGGCCAGCTCAACTGCCGCTGCACGGGCCGCCTGGCCCATGGTTGCGATCAGGCCCTCTGCCCCGTCCATATCCTTCATCGCCTTGTCATCCGTGTGAATGGTCAAAAACAGCCCGCGCATCGCGCAGACCGTGGGGATAGATAGACAATCGAGGCCGGAAACAGGAGTCCTATTTTCCCGCAAGCGTCTTGGATATCGGGGAAAAGGATAAATGGCGCGGTTGACGGGGCTCGAACCCGCGACCCCCGGCGTGACAGGCCGGTACTCTAACCAACTGAGCTACAACCGCGCATTTATCGTGGCGACAGGTGTGTGTGGCGCGGTTGACGGGGCTCGAACCCGCGACCCCCGGCGTGACAGGCCGGTACTCTAACCAACTGAGCTACAACCGCACACTCACCTCCCCGACCGTTCGCCCGCCGGGGTGAGGGGCGGTTTACGCACAGCCCGCAGAGTCGTCAAGTAGCCCAATGAAAAAACTTCAGCCGCTTTTTTCGATCGCTGACCGATGCCGCGCCGGGTGGCTGATCCGTCCCCCGCAGACCGGATCCGGCGCCGCCGTCGTCATCGGTCCCGAAGTCGGCAGGCCGCGCATCACCCGCACCGCCAGCCATGCGAAGGCCTGCGCCTCCAGCATGTCGCCATCAAGTCCCGCAGATTCGACAGGCCGCACCGCACAGGGCAGATCCGCGGCCAGTGCGGCCATGATGGTCGCGTTGTGACGCCCGCCACCACAGACCAGCACCGCCGCAGGCCGCGACGGCAACCATCGCATCGCCGCCCCGACCGAACCGGACAGCGCGGCAACCAGCGTCGCCGCCGCATCGGCATCGGACAGGGACGACACCGCCTGCGACAATTGCCCGAACTGGTCACGATCAAGGGATTTCGGCGGCGGGCGGTCAAAGTAGGGATGGCACAGAAACTCGGCCACGATCCCCGGTCGGACCGTCCCGGACGCAGCCATAAGCCCCCCCGCATCATGGCTTTGGCGCAGGCGCCTGCGCATCAGGTCGTTGATCGGCGCATTCGCCGGGCCGGTATCGAAGGCAAGGCAGGCACCGTCACCTTCGGGCTGCGCGACACGGGGGTCCACCCATGTGATATTGCCCACCCCGCCAAGGTTCAGAAAGGCAACGGGTTCGTCGGGCAACCGGCCCTGCCCCACCGCCCAACGGGCGCAGGCCCAGTGAAAAAACGGGGCAAGCGGGGCCCCCTCGCCGCCGCGACGGACATCCTCGGTGCGGAAATCCCAGATGACGGGCCGCCCGGTCTGCCGTGCAAGATCCGCGCCCGACCCGGCCTGATGCGTGCCGCGCCCCTGCGGGTCATGCGCCAGCGTCTGCCCATGATAGCCGATCACCTCGGCCTCGGGGAAATCGGCGGCAAGGGCGGCGTGGCTGGCCACCGACAGGGCCGCGGCCTCGGCCACGCCCGGCGCACCGGGCCACCGGCCCAGTGCCTGATGCAGCACCGCCGATTCATTGTCGGAATAGCCGCGAAAGCCGGACCGCCCGAATTCCGCGATACTGATCCCGTCGGTTTCGATCACCGCCGCATCGACCCCGTCCATCGAGGTTCCCGACATCATCCCCAAAGCCCGGATCATCGCGCCTTTTCCTTTAGCCATGCAGCCGGTATATCCCCCCCGATCAGAAGGAAACAGCCCATGACCTACAGCCCCAAGTCCGATTTCCTGCGCGTCATGTTCGAACGCGGCTATGTCGCCGACTGCACCGATTACGAGGCGCTGGATCAGGCGCTGCTGGCGGGGCCGGTCACGGCCTATATCGGCTATGATGCCACGGCGGCCTCGCTGCATGTCGGGCATCTGCTGAACATCATGATGCTGCGCTGGTTCCAGAAGACCGGCAACACGCCGATCACCCTGATGGGCGGCGGCACCACCAAGGTCGGCGATCCGTCCTTCCGTTCCGACGAACGACCGCTGCTGGACGAAGCCGCGATCCAGTCGAATATCGACGGCATGCAGCAGGTCTTTGCGCAATATCTGGACTATGGCGACGGCAAGGCCCGGATGCTGAACAATGCCGAATGGCTGGACGGGCTGAACTATCTTGAATTCCTGCGCGACATCGGGCGGCATTTCAGCGTGAACCGCATGCTGTCCTTTGAATCGGTCAAGTCGCGGCTGGATCGCGAACAATCGCTGAGCTTTCTTGAGTTCAACTACATGATCCTGCAGGCCTATGATTTCCTTGAACTCAACCGCCGCTATGGTTGCAGCCTGCAGATGGGCGGGTCGGACCAATGGGGTAACATCGTCAACGGGATCGACCTGACCCGCCGCGTCGATGACAAGGTGATCTGGGGCCTGACCTCGCCCTTGCTGACCACCAGCGACGGTCGCAAGATGGGCAAATCGGCGGGCGGGGCCGTGTGGCTGAACGGCGCGATGCTGTCGCCCTATGATTTCTGGCAATTCTGGCGCAACACCACCGATGCCGATGTCGGTCGCTTCCTGAAACTGTACACCGAACTGCCGGTCGATGAATGCGACCGTCTGGGCAGCCTGTCGGGGTCCGAGATCAACGAAGCCAAAGTGCGGCTGGCCAATGAGGTCACGACCCTGCTGCACGGTGCCGATGCCGCCGCCAGCGCCGAGGCGACCGCGCGCGAGGTCTTTGAACAGGGCGGTGCGGGCGGCGACCTGCAGATCGCGCTGCTGCCTGCGGATTCACTGAATGATGGTCTCAGCGTGGTGCAGATGCTGGTTCAGACCGGCATCACCGCCAGCGGCAAAGAGGCCAAGCGCCTGATCGCCGAGGGCGGCCTGCGCCTGAACAACGAATCCGTCACCGATCCGCAGTTGATGGTCGATGCCGGAATGATCGGTGAGGGGATGAAGGTCTCGGTCGGCAAGAAAAAGCACCGCATGGTGCAGGTCGGCTGAATTTTTCGTGACGCTGCGTCGATCCCTCTGGATTGGCGCAGTGCGCATCCCTATCTGGCCCGCGTGGCAAAATCGCCGCAACGACCATGAGAAGACGAAAATGACACAGAACGGCAAACCGCTGAGCATCGCCGAGATCAAGCGCAATGCGATCGCGGATGCAGCGCTGGAACAGATGTATGCCTATTTCAGTCGCGACGACCACGCCCCGCGCGTGATCGTGACGGAATACCCGCTGCCCCTGGCTGCGTAACCGCACCGGGACCATGCAACATCAAGGGGGCGGTTCAGCCCCCTTTTTTGATATGCGCCGCAGTCCGGCCTACCGCGCCACCGCATGCGGATAGCCCGAGCCGCGCAGCCGCGACAGCGCCGCGATCAGATCCTGGCGATTGGTGAACGGCCCGGCCATGATCAGGCGAAAACTGCGATCATCCCGCCGTTCGTAGCTTTGCCCGGTCCGGTAGCCCATTTCGGACAGGCGCCGGATGGTCGCCAAAGCCGCGTCATCCTGCATATAGGCGCCGACCTGAACGTAACGGGCGCTGGCGGGGATCATCTCGATCAGCCGCTCGGGCGCCGCTGGCCGGGGCTGGCGGCGGTCGGCAACCGTGCTTGTCGTGGCGGCCTTGGGCCGGTCGGGCGTGACACTGGCCGTGGCCGGCACCGATTTCGACACGGTTTCGGCGGGCTTGTCTGTCGCCTTTTCCGCGACGGGCGCGGGTTCTTCGGGGACGACATGCGCCGTGTCAGATATCCGCCGCGTCGGCACATCCGCCTGCATCCCATAGCACATGCCCTGCGTCACATCCCCGCCGATCAACGGTCTGGGGTCGGGATCGGGACGATAGCCAAGGGCCGCACACAGATCGTCGCTGCGCCCTGCCCCACTTGCGGCGGCGCGCAACTGATCCTGCCGCGCGGCGATCCTGGCCATGTTCCGGGCGATCGCGGGGGGCTGGCTGGGCGCTGGCGCGTCGCGGCGCGTTTCGCGCGGGGCGGGATCGGCGGTGAATTCGCCCTGCCGCAGCCCCAAGGCCAGCTTTTCGGCCAGCACATCCTCTGGCCTTGGCGGGGGATCGGGATGCATCGGGGCCAGTACCGAAACCGTATCGGGATCGCTGCGCCGGGTCGCCAGACTGGGCGGAAAACCGCAAAGCTGACCGCCGGTCCCGTCGGGCCGCGGCACCCAGTCAGCGCCTTCACGCAGAAAGACGCAGCCCGCGCCGTCGATATACTGCGTCGATCCAAAGTCGGCAGGCGGTGGCGGCACGGGTTCCCCCCGCGCAGCCCCCGCCATCACCAGAATTGCAATTATCCAAGCTGTCCGCATCGGCCTTCCGCGATTCGATCTTCGCACAAGGCTTAGGACAATCCCCTGAAGGGGCGGTTAACGCGGTCCCTATTTGGTGCCGAACATACGATCGCCCGCATCGCCCAGACCCGGCACGATATAGCCGTGATCGTCCAGACGCTCATCCAGCGAAGCGGTGAAGATCGGCACATCGGGATGCGCTTCTTTCATCCGCTGCACACCTTCCGGGGCCGCCAGCAGGCACAGAAAGCGCATGTTCTTCGCGCCGCGTTCCTTCAGCATATCGACGGCGGCGACGGCGCTGTTGCCGGTGGCCAACATCGGATCGACGACAATGGTCATGCGCTGATCCAGCAGGCTGGGCACCTTGAAGTAATACTCCACCGGCTTCAGCGTCTGCGGGTCGCGATACAGTCCGACAAATCCCACGCGGGCCGAGGGGATCATTTCCAGGATCCCGTCCAGCAGACCGTTCCCTGCCCGCAAAAGCGAAATCAGCGCAAGCTTCTTGCCCTCCAGCGTGGGCGCCTGCATTTCCTGAATCGGCGTCTGGATGGTGGTGGTGGTCAGTTCCAGTTCGCGCGTGACCTCATAGGCCAGCAGCAGGCTGATCTCGCGCAGAAGGCGGCGGAACCCGGCGGTCGACACATCCTTTTTGCGCATGATGGACAGTTTGTGCTGAACCAACGGGTGATCGATGACGGTCAGATGCGGTTGGGTCACTGGAATTCCTTTCTCAGCCGGTCGCGGGTGGCCTCGTCGCAGAACGCTGCGTCGGCGGCCCATCTGTTGATCTGTGCGAATTCCTCGTCGCCCCAGCCGAACACATCGGCGAGGCGGTTATATTCATGTCGCATGGTGGTATGAAAGAAGGGCGGATCGTCAGTGGACACAGAAACGCGCACCCCGGCATCGGCCAGTCGCGCGATGGGGTGGCGGTCCCAGGCCGGATACACCCCCAGCGCGATATTCGAGCCGGGGCAAACCTCCAGCAGGATCTGCTGTTCGGCAAGGTCGCGCACCAGTTGCCCATCCTCGATGGCGCGGACACCGTGGCCGATCCGGGTGCAGCCAAGGTCCAGCGCCTGCCGGACGCTTTCGGGACCACCCCATTCGCCCGCATGGCAGGTCAGGCCAAGTCCGGCCTCTTTCGCGCAGTCAAAGCTCCAGTCATAATCGGTGGCCTTGCCGACCCCCTCGGCGCCGCCCATGCCAAATCCGGTGATCCAGCCCCCGGCGGTTTCGGCGGCGCAGATGGCGGTCTTGCGGGCGCGCTCGGCGCCGAAGTGACGGATGCAGGTCACGATGCCACGGCTGTCGATGCCCTGCGCACGCATCCGGTCGGCGACCTCGACCATGGCGGCCAGATAGTCGCGCCACGCCCCCAGATCGGCCCCGCCGCAAAATTCGGGCGAGACGAACAGCTCGGCATAGATCACGCCTTCCTCGGCACAGCGTTCCAGCACCTCGGCCAGAAGGCGGGCGTAATCCTGCGGCGTGGTCAGGATGCTGGTCGCGGCTTCGTAGACGCGCAGGAAATCTTCGAACCCGTCATAGGCATAGCTGCCACGCTCGTCGAATATTCCGGACAGGTCGACACGCTTTTCCTGCGCCAGTCCACGGATGAAGCTGGGCGGCGCGGCGCCTTCCAGATGCAGGTGCAATTCAAGTTTCTTCACAGAAATGACGTCCCATGTTGCGGGGCGGGCAGCCCCAGATGCGCCATGATCGAGGCGCCGATATCGCTGAACCCGACGTGACCCACGGGCCGTGCGCCCAGCCCGTGTCCCAGAACCGGCACGCGTTCGCGGGTGTGGTCGGTGCCGATCCATGTCGGGTCATTGCCGTGATCGGCGGTGAAGATCGCCAGATCGCCGGGGCGCAGCGACGCCATCAGCCGACCCGCGATACCGTCGAACCATTCCAGCTGATCCGCATAGCCCTGCGGGTCGCGGCGATGGCCGAAATTGGTATCGAACTCGACGAAATTGGCAAAGGTCAGGCTGCCGGGCGCGGCCTCGTGCCCCAGACGCAGCAGATGTTCGGCCAGATCGGCATCGGACTTGCCCTTGTGAAGCTGACCGATCCCGCGATGGCTGAAGATATCGCCGATCTTGCCGACGGCATGGGTCTGACGCCCGGCGGCGGCGGCGATATCCAGAATGGTGTCGGCGGGCGGGGCGATGGCGAAATCCCGGCGATTGGGCGTCCGCGCGAACCTGCCCGGCCGGTCGCCCAGAAACGGCCGCGCGATGACCCGGCCCACGCGCATGCGATGCAGCATCGGTGCCAGCGATTCGCACAGGGTCAACAGACGTTCCAGCCCGAAATGGTCTTCATGCGCGGCGATCTGCAACACGCTGTCGACCGATGTGTAACAAATCGGCTGACCGCTGCGGATATGCTGCAGCCCGAAATCCTCGATCACCTGCGTCCCCGAGGCGTGGCAATTCGCCAAAACCCCGTCGACCCCGGCCAATTCGCAGATCCGCGCCGTCACCTCGGGCGGGAAGGCAGGCTGCTGGTCTGGAAAGTAATGCCATTCCCACGGCACCGGCACGCCCGCCATTTCCCAATGTCCCGAGGGCGTGTCCTTGCCGGGCGAAATCTCGGTCGCGGCACCCCACAGGCCCTGCGGTGCGGCATCCAGCCCCGGCGCCGAAAGGCCCGAGGCAAGGCGGATCGCCGCGCCCAGTCCCAGACGGTCCAGATTGGGCAGGCGCAGCGGGACGGCCTGGGCGATATGGCCGATGGTGTTGGCGCCCGTATCGGGACGGCCATCGTTGAAAAAGCGGTCGGCATCCGGGGCACCACCGATGCCCGCGCTGTCCAGAACGATCAGAAAGGCGCGATTGTCACGCATGAAGGATCCTTTGGCGCACCAGGGGCCCCGCCGCCCCGGATGTACCCGTCGTGTAAGCGGCCTGAACCGCGGCAATTGCAATCTGGGCTGCCGTGTCATCGGCGGCATGCACCATGGCCAGGGGCCGGTCGGGGCCGACCTCTTCGCCCAGCTTGGCAAGGCCCGTCAAGCCGACGCGCGGATCGATCGCCTCGCCCGCGCGCACGCGCCCGCCTCCCAGCGCCAGAACCGCATGTCCCAGCGCCGTGACATCAATGCCGCTGACCACACCCGGCGCGGAAAGAACGGGCAGGATGACCGGTGCGGGGGCCAGATAGTGATCGGGCCGCTGGATCAGATCGGTGGGACCACCCTGCGCCGCGACCATGCGGCCAAACACCTCGGCGGCGGCGCCACTGTCCAGCGCGGCCCCAAGTGCGTCATCGGGACGTCCGACAAGCCGCAGACACTCGGCCGCCAGATCCACCACCAGATCGCGCAAAGCGCCACGCTCGCCCAGCAGGACGCGGATCGCCTCGGCCACTTCGACCGCGTTCCCGGCGGATCGCGCAAGCGGCTGGTCCATGTCGGTAATCAGCGCCGAACAGGGGCAGCCCGCGCCATTCGCGGTCGTGACCAGCGCGCGCGCCAGGCGTTCGGCCGCATCGACCGATTTCAGGATCGCGCCGGACCCCGCCTTCACGTCCAGAACCAGCCCCTGCAACCCGGCGGCCAGTTTTTTCGACAGGATCGACGCGGTGATCAGATCGATCGATTCCACTGTGCCGGATTCGTCGCGGATTGCATACAGCCTGCGATCCGCAGGCGCGAAATCGCCCGAGGCCGATACGATGGCACAGCCGACCTGACGGGTGATGCGGCGGAACGCCTGCTCATCCTGATCGCAATCATAGCCGGGAATGGCCTCAAGCTTGTCCAGCGTGCCGCCCGTGTGACCCAGCCCACGACCCGAGATCATCGGCACGAACACACCCTGCGTCGCCAATAAAGGCGCAAGGATCAGGCTGACCGTGTCGCCGATACCGCCGGTCGAATGCTTGTCGACGACCGGGCCGGACAGGTCCCAGTCCAGCACATGCCCCGAATCGCGCATCGCACGGGTCAGGGCGACGCGCCCGGCTTCGCCCACACCACGGGTCAGGACGGCCATGGCGAATGCCCCGGCCTGCGCATCGCTGACCGAACCGTCGGCAAGACCCTGCGCGATCAGCGCCGCGCCGGGGCCGTCCAGCCCCCGGCCATCGCGCACGGCGGCAATGACGGGACGCGGGTCCGTCATTCCGCGCGGCTCATGTGACCGGCATCGAAACGTCCCGGCAGCAATTCCCCGATGGTGGTGGCCATGGTCGCGCCCCCGGTCGTGGCAAGAAGGACCGGCGTGTCGGGCTTGCCGAACTCGGCCAGTTTCTGGCGGCAGCCGCCGCAGCAGGGCACCGGGCTGGGGCTGTCCGCGATGACCGCGACCTCGATCAATTCGGTTTCGCCCGCGGCGACCATTGCACTGATCGCGCCGGCCTCGGCGCAGGTGCCTTCCGGATAGGCGACATTCTCGACATTGCATCCCACATAGATCCTGCCCGAGGCGCCGCGAACGGCCGCCCCGACCTTGAATCGCGAATAGGGAACATAAGCCATTTC
Organism: Paracoccus homiensis; assembly: GCF_900111675.1. GTDB lineage: Bacteria > Pseudomonadota > Alphaproteobacteria > Rhodobacterales > Rhodobacteraceae > Paracoccus > Paracoccus homiensis. The sequence continues at coordinate 7,574 of NZ_FOHO01000026.1, read as the reverse complement.
GCGGACCTCGCGGGCCGCATCCAACAGGGACATAGCGTTGCCTTTCCTAACTTTGACCGATTTTGCGCGCGGTTCACCGCTAACGCAAGGCGAAGCCTCCTGTTCCCCGTCGCGGAAATGGTTTAACGGTGAACTAAATCGATGACCGGAGAGGCAGATATGGACGAACGCAGGCAGGACAATGCCCGGCAATCCGCGCTGGACTATCACGAATTCCCCCGGCCCGGTAAGCTTGAGATCAGGGCGACCAAGCCGATGGCGAACGGGCGTGACCTGTCACGGGCCTATTCCCCCGGCGTGGCCGAAGCCTGTCTAGAAATCAAGGCCGACCCGACCACGGCCAGCCGTTATACCGCGCGGGGCAACCTTGTCGCGGTCGTGTCCAACGGGACGGCGGTTCTGGGCCTTGGCAATATCGGCGCTGCCGCCAGCAAGCCGGTGATGGAAGGCAAGGCCGTCCTGTTCAAGAAATTCGCCAATATCGACTGTTTCGATATCGAACTGAACGAACCCGACCCCGAACGACTGGCCGATATCGTCTGCGCGCTGGAACCGACCTTCGGGGCGATCAATCTGGAAGACATCAAGGCGCCCGACTGCTTCATCGTCGAAAAACTGTGCCGCGAGCGGATGAACATCCCCGTCTTTCACGACGACCAGCACGGCACCGCCATCGTCGTCGGCGCGGCGGCCACCAACGCGCTGCGCGTCGCGGGCAAGCGCTTCGAGGATATCAAGATCGTCTCGACCGGCGGCGGCGCGGCGGGCATCGCCTGTCTGGACATGCTGCTGAAGCTGGGCGTCAAACGTGAAAATGTCTGGCTATGCGACATCCACGGTCTGGTCCATGAGGGCCGCACCGAAGACATGACCCCGCAAAAGGCCGCCTATGCACAGAAAAGCGACCTGCGCACGCTTGGCGAGGTGATCGACGGCGCCGATCTGTTCCTGGGCCTGTCCGGCCCCGGCGTCCTGAAGCCCGACATGGTCGAAAAAATGGCCGAGCGCCCGATCATCTTTGCCCTTGCCAACCCGACCCCGGAAATCCTGCCCGAGGATGCGCGTTCGGTCGCCCCCAGGGCGATCATCGCCACGGGTCGCAGCGACTATCCCAATCAGGTCAACAACGTCCTGTGTTTTCCCTTCATCTTCCGCGGCGCGCTGGATGTCGGCGCGACGGTAATCAACGATGAAATGAAGATCGCCTGCGTCGAGGGCATCGCCGCGCTGGCCCGCGCCACGACCGCGGCCGAGGCCGCCGCCGCCTATCGCGGCGAAACGCTGACCTTCGGGGCCGATTACCTGATCCCGAAACCCTTCGACCCGCGCCTTGTCGGCGTCGTTTCGTCCGCGGTGGCCAGGGCCGCGATGGAAACCGGCGTCGCCACCCGCCCGATCGAGGATCTGGACGCCTACAAGCGCAAGCTTGACGGCTCGGTCTTCCGCTCGGCGCTGATCATGCGCCCGGTCTTCGAGGCCGCGGCCACCACGGAACGCCGCATCGCCTTTGCCGAGGGCGAGGACGAACGTGTGCTGCGTGCCGCCAACGCGATGCTGGAGGAAACCACCGACAAGCCGATCCTGATCGGCCGCCCCGAGGTGATCGCCATGCGCGCCGAACGCGCGGGCCTGCCGATCCGGCCCGAACGCGATTTCGAGATCGTGAACCCCGAAAACGACCCGCGTTACCGCGATTATTGGGAAACCTATCACAACCTGATGGCCCGGCGCGGCGTCAGCCCCGATATCGCCCGCGCGATCATGCGGACGAACACGACGGCCATTGCCTCGGTCATGGTGCATCGCGGCGAAGCCGACAGCCTGATCTGCGGCACCTTCGGGCAGTACAGCTGGCACCTGGAATATGTCCGTCAGATCCTGGCCCGTGACGGGCTGCATCCGGTCGGCGCCCTTTCGATGATCATTCTGGAAGACGGGCCGCTGTTCATTGCCGATACGCAATGCCATCAGGACCCGACGCCCGAACAGATCATGGAAACCGTGACCGGCGCCGCGCGCCATGTGTGCCGCTTTGGCCTGACGCCGCGCATCGCGCTGTGCAGCCATTCGCAATTCGGCAACCTGGACAGCCATAGTGGACGCAAGATGCGCGACGCGATGCAGCTGCTGGACGCCCGCGCGCCCGATTTCATGTATGACGGCGAAATGCATGTCGATGCCGCGCTGGACCCCGAACTGCGCGAACGGATCTTCCCCGGCTCGCGCCTGGAAGGCAAAGCCAATGTGCTGGTTTTTGCGGGCACCGACGCGGCTTCGGGAGTGCGCAACGCGCTGAAGATGTGCGCCGACGGGCTGGAGGTCGGGCCGATCCTGATGGGCATGGGCAACCGCGCCCATATCGTCACCCCGTCGATCACCACCCGTGGTCTTCTGAACATGAGCGTGCTGGCAGGCACGCCGGTGGCCCATTACGGCTGACGAATCACGCGCGGGGCGGTTTTCTTTGCAAAATCGCCCCGACCGCGCCGCGGCATTTTGCGGGAAAGTTGCGTTTGCAAACACCACATGCGAGGATTGGCTAATTTCCGCACGATCCCCGCGACGTTCCCGCTAACATCATTGCCGCACGGGCCTGACCTCGCGTAACACTGGCATAGACAGTGGAGGAGGCATGCCATGGCATACCGTGATGTCTATGAAGGCTGGAAGGCCGACCCCGAAGGTTTCTGGATGCAGGCCGCCGGTCAGATCGACTGGGATCAGGCCCCCAGCCGCGCCTATTTCGATCAGGGTCCGGCAGGCGAATGGTTCGCGGACGCGCGGGTGAATACCTGCTGGAACGCGGTCGACCGCCATGTCGAGGCCGGGCGCGGCGATCAGCTTGCGATCATCCATGACAGCCCGATCACCCATTCCGATCGCGGCATCACCTATCGCGAACTGCGCGATCGCGTCGCCAGCCTGGCGGGCGCCCTGCGCGCCAAGGGCGTCGACAAGGGCGACCGCGTCATCATCTACATGCCCATGGTCCCCGAAGCGGTCGAGGCGATGCTGGCCTGCGCCCGCATCGGCGCCGTGCATTCGGTCGTCTTCGGCGGGTTCGCCGCGCATGAACTTGCCGTGCGCATCGACGATGCGACGCCCAAGGCGATCATCGCCGCCTCGTGCGGGCTAGAGCCGGGCCGCGTCGTCCATTACAAACCGCTGCTGGACAAGGCCATCGAACAGGCCGCCCACAAACCCGATTTCTGCGTGATCTTTCAGCGCGAACAAGAGGTCGCGCAACTGACACCGGGTCGCGACGTGGCCTGGCATGAATTCCAGTTCGGCGTCGAACCGGCCGATTGCGTCCCCGTCGAAGGCAATCACCCGTCCTACATCCTTTACACCTCGGGGACGACGGGTCAGCCCAAGGGCGTCATCCGCCACACTGCGGGCCAACTGGTCGCGCTGAACTGGACGATGAAGAACATTTACGGCATCGACGCGGGCGACGTCTTCTGGGCGGCCTCGGATGTGGGCTGGGTCGTGGGCCACAGCTATATCTGCTATGGTCCGCTGATCGCCGGGGCGACCACCATCGTATTCGAGGGCAAACCCGTCGGCACCCCGGACGCCGGCACTTTCTGGCGGGTGATCCAGAACCACAAGGTGAAATCCTTCTTCACTGCCCCCACCGCGATCCGCGCCGTCAAACGCGAAGATCCGAACGGCGAGTTGATCAAGGATTACAACCTTTCCAGCCTGCAAGCCGTGTTCCTTGCGGGCGAACGGGCAGATCCCGACACGATCCAGTGGCTGGAAGATCAGCTGCGCCTGCCGGTCATCGACCACTGGTGGCAGACGGAAACCGGCTGGGCGATTGCCTCGAACCCCTTCGGCATCGAAAACATGCCGATCAAGAAAGGCAGCCCCTCGGTCGCGATGCCCGGCTATGACGTGCAGATTCTGGACGAAGCGGGTCACCCCGTCGCGCCCGGCACGCTTGGCGCCATCGCGATCAAGCTTCCCCTGCCCCCCGGCACCCTGCCGACGCTGTGGAACGCCGAAGACCGGTTCCGCAAATCCTATCTTGGCCATTATCCCGGCTATTACGAAACCGGCGATGCCGGCTATGTCGATGAGGACGGCTATCTCTACATCATGGCGCGGACAGATGACGTGATCAACGTCGCGGGCCACCGCCTTTCAACAGGCGCCATGGAAGAGGTGCTGGCCTCGCACCCCGCCGTCGCCGAATGCGCGGTGATCGGGGTCGCGGACAAGCTGAAGGGCCAGATGCCGGTCGGTTTTCTATGCCTGAAGAAGGGCGTCACCACCCCCGAGGATCAGATCAGGTCCGAGGTGGTCGCCATGGTGCGCGATCAGATCGGCCCGGTCGCGGCCTTCAAGACCGCCTGCATCGTGGACCGCCTGCCCAAGACCCGCTCGGGCAAGATCCTGCGCGCCACGATGGTCAAGATCGCCGACGGCGAAACGTTCAAGACACCGGCCACCATCGACGACCCGGAAATCCTGACCGAGATCACCACCGCCCTCGGCGGAATCGGCCTGCCCGCCAAGGGATGATATCGATGCCCCGGACCGAACGGTCCGGGGCGTTGCATGCATCGGGAAATGGCACCCACGCTATGCCGCGGCTTTTGCGACAGGATGTCAGGCGCGGCACACCCGATGCGCACGGGGACGCGCCAGGTCCGGCGCGCCTATCGCCAATGCGGTAAGACATATCTAGGAATTGGCCCCTTCTGTTGTCACGCCCGCTGCGCCGACAGCCGCCGCGAAAAACATCGCTGCCTTTGCCCGACCCGTGGTGTGATCTTCAATCCGTATCGGCACGAAAAAGAGGTAACCATCCGTCGTAGGCCGCGGGCGTTGGCTTCGCTTACATGTCGGGCTTGGGTTTGCGTGGCCGCGGCGCCCACTTCGTTGCGAGCCGTTCAAAGCGGTCGGTGATGCTGTCGATCCCGGCATCCTCGGCGCTGAAGCCCCCGCCCGACCAGCGGACCATGTCCTCGTGCTGCTCATAATCGGGATCGGCGAGGGCTTCGAGGAACTCTTCGTAGCCCCAAGCGCCGCCGACGTCCTCGGGCGGGCAGGCCCCTGCTGCCTTCTGCAGCCGTGGATAGGTCATGCCAGGGGAGGCCTCGTTGACCCGCTCGTACCGGATACTGTGGTCCCAGTCATCGCCGAAGTCGTAGATATACTGGATCGTCTTGGTGCCGGTCCGGTCGATCAGCTTCTCCAAGGTCATCTTCTTCGCGTCCATGGGGCCATCATAGAACCCATCCGGATCTGGCATGCCCCAACCTGCATCGCCCACCCGGAGCTCGTAGAGATGGGTGTCGGTCCAGCCCATGGCTGTCTGCATAACTTCATGCAGCCGGTCGAGCCTGATCTTCAGCGGCACCTCGATGTGGCGCATCGGCTGCGGGTCGACGTCGTTCAGGATGATCCGCAGGCAGGAGATCCGGCACCCGGGAGGCGGTCGTGACCGGCAACCGGGCCAAGACATAGGCGAGCCAGGCCTGAGGATCGACATCGTTCATCTTCGCGGTGACGATCAGGGAATACCTGAAGGCGGCGCGGCCCCCACCGCGCTTGGAGCCGGCGAAGAGCCAGGACTTGCGGCCAAGCGCGACACCGCGCAGCGCCCGCTCCGCGGCGTTGTTCGTCAGGCAGATCCTGCCGTCGTCGAGGAACCGGGTGAAGGCGGGCCAGCGCTCGGCCTTGAACATGTAGTCGATCGCCTTGGCGACCGGGTTGTGCTTCGAAAGCCGATCGCGCTCGGCATGCAGCCAGCCATGAAACTTCTCAACCAGAGGTTGCGACAGCTGGTGCCTGGCCGCCTGACGGTCCACGACGGTAAGCGCATTGATCCCGCGCTCAATGTCGAAGATCGCGTCGATCCGGTCGACGGCCGCCAGCGCAACGGGGCAGATGTCATGGGCCGGCTTGCCCTTCCTGCCATTCCCGTTGATGTCGGCAAGTTCGAAGAACTTGCGTCGGGCATGACTCCAGCACAGCGCGCTGCTGACTGGCGCCGGCTCGCGTCCGGCGCGGTAGAGGTCGTTGTAGCCGCCATAGGCATCGGCTTGCAGGATGCCCTGCCATCCGGCGAGGTGCCGGTTCGGATTGGCCATTCCACGGTCACGGGAGGAGTGGAACAGCGCGGCAGGTGGGCTACCGCCGCCGAAGGGGCGGTCGTCCCGAACATAGGTCCAGAGCCGGGCGGTTTGGGTTCCGCCCTTCGCCAACAGCGGCACCGTCGTGTCGTCGCCGTGCAGCCGTTCGGCCTCAAGAACATGGGCCCTGATCAGCGCATGGATCGGCGCGAACGCAGCAGAACACGCTCCGACCTGATCGGCCAGCGTCGAGAGGCTGATCTCGACGCCTTCCTTCGCATAGCGCTCGGCCTGACGGTTCAAAGGCTGATGCTGCCCGAACTTCTCGAACAGGACCATCGCCAGCAGGTTCGGACCGGCCCAGCCACGGGTCGTGGGGTGGAACGGTGCCGGTGGCTGGCTGATCTTCTCGCAATGGCAGCAGGTGAACTTCTCCCGGACCGTCTGGATCACCTTCCATTACCGGGGAATGACTTCGAGCGTCTCGCTGACATCCTCACCCATCTTCACGATGCGATCCGAGCCGCAGCAGGAACGGGCCTTGGGCGCCGCGATCACCACGCGCTCGCGCGGCAGATGCTCCAGGAAGGGCTTGCGCGCCGGGCGGCGGTGTTTGAGCCCGGCGACAGTCGTGGTCTTCACCCCCTTCTCGGCGGCGATCTCGTCTTCGGTGGCCGCTGCCTCGAGTTCCTCGAGCTGCTTTTCCATCTGGTCGATCAGACGGGCGCGACGTTCCGGGCTGTCGCCGTATTGCTCGCGCTGGAGCTTGGCGATCTCGAAGCGGAGATGCTTGATCATCGCTTCGGGGGTCGAGACCACCGCCCGGGTCTGCGCCAGCTCGCTCTCGGCGGCCTCGGCACGGGCCTCCGAGAGCGAGCGCGGCACGCAACCTGGCGATCTCGGAAACGGCATCTGACATGGCCAAGACTAACCATTCCGATATTGGAAAGCCCATGAAAATAAGGCAAATGACGCAGATTTACCCCGCCTCTGCAGGGCGTTGGGTCCAGCGCGGATTGCGCCAGTCGATCCCCTCCAGAAGATACCCGAGCTAGGCCGCAGAGATATGCACGGCCTCGCCGCTCCCGCTCGTCGGCCAGATGCACTTCCCCGCCTCGAACCGCCTGGTATAGAGCGACATGCCGACCCCGTCGTGCCACAGCAGCTTGACCAGATCCCCCTTTCGCGCGCGAAGGCAGAAGATCTCACCCGCATGCGGGTCGCGCCCAAACCCCTGCTGCACTGTCAGCGCCAGAGTGTTCATGCCGCGCCGCATGTCGGTGACCCCGCCCGCGATCCACACGCGCACCCCCGCCGGGAAGGCGATCATTGGCCCTCCAATACGGGAAGCAGCCGCGCCAGAACCCCCGGGTCCACCGACGAGGGGACGAGAAGCCGCCGCCCGTTCCTCAGCACGATCTCGAGCTGAACGTCCGGGGTGTCGCGCGGTGTCTCATGGGCAGTCGCGAGCACTGCCGCAGGCGCCAT
>NZ_FOHO01000027.1 GCF_900111675.1 Paracoccus homiensis | reverse complement strand
CTGGTTCAGGAAAGCGTTGAAAGACAAAGGCGTAGACGCCTACATACCCGGTCGGAAGCAACGCAAGACGCCGATCAAGTACGACAAGCGTCGCTACAAGAGGAAAAATCGTATCGAGATCATGTTCGGCAGGCTCAAGGATTGGCGGCGTGTGGCGACCCGCCATGACCGATGCCCCGCGGTGTTCCTATCGGCCATCGCCCTCGCAGCGACCGTAATCTATTGGTTATGAATCCTGACACTAGGGAATGGAGCGACCCGCAGCGAAACCACAGCAATCACGGCCTCGTGATATTTTCTTGTGAACCCCGTGATTGGACGAGGCGCGATCCGGGGGCAAGGTCAACTGACGTTACCTTCGCTATTTCGAACCGTGTTCAAGGCACCGGAAGCAAGACACTCGAAAGCGGCGATGGCCTTTGGCAAGGTTGTTCGCGCATCGTCACTGGCGGCTACCCAGAGTGCGGCGTTCAGGGCGATGCCGTTCAGGAGGCGGGCCAACGCTTCGATATCGACAGGTTTTATCTGTCCATTCGATGCCAGCCTGCGCAGCGTCTTGATCGTTGATTGCAGACAGCGGTTCTGGCTTGGCCATTGCGCAGGATCGCCCAAGATCGCCGGACCATCCAGCAACACGATGCGCTGCACCTCTGGCTGGAGCGCCATCTCGATATAGGCGGCACCCTCGGCCATCAGGCCCTCCCAGCCACCGCCCGCTTTCTTGCCAGCGGCTTGGGCCTTCAGCGCCATGGTTGTGTCGATCTGGTCCACAACGGCGGCCATCAAGCCTCTTTTGTCGCCGAAATTGTGATAAAGCGCACCCCGCGTCAGACCCACCTCTGCCGTCAGTTCGTCCATCGACGCCGCTGCAAAACCTTTTTCGGCAAACGCCTTGCGCCCCGCGCCGATAAGTTTCGCACGGGTTTCTTCCATCTTTTCTGCCCGAGTCCGGCCAACCACGATCCGCCTCCATTTCACATACGAGGTGCATGCCAATTGACATACGGTATGTATGCGTTAAACAGGCATACATACCGTATGTAAGCGTGATGGATGAATCCACACAAAAGTCGAGAGGTCGTCATGGCACTGAGAAATGAAGCTATCTTTCCCGCCGATCGTCACGCCCTCTACGAGGCGCACGGCTATTCAGCTGCGATCAAGTCCGGCGATCTGGTTTTCGTTTCCGGGCAGGTCGGAAGTCGCGAGGATGGTACCCCTGAACCTGATTTCAAGAAGCAGGTCAAACTTGCGTTCGACAATCTCAAAGCCGTTCTGAAAGCCGCGGGCTGCACCACGGATGACATCATAGACGTGACCACCTTCCACACCGATCCAGAGAACCAGTTTGGCGAGATCATGGAAGTCAAAGCCGCAGTCTTCGATCAGGCACCCTATCCGAACTGGACTGCCGTCGGTGTCAATTGGCTCGCCGGTTTCGATTTCGAGATCAAGGTGATTGCCCGTGCACATGCTGAATGATGACTCGCCGTTCGGACGGCACAGCGGGCAAAGTGCAGCCCATTCTGTGGGTTGTCGCGGTTTTACACCGCTTCTTCGTTGACCTCATGTGCAGCAAGGCGACGAACCATGAGCACAGTCATTGCGGATGAATTTCGCACGGATGCGGTGCGGGATCCGCGTTCTCAAGGCGAAGAGGGGGTACGCTTAAAATAGTTGCCCCGTTCTTCGGAAGCCCGAAGCCGTGAGGTTCCGGTTCGTGGAAGGCCGGCGAGGGGCCTTTGGCAAGGCCCCTTGGATGCGGCGGTCAATTTAGGCTGGTGGTGCGTTGAAGGATATCGACGCCTTGCTGTTTCCAGAAATGCAGCAGGTCGATGAAGATCCAGTTCTCGGCCAGCTTGTTGCCCTCGCGCCGGTAGATGTCGATGACGCGAAATTCGGCGGGCTTGCCCGTGGCGGGCATGCCCATGAAGCCGCCGGTCGGGGTTGCGACGAAATTGGGCCACCCGAAAAAGCCGCCGAAACTGCCCTCGGCCATGCGGCAGATATGCTTGGTCTTGCTGCGGTCGGTGAAGCCCGCGCGAAACGGACCGGAATGCTGCTTGGCGTAACGCTGGATCGTGTAGGTCGCGCCGATCCCGGCCGGACCCCACCAGATCATGTCGTCATGCCAGGTCCGCGCCAGTTCGTCTTCCAGCGACAGGCCGCTGTTCCATTGACCCAGATCCGAAATCATCGCCTCGATCGCGGCAAGTGTGGCGGTGCCTTCGGCGTCGGGCTGGTCGTCATACATCAGGCCATCATGGGTCATCGGGCCGGGCTGGACAAAATGGGCGCCCGTTTGCGGCGGGAAGGGGTTCTGGCCGGCCTGAATCATCAGATGCGGAATGTCGAAATACATCGCCGTTTCGACGATCTTTCCGTTCTGCACGCGGTGAAACGCGCAATAGCGCAGAAAGGCGATGCGTCCGGTCGGGACAATGCCCAGCCACGCGTGGTCGAACAGGCCCATCAGGTGGCCCATCGAACAAACCCAATCCTGCGGTTCATCCGTCAGGCTGTTGCGACCAGCCATAAAGACATCCATGCGCCGCTGCATCCGGGTCAGGCTGTGGCGAAGCGGTGTCCAGAACCGGTCCGCAACCTGCCTGGGGCCGATGATTTCGTCGAAGGGATGAAAACCGCGCCACAGTAGATCGGGTGCGCAAAAACGCTCCATCACCTGCGGCAGCTGCTCCGGTTCGGCGGAATCCAGCGCCTGATAGAAGGTGCGAACAAGCTGCTTGGATTTTAGGCGGTCGGTCATTTCACGTCGAACTTTCAGTTGGTTGCCGCGGCTCGATCTGGTCGCAAACGGCAAGATTCCGAATAAAATGAATTCGTATGCAAAATTATCTTGTCACAGCTTTGTCGCAGTCGCTATGGTTTTTTGCAAGCGTATGCAAAACGATTCCCGAAGGAGGGCGCAATGGCCGAGATCCAGCTGCGGAATGTCGGAAAGCGGTGGGGCACATTTGTGGGTGTCCACAATTTCGACCTGACCATTGCCGACCGTGAATTCCTTGTGCTGCTTGGGCCTTCTGGCTGTGGCAAGACCACCACGATGCGAATGATCGCCGGGTTGGAAGACGTCACCGAGGGGCAGATCCTGATCGACGGCAAGGTCGTCAACGATCTGGAACCCAAGGACCGCGACGTGGCGATGGTGTTCCAAAGCTATGCGCTGTACCCGAACATGAATGTCTATGAGAACATCCGCTTTCCGCTGAAGGTTCGGGGGATCGACGCGGCATCGCATGACGAAAAGGTCCGTCGCGCCGCCTCGATGGTCGAGTTGGACGATTTCCTGCATCGCAAACCCGCCGAGCTGTCAGGGGGCCAGCGTCAGCGCGTCGCCCTGGCCCGGGCCATCGTCCGCGAACCGAATGTGTTCCTGATGGATGAACCGCTGTCGAATCTGGATGCGAAACTGCGGGTCTCGACGCGGGCGCAGATCAAGAATCTCAGCCATGAACTTGCGGTCACGACGATCTATGTGACCCATGACCAGATCGAGGCGATGACCCTGGCCGACCGTGTCGTGGTCATGAAGAAGGGGATCGTCCAGCAGGTCGGCAGCCCGACCGAGATCTATGACCACCCCGCAAATACCTTCGTGGCCAGTTTCATCGGCTCGCCCGCCATGAACCTGATCGACGGTCGTGTCGAGGGCGGCGTGTTCACCGCCCAGCATACCCGCGTCGAAGGTGTCGCGCTGCCGGACGGGCCGGTCACGCTTGGGTTTCGGGCTGAGGATGCCGTGCTGGCAGGGCAGGGGCAGATCGAGGCGCCGATCTACACCATCGAGCTGCTGGGCGATGCGACCATGATTTCCGTCAGGATCGGCGGGGCACTGGTCAGCGTGAAGGCCGACAAGACCTACCGCGCCGAAATCGACGACCGCATCGCCGTCAGCATTCCGGTCGAGGCCTGCCATTTCTTCGCCGCCGAAAGCGGCGAGCGGATCGCGCTGGCCACCGCCTGATCGACGCCAACAAGAACGACATACAAGATCACAGGGAGACCAAGATGAAGCTGAAGACCATTTTCCTCGCAGGTGCTCTGTCGCTTGCATCGACCTCGGTCTGGGCCGCATGTGCCTTTGAAAACGACGTGCCGGTCAAGTCACTGACCGCCGGTTTCGAGGCATGGAAGGCCGCGACCGATGCGATGGCGGAATGCGGCAATTTCCAGGCCTCTCTGGATCAGGAATTCAAGGAAAAGCAGCCCGAGGCCTTTGCCGCGAACCCGGCATTGTACCAGATCGGCGGTGTGGCCAACGAAACGATGATCCCACTGCTGAATGCCGGGACGATCCGACCGCTGGATGATCTGGTCGAGAAATACGGCCAGAACCTGACCCCGAACCAGCTGATCGCGGTCGACGGCAAGATCATGGCCATCGCCATGATGGTGAACGCCCAGCACCTGATGTATCGCGAAGATATCCTGGCAGATCTGGGCATCGAAGAACCCAAGACCTATGCCGATGTTCTGGCCGCCGCCGAAAAGATCAAGGCTGCCGGCGTGGTCGAGTATCCGCTGGGTGGCACCTTCGCGACGGGCTGGAACCTGGCGCAGGAATTCGTGAACATGTATCTGGGCGAGGGCGGCAATTTCGTCGATGACGACAACATGCCGACGATCAACACGCCCGAAGGTGTCCGGTCGCTGGAAACCCTGAAGGCCATGACGGCGTATATGGACCCTGAATATCTGGTGTCGGATTCGACCTATGTTCAGCAGCAGTTCCAGCAGGGCAAGATCGCGATGGCCAATCTGTGGGCCAGCCGCGCGGCCGCGATGGAGGATCCCGCCGAAAGCCAGGTCGTGGGCAAGGTCAAGATGGCCTCGGCGCCGATGGGTTCGGCGGCCCCGGCCACCTCGCTGTGGTGGGATGGGATCGTGCTGGCCAAGCACATGACCGACGAACAGGCCGATGCCGCATTCCGCGTGGCACTGGAGGGTCTGGACAGCGAAATGGTGCAGGCGAATAACGACGCGGCCGTCTGGCTGATCCCCGGCTATGATGTCGGTCCGCTGGCGGCGGGGGCGGCGGCCTCGGCCGAGAATGGCGCACGTCCTTACCCGGCATCGACCGCGCTTGGCATCCTGCATTCCGAGATCGGTAACGGACTGGCGGCCTATCTGACCGGCGCCAAGGATGCCGAAACAACGCTGGCCGATATCGAGGCCAACTATCTGGTTTCGGCCAAGGAAGCCGGTCTGATCGACTGAACGCGCTCTCCCGCTGGACTGGGGAGGGTCCGCCCTCCCCGTTTTTTCCCCGGCGTCCCTTCAACAGACCCATGAGAAAGGCAGAGACATGAATTCCCGCACCTTTGCCGCCTTTGTCGGCCCCTCTGTCTTCATGATGCTGCTGTTCATCGCCTTTCCGCTGATCAGCGTCTTTACCCAAAGTTTCTACGTCACGCAGCCGGTCTACGAGACGGTCGAAGTTGAAACCTGCACGCCGGGCTTTCTTAGCCAGACCTGCGAGATCCAGCGCAAATCCATCCCCAAGCTGGACGAAGACGGCTCGGTGATCCAGGAAACGCGCTTTGTCGGGCTGGACAGCTATCGCAATGTGCTGGAACCGGAACGCGCATGGAAAGCCATCTCCAGCCTGGACTGGGGTGCGTTTCAGGCCATCGATTTCTGGAAGGCGCTGCGCTTTACGCTGACCTTCACGCTGTTCACCCTGCCCTTGGTTCTGGGCTTGGGGCTGACCATCGCCTTGGTTCTGAACAATACTGCCAAGATGCTGCGCGGTCCGGTGATCTTCGTCACCTTGTTGCCCTTCATCATCACCCCGGTCATCGGCGCCCTGTCGATCAACTGGCTGTTTCGCGGTGACGGCATCCTGACCGCACTGATCGAGAATTTGCTGAACCGTGACATCGCCCTGTTCGCGCAGGCCTGGACGCTGGAAATCCTGATGATGGGGTATCGCGTCTGGCACGTCGCCCCCTTTGCCGCGATCGTGTTCTATGCCGGGCTTCAGACCGTCAACAGCGATGCGCTTGAAAGCGCGCTGATCGACGGCGCGTCGCGCTGGCAGCGGCTGCGCTATGTCGTGATCCCGCATCTGATGCCGCTGATCGTCTTCGTATCGATGATCCACCTGATGGACAGCTATCGCGTCTTTGAAGAGGTGGTGGGCTTTTCCAGTCAGGGCCATGTCATTTCGCTGCAATGGCTGACCTATGACTTCCTTGTGCCCGATCAGGCCGGGAACCGGTCCATCAGCCGGGCATCGGCCAGCGCGATGCTGACGATGATCGGAATTTCCTTGCTGCTTGTCCCGCTGCTGCGCCGCACCTGGCGCGATCACAAAGGAGGTCACTGACATGCCCACGCGCGCATTGACCCAACCGCTGCCTCTGAAACTGACATCGACCGGGTTTCTGCTGGTCTGGTGCGTGATCGCCGCCTTTCCGATCTTCTGGATCGCGGTGATGAGCTTCAAATCCCCCGTCGATGCCTTTGCCGGCAACCCGTTCCAGGTGATCTTCGGGCCCGCCACCCTGGCGCAGGGCAAGGGGATTTCGGTTTTGGACATCGTTCTTGGACTGGCGGTGATCTGGGCGACGGCCCGCGTGGCCACCCGGACCCTGCCGCGTCTGATCGCCAGCCATGCGCCGGCGGGCTATGCTTGGGCGGGGTGGATCATCGGGTCCCTGACCCTGGCCGTGGGTTTCGTGGTGGTGTTCTTCGGCCTGTTGCCTGCGGTGCTGAATGCCCTCAGCCCGATCTTCGGACCGCTGGGGCGCGATGTGATCGGCCTGTCGACCGAGCATTACAAGACCGTCTGGATCGATCGCGGGTTTTCCAACAACTTCCAGAACTCGTTGATCGTGACGGCGGGCGTCGTGACCGTGTCGCTGACGGTGGGAACGCTGGCGGGTTACGGGCTGGCGCGCTCGGGTTCGAACCTTGCCTTCGGGATCCTGATCGTCGCGCTGATCTTTCGCGCCTTGCCGCATTCGGTTCTGGTGGCGGGCTATCTGCCGGTCTTCATCAACTCGGCCGAGTGGCTGCGCCCGATCCTTGGCGAAAACGCCCCGACGCTTTATGGCAAGCCCTGGGCGGTGATTGCCGTGCTTGTCGCGATCAACCAGCCCTTCACCATCTGGATGCTGCGGTCGTTCTTCCAGAACATCCCCGCCGAACTGGACGAGGCCGCGCGGGTCGATGGATGCAGCCATTTTCAGGCTTTCCGCCGGGTGATCATGCCGGTGATGTGGCCGGGGGTCATCACCACGGGGCTGTTCAGCTTTCTGCTGGGCTATAACGACTTTCTTGTCACCTCGCTGCTGCTGGATGCACAGAACCAGACCATGGTTCCGGCGATTGCGGGCATGTTCAACCGCGAAACCACGACGACCGATCAGGTGGTGGCCGTTGCCGCGGCGGTGTCGATCACCGCGCCGCTGTTCTTCCTTGTGATGGTGTTCCAGCGCCAGATCGTCAGCGGCCTGACCGCAGGGGCGGTGAAAGGCTGATGAGTGCAAGTTTCCGCCATAACGCAATGTCACGCCATCCTGCGCTGAACCGGATGCCAAGGGATTTCTTGATCCGCCGGGCCCGCAAGGCCCACGGAATCCCCCCCTGTGACATTTGAAAGGACAAGCCCATGAAAGGCTCTCGCCCCGAACAAGCCGTGCTGACCAAGGACACGGATCTCAGCAAGACCGACGAAACCCGCGCCGTGATCGAGGCGATGGTCGACGGCCTGAACGACCACCGCATCGCCGATATCGGTGAATTCTTTGCCCACGGCTTTCGCTGGATGGGCAATCAGGGCTGCGGCACCAAGACCGGTCTGCAGGAATTTCAGGACAATTGGCAGCGCCCGTTCCAGGCCGCGTTTTCGGACAAGGTCTGCATCGACGAGGCCCGCCTTTACATGGGCGAATGGGCCGCGGCCTTTGGCCGTCAGGAAGCCACCCATAGCGGCGAGTTTCTGGGCATCGCCCCGACCGGCAAGCGGGTCGAGATCCGCTATATGGATTTCTGGAAGGTCGTTGACGGCAAGATCGTCGACAATTGGGTGAATGTGGATTTCGCCCATGTCGCCGCGCAGCTGGGCGTCGATCTGTTCAACGGACAGGGCTGGGAGGCCTATGACCGCGGAGAGCGCACGGCCCCGCGGCCCGACAACCAAGGGGGAACCGCATGACCATCACCTATCTCAAGCGCGGCAAATCGGATGCCGACCGTGCCGAGGATGACGCCAAGACCCGCGCCGTGGTCGAGGCGACGCTGACGGATATCGAGGCGCGGGGCGACGCCGCCCTGCGCGAGCTGTCCCAGAAGTTCGACAATTACAGCCCCGACAGCTTTCGCCTGAGCCAGGATCAGATCGACGCGCTGATCGCCTCGCTCAGCGACCGAGAGCTGGCCGATATCCGCTTCGCGCAGGAACAGGTGGTGAAATTCGCGCAGGCGCAGCGCGACTCGATGCTGGATATCGAGGTCGAGACCCTGCCGGGCGTGATCCTGGGCCACAAGAACATCCCCGTGCAATCGGTCGGCTGCTATGTTCCGGGCGGCAAGTTCCCGATGGTCGCCTCGGCCCATATGTCGGTGGCGACGGCGAAGGTCGCGGGCGTGCCGCGCATCATCGCCTGCACGCCGCCCTTCAACGGCAAGCCCAACGCCGCCGTGATCGCCGCGATGCATCTGGGCGGCGCGCATGAGATCTATGTCATGGGCGGCATTCAGGCGATCGGGGCCATGGCCATCGGCACCGAGACGATCGAGCCGGTGCATATGCTGGTCGGCCCCGGCAATGCCTTCGTTGCCGAGGCCAAGCGTCAGCTGTTCGGCCGCGTCGGCATCGACCTGTTCGCCGGCCCGACCGAGACCATGGTCATCGCGGACGAGACGGTTGACGCCGAGCTTTGCGCCACGGATCTTCTGGGTCAGGCCGAGCATGGCTATAACTCGCCCGCCGTTCTGGTGACCAATTCGCGCGCACTGGCGGATGGGACGCTGGCCGAAATCGACCGCATCCTGCAGATCCTGCCGACCGCCGCCACCGCCCGCGTCAGCTGGCAGGAATATGGCGAGGTGATCGTCTGCGACAGCTATGACGAGATGCTGGAGGTCGCCAATGACATCGCCAGCGAGCATGTGCAGGTGATGACCGACCGCGACGACTGGTTCCTTGAGAAGATGACCAGCTATGGCGCGCTGTTCTTGGGCCCGCGCACCAATGTCGCCAATGGCGACAAGGTGATCGGCACCAACCACACGCTGCCGACCAAGAAGGCGGGCCGCTATACCGGCGGATTGTGGGTGGGCAAGTTCCTGAAAACGCACAGCTACCAGAAGGTCACCACCGATGCGGCCGCAACCATGATCGGCGAATACGGATCGCGCCTGTGCATGCTGGAAGGGTTCGTCGGCCATGCCGAGCAATGCAACATCCGCGTCCGCCGCTATGGCGGCGTCAATGTCCCATATGGCGAAGCCGCGCCCTATCGCGAAGCGGCCGAGTAGCGATGCGATGAAAGATCACAGCATGATGGACAAGCACAGCCTGAACAAGGCGCTGATCGCGCCCCTGCGCGCGGCCATGTATGATTTCGACGAGGCCGGCGTCCGCAAGGCGCTGGCCCAGGTGTCGGCGCCCGATGCGCTGTTCCGGCTGTGCCATCCCTTTGGCGACAGCATCGGCTCGGATGCCTTTTACGACACCGCCTATCGCGATCTGCTGGACGCATGGCCGGATCTGGAACGCCGCGACTATATCGTCATGGCGGGCACCGACGAATTCGGGGCCGATTGGGTCGGTTGCGGCGGCTACTATACCGGCGTCTTTACCGGCCCGTGGCTGGACATTCCGCCGACCGGGCATCAGGCGGTGATGCGGTTCCATGAATTCTTCCGCATTCAGGACGGCAAGGTCGTCGAGTTTCAGGCCCTGTGGGACATCCCCGAAGTGATGGTCCAGGCCAACGCCTGGCCGATGGCCCCCAGTCTTGGACTGGAATTCCATGTCCCCGGTCCGGCCACGCAGGACGGCTTCGTGCCCGGCCCGCATGACGAGGCGCGGTCGCTGGCGACCCGTCAGCATATCGTGGACATGCTGGCGCATCTGAAAAAACACCCCAAAGAGGGTGGCCCCGAAGTGATGGAGATGGATCGCTTCTGGCATCCGCGGATGAACTGGTACGGTCCCAGCGGCATCGGCACGGGACGCGGCATCGCCGGGTTCCGCAACTGGCACCAGATCCCGTTCCTTGGCGGGATGCCCGATCGCGGGCAGTATCTGGACGAGATCACCTATCATTTCTTCGGCGATGGCGATTACGCCGCCGTCACCGGATGGCCGAACATGATCCAGACCGTCACCCATGACGGCTGGCTGGGCATCGCCCCGGCGGGCAAGCGCATCACCATGCGCAGCCTTGATTTCTGGCGGCTTGAGAACGGCAAGATCCGCGAAAACTGGGTTCTGGTCGATCTTCTGGACGCCTATCGGCAGTTGGGGGTGGATGTCTTCGCGCGGCTGCGCGAATTCAACAAGGCCCGCAATATCGGGCGGATCTCAATTCCGGATGGTATGAACTGATGACCGAACTTCCCCACCCCCCCTCCTTCGACCTGACAGGCAAGCGGGCGCTGGTGACCGGTGCCTCATCCGGTATCGGTCAGGGCTGCGCGGTGGCGCTGGCTCATGCGGGGGCGCATGTCGTCTGTGCGGCGCGTGGGGCAGAGCGTCTGGGCGACACGGTCGCCCGGATGACAGAGCGCGGCTGGTCGGCCAGAGCGCAGGTTCTGGACCAGGGCGATCTGGCCGCGCTGGATGCCGTTTTGTCCGATGAACCTTTCGACATCGTGGTGAATTCGGCCGGGGTGGCGCGGCACGGTCCGGCGTTGGACACCACGCCCGAGGATTTCGATGCGGTGATGGGCGTCAACCTGCGTTCGGCCTATTTCCTGTCGGCGGGCGCGGCCCGTGCGATGCAGGCGGCGGGGCGCAAGGGCTCGATCATGCATATTTCCAGCCAGATGGGGCATGTCGGCGGGATCGACCGCGCGCTGTACTGCGCCAGCAAGCATGGGCTGGAAGGCATGGTCAAGGCGATGGCCATCGAATGGGGCAAGGCCGATATCCGCATCAACACGATCTGCCCGACCTTCATTCGCACGCCGCTGACGCAATCGACCTTCGACAATCCCGAACGCGCGGCCTGGATCATGGACAAGATCAAGCTGCCGCGCGTGGGCGAGGTGCAGGACATCATGGGCGCGGTCCTGTATCTGGCATCGGATGCCTCGGCCATGGTGACGGGAACCTCGATGCTGATCGACGGTGGCTGGACGGCGGATTGATGGCAGAGAAGGTGACATCCGTTCAGGTTGCCGAACGCGCGGGCGTCAGCCAGTCGGCGGTCAGCCGCGTCTTCACACCCGGCGCGTCTGTCAGCAAGAAGACGGCAGAGAAGGTGCGCCGCGCCGCGCAGGAACTGGGCTATCGTCCGAATGTTCTGGCCCGCGCGATGGTGTCGGGGCGATCGCGGATCATCGGACTGGTGGTCGCCTATCTGGAAAACTACTTCTACCCCGAAGTCGTCGAAAAACTGTCGAACAGCCTTCAGGAACGCGGCTATCACGTTCTGATCTTCATGGCCTCGCAGACGGCCGGGAATATCGACGACGTCATGGAAGAGATCCTCGACTATCAGGTCGATGGCATCATCCTGGCCTCGGTCGCGCTGTCATCCGATATCGCGACGCGCTGTCAGCAGGCGGGGGTTCCGGCGGTGCTGTTCAACCGTGCGCAGGCCGGCGACAGCGTGACCTCGGTCACCTCGGACAATCGGGCAGGGGGGCGCAAGGCGGCGCGGCTGCTGGTCGCGGGCGGGCATCGGCGGATGGGCTATATCGCGGGTTGGGAAGGTGCCTCGACTCAGCGCGACCGCGAGGCTGGCTTTCTGGACGGGCTGGCCGAGGCGGGCCACAGCCTGTTTGCCCGCGAGATCGGCGATTTCAACACCGACCGTGCCCGCGACGCCGCGCGGCGGATGTTCGATCGCCCCCCGTCGAAGCGGCCCGATGCCGTGTTCGTGGCCAATGACCACATGGCCTTCACGGTAATGGACGTGCTGCGATTCGAACTGGGCCTGTCGGTGCCCGATGACGTGTCGGTCATAGGCTATGACGATGTGCCCCCCGCGGCGTGGCTGGCCTATGGGCTGACCACGATCCGCCAGCGCGCGAATCTGATGGTCGCCGAAACCGTCGCCGCGCTGACCGAAATGATTGATTCTCAAGACCCCCCCAAGCCCCGGAATGTCCAGATCGATAGCCCGCTGATCATGCGCAAATCGACCCGCATTCCCGAAGGCTGGGCCCCGGAAGGATAGGACATGAAGGGCTTTGATACCAAGTTTCGCGATTTTCCCGATTATATCATCGGGATCACCAAGGAGATCTGGGAAGATCGCGGCATCGCGACGCTGCACCGTTATTACAGCGATGATATCGTCGTGCGTTCACCCGCATCGGTTGTGCTGGGCAACCAGAATGTCATCGGCGCGACCATGGCGACGCTGGCCGAATTTCCCGACCGCGAATTGCTGGGCGAGGACGTGATCTGGTCGGGCACGCCCGAGGACGGGATGCTCAGCTCGCATCGCATCATCTCGACCGCGACGCATCTGGGCGACGGGGTCTATGGCAAGGCCAGCGGCACCAAGCTGCGCTATCGGATCCTGGCCGATTGCCATGCCATCGACAACCAGATCAACGATGAATGGCTGATCCGCGACCAGGGCGCGATTGTTCGGCAGATGGGTTGGGAGCCCAGGGAGTATGCCGCCGATCTGATCCGCCGCGAAGGCGGTCCCGAGGCATGTGTGAAACCGCTGTCGCCGGCGACCGACCGGCAGGGGCCCTATACCGGGCGCGGCAACGACAATCCCTGGGGACAGCGCCACGCCGATATCCTGACCCGGATCATGGATGCCGACATGGCCGTGATCGAACAGGAATACGACCGCGCCGTGCAGACCGAATATCCCGGTGGCGTGACCGGCCATTCCTTCGGCGCGGTGGATCGGTTCTGGATGGGATTGCGCGCGTCATTCCCGAATGCGCGTTTCACCATCCACCACCAGATCGGGCGCGACGATCCCGCGATGCCGCCACGCTCGGCCCTGCGTTGGAGCCTGCACGGCACCCATGACGGCTGGGGCGTTTTCGGTGCGCCGACCGGGGCCGAGGTCTATGTGCTGGGCATCAGCCATGCCGAATTCGGCGCCCTCGTCGCGGGCGAACCCAGGATCCGCCGCGAATACACGCTGTTCGATGAAACCTCGGTCTGGAAACAGATCCTGCTGCAAACCGGTCCAAAGTGATGACCCGACCGTTCCTGAAACTGACGGATCACGAGGCGGCGCGGCGCTTTCATGCCCATCGCGCCAGCC
This sequence comes from Paracoccus homiensis, assembly GCF_900111675.1. GTDB lineage: Bacteria > Pseudomonadota > Alphaproteobacteria > Rhodobacterales > Rhodobacteraceae > Paracoccus > Paracoccus homiensis. The sequence goes on along the minus strand of NZ_FOHO01000027.1, from coordinate 4,463 downwards.
TGCGCGCACGGCGCCTGAACCTGCGTCCGCCCGGTGGCTGGCCACGACCCGCCGCCTGACCGACCCATCTTCAAAGGAACACGTTCATGACCACCATCGACCAGCGCATCGTCCGCTATGGCGAGCTGAAGCCCTGCAAGACCGCCTTCATTGACGCCCATACGCCCGGCTCGGACCGCAAGGAAAACTTTACCATCATCGGCGGCGGCGTTTCCGAAAGCCCCGACCAGCATGTCCATATCCGTGATACGCCCGGCTTCAATATCGGCGCGGCGGGCCAGCCGCCCAATTGCCGCAACTCGTTGCATTCGCACACCACGGCCGAGGTGTTCTTTGTCCTCAAGGGGCGCTGGCGGTTCTTCTGGGGCCGCTATGGCACCTCGGGCGAATTCGTCGCAGAGGAAGGCGATATCTTCAACATCCCGACCGGCATCTTCCGCGGGTTCGAGAATATCGGCACCGATTACGGCATGATCATGGCGATCTTGGGGGGCGACGATGCCGGAGGCGGCGTGACCTGGGCCCCGCAGGTCATCGAAGAGGCCCGCGACCACGGCCTGATCCTTGGCGAGAACGGCGTGCTTTATGACAGCAAGAAGGGCCAGACCCTGCCGCATGACGTTTCGCCCATGCCGGTGCTTACCGAAGAGCAGCTGAAAGCCTTCCCGGAGGTTCCGGTGCAAGAGGTCGTGCGCGACTATGTTGCCCGCTACTGGGACCTGATGGCGCTGGCCGCCAAGGCTCCGGCCAAGGTCATCGGCCCGAACGGCCTGCTGAAGGATCGTCCCGGCTTTGACGTTGATTTCCTGACCCGCGGCTCGGTCCCCGCCCAGATGGTCACGCCGGACCGCCATACCGTGCTGATGCCGATGCGCGGGCATTGGAAGCTGACCCTGGAGGGGTACGAAAACGTGCTGAACCCCGGCGATACCTGCCTGATCAACCCCGGCGAGGCCTATGCGCTGGAACCCGCGATGACCGGCGAGGCCAGCCTGTACCGGGTGACGTCGACCGATGATCCGGCCGGGGCGACCTGGACCGGCAAGTGATCCCTTCGCGGGGCGGCTGACCGCCCCGCGATCCGCAAAGGACCGATCATGACCCCCTTGCTGTTCCTGCCCGGCATGATGTGTGATGCGCGGCTGTTTGCACCCCAGATCGCGGCGCTGTCGGCGCATCGCGCGGTCATGGCCTGTCCGGCGGGGGCGCATGACAGCATGCAGGCATTGGCCGCCGAGGTTCTGGCCCATGCGCCGCCGCGCTTCGCGCTTGCGGGGCTGTCGATGGGCGGCATTCTGGCGATGGAGGTTCTGCGTCAGGCCCCCGGGCGCATCGCGGGTCTGGCATTGATGGACACCAACCCGCTGGCCGAACTGGACGAGGTCAAGGCCCGCCGTGCGCCGCAGATCGCTGCCGTCCGGCAGGGTGGGCTGGCGGATGTGATGCGGGGGCAGATGATCCCGAACTATCTGCACGCCCCCGATCCCGATGGGCCGATTGCCGGGCTGTGTCTTGACATGGCGCTGAACCTTGGGCCGCAGGTTTTCGTGAACCAGTCCGTGGCGTTGCGCGATCGCCCCGATCAGACGCAGGTTCTGCGCGACTATCAGGGGCCGACCCTGATCCTGTGCGGTGAATCCGACCGGCTGTGCCCGGTCGCCCGACATCGGCTGATGCAGGACCTGATGCCACAGGCGGCGTTGCAGGTCGTGCCGGACGCCGGTCACCTGCCGGTACTTGAACAACCCGAACACGTGACGGCGCTGCTGCGGCGCTGGCTGGAGGAGATATGACCCCGACACTTCTGACCTTGCTGCATCAGGTCGACACCCCCACCGTCTGCAACGCCATCGAGGTCGTGCAGGGCAAGCGCGGCTTCGATGCCTTCACGCGCGGGACGGTTCTGTCCTCGGCCCCCGAAAGCGGGGCCATCGTGGGCTATGCGCGCACCGCGAAACTGTCGGCCATCGCGCCGCCAAGCGAACCCGCCGAGGTGATCCGCGAACGACGCATGGCCTATTACCGCTATATGGCAAATGCTCCGACCCCTGCCGTCGCGGTGATTGAGGACCTGGATTATCCGGCCTGCATCGGCGCCTATTGGGGCGAGATCAACACCACCGTCCACAAGGGCTTCGGCATCGCGGGCGTGCTGACGAACGGGGTCATGCGCGACCTTGGCGATCTGCCGGACGGGTTTCCCGTGATTGCCGGATCGGTCGGGCCAAGCCACGGCTTCGTGCATCTGCGCGACATCGATTGCCCGGTCACCGTCTTTGGCATGACCGTCAATCCCGGCGATCTGATCCATGCCGACCGCCACGGCGCGGTGGTCATACCCGCGGATGTCGTGCCGGGACTTGAAGCAGGCATCGCCAAGCTGATGCAGACCGAACGGATCGTGCTGGACGCCGCCCGCCGCCCGGATTTCGACTTCGACAGTTTCGCCGACGCCTGGGCCGAGTTCGAACGCCAGCGCACCTGATGCGGTTCGCTGCAAAACCTGCTGCGCCGCAGGGCCGGTGGTTCAGCACCGGGATGGCCCATGCAGTTTCGACGCTGCCCGACATTGGGGCAGCGCCGCCCGCCTGGTACGCTGCGGCGGTCAGATTGGGCGGAAAGCTGCGCTGATCGACCGCTGCTCATCGCCTTCGGTGAAAAAAATATTGAAAATTTCACAATAGCAGGCACGATGATTCGAAAGACGGAGAATGATTCGTGACTTCGGGTTCAGACCTACGGACATTGCGCAAGAACCGGTCGCTGACCTTGGCCCAGCTGGCCGAGGCGATGGGCCGATCCCTGGGCTGGATGTCGCAGGTCGAACGCGATGTGTCGCGCATCAATTCCGACGATCTGTTGAAACTGGCCAGAATTCTGGACGTGGCGCCGTCGCTGTTGCGGCAACCGCAGGCCGAGGCCCCGCAAGAGGAAGGCCGCATCGTCCGGGCCGGGCGGCGGCGGGCCGTCGGTCATCGCTTTGAGGGGCTGACCGAGGCGCTGATCTCGCCCGATCTGACAGACAGTTTCGAGATCGTGCATTCAAGCTTTCTGCCGGGTCATTCCTTGCCGGAACCGGTGCGCCGGGAAACGCAGGAAATCGGCTTCATGCTGGCGGGGCAGTTGGACCTGACTTTCGGTGATCAGACATTCACGGTCGGTCCGGGCGACAGTTTCCGAATCCGCAACGAGCCCTATTCCTGGTCGAACCCCTATTCCGAAACCGCGGTGGCGCTGTGGGTGATCTCGCCACCGATCTACTGAACAAAAGCGAAGGCTTTTCCTGCCTGGTGTCTGACCGACAGCCAGATCACCCCCGATAACGATGTCGCCCCCGGCCATGCCTGGGGCGGGTGATGGACCAGTGCGGCTCGCAGCCGCAACTGACTGCTTTTCTGAAAAGCGACCGCCGGACGAACCGGCGGCGATGTGACGACCGCGGGCCCAGCCTGCGGCCTGTAGCCCCATGCCAACAGAGGATAAGATATGAAAATCAGATACCTGACCGGGCCGATGGCCCTGCTTGCCTCAGTCACCGCACATGCGGCGGTCGCGCAGGATGCGCTGACGGTTGCGTATTTTCAGGAATGGCCGATGCCGTTTCAATATGGCAAGGTCAACGGAGTTTATGACGAAAAGCTTGGCGTGACGGTCAACTGGGTCGCGTTCGATTCCGGGACGGCGATGTCGGCGGCCATGGCGGCGGGTGACGTGCAGATCGCGGTCAGTCAGGGCGTGCCGCCTTTCGTCGTCGCCACCTCGGCGGGGCAGGATCTGCGGGTGGTCGATATCGCGGCCTCCTATTCCGACAATGACAATTGCGTCGTCGCGTCCCGGCTGGAGATCGACAAGGACAGCGCGTCGGAACTGGCGAATGCGCGGGTCGCGGTGCCTGTCGGGACCATCGCGCATTACGGTTTCCTGCAACAGATGGCCCATTTCGGGATAGATCCGGCAGGCATGACGATTGTCGACATGGCACCTGCGGAGGCTGCAGCGGCCTTTGAGCAGGGCAGCATCGACATGGCATGCGGTTGGGGCGGTGCGCTGAACCGGATGAAGGAAAGCGGCAATGTTCTGCTGAGCGGGGCCGAGAAGGAAGAGATCGGGATCCTGACCTTCGACCTGACGACCACGACGGGCGATTTCGCGGCCGAGCAGCCGCAGCTTCTGGCCGATTTCGTGGCCACCACGGCCGAGATGAACGCGATGTGGACCGCCGGGGACCGCCGCGACGAGATGTTGCCGGTGATCGCGCAGGATGCGGGGATGGACCCTGAGGCGGCGGCCGCGGTGATCGACGGGTTCGAGTTCCCCGATACCGAGGCGCAGCTGTCGCAGAAATGGCTGGGCGGTGGCCTGGCCAGCTATGTCGAGGGCGTCGCGACGATGTTTTACGACCTTGGCAACATCCCGTCCGTTCAGGACAGCTATGCCGAATTTGTCGATCTTGCGCCGCTGCA
>NZ_FOHO01000032.1 GCF_900111675.1 Paracoccus homiensis | reverse complement strand
ACGGCAATGTTGCGCTTGATCTGCCATCCGCCGCATTCCGACTGCGCCGTTACACCCTGCCCCAAGCGGGCATATGTGGCCGGACTACCTGTTAGGCGCGTTAACAGTTTCACAAGCTCGTCGTCGGGCAGGGGCCAATACAGGCCGAGGTGAACATGAAGTCCAAGCCGTGCGCCTTCGTCACGCGACCAGATGCAGGCGAGCGGATACCCTGCCTTTCTTAGCAAGCGTGCCAGCTCTGCGCGGAGGCGTTCATTCCGGGCTTTGTCGTCTAGCCCGAGGATGTTTCCCTCTATCCTTTCGCCGCCGTAGCATCCGCCCCAGGTGATCGTTATGCGATGTTCCAAGGGCCACCCCATGAAGTAGGCAAATGCTGTGGCGTCTGCGAAGTGATCCGCTTGCCGCTGTAATCGCGCCTGCTTGTCTTGGGCCGCTCGACGTTCACGGGCGTTCATTCTGCGCCGCGAATGATCCGTTACCCGTGACAGGGCTGGGGAGCAGGTGTTTTCTCCTACTAAGGATACGCGCGCGTAGGAGCTTGCCGTTGAACCGGCATATCCTTTTGTGGTTTGGCTATTCGCGTTGACCTGAGCTTGATGCAGCGTCACGAAATATCACCCATCTATTTTTCTCAGGTATTTTCTGCCGCCGCGTTTTCGTGCTGGCCTAGCCATGCCTCGAAGGCGTCCGGCCTGATCCGCTGCACTGTGCCGATCCGCACAATGGGGGGCGTCCGCTTTTGGGCGACGAGCTTTTGCCAGGTGCTCCGGCTGATCCGCATTGCTGAGATCACATCCGCCACCGTCATGAGCTGATCTTGTGCACCTTGAGCCATATTCCGCAAATCCTTGTGCCTGACACCGCATCTTGTGGATGCAAGTATACGACAACAGAGGCCATGCGGAAAGGGTGAACGGAACAAAAGACGAACGAACGTTAAGGAATATCTTCTTTAGAAGATAGTTAAACAGTTACGGCAAATCTCCGTCTTGGAATGTGTTTCCTTTTCATAGCCTTGTGCCTCGATCTCACTAGGGCAAGTGGGTGATACCCCGAATGAAAGTGGGTGATACCCCGAGTGCCAGAGTGGGTGATACCCCGAGTGCTTTCACAAGGCAGGGCTAAGTTATCCACAGGCTCAGAGCTTATAGCGCCGATCTTGTCGCCATTCGATCTTGGCCGGATCACGGTTGAACGCCAGGGAAGGGCCGTTCGCCCCCTCGATCTCGTTCATGCTGTATTCGGGCAGGGCGTTGCGGGCGATAGCTTTGCGCAAGTCCCTGGCGAACTGGCCGTAGGGCTGGGCCGATCCGCTCCGGGTGTGCAAGTCCCGAAAGGTGAATATCCACCCGGCTTGCCTGCCCACATGGCGACGGGCGAGGCGATACAGGAACCGATCAAGGCCGCTTGTCAGATCGAAATACTTTGGCGAGATCGACAAAATATCCCGATCTTTCGTCACCGCTTCGAAAAGCCACAGAGGCAATTCCAGCCATGCCGCCTTGGCTTGGCCTTCGTCCGTTTCCTCGATCTTGAATGCCGATAGCAGGTTGAACCGCCCGAGGTTCCGGCGCTTGCTTTTCAGGGAACGGCTTTCATAGGCGACGGACGTTGACCCGAGGCGATGCAAGGCCGCTTTCAGCTCGCCATATCCCTTGCCGCCAGTGTCGCGCCCTACCGCCTTCAACAGGTTGTAAGGGTGAAACTCGATCCGGGCCGAGACGGGCAGGCCAGCATTCACCGCCTCGTTGATCTGCGACACCGCCCACAAGAGCACATCATAATCCCAGATCGTCGCAATGCCCGTATCCTCTGGGGCCGTAACAAGCACTTTCTGGCCGCTGGGGCCTTCCCATTCAATCCGGGTGCGCTTGTTCTTGGACAGGGCGACGAGAGGGGCGCTCATGGCCTCTCTCTCGTCCCGAAACGGCACGTCACCGATCAAGGCCACGAATAAATCTAGCTGGCGGTTTGCGCTCATGTTCTCATTATCAACCTATCGGGCGGCGGCCATCCCCGCCTTTAAGCCTTCACGGTATGGCGACGATCCGAGTGGGGTGAGCGGGGCAAGTGGACAAAGCGGGATCAAGACCATGTCACCCTTGATGGCTTTGTAGCCTTCTTCAAACCCTGCGCAAAACTGATCTCGATCGTTTGCAATGGCTGGGCTTCCAAGTGGCGCCGCCAATACCGCCAAACTGACGAGTAGTTTTCTGATCATTCTAAGCAGCCTTTTCTGAGCTTACCGCCTCAAACTGGCGATTGAGCAAGTTTCTGACTGTTGCGGCATACCACAGGCCATCCCGCGCTGTCTTGATCCCCCGAGCATTCAGCTCGTCCGCGATCTTGCGTAGAGATGCACCGCCCGCCGCGATCTGGCGAATGACGGGTAAGACGTTAGCCGCATGCATGCATGCATTTTCAGCATTCTTGGCCGCGCCTTTGCGGGATGCCTGCCGTTGTTCCTCCCTGCGCTCAGGCATGGACCAGCCCAGCGCCACGCCACGGGCCTTTGCCGCCGCTAGAGCTGCACGGGTGCGATCCGATATGGCTTGCGCCTCGTGCTCCGCCACCGCCGCCATGACGTGCAACAGGAAGCGGTTGGCCTCTGGCATATCCGCCGCCGCGATCTCGATCCCGCTTTCTAGCAGGTTGGCAATGAACGCGACGTTGCGGGCGAGGCGATCCAGCTTGGCGATCAAAAGCACCGCGCCGATCCGCTTGGCCTCTGCCATCGCGCGGGCGAGCTGGGGGCGCTCGTTGCGCTTGCCGCTCTCGATCTCGACATATTCCGCTGCGATCTCGCCCTTGCCCGCGACATGATCCATCACCGCCGCCCGTTGCGCCGCAAGACCCAAGCCACTCTGACCTTGGCGCTCGGTAGACACGCGAAGGTAGATAACAAAGCTAGTGGGCATTTAGATGGCCTTGCCGGCAGCTTGTGCGGAACCTAGGCAAACAACAGCGCCGATAGCTAAGCCCCAAACATAGTTGCTTTTTGCAAGATGCTGCCAGTACTCGTCGGATAAACCGCTGAGCAACCACCCCGTTCCTAGCGACAAGGAACCAGCGGAAACCGTCCCCGCCAGCCATCCAATTAGCATTACATACCGCACGCCACGTCTAGTCTCTGCCGCCTCTGCCGCGCTTTCTACAATTGCGAATGTAATGGCCATTGCACCCATCACGCTAACAAATAGCAGGATCATGTCCTGGCTCCCCCCAAAAAGGCTGTATAAAGACTCTACGTCCGTAGCGTGTTTATACGCATAGTTGCATGCATGCATTCTAGCAAGCATTCATTGCTTTTCGTTACCGTTTCTTGTTTCCTGCCGTCAGAACACGGGGGGCAGTAATGCAGCGTATCAACTGGGGGAAAGGCTCGTTCAGAATTTGGCTCATTCTAACGCTGATATGGGCAGGACTGATGTTCATGGATGAAAGGCCCGATCAACAGCTCAAGCAATACCTGACCGCGCGGCGCGCTATTGAACGAGCGGAAGCCTTAGCGAACGCGCCAAGCGATCCCGTAACTTTACCAAGTGGTGAGATGTCCACCCGCGCCGAAGTGGCTTCTGACCTTACATTGATGCGCGAACGGCAAGCGGCGCGGGTGATCCGCGTGACGGGATATGCCCAATCCGTTCTGATCCCAAGCCTCCTGCTTTTAGCTCTGGGCATAATGCTTGGTTGGGCAATCAGGGGTTTCCGCAAGGACAACGCAACATGAAAACGCTCGTCATAACCGCTCAGAAAGGCGGGGCCGGGAAAACGACACTCGCCCGCAATCTGGCGGTTGCCGCCGCCCAGGACGGGCAGAGGGTGCTTGCGCTCGATCTCGATCCGCAACAGAGCTTTCGGGCATGGTGGCGGGGCCGGGAAAGTGACGCGCCGATGATGCTGGCCGATGATCCCGCACCGCATGCGCTCAGGGCCACGCTAGAGGCCGCTCTGGGCCGTTTTGATCTCGTCGTGATCGACACCCCGCCCGCCGCGCCGTCATGGCTCACAGAGACGCTCAGGGCTGCCGATCTGGCGTTGATACCCGTCAGGCCATCCCCCGATGATCTCCGGGCCGTAGGGGCCACGATAGCCGCCCTGGGGGCCGCTGGCGTCCCGTTCGCCTTCGTCATGTCTCAGACGCCACGGGCCAAGCTCACAGACGAGGCCGTGCGGGTGCTTGCCCAGCATGGCCGCATTGCGCCCGTGAATATCGCCCAGCGCGTGATCTATGCCGAGACGGCCGCGACCGGGCAGGGCGTGACAGAGACGGGCGACACAAAGGCCGCGCAAGAGCTGGCCGCAATCTGGGAATATGTGAAAGGGCTGATCGAATGAACTGGGCTGTTTTCGTGATCGACGCCGTATTCGGCGCAATCCCTATCCTTGCTATCGCATGGGTTATCCGCCGCCTGATGCGTCGCAAAGCTACAGACTTAAAAGCAAACGTCACGTCAGTTTTGATTGCCGCAGTTGTGGGCTTTGTGATCCGGGGCTTCATGGAAGGGGAAGGGGGCTTTGGCCCAAGAGTTGAGAATATCGCGTCACTTTCTCAGCTCCCCGCCATCGCCGGGGGGGCGGTTGTCGCGCTCGTCCTTTCTGTTCTGTGGTGGAAGGGCAAGACCAGCCAAGGTGGCGAAAATGACTAAGAAGGGCCTCGACTTGGGCGGGATGATCGACACCGCCGCGACACCGAAAGAAACGGGCATTCCGCAAAGAGGGGCGAGGCCGCACAAGGTGAAGGCCGAACGCCGCTCCGATCAAATGTCCGTCCGCATGAAGCCCAGCACCCGCGCGTTGATCGAAAGCCTAGCCGATGCCGAGGGCGTCCCCATTGCCGAGATCGTTGAACGGGCGATAGCCGCCTACGCCAAGAATGCATGAATGCATGCATTACTTGTGAAGGTGGCAAGAAATAGGGCCGTTAACTTCAAAACGCGCCACCGCAAAGCATGCGCTCTATCTCTCTGGCCTCTCGCACCAGCTCGTTGATCTCTGCCCTTGCCTCGATCCATTCCCGCGACCGCATGCCATGACGCCAAGATGGGTGATCCGGGCCGGATGAATGCCCGCCGCCCGCACCATGAAAGCGACAGACGCGCCAACCGCGAACCGCAGGGCCTTTGCACCGTTCGCCCGTGCGCTTGGACGTTGCCGTGCATCTGGGGGCCGCATGGGCCTTGCTCATGGGGTTGTCGCCATTATTCAGCGCCGCCCCTCCCCCGTAATCTTTGAATTGCGGAAGTATGGGCGTAGTGGTGCTACGGGTTGGTGATTGTCGCGCCATAAGCTTTAGCCTGCCCCCCCGGTTTTCACGTTGCCGACGATTGCTTGCCCGCCGTCCGCGACGTTGACGTGCTGCACCGTCACCCGTTGTTCACCGCCTGTCCGGTGTTTTCTCAGGGCCTCGACCTGGGCCGCAAATGTCCGGGCGAGCTTGTTGAAACCGGTGTAATGGGCTTGGACCTGGGGAATGTTCTGGGTGTTCGCCAGCCATCGCGCCGAACGGATCGTTGCGACGTGCGTTGCCGCCATCTGCACCACAAGCATGCGCTCGACAGGATCACGCGGGGCCAGATCACGGATCACGGAAAGCATGAATATCCGCTCGTCATTGCCGGGGTGCTCGTCGCTGGCCTCGTCCGCCTTCAGGGGCTTCAGGCAATGGCTCAGAAGGGCGTTCGCTTGCATCTCGTCAGACGTGCCGAATATCCGACACAGGGCGCTTTCCGATGTTAGCTCGATCTTGTGTCCCGTCCGGGCCGATCCGCTCACCTTCACCCCGAGATCGTCCGTCTTGGCCTTTTCGATCGTTCCCATGCTGAACCTTTCATTGCTGCTCAGAGGCGATATACGGGACGCTCAGTGGCCTTACTGGCTTTCCGCATCTATCCAGCCCACATCCTGCTTCCATGCCTCTAGGGCCGCTCTCTGCGCCTCTACGGGCGCGTAGTGGATTGATCGAGATACGCCGAGCACCTTTCCCTTAATCTTTGGGGCAATCAAATGACGCTTCCCCTGATCGACTAGGTATCCCGCCCACCTTTGCGCACTCGCCAACTGCGATACGGCAATGTTGCGCTTGATCTGCCATCCGCCGCATTCCGACTGCGCCGTTACACCCTGCCCCAAGCGGGCATATGTGGCCGGACTACCTGTTAG
>NZ_FOHO01000033.1 GCF_900111675.1 Paracoccus homiensis | reverse complement strand
ACATGGGCAACGGCGGGATGACACCTGCACAGAAACTGAAGATGGCCGCATAAATTTTACGACCAAGCCCCCGCAAAAACGGGGGGATTACCCCTCCATCTCCTCCGCGAGTTTCTCCAGTTTTACCAAGTCGATGATCATTGCAGCCTCTCCTTTGCTTCGACGTCCAGATCGGGCGCCAGAATGTTTCTTAAAACTGGTAGAGTTAAAACCGACATTCGCCAATAGCATCGGGTGTGAAACGGACACCCAAGAGCCCCCTGAGAGACGTACTCGCCCGCAATATGCGGCTGCTTCGTGCTGAGAAAGGGTGGTCTCAGGAACGCCTTGCCGAGGAGGCGGGCCTCAACAGGACCTATTTGAGTGCTGTAGAGCGGTCTGAGCAGAATATCTCGATCGACAACCTCTACCGTGTCGCGAAGGGGCTGGGCGTCGAGGCTCATACCCTGCTGATACACCTCGATTAGAAATTTATCTTCTTAAAATCAAATAGATAAACGGAAAACGGGCCTACCCTCTTCAGGTAGGCCCGTTGCTTTTCTACTGACATCAACAGTGCCTGACATCGGCCCGTGGGCAATCTATGCGGTGATAGTGGACACCAAACCGCACCAAATGGGCAAACTATGGGTCAGTTCAGACCTACATCACCCGGCCCGCACCCCTCAGCCGCATTTCGAATGGCCGCAGGAGGGGCAGGTCATGCAGCCTTCGATCATGCGCATGCCGTATTGGCCGCAGCTGGGGCATGCGGGGCCCTTGGGGCGTTCGCCGACGGCCATCTTCTCGGCCTCGGGGTCGGATTTCAGGCCCATGCCCTCGCCTTCAAGAAAACCGATCGAAACCATGTGCCGTTCGATCACGCCGCCGATCGCGGCGAGGATCGAGGGGACGTAGCGGCCCTGCATCCAGGCGCCACCACGCGGGTCGAAGACGGCTTTCAGTTCCTCGACCACGAAGGACACGTCGCCGCCGCGGCGGAACACGGCCGAGATCATCCGCGTCAGCGCGACCGTCCAGGCGTAATGCTCCATGTTCTTCGAATTGATGAACACTTCGAACGGGCGGCGATGACCGCCCTGCACGATATCGTTCACGGTGATATAGATGGCATGCTCGCTGCCCGGCCATTTCAGCTTGTAGGTGGTGCCTTCCAGCGCGCCGGGACGGTCCAGAGGCTCGGTCAGGTAGACGACGTCGGCGCCCTGATCGGCCTCGGGCGTGGCCTCGGTCTTTTCGCTGACCGACAGAACGCTGCCGGTGACGTCATTCGGGCGATAGGTGGTGCAGCCCTTGCAGCCCAGATCCCAGGCGGCCAAGTAGACATCCTTGAAATCCTCGAAGCTGATATCCTCGGGGCAGTTGATCGTCTTGGAAATGCTGCTGTCGACCCATTCCTGCGCGGCGGCCTGCATCGCGACATGATCTTTGGGCTCCAGGGTCTGGGCGTTGACGAAATAATCCGGCAGCGGCGCATCGCCTTTCAGGTCGCGCCACATCTGGACAGCGTAATCGACGACCTCTTCCTCGGTCCGGGAGCCGTCCTTCTGCAGCACCTTGCGGGTATAGGCATAGGCAAAGACCGGTTCGATCCCCGATGAGACATTGCCCGCATAAAGGCTGATCGTGCCGGTCGGCGCGATTGACGTCAGCAGCGCGTTGCGGATGCCATGTTCGGCAATAGCGGCGCGCACATCGTCATCCATTTTCGACAGGAAACCCGATTTCAGATATTCATCGGCATCGAACAGCGGGAACGCGCCCTTCTCCTTGGCCAGATCGACCGAGGCCAGATAGGCCGAGCGCGCGATGGCCTTCATCCAGACCCGCGTCTGCGCGACCGCATCCTCGGCACCGTAACGCAGGCCCAGCATCAGCAGCGCATCGGCAAGGCCCGTGACGCCCAGCCCGATGCGGCGCTTGGCCTGCGCCTCGGCCAGTTGCTGTTCCAGAGGAAAGCGCGAGGCATCCACCACGTTGTCCATCATCCGGATCGCGGTTCGGACCAGATCGTCCAGCGCATCGGGGTCAAGCTGCGCCCGGTCGGTGAACGGGTCGGTCACCAGACGTGCAAGGTTCACCGACCCCAGCAGGCAGGCGCCATAGGGCGGCAGGGGCTGTTCGCCGCAGGGATTGGTCGCGGCGATGGTTTCGGCATAATGCAGGTTGTTGTTGTTGTTGATGCGGTCGATGAAGATCACGCCCGGCTCGGCATAATCATAGGTCGCCTGCATGATGCGGTTCCACAGGTCGCGGGCCTGAACGGTGCGATAGACCTTGCCGTCGAATTTCAGATCCCAGGATGTGTCGGCCTTGACGGCCTCCATGAAGGCATCGGTGACCAGGACCGACAGGTTGAACATGCGCAGGCGGGCGCTGTCTTGTTTCGCCTCGATGAACTGTTCCACATCGGGGTGATCGCAGCGCATCGTCGCCATCATCGCGCCGCGGCGCGAACCTGCCGACATGATGGTGCGGCACATCGCGTCCCAGACATCCATGAAGGACAGCGGCCCCGAGGCATCGGCGGCGACCCCTTTGACCGCCGCGCCGCGCGGACGGATCGTGCTGAAATCATAGCCGATCCCACCGCCCTGCTGCATGGTCAGCGCGGCTTCCTTCAGCATGTCGAAAATGCCCGACATGCTGTCGGGGATGGTGCCCATGACGAAACAGTTGAACAGCGTCACCGCACGGCCGGTGCCCGCACCCGCAAGGATGCGACCGGCAGGCAGGAACTTGAAATCCTCTAGCGCGGTATAGAAGCGGTCTTCCCACTGCGCCGGGTCTTTTTCGACGCGGGCCAGATCGCGGGCCACACGGCGCCAGCTATCCTCGACCGAGCCGTCGACGGGCTGCCCCTCGGCATCCTTCATCCGGTATTTCATGTCCCAGATCTGTTCGGCGATGGGGGCAGCAAAGCGGGTCATCATGGCCTTCCTATGGTATATGAGGATGCGGGGCGCGCTATATATTGTGCTGCGCTGCGCGCAGCAAGGTCAGATCTTAACCTTTTTCGTCCGCAAAGTCGAAGCCTGCCGCAACGGCATCGCGCGTTTTCAGGGCAAGCGTCTTACGCGTCTGACCTGCAACGGGAATCGGTTCGCCAAGCCGCACGACGACATGCCCCTGCACCGGCGCCGACAGCACGCCCAGCAAGTGATCAGCCAAGGCCATATCGGCCCACCAGCCATAAAAGCGGGAATCACATCCGTCCGGCGCGTGATAGCTGACGCTCATCGGTTGGATCGCCAGACCGTCGGGCAGTTCGGGGTCCAGAAAGCCCTGAAACAGGGTCGGCTTGAACGGCAACACGCGGCGGCCATCGGTGCTGGTGCCTTCGGGAAAGAACAACAGCCGATGCCCGGCCCGTACGCGCGCAGCGAATTCAAGCGCCTGCTGCCGGGCGAATTTCGGATCGCGGACCACGAAATGCGTGTTGGTGACGGCAGTCAGGATATTGATGCCCGGCCAGCCGCGAACCTCGGCCTTGCTGACGAAGAACACCGGCATCGCGGCATTCATGGTCAGGATGTCCAGCCAGCTGCTGTGATTGGCGACGACGGCGCCCGGTCCGGTCAGGGGTTGCCCCTCGCGCCGCCAGCGCAGGCCGATGGCCAGCAGGACAAGACGGCAGACGACCTGCACATGCGGCCCGGTCCACGGGCGGCGCGCGCCATGGATCAGACGCTCGGCCCCGCGCAGGGGCAGGATCAGCAGAACCCCGATCAGCAGGATCAGAACCGCCGGCACCCCACGGCGAATGACGCGCCACCAACCAGCCAGTCCGCGCGGCCGCGGCAGGTCCGGGGGCGGGCCGTCGTCACGCCATGTGGCGGTGCCCCGTCCGGGATCGGGTTGCAGGATGCCCGACCGCGCAGGATCGCTCATTGTCCCTGCCGGCGCGATTCATAGAATTTGCGGTGCTTGTCCGACATCGCCTTGGTGTCCATCAGCAGGAACACGTCGGTGGTGTTGAACTCTCGGTCGATGAAGGCCCCATCGCCGACCAGACCGCCAAGACGCAGATAGGCCTTGATCAGCGCGGGCATCCCCACCAGCGCCTCGCGCCGTTCCAGACGGTCGGCAGGGATCAGGTCCATCGGCTGATGACCTTCTGGGCGGGCCACGGGGCGCAGATCCGCCGGGGCCAGATGATGATGATGCAGCCAGGCCAGCGACGGGGCCAGGGTGTCGATATCGGTGCCGTGAAAGCTGGCAACACCGAACAGGACCTCGATCCCCAGATCCAGCACATAATCGGCCAGCGCGTTCCACAGAAGAAACATGCCGGTGCCGCCGCGATAGGCCGGATCGACGCAGGACCGGCCCAGTTCCAGAACCGACCGGCCCGAATTTTTCAACGCGGTCAGATCATATTCTGAATCGCAGTAAAAGCGCCCGAACTCGCGCGCGCGTTCGCCGGGCAGCAGGCGATAGACGCCGACGACATGGTCCAGATCCTCGGCGGAGCGGCGGGTATCGATCAGGCACAGGTGATCCACGACGGGGTCGAACTCGTCCCGCTCCAGCCTGTTGTCGTGATCGACCAGGGCCCCTGCGCCGCCCAGCTCTTCGATGAACACGCGATAGCGCAGGCGCTGTGCGGCCCGCAGATCACGCTCGCTGGTGGCGATGCGGAGGTCGAAATAGGACGTGTCGGACTTCATGCGCCCTTGTTCATGCTTCGTAAATCTTTCTGGTGGTTTATTGGCGCAAGGGCCGCAATGCAACAACTGGCGCGGCGGCATCTGCCAGAGCGCAAGAAAACGCTTGCCGGATTCAACTTATGATTGCACAAATCGAGGCATGATGATGAACGTCAGTTCCAGCGCAGCAATTCCAGTGTCACCCGCCGCCCGTCGATGACCTGCTTTCCGGCCTCGGCAAAATTGACGGTGATCCGGTCCCCGATCCGCGACTGCACCTGCCCCTCGCCCCATTCGGGCGCACCGGGATGGCGCACGATCATGCCGGGCTCAAGAATGTCGTTCACGTCCACCTTCCTTTCATCATCCCAAGGTAAGACCTCATGAGCTTTGAGACAACGCGCATCAACCCTTCCGAACTTGCAGCGCTGGTCGGCTCTCGCCTGTGTCACGATCTGGTTTCACCCCTTGGCGCGATCGGGAACGGGGTCGAACTGCTGGAAATGTCGGGCAGCTTCCCGGGGATCGAAAAAAGCCCGGAACTGGCCCTGATCGCCGAGGCCGTGGGCGCGGCCCGCGACCGGATCCAGGCGTTTCGCATGGCCTTCGGTCAGGCCCGGAACGATCAGCGCGTCGGTCTGCCCGAACTTGGCCGGCTGATCGACGGCCTGTCCTCGCAGGGGCGGCTGAAGCTGACCCTGGACGCCGAGGGGGATTTTGCCCGGACCGAGGTTCGGATGCTGCTGTTGGCGGTGATGTGCATCGAAACGGCGATGCCCTGGGGCGGTCAGGTCGTGATCCTGCGCGTAGGGCGCGGCTGGCGACTGGTCGGCGATGCGCAGCGGATGAAGCCGGATGACGGGCTGTGGTCATGGCTGATCGCCGACAGCACGCAGCCCCGGCGCGTCCCTGCCCCGTCCGAGGTGCAGTTCGCCCTGCTGGCCGAGGCGGCAACCCAGAATGGCCGCCGCCTTGCCTGCGAAATCGACGACAAGGGCGTCGAAATCAGTTTCTGATCGTCGCGAG
>NZ_FOHO01000036.1 GCF_900111675.1 Paracoccus homiensis | reverse complement strand
ACTATCAGCTATATCAGTACCTTATCAGCCTCCATCGCGGGAGGATTCCTGCGTTGCGTTCACCCGTGCTACAACAGTGCTACGCTCAGGCGCCGCGACCCGGACGTAGGAGGGCGTGAAGAGCTGGAGGCGCACGGGATACTGAATGCTGCGGCCCGCGCAGGGCGCGCCGGTCACCTCGCCAACGGCATCGTGCTCCTGATCCCCGAAGCCGTGCTTCAATTCAGGGAAGGTAGACCCTTCACAAAGGGGGTGCTCGACAAGCTGAAGTCGGTACTACCGGAGGACGACCGCTACCTGTCCCTTAGCGATCCCCTGCTGACAGTTCTGGATCGCATTAATGTGGCGGCAGCTGCCGATCCCGATGTCGAGTACGCCCTGAACCGCTTGGCCACCGCGGTCGCGCCTGAAGGGGCAGAACCCGAGGCAACAACGCGCTTTTCGATAGGGCGGTCACTGGCTGCCTTCACGGCCATAAGGTTCAATCAGAAGGCGGAAGTTCGATGCGAAAGTCGCGCGACTGAACGAGCTTATCAGCGAGAGAGCGAGGGAGGCCGATGATCAAGTCCTGGCGGAGGTTGCCACCCAGAGTGGCGCGCCGCTCGGCATCCTCAAATCGCTGCGGCAAAAGATCGAGGATCAGATTGAACGGCTACCCCAGACAATACCGGACTGGACGTCTTGGATCATCAATTGGCTCGCAGAGGATCAGGATGCGCGCGATGCCATTCCGATCCGTGATGGTAGAGCAGTTCTCGGCGCTACCGGAAACAAGAAGGACGGACCGCTGACGGCCGATGCCGTAAGAAACCTCGAACTCGGCATCCTGGCTTGGCTACGCGGCGAACCCTTGCGCGAAATCGAAAGACAACTCGGCGGCGACCCCGCTGAAAAGGCGATTTGCCCGCGTGCCCGTGAGCTAGTATATCAGCTAGTGCCGCTCAGCCTTTCCTTCGCCGCCGGTCTTGTCGCCCGCACGGCAAGCGAAATACCTGCCGTGGCCGACGGAACGGCTACCCCGGTCTCTGTCATTGACTGCCTTGCAGCCGGGGTTCGACGCGGCTTCGACACGCCGAACAAGCTCGCCTTTAGCGACATCAAGCGCGGCTTCCTGAGCCGCGTTCATACGCATCAGGCCTATTCCGCCACGAGCGAACGTGAGCCAGAGATCTCAAACATGGAAGAATATCCTGCGGTGGTGGATCGGATACGGGTGTATTTGCTGCTAGTCGACGACAGAGCGTAGCAGGCTAGTTTGTAAGTGTGCCTGTTGCCGTTCGATCGATCTGGTATGGAAAGCGGACGGTGGCCTCTGCGCGGTCGAGCGGCCGCTATGGGCCGAAATTATCATCCGACATATGAGCCTGCTCGCTATGGTGCAGACTGACCTTGCCCTACAGCACCGCGGCGCGCTTTGCTCGAACTCTGCTTGATCTGCTTTCGCACTCGGAAGCGTCTGATCGCTTCTTCCCATGTCCCTAGCCTCGGAATTGTCGCGGGGCGATAGCAGATGGCTGTCTCAGGTAATCACTGCGGTGCGGGACGCAAGCTAGAACCCTTCCAGTTTACGTCAGCCTTGCTGCCGCAAAGGAAGAATTGTGGCCACTTGAGGAAGAGTTCAGTGGCAATCAACACATCGGGTGGCAGGGTGCAGATAGTTCTGCCTTCAGCGGTGAGGAAAATTGCGTGAAAATAGGGGGGCCTGACCCAGATGCGAAGGCAGGCTTGCCTTTCCTGCCATAAAGGTCTGCCTCTGATGGGCCGCAGCCCAATCTCTGGCCCGTGTTTTGAACTGGTCCGACATGTCGTGGCGATCCTTCTTGCTTCCGCCAGTGGCGAAGCCATCGCTGCTTTTCACTTTGGATGACCTCATGTCATCCGAAGGGCAAAGCAGGGTGGACGCAGCCCGACCTGCGGCCGGGCGGTGATCTGACACACGGGGCCGGAGCGGTGAAATTGGGAGGGGCCCGCGCCTTGGCGTGGGAGCAACCAGATTTCTCCGTGGCGGCTGACGCGCAGTGGCACCAGAGCCCGTGTTCAGATCACCGGCCGGATGGCAGGCGGAAAAAAGAAATGAAAAGCCGTCAGCGGCGCCAGAGCGAAGCGGAGGCGCGGCTGTCTTCTGGATCAGCAATCGCGGGTGCCCGCGATCACCATACAACTAGGAACGGCAGCCTCTCGAATGCCAAGCAACATCGAAGCCACGAACCCATCAGCGGCACGCGTGCCGGCTGCAGCAAATGCAGGCGCAGCGGGAGCACTCGGCCCTTTGCCGACCTTCGCAGGTTCGGCTTTGCTGCGGTGCGGCCTCGACTCTGTTGCACAAATCGGGTGATGGCCGAGGTTCCCCCTTCCCCGGACGGACTTATCCCACAGCTTCCGTGACGGGTATGCCGAGCGCGGTGT
>NZ_FOHO01000037.1 GCF_900111675.1 Paracoccus homiensis | reverse complement strand
GCTCGCCGGCGTTCCGCAAACGCAACACGCTATCATAGAATGGAGGCCTTCGACGCCTGGAAGGCGGCCGCGAGCATCTGACGATCCAAGACCGGCCATCTCTTCGCGGCCAGCGAGTTAAGTTGACAACACCCGTCAGCGGGGTAAGGGGAAGTCACGCCTCAAGCCGGAGTTCTGGAACAATGCCGGTCCGAGGATCCCGCGGCAGTGATATCCTGACCGGCGAGGAGGCCTTCAGATGGGATCAGACTTTCGTTACTCGACGCCTCGTCGCCAGATCATCTATGTAGATTTTTTTGACTGCAGTTGCAGCGCAATCTTCATGCCCTTGGGCGGCTCCGACAAAACATCCTCAAATCTCTTGCATTCCGGCGATCTCGTAAACTCCTCCACGAATTTCTTCGCCATCTTCCTTTGACTTGCGTTCAACTTGGAGGCGTGGAAGCTGCCAGTTCCTACTCGCGATTGATTATCCCAAGATATCCTAAAACCATTGATAGGCATATCACGAGGCCAATCACGGGGATAAAGCTTGACAGTTTCGCGCCAAGTTTCGGGGATGACGAGATGATGCAAATCAGTCATATTGGGGATGCTCGCGTTTTCATTGACCCGTGCATTTCTCCATAATGTTGTTGCTGACATCCTTAAGCGGGCAGGTGTTGCCTGTGGTAAAGCTTGCAGATCCGAGCAATGTTCCAAAATCACCGAGACCGGAGTTTCAATGCCCATTTTCATTGCAATGGCACATGCGAACGCATTGCAGAGGGCATTCGCATCTGGAATGTGCATGCGCTGCTTGT
Source organism: Paracoccus homiensis (assembly GCF_900111675.1). GTDB lineage: Bacteria > Pseudomonadota > Alphaproteobacteria > Rhodobacterales > Rhodobacteraceae > Paracoccus > Paracoccus homiensis. Next base: position 1,457 of record NZ_FOHO01000037.1, on the reverse strand, counting down.
TTGCTACTGCAAAAACATCGGCTGGTGGGCGGTTATTTATGTCGATGCGTTGATCAAAGCGAGACAGGATCTCGATCCATCTTTTTACGCAGAGGGCAAGATCTTTTGGCCGGACATTGCCGGAATATTGCTGCTTAGTGATGTAGTGGCGATAGTCGCGCTGATAAAACTCATCATTGAGTGAAATCCCGCACAATTCGTGGGATGGTATCGGTATCCCCGTTTCTAACAGGTCGTGCTGATCGCACAGAAAGCAGATTTCCGAATCCTCGAAATAAGGTGGGTCTCCGCCGAGGCAATCCATCTGCAATATCCATGGCCAGAGATATACATTTCCGGCGGTCCAGCGACCGATGAGAAGATGGTGGTCCGCATGGAAGACCGCCATCACCCCCATTCCGAGTTGGTAATCATAAGAAATGCTGTATGGCATCGTGAGCATGTGTGCGCGGAACATAGCTTGCGGGATGACAATCGGGCTCATGTGCTCGCGCCCATATGGCAACATGCCTCGAAGGCTTTCGAGATAGGATACGAGTCCGCTGGATGTATCCGATGCAAGCCTGAGAGAATACTCCCCATGCTGAACCAAGACGTTTTCGAGACCTTCAGCAAAAACCAAGTTTATCTTGCTCTCCAACTTTTCGACATCACATCTCGGCAATGTGCTCGTTTTCCAGCGGCTGCCAGAACTACGTTGATCCTTCAGAGTTACTAGGAATCCGCCATGAGACCGCTTGCGCACAAAGGGTGTGCCAATGTTTTCCTTTTCCCACGATATTGCAGTATCCAAGTCAGGAAACCAAAGATGGTGCTCGATGATCTCTCTCGCGTATTCGAAATGATCCTCATCGCCATCATACCCGATGATCGCTTCTACGTTCGCCCCAGCGCCGAAGATGTCTTCAAAATCTCCCATTCAGGCAAGCTCCGCGATGATCTTCAGATGCTGAAATATCTACCGGATAGTGCGTTGAATGTTAAGCTGAAAATGTATCGTTTGTGAGTGAGGCGCCGCTGGTTCGCAGGCTCCTGATTTCAGAAACGGGCTTTCGTCCGTCAATCGATTTCGCAGAACAGAACCAATCCCGCTTGCGGGTTTCCTTGATCCGGTCGTTTTCGATTGCCTCGGCGCGGCCAGCGAGAACTTGGCCTTGTCGAACCCGCGCGGCCAGATCGGCCTCGTTCAACTCCGCCGTTTCCAGCACCGCTGCGAGCCTCTCATGCGAAATACTGCTCCGGACCTGATACAAAATCTCGTCTCACCGCGGACAGGCCGCTGCGGTTTTGGCGCAACGGGAGGATCCCGACTGTGCCCCAGCCAGTTCGACTGGCTCGGCCCTGAGATTCGCAGGCAGGAAGCGGTATTGTCACGTAAACTCGGCGTCGGTTGTCGGTGTACCGACATCAGCGTAAGCGAAGTCAATGAGCCAACCCTCGATCAGCTACAAACGCCA
>NZ_FOHO01000039.1 GCF_900111675.1 Paracoccus homiensis | reverse complement strand
TCACGCTGATATCGGCCAGATAGGTCAGGATCTTGGTCGCCCGGTCACGGCGCTTCTTGAAGGTGAACAGGTCATCGGTCGTGTCGATGAACTTGGTCGTGTAGGTGTCGTCCAGGAAGGTCGGGTGTTTCAGCAGGTTGATGACAAAGTCGATATTCGTGCTGACCCCGCGCACGCGGAATTCGCGCAGCGCCCGGTCCATCCGCTTGATCGCCTGATCGGGCGTCTGCGCCCAGGCCGTCACCTTGACCAGCAGCGAATCGTAGAACCGCGTGATCACCCCGCCCGCATAGGCGGTGCCGCCATCCAGCCGGATGCCCATGCCCGTCGCGCTGCGATAGGCGGTGATGCGGCCGTAATCGGGGATGAAGTTGTTCTGCGGATCCTCGGTCGTGACCCGGCATTGCAGCGCGTGACCCGACAGCGTCACCTGATCCTGCGAGGCCGCGCCGGTGGCCTCGGCCAGGGTCGCGCCCTCCATGATGCGGATCTGGGCCTGCACGATGTCGATGCCGGTCACCTCTTCGGTGACGGTATGTTCGACCTGCACGCGCGGGTTCACCTCGATGAAGTAGAACTGCCCGCTGTCCATATCCATCAGGAATTCGACCGTGCCCGCGCATTCATAGCCGACCGCCTGCCCGATCTTCAGCGCCAGGTCGCAGACCTCGGCGCGCTGTTCCTCGGTCAGATAGGGGGCGGGGGCGCGTTCGACGACCTTCTGGTTGCGGCGCTGGACCGTGCAGTCGCGTTCATACAGGTGATACAGGCCGCCATGCGTGTCGCCCAGCAACTGCACCTCGACATGGCGGGCGCGCAGGATCATCTTTTCCAGATAACCCTCGCCATTGCCAAAGGCGGCCTCGGCCTCGCGGCGGCCCTCGCGGACCTTCTCGACCAGCTCCTCGGGGCCGTTGATCGGGCGCATCCCGCGACCGCCCCCGCCCCAGCTGGCCTTCAGCATCAGCGGATAGCCGATCTCGGCGGCCTCGGCCTTGATGGCGTCGAAATCATCGCCCAGAACCTCGGTCGCGGGGATGACCGGAACGCCCGCCTTGATGGCCACGCGCCGCGCGCTGGCCTTGTCGCCAAGCGCGCGCATCGTCTCGGCGCGGGGACCGATGAAGGTGATGCCAGCCGCCGCGCAGGCATCGACGAATTCGGGGTTTTCCGACAGAAGGCCGTATCCCGGATGGATCGCGTCCGCCCCGCTTTCCTTGGCCACGCGGATGATCTCGGGGATCGACAGATAGGCCGCCACGGGACCAAGACCCTCACCGATCCGATAAGCCTCGTCGGCCTTGAACCGGTGCAGACCAAGCTTGTCCTCCTCGGCATAGACCGCAACCGTCCGCTTGCCCAGCTCATTCGCCGCACGCATCAAACGGATCGCAATCTCACCACGATTGGCTACCAATATCTTCTGAAAC